>NZ_LSGQ01000009.1 GCF_001675285.1 Elizabethkingia miricola
GGCACTGTTAAATCATGGTTTTATGATTTGTACAAAAGCCTATTATCTACACCAGCAAATACATACAAAGAGCTTAAAGCAAAGGTTATTGCAAGACAATCGTTCGTAGAGGTTACTGAAGAGCTGTATGATGAAGCTCTAGAGGTTTTGCCACCTATCTGGTTAGAAAATGGCTGCTTTATGGTAGACGAAGCAGTGACTGGCGATGTATATCATGTATTCGGTCGTAAAAACGGCAAATTTTACGGGTGCTTGTGTAATAAAGGTTTTGCTCTTAATAACTTTTAAAACCTGTGTCATGAAAAATAAAACCCAGACTAAGAAAGAAGCAATTGCTTTAAAGAAAAGGCTAATTCAAGAAGGCAAAACGGATATTCATATCTACAAGTTTGCCGGCAAACGAAAATGGCAGTATTTCGTTGGTGACTGGTGGCAATGGCTTGGGTTAATCAGTTGAAGATAGCAAGATTATAAAAGGCGTGTTTTGCAAGTAACTCACGCCTTTATTGCTTTGTTTCAGTGTGTTTTACATCTATTTTTGTTTACATGCTAGAAGCGAAAACTATACAGAAATACAAGAACAAGTCGATAGCTCAATTAGTTCAGTTGGCGCAAAAATATTTCAATGCTTATATCCGCAAAAGAGATTCGCAAGATGGGTATTTTAAATGTATTTCGTGCAGCAAAATAAAGGCAGTATCACAAATGAATGCAGGGCATTTTTATAGTGTTGGCCACTATCAAAGCGTTCGTTTTCATCCGCTTAATGTTTGGGGGCAATGCATTCAGTGCAATCTGCATTTACATGGTAATCTATTGCCATACAGAGAAAATCTCATTAGAAAGATTGGGGTAGAAGAATTTGACAAATTGACCCAGATCGCCTATATGAGACATTATAAGCTTGAAAGATTCATGCTTATTGACATAATAGAACGATACAAATATAATTAGATATGACCTATTCATCAGAAATGCAGGCTACGGTAGATAGCCTGGGTATTAAAGACGAAAATGTTCTATATCTGCCAATTGCCCGTGTGCATTTGGATCGGATTAGAAGTAAAGAAAAAAGAGTCGAGTTTAGAGATGCTACTTGGTTTTACCTGAAGAAGCTTTGCAAGTTTGACAAAAACGACAATTTCGTTCAAGAAAAGCCTATTACACACATTTTATTTCAAGCTGGATATAATGCTCAGTCGCCTCGTTTGCTAGTGAGTATCAAAGATTGGTTTGTGAAAGAAGCTGGTAGTAAGGCAGAAAGTAAGGCAGAGTACATGCCGGACGCAGAATATGAAGGCTTCACTTATGAAGATGAGTATTTGGCTTTGGTTGTGGGTGATTTGCTTCATGAAGAGAATTTTTAACCTTCACGCTGGTAAGGCGTGTTTTTAATACTTTAATATATGGCGATAAGAGGTAAAGGCGGTAAGTTTATCACCGCTGGTCAAAGAAGAAGGGACATTGGAGGTGCGGTCGGTAGAGAGAACCGTGCAATTAGAAACAGGCCTTCTAGCTGGACGGCTAGAGAGGCGCAGCGTAAACACCGTGGTAATAACGCTCGTGCAGTTTCACGTTTAAAAGCAGCAGGTAGAGTAGTATAATGTATCACGCAATACAAGCTATAAAAGAGGTTGCCAAAGAAACTAAGAGGGTGATACTGTTCCATTCCGGTGCTGGAAAGGACAGTATTGCTCTTTTAGATTTATGTGCCCCATACTTCAAAGAAATTGTATGTGTGTATATGTACATGGTGAAAGACCTTGAACACATAGATAAATACATACTCTGGGCTAAGAATAAATACAAAAACGCAACATTTATCGAAGTTCCTCATTATGCTTTGTCTCAGTATATCAAAGACGGAGTGTATGGATGCAAAAAAGATCCAAAACAACGTGTGTACCAGTTAAACCACATTACCGCAATGGTAAAGAAGAATACAGGGATAGACTGGGCAATTTTTGGTTTTAAGAAGTCCGATAACCTTACAAGGCGTTTACAGCTGATGGGGTATAGGGATGAAGCCATATTCGACAATACGAAAAACGCTTATCCCCTTTCCAAATACAAGAATGGTGATGTTGAGAAGTATATCAAGCTTAAAAGGCTTATTCCTCCAATAAAATACGGGGATGGCCAAAGTCAGGGTACAAATGTTGGGAATCTTCCTTTCTTAATGTACTGCAAAACGTACCATCCGAATGATTACAAAAAGATCATCAAGGAGTTCCCGCAAGTAGAATTATTAGTATTTGAGTTCGAAAATTACAATGAAAACTATGAAAATTAAGCAGGCTGAGACAAGAGTTGTCAAGCGTAGTCAAATAACATTTGCTTCTTACAATCCCCGTGTTATCACCGATAGTGCAAGGAAGAAGCTGAAAGCAAACCTGAAGAAATACGGACTGTTAGGGGGTATTGTCTGGAATGAGAAAACAGGCAATCTGGTAGCCGGACACCAAAAGCTAAGTATCATTGATGAAGCTAACAAGTATAATCCGGAAACAAAAGAGAATGATTATGAAATCCGTGTTGAAGTAGTCCAGATGGAACAAAAACAGGAGATCGAACAGAATATCTTCATGAACAATCCTTCTGCCCAGGGGGAGTATGACAACGATATGCTGGCTCAGCTTCTGAAAGACATAGATGTTGATGCTGCAGGTCTTGATGTTTCTGATTTAAATGTAATAGTAGCCGATGCTCCTGTATTTGATGTCGCTGATTTCAACCAAACTGTAAAAGGCGACTTTGACAAGCTGGAACAAAAGACTGAAGAGGAAAAGCAGGTTGAAAAAGAAGAAAAGAAACAGGCTATCAAAGAAGCCAAAGCGCAGACAAAGGAAAAGATTCGTGATGAAGTAGATGGCGATCCTTGGGTAACTGTTTCTTTTACCAATTTCCAAAACAAAGCTTTCTTTATGGAATTGCTGGGGTATCCGACTGAAGATAGAATAATCAAAGGAGAGCCTTTGAGTGATATGATTGAACAATTACAGTAACAAAATGGACATAACAAAAGAATTTTTAGAAGAGAAAGGCTTTGCCTTGGATAGTACAGAAGGAGTGATCGTTAACTATGTGAAAAAGATCAATGACAGAGTTGATTTAGTACTGGCCATATCTCCGCTGGAAGAGTTTTTCATCTGGGTAAAGGATGAAGATTTCGAAGACCCTAACATGGATGGCGTAAAGGTTCATCTTGATACTAATGACTTTGATCTTGCAGAAAAAGCAGCTCAAATCATAGTAGGAATAGAATATTAAACCAAACAGTAATCCTTAAATTTTAAAATATGAAAGCAGTTTATAAAATGCATATCGATTGTGGCAGAATGGGAGAACTTGAAGGAGTTTTCGTTGCTACTAAAAAGCAAGTAGAAAAATTATTATCATCTGGTGTCGAGGTGTACTTCGGCGAAGTATTAGGCAAGCACTCAGAAGTATACAGGTATATTGAAGACAAGGATATTAAAATGGTTAGTGATGACCAAAATGTTGTTGATGTCATTGAAAAACATGGGCTACAAAGCGGGTATAATCCATTTGAATACACTAGTGTCAATTTTGACTATGAATCTATTGGATTAGATGAAGACTGCTCCGTTGAGGAGATAATTGATAAGCTTATTGAAAAAGAAGCAAATTGAACCAAAATAAAGCAAACGAAGCAATTGCTTCATGTGTAAAGCAAAATCAAGTAAAATGAGCAAAAATAATAATTCAAGTAGTGGGGTTGGAATATGTACAGTGGTATTCATTGTTTTCCTGATCTTAAAATTAACTAATACAATAGACTGGTCTTGGTGGTGGATTACAGCACCTCTATGGATTCCATTTTTATTTTGGTTGGTGATAGTTGTGATCATCCTTGGAATAGTGGGAGTGTTAACTAAAAACTGAGATTATGCTTATAGAAATTAAAGAAGTTGCGTTTGCAACCGGTAAAGAGGCTAGTGAAAATGCGAATTATCCGGAAAGTGGATTGTATTTGGTAGCAGCTGACGGAAATACAGATTTAAGGCTTATAGATAAATCTGTGAAAGTGAATCATTTCATTTGCCCTAAGAGTGTATTCGATGGAATAATGACTTATATGAGTAATCCAGAAGCTCCCAAACTATCTGAAGCAGATAATACAGTGCCACCAGCTAGTTATGTATCTGAATCATTTGTAATGGATTTCACTAAATTATTGTTAGGCAAAAAGTAAGCTATGAAAAATGTAACATTCATTCACAATAGAACAGGAGAGATCATGCCTAAAGTTAAATGCGCTGGTTTCGATGTAATTGAATTCAATGATAATGATGTTTATTCATGTTTTATTGAGAAAGACGGTAATAGGTATGTGGTAGCAAGCTTTGCGGTAGAAGATTTTTCAATGGTAATTAGCGAAATAGCAGAAGATTCAAAAGAAAGTAGAACTACGCTGGTAGGAAGTCCCGAATCGGCAGGTGTTGGAATTGTAGGTGTAGAATTTTCTGAAAAGCCCAATGTTCACATTGATTTTCACGGTATAGCGTCTCCAATATCCGCATTCGATGAGGAAGATGAAAGCATGACTGACTTTGAAATGAATGGCAGATTGTTAGAAGCCTCATTGATACTTGACTGCAATGTGATGGACTTAATCTATATAAAGGAGACTGTAAAACACAGAGGATTTACCGCTGATGATAAAGCTGAATTACGTGGCTATGGTTTCGTTATAAAGGAGACTTTTGAGAAAACCATAACAGACCTCACAGGCGGTTCATCATCGGTATCTAAAGGAAGAGTATGTACATTAATGTTTACTCTTGACTATATAAAGAGAAGAAGAAAGAAAGCAAAGAAAGCAAATGCTTCGAATGCTAAGCAAAAATAGCAAGTGATGACAGATAAGAAGGCGAAAAGTAAGGGGTATACCCATAAAGGCGAAATGTATGGAATACCGATTTATCTGAATGATAAAGAGTGTCCAGATATAGAGCCTAAAAACATTCTTTGGGATGTGTACTGGCATATACTCGTGTTTCTTGACTTAAATCTGTTTCAAAACACAGACTCTTTTATGATCGACAAGATAGAAGAGCTTTAAATATGACAGCCTGGAGAGACGGGCAATCGGGGAGTTAGCTGAGTCAGGAAAAAGCGAAGGGTGGCCACACAAAACAGTGCCTTAGACGTAGGTTCAAATCCTACACTCTCCACAAAAACACAAAAGCAATGAAGAAGGGATTTATATTGATGATTTCGGCATTGGCTCTGTTTAGTTGTAAACATGAAGCCGTATCAAAGGAGCTTACTAAGGGTAATAATATCGAATTGGAATTGTTATTTGAAAAAGACGGCTGTAAGGTTTACCGATTTATGGACATGGGAAAATTTGTCTATTGGTCAAGCTGTGAAGGGACTGTGCATTATGAATATGATAATGATGGTGACAAAGATGAAGTTTCTTCTGTAACAGATAAAAAGTAGATCATGGCAGACGTAGGCAGACCAAGAGACTATGATACAAATTACCATCCTCAAAAGGTTTTAAAGCTTTGTTTGCTTGGTCTTACAGATGAGCAAATGGCTGGTGCTTTGGAAATAGCTGTTTCCACATTTTACAAATGGCAAATTGACTTTCCTGAATTTTCGGAGGCTATAAAAAAGGGAAAGATAGATGCTGATGCAAATGTTGCAGCTTCCCTTTATAGAAAAGCTATCGGATTCAAGGAAACGGTGAAGAAGCCTTTCAAATTGAAGGAAACTACAAACGGCAAGGGATCGACTGAACGGGTGGAAATTGTTGATGTGGAAGAATATTACCCTCCTGATACCGGAGCTGGTATTTGGTGGCTGCGAAACAGGCATCCAAAGTTATGGAGAGAGGAGAAGAAAGTGGAGATTGAAAACAAGGGACCTATTGACTATTCGAAATTGTCGGATGATACCATTAGGGAACTTTTAGATGCAGGGGATACAGATGCTGGACAAAACGGCGATAAAAGTTGAGGCCTTTAAGAGAGGTATTTTTGATTTCATCAGTTGTAATGGTGGTAAAAGACATGAGAAGCAAGAAGAAGCTTTACGTGTACTAACCGACAATGAAACAAGAGAGCTTCTTTATGGTGGTGCTGCCGGTGGTGCAAAATCATGGACAGGGGCTTCTTGGCTCCTGTTTTCAGCATTGGCGTATCCAGGTACAAAATGGTTTATCGGTCGTGAAGAGCTGAAAAGATTACGTAGCTCAACATTACTTACATTTTACAAGGTTTGTAAAGCTTATGGTATTCCTGATTCAGAGTATAGTTACAATGGCCAAGATAACTATATACAGTTTAAAAACGGATCTCGTATTGATATGCTTGATCTTCGGCACAAACCAAGTGATCCACTATATGAGCGATTCGGTTCATTAGAGTACACCGGAGGCTGGGTTGAAGAAGGAGGAGAGATAAACTTTGGAGCGTTCGATGTACTTAAGACCAGAATCGGGCGACATCTTAACGGGGAATTTGGATTGACTCCAAAGATATTCGTTACCTGTAACCCGAAGAAAAACTGGATGTACTCCTATTTCTACAAACCTTTCAAAGAAGATTTGTTAAAGCCGTTTCAAAAGTTTCTTCAGGCATTCGTTCAAGACAACCCTTTCATTGAGAAAGACTACATCGAATTACTTCAAGGAACTACCGACAAGGCAAAGAGAGAAAGGTTATTGAAAGGTAACTGGGAATATGACGACAATCCTTATAAGCTATGTATCTACGATCTTATTCTTGACATATTCAGGAATACTCACATAAACAGAGGTAAGAAAAAATATATCACTGCGGACGTGGCTCGTTTTGGTTCTGATTCAGCAGTTATCGGTGTATGGCATGGCTGGGACTTGATTGAGGTTCATGAGTTTGAAATAAGTAAGACCACCGAGATACAGGCCTGTATTGAAGCTATGCAAAACAAACATCGTGTTCCTAAAAGACATTGTATTGTTGATAGTGATGGTGTCGGTGGTGGTGTAGTTGATAACCTTGATGTTATTGGGTTTAAAAACAATGGAAGACCATTCAAAGAAAAGACTGGGAAAGGTAAGGAGGTTCCTAAGTATAAAAACATCAAGACTCAGCTTATTGTTTATTTGGCTGAAAAGATAATCAATGAAAACATGATGCATATTTCTGCTGAGCTTTCTGAAAAGCAGATTGAACGCATAAAAGAAGAGCTTGATACAATTGAACGTATACCGGATTCAGACATCATCGCCTTAGTGAGTAAAGAACAGATTAAACAAGATATTGGAAGGTCTCCTGACTATTTAGACATGATATTTATGAGAGCCTATTTTGATTTCAAAAAGATTGGAACAACAAACGCGGATAGTATCGCATCAATGATTTAAAAACTAATAACAAATGACACTGGAAAAATTGAAAGATGGGAATGTTTCTATTGAGGAGAAAATGGAAGCATTAAAGCAGAGGACATTACCTGTGCCTAATATTGAGAAGTTCGATAATCAGTACGACATAAGAAAGCATGAGATCTTCACAAATAGGCGAAGATTCCCGGACAGAACTATTGAGTATGAAAACGAAAAGGGTGAGAAGAAGTCAAAGCGTGTTCCGCTGAACAGAATAGGCCTGCCATACCAGAAGAAGATTGTATCGATTGCAACTACCTTTTTTTGTGGCACTCCTATCAAGTACGTAAACAACACTGAAGATACTGTTCTGTATGATCCATTCATGAAGCTGTTGACGAAAGTGAAGTCAGAGTTCTTAGATAGAGAGATTCATACAGCTGTAGGAAGATGGACAGAGTGTGCAGAGTTGTGGTATGCGGTAACGGAAGACAATAGCGACTATGGCTTTACTTCTAAATTCAGATTGAAGGTAAAGGTTCTCACACCTGATAAATACAATCTATACCCAATATTTGACGAGAATGACGACTTAGTAGTATTCTCAGTAGAATATGAATCTGCAGGAGTGCAGCGATTTGATGTGTACACCAAGGATGTAATTATCAAGTATCGTGAAGACAAAGAACTTGGATGGATTGAAGACAGCAATGAAAAGAATGCCATAGGAAAGATTCCAATTGTTTACTACAGAGGCTTTGAAGGTCGAACTGAATGGGATGATGTTCAAGAGATCATCGAACGTCTTGAATTTATCTACTCCAATGTTGCAGAAACCAATGACAAGTTTGCATATCCTATTTTAGCTTTGAAAGGTGATGTAACGGGGGCATTGTCAAAAGATTCAGGTGGAAGAGTGTTGAAAATGGATGAAGATGCAGACGCTAATTTTGTTGATCAACCAAATGCCAACCAATCTTTGGCAAATGAAATTGAGAGACTAGACAAAGATGCTCATGATTTCACTAATACTCCTAATATAAGCCTTGGCAATATGCAAGGCCTTGGTAACATGCTTGCTGGATCAAGTGCTGAGTTCTTCTTTATGTCCGCTCATTTAAAAGTGATGGAGAAAGCTTCAATCTATGTTCCTGCTTTCACCAGAAGAGCTGCAGTTGTTACCGCCTGGCTGAAAATGTTTAATGTAAAATTGACAGGAGATCTTGATGTTACTCCGGTTATCACTCCGTATGTAATCAACAATGAAGCCGAGTTCTTGAAAATGCTATTGTCCGCAAATGGTAATTCACAGATATTCTCGTTAAAATATTGTTTGGAAAGATTAGGAGTAAAAGATCCGGATAAGATGATTAAACAGATCCAAGAAGAGCAAAAGACAGTTACCACAAAAGAAAAAGCCATCGCAAGTTGATGGCTTTTATTTTAGAAGGATTCTAAGCACCTCCAAGGCTTCTTTATGTGTTTTTGGGATTGGTTGATTGTTTTTGAGAAAGTCAACGCTTGCCATATTGAAATATTCATTGTCATGAATGGTTAGAGCGTAATAGTTATCCTTTCTTTCAAACTGAAACAGCTGCATTTTTCCGTGAACCTCTTTAGTGAACCCATTTGAAATGAGAAAAGAAGAGAAATTAAAGTCCTGTTTTTTGTTCATGTCCAATGTTTGACACAAAAATACCCTTCAATTCTATTCACTCCTAATAAAGTTACTTGCATAAATAGAAAGTGCAAGTAACTCAGCACTATATCTCTTTTTTCTCATGAAGTGGAAAAATATTTTTGTTATCGAACAATTAATAATACACAAATGTTTGAACAACAGATTTTCACTCAACTTAAAACCAAGTATAAAAACTTGGGGTTAGGAGACAAAGTTTTGAAAGTTATTGCTAAGAAATTAAGCAAGACGGTCAAAGAAGAAAGCGAAATTGAGAATGCAGTAGAAGGTGTAGAAGATGATCTGGTTCCTCTTCAGATTTTATCTGACCAAGTCCGGACTTTGAGTGGCAAACTTGACGCCATGAAAAAGCCTAAATCGGATGGTTCTGATGATGGGGATGATGAGGACGAGGAGGAAGAAGAAGCTGAGGGAAAGAAGCCTAAAGTAACTAAGAAGACTACAGAGAACAAGGATGAAGAAGTTCCTGCTTGGGCTAAAGGTCTTATTTCTTCTAATGAAGCACTGACAAAAGAACTGGCAGGAATTAAAGCTGAAAAAGTGGCTAAATCCAATGATGCTAAATTATTGGACAAGCTCAAAGAGCTTGGTGTTAACGAAAAGTTCTATAAGTACCACATCAAAGGGAAATCTTTTGAGAATGATGAGGAAATTGAGGAGTTCGCTAATGAGTTGAAAGAATCTGAAACAGAATTCTTGCAAGAAAATGCCAACAATGACGTTGAGGCTAATGCTAATACAGTCTTTGGGGGCAGTACTAAGCCAGAGGAAGTTTCAGCGTTTGCGAAAAACTTTGTGTCTAAAAAACTAAAACCAAATGAAACAGATCAATAGTAATTATGAAGCAGGGCGGCAGATTGTTGTTTTCGATGAGATCGTAACGACTTTGCCAGGTGGGGCACACGTTGAAAGAGGTGGTGCTATTGCGAGGTTTACTGATGGTATTTTACCCGCAGGAACAGCTATCGTAAAAGATGATGCAGATTTATATCAGGTGTTGGCAGCTGATGCCACAGCATTTGATGATGTAGTTGGATTAACAAGCCATGATGTAGCAATTGACGACTTCCCTTTGGTAGCTGTCGTTACAGGTGGTACGTTTAGAGTTGATGCTGTTCCTGCTTTTGAGAAAACGCATGTAGTGGACATCAAAAAAGCAGTCCCAACTCTTATCTCTCACTAAAAGGGTAATAACTAATAACTAAAAACACAGACATGAAAATTAACGCACAAAATATTATTCCGGAGTTTAGAGCAGGGGATTTTGGGTACATTCTTGAAAACAATCCTTTAGGGGACTTGCAGTATAGAAACTATTTTCCATTAGAGTACAATACTTCTTTAGATTTTGGGAACATAGAAGCGTCTACGGGTGCCAAAATCATGGCGAACGTTGTTGCTCTTGGTTCTAGGGCTCCTAGAAAAGGTAGAGAGTTTGCTTCTCTTATCAAAGGTGAATTGCCTAAAATCGAAATCGCTAGAGATCAGGATGAATTTGATTTATTTAAGGTCGATGAGCTTAGAGAGAAATTAAAAATCTATAAAAACAATGCCTCTATCGGGGATAAGTTAGCTAGTCTAATCTATGACGATCCATTATTCTGCCTTAATGGTGTTAATGCAAGGTTGGAGTGGCTTGCAAAGCAAGTGTCTTCCACAGGAAAGGTTAAGCTGGATAAGGTAACTAATGCAGCTGGGGCGCAAAACTTTACAATAGATTTCAAGATTAGAATGGAAACTGTTGGAAAGAAATGGGATCAGCCAGACGCTAAGCCTATTGATGATCTACAGGAATTACAGAATGATGCTTTAGGTAAAGGATTCAGATTGTTATATGCTACAACTGACTTGGCTACTGCAAACAAGATTACAAAACTTCAGAATGTGAAAGAGTTTGTATATGGTGTTGCGTCTTCTGGTACTGTTGCATTGTTTGAGCCTACGATCGAGCAATTGAATGCTAAGTTACTGGAAAAGAAACTTCCTACTTTCAGAGTATGGGACTCTGTTGTAAGTGAAGAAGATAAATCAGGAAAGGTTACCGCAATGAGCGGATGGCAAACTGGTAATATCTTGTTTACAATTGACTCTGTATTTGGTAATACTCAGTATACCGTTTCTAAAGAGTTTACAACAGATTTGAAAGGAACAATTTCTAAAAAAATTGTTGATGATGCAATCCTAATCAAAACGTGGGGTGAAGAAGATCCATTGTTGTTTTCAACTAAGGGGCTAGCTTACGCTTTACCAGTCATCAACAACACTAAGAAGTCAGTCATTTTAACAGTACTTTAAGATGAATATACAGATTAGGGATTATTTGACAGCCTTATTTAATGGTTGGTCGGTTGATGTTTCTGAAGAGGTTCTAAATGTAGAATTGATAAATGCTGGTGTAGATGGCTCTTCCGAATATAACGCCGAAATGAAAGAGAAAGTTCAGAAAGTGCTGTACAATTTAATCCCTACTCTTGTTTTGCCTAGTAGTATTGGAGAAGGAGGAATGTCAATATCCTATGACAAGGATAAGATGGAACTCTTCTATGATCTACTTTGTAGTGACCTTAATATGCCTAATAAGCTCAAAAGAAATAAAATAAAAGACATTACAAGCCAATGGTAATCTATCCTTATAAAATCTTAGTCTTTGTGGAAACTGAATCTACTCGTGACGAAGAAACAGGAGCATGGATACCTGGCACTCAGGACTGGGTTGATTTTGGCAAATGCAGAGATGAAGTCAATGGAGGAGGAGCTAAAATCACCGGTACTGACCAAACTGTTTATGAGTACAGCTGGCTTATTCAGTGTCCTAAAACGATAAATAAAATTGACTTTGGGGCTAAGATTAAGGTTATTGATAAAAATGGTAATGTACGAGCTAATGGAAGCGTTTTGAATTTTTGTCCAGAACAATTACACACAAGAATATGGGTTTCTTAAAAGCAGACATAGACATGAGTGCTATTGATAGCTATATAGCAGAAGGAGTGCAGGTGATGCTGCAACAACTTATATCTGGTGTAAAAAAGGTCGCTGATGATGGAGTTGCATTAGCTAGATCAAAATCACGATCAAATGGATGGACGGACCACACAGGAGACTTAAGGAACTCCATTGGTTACATTATCTCTCTTGACGGTAAAATCGTTCATGAAAATTTCGAAACATCTGTTAATGGTACAATACCAAGCACCAATGATCCTAAGAAGATTGGAAGAGATTTGGCGATTTCTGTTATCTCCGGTATTCCCGGAATAGCATTCGTTCTTGTTGCAGGTATGAACTACGCTTTAAAAGTAGAGAGTGGAGGAGTAGATGTCATTACAAGTGCTGAACAGTTGGTTAAAGTAGAATTACCAAGAATGATGAACGGTTAATGAGAAAGACAGTATTAGACGGTAAACAATGGATTTTTGAACTCCTGAAAAATGGAGGGATTAAAAATGTTATTTCCGGAGACATTTATAAAGATCGCAGACCAGTTGGAAGCACAAAAGAAGATGCTGTTATTAATAGTATTTCGATGAATGAGGAGTTTCTACAAGATGGGGTTTTTAATATCAACATTTATATTCCTTATTTACGTGTAAAAATCAACGGAATTGATCAAGACATGCCAAATGAAGTAAGGCAAAAAATCATAATGAATTTTGTTAAGCCTTTACTAGAATCAGTCTATACAAAGGACTATAACTTAAAACTGGAGTTTCATGATGTCCTTGATGACGCTAAAGACAATTGGATAAACTTCAGGGTAAATATGAAAGCTTTTAATAATAACTAAAAACACAAATAACATGGAAGGGTTAACTAATGGAATTCATGCCGTTAAATTTGCTCCTATTGGGGCTAATGGCACAATGGGGACAGACTTCTTTACATTCGGATTAACTGAAGAAAACAGTTTCAAAATTGTTCCGAATCCGGCTCAATACGAGGAAAAAAAGTCTGAGGAAAAATCAGCACCTACTGCAAGAATCAAAACGTCTGAGGCTTCTCTTGGATTCACCTTCAAGATTCAGAATCCAAATGGTGAAGCGATGAAAAAGCTATGGGGAGGAACTGTGGATGCTACCACAAAGAAATATACTCCACCAAAAGTAATTGTACCTGCAGAATACTCAATGAGTGTAATCCCTTTTATGGGTTACGGATTTGATGTAGTTCGTGCGCAGGTTACTGCTGATTTCAATCCGGATTATGGTCGTGCGAGCCTTTTAGGTATCGATGTAACGATAACTATATTAGACAGCGGTTCAGATGCTGCAAACTTTGAAACGCCTTTCTATAAAGAGGGAGGAGTATTGTTCACTGGAACACCGTAACATTTGACGAATAAATAGAAAAAAACGCTCTCAATTTTGGAGAGCGTTTTTGTTATTACGGATTCCCGTATCAAACCATAGAATTAATATTGTATTTTTATAGCAAAAATTATCAATGAAGAATATATTTACCTTTTTAGCTTTATCATTAACCATTTTCTGTTTTGGGCAGTTTAAGATCACTCCTGAAAATTTTAAAAGCATAGATAGTCCAGATAAAGATTATATAGTTTATGAGTTTCCAGGAAAAACCAAATCAGATTTGTTTAATGCTGCAAAGATGTATGTAAATTCAACCTATAAAGGAGTGAAATTTGACGGCTACAACGAAGTTGCCAATGAGCAAATTGTATTAGATGTTAATTACGTAAAGCCGAATGCTGGAATGTTTGATGGAGCAGGGCTATTTTCTGTTAGCAACAGGTATGAAATGAATTTTAAAGATGGAAAAATCATGTTTAGACCTTCTTTTAGATATTTACAGGATACCAAAGGAAATAAAATATACCTTTCTGGCGGATCGTTTCTTGATAAAACAGTTTACAATAAAAACGGAAAGCTTTCTGTAAGTTCCAAGCTTGAAGAATTAATAAACAAGTCGGTTGAAGGAGTGTCCAGTGGACTAAATAAAAGCATTCAAGATTCCAAATCTAATGACTGGTAATACACCACTCCTATGATAAAACAGAGCCTGCCTTTTCGGTAGGCTTTTTTTTATGCCTTAACTGCAAGTAACTCGTTACAAGAAAGCTTTTTATGCTCCTATTTGAATCTTATTTTTGTTTGTATTCCAAAAACACAAATGATGACAGAAGACATGATGCTGGAAGAAGAAAAAAAGGAGTCAAATATCCTCAATCGTATTGGATTCGATATAACATCCAAGATGTTTGGCAGGCCAAAGAAGTGGCATGTGGGATTCTTCCCAGCTTGGCTAAACATAAAGCAAACGGACATATCTCTACGTCTGGAAATTTCTGAAGAAGATTTATATAGCGGTAATAATCAAGCTGCTATTAATGCTATGATTAATGGAGTTAATCAAAACTCTAAGTTAATGTGCGAATATTTAGCGCTGGCTATTCTATGCTCCAACTTCACTTATGTCCCTCGATTCATCAGGTTTACAATATTAAAAAAATGGATGGTAAATCATCTGTTACATACAATTGATAACGCAGAAATTGTAAAGGCCGTGAACAGTTGTTTTGAGCTAAACGACTACCAGTCTTTTACGATCTCTACTACGGCGGTAAAAGCCAACAGGATAACGAAGGTGATCAAAGCACCGGAAGTAGAGAAAAAGGACTAAGAGCCATACATGGAAGA
>NZ_LSGQ01000010.1 GCF_001675285.1 Elizabethkingia miricola
TAAGAGCCATACATGGAAGACTAGGGCAGATATGCGCCCACTTTCATTGGACTTTTGACTATTTGCTTTGGAAGATTGATTGGAGAATAGTACAACGGATGTTGATTGATGCATCTAATTACGAAACGGATGATGATAAAAAGAAGAATGATGGAATAACTCTTACTGAGCAGACATCAGAGGACTTTATTAGAAGCTTGGATATATATAAGTAGGGGGAGGAATGAATAATGCAGCTGGGGCACTTAATTTTAGGGCTACAATAGATTTATCAAATTTTAGGACTGGGATCAATCAGATTAGGACTGATATTCTCGGTCTTTCTGGCGTTGTTGAACAACAAGCCGGCAGAATGGATTCTGCTTTTAAGAATTTGTCATTAGGCATTGCTGGATATTTTTCAGCAAATGCACTCAAAGGCTTCGTTATGGAGCTTATAAACATTCGTGGAGAATTTCAGAAGACAGAAATCGCCTTTTCTACGATGCTCGGTGATGGAGCAAAAGCAAAACAGTTAATGGGTCAAATGGTTGACCTTGCTGCGAAAACTCCATTCTCACTTCAAGATGTTTCTTCTGGTGCAAAACAATTATTGGCTTTTCAGATTCCAGCTAAAGAAGTTGTTGACACTCTTACTAGAATGGGAAATATAGCATCTGGTTTGGGTGTGCCATTAAGCCGAATAAACCTTGTTTATGGACAGGTCAAGGCTAAAGGCAAGCTAATGGGAGATGATCTACGACAATTTACTGAAGCTGGTATTCCTATGGTAGCTGAATTGGCTGCAAAGTTTAAGAAATCAGAAGCCGAAATTTCTGCAATGGTATCGGCAGGTAAAATAGGATTCAAAGATGTAAAAGATGTTTTATTTAGTTTAACTAATGAAGGTGGAATGTTTTTCAACTTAATGGAAAAGCAATCTGCCTCTTTATCTGGTAAGATCTCAAATTTAGAAGATGCCTGGGATCAGATGCTAAATAAGATGGGAGAAGCTAATGAAGGCGTGCTAAACGATGCTATTGATGGGTTAGCTTATCTTGTAGATAATTATGAAGAAGTGATAAAAGTTCTTAAAGTACTTATCGCTACATACGGAGCTTATAGGGCTGCATTAATTTTAACGGCTGTAGTTCAAAAAGCGATAGCTATTGGACAAAGTATATCTACTTGGATAAGTCTTGCAAAAAGCATCAAGAGTGCCGCAGATGCACAAGCATTATTTAATCTTACTGCTTCTGCAAATCCATACGGAGTGATACTGGCAGCACTTGCATTGGTTATTTCTTCATACGTAGTGTATGGTGATGAAATAAAACGTGCAATAGGACTTACTAAGGAGGCTACATCTGAAATGAAATTTCAGGAAAGTATTGAGAAGCAGTTGACAGACACCTTTTCAAAGGGAGTATCTGAAAAAAGGGCGCAAATACAAAATTTAATAGCCGTTATTAATAGTGAAAACTCAAAGCTAGAGGATAGAAAAAAGGCCTATGAAAAACTAATAGCTATAGATCCTACTTTCAGAGGTGCTTTAGATAGTCAATATAGAGCTACCCTAAGATTGGGGGATGCATTTGACCAAGTAATAAAGAAAATGCAATCACTTGCTTCTGCGCAAGCAAAATTAGCTGCGGTAAAAGATATTGTTGAGAAAAATGCTAAGGATGAATTTAACTATTCTCTCATAAAAACTAAGATAGATACTGTAACTAAAAACTTCAAATTTAAGGAAGGAAGTGACTTTTATAGAGACGTTCAAGATGCATTTTTTGATAAAAAAATAACATCGGAACAAAGAGATCAGTTGTTAAAGCTTTCAAAATCTGTACGTGAATATTCTGATGCTGTAAAAGATTCGAGAGAGCAACTCAAAGTCGGAAATAAAGTACAGGAAAATGACCTGAAATATTATAATAAAAAGATTAGCCAAATTGATGAACTAGAAAAAAGAGGCTGGAAAATGCAAGACGGCCGTAAGTATGCGGAAAAATATATAGAGGGCTTTAAAAAAGATAGAGAACAATTTAAAACGCTTGTTTCCGACTATTTAGGTTTAGATGACACTTCCTCTGAAATAACAGTTGGCGGCGCAAAAAAGGGCACGCAGCGATGGTATGAAGAAGAAGTTAAAAGGCTTCAAGAGGCAAATAAGGACTTAGTTCCTCAGTCAAAAGAGTGGTTGAAAAATATGGCTCTTATTAAGAAATATAATGATTTAATCAGTTCCAAAAGCGGTAAGGATAATAAGCAATTAGCTGAAATACTTCCTAAAGGCTCCATTGCAGAGCTTGAGCAAAGAGCAAAACTCATTAATGAAGCTATCAATGTTGCAGTTGATGGTATGGTCAAACTACGGAAACTTGATAAGTACGGGAAAGATAAAGATAAAAATGGTACTCCATTTTATACCGGAGAAGTTATTTCTGTTGATGACGCTAAGAAAAGAATTGAAGGTATAAATAAGCAGGTTCGTCAGCTTCAGGCAGAGGCACAAGCAAAGACTTTCAGTGAAGAAATGGACGAAGTTAAACGTCAGATTGGCGTTCGTGATCAACTTATTCAACAAGGTTATTCGAAAGAATATGTTGATGGAATGTTCCCTAAAATAAAAGACAAATCTTTTCTACAGTATTTAGAAGAAACAGATGTTGCGGTTAAAAAATTGATAGCATCAGGGAAAGGAGATAAAGAAGCCGCCGAAAACTTAGCTCTCATATCCAAATCAATATCAGAATATAAAGGTCTTGAGACATTTATAGAAGGGGTAAATAACCAGATAGATGTATTGAAGTCCAAATTCTCAGGTTCCGAGCTAATATCTCAATTGCAAAAATATGGTAGAATTGATGCAGGAGACTCAACCGAAGAAGAACGAGCATTGAAAGATAGGGCTATTAAAAAAGCACAAGAAGATGAAAGAAGACGTATTGAAGCTAATTATAACCAGCTTTTAAATGATCATAAAACTTTTGAAGAAAAGAAAGCAAAAATAACAAAGGATTTAAATGAAGCTTTAGAACTCGCTAAAAATGATTCTGAAAGAGATAAGATCAAAAAAGCCTATGGAGAGCAATTATCCGCCTTAACTGTAGAAGCGTTCAGGACGTCTAAAGATTGGGAGTTAGCTTTTAGCAATATTGAATATGTGTCTCGCAGGACTGCTGAAAGAGTTGTTAAACAGCTCATTGAATGGAGAGATGCAAATAAAAAAACTCTAAATCCACAGGATTACAAAATTGTATCTGATAAAATAGAGGAATTTCAACGTAAAGCTGTCTCCGCTTTTTCAGTACAACCAATAATAACTTCATGGAGAAACTATCGCAAGGCATCCGAAGACATTGAAAAAGCAGAAAAAGAACTCGAAGAAGCTAACAATGAATTGGCTTTAAGCTTTACAAAGTTAAGGGCTGCGAGTACTATGAGTGCTGAAGATGCTAAAAAAGCTCTTGAGGAATATAATGTTTCGGCAGAAAAGGCAAAAAAAGCGAAAGAAAAATTAGACCAACAACAATCTACAAAAGATTCTTTTTTAAACAACCTTAAAAAAGACTTTTCAAATTGGGGTAACAAAACCTCTGAAATTGTAAATATGGTTGGTGGAGCTGTTAACTCTGTAGAGGGAATAATTACTGATTTAGGTGGCAGTTTAGATAATGAGTTTGGAGATGCTTTAGATAAAATGAAAGGTGTCTTAGAAGGAGTTAGTCAAGTTGCTGATGGCATGAGAGAATTTGCTACAGGTGGTCCTGTTGGAATGGTTACCGGAAGTATCAAGATGATAGGCGGGTTAATTAAGTCTGTTAGTTCGCTATTCAATAATGACAAGAAAAAAGAACGTGCTATAAAGAGAGAAGCAGACGCCCTGAGAGAATTAAAATCTGTATACGAAGATTTAGCTTATGCAGCCAGTAAAGCGTTAGGAGGAGATAAATATGATGCAGACAAAAAAAGTCTTCAAAATATTAAAGATCAACAGGCTAGGCTTCGTGAAATGTATCGTCTTGAAGCAGATAAGAAGAAAAGTGACAAAGGAAAAATGCAGGATTATCAGGAACAGATAAAAGTTCTTGATCATCAGTATCAGGATTTAGTTG
>NZ_LSGQ01000011.1 GCF_001675285.1 Elizabethkingia miricola
TAAACAATGAGAGTTGTGATGGGAGCAGGAGGTAATTGAGACGAAAAAATCGATTAAAATTTTTTAGAAAAAAGATTTGGTCATGTTAATAAAATTTATTAGTTTTGCCCACGCAAAAATGGTTAATAAAAGGACTGTTGTAGCGGAGTAGAGGTAATGAAGATGACTGAAAAAAAACTTCAAAAAAAGTTTTGTAAATCGGAAAAAAGTTTTTATCTTTGCACTCGCAAATCTGAAACACTGACAGAAGAGATTTCGGATGAAGCGAAAAGAATAAAAGATCATTGAAAATAAAATAACAACCAAGTAAGAAAAACCAAAGCGTCAATTTTAAATTGAGTTGAGTTTAAGGAACACAAACATACAATGGAGAGTTTGATCCTGGCTCAGGATGAACGCTAGCGGGAGGCCTAACACATGCAAGCCGAGCGGTAGAGATTCTTCGGAATCTTGAGAGCGGCGTACGGGTGCGGAACACGTGTGCAACCTGCCTTTATCAAGGGGATAGCCTTTCGAAAGGAAGATTAATACCCTATAATATATGATTCGGCATCGGATTATATTGAAAACTACGGTGGATAAAGATGGGCACGCGCAAGATTAGCTAGTTGGTGAGGTAACGGCTCACCAAGGCGACGATCTTTAGGGGGCCTGAGAGGGTGATCCCCCACACTGGTACTGAGACACGGACCAGACTCCTACGGGAGGCAGCAGTGAGGAATATTGGACAATGGGTGGAAGCCTGATCCAGCCATCCCGCGTGTAGGAAGACGGCCCTATGGGTTGTAAACTACTTTTATCTGGGGATAAACCTACTTACGTGTAAGTAGCTGAAGGTACCAGATGAATAAGCACCGGCTAACTCCGTGCCAGCAGCCGCGGTAATACGGAGGGTGCAAGCGTTATCCGGATTTATTGGGTTTAAAGGGTCCGTAGGCGGACTGATAAGTCAGTGGTGAAATCCGACAGCTTAACTGTCGAACTGCCATTGATACTGTTAGTCTTGAGTAAGGTTGAAGTGGCTGGAATAAGTAGTGTAGCGGTGAAATGCATAGATATTACTTAGAACACCAATTGCGAAGGCAGGTCACTAAGTCTTAACTGACGCTGATGGACGAAAGCGTGGGGAGCGAACAGGATTAGATACCCTGGTAGTCCACGCCGTAAACGATGATTACTCGTTTTTGGGTTTTAGGATTCAGAGACTAAGCGAAAGTGATAAGTAATCCACCTGGGGAGTACGTTCGCAAGAATGAAACTCAAAGGAATTGACGGGGGCCCGCACAAGCGGTGGAGCATGTGGTTTAATTCGATGATACGCGAGGAACCTTACCAAGACTTAAATGGGAAATGACAGATTTAGAAATAGATCCTTCTTCGGACATTTTTCAAGGTGCTGCATGGTTGTCGTCAGCTCGTGCCGTGAGGTGTTAGGTTAAGTCCTGCAACGAGCGCAACCCCTGTCACTAGTTGCTAACATTAAGTTGAGGACTCTAGTGAGACTGCCTACGCAAGTAGAGAGGAAGGTGGGGATGACGTCAAATCATCACGGCCCTTACGTCTTGGGCCACACACGTGCTACAATGGCCGGTACAGAGGGCAGCTACCTAGTGATAGGATGCAAATCTCGAAAGCCGGTCTCAGTTCGGATTGGAGTCTGCAACTCGACTCTATGAAGCTGGAATCGCTAGTAATCGCGCATCAGCCATGGCGCGGTGAATACGTTCCCGGGCCTTGTACACACCGCCCGTCAAGCCATGGAAGCTGGGGGTACCTGAAGTCGGTGACCGTAAAAGGAGCTGCCTAGGGTAAAACTAGTAACTAGGGCTAAGTCGTAACAAGGTAGCCGTACCGGAAGGTGCGGCTGGAACATCTCATTTTAGAGCGTCTTTAGGACGATAAACAAAATTAAGGTACTTAAATGTACTGCTTACTTAAACAAAGCATAGCTTTGGTTTTACTTTGGTTGATATTTAAGAAATAACCCTTTAGATTAGTAACAGGGAAAGAGATAATTTATAATTAATAATTGTTAATTAATAATTATAGATTAATGAAGTCTCGTAGCTCAGCTGGTTAGAGCGCTACACTGATAATGTAGAGGTCGGCAGTTCGAGCCTGCCCGAGACTACTAATTGAAAAAGGGGAATTAGCTCAGCTGGCTAGAGCGCCTGCCTTGCACGCAGGAGGTCAAGGGTTCGACTCCCTTATTCTCCACAGTTTTGTTGGACTGATACAAGTATACGAATAGAGCCAAAACAAATATTCGTTTATCAGGAAGATAGAAAGAACTAAAGATCATTGACATTAACGGTAAAATTGACATCACAAAGAGATAACCGAGCACTCCTTGAGTGCAGAGTAAAATAAAATTAGGAAAGAAATCGTTAAGGGCGTATGGCGGATGCCTAGGCTTTCAGAGGCGAAGAAGGACGTGGTAAGCTGCGAAAAGCTGCGGGGATTGGCACACACGAATTGATCCGCAGATGTCCGAATGGGGCAACCCGGCATATTGAAGATATGTCACCCAGCAATGGGAGCAAACCCGGAGAACTGAAACATCTAAGTACCCGGAGGAAAAGAAATCGAAGAGATTCCGTAAGTAGTGGCGAGCGAAAGCGGATTAGCCCAAAAGCTTTTATATGTTTAATAGAATACACTGGAAAGTGTAGCCATAGAGGGTGATAGCCCCGTATATGAAAGGCATACATAAGTGATAAATGAGTAGGGCGGGACACGTGAAATCCTGTCTGAATATGGGGGGACCATCCTCCAAGGCTAAATACTCCTGAAAGACCGATAGTGAACAAGTACTGTGAAGGAAAGGTGAAAAGCACTTCGAATAGAAGGGTGAAATAGAACCTGAAACCGTACGCCTACAAGCGGTCGGAGCAGCTATATGCTGTGACGGCGTGCCTTTTGCATAATGAGCCTACGAGTTAATCTTACTAGCGAGGTTAAGGACTTAAGGTCCGGAGCCGTAGCGAAAGCGAGTCTGAATAGGGCGCTTAGTTAGTGGGATTAGACGCGAAACCTTGTGATCTACCCATGGGCAGGTTGAAGCTTTGGTAACACAAAGTGGAGGACCGAACCGGTTGACGTTGAAAAGTCTTCGGATGACCTGTGGGTAGGGGTGAAAGGCCAATCAAACTGGGAGATAGCTCGTACTCCCCGAAATGCATTTAGGTGCAGCGTCGATATAGTTTATTAGAGGTAGAGCTACTGATTGGATGCGGGGGTTTCATCGCCTACCAATTCCTGACAAACTCCGAATGCTAATAAATGATTGTCGGCAGTGAGGGCATGGGTGCTAAGGTCCATGTCCGAGAGGGAAAGAACCCAGACCAACAGCTAAGGTCCCTAAATATATGCTAAGTTGAAAGAACGCGGTTGGACTGCATTGACAGCTAGGATGTTGGCTTGGAAGCAGCCATTCATTTAAAGAGTGCGTAACAGCTCACTAGTCGAGCGGTCCGGCATGGATAATAATCGGGCATAAGCATATTACCGAAGCTATGGCAGTATTTAATACTGGGTAGGGGAGCATTCTATTTGCGCCGAAGCAGTACTGTGAGGTATTGTGGAGCGGATAGAAAAGAAAATGTAGGCATAAGTAACGATAAAGGGGGCGAGAAACCCCCTCACCGAAAGACTAAGGTTTCCTCAGCCATGCTAATCAGCTGAGGGTTAGTCGGGGCCTAACGCGAAGCCGACAGGCGTAGTGGATGGACAACGGGTTAATATTCCCGTACCAGTATATTAATAAAAGTGACGGAGTTGGAAACTAGGTGCGTACTGACGGAATAGTACGTTGAAGTAACTGCGAGGTTACGATAGTACAGCAAATCTTCGGATGCGCTGATAATCCTGGGGACCCGCTTCCAAGAAAAGCGAAATATACTGCCCGTACCAAAACCGACACAGGTAGTCGAGGAGAGAATCCTAAGGTGCTCGAGTGAGTCGTGGCTAAGGAACTAGGCAAAATAGTCTCGTAACTTCGGAAGAAGAGACGCCTCCCTCCGGGGAGGCCGCAGTGAAGAGGCCCAGGCGACTGTTTATCAAAAACACAGGACTCTGCTAAATCGAAAGATGCTGTATAGGGTCTGACACCTGCCCGGTGCTGGAAGGTTAAGGAAGGTGCTTAGAAGTAATTCGAAGGCATTGACTGAAGCCCCAGTAAACGGCGGCCGTAACTATAACGGTCCTAAGGTAGCGAAATTCCTTGTCGGGTAAGTTCCGACCTGCACGAATGGTGTAACGATCTGGGCACTGTCTCAGCCACGAGCTCGGTGAAATTGTAGTATCGGTGAAGATGCCGATTACCCGCAATGGGACGAAAAGACCCTGTGAACCTTTACTATAACTTCGTATTGACTTCGAGTAAACAATGTGTAGGATAGGTGGGAGGCTGTGAAGCAGGCACGCTAGTGTTTGTGGAGCCAACGTTGAAATACCACCCTTTGTTTACTTGGAGCCTAACTTCTACGGAAGGACATTGCGTGGTGGGTAGTTTGACTGGGGTGGTCGCCTCCAAAAGAGTAACGGAGGCTTTCAAAGGTACCCTCAGCACGCTTGGTAACCGTGCGTAGAGTGTAATGGCATAAGGGTGCTTGACTGTGAGACCTACAAGTCGATCAGGTGCGAAAGCAGGACATAGTGATCCGGTGGTTCCGTATGGAAGGGCCATCGCTCATAGGATAAAAGGTACTCCGGGGATAACAGGCTAGTCTCCCCCAAGAGCTCACATCGACGGGGAGGTTCGGCACCTCGATGTCGGCTCGTCACATCCTGGGGCTGGAGAAGGTCCCAAGGGTTGGGCTGTTCGCCCATTAAAGTGGCACGCGAGCTGGGTTCAGAACGTCGTGAGACAGTTCGGTCTCTATCTATTGCGGGCGTTAGATGTTTGAGAGGGCTTGATTCTAGTACGAGAGGACCGAATTGAACAAACCTCTGGTGTATCAGTTGTACCGCCAGGTGCACCGCTGAGTAGCTATGTTTGGAAGAGATAAGCACTGAAAGCATATAAGTGCGAAACTCGCCTCAAGATGAGACATCTTTTAAGGGTCGTTGTAGATGACGACGTTGATAGGCTATAGGTGTAAAGGCAGTAATGTCATAGCCGAGTAGTACTAATTACCCGTAGATTTATAGCCTAATAAGGCTTAAAGCTAAAAGCAATAAGTAAGCTTTGCAAAAATACTTAAGGAGTGCGCTAAAGGTTATGCCTTTGTGATGTTGAAACTACCGAAACATGTTGGTAGTTATAGGTTAGGAGTAATTGGATAGAATCCGATAACCGAATACCGATAACGAACAACTAAATAATATATAACAAACTTT
>NZ_LSGQ01000012.1 GCF_001675285.1 Elizabethkingia miricola
GAAGAACTAATCAACAAAGTAAAGCAATGAACTACATTATATCGCTAACGCACACAAGGCGTCACGAAGACTTTATAACCCTATGGAGGACAAATAATGCCGGCTATTGCTATTCTAAAGAGAATGCCGGAATATATGAAACCCCGGAAAAAGGTTATCATGATTCAGATAATAATATGCCAATATCTGTAGAAGACGCAGAAAAATTATTTCAGAAACTTCCTTATGATGGAATTGAAAAAGATATGATTCCAAATAATAAAGCATCTTGGCAGAAATTGGGCGTAAAAATGACTAAAGACGGGTTAAAAAGAGTAAAAGACAATGAATAAACTAGAATTAAAGGATCTTGCTCCTTATTTGCCGTATGGACTAAGTTGCCATGCAATGGGAGAAAGTAACGAAGGGAAGCCGATACTGTTCACATTAATGGGGCTTTCAGATGATCTGTTAAATCATAAACACGCTGAATTATGGGCAGGTGAAAATGAGAACGGCACGACAGAGGATATTATAACAATGGCATTAGATGATACCTTCCCCCTTCTCCGGCCAATGTCGGATTTGACAGAGGAAATAACGCATGGCGGAGATACCTTCGTGCCGTTGCATAGAATTTTAGAAGCTTATTGCTTTGATTTATCCAAAATGGATGGAAAAGAAATTTTAAGCTTTAGAGAGTCTTTAATAGAAGTTGACATGAGTTATAAGACTGTTCAAATGCTTTGTGAATGGCATATTGACTTCCAAGGCTTGATAGGGAGGGGTGTTGCAATAAACTTACAAACAATTGACAATGGAAAATAATTTTGAGAATAAAGCAAAGTTTTTCGCTCAGTATTATGGGCAAAATGTAAAAAGGAGTTATTTACCCGAGCAAACTTCGTTACAGGTAATTGACCGAAATGTTTTTTGGATAGGACATTTAATAATTAATGGATATTTAGAGCTAAAATCTATTGAAGATATTACAGATGAAGATTCGTTAATGATAGCTAAAAGTTATTACTCGGCAACTGAACAATTTCAGAACATAGAAAGTGGTAAACAGATGGTTTCTTGTCACGAAAACCAAATCACATTAGAATTACCACAGGTTGACTACCTCCGTTCCAAAGGTTACGCATTGCCATGGATGGGATTAAGTATTGATGATCTTATAAAATATGGCTGGGTTAAACATAAAAAAGTAGACAATGAAACTGTGGTTTAAAAAAAGGATATACATATTCCTGTACCGATTGTTTGCTGTGTACGATGTTCTATTCTCCGAAAGATTTGAGCTTAAAACATTCAGAAATGGCAGGTGCGCTGCAAAAACGAGATTTTATAAGAGGGAAATACTGAACTCAAAACAGCTGTAAGTTATGAGCAATAAAATACCTGAAAATTTAATTATCATCGGCTCAGGAGAACAATTGTCTGCATTTTGCCAGGCGAACGGTTATTCTTTACATGAGATAAATGCTGCCATTGGAGCCTTTCAAGCAAAAACCGGAGCGATGAAGGAGAGTATTAAGATGATAGTATCTGGAGCTGTGGAAGAACTTGAAGAAACGTACATCGATAAAAAGCCCAGAGGTGTTATTCCTCCTAATTTTTACAAGAAAAGAAAATACTGATGGAACCTAATGATAAAATTAAAAAGAAAGCTGCTGAATTGATCCAGTTTGTTAAAAGTACTTTCACTGATGATCTTGAATCCAGAATCTACACGGAAGCGGCTTTGCTAATGGCACAAATTGCCGTCATTCATCATTTAGAAATGCATAAAAATCAGTGGATAGATGAAGTGTATTATAAAGAGTTTCGTGAGCATAGCGAAGACTGGATTAATGTTAAACAGGAGCTAGAGAATCAATTATATAACGAAAAATACGGGTATCCGCAAAGAGTATCCGGATCTGAAAATTAATTTTACAACAATGAAAGAATTTAAATTAAATTCCCAAAATGAACATATTGAAGCTATAGAAGAAGCTTTTGAAACTTATAGTTTAGCTCAGCAGGTACGTGAAAAATTGGATATTGACATTAAAAGAGGAGAGTACTCATCTACAATTCATTTTACCGTGAAAGATGGTCAAGAGATTGATCCGGTAGCTTTCTTCTGGATAGGTTTTATAGTTAGACAAGATTATTTAGAATAACATAGTAATAAAATATATGAGCGACATATTTTGTCGCTCTTCTCTTTTAGCTTTGTCAAAAATTTGATCATGATACATAAAGCTAAAGTAGGAAGTAACGAAAATGTTACTATAGTGAGTTTTGGAGACGGAACGGTTTCCTTCTCTGCTGGATATACTCCTGACCTGTCACGGAAGTTCCTTTTATTTAAAAAAGACAGTAAAGGCGTACCGGGTATTTATAAGAATGGAAGTGAAAGAACTATTGAAGATTTCAACCCAGATATTATTTTTGAATTCAAGAATAAGGAGTCTTTTGATTATTTTATTGACTTTTTGACAATAGCTAAAAGTATTTTTATTCAGGAGAAAATCAAACAATAACAATACTTTATGGTTTATATCTCTCCTGTTTTATGAATTTTGTTTTAACGAAAAAAAACCGCATTTTATTGCGGTTTTAATTTGTAAATTCAAGAAAATGAATTATCTTTATAAAGTATTTGAAAGTCAAATACCAAGACATACATTCTTGAAGTAATGTATTTTTAATAGTAAAATAATGAGATTCAGATTTGAATTGAGTTACAAAAAGACTAAAAATAGCTTTAAATTGAAGTTGTTCGCAGCAATTTCAAATATTATAAGGCTGTTTCTTTAGTAACTCGGTGGGGGTATAAAGTCCTCCACCTCATTATTTTATACAAATATAACAATTAATTAGTAGATATAATCTATTTAGTAGATTAAAAATTTAAAATCATGTCAAATCCTTTCAAAAATATAGCCCGAAAAATCCGGAAATTCTA
>NZ_LSGQ01000013.1 GCF_001675285.1 Elizabethkingia miricola
ATGTTGGTAGTTATAGGTTAGGAGTAATTGGATAGAATCCGATAACCGAATACCGATAACGAACAACTAAATAATATATAACAAACTTTAGGGTGGTTATAGCGGTGGGGCTCACCTGTTCCCATTCCGAACACAGAAGTTAAGCCCACCAGCGCCGATGGTACTGCTAACGCGGGAGAGTAGGTCGCCGCCAGTTTTTATTTTTGAAAAGCCTTTGCATAGTCATGCAGAGGCTTTTTCGTTTTTAGGATATTACTATTCCTA
>NZ_LSGQ01000014.1 GCF_001675285.1 Elizabethkingia miricola
CTTGCTAATTAACATAGAATATCAAGGTTTAAAACCTTGACAAGGCTAATACTAAAATAATGGCGTTAGCTTCTGTAAATTTTCCAGCGCCTGTTCTATTGTTTCATTCTTTTTTGCAAAGCAAAAGCGTATAACTCTTTCATCCGTGCCATCTTCGTAGAAAGCGGAGAACGGAATTGTAGCTACTTTATGTTCTTTGGTCAGCCATTGAGCAAACTCCAAATCTTCTAAATCTGAAAACTTTTTATAAGAAGCAGACAGGAAATAGGTAGCCTCAGGAATTAAAACATCAAATCCAATTTCTGACAAACCTTTTGCTAATAAATCTCTTTTCTCCTGGAAGAACCCTGACAATCCGGTATAACTATCCGGGTTTTGCAAAAGCTCTGCTATAGCATACTGAGCGGGCGTATTTACACTGAACACATTGTACTGATGCACTTTTTTCACCTCCTGCATAATAGATTCCGGAGCCAGCACATACCCCAGCTTCCAGCCTGTAATATGGTACAGCTTCCCAAAAGAAGCCACAATAATACTTCTGTCTTTCAATTGAGACTGACTGAGACTTAGGTGCTTTTTACCATCAAATACAATATTTTCATACACATCATCACTTAGAATAACAATATTGGTATTTTCTACTAGTTCAGTCAGCTGCTGAATATCATTTTCATCCAAAATATTTCCAGCCGGGTTATTCGGATTATTAATGATAATCATTTTTGTTTTAGCAGTTATCAGTTGCTTTACAACCGACCAGTCAATCTTATAATCGGGATAATGAAGCTTTACCGTCTTAGGAACTCCTCCAAAAAGTCTGATCACCGGACTGTAAGAATCATACGCCGGTTCAAAGACAATAACTTCATCTCCTGCATTCACCAATGCAGCAATAGAGCAGAAAAGAGCCTGTGTTGCTCCTGCTGTAACCATCACTTCAGATTCCGGACTATAATCTATACTATAACAATACTTTACTTTTTCAGAAATTGCATTACGTAGTGGCTCTACACCCATCATTGGAGCATATTGATTAAAACCTTTTACAGCATATTTACCAATATTCTCTAATAACTTTTCATCCGGATAAAAATCGGGAAATCCCTGTGAAAGATTTACAGCATTTTCTTGCTGAGCCAACATAGACATTCTTGTAAAAATAGTCGTTTGAACCTCAGGAAGTTTTGAGTTTAAAAGCAACGGCATTATATTTTTTTTGACAAACAAAAATACTTATAAAGCATCACTCTAAGGCATAAAAACTCACAAAAAATCACTATTTTTGTAGATATTACAATTTCAAGAATGTCTGAAAACACTACTGTTAACTATTCCGAAGATAATATACGATCCCTCGAGTGGCAGGAGCACGTAAGATTGCGTCCCGGCATGTACATCGGAAAATTGGGAGATGGTTCTTCCGCCGATGATGGTATCTATATTCTCTTAAAAGAAATCATCGATAACTCGATTGATGAATTTGCCATGAACTCTGGTAAAAGGATCGAAATAAAACTGGATGAAGGCAAGGCCATTATCCGGGATTATGGTCGTGGTATTCCTTTGGGTAAGGTTGTGGATGCGGTATCCAAAATGAATACCGGTGGTAAATACGATTCCAAAGCCTTCAAAAAATCTGTAGGTCTGAACGGAGTAGGTTCCAAGGCTGTAAATGCCCTTTCCAACTTTTTCAAAGTAAAATCAGTTCGTGAAGGAAGAGCCAAAGTAGCTGAATTCAGTCAGGGGGTTATTGTACAGGATTTTCCGGAGGCAGATACTACCGAAAGAAATGGTACCGAAATTACTTTTGTGCCAGATGATACAATCTTCACCAACTATCGCTTCAGAAAAGAGTACATCGAGAAGATGCTTAAAAATTACTCTTACCTGAATCCAGGGCTGAAAATTGTATTCAACGGACAGGTATTTGTTTCAGAGAACGGTCTTAAAGACCTCCTTCAGGATGAAATTGATGGTGAAATCCTTTACCCAATCATTCACCTGAAAGACAATGATATTGAAGTTGCTATTACGCACTCGGACAAATCTCAGTCCGAAACGTATTTTTCATTCGTTAACGGACAGAATACGACACAAGGGGGGACACACCTTAATGCTTTTCGTGAAGCATTTGTAAAAACTGTTCGAGAATTTTATAATAAAAGTTATGAAGCTGCCGATGTAAGAAAATCTATTATCGCTGCTATTTCCATAAAAGTAGAAGAACCTGTTTTCGAATCTCAGACCAAAACCAAACTGGGAAGTAATGAAATGGGGCCGGGGCAAGTTACTGTACGTACTTTCGTAAATGACTTCCTTAAAAACAAACTTGATAATTTCCTTCATAAAGAGCCAGAAACATCGGAAGCTTTATTAAAGAAAATTATCGTTTCCGAAAGAGAAAGAAAAGAGCTTTCCGGTATTCAGAAACTGGCTCGTGAGCGTGCAAAGAAAGTATCACTTCACAATAAAAAACTTAGAGACTGCCGCCAGCATTATAACGATCAGAAAGCCGACCGTAAATCGGAAACTATGATCTTTATTACCGAGGGAGATTCCGCATCAGGATCCATCACGAAAAGCCGCGATGTAGAAACACAGGCAGTATTCAGTTTGAAAGGTAAACCGTTAAACTGCTACGGGCTGACCAAGAAGGTAGTTTATGAAAATGAAGAATTCAACCTGCTTCAGGCAGCTCTTAATATTGAAGAGAGTTTGGAAGATCTTCGTTATAATCAGGTTATTATCGCCACCGATGCCGATGTCGATGGTATGCACATCCGATTACTAATGATTACTTTCTTCTTGCAATTCTTCCCGGATGTTATCAAGAACGGACATTTATATATCCTTCAGACGCCTTTGTTCAGGGTTAGAAATAAAAAAGAAACCCGTTACTGCTACAGCGAGGCTGAAAGAGTAAAGGCATTAAATGAGCTAGGGAAAAATCCTGAAATCACGCGATTCAAGGGACTTGGTGAAATTTCTCCGGATGAATTCAAACACTTTATCGGGAAGGATATTCGTCTTGAACCTGTTGTTATGGGTAAAGATACTACTATAGACCAACTACTGGAATTCTATATGGGCAAAAATACACCAGACAGACAAAACTTCATTCTGGAGAATCTTGTTGTAGAAGATACAGACATCGAGAAAAAAGAACTGAAAGAAGAGGTCGTAACAGAAACAGAAGGATAATCAAATACATCGACAAACTCAGTATGACAACGCTAAAACTTAGTTAATTAACATTATAGCATTAATCTCTGAATATGTCGAATTCTTATTCTTATAAATAATATACAGCGCTACCAATATAAATGGAAGAAAACAATTTAAACCACGCAGAAGAATCATTAAAGAAAGTTTCCGGACTTTACCAGGACTGGTTTCTGGATTATGCCTCTTATGTAATTCTTGACCGTGCAATTCCGTCCGTATATGATGGACTGAAACCCGTACAGCGAAGAATTATGCATTCTATGCGTGAGCTGGAAGACGGACGTTATAACAAAGTTGCCAATATCGTAGGTAACACGATGAAATATCACCCGCATGGTGATGCATCCATTACCGATGCAATGGTACAAATCGGCCAGAAAGAATTATTAATAGATACACAGGGAAACTGGGGAAATATATTCACGGGAGATAGTGCAGCTGCAGCCCGTTATATAGAAGCCAGACTAACTCCTTTTGCTCTGGAAGTAGTCTTCAATCCGAAAACTACCGAATGGTCTAAATCTTATGACGGAAGAAATAACGAACCTATTGATCTTCCTGTAAAGTTCCCTTTGCTTCTGGCACAGGGAGTAGAAGGGATTGGTGTAGGTCTTTCTACCAAAATCTTACCACACAACTTTAACGAACTAGTCAACGCATCTGTTGCTTACCTGAAAAAGAAACCTTTCCAGGTATTTCCTGACTTTCTTACAGAAGGTCTGCTGGATGTTTCTGAATACAATGACGGGCAGCGTGGTGGTAAGGTAAGGGCAAGAGCAAGAATTACCCAAAAAGATAAGCATACACTTATTGTAACAGAACTTCCATTTTCCAAAACAACTGGAGATCTTATTGATAGTATCATCAAGGCGAATGAGAAAGGGAAGATTAAAATCAAGAAAATTGAAGATAATACTTCGGATAAAGTAGAAATTTTAATTCACCTTCATCCGGATGTATCACCAGATAAAACAATTGATGCACTATATGCATTTACCGACTGTCAGGTAACTATTTCACCAAATGCCTGTGTTATTGTAGGGGATAAACCAATGTTCCTGAATGTTTCCGAAATTCTGAAAATGAATACGGATCATACTGTATCATTACTAAAACTGGAATTAGAAATCGAACTTGGGGAACTTGAAGAGAAATGGCATTTTGCATCTCTTGAAAAAATCTTTATAGAAAACGAAATCTATCAGGAGATTAAAAACAGAGCTTCCAAAGAGGAAGTCTATGGTGCAATTGATCTGGCTCTAAATCCATTTACCAAGCACCTGATGCGCGAAGTTACTGTTGAGGATATCATCAGACTAACAGAACTTCCTTTCATGAGGATCTCCCGTTATGATCAGGACAAAGCGCTTGAAAATATTGCAGCACTGGAAGGAAAAATAGAGCAGGTGAAACACCATCTGGCGAATCTTATTACCTATGCAATAGATTACTTCCTGAATATTCAGAAAAAATACGGAAAGAATAAAGAAAGAAGAACTGAGCTAAGAATTTTCGATACTATCGACGCAACTAAGGTGGCTGTAGCGAATGAGAAATTCTATGCTAATTTCGACGAAGGCTTTATTGGTACTTCACTGAAAAAAGATCAGTTCCTTTTTGAATGTTCGGATATCGACGACATTATTATCTTCCGTAAAGATGGTACCATGCTTGTAACCAAGGTTGAATCTAAAACCTTTGTTGGCAAAAACATACTGCACGTTGGCATCTGGAAGAAAAATGATAAACGTACAGTTTATAACATGATCTACCGCGAAGGTAAAGAAGGACCTTATTACATGAAGCGTTTCTTCGTTACCGGTGTTATCAGAAGCAACGAATACAACCTGGCATCGGATAAGAAAGGTTCGGAAGTACTTTATTTCTCTGCCAACGCCAATGGTGAAGCTGAAGTTGTAAACGTATTACTGAAGCCAAGTGCCCGTATCCGTAAAAACAAACTGGATATAGACTTCTCCGAACTGGCGATAAAGGGTAGAGACTCTAAAGGTAATCTGGTAACCAAATATCCGATTAAAAAGATTGAAATGAAGGAAGAAGGTGTTTCTACACTGGCTCCTCGTAAAATATGGTTTGATGAAGCTGTAAGAAGGCTGAATGCTGATGCAAGAGGTACTTTCCTTGGAACTTTCAAAGGTGAAGACAAAATCTTATTGGTTACACCGAAAGGAGAGGCCCGCCTTGTAAGCTTTGATCTTTCTAACCGTTTCGATGATGAATATATTATCCTTGAAAAATGGAAACCGGAACAGTCAATAGGCTGTATCTACTATGATGGTGAGAAAGAACGTTATTTTGTAAAGCGCTTCTTATTGGAAAGCACAAACAATCCACAGCTATTCTTCCCGTCGGAACACCCTAAATCTTTTGTAGAGTGGGTAAGTACCGGTAAAAATGCATCGGCTGAACTGATATTCAGTAAAGAAAAAGGAAAAGATAAAGATCCGGAAACAATACTGATAGATGAATTTATTACTGTAAAAGGTATTAAAGCATTAGGAAATCAGCTGTCAAAAGACAAAATACGAACCATTAACATTACTATTCCTGAACCTGAAGAGGAGGAAGTAATTGAAGAAATTCCGGATATCTCTGAGGATTTTGATGATGATGGTACAATAGGAAATCTGTTTGAGGAAGGAGACGATAACTAAAACAGTTCGACTTCACACAAAATAGTATAAAACAAACCTCATAGGCATAGAAACCTGTGAGGTTTAATATAAAATAGCCAGACAAATGGCTGGCATTAAACAAAACAAATAAAAGTTTCACACTCAATATGTTCTCCAAACAAGAAGCGGCACAACTGAAGACAGAATTTTGGACAGCTTTCGGGAAATCATTTCCCCGAAAGTGGCTTTTATATGATACAAAAATCAAAGATTTTTCTTTCAAATTTTACGCAGACAATAAGAAAGCAGAAGTTTCTTTAGATATAGAAATGAAAGACGAGCTTTTCAGAAATGCTTATTATGAGAAAATTGAATCTCTGGAAAATTTATTACGAGAAGATTATCTTCCGGATGCTATTATGGAGGAGCATTACTTTCTGGAAAGCGGAAAAGAAATAAGCCGTATTTGGGTACAGAAAGAAAATGTAAGTATCTTCAATAAAAATTCGTGGCAGGAAACTTTCGAATTTTTTGTAGAAAAAATGACTGCCTTCGAAAACTTTTATCAGGACTTTGAAGATTTTATAAAAGATGTCTGAAACTACCCAACATAGTTTTCTAAACAAAATTGTTGACAGCCTCCTTCAGAAGGACAAACCTCTCCATGCCTATACCTTTATACTTCCGGGTAAACGTCCGGCAGTCTTTATCAAAAAGATTCTGGCAGAGAAACAATACGAAGGAATTCTGCCGAAATTTCAGACTATTGACGAACTAATTACAGAAATATCCGGACTACAGCAGATCTCGGGTATTCCTTTATGGCTTTTCGCTTACAAAACCTATCGTAAAATTGATGCAAAAGAGGATATACAGTCCTTCCTGAAATGGTTCCCAACACTTTTAAAAGATTGGGATGATATGCTGAAATTTTCTAAAAGTGATACTCCGGTTCTGGAATTTATGCTTTCAGACGAACGTATTAAGAACTGGGGCGAATTGCTTGGTGAAGATAAGCCACACCGACGCAATCTGAACTTCTGGCAGAAAATGAACTCCTTTCTTCCGCTACTGAAAAAAGAATTGCTTCAGGAAAATCTGGCAACTCCCGGAATTATTCATGAAAAGGTAAAAGAAACTGTAAGCCACTTTGCTGAAACTACAAAACTACAGTTAGTATTCTGTGGTTTTAATGCTTTTACGCCTGTAGAAGAAAAACTGGTCAGAAATCTCCTGCAATGGGACAAGGCTTTATGCTTTTTCCAGGCGGACGAATATTATATCAAAGACAGACGCCAGGAAGCCGGAAAATTTCTGCGCGAACATCAGCATTGGAAAGAGTTTAATGAATACAGACCTTTCAGCTGGATAGAAAATCATTTTTCGGAAAATAAAAACATTCAGGTATTCGAAGTTTCCGGAAATATTGCGCAGACAAAACTTCTTCCGCATATTCTGGATGATCTTCGGAAACGAAACCCCGAACTAAGTAATACTGCAGTTGTTCTTCTGGACGAAAACCTGCTGCCACCAACACTGGAAAGTCTCCAGCATCTGGTAAAGAGTCTAAATATTACAATGGGATTCCCACTGAAGAATTTATCATTCAGCGTGGCTATGAAAAAGCTTTTTTATCTGCAAAAACAGTTGGATAAAAACAGCTCATCCTATTATTACGCAGATCTTGTTCCACTGTTAGAGGAATTACCATACAAGACAGAAGATGAACCTATTATTAAAGGTTTTCTGGAGCAGCTGGAAGAAAGGAACCTGGTTTATATTTCCAGAAAATTGTTTAATGAGCTTTTAGGCGGTATATCATATATTAATTTACTAACCAAACCAAATGATCCAAAAGTCTATCTGGATACACTTATCGACTTTTGCATCTCATGCAAGTTTGAAAAGATAAACGATATAGATTATGAAAATATATCGAGCTTTGAGAAGGCTTTTATAAGTCTTAAAAATCAGTTACAACAATATGACTTCCTTGTAGATATTATTACTCTGGAAGTACTGGTAAACCAACTCGTAAGTACCGAAACCATAGATTTTGAAGGGGAGCCTCTTTCGGGATTACAGCTTATGGGGCTTTTGGAAACCCGTTTGCTGAATTTTGAAAATGTCATTATGCTTTCTATAAACGAAGGTAAACTGCCATTAGGGAGAACCCAGAATACTTACCTGCCTTTCGATGTCCGTCGTAATTTCGGAATGAACACTTTTCTGGAAAACGATTCTATCTATGCATATCATTTTTACCGACTTATTCAGGAAGCTAAAAATGTATACATGCTCTTTAATGGACTTACAAGTGGGGTAAACATCGGTGAAAAAAGCCGTTTCATTACTCAGATCGAAATGGAAAGTCAGCACCAGATACAAAATTATGTTGTAGACAGCTCTTCCGAACCTGTGAATCAGGAACCGATACGCATAAAGAAAACGTCATTGGTACTAGAAAAACTAGAGCTTTGGAAACAGAAAGTTTCACCTTCCCACCTAAATGCTTACCTCTACAATCCATTAGATTTCTATCTGAATCAGATTCTGAACACAAGACTTCCGGATGAACTGGAAGAGGAGATCTCGGTTCGTAACTTTGGTAACCTTGTACACTATACATTGGATTATCTTTACCAAAGCTTACTGAACAGAAAGCTGACAGCTACAGATCTTAAACAGGCTCAGAATAAAGTGGAGGAGGCACTGGACTATATTATTATAGAAAAACTAAAACATTCCCCGGATTATTATAAACGCGGAATGAATTACATTCATAAATCGGTTGCTAAAAGAACACTTCAGAATATTATTCAGAAAGATCTGGATGATGTAGAGCAAGGAAACTCACTAGAAATTCTGGCTCTGGAGCATAATATCCATGCTGATTTTTATCTGGATGACCAGCAGCAGGATAAAATAAGCTTCAATGGTTTTGCCGACAGGATAGACCGTTTCAACGGAACACTTCGTATTATCGACTATAAAAGTGCCAAGGCGGGTGACCTTAATGTAAAGTCTAATCCTAAAAAGGATGAAGACACGCAGTTATTTGATAAAAAATATAAACAAGAAGTGCAGCTATCTATCTATGCACATTGTGCCTTGACTTCCGGAGCTTTTCCGGATCAGGAAGTACAATGTGGTATATGGAGCTTTGTGGCACCTGATGAGGGACCCAAAATGCTAAATATATCCGGAGACAGCTATATCAGTAAATCCGATCTTGAACTGCCAATGAAATCGGTAAAGTCTATTATACTGGATATTCTGAACCCGGAGAAGGACTTTGTTGAAGAGGACAGCACAGGCTGGGGCTAAACAATTTTTAAAAATATAGTAATAAAATGATACCAATTCACGATCTTATCTTTTTTATTATAGCAGCTTTTATCTTAGTGATCAGTCCGGGCCCTAATATGATTTATTTGATCTCAAGAACCATAACACAGGGAAGAAAAGCAGGTCTTACATCGCTTGCAGGTGTTGTTTGTGGATTCCTGTTTCATATCATAATGGTATCTTTTGGGCTGACAGCAGTACTGTTTGCTGTACCATATGCCTATGTTGTACTAAAGACTTTAGGAACAGTTTACCTTTTGTATTTAGCCTATCAGGCAATTAAACCAAACAGTAAAAATATCTTCGAAGTTGACCAGAACATTTCAATAGATCGTCCCGGGAAATTATTTACCGTAGGCTTTCTTACGAATGTCCTCAATCCTAAAGTAGCTGTTTTCTATCTGTCTTTCTTTCCACAGTTTATCAAACCTCAATATGGTTCCATCCTCACTCAGAGTCTGGAACTGGGAGTTATACAGGTATTTGTAAGCTTTAGTATCAACTTTATTATTGTATTAACTGCTGCACAAGCCGCACGTTTCTTTGCAAAGAACCCAACATGGATAAAAGCTCAGAAATGGTTTATGGCAAGTGTATTAGGTTTTCTTGCCATAAAAATGGCTCTTTCAAAAGCGAAATAGAAAATAAAATTACAGATAGGAAAGTAAACGAATAGCTCAAAATAATTTTATTTTTTTGAATCTGGTGTAACAATCTTCATAGATTGTTGTCTTATTAATAAAAACATCATTTGAATGAAAATAACTATATCTTCAATTGCGTTATTAATGGGATCATTAGTTATTGCTCAAGCTAAAAATGATACTATCAGAGAGAAAAAAAATCAAATAGAAGGTGTTACTCTTACAGCAAGAAAACCCACTGTAGAATCAAAAGTAGACAGAACTGTTTTTAATGTATCCAACAGCTCTATTCTGGCAGGAAATACCACTTGGGATGTTTTGAGAATGACCCCTTTGGTAAACATTGATAATAATGATGTTATAAAAGCAGAAGGAGAATCGGTAACGGTCTACATTAACGACAGAAAATCTGTATTTACAGGAAAAGAATTAAAAGAGTACCTGAAAACCATTCCTGCAGATAATCTTTTAAAAATTGAGATAATTACAAGCCCTTCATCCCGTTATGAAACAACCGGATCAGTTATCAATATCGTATTAAAGAAAAGAGATGATGAGGGAATTAAAGGAAGTGTAACCTTCAATAACAGGCAAAATTCCAAAAATTCACAGTATACCAATTTCAACCTCAATTATCATAAGAAAAATTTCACCCAGACCTTGATCGGAAGTTATGGTAATAATAATAACTTTCAGAAAAATACCAATGTCAATACTTTATATAAAGACAATGATGTTACCAATATTGTCAATGAAATTCTGAGCTCAAATAAAAGCCCTTCTATATCGTCCACTTCTGAATATGAGTTGAACGATAAAAACAGCATAGGCCTTATTCTGGAGTATTATCAAAGTAAAAATGTATCAACTTCTGATGCTGACTTTAATAGAACCCAAAACGGGGTTCCATTTGATACCTACCATCAGGATCAGGATGTAAACGGCCGTTACCTTACAGTAGGAGTCAATCTCTTTTATAAATATTATGATAAGAATAAAAATAAGATCTTGAATATCGATTTAGGATCTAATTACAATTCTCAGAAAAATCAGAATGAATTCTTAAAAAACTATAGTACTTCATCAGACATCAACCAACTTGGAATTAGTTCTCATGAACAAATGCGTAATTATTATATTAAGGTAGATTATACGCAACCTCTAGGAAAAAATGGGAGTATTGAGGTAGGTGGAAAAATGGATTTCAATAATAATGTCGTTCCTAACAATATTTACGGAAATAATATAGATAGGCTCCATACCAATGATATCTTTCATTATGAAGAAAATATCAATTCTCTATACATAAACTATAGTAAAACCTTCTTTAAAAAACTCGAAACAAGAATCGGGTTCCGTTATGAAAACATTGTTTATAAAATGAGGGAGGATGTTTCAGCTACTTCAAGAAAAGATTCTTATGCTACGTTGCTTCCTAATTTATTGCTTAAATATTCTTTCTCAGAAAACTATGATTTGAGCCTTACTTATAATCGTAATCTATGGCGTCCATGGTACACCGAATTCAATCCTTTCCTTGTTCCTACTAATGAAGGAACATTCTCCCGCGGAAATATGGATTTGGAACCGAACCCGAGTCACAGGCTTTATATGAAGTTCGGATTTAAGAAAAAATATTTCCTGTCAGCAAGGTATATGTATACTGACCGGGATTACTGGACTACTTTTATAGAAGAAAATGGTAAAATCATTACTCTTCCTGCCAATCTGAATGGAAAAGTGAAAAAATATTATCTTTTTGCAAATACCAATCAGACTTTTTTGAAGAATAAGCTGAATATCAATATAGGAGCAGGGTGGTATTATATTGATAATCATGATTTCAATGAGAGAAATAATCTCAGAAGTAAAAATTATATCAGTTATATAGGAGCTTCAGCCAATATCTCCTATACTAATATTTTTAACAAAAACATTAACCTGAGTGCATGGGTGGAACTCTCTAACCCCAATAATGGAAACTCTCTGACCAATAAAACAAATATCTTCCATAATATCTCTGCTACCAAAATATTCCCAAAAACACAGATGGAGGTAAGTTTGCAATTGATGAATATCTTCAACAGACCAGTTTTCGATAATACCACCTATAGCCAGGATGGTACCTTCAGATCTGTTATGAGGTCAGATTGGTATGGATTTTCACTTTCATTCGTAAAACGTTTTGGAAATAGTAAAGTAAAAGGAAATACGAAAACAGATGTAGAAAAAAACAGCGGCGGCCAAAAGTAAGTTTCAGCATAAATTTCATTATGGCACTAAGTTTTTCTATAAAATCCAACATAAATAAAAACCATGGTAAGATATCTTACCATGGTTTTTTAACTTTTATTTGATCCTTATTACTCCATAAAATCCCCTGATACATAATACCAGCGGTCATGCATCTTCTGAAAGTAGGAAAACTCATGATGAATTTGTTCCTGACCTTCTGAATTGATGAAATAAGCTTTGAACTCGACATGATTTAATGCCGGGGTTCTTACAATTTCCAGCTTTATCCATTGGTTCATTTCGCCCCATTCCTGCATATCAGCTTTGTCATGGAATTTACGCTTTCCGGGATGAGTGGTTTCCATCAGATATTCTCCGTTGGGAATAGCATATGCCGAATATCGGGAACGCATAAGCGCTTCAGCAGTAGGTGCATGTTTTTCATTTCTGTGAAAAGGTGCACAACATTCTTCATAGATTTTTCCCGAACAGCAAGGACAATTCATTTTACTTATTTTTTGCAAAGATAAGAGAATTCATGTGGAATTGGCTCCGACATTATCTGTTCTTTGTCTATAGCTGGCTATTAGTTAAAATATATACTAGTTATTTCCGCCCGCTCTGTTTTGTTCTTCAAATTTAACTTGCTTGGTGGCGCCTTTTACATTATTATTCCCGAATTTATAAGTTACGGAAAGGTTCACATTCCGTGTAATGCCTTTGTAATAATACTCTGAGTTGAAATCCTGATAGTATTCAGTACCTTTTGAGCGATTGGTATTGAAAACATCATTCACCGTTAAATTAAATAGTAAATTCTTTTCCAGAAAACTGGCTTTTAATCCTGTATATGCAGAAAAGTTTCCGTTGAAATAGGTATTACCACTACGCTCCGGGATATTACTCCACAAGCCTAATACAAACGTGAGGCTTTTATCCTTTTTCAGAAAGAAATTATTATCCAGATTAAAATTGGCTCCGTAACCCGACATTCCGGAAATTACCTGTGGTATGTATGATTTTGATTTGGCATAATATCCGTTTACGAAAATATTAGATTCCAGCCATTTCAGCTTATTATAATTGTAACTGATATTAATTCCCGCACTATTCTGATTATAAAAATTAAGTGTTGTACTATACTTTAATCCGTCTTCTATCATCTGAACTCTATCCCAGTTGGCTTTGGTATAATTGTAATAAGCTGTTATATTCAGGTTGTTTTTCAATACATAACCAAACTCTAAATTATCCGTAAACGTTGGCTGCAGATAAGGATTTCCCGTGCTGTATTCAAAATCCGAAGTATAGTATTTAAACGGGTTCAGGTTTCCAAAGTAAGGACGGCTGATTCTCCGGGAGTAATTCACAGAAAATGAATGATTATCATTGGGCTTATAGCTTATATAAGCTGTAGGGAAGAATTTTCCATATTTATTGGTGGATGTGAGATTTTCGTTTGGTGAATAACCTTTCAGGTGGGTATATTCATAACGCAATCCTGCTTTAGCATCCCATTTATCATTGATTTTAAAGCTCGTTGAAATATAAGCGGCATAATTCTCCTCATTATAAAAGAAATTATTACTTCTTTTTGTATTGAAAACATTCTGACCATTCAGAATATCATAAAAATTAAATTCTGAATCATTTTTAATCTTTGTAAACTTAATTCCGGATTCTGTTTTTATTTTGGAAAAGTTCTTCTCCAAATCTGCCTGACCCGAATAGATTTTATATTGACTGACAGGATTAACGAAAGTGGAAGTTTTTGTATTGGTTATCGTATTATAATAGTTATTCGCATTGGAATTATTAATCATCATATTGGCCGAGATACTCAGCTTACTACCCAATGAATCCAGTTTCAAGTCGTAGAAAGCAGTGGCATTGTGCACATTCCTGTTATTTCTGTTGTTTGAATCTGATGCAAATGACCGATCACCTTTTTCATCTCTTATGCTGGTAGCGTTCTGAGCCTGTTCCAATGGATTGCTAAATGAATAGTTATAACTAACACCTATCAGATTTTTATCATTTATCTTGTATTCTGTTTTTACATTACCGCTTTTATAACGATAATTAGAAGAGGTTTTCTCATCAGTATTCCAGTAGTTATTATTTCCATTACCTGAATTATAGGTATAAGCTTTTCCCTGCCAGTAATTATCACCAGTAGACAGATTCGTAGATACTGAAAGTTTCTTCCCCTGGTAATTGAAACTTAAACCACTTCTGCTGGAAACGGTTGGCCTGCCGAAATAATAATTTCCGGAAGATTGTAAGGACGCATTCCAACCCAGATTGGTATTTTTCTTCAGGATAATATTGATCAGTCCACTTTTACCTTCCGCCTCATAGCGGGCCGGTGGAGTAGTGATTACTTCAATTCTAGCAATATCATCTGATCTTAGGGTCTTTAGATAATTGATCAATTCCTGACCGGAAAGATTAAGTAATTTATCATTTACCATTACAGCAACATTACTTTTACCTGCAATTGATATTGCTTCATCTGTGGTACGTACCATTGGTGTTTTGGCTAGCGCTTCTACTAAATCTAATCCTTGTGACGCCACCGAATTCTCAACATTAAAAACCAGACGGTCTACTTTTCTTTCAATTAGCTTTTTCTTTCCTGTTACTGTAACACCTTCAACTTTGGTCTCTGTAGTCTTGGGTAACGGAATCAGAAAATTCCTGTTTATATTACCTTCTATTGCTATATTTTCAGATAATAGCTTCTCACCATCTCTGAAGATTTCAATCTGGTAAGTTCCGTTTTCTTTCAGTTTTATATTAAAGATTCCTTCAGCATCACTGATACCGGATATTTTTTCTGTTCCTTTAGATAATATAATTTCAGAATCCGGAATTTGTTTTTTGTTTTCATAACTCAGCTTTCCCTGTATGCTTTGTGCAAACGAAAAAACTGAAGTTACTAATCCTATCAAAATATAATTTTTTCTCATAATTTTCACTTTTAATCATAACACAACAGAAGGCAAAGTTCTGTTACATCAAGCATATAACTTTTTGTATATCAGCTATATAACCGAAATAATACCAATTAAAAACAAACACATTAATAGCTGATAATCAATAAGTTACATTTCAAACACCTTTAAAAAGTGTCTGAAAATGAACACTTAGTGTTCGTTTTCGGACAAAATAAAAGCTCTGCAATTGCAGAGCTTTTTATATAATTGTGATAAAGAATTAAAATTTAATTAAAAGGAACCAACTTATCGTTTGGAAGATCATATTCATATAAATCTCCATTACGTTGGTCAATATAAAGCCACTGTGCTACACTGAAACGATTCTCAAATTCAATTCCCAACCCTAAAACAATATAATCTTTGCCTTGTTCATTTCGCTCTTCAATAGAGTAGGTGAGCTCTTCATTATTCTTCAGATGAAGTAACAACAGTTTGTTCCTTGTATTTGCCAGATAATACTGTACATCATTGTAAATATCATCTCTTTCTTCGTTTGACAAATCAAGATCTTGACCAAATGTATATTTTACAGGTTTTGTATAACGCTGCTTAAACAGAGACAAAGCACCATCCTTAATCTTTTTTACAGAAACCAGCATTTTGCGGTCTTCTTTCCGGTCGTTGTCTCCGGCAATCTCAATATGACCTTTTTTCCATTTAACTTCTACTAAGTCTCCACGGTTAAGATCCTTATTGACAGCCTGAGTTACAAAACTTTCAATTTTCCCGTTATCTTTAATCAGAAGATAAAGATAATCTCCAATTTCTTCATAATTATAGAAATCAGCTGTAACCGCCTGTCCCGTATTCTTTGGATTATTAACCTTTATTGAATCAGAAACTATAACAGCAGAAGAATCTGGTTTAGCTGTTTCTGAAGGTACAGCACCATCATTTTTTTTACATGAAACTACAAGTAAAACCGCAATAAGCGGAAGTGTTTTTAAATTCATAAAATTAGTCCTCATTTGTCGAGGATTTCAATTTCAGATACTTTCGTTCATAAAGCATCCACATTAAGTAATAATACAGAACAAAGCCTGCTGCCAGCAATACAACTACATTAATTGCGATTGACAGCCAAAGGTTTTGGGGATCTGTAGTCTCTAATACAAAGTATTGAAAAAGAATAACAAAAACTACTGTAAACAAAGACCATCTCAGTCCATCATACAATGCATATTTAGTTCTTCCTTTCTGTCTTTTCTGTTCCCAGAAAGTTATAAAATCTTTATCCGAGTCTTTCAATTTTTAAAAAGCATTTATTCCGGTAATATCATTTCCGGTAATGAGTAAGTGTACATCGTGAGTTCCCTCATAGGTAATCACTGACTCCAGGTTAGCAGCATGACGCATCATAGGGAATTCCCCCATAATTCCCATTCCCCCAAGAATCTGTCTGGATTCTCTGGCAATATCGATCGCCATTTTCACATTATTTCTTTTCGCCAGAGATATTTGTGCAGGTGTAGCTCTGTGTTCATTCTTCAGTGTTCCAAGACGCCAGCACAGCAACTGTGCTTTGGTAATCTCCGTAAGGAATTCTGCCAGTTTCTTTTGCTGAAGCTGGTAAGATGCAATAGGCTTACCAAACTGAATACGTTCCTTAGAATATTGCACAGCTGTGCAGTAACAATCTATTGCTGCTCCAATAACACCCCAGGAAATACCATAACGGGCAGAGTTGAGGCAAGATAGCGGACCTTTAAGCCCAATTACATTTGGCAATATATTTTCTTTAGGAACCTTTACATCTCTGAATACCAATTCTCCGGTTTTAGATGCGCGCAAAGACCATTTATTAATTGTTTCTGGTGTTGTAAAGCCTTCCATTCCGCGTTCTACAATAAGTCCTCTTACTTTGCCATCTTCACCCTTAGCCCAGACAACAGCAATATTGCATAACGGAGCATTGGTAATCCACATTTTTGCTCCGTTTAACAGATAATAGTCTCCCATATCTTTGAAATGAGTTTCCATACTTCCCGGATCCGATCCATGATTGGGTTCTGTCAACCCGAAAGCTCCAATCATTTCGCCACTAGCCAATTGAGGAAGGTATTTCTTTTTTTGTTCCTCCGAGCCAAACTCGTTTATAGGAAACATAACCAATGATGATTGTACTGATGCTGCTGAACGAACCGCAGAATCTCCACGTTCCAGTTCCTGCATAATCAGTCCGTAAGAAATCTGATCCAATCCTGCACCTCCGTATTCTTCCGGAATATAGGGACCTAAAGCTCCGATTTTTCCGAGTTCCTTCATAAGATCCGGAATATCTTTGTGATGCTGTGCTGCATCATCAATTTTCGGCATTACAAAACTATCTACCCATTCGCGGACAGATTGTCGGATGAGTTTGTGTTCGTCTGTTAATAAATCGTCTATAAGGTAATAATCGGGGATGGTGTGAATTGGGTAATATGACATATTAATATTTTTAGCCTAAGATAACAATTATATCTGATACACGGAATGCCGGATCAGAACCATTTTGAAAAGAATCCGCCTTTTTTATTGAGTTCTTTCTGAAGGACTAAAGCACGTTCATCATCCGGGAAAAGAGAAAGTATTTTCTGTACATTTTCTAAAGCTTCTTCTCTTTTCTTCAGGTTCATCAACTGCTGAGATTTCAGTACTTCTATCATTGCCCAGTCTTCATCGCGGTCATATCCGAATTTATCATAAGAAGCTTCATGCTCTTCTGCCCATTTAATCGTTTCATCGGCGCTTCTTGCATGCTGGCTGCTCTGTACCAGATAAAACAAAAGTGTTCCCTCTGAATCCTGCATAAACTCGTTTTCCCTCAAAACTGGTAATATTTCTGATAAATAGTTACAAGCTTTCTGATGATCGTTGATAAAGGACGCGTTTTTACCAATCTGGTAATAAGCTTTTATTCTATCTGTTTCATATAACCACTCCGGGTTCTTTAGCTCCAGAAAGCGTTCTCCACTTTCAACAGCTTCTTTATATTTTCCCTCTTCATTATAAGCCTGCATCAGCATATAATAAGGGTTAGAATTCTGCGGAAATTCCGATGTAAACTGGTTCCAAAATTCAATTTTTTCAGCATTAGAATAATCCTGTACCAGATGTGAAACTCCTAAATCCAAGGCATTGGACAGGTTATAAAGTTCAACAGAGTTTTCTTCATTTACTCCATTTCTGCCAACATAATCTTCATAATTTTTCAGGCGTTCTTTCAGAACTTCCATAGGATTTTCCAGTTCGCCTAATATTGTAGCATACTTTATTCTCTTAGCCTCATAATGTAGGTATCTGAATTCATCAAAGCATTCAGGTCCATATTCATATGTTAATATTCCGTACTGATTTCTGGCACCTTCAAAATTATCTAGCTTTTCATATATCGTTGCCAAAGTATCGTGCAGTTCATAAAACTCAGAAAGTTCAAGTCCTTTCACTGCTGCAGATTCAGCTTTCTCCAAATCTCCGGTTCCGATATAAGCTATTGCAAGGTTATTACAACACATTGCCCAAAGATGCGGGGTTGTATAAGGATGGCTTTCATAACGGTTTTCATAGAAATAATCTTCTAATCCTTTGTAAGCGTTCAGGTAGAATAACTCCAGTATTTCTGAAGCTTCCTGACGCCCCGAAAGTTTATGTTCATCCAGAAATTCCGATATACATACACCATTGTTATACCATTCATTTGGAATATCGTTTACAGCATAAGTCTGTTCCGGAAGTATACCATTCACAAGATAGTAGGAGATTATCCATCTGTACAATGCTGTAGAACTTCCGCCCAGCTGTAATGTTTCATTGAAGTAGGTAAGGGCCTCTTCATATCTTTGCTCATTGAACTTCATAGTCCCTGCAAAGTGGAATGGCCATTTAGAATTAGGATACTCGGCAATATAAAACTGACAGTTTTCCAGATGGTCTGCTTCTGTAATCTCATTAAGTTCTCCGTAATTCTTCTGAATAAGAAGAACAAAATACATAAGCTTTTCATCCTCGAATCCATTTCTAAGGATTTTATCTATACGTCTTTCCCATAATGCAAGCTCATTATGGACTTCTTCATCTGTATTTTCTAATTCTGTAACCTTACATAATAGTTTTCCCAGCAAATGATAATCTGAATTCTCGTATATAAAATCCGCTAATTCAAAATACTGGAACTCATTAAAAAGCAAAATATTATGCATATTCTTGCTGATCAGCTGTAAAATATCAGTAACAGGAGCATTATGATATTTTAGATATCTGAATTTATGAAACAGATATTTGGACATTTCAGCATCCTGAAGCTCTCTGGAATCCTGGGTCCATTTTTTATAATTTTCCAATCCGTAATCGATCCACTGAATAAGGTCATTATGCTTTTCGTTTACATCATTATAATAAATGAAAAGGTCTGTTGCCTGAGCTTCATATACAGGGTCATTTTTTAGATCATTCAGATAGCGCAATACATCTTCTTCCGGAATAACGGGATTCTGGAAATCAAGGTAGGACAAAAGCTGAGACTTCATAGCATTGTCATTCTCCAGCTGTATTAATTTTTGAATATAAGGTATTATGTTATCCTGAATGTAATTTGCTTCAGGCTGATTCTCCATTACCCATGCCCACTCGGTTTGAATAAACATATGTAGAATCTCTGTATCATTAGGGTTTTCTTTGTATAATTCATGAATTGCCTTTTTAGCTTCTTCTATATCTCCGTCAGCAAGCTGCTGTTCAATTTCTGATAATGTTTTCATTAAATGATTATATTTGGCGAATATTAATTAAAGTCCTAAAAATACCAAAAAATCCGAAATACCCAATCAACAGGGAGAAATTGAAAGATTTAATTTACTTAAATGCCATAAAAAGAGTCAGATAAATTTACGGTTTCCGTAAAAATTGTAATCATGGCGGAACTCTTTCGGCGTACAGCCTTTTCTTTTTTTGAATAGCCTGTTAAAGTTGGAAATATTATTAAAACCACAGTGATAAGCAATTTCTGAAACAGACTGGGTTGTGTCAATCAGCATTCTGCATGCATTTCCCAACCGGCATTCTAATAACGAGTCCATAAAAGTTACACCTGTACGTCTTTTGAAAAAGCGGCTAAAAGACATCTCCGTCATATTCACAAGTTTGGCAACTTCACCTAAAGAAATATTCTGATGAAAGTGATGGTTAACGTATTCCATTACCCTCTGAATTCGTCTGCTGTTATAAGATTCCTGATTAAAGAAGATGTTATCAGACAGTGTCTGCATATTTTTGGATGTAGAAAGATCGTGCAACACCGATAACAATTCCAAAACGGAATTAAATCCCTGCTTCTGATCCAGGTTTAGCAAACGTGGCATTATTTTCTGAGTTGCTTCTTTAGAAAATAATATTCCTCTGGAGGATAATTCTATCATTTTCCGCATGCAACTCATCTGATTTCGGTTCAGGAATCTTTCGTCCAGAAAATCCTTATGAAACTGTATTGTTACTTCCGTCATCTCTTTGCCTTCAAACTCATAAGTTTCCCACATATGCGGCAGATTGGGACCGATCATTACAAGTTCGTAATCATCTATTACCGAAATATGGTCTCCAATAATCCTTCTTGCACCTTTACCATTATGGATAAAGTTTAGCTCTATTTCTTCATGACTATGAAGTGGAAAGTCGAAGTCCGACTTTACACGGGTAAAAATAGTGAAACAGTCACCTGGTGTTAGTGGTATTATTTCCCGGAGCAGATTATTAAGCATGGCCAAATTCTGTAGTAATTAATTTGCAGGTCATAAAAGTATCAATAATTATAAAACAGTTTGTTAACTTAAAATTATAAATAATTTAATTTTCATGCGCATTCACAATTAACATTATTTATACATTGATTATTTTGTATTATTTAATGTCAAAAAAGTATTATGTTCGTATTCCGTCTGGTACTATTTTTATCATCCCGATAACAGCCTGATTCATGAATGAAAAAATAAAAGTAAAAGAAAAGATTGCCTATGGATTAGGCGATGCAGCATCGTCCATGTTCTGGAAAATTTTCAGCATGTATTTACTCTTCTTTTATACTGATGTATTTGGCATCACAGCAGCTACTGCCGGTACCATGTTTCTGGTTACCAAAGTATGGGATGCTTTTTTCGATCCTGTCGTCGGACTTATCTCAGACCGTGTATCTACAAGGTGGGGAAAGTTCCGTCCGTTTCTGGTATGGATGGTTATACCATTTGCAGTAATGGGCATTTTCACATTTTTCAGACCAGACTTTACTGAAAATGGCAGACTCGTCTATGCCTATATTACTTACTCGGTAATGATGATGGTCTATTCCCTCATCAATGTGCCATACGCATCATTACTCGGAGTTATATCTTCAGATCCTAAAGAACGTACAGCACTTGCTTCTTACAGAATGGTTTTTGCATTTATAGGCAGTCTTGTTGCATTGTGGCTGATAGAACCTTTAGTAAAAATATTCGGAGATGGAACGCTTACATTTGCAATGGGCTGGGTATATGCTATGATCGTTTTTGGTATTATAGCTTCGATCTTATTTTTATTATGCTTTGCAGGGACCAAAGAACGTATAATTCCTGTAAAAGAAAATAATTCCACACTGAAAAATGATCTGAAAGACCTTTTTGCAAACAGGCCTTGGTGGATATTATTGGGAGCCGGTATTGCTACATTGTTATTCAATACAATCAGAGATGGAGTTGCCATCTATTATTTCAAATATTACCTGAATAAATCCGATACAGATATGTTTTCTTTTTTCGGAATGCAGATCTCCCTAACAACAGTATACCTTGTATTGGGGCAGGCTGCAAACATTATAGGTGTTATTGCTGCAACTCCTGTGGCCAATAAAATAGGCAAGAAGAAAACATTTTTCTTTGCTATGCTTTTTGCTGCTATCTTCAGTATACTTTTTTACTTCTTAGGGAAAAATAGTATCACCGGAGTATTGACGTTACAGTTTATCATCAGTATATGTGCGGGTAGTATTTTTCCTTTATTGTGGTCTATGTATGCAGATACTGCTGATTACTCCGAATGGAAACAAGGCAGAAGAGCCACAGGTCTTGTATTTTCAGCATCTTCAATGTCTCAGAAATTAGGATGGGCTATTGGCGGATGGGCAAGTGGTGCTTTATTGGCATTCTTTGGATTTCAGGCAAATGTTCTGCAAACAGCATTTGCACAGACAGGTATTAAACTAATGCTAAGTTTATTACCCGCCACTGCTGCAATTATCTCGATGATTTTCATCATTTTTTATCCGCTACACGAAAAGCAAATGAAGATTATAGAACAGGATCTTAAACAAAAACGAAACTAAAAAATAATAACCTACACTTAATTCTATGAGTTTATATTTCGAGACAAGAAAAAAGGCCCTTAACGAGACCTATGAAAACCTTATCTTAAAAGAAAACACAAAACAACAAACCCTGGGCAATGGTATCTACGACAGATATCAAAATCCTGTACTGACAGCAGATCATGCGCCTGTTTTCTGGAAATATGATTTTAATAAATCTACAAACCCCTATCTAATGGAGCGTTTCGGTATAAATGCTGTATTTAATGCCGGAGCTTTGAAGCTGGACGATAAATATATTGTTATTGCAAGAGTGGAAGGGAATGACAGAAAATCTTTTTTTGCTGTGGCAGAAAGTAACAATGGTACAGATGGTTTCCGATTCAGAGATTATCCGATTACAATCCCCGAAACAGATATACCGGATACCAATATTTATGACATGCGTGTTGTACAACATGAAGATGGCTGGATTTATGGACTATTCTGTACAGAACGAAGAGACCCGGAAGCTGTTCCCGGCGATCAGTCTGCTGCTATAGCACAGTGCGGTATTGTACGTACTAAAAATTTAAAAGACTGGGAACGCTTACCAGATTTAAAAACAAAGTCGGCTCAACAACGCAATGTTGTTCTGCATCCTGAATTTATAAATGGGCAGTATGCATTCTATACACGTCCCCAGGATAGCTTTATAGAAGCCGGAACTGGTGGCGGAATAGGACTGGGACTAAGCAAAAGTATGGAGAATGCTGAAGTCACCGAAGAAGTATTGATTGATCAGAAAAAGTATCATACTGTTTACGAAGCTAAAAACGGGTTAGGTCCTGCGCCTATAAAAACAGAGAAAGGGTGGCTGCATCTGGCTCATGGTGTGCGCAATACAGCTGCCGGCCTTCGTTATGTTCTCTATATGTTTATGACCAGTCTGGATGATATTACACAGGTGATTCATAAGCCTGCAGGTTACTTTATGGCCCCGGAAGCTGAAGAACGTATAGGTGATGTCTCTAACGTCGTATTTTCTAACGGTTGGATTTCCGATAATGATGGTACTGTATTTATTTATTATGCCTCATCAGATACCCGTTTACATGTTGCCACTTCAACCATTGATAAACTGATGGATTATGTAGTCAATACTCCGGAAGATGGCTTCAGATCAGCAACATCTGTTGAAACACTCAATACTATTATCAAAAACAATTTATCTGCTAAAAGCTAAAACTGAATCATATAATTTACTTACTTTTCATTCATATTCCTAGTTAAAGGCCTCTTTTCAGAGGCCTTTAATTCTATACTTATTGATATATCTAAATTAACAGAATGATAAAAATCATAACATTGTATTAATTTAGATTAAATAAAAATAACATACATTTGGTCTGATAAAATTTATACCAAATCAGACATTATGGAAACAAAATTCGAAACAATACCTTATCGAAAGGTATTGAAAGGGGGCAGCTCCGAATACATGGATATCTTCCATGGGACACCCGAAAATATAAACTACTACCAGAAAACAGTGCAAGATACACTGGAGGTAATCACAAACTTTTTGCAAACCCGACAGACGCCATTAGGGGATACTTCTGTTCAGCGGAATAAAAACAAAATGAATCTTGTAGATATTAACAGCGGTGAAACGATATCTGTAAAAGAATGTCTTTCCGAATTATGTGATATCTACATCAATGATGCAACTGCATTCCATCACAGTTCCTATGTTGCACACCTTAACTGTCCAATATTAATTCCCACACTGGCAGCAGAAATGATTATCAGTTCCATCAACAGCTCCATGGATACCTGGGATCAGAGTCTTGGTGCCACGACAATAGAGCTTCGCCTTATTGAATGGATGGGAAAAAAAATGAAGTATCCTGAGGGCTTCGACGGAGTGTTTACCAGTGGAGGAACACAGTCCAACCTAATGGCATTACTAATTGCAAGAGATGCCTATATCAAAAAAAATTATAATATCATACCTGATCAGCATGGTCTTCCTGCAGAAGCAAAAAAATTCAGAATATTCTGTTCAGAAAAAAGTCACTTTAGCTTAAACAAAGGAGCCAGCATACTGGGACTCGGTAAAGATGCGATTATCAGTGTCCCGGTAGATCAGGATTATAAAATGGATATCCGAAAACTGGAAGAACTTTTATATGAAGAAAGAGGAAAAGGCAATTTACCAATTGCAATTGTAGGTACAGCAGGAACAACAGACTTTGGATCTATAGATCCGCTTCCGGAAATCAGCAGAATCGCTCAGGAAAACGGAATGTGGTTCCATGTAGATGCAGCATATGGTGGAGGTTTATTACTCAGCAGCCAGCACCGCAGCAAATTGACTGGTCTGGAAAACGCTGACTCTTGTACTATTGACCTGCACAAAACTTTCTTCCAGCCAATAAGTGCCAGCATGTTTTTGATGCGCGATCACAACAATGTTAGTTTCATTCAGTATTATGCAGACTACCTAAATCCAAAAGATCAGGAAACTTCTGGTGTTCCGAATCTGGTAAAAAAATCATTGCAAACGACAAGAAGATTCGATGCGCTGAAATTCTGGTTTACCTTAAGAACCGTTGGAGAAGAAAAGCTAGGCAGTTATATAGACGAGATTATTGATCTGACAAAAGAAGTTTATTATCTGCTAAATGAATATGAAAACTTCGAAACTCTGAACAGCCCCGAAATCAGCGCTCTGGTTTTCCGATATGCTCCGGCGGGTTTTCCTGAAGACAGATTAACAGAACTAAATCAGAAAATAAAGCAGGCAGTCTTCGACAGTGGTAAAGCGATGGTAGCCGGAACTAAGGTCAACAAACAATTCTACCTGAAGTTTACACTTCTCAATCCCATGACCACAATTGATGAAATACAAAAAATAATAAATCTGATCCAGGAAATAGGAGAGGAACAACCTAAAAACCTTATATAAAATACCACCAAATCATGACCCAGGAAAAAATATACGACATAATAGGAATAGGAATAGGACCATTCAACCTCAGTATGGCTTGTCTCGCAAATCCTGTAAAAGATCTCAATACTTTATTTTTCGACCGCAGCGATCGTTTCGACTGGCACCCAGGTATGATGATGCAGGACACAACTCTGCAGATACCATTCATTGCCGACCTAGTAACAATGGCTGATCCTACCAGCGAATTTACCTTCCTCAATTATATAAAGGAAAAAGGAAGAATCTATTCTTTCTATATCCGTGAGAATTTCTACCTGCTAAGGAATGAATACAATCAGTATTGTCAGTGGGCTATAGAAAAATTGGATAACCTTCGATTCAGTCATAATGTAGAAGATATTATGTACGATGAGGAACAAGGCAATTATCTGGTAAAAGTATATAACAAAACAGAAGATACTGTAGAGAGTTACAGAACAAGAAAAATCGTTTTAGGTACCGGAACAACTCCGTATATGCCTTCATTTTTTCATCCGGTAAAAGATCTCGCAGCACATTCATCTGAATATCTTTATAAAAAGAAAGAACTCCAGTCACGAAAAGCAATTACCATTATAGGAAGTGGGCAGAGTGCTGCCGAAATATATTATGATCTGTTTCAGGAAATAGATGTTTACGGATATGAACTCAACTGGATTACACGCTCCACTCATTTCTTCCAGATGGAATATAACAAACTTACTCTGGAGCTGACTTCACCTGAATATGTTGATTATTTCTACAGTCTTCCTGCTGAAAAAAGAAGAGCTTTATTAAAAAATCAAAATTCCCTTTACAAAGGGATTAACGAAAGTCTGATCAATGATATTTTTGATCTGCTCTACACCAAAAGACTTACTGCTGATTTCAAAACCAATCTTTTAACCAATTCAGAATGTGTTGGTGCCAAATACACCAAGCAAGGGATTATTGATTTAGAATTCTATCATTCCGAGCAGGAGGAAAGTTTCCATCTTGAAACCGACGGACTGGTACTGTGCACAGGTTACAAATACCGATTACCAGCTTTCTTAGATGGTATTAATGATCGAATAGACTGGAAGTCCACTGAAAAATTCAATGTACAGCGTAACTACAGTATAGACAAAAATGCCAATGAAATTTTTGTTCAGAATGCCGAATTGGAAACTCATGGCTTTGTAACGCCAGATTTAGGTATGGGATGCTACAGAAATTCCTATATCCTGAGAGAGATTACCGGCAGGGATATTTATCACGTGGAGCAGCAGATTGCGTTCCAGAAATTCGGAGTATATGAAAACCTAACCAAAGTACAACAATATGAGACCAGTATTTCAAAGTAAAACCTGTTTTTCAAAAAATATAGAAGGATTAGGCAACTTTGAACTCTTTCCTCTGGATTTGGATGAGCATGTTCCTGTTATTCATAACTGGGTAAATCAGGAATATGCTGAATACTGGCAAATGCTTGATACAACTACAGAGCAAGTCTACGAAGCCTATGAATATCTTTTGGCACAAAAGGATTATTACATCTGTATGGGATATTTTGAGGGTGAGCCATGCTTTTTACTGGAATGCTATCATCCAAAACATGTCCTGAGCAAGTTTTATAACGTTGAAGATTCAGATTGTGGTATGCATATATTAGTGGCACCACCAGACAGAAAAATAAAATCTTTCACATGGAGTGTATTTCAGACCATCATGGAGTTTTTATTCTCTGACCATAGAATCCAACGTGTTGTAGTAGAACCTGATGTCAGAAATGAGAAAGTTCACAAACTTAACCGGAAAGCCGGGTTTACACGCTACAAAAAAATACAACTACTGGAAAAAGAAGCATATCTGGAGTTTTGCACCAGAGAACAATTTAAAAACGCCCTACAAAATCAAATAATATGAACCAAATAATAAGTCCCGAAAAAACAATAGAACACCTTACTCCGGAAAGCTGGGCCAAGGCAAATCTATATCTTATTCAGAAAGCCTTGGCTGAATTTGCCCATGAAATGATTATTAAACCGCAATTAATCTATGAAAAGAATGGATGGGGTTACTATCAGCTTCCTGCGCAACACGCAGAAGGAGAGATCATTTATACCTTCAAAGCACAAAAGCGGATTTTAGATCATTGGTCTATAGATGTACATTCAATAAAAAAGACACATAACGGAAAAGAAGTTCCGTTAGATCTTATACACCTCATCGTGGATTTCAAAGAAGAGCTGGAATTTTCTAAAGAGATACTTCCAGTTTACATAGAAGAGCTGATTAGTACGTTATATGCCAGAGCACAGGTAATGAATCGTGAGAACAATTCCTGTATCCTGGCAGATGCAGACTATCAGACCATAGAAGGGTCGACAACCGGACATCCTACTTTTATAGCCAATAATGGTAGAATAGGCTTCGATGCAGATGATTACTACAAATATGCTCCAGAATCACAAAATGAGCTTCGCTTGTTATGGATTGCTGTAAAAAAGGATCGCTGCAATTTTTCAACTGTTGAAAGCCTTAGTTATGATGAGTTAATGAATCAAGAACTCTCGCCCGAAACATTAGTAAAATTCAGTCAAAAGCTAAAAGATCTTGATCTTGATGCCAAAGAATTCTATTACATGCCTATCCATCCGTGGCAATGGTATAACAAAATGAATCCGACTTTTTCTTCCGAAATAGCTTTGCGAAATATTGTATTATTGGGAGAGGCAGAAGACTTATACCGCGCACAACAGTCTATCCGTACTTTTTTCAATACAAGCAATCCGGATAAATTTTATGTAAAAACAGCTATGTCTGTTCTAAACATGGGCTTTATGAGAGGTCTTTCACCTTATTATATGAAAGCTACTCCGGCTATTAATCAGTGGGTGGACGACTTGGTAAAAAGCGATGTATACCTTCAGGAAAAAGGTTTTATTATCCTAAAAGAAATAGCTGCAATAGGCTACCGAAGCGAATATTATGAAAAAGCACTTCAGAATAATAATACACCTTATACCAAAATGCTGGCAGCATTATGGCGGGAAAGCCCAATGCCTTTCGTAAACGAAAACCAACGTCTTATGACAATGGCCGCTCTGCTTCATCTCGATAATAATGGCTATTCTCTGGCTGCTGAATTAATTGAGAAATCGGGTCTTACAGCAGAAGAATGGGTAAGCAAATATCTCGATCTTTATCTGATGCCTTTGATACATAGCTTCTATGAATATGATCTTGTATACATGCCACACGGAGAGAATCTGATTCTGATTATGGAAAATTACACTCCGGTGAAGATTATTATGAAGGATATAGCAGAAGAGATTGCAGTATTAAACGGAGATATCAAACTTCCGGGTGAGACTAGCCGTATTGGCATAAAAGTTCCGGACGATTTTAAACTAACTTATATTTTCACTGATGTATTCGACTGCTTCCTGAGATATTTATCTGCTCTTCTCCATGATCAGGCAGACTTCAAAGATGAAGATTTCTGGAGGTTAGTTGCTGATAAGATTATAGCATATCAGGAAGAGAGACCTCATCTGAAAGAGAAATTTGAAAAATACGATATATTCGAGCCACAGTTTAAAAGATGCTGTTTGAACCGCTTACAAATAAAAAACAATAAACAAATGGTAAACCTGGAAGACCCAATTAATAGTTTACAGTTCGTAGGGATGCTGGATAATCCGATTCATATTTATAAAAGAGAATTGGTGTAATACACTACCCAAAATAATTGAAATATCTAAGAAAGCATTGCAGGCGGTTTTAGTCTGCAATGCTTTTGTTTATAAAAGTTAATTCAATTTTTATAATTTATCCGGATTATATTTAATTTTTATGCTCGGTAAATCCCCTGAAATAGAACCACTGATAAAATTTAATTTGGTATATCCCTCTTAAATTTGTAAAATTGAAGTCTCTAATCATCCATTAACGGATAACAAACCCCAAAAGTTGAAGGTAAGCAGGCATTATAAGAATTTTCTGACCGCTATTTTTATAGCTATATATGCCTTTGCTGTTTCTCCGGCAGAATACTTACATAACCATCTTTTCCATAACTTCGACACCAACGGAATTCAGCATACTGCAAAACATGGTGATGCAAACCTAAAAAAAGCAGCATCTTCATGTGACGGTAAGTGTCCTATTTGTCATCATAAGCTTATTGGAGAAGAGGGGAATAAAGCTGTTCTTATTCCGGATTCTTATTCCGGGAAATTTAGCGGCAAAATATCGTCTTTTGTTCCGGAATTTTCTTTCTCAAAATTCTTTTCTTTAGCTGTAAGAGGGCCGCCGGTATTATTATGATATTCAAATAAATGACGTCAGCATATCCTGCTGACTACAATTCTTATTTACATAACACATCCACTGTTTATACTGACTTTTAAAGCTTTTACCTCTCAGGTATAAGCCTATTACGTTGTCGGTATGTACACAGAGGAGACATAATAATATTTTCGATGTCAGTATTACAAGCAATAGCGCTTAGTAAGCAGTACAATAATGTAACTGCACTAAGCAATCTTAATATATCCGTAGAAAAAGGAGAAGTTTTCTGCCTGCTGGGTCAAAACGGTGCCGGCAAAACCACTACAATTAATATTTTCTTAGGCTTTCTGGAAGCAACTTCCGGAAAAGCGCTGATCAATGGAGCTGAGGTACACCTCAACGATGAATGGACTAAAAAATACATTGCCTATATCCCTGAAGTAGTTCAGTTATATCCTAATCTTACAGGAATAGAAAATCTGGATTTCTTTAGTAAAATGGCTGGTTTTAATTATTCGAAAGAACAGCTTACAGGATTTTTGAAAAGAACCAGCTTACAGGAATCTGCACACCATAAAAGACTCTCTGCCTATTCTAAAGGAATGCGCCAAAAAGTAGCGATTGCCATTGCAATCGCTAAAGATGCCGATGTTATCCTGATGGATGAGCCTACTTCCGGATTGGATCCAAAAGCAACAGCAGAATTTACTAGGATTTGTAAAGAATTTGTTGCACAGGGCAAAACCATTGTGATGGCAACCCACGATATCTTTAATGCAGTAAATGTAGGCTCCAGAATAGGAATAATGAAGCAGGGATCATTAGTTCATACAATAGATGCTGAATCTGTTACGGCAAATGAATTACAGAAAATCTATCTGGAAACGATCTAAAGCCGCAATACATGAAGTATTTATATATAACAGCCACACTGGTAATATCCAGTGTGAAGATCTGTGCACAGGAAAATCTTTCGGGTGAGGTCACTGGTCAGGATGGAAAGAAGATTGGTAATGTACATATCATCATTAAAAATAAAGAAGGAGAATATAAAACAACTACCAATCAGGAGGGGAACTTTATTGTCACCGGAATCCTGCCAGGCATATATCATATTGGAGCGAATGCAAAGGCATATGACAGTTATAATCATCAAATAAAAATAGACAGTACAACCTCTAAAATATTTATACAGCTTTTCAGACAGGCGAACGAAATACAAAATGTTGAAATCCTGGGACGTTCTTCCAAAAAGTATTACAGTGATTACTCTTTCACTGCTACCAAGATCGCTGCGGATAATAAGGATATTCCGCTTTCCATTTCAACCGTAAGTAAGGAGCTAATGGCTGATAAACAAGCATATCAGTTGGGCGATGCAGTGAAGATGGCAAGTAGTGTAACGCCTGTAAGTTACTATAACCAGTTTAGCATCCGTGGTATTGCGCAGAATGAAGAAGGAACTATTATCAACGGTATGCGCACCCGACAGTATTATTTTATGCAGCCAATTACCAGTAATCTGGAAAAGATAGAAGTAATAAAAGGGCCGGCAAGTGCTACTATGGGAAGCGTCGATCCCGGAGGGAGCATTGTTCTGATCACAAAGAAACCACTAAAAACAACAAGGAGAGAGGTTAGTATAAGTGCAGGCAGCTTTAGTACAATAAGAGGAACAATGGATTTTACCGGACCCTTGGACCAGGATAAAACATTATTATATCGTTTTAATGCTGCTTATTCGGAAGCAAAAAGCTTCAGAGATTTGCAGTCTCAAAAAGCAATATTAATATCTCCATCCTTTTCTTATATCCCAAATGATAAGACTGCCATTAATGTAGAGATGATTTACAATGATTCTAATGGAAGAATAGACAGGGGACAGCCTATCTTCGGAGCAAAAGATGGAGCTACAGATCTTCGTAGTACGCCTATAAGTTTTAATCTGGGTGCAGTAAATGATTATTTCAGATCGAAGGAATTAATCATTATGTCTAATTTTACACATAAGTTTACTGATAAGATTAGTATCAATGCTTCTTATATGAAGCAAACCTGGAAAGAAGATTTACAGGAGCACAGAACAACCAATGCTTTTGCAGTAGACAAGGATAATAAACCTATTCCTACACTTGCTGCAATGCAGATGGTACAGCGCGATCAATTTTGGAATACTGATAATCTGAATACTTATCTGACATTTGATGTAAAAACTGGTCCCCTGCAACATAAGGTTCTGGTAGGCTATGATTACCTCAGCACTCATAAGCACAAAGGCGGAGCACAAAATACAGCAAGGGGATACCTACTGACCAACGGAAAAACAGCACCCTCTTACGATCCAAAGAATGCTGATGCCTATCAAATGATTACAGTAGATGGTATTACAATGCCAAAGCCAAATGTAGAACACTTCAATCTGGTGAATCCTGTATATAATATAAAAAATACAAGTGAGTATATATTTGCCAAGGCAGCTTTACCTCCTGCATTAATTACTTCCGGGGGACTTTATCTGCAAGATCAGATTAAGTGGAATAGGTTCAATCTATTCCTAAGTCTTCGACAGGAATGGTTTCAGGATATAACAAACTACAAGGAGAACAATGAAATTGTTGTAAAAGATTCAAAGCTGATTCCGAGAATAGGACTAACCTATACCGTGAATGATAAAATAAATGTATACGCTTCTTATATTGAAGGTTTTCAGCCGCAATCCAATACAGCTTCTTTGGCCCCGATAACAATTCCTTCCGGACGTGCTTTCCAGCCATTGATAAGCAACTCTAAGGAAGTCGGGATGAAAGCAGATTTTTTCAATAAGAAAATTCATATCGATCTAGCCATATATGAGATTATCCAGAAAAACATTCTGCTAAATGCTAATGATCCTTCAAATCCTGATTTATTAGTTACAAGAGGAAAGGAGAGGAGCAGGGGATTCGAAATGGATATCATCGGTTATATTCTACCAAACTGGCAGGTTTATGCTACTTATGGTTATAACGATGCTAAAATTGTAGAAGATACCAATCCTGCATTAGTAGGTGCCAGAAAACAAAACACACCATTTCATAGTGCCAGTATATGGCAGAAATATAGTTTTAGTCAGAGTAGCATCATGAAGGACTTTGCTATTGGATTTGGTATTCAGTATAGCGGAAATAAAGTCCCGATGTATAACCGTTCGTTTTTAGTTCCTGATTATACACTTTTAGATGCTGCAATCTATTACACTCCAAAACAAGGGCATTTGGAAATGGCTCTGAATGTCAATAATCTATTTAACAAAACCTACTGGTTGGGAGCACAGAATTATCTGAGACTCTTCCCCGGAGCGCCCAGAAATGCAATGCTTACCGCAACCTATAAATTCTAAATCTTGTTTATATGAGAAAAAATATCATTCGGCTGATTTCCGGACAAGTATGGAAACAGTCATTACAAAATAAAGGGATCCTCTTTCTACTCGTTTTACTTAGTTGCTTATTTGTATTTGCAGCTTATACGGGCTGGAAAAACTATTCGGTACAAGAGGAAATAAGAGCTGAACATCAGCATGAAGTACGCCAACAATGGGAAAGCAAACCGGATAAACATCCACACAGAATGGCCCATTATGGCTATCTGATATTCCGCCCAAGATATCCGCTAAGTTTTTTTGATTCAGGTCTAGAGCGTTATACCGGAAATTCTGTATTTCTGGAAGCACATAAACAAAATACAGCAAACTTTTCGGAAGCTGGTTTTTCATCGGGAATGCTAAGATTTGGAGAAATCAGTATTGCTATGATTCTTCAGATCCTGGTTCCATTATTTATCTTTTTTCTGGGTTTCAGCTGTATCTCTGCGGAAAGGGAAAACAATACCCTGAAGGTACTTCTGAGTCAGGGGGTAAAATGGAAAGAACTTTTGACTGGAAAAATGTTGGGATTATTATCCATAGCAAGTCTATTGTACTTTCCTGTAATTATAGTTTCTGTAATTCTCTGGTTATCTCTTACGGGCTTCAAAGTTAGTATAGATGAGGTAAAACGGTTATTATGGATTATCCTTAGTTATTTTGGTTATTTCTTTATTATCTGTCTGGTATGTGTACTGGTTTCAGCTACAAGTAAAACATCAAAATCATCTTTAATAAAGTTAATCAGTATCTGGCTTTTATTTATTGTGATTATGCCAAGAGCAGCACAGGCATTTGGAAGCTATACACATCCGGCGCCTTCTAAAATAGACTTTGATACACGGGTGGAAAGTGAACTGATAAAAGCCGGAGACAGTCATAATCCTGATGATATACACTATAAAGGGATAAAAGATTCTTTGCTAAAAACTTATAAAGTAGCAACAGTAGAGGAATTACCTTTTAATTACAGTGGCTATATTATGGCAGAGGGTGAAAAAATAAGTGCCGGTATCTATAATAAATACTGGAACGAGCAGCTACGTATCTACGAAAAGCAAAATAATGTTAGTACTTATCTCTCATTTATCAACCCATTTCTGGCTATCCGAAATCTATCGATGGCACTTACCGGCTCAGACTTCAATTCCTATGTCAGCTATCAGGAGCAGGTAGAAGCATATCGCTATAAGCTAGCCCAACTGATGAATAAACTGCAAATGGAAAACATCAGTAACAAAAAGCAGGGAGCAACAGATAAGCCATACACTATAAGTAAAGATCATTGGAAAGAAATGCCTGATTTCAGATATCACTTTATTGGACAAAAAGATCTGTTCAAAAATGAAATAATCGCCATATTATCTCTTATTATCTGGGTAGCTGGCCTCTTACTTTTAATTCATTTTATATCTAAAAAAATAAAAATATACTAAGCTATGTATCTATTATTATTCAAAAACTTCTTCCGCTCCCGGTCAGCTTACCTTGGATTGGCTTTTTTACTGTTATCGGGTATAGTGAGTATCTATATTGGTAAACAGTTTATAGATAAACAAGAAAACAATATTGAACATACAGCCAAATATCAGCAGGATCATATACAGCGCTATGTCAAATATTTTGACAAAGAAGCAGGTTTGCTCCTGTATTACCTAAAGTTTGGACTGGTAAATAATACTGATAACCTAAATGCTCTTTCTGTAGGACAACGTGATATTAATCCATCTGTACAAAGCCTCACTATCAGAAATCTTGAAGGTCAGAAATATGATACCGATCTCAACAATCCTGTAAGTCTGCTTTTTGGAAATCTGGATCTGGGTTTTGTCATTATATTTCTTTTTCCATTAGTTATTATTTCGTTCTGTTATAATCTGCTATCTGAAGAGAAAGAGGAGAGTACCTGGATATTGGTATCTGTACAGTCACCGGAGCCGATAATGATTCTTTTCCAAAAGTTACTGGTACGTTTTCTTTCGGTCATTGCTGTATTTATGGTCTTAATGATTCTGGCTTTCATAATTCTTGATCTGTCTTTTAATACAGCATTCTTTGGCTTTGTTTCAGTGGCTCTGTTCTATCTGAGTTTTTGGTTCGCGCTAAGCTTCTGGATTGTATCTATGAAGAAGAATTCCAGTATCAATGCGGCAAGCCTTCTTTCATTCTGGATTATATTAATTATTGTATTACCTGCACTTCTGAATAATTTTATTATAAATAGATATCCGCTGCCAGAAGCATTGGATACAGTAATAGAACAAAGAGAGGGTTATCATGCAAAATGGGACACAGATAAAAAGGTAACTATGGAGAAGTTTTATAAACATTATCCTCAGTTTTCTTCTTTTGGATATCCAAAGGAGAGCTTTAATTGGCTATGGTACTACGCTATGCAGCAAATGGGAGACGATGAATCCAAAGCACAGTCTGATCAGTTGGTCCATAAATTATGGGAGCGTGAAAAAATGAGCAGGAGCCTTTCTTTTTTCATACCGGGACTGCACACCCAGTTTCAGTTCAATGATCTTACCCAATCAGGACTTAGCAATCAGTTAAAGTTTATGCAAGCCACAGGTAAGTTTCATGAGAAAATGCGCCTTTATTTCTATCCTAAAATTTTTGCCGATGAGCCGGTAAGTAATCTAAACTGGGATTCCTTTCGGCCGGAAAACTATCATGAAGATTTTCAGCCCAACTGGTGGGCAATGCTCGGACCTTTATTTGTCTTTAGTCTATTATTAGGTATACTCACAATACAGAATTTCAGAAAGCCTATACTATAAAAACAAATAGCAGCTTTAAAAGCTGCTATTTGCATTTAAACAGAAATATATGAATAAAGGAACTAATTCTTTTTACTAATTTTAGCTTATATGAAAATAGAACATATTGCCCTATGGGTAGAAGATTTGGAAATTATGAAATCTTTTTACGAAAAATATTTCGGTGCTGTCTCTAACGAAAAATATATCAATTCTTTAAAACAATTCCAGTCCTATTTTTTAAGCTTTCCGGACGGAGACTGTAGAATAGAACTGATGCAGAGGCCTGATATTGCCAAGTCTACACATGATTATGAGAAACAAACTATGGGAATCATTCATTTTGCTATTAGCCTCGGAAGTAGGGAGAAAGTAGATGAACTAACCCAACAGCTTGAAGCAGATGGATATGTTATCGTTGGTTTTCCCAGACTTACAGGTGATGGATATTACGAAAGTGTAGTCCTTGATCCGGAAAAGAATATTATAGAAATCACCGAATAATTTAATAGCCAACAGACTACACCGCAATTATTTTTTTATAGCAATTTTAATCAGGAGGTCCAGTTTATTTTTATATTCCTGAGATATCACACCTGATTGTCCTTCTTCATAAAGGCTGCCTCTGGCAATCGGTACACTAAAGGGCAGTGTCCATGCTCTTAATGACTTTGCAATAGCATCCATAGCATTAATTCCCTGCATGGCCTGTACACCATCTGCCCAGCAAACCAATCCTACTTTTCTATCTGTAAGATAAGGTTGCGCATTATTAGCACTTACTTCCAGCCAGTCAAGACAGTTTTTCATAACCCCAGGAATGCTTCCATGATAAAGAGGGGCAAGCCAGAAATGAACATCTGCCTCCAGAAACAATGCATTCATAACCTCTACACCATGAGGCACATTTTTCAATGTTGTATCATACAATGGTATTCCGCTGTCTACAAGATTGAATATTTTGCTTTCCACACCAGATTCTTTCAGTTTTTCCGAAATATAATCCGAAAGTGCTCCGGAGGTAGACAATGGTTTTCTTTCCAGTGCTCCGTTAAATATTATTGCTTTCATTAGTATATAATATATTCTGATATTCTCCCGAATATCGGCTTTTTAGTTTTTAAAAATTACTTTAGGCATTCCTATTTCACCATACATCAGCACTTTTACCAAAAGTTTCAGGCGGCTCGTAGCCAGCATATAAAGTGCAGGCGGTATATCCGGTCTTGCCCTTACCACCACTTTATGTCCGGTGAAAGAAGATACATCGGCCTTTAGCAGATTCTCTTTCCATAAATCCTCTTCAATGGAAGTTATATCCTTAAAATCAAAATAAACAGCATTGTCATGAAATTTTTCAGCAAGTACCATGTAAACCCAAGGCGGGATAATAGCATCCGCTGAGCAAACTATGCCTACAGCCTTCCCTTTGAAGTACGTAAAATCAATCTGAGACATCGAGTTTCTGAATTCTTTCTCTTTCACGATCATCTCCATGTAAAGATAATCTTTAATATCGAATTCAATGATCTCGATATCCGGCTTATAATCAATTAAATCAAATGCTATGATTCCTGATGCTTCAACCTTGTTTATAAAAATATTCCCTGTCATTACAAACTCTTACAGATAACGCTGATTGTTTCGCACAATGCTGCTTTTGTATTATTTAATTTCTGCCAACGCAGCTTCGTAGTTTTCTTCCACAATTTCCCAGTTCAGGACAGACCAGAAAGCATCCAGATAGTCAGCTCTCTTATTCTGATATTTAAGATAATAGGCATGCTCCCAAACATCTACTCCCAGAATAGGAAATCCTCTGCTTACCAATTGTGTATCCATTAGCGGATTGTCCTGATTAGCTGTTCCTGTAATTCCTAAAGAACCGTTATACTTCACAAATAGCCATGACCAACCGGAACCAAATTGTCCCAAACCAACTCTTTTTATTTCCTCTTTCAGAGCATCCAGACTGCCAAAAGTCAATTTGATTGCTTCTGCCAATTTGCCTGTAGGTTCCGTTTTAGGAGTTGGTGATAAAATACTCCAGAACAAAAGGTGATTATAGTGTCCGCCACCATTGTTTCTTGTAGCAGGGCTGTATTTACTAATTTCTGGTAAAATTTCTTTCAGACTTTTTCCTTCTCCATCACTACCCTCAAGAGCTTTATTCAGATTGTCCACGTAAGCCTGATGGTGACGCTGATGATGAATTTTCATTGTTTCGCTGTCAAAGTGAGGCTCTAAAGCATCATATGCATATGGAAGTTCTGGTAACTGAAATGTACTCATAACGTTGTTTTTTATTGTTATTAATCTGTGGCAAAGTAAAAGAAGAAAAACAATAAAACAACTAAAAAGTTGTTTTATTAAATAAAATGAAATAATTTAAAATATCTATCAATATCTGATATCAGATATAAAAGCTAATAAATAGAAACTACTAACTTTGTAACAGATAAAAATAAAACAACTAAATGTTGCTAAATGAAAAAAAATCCAACAGATAAAATATTAATGCTTCTGAAGATGAGAGGAGAGGCAACTGCTCTTGTTATTGCAGAAGAATTGAACATAACAAAAGAAGGGGCCAGAAAACATCTTCTTAATTTGTCTGCAGACGGACTTGTAGAAGCAAATGTGCAAAGTGGAGGAGTAGGCCGACCTTCTGTCAGCTATTCTCTCACTGAAAAGGGAATTGCCAAATTTCCGGACAGCCATGCAGATATTACAGTACAGCTGCTAAAATCAGTAAAAAACCTGTTAGGAGAAAATGCATTAAATCTGCTTATTGGAGACAGAGAGGCAATTGTTTACCAAAAGTATGATAAAGCTTTAAATGGAGCAGAGACACTGGATCAGAAATTAAAAATACTGAGCCAGAAACGTTCTGAAGAAGGTTATATGGCAGAATGGAAAAAAGATGAAGACACTTATTATCTTATAGAAAATCATTGCCCCATCTGTGCTGCCGCAACAGAATGCCAGGGTTTTTGCCGATCGGAACTTAACAACTTCAGACAGCTGCTTGGTCCTGAATATAATATAGAAAGAACAGAATATATATTAGACAGCGGCAAACGCTGTACTTATAAAATCGAGAAAATATAAACAACAAAATAAATCCGATGATAATCTCTGAACTTATTTTACAGACCCATAATTTAGTTGAAACAGAAAGATTTTATTCCGAAAAACTTCAGTTTGAGATTATTGCAAAAACAGAACTTTCAGTTTCGTTTCGTACGGGTGACTCAGTTCTCACTTTTGAAAAAAATGACCGTGAGGATGATTTCAAATATCATTTCGCCTTTAATATTCCTGCTAATCAACCTGAAGAAGCAATTATATGGGCCTATAATAGAATTGAGCTCATTAGAAATCCGGAGACTCATCTTATTACAAATTTCGATAACTGGAGAGCACAGGCAGTTTATTTCTATGACAACAACGGAAATCTTGTTGAATTTATAGGCCGGACAGATCTTAATAATAATTCCGATGCCGAATTTTCATCTAAAAGTATACTAAACATCAGTGAGATCGGAATAGTTACAGATCATCCGCTAAATTTAGCCCAACAGATTACTCAACAAACAGGAATTGATTATTTTGTTAAAGGCCCGAAAACAGAAGAATTTGTAGTATTAGGAAACGATAATGGTTTACTTATTATTGTAGACCCGAATAGAAACTGGTATCCAACAGAAAATAAAGCAGAGAAACACAAAGTAAAAGCCCGTATTATAACAGGTGAAACTGAACTAAGTTTTGATTTCAATTAATACTATAAAGCATTATAAATCATAAAATTACTCTTGTAGTAATTTTACTACAATTTTAGAAATAAACAAAAACTCTCGTTATTGTTTGAAAAAGGTCATATAAATTTGGTGTACCAAGAATAAGGAAACACTAAAATATTTTTAACAATTAAATTCTTAGAAATCATGGCTGCAAACAATTCAAGAGCTATCTTAAAATTCAACAACGGTACTGACCAAAAAGTATTAAAACTTAACTACAGCGTAGCACGTTCTACTGACGTTTCAGGTAGAGTTGCTTCTGATCCTTCTAACGCGATTATCAAAATCACTGTAGAAGCAACTGAAAAATCTGACATCATCGAATCTTTATTGAATGGTAAATACAAACCAACTACAGGTGAGGTTACATTCAACAAATCTCATGAGGAAGGAACTCTTATCAAACTTAACTGGGAAAACGGATATGTAATCCAGCACGAAGTTGACTTTGATGCTATCGACAGCAACAACATGTTGGTGAGCTTCGTTATCAGCGCTGAAAAAATCACTTATGGTGGTGGTGCTTACGATGGTATCTGGCCAGGTAACTAAAATATAAATTCTGATATGAATTTTTAACTAATAGCGCATTGTTAGCAGTGCGCTATTTTGCCTTTTTTTATTTGAGTAAGAAAAATAACGCTTTAGACGTTATATATACAAGGAGATAATTTTTATCCTGATTTACACCTACTTAATACAAACACCAAATGATACAATCATGTTTAAGGAAGAAAATAATAAAAAGAATATTATATCATCTAATAGCTCAAAGGGAAAAGGAATTAATCCGGATTCTTTAAAAGATGGCGTTGGGAAAGAAATAGCTGAAAAAGCTGGTGAGCAATTATCACAAATAAATTCCAAAGTTGGAAAAACGTTAGGTAAAGCCGCCAATGGAATCTCTGAAGCAGGTAATTACGCTAAAATGCGTGGCTCCAAAACAGCCTTGCTAGGGGAACAAACCGATAACTTATGGGGAAAACAACCCACATCAAAAATTCATAATGTAGAAGCTTTTCCCCAAAGTGCTATACAGGGAATTAACCGGGTCGTAAAGCTACTCGTTGTAATCAATGGTGAAGTTATCCAGAATTTTAAACATTTCAAACTCACCCAAAGTGCTTCCAAGCACCATACTTTCAGTCTTATGCTTCCTCATGATGCAGTACAGGAGGCAGAAAGCTATCAACTGGAATTTGTCCAAAAATTTTTAGGAAAACGTCTTACAGTAGTTTTCAGGTACAAAGATGTTGAAGACGGACCAGAAAGAACATTCGTAGGAGTTATCACAGAAGTAGGATTCAGTCAGGAAAAAGGCAGCCTTGGAGATATTGTAGTAGAGGGATCCAGCCCTACAGCTTTACTGGATGCAGCTCCACATACCCAGAGTTTTGGAGGTCCACAACCTATAAGCCTTAATAGTATTGCAGATTATGTTATAAAGCAAGGAATCAATCCGGGGCTTTATGATTTTCGTATCGCTGCAAAATATGGAAATCTGGATTATAGCGCACAATACGAAGAAACACATTATAACTACTTGTCCCGTATGGCGGAGGCCCATGGAGAACAGTTTTTTTATGATGGGGAAGTACTGCATTTTGGAGAACTCCCACCACAGGAAAAGCCTATTACTCTAAAATACGGTAGTAATATAAACGATATAAAAATAAAAATGAGGGCTCAGCATGTAAACCCCTCATTTTATGGATATAACAGCAGCAAAAATGAAAAACTGACTACCGGAAAATCGGTAATAGATCACAAATCTGACATTGCTAAACGCGCCTATAATATTTCTGAACAAACCTTTACAACACCAGCATTAAGACTTGCTCCTATAAAAGCATCTACCTCAATGGATATCAATGCTTCCCAGAAAGGAACAGCAGGAAGCAAAGCAGTAGATGTATTCATAACATCCGGAACAACAACAGTCCCGTTTCTCTATCCTGGCTGTATTGCCAATATAGAAATGAGAAAATCCGGAAAAACTGAAACGTCCTATTTTACCAAGCTAATGATCACTGAGGTATCACATGAAGTAGATGCCAGAGGTTATTACAATGGTTATTTCGAAGCTATTGCTGCTGACACAGGTTTTATTCCAAGGCCTGAATTTAAAATGCCAAAATCTGAGGCGCAGGTTGCAAAAGTAATTTCCAATACCGATCCTCTGAACCAGGGGCGGGTGCAAGTCCAGTTCGACTGGCAGGAGGGAAGCGATACTACAAACTGGATCAGAGTAATGACACCAGACGCAGGAGGGAGTGACAAAGTAAGCAAAAACAGAGGCTTCATGTCTATCCCTGAAGTTGGAGACCAGGTAATGATAGGCTTCCAGCACCAGTTACCTGACAGACCTTTCGTTATGGGATCTATGTTCCACGGTCAGGTTGGCGGTGGCGGCGGTCAGGGAAATAATGTTAAAAGTTTAAGTAGTAAAAGTGGCAATAAGCTAGAGCTACACGATGGTGAAGGTTCTGTATTCCTAACCGATAAAGGTGGTGCAAATATGAAATTCGATGGGGCCGGAAATGCAACAACTAATACCAACACCAATCATACCGTGAATGCAGGCAGCAATAGTGTTATTAACGCTGGTGCTGCAAGCGCAATTAATGTAGGAGGTAAAGAAGGAGGAGGTGCAAACTCCATGTTATCTATGAATAGCGCCGGAGAAATAACTCTAGAATGTGATACTACTATTACTATAAAAACGGGAAGCAGCTCCATTACCCTGACTACAGGTGGTGATATTACAATTGAAGGATTGAACATAAAAGTTATTGGAAGTGATACAACAGAGCTAGGAAAATCAGGAGCTAATCCGGGAATTAAAATAGATGCCGATATTAAAAGCAATGCTGCTAATATAAAATCTACATCTTCCGGCCCAACAAATATTACAGGAGCCGATGTAGAAATTAATAAAGGATAATTATGCAAATTAATATCGAAAACAGAGGCGAATATCGGACATATGCTTTTATAAGAGAGGAACGCTATCAGTTTCAGGGTCTCCATAATGAAAATTATATTGAAGCCCAGCTAAAAATAACCTTAGTCTCTTATGATAATAATATTCCAGTTTTTAGAGTTGAAATGCCCTTTTATAAGCAATCCAATAAAGACGGAATGTATAAATGGGTAGGAGATCTTTATGAACTAAGAGAAAATATAATATGTACTCTAAATGAGGACGGGCAATTAGGAAATATTCAGAACCTGGAAGATATTCAGGAAAAATGGAAAGAAATAAAGCCTAAGGTTATTCTAAAACACCGAGATGAAAAATACAGAGATTTCTTTATAAAAGGAGTAGAAGAGCTTCTGCAAAACGGTGAGCGCCTTGCGGATGCACTGCGCTTTACGATGCCTTATCAACTTCTTTTTCCGGGTATTCACTTTAAAGAATTTAAAAAAAATCAAATTACAACTGGTTACCGTGAGCTACCCAATTTTATTGCAACGAAAAATGTACCCATAATCACGGAAGAGAAAATTTCAGAATTAGAAAATGGAAAGTATCAGATTGATGTAAAGGGAAACATTGATGAAAAGAAATTTGAGCAAGATAAAGTAACAGCGATGATACGTATTCTGAAAAACAGACCACGTATACCAACTCTTTTAGAACTTAATTATATAGAGCGCTATCTTTTGGAAGAATGGCCATGGTCCGAACAAAGTATGTGTATGTCTTTGGCCCAGATTCCCGGTACATTATACAGAGAGGAAAAAAATATTTTAAAAGCAATTACTCATGACAATTCAGCTAATTGATATTGTATTCCAAAATGACCGTTATTATCTTCTTTTTGACGATAATAATGCTTTGGAAATTAGTACGAATACAAATGAGTGGTATGTTTTTGCTGATGATGAATACCTATGTAACATAAGTGAGTGCAATATTTCTGAAGCTTTAAAAATTCCGGGCAAAATTATTTTGGAAACCAAAATAAATCTGAACAAACTGGAAAACCGTTTCAGAAAAATGAAAAGTGTGAAAATAACCTCAGATAAAATTAACACCTAAAACAATCGCATTATGGCAAAAAAATATGTACCCGAAGGTGCTTTTTTAGCATGCGACAAAGGAACCAGCCCTTCAACTCTGAGGGTAAGCAACAATAAAAACACAACAATATATGGAGTACCCATGGCTTCGGAACTGGATTTCATTCCTTTCTTTAATATAAAGCCAATGGGACTTTGTACCAACCCTCTAAAATGGGCAACAGGAGTCTCATGTCTTCCAACAATTGTTACCGGCTGGCAGCAACCAAAAGACGGGGTAAAAATAAACGGAAGCAGAATGCTCTTGGAAGATTCCTTTTGTGATTGTATTTTTGGAGGAAAGATTAATATATTTTTTGATCGATCTGCAGCCGTACAATTTGGTGTAGGTGAGGGCAAAATGCCAACCGATTATATAAAGGAAGGTTTTGACTGGCTTGCGGAGCAGGAAAAACAAAATAGAAAAGCAAGAGATCAGTTTTTACCAGACTGGATGAAGCCAGTAACCGGTGCTGTAGATTGGTTTAATGATTTAGGATCAGGCTTAGTTGAAGGAGCTGTAAATGGCGTTGTTGGTTTAGGAGAAACTATTTATCAGGTTGGTCAGGATCCTATAGGAACTGGCGAGGCCTTATGGAAAATGGGATCGGATGCCGTAGACTGGGCTAGTAAAGGTGAAAACTGGACCAATATGGCAAATGATTCCTGGAATTGGGCCAGCAATGGTGATAATTGGGGAAAAGCTATATCCGACGGAGCTCAATGGGTTCAGAAGAATCCAAGAGAATTAGGAAATGCTGTAGGTCAGTTTATTCCTGATGCTGCTGCAGCCGTTTATTCAGGAGGCTCCTCTCTTGGAGTTTCAGCTGCAAAAGTAGCAGGGAAAGAAGCTTTAGAAGTAGGTACCAAAACAGCACTGAAAGAGGGAGTAGAAGCTGCCGCTAAAAAGGGAGCTAAAGAAGCTGTAGAAGAAGGCACAGAAAAAGCAGCTAAAGAGGGGCTTGAAGCTGCCAGCAAAAGAACAACAGCAGAAGTTATGGAACAACTCGCAAAGCATGATGGTGGAGACATTGCTAAGGTTGTTACGAAGCCTGCTCCGAAAAAAGCAAACCCTCCTTTCAAAATTAGTGATAAACACGCTGGTGATGTGAAACTTGAAGCTGAGTTTAAAAAACAACTACAAGATCAGCAAGATGCAATCAATAAAATGAAAACTAAAGATTGGTTGCAGAATCGAGAAGATTTTGTCAAAAGAGATAAAAAGGATTATGCAAAAAGGGCAAAAGAAGCGCGGGATAATTACAGACAACAAGAAATAGCAAAGAGAATAGAAGATAATATTGTTAACAAAAAAATGTCTCCTCAAGCAGCTGAAGAGGCAGCAAAAGAATCAATGAAAGGACAGGCCGCCCTACATAATCCCGATGGAATAGCTGGAGGGAAGGTAGATCAAATTACCGGAATGGGAGATGGCCGAGTAAATTCATCCATTGGTAGTCAATGGGATAAAGGCAGAGCAAAATCTATAGAAGACCAATTAAAAAAAGAATTTGGTATACCACCAAAAAAAATCAGTGATATTCCCGATGATGAAATAATGAATGTAGATTTATTTTAACTTTAAATAAAAAAATATAAAATGGAAAGATTAACATTTGAAGAAAAAAACATAAATAATTACAAAAAACAAAGCGATGTATCTTCTGGTATCATAAATAAATTTACGGATATCCTTCCAAATGAATTGATAAATATCTGGAAGACTATGGGATTTGGTATTTATGAAGATGGTTTTCTTCAATTGATAAATCCTGATGAGTTCGAGTTTGTATTCGATTATATTGATAAGCTTTTAGAGCCATCGATTGTTTTTGGATACACTGCACTTGGGGATTTATTAATATGGGAGGGAAATAAAAACTGGACTATCTCTGAAGATGAAGGGAATAGAGTGAAAATAATAAATATTAGAAAGTGCCAGAGCCGTGCATTAAATTCAATGCAAGGAACTTTAGATGTCTTTTTTGATGAATATTTTATAGGCCATAAAGACTACTTTGATTCCAAAGCATTTTTAGAAATTAAAGGAAAAATGCCAAAATTAGAATATGGTCAATGCTACGGTTATGTTCCAGCATTATCTTTAGGTGGGAAAGCTTCAAATAATAACTTACAGATTGTAGATGTAAAATCGTATATAGAGGTGATTGGTCAGTCTGTAGGTAAGATTATTGACTTAGGTTAGTATCTGTAACTTACAAACCATTAAAAGCATCTTGTTGTCCAGTTTTTAAAAACTAAAAATATGACAGTTGACGAGATTTATTTATTAATAGCTCAAAATATTGCAAACAGTATCCAAAGTGAGGACTGGAGCAAAGCTACTCTAAATATTCAGGGAGATGACACCTATGTTGACACAACAGGTGAGTATTTAGATTCCAATAATGTTGCCCAATCATTGGATGTACATAATTTCGATGCAGATGTTGATTTTGCAATAATGGAACTCCATGAGATCACTACAGAAGGAGGTAATAACAAATGGGATAAAGCTATTTTCACATTAACATCAGACGGAGATTTTGATATGGAGTTTATTTGGGATCAGGAATTACAAAATGAAATTGATCGACTTTCTAAAGAATAACAAACATTTATTACAATCGAAAATAATCTAAACCAAATATTATCCTCCACAATAGATAATATACCAACAGACCAATGGGATAACTTTTCTCTTAATATTTGCGCATTAAATAAAATGATTGCTATTAAAGCTTTTTATGAGGCAGAAGGAAAGTTTATATCTTTTGACCCGGAGGAAAATGGAAATGATATTATGATGAAAATTAAGACTTTGAGAGAAGAGATGTATAAAACATCACCTAATAAGGGAGCTTGGTATATGGCTATGTTTACAGTTATGAATAATGGTCATTTTGATTCTTCTTTCGATTATGACAATAAACCTGAATTCAAATATGAACCGATTAAAGACAAATTTTTAGATGATCTAAATGTATTTCCAAGACAAGAAGAATTAATACCTGAATGGCTGAAGGAAATAGTCAAGTCTTAGCTCTAAGCAACTCATATTCATTCATTAATAAAATAAAACCTTCTGAAATAAGGAGGTTTTATTTTTTCTCCTTAAACCCGGGAGATTAGCAATCGGCTTATCAGAAGCTATATCCTAAAATTTCGGCTGTCGATAATAGAAGATTAACCACTTTTTCTTCTTATTTTCGTTTCATAAGCCAATATTTAAGATTCAGATGCTCATAATGACGATTGAGTGATCAATCACCTAAAAGCTGTCTTAAAATCACGAAATTTGTTAGCTGAAAACTATGTTTAAAAGTCTCTGGAGAATTGAGACATCTGAAGTATGAAAAGAACAAACGAAGTCTTTTTTAAAAACCACTGGAAACGGGTATTAATTATCCTGCCGGCATTTGTCATATTATACCTGATTGGTTACATTATGGATCCTTTTTCGGAATATGCCAGAACATTTTTTCACAGGGACCTATCAGAGATATTAACAGACTTTGGGATTACATTAATCTTCTGTACGATTGTCTGTGAAATAAGCATCCTGATTAGCAACTGGCTGGATCACAAATTACCATGGATAGAACATTCGAGAAAAAGGTTTGTAATAGAAACCTTGCTAAACTTTGTCGCCGTACTAGGTATACTGTTTATAATTTTCTCAATTTATTCTTACTATGTACCGGAAGCAGGGATGCATTCAGTTCTTACTGATTCCAAATACATACAGGAGACCAGAGAAATTATGCAGCAATTTCTCATTACACTAATGGTGACATTCTTAGTAATGGTGATCAATACCGGAAACAGTATTTTATTGAAATGGAAAAATACTGCTGTAAGAGCAGCAGAATCTGACAGAATAGCTATGGAAGCGGAGCTGCAATCTTTAAAATTACAGCTGGACCCTCATTTCGTATTCAACAATCTGAGTGTTCTGTCCGAACTGATTCTGAGAGATCAACAATTGGGCTATGAATATGCTGAAAATTTCACTAAAATTTACCGGTATATGCTCGTAAATTCAAAGAAGAATATTATACACCTGGAGGAAGAAATAAAATTTCTGAATGCCTATATCTTCCTTTTAAAACAACGGGTAGGCGAGGGCCTGATATTCGAAATTGATATAGACCGTAAGCAGTATCTGAACAGCCTTCCACCACTAACGCTGCAATTACTGGTGGAAAATGCAATGAAGCATAACAAAACCTCCAAAAGTGATCCTTTGCATTTAAAAATTTATACTAACAGCGAACATAGTATTGTTATTGAAAATAACTTCAATCCACTGGAAACCAATACACCATCTTCGGGAATTGGTTTGGAGAATATTGCCAGAAGATACCGTTTGCTGGGTGCTGCGAAACCTGAAATTTTTCAGGATGATAAAACATTTAAAGTCACTGTTCCTTTAATTGAATTAAAATAATAAGTATATGAATATTTTAATTATAGAAGATGAAAGGCCTAATGCTGAAAGGCTGAAAAGACTAATCCAGGGGATAAAACCACAGGCTAATATACTGAGTGTGCTGGAAAGCGTTAGCGAGAGTGTTGAATGGCTGGATACTCATGAAAGGCCAGATCTTATTATGATGGATATTAAGCTTTCAGATGGACTGAGCTTCGAAATTTTTGATAAAACCCAGCTGGTAGATGTTCCCATTATCTTTACCACAGCTTATGACGAATATGCTATAAAGGCCTTTAAGCAATATAGTATAGATTATTTACTAAAACCTGTTGATAAAGACGAGCTGGCTATGGCTTTTGAAAAGTATGACCAGCTTGATATCATGGTGAATAAAGCAACTAATCCTTCTATTGAAAAATTGCTGGATGAGTTTCGTCCTAAAAACTACCGGACACGTTTTCTGTTGTCATACAGGGATGGTTTCAAAACTGTAATGGTAGGTGATGTCCTTTATTTCTATTCAGAACAAAAAATAACCAAAGCCAGGCTTGCAGACGGAACAGACGAAATTATCCCTCATACGATGGATGAACTGGAACAACAACTTGATCCCAAGTTATTCTTTCGGGCTAACAGACAATTTATTATCTGTATAAATGCTGTTGAACATGTTTATAATTACTTTAATAATAAACTTAAAGTGGCTATGAGAAAGAATACTGATGTAGAAATTATTGTAAGTAGAGATAAGGCTCCCTTGCTTAAAAACTGGATGGGTTATTAATGATATTACACTTTATAATAAAACCGTTGCTTATCTGGCAACGGTTTCTTTTTTTATATAAATACCTGTATTCAGAGCACCAATTCCGTAATAGATTTATCATTCAAAAGAACTTTCGAGCAAACCTTATGGTTCTTTGCTGCTCCCTGCACACGCCAGGTTACTGTAAACAGATCTCCCTGTTTAATCTGCTTGCCCAACATTGGTCTTAGGTGGTGTTCTCTAAAGATTGTTTCATATTTTTCTATTGCCTCATCATTATAAGGAATTGTAATCCGGTATGTATGAAGCGAACTTATTTTATCTATTATATTCTGAACATATTTTAGGCTGATCAGTAATATAACAACTACGGCCATTCCGTATCCTGCTTCAATATAATATCCCGCACCTATCGTCATTCCCAGAGCTGCGCAAATCCAAATAGTGACAGCAGTAGTAAGTCCGGACACTCTGTTTTCTTCTTTAAAAATAACACCGGCACCCACAAAACCTATTCCGGTAATAATATTTGCGGCAATACGATCCGGGCTTCCGGGAGCTCCAAGACTTCTGGATAACATTGTAAACATGCAGGACCCAAGTGTTACAAGAATCATTGTACGAAGACCTGCCGCTTTCAGCTGATATTCTCTTTCAATTCCGATAATACCACCTACAAATACAGAGGCCACAATCAACAGAATTTCGTAATCAATTTCCATGAATTATTTTTTCTTTAAAATTAATAAATAGATTTTCAGATGTAGAATATATATTACAAATTATTTATTCCCGTCCGGAATAGCAATCCCGGATATAAAATAAATACCCGGGATCTTGTTAATTATTTTTTTGATTTAAAAAAACCGACCAACTGCTTTTTTTATATTTCCCCAATATTCTTTCCCTAATAAAGCTATTGCAATAACAAATATTATTTCACCAATAACGACCAATGCGGAGATGATCCATGTTTTATATGGAATATCCATAAATGGTAATACAGGAACTGCCATCCAATACAGCAGCACAATTCCCAACAGGATTAAACCGGCTTTCTTTCTTATATTCTGCTTTGTCATGCTGTAATTTTAGTTATACAGATATCGATAATAACGGAATATTGTTACCCGATGCCATAATACTGGTTTTACTTCTGTGTATAACAGACTCCCAAAAACCATATTTATGTGGTACCATTACAAGCAGATCCGCCTCTGTGTCCACTATTTCGTCTTTTATAGCAGCTACTACATTATCGGAAAGTACATTTTTATAATAATGACTGACACCTGCCAATCCATTATCCATATTGAATTTTCGTTCTGTTACAGCATCATTCATTTGTAACTTTTTCAAAACAGACTCAACTGTGAATATTTCTATCTGAGCTCCGAATACAGAAGCAAAATCACGAAGCTTTTCAGGAAATTCTTCAGATGTATCTTTATCAAAATCACATGCATAAAGTATATTCTTTATTGGTGTATAATGCAGATTTTCGGGAACTGCTAATACCGGAATTTTCAGGCGGTGGATAACCTTAGTTGTTGTATTTCCCATTAACTGCTGCTCAAGGCTTTTATCACTCATGCCCATTACCAGCATGTCTGCCTGCCAGATTTCAGCACATGCTGAAAGTTCTGTAAAGATATCACCGGATGCAAAATACCGGATTACTTTAATACCAAAGGTCTGAGACAGGGCATAAGCACTATCTTCGAAATTGTCTTTGGCTTTCTGAAATATACTATCCATAGACTCTACGGAAAGTCTTGCATTTAAAGCATGGATAGATATATTATGCAAATGAAATAAGACAAGCTCTATATTATGCTTGGCGGCGGCTTCAGCAGCATAGAGCATAGCATTTTGCCCGGCTACTGAATAATCTGTTGCTACAATTATTCTGTTCATATCAAAAAATGTTTGTATTAATATACGAAATCCCCGGCAGAACTAGCCGGCCAGGGATCTCTATCTATGGAATTTAAGTTACTTACCAATTGGGATGGCATATCCCAGAGAGAATATAAATCCGCGGTTTTTAATGTTTTCTCCTTTTACATCAGAGATATTGCTTAGTCCTAGATTGTATCGTCCGTCTACAATTAGTTTACCTGGTCCTGCCGGTATAGCCGCTCCCAATCCCATTTGTAATCCAAAGTCAACACTTTTTGTTTTGCCCAGGGCTTCCTTTACTTTATTACTCTGTCCCAAACGGAAACCAATAGAAGGTCCTGCATTTACATATACCGGTCCAAAGCTGTATTTTAATAGTACCGGTATTTCCAGATAATTCAGGTTATAGTTTGTCTTGCCGGCTCCTGCCGGTTTAAATGCTACACCTTTTTGTATATAGTTAAGTTCCGGTTGAATAGAAAAACCATCTTTTCCTACAGGAATATTAACGCCTAAGCCAGCCTGAAAACCTACTTTAGATTTTTCACCACCAATACTTTTTATAGACTGTGTCGCTACATTAATACCAGCTTTAGGAATTAATTCAATACTTTGTGCACTTACACTAATAGCCCCAATACCAAATGTGAATGCTACCGCTAATAATACTTTTTTCATTGTTTCTAATTTTTTCTTGATTAAAACTGAAGCAAATCTACATTCGGTGATAATGGAAAATATCTGTTATTTTACCGAAACGGAAATAGTTACTCCCCAAACGTAATCCTGTACAACTGAAGCGTAACATCACATATCAGACGATGAAAAACATAAACACTACACACTGAAACACAATTATTTAAAGCGATAAATTCAGTGCTAACAGACAATAAAAACAGCTGCTAATCTTTTCGGTTGGATCTCTTTACATTTCGGAGGCCAATATTTCCGTTTCAGTCAGATAATCGAATCCGTGCTTTTAAATGATAGCTTCCTTTGCAGCAAATTAAATGTCAGAGATATGATTACAAAAATGAGAAAACCAAGCTCTTTAATATTGGCTATAGCAGCAGCGATGTTTCTTTCATCGTGCGGACAGAGTAGTCCCGGTTCTGCAGCCGGAGAACTACCTGCACCGGAAACAGACTTTGTTACCCTTATTCAGGGAGCGGGGGATACACAAAAAGAATACCCTGGTAATATTGAAGGTATTGTAAATGTAGATGTAAAACCTCAGGTCACCGGTTATTTACAGGCTGTATTAGTAAAAGAAGGGCAATATGTACAAAAAGGACAGCCTTTATTCAGAATAATGCCGGATGTCTATAATGAACAGGTAAAAAATAGTGATGCCGGATTAAAATCGGCGCTTGCAGCTCAGGCAACAGCCAGGCTGGAAGTTGAAAAACTACGCCCCCTTGTAGACGGGAAAGTAGTTTCCGATATGCAGCTAAAAACAGCTCAGGCCAATTATAATGCAGCTACAGCTCAGGTAGAACAGGCAAAAGCAGCATTGGGATCTTCGAAAATCAATGCTAATTTTACACTTATAAAGGCTCCTGTAAGCGGCTACATAGGTCGTATTCCTAATCGTACAGGTACACTGGTATCACCTGCAGATACAGCAGCACTGACTACACTTTCAGATATCAGCACAGTACAGGTTTATTTCTCAATAAGCGAAGCTAATTATATCACTTATAGTAAAGAAGGCGTTTTCTCAGGAGATTCAGGGAATATTCAGCTTATCCTTGCAGACGGCTCGGTATATAACCAAAAAGGTAAAGTGGAAGCGGGGAGTGGTAATATAGATAAAGCAACAGGGAGTATTACCATGAAAGCTATTTTCCCTAATCCGGATAAACTTCTGCGTTCCGGTGGTGCCGGAAAAATTGTGATTGGTAGAACGGTAGATAATATTGTACAGCTTCCTATAACCAGTGTGAAAGATATTCAGGATAAATTCTTTGTATTCAAGCTTGCAGACAGCAGTAAAGTAGCAATGGTCCCAATCCAGATCGACGGAAAAACCAAAGATACTTATTATGTAAAATCTGGTGTAAAAGCGGGGGACAAGATTGCACTAAACAGAATTGATATGCTGCAAGACGGGATGAAGGTACAGCCAAAGAAAGTACCTGCAAAATAAACCCAGAGAGAATAATTACTTATTAAAAACGAAATTATGTTAAAAAAAATTATAGACCGTCCGGTCTTTGCAACAGTAATATCGGTAGTTATCGTCGTATTGGGGATTATTGGTCTTAGCAGACTCGCAATTACCCGATTCCCGGATATCGCTCCTCCTACTGTTATAGTAAGAGGTTCTTATCCCGGAGGAAACGGACAAACCGTTATACGTTCGGTTGTGACTCCTCTGGAAGAGCAGATAAATGGTGTAGAAAATATGGAATACATGAAATCTACTGCCAGCAATGATGGTTCATTTTCTATTTCTATTATATTCAAGCAGGGAGTAGATCCCGATCAGGCAGCTGTAAATGTACAAAATAGAGTTCAGCAGGCCACACCTATATTACCTCAGGAGGTACTAAGAAACGGAATTACAACTTCCAAACAGCAGAACAGTATGATCATGGTATTTAACCTGTATACTGATGATAATAGTAAATACGATGAAACCTTCCTGCAAAACTATGCGAACATCAATCTTTTACCACAGGTAAAAAGAATTAAAGGTGTTGGGCAAGCTCAGATATTCGGTATCAAAGATTATTCGATGCGTATCTGGCTGGATCCACAAAAGATGGCGGCTCAGGGCCTTGATCCTGCAGATGTTACCAATGCAATTGCCAATCAAAGCTTAGAAACTGCTCCGGGAAAATTAGGTCAGGAATCAGATGCCACTTTAGAATATGTCATCCGCTATAAAGGAAAAAAGAATCAGCCTGAGCAATATGAAAATATTATTGTAAAGAATGAAGGAACAAATATTGTCCGCCTTAAGGATATTTCCCGTGTAGAGTTTGGTTCTATTGACTATAGCGGTAACAATACTACCAACGAGAAGAATGCAGTAACTATTGCTATTATGCAAACTTCGGGATCGAATGCAAACGATATTGAAATTGGTGTAAACAAGTCTCTTGAACAATTATCAAAATCATTTCCTCCGGGTATTAAGTACTCTAAAGTAATCAGTTCAAAAGAAAGATTAGACGAAGCAATCAGCCAGGTAAAATCTACACTTCTTGAAGCCTTTGTATTGGTATTCATTATTGTATTCCTGTTTTTACAAGACCTACGTTCAACCATTATTCCGGCTATTGCTGTTCCGGTTGCTATTATTGGTACTTTCTTCTTCCTGTTGGTGCTAGGTTTTACCATTAATGTACTAACGCTCTTTGCACTGGTACTGGCTATTGGTATAGTTGTCGATGATGCTATTGTCGTCGTAGAAGCTGTGCATAGTAAAATGGAAGGTTCTACGATGAGTGGTAAAGAAGCTACGCATAGCGCAATGGGTGAAATTACAAGTGCAGTAATCTCCATTACCCTGGTTATGGCTGCTGTATTTATTCCTATTGGCTTTATGACAGGTTCCGCTGGTATTTTCTACAAGCAGTTTGCTTATACATTAGCTATTGCGATTATTATTTCGGCTGTGAATGCACTTACGCTAACTCCTGCATTGTGTGCATTGTTCCTGAAAAATCATAATACAGAAGACGGACATCCTCATGAGAAAAAAGGTTTTGTAAAGAAATTCACCACAGCCTTCAATGCCGGATTCGAAAATATGACAGGGAAATATGTGAAGGGAATTAAATTTCTATTCAAAAGAAAGCTTATTGCTGGCGGACTTGTTGTAGGAGTTATTGCATTAGCAGGGTTCTTTATGACAACTACACCAAAAAGTTTTGTTCCGATGGAAGATGATGGTCTGTTGATTTATTCTCTTACAATGCCACCAGGAACCGGACTTACAAAGACAACTGAGGTCGCCAACAGAATCAACAAAATGCTGAAACAAAATGAGGCTATAAAAGAGAATACCTCTATTACAGGCTATAACCTTCTGAGCAGTAGCGCAGGTCCTGCATACGGAATGGGCTTTATTAAACTTAAACCTAAAAAGGAGAGAGGTTCTGTAAAAGATATTGAGTCTATCAATGCTATGATAAGCCAGCAAATGGCAGGTATAAAAGAAGGAAGTGTAATGGTATTCAGAATGCCGCCAGTAGAAGGATACGGAGTAACAAATGATGCAGAAATTGTATTACAGGACCGTACAGGACGCGATCCTCAGGTACTGAAAGCCAAAGCTGATGAACTCATCGGACAGCTGATGCAGACACCGGGAGTAGCTTTTGCTTATACAACATTCAGAGCCGACTATCCTCAGCTGGAACTGGAAGTAGACGAGGACAAAGCTAAACAGATGGGAGTCAGTGTTGCTGGTTTGCTCAATACAATTCAGGGATATTTCTCCGGAGATCAGTCACAGAATTTCTCAAGATTTGGAAAATTCTACAGAGTGAACATTAAAGCAGACGGCGTATTCCGTATGGATGAAGCGGCTTTCAATAATATTTTCACCAAGAATGCGGCAGGGGAAATGGTACCTGTAAATACGCTGATAACGCTGAAAAAAGTATATGGTCCGGAATCTGTAAGCAGATACAACCTTTACAATTCATTGACCATTAATGTTGCTCCGGTTCCGGGAATTAGCAATGGTGAACTTATGAATCGTATAGAACCTGTATTGGACAAATTACCATCAGATTATAGTTATGAGTGGACAGGATTGAGTCTGGAAGAGAAGGCTTCAGGAAATCAGACGGTCTTCATACTAGCCCTATGTATATTCTTTGTTTATCTGATTCTTTCAGCGCAATATGAGAGTTATTTGTTACCGCTATCTGTAATTCTTTCTATTCCTACAGGAGTTATAGGTGCATTCCTTGGAATCCGCGCTGTAGGTCTGGACAATAACATCTTTGTACAGGTGGGACTTATTATGCTCGTTGGACTTCTCGCCAAGAATGCCATTTTGATTGTGGAATTTGCTGTTCAGAGAAGGAAAGAAGGAATGTCCATTATGGATTCTGCTATTGCAGGTGCACGTTCCAGATTACGTCCTATTGTAATGACCTCATTGGCCTTTATTGTAGGTATGATACCGTTGATGATTTCATCAGGAGGAATGGCAGCAGGAAATATATCCATCAGTGTGAGTGCAGCAATGGGAATGCTAAGCGGAGTAGTGCTCGGCGTATTTGTAATACCTGTACTATATATATTATTCCAGTATCTGCAGGAAAAAGTATCCGGAAAAAAACATACAGACCAAACCGTAAAAAGCGAATCATAATGAACAAAAATACAATCACAAACTTGCTGGGAGCAATTGCAATTGGTGCATTGGTAAGCTCCTGTTCTGTGGCTCAGAAATATACACGCCCAGAGCTGAACATGCCGGTACAATATAAATCGGATATTAGTTTAACAGGAGATCATGTACAATTGCCATGGAAGACATTTTTTAAAGATCCACAGCTGATTGCACTTATTGAAAAGGCTTTGCATAATAACAACGATGTAGCTGTCGCCTTAAAAACCATAGACCAGCTGGATCTGGCAATGAAGCAGGCAAAACTATCAATCCTTCCTACAGCACAGGCAACTATAGGTGCCAACAGAAGTTATCCTTCTAAAAACAGCATGAATGGTTCTATGGCAGAGCAGTTTATAGGGACTAAATATATAGATGATTACACACTAAATCTTGGAATATCCTGGGAGGCAGATATATGGGGAAAAACTAAATTGCGTAAAGACCAGAGTATTGCAGATTATTTTGGCCAAAAGGAAAATGTTGTGGCTCTTAAAACCCGTATCATTGCTCAGGTAGCTCAGGCATACTATAATTTAATAAGCCTCGATCAACAGCTTAAAATAGCGAATGAAAATGTAAAGCTTAGTGAAGATATACTTCGCATGATGCGCCTGCAATATAACTCCGGTCAAGTCAATTCTTTGGCTATAGAGCAGGCAGAAGCACAAAAGAAAACAGCTGAGCTTATTATTCCTCTGGCCAAGCAAAATATAAGTGTTCAGGAAAGTGCATTGAGTATTCTTTGTGGTGAATATCCGGATAGTATTTCCAGAGCTGGCAGCCTTAAAGGTGTAACACCAGAAGAAATTTACGGATCCGGCGTTCCTGCAGAATTGCTTAGCCGCCGTCCGGATCTTAAAGCTGCAGAATATGCCGTTATTTCTTTAAATGCAAAAACAGGACTGGCAAAAACAGCAATGTATCCGTCCATTAGTCTGTCTGCGCAGGTAGGAGCTAACTCTTTTAAGTTCAATAAATGGTTTGATTTGCCAGGTTCGATAACCAAAAACCTTGCAGCAAATCTTACTCAGCCAATCTTTCAGAAAAAAGAACTGCAAACGGCTTACAAAACTGCCGTTATTGAACAGGAAAAAGCTGCAATTCAGTTTAAACAAGCCGTTATGACAGCTGTAGGAGAGGTCTCTAATGCTATGGCTAATTACAAGGGCAGTACTGAAAGATTAAATTTGGTATCCAAAAAAGGGGAGGCTCTGGATAAAGCCACCAAAGATGCCACATTATTGTATAAAAATGGTATGGCCACATATCTGGAGGTAATCTCTGCACAAAGTGCAAAATTACAGAATGAGCTGGAACAAAATACTATAGAGCTGGATAAGCTAAATAGTATGGTAGAATTGTACAGATCATTAGGAGGAGCTACAGACTCCATTTAGAAAACAACACTATTATATATATATCATTTTTCTCATTTAATTTGTTGTTTTTGAAATTGTATTTACAGTTTCGTGCGGGCAGATCTTCGGATCTGCCTTTTTCATTCCATCTTGCTTTATTTCCGTTTCAGAAGGCTTTATTTCCGTTTGGGTCAAAATAACCTATGGATGTGTTCTTAATCTTTCTTCTTTTGTAGCAGAATATCGGGAGCAATATCCCGAAATAACAGAGACACAATATGCAACAAACCTGGTTAAAAAGATTTATGCTTATCTGGAGTGGTCAGTTTATATCGCTGATCAGCAGTTCTGCCGTCAATTTTGCAATTATTATCTGGCTTAGTCTTGAAACCAGATCCGCAGAAATTCTGGCATATGCTGTAATTGCAGGAATGCTTCCGCAGGCCGTTTTGGGGCCAATTGCAGGTGTCTATGTAGACCGGTGGAACAAGAAACTAACCATGATGCTTGCAGACAGTTTTGTAGCGGTCTGTACACTTATTATGTCTGTATGCTTTTATCTGGGGTATGAAAGCCTTACTATGATTTTTATAGTGCTTTCGCTTCGTTCAATAGGTTCAGCATTTCATATGCCTGCAATGCAGGCTGCAATTCCTATGATTGCTCCAAAATCAGAATTATTACGGATTGCAGGCGTCAACCAGATTATCCAGTCTGTATCTGGTATTGCAGGACCTGCACTTGGAGCGCTTTCAATAAGTTTCTTTTCAATAGGGAAGGTGCTGTTATTTGATATTGTAGGAGCAGCAATTGCCGTAGTATCACTGGCTTTTATAAAAATTCCGGAAACAAATAACTATAAAAAAGCAAAAGCAGGCATAAGAAATGTTATACAGGATATGAAAACGGGATTTAATGCCATCCGAAGCAACAGAGGTTTGTTTATGCTATTTGGCGTTTCCGTAATGTCAGCATTATTTGTAATCCCAACCATTCCGTTGCTTCCGCTGATAACAATAAACCACTTTAATGGTGGTAAGTTCGAAATGGGATTGGTGGAAATTCTCTGGAGTATCGGTATGCTTATTGGCAGTGGTATTCTTAGCATATGGAAACCAACAGTTAATAAGATATTTATTATCAATATAATGAATATTATAACCGGGATATTATTGGCATGGTCCGGATTGCTTCCTTCAAATGCATTTCTCATTTTCATTTTTCTGATGGGAATCTGCGGGACTGCATACTCAGTGGAGAGTGCTACGTTTACAACAATTGTTCAGGAAAAGGTAAATCCGGAAGTTCTGGGGCGGGTATTCTCTATGTATTTCAGTCTAATTCTTTTGCCTTCCATGATCGGACTTTTTTCAACAGGTTTTCTTGTTGAAGCAATCGGAATCAATCAGGCATTTATCATATTAGGTGTTTTAACAACTGTTGTGGGAGGATTATCTTTTATGATTCCTGCATTAATGGCTCTGGACAAAAAAGATAATAAAATACTGGAAACAAACAATTTATAAGTATGAAACAACAAACCATCATCAATATATTTTTTCATAGTTTAGTTTAATTTGTTGTTAAAAGCTGTGAGACAGTTTTGAGCAGACAGGTTTTAGTGCACCTGTCTGTTTTTTTATTTATAAATACAGCTTTTATGCAACACTGATACTAAGTTTCTGCTCAAAATCTGAGTTTTATTTACAATCAAAAGAAGTAGGATAAAGGATATTATTTCATTTTAAAAAATACTATATTTAACATAATATTAATTATAGGTCAAAATAGTCCTCGCAGGCTCGGTTGCCCTATAATAATATTATGTAAAATATTGTAGTGTCTGCATCACAAGGAATTGTGTGTTTCAAAGTATTTTGACCTATAATTAGTCATTATGTTCAAGCCTCCGGAAATAGCCGCTCGGCCAACGCTCATGTTTGCAAAAAATTAAATGTGTCTGGAAAAAAATTTACACATTGAATTTTTGCTGCACAATTTCCCGACGCTCAGCCTGACGATTTAATTTTTTTTGCCAACGCTCGGAAAGCGAAATTTTATTTTCGTGGAGTTCGCTGGCATGCAAAAATTGCCAATGTGCCTGTCGGCTTTCTTTTGGCATTTTTCTATGCTGGCGCTCACGACGTTAATTATCTGTTCTTTTGCCTTGATGCAAAAGAACCAAAAAATCAAGGCTATGATGCCCTCGCTAAAAACCGACTGCGCTACGCTAAAATGTAAAAACTCGCTTCGCTCAAACAGTTTACATTTTTTAACGCTTCGCTACGTCCGTTTTTTTAACGCTCATTCATCAATGCCGAAGTGTGTACTTCAATCATGTTTCTATTTAACATAATGTAGAGAAATTCTGCTTCATATAATGTTTGTATTTTACAATAAATCAGTTATTTATAAAATATGTAACACTACTTCACTGCTCAATTAACGATTAATATTCGATGAGCTTTTCCTTATAAAATTCTTCTCTCGGCATTTCGATTTCTACGATGATTTTCTTTTCATAAACTTTTAGAGCCAGCTTATCGCCTGCCCTGAATCCGCTTTTCTTTAACCATTTGCCACATATCGTGATTATGGGATGGTAATTATAGGAGCTAAATACTTTACGGCAAACCGTAATTTTGCGTATTTCCAATAGCTTACCTTTGTTTCTGTCGGCGTTTTTCATATCATTGTGCTTTTATGCCGTGAAGTAAAACAAGCCCTCTTGGGTAATCAATTCCTAATCAGGATGTTTTATCTTTAAAAAAGCATAATTTAGAAACTTCATTTGCCAATAGTTGTTAATTATTTTAACTAAAAACAGTATATTTGAGATTTATGATACATACCGATATGCCAAACAAGAAAATACACCAAGGTCGAAACATAAAGCGTTTCCGTGAAATGCTGGGCATCAAGCAAGACGCCCTAGCCTACGAATTGGGCGATGACTGGAACCAAAAGAAAATCTCTCTCCTGGAACAAAAAGAATCCGTAGAAAAGGATATTTTAGAACAAGTGGCTAAAATCCTGAAAGTGCCTACCGAGGCTATTGAGAATTTTGATGAGGAACAGGCTATCTATAATATCTCTTGTAATTTTTCAGATAATGCTGTAAATAATAATGGCGTCAACATCCAAAATATTGATCCTGTTGACAAAATCATAAAGCTTCACGATGAAAAAATCGCCCTTTATGAGCGTATGCTAAAGGAAAAGGATGATATGATGGCGAGGTTGGAGAAGCTTATTGAGGGGAAATAAATGTTATAAGTATTTCTAGTACTCCCATTTATAACTAGTATAAATTCATCTTGATGGTATACTATCAAATAAGTAATTTTTCTTATTATTTTGTATATTTGACAGTACCTAACAAATCACACAAATACTAAAAAGCTATAGAAAAATCAAGTTGTATAGCAAATTCATAGAACCACATATAGAAAAACATCTATATAATATATAGTGTTAATAATTTAAAGTATGGAAACAAAGCCGATTACAAGACATATTGACAGATTAATTTTAGACCCAAATAATTATCGGTTTATAGATAGGCGTGATTATAAATTTGTTCCTGATGACCAAATTACAGATTCTCGCATTCAATTAAGGACTCTTAATTTTATTTGGGGTAAAAATCAGGATAATATAAAAGATCTTATAAGTAGTTTTAAGTCCAATGGATTTCTTGATATTGAACAAATTCAAGTAAAAGCTGTAGGTGATAAATATCTAATTTTAGAAGGTAATAGAAGAACTGCTACACTTAAATATTTATGGGAAGAATTTAAAGCGGGAAATGATGTAGGAAAATTAACAGAATCCGATTTCAAGAGTATCAAACTAGTTGAGATTATTGGAGAAGACCCTGTTAATCATTTAATAACAATGGGACTGCATCATATTAGTGGAAAAAAAAGGTGGAGTGCTGTAAATGAAGCAACATTGATTAATGATCTTATTGAAAAACATGGCAAAACCGAAAATGAAGTATGCGAATCATTAGGTATCTCAATATACAAATTAAGAAGAAGCCGTAGAACAATTTCTTTAATACAACAATATAAAGATAGTGATTATGCTGACCAATTTGAAACTAATAAATATACCATTTTTGAAACAGTAGTTGGTAGTACTATTATGAAAGATTGGCTTAGTTGGGATGATACTCAATATAAAGCTAATAATCATTCTAATCTTGAAAAATTTTTTGTGTGGATTTCTGAAACAGAAGAAACCGAAGAAGATGAAGATGGTATTGAAAGAATTATTAAAAGAGAACCGATAATTACTCAATATAGGCAAATAAAAGAAGTAGCAGAATTTATAAATGACCCTGCCGCCGTAAAGAAAATGGAAGAAAGCAGGAGTATTACTGAAGGGTATACTTATAGTGAAGCGATTGGAGAGAATCGTTTAAAAAATGCCTTGCAAAATATAAAAGGTGAAGTTCAGGTTGCTTTTAATTTCAGTGAATATCTAAATGAAAAGGATTACGAAGAAGTTGAAAATCTGAAAGCAAAATTAGAAAAATTACTGCCAATTAATCGTGCCGATGTTGCTATTGGTATTCAATCATCAAATACATACTTTCCAACAATAAAAAAACATTTTACGACTTCAAATATAAAGCAATATAGAAAATTAAACAACCTAAGTATTAAACATTTAACAAAAGTAAATATTTTCGTTGGTGATAATAATATGGGGAAGACTTCTATATTAGAATCATTTTATTTAGCAAGTCAATTAAATGATTTATATGCTTTTTTGGAATTAGAAAAGTTGAGAGGAAAATTTAATGCGAATATAAATCCTTTGTGGGTTGATAGAAATTTCAACGAAGATATTGAGATAGAAGCAGAATTCAATCTAAAGCCAAGCATGATTCATATTTCTTCTGAAGAAACAGATGACGATATAGATAAATCGGGCTACATAAAAACTATTTTAGCAGAGGCTACTGTTGAAAATAAACAATTCTCAAGTCAACTACATTTATTCAGCAATAAAGATTCGCAGTTCAAATTTTCAACCACATCTATTTTGTGTCCTGCTACTTTTACAAGCCCTTTTAGATATAATAGTGCATTGTTAAGAAAAGCACATGCCTTTGCTGTAGAAGAAAAATATTTCGATGAAATAATTGATTTTATTAAAAAGAATTTAGATTCTAGTATTGAAAAAATAGAATTGGTGAGTATAAGTAATGAAAGTCATTTCATGGTTACATCATCCTCTCTAAGTAATGCAATAGACATTACTAAATATGGTGAAGGTTTACAGCGTATTTTTGAAATCACCTTATTAATGGTCTATAGTCGTAATGGTATTATTTGTATTGATGAAATTGATAGTGCCATTCATAAGAACTTGCTTATTAAGTTTACAAGTTTTATACAAGAATTAGCAGACAAGTTTAATGTACAAGTTTTCTTGACAACTCATAGTAAAGAGTGTATTGATGCATTTGTTGAAAATGATTATCCTGATGATGAATTAACAGCATTTGCATTAGAAATGGGAGATAATGGAAAAATTGAATGTAATTTCTTAAGTGGTAATAAGCTAAAACAATTAGTAGAAACAATAAACATTGACATCAGATAATTATGAGTACACAAATCATTATTGCACTTTGTGAAGGACCTCATGATGTTGCGTTTTTGAATAAAATAATTAAAACTAAAGGTTTTACAAGTAATGACAAAAGCAAATTAGATGAATATCCAAAACCTCTAAATGGGATACTTATTAATGAAGCAAGCAAGACAGATGTTGAGGGTTTAAACATTCAAGAGGTTCGACAGAGTTTACTACCTGCCTATACTTTAATAAAAGAAAATGTTCATATTCTTCTCTATGTTATGGGGGGGTGATGGTAAAAAAGCAAAAAGAAAAGATTTTTTAGAAAAAATTAAGGCAACAATTGTATTACCTGGTGAAATTAAACAAGGGAGAGAAACTCATGATGTTACATTTGGAATAATATATTTTTTTGACGCTGATGATAATGGAGTAAATAATAGAATAAATGCAATTAAAGCTGAATTAAAACAAGTAGTTAATTCAATTCCTAATACAGATTTTTTGACAAATAGTAGCTTTGGTGAATACGAAGGTATGAAACTTGGTTGTTATATATTTTCTGGGCATGACAATAACACTGGAAAATTAGAAGATATTTTACTTCCTGTAATGACTGAAGATAATGCAGAAATATTTGAAAATGCAAATAAATTTCTCGATGACAACCATGATGAGAGCAGGCTATTTCCATTAAAATTAAGATCTGATGCTACAGGTGTGACCGAAACAAGAAGTAATAGAACAAAAGATAAATATGCCTATGACAGAACAAAATCTGTAATAGGCACTGTAGGACAATTACAACAATCTGGGGGAGCAAATACAGTTTGTATTGGATTTACTGACTATTTAACATTAGGCAAAATAGAAGGAAATCCAAAATGTCAAGAAATTTTAGATTTTCTTAATGATTTTATAAGTCATTAATGAGTAAAATACAATTAACAGCTTAGTCGTTAATATTGCTACTCACATCTATATACAGCCTCCTCCATTCGGTTATATTCCCCACTCTATTTTATGACTGGTTTGCGTGAGGGATAGCAGCGAAAAGCCCACAGCGAGGCACGAGCAAGGACTTGTAGCGGATAGCCCGACCCGTAGGGTCACGCCCAAAGGAAAATCTTTTTAAAAGTTGCAGTCTTTGTGGCTTGCGCCACTCATCGTGCTACTCACATCTATAGGCTTTCTCTACATTATTTTGTGAGGCACATTTTGTTTATTTATCACATTCGGGATTTCAGGCACATTGAGGATTGTTAGGGCGTGTCCCCTGCCCTTTTTTCGGTTGTTTATTGGTTGGTCAGGGGTCGGGCTATGCGCTTTATCTTTTGTTCGTAAACTCTCAAAAGGATGCCGCTGCTATCCCTCACGCGGAGTGGTGTTTAACGAGGAAGTGAGTCGGTTATATGGAGGTTTATTGGTTAAAGAGTGAAAATAAAATTCCCCTTTTCCCCTGCTCTAAAAAAATTAAATACCAAAGCTATTTAACATAATGCTCCGTACATTATAGGTCAAAATAGTCCTCGCAAGCTCGGTTGCCCTATAATGATATTATGTAAAATAGTTACGAGTCTGCATCACAAGATATTGTGTGCTTCAAAGCATTTAGACCTATAATTAGTCATTATGTTCGGAGCCTCCGGAAATAGCCGCTCGGCCAACGCTCATGTTTGCAAAAAATTAAATGTGTCTGGAAATAAATTTACACATTGAATTTTTGCTGCACAATTTCCCGACGCTCGTCCTGCCGATTTAATTTTTTTTGCCAACGCTCGGAAAGAGAAATCTTATTTTGATTCGGCGTTTATAATTTTTTCAGAGGTCCCATCGAACTTACGTTTCGTGGAGTTCGCTGGCATACAAAAAATGCCAATGTGCCTGTCGGCTTTTTTTAGGCATTTTTCTATGCTGGCGCTCACACGTTAATTATCTGTTCTTTTGCCTTGATGCAAAAGGACCAAAAAATCAAGGCTATGATGCATTACTCACGGTTTATTTACTTTTTATTTGGTGTTCGTGATTGCTCCGCAATTCGCTAAAAACCGACTACGCTACGCTAAAATGTAAAAACTCTGAGCTACGCTCGTAAACCTTTGGCTTATGCTCAAACAGTTTACATTTTTTAACGCTTCGCTACGTCCGTTTTATTCACGGTTTTTTATATGTTTTTAAAGGAGTTCATGAATGCTGTGCATTTGTTAACGCTCATTCATCAATGCCAGAGAGTGTGCTTCAACCATGTTTCTATTTAACATAATGTAGAGAAATTCTGCTTCATATAATGTTTGTATTTTGTATCATATCAGACGCTTACATATATTTAAGTATAATGTAATTTCGTTATTTTACCTTTATTTCTCCGTTTACAAACCGTAGTTGTTCGAATACTTCGGGATGTACCATTTCTTTGATTTTCTTGCGTAATAGTCGGGAGCTTTCGTTTTGGATTCGGGCTAAGAGCTTGGTGTCTATCGTGTTGGGATCTTCTTTTTCGACCACTATCCTACCCTTGTATATCCATACCGTGAGCTTGTCTTCGGCTTCAAATCCGCATTTGCGAACCCATTTGCCAAGAAGCATTATTCTGGATGCATAGTCGTTTTTGTGGTAACCTTCATTCATGTATACGGCTGATACCGTGAGACGGCGTACTTCCAAGAGTTCTTGTTTGTTCTCGCCCTTGCTTTCTAAAGTGTTTTTTGTGCTCATACATCGTGTTTTATGGGAGTTATTATAGTGTAGGGAAATTATTTAATCCATTTAATTTCTCCGTTTTTGAAGCTTAGTTGTTTGAATATGTGTGGACTTACCAATTGGCGGACTCGCTCCCGAACATATTTCTCATTGGCTTTCTGCTCACGTGCCAGTATTTTAGGGTTTATTGTATTGGGTTTTTGCTTTTCTATGACGAGCCTGTTGCGGTAGACACTTACTGTGAGTTTGTCGTTTGGTTTGAATCCGCATTTGTCAATCCATCTGCCCTGTAGCTGGACTTTGGAGCAGCATTCGTGCGGGTTGTAATGTCCTTTTATGGGGATGCGATTTACGGTGATGTAACGGGTGTCCAATACGATTTGGTTTTCTTCCTCTTCTGTTAAAAATCTTACGTTGCACATAATTTGGTGTGTTTTTATGGTGGATATTGAATAAATACGGTTTCCCGTAATTTGGCGTATTTGGATTGGTTTATATTTGTTTCCGTCAGTGTTTTTTATGTCATTGTGCAATGATGTTGTGAAGTAAGGGAAGGTTTGCGGGATAATCAATTCCGTTTCAGGATGTTTTATTCCGAAAAAAGCATAATTTAGAAACTTCATTTGCCAATAGTTGTTAATTATTTTAACTAAAAACAGTATATTTGAGATTTATGATACATACCGATATGCCAAACAAGAAAATACACCAAGGTCGAAACATAAAGCGTTTCCGTGAAATGCTCGGCATCAAGCAGGATGCCCTAGCCTACGAATTGGGTGAAGACTGGAACCAAAAGAAAATCTCTCTCCTGGAACAAAAAGAGTCCGTAGAAAAGGATATTTTAGAACAAGTGGCTAAAATCCTGAAAGTGCCTACCGAAGCTATTGAGAATTTTGACGAGGAACAGGCGGTAAATATTATCTCCAACACATTCAATGACCAGTCAAATGGTTATAACTATTACCCTACTTTCGCTTTCAATCCCGTTGATAAAATGGTTGAGCTTTACGAACGTATGCTTAAGCAACAGCAAGATATGATTGATAAGTTGGAGAGGTTGATTGAGGGGAAATAGACTTCTTATGATTTATGACACAATTAGTTAAAGAAAATTTTGTAATTTGGGTTAATACCCTGCATTAGTATCGTAAAATTTTACACTCTTCAAAATCGTGTAAATTTGCATGTTTTGAATAAAAAAATTACACACAATAAGTATAATAAGAATGTCAAAGAGTAAAGCAATTATAAACAATAAATTAAACCCTAAATTAAGACTAAATACGATTTGTCCTTATTTTACAATGTTTCCTTTGTCTTTTCCATATCGCGTTTTACAAAAGACAAAAAAAACAGATGTCGTTTATGATCCATTTTGTGGACGGGGAACTACAAATTTTGCTGCTCGATTATTGGGATTGAATTCTTATGGAATTGATAGTAACCCAATAGCCCATGCGGTTGCACAATCAAAATTACAGCATGTAGATCAAAATCAAATTTATTCAAGATGTGTTGATATTCTTGAAGAACACGACCCTATAGATATTCCACAGGGAGAATTTTGGGAGTTGGCCTATCACCCAAATACCCTTATTAATATATGTAAATTGAGAAATTACTTCATTAATGAAGAATTATTGGATGATATAGATATTTCGCTAAGAGCTTTAATTCTAGGTATTTTACATGGTCCGAAAATGAAAACCCAACCTTCATATTTATCTAATCAAATGCCGCGTACATTCTCTACCAAGCCAAATTATTCTATTCAGTATTGGAGAAAAAATATGCTCATGCCTTCGGAAGTTAATTTATTAGATCTTGTTGAAAGAAGATCCAAATATATATTTAATGAACATCAACTAAAGAAAGTTGATGGTGCTATTTTATTAGGAGATAGTAGATCACTAACAAATACATTTGAAAATAAAATAACCAGAGTAATTACTTCTCCACCCTACTATGGCATGTCAACCTATGAACAAGACCAATGGCTAAGAAATTGGTTCTTAGGGGGAAGTAGTCAAGTGGACTATACTAATCAGGCACAACTAAAACATGGTTCTGAATCAGTATTTGTGAATGATTTAGCTAAAGTTTGGGCTAATACAGCGCCTAAATGTATACCTGACGCTAAACTAATAATTCGTTTCGGAGCATTACCAAGTAAATCAAAAAAGACTCCACGCGAATTAATAAAAGAATCTTTAGAAATAGCTGATTGTGGCTGGAAAATTAGTTCTATACGTTCTGCAGGTGAACCAAAATCGGCTAATCGACAAGCAAATCAATTTAAAGGAACTACAGGCAATTATGTAGAAGAGATAGATGTATATGCTACTTTAAATATTTAAGAATGTTTGATCCTGAAGAAATACCGCAAATCAAAAGAGCCATCCAAGAATGTGCGATAGTCGATAAAAATTTATTGGAAGATCTCCGGGCTGAAGCAAATTTAATGAAACCAAATGTGCGTGTAATTAAATCACGTAATATAACCACATTTTCTTTAGTTGCAACTGATGGCACTAATAATAAATTAATTTACAATCCTTTTTATTTCCAAATAATCAGAGTTGTAGATTCATATGGGAATAACCTATGTTTAGATGTTGTTACGCCAACAACAGATACCGATATATTAAGTCAAAGACAATTCGATGATTTAGGGAACCCTCAAACCCTTTTAGGTATACTAATGAAAGATCTGGATTGTAAAACTTTAAATGAGTTGAGTCCTATGATTCCTACAGGAAAAAAAATGAGAGAAAATCCAACGGAAATTTCAAAATCATGGGTATTAACATATAGAGATTTATGTGAATGGGCTGTATTATATCATAAAATTTGCTACGAGGGTTTTGCAAGCAATACAGTAGTTGTAAAAGACGGGCTTTTAAGGAGCAAAATATTCAAATATGATGCAGCAAATAAAAGGCCTCTTTTTATAGAAATGATGAAAAAGATTAATGCCGCAATCGAAAATACGTATAAACAAAAAAGGATTAAAATTTTCTTTGTTGGTTTAGCAAAACATAGTCAGGTATTATCTAGATATTCATTGGCAATGCAAATAGAAAACATTTTTCCATCAGGAGAACCGAGATATGCTAAAGTTCCCGAAGAGATGGAAAAAAAATCCTATGTGTGGAAAGAATACATGAAACGAGTTGATGGAGAGGAAGAAGAAGTAGATCGAGAAGTAAATAAATACTCAATGGGAGAGCTATATTTAGTTCGCTTTGGTAAAAAAAATGGCGATCCGGTTTGGGCAATAGACCTTCTGAACTCTCAAACTTCTACTGATGCCGAAATATTTGGATATTTATATATGGATACATTAGACGGATTCCCAACACCTCATTATCCCTCATGCCTACAAAGAGCTTTAGAGTATGCACAGGTTATCGATTTTGATTTGGATATCCTTCAGGATGAAGTAGTGAAGGCAATTAAAAATCTTTTACCGGAAGAAAAAAAAGACATAATAGATTACCAAACTTTAGGTAACTCATCAATAACAAATAGACAATAATGACATTATTTCCAGAAGATAAAATAGTTGGAATCTTTAAAGGATTCAGTGATGGTGGGCTAGAGTTTCACGCTGACATTGTTCTAAAATATGATAACATATTCCAAAACATACCCATGCATGGGCAGTTTTTAATAGTAGCATTAGAAGGTGATAATGAAGCTGTTCTTGGTCGAATCACTTCTGTTTCAGCATTAGGTAAATTAGCAGGCACAGCGGGTGAAGATTATGCAATAAGAGCTATTTCTGAAGGAAGAGAAGTATCGGAAGATCTGAGAGAAGGCTATTTAAAGTATAAAGTTGATATTCGGGTCCTTGGAGTTATACGAGTCAATGGAAAAAATATAGATTTTGCCCCTTCTCATAGAAGATTACCACATGTAGGGAGTAAAGTAGCTTTCTTATCGGATGACATCCTACAAGAAGTGGCTGGACATAATATTGTTGGCGAAGGTGGTGAACCAGCACCAGCTTTTGGATACTTAGCTTATGGAGAATTTGTATATAATGGAAGTAAAAGAGATACACACGCTGTGTTAGAGTCATGGATGGTTCCAAAATCCCCGGAAGTAATAACTAAATTTAAGATCGAACAGTTAGTATCCAGAAGGTCATTTGTATTTGCAAGAGCAGGTTTTGGAAAATCCAATTTGGTAAAACTTCTCTTTAGCAATCTTTACGAAAAACCTCCATTCATCACAAAGAAACAAGGAAAACAATCCCCTGTTGGCACAATTATATTTGATCCTGATGGAGAATACTTTTGGCCTGATGATAGTGGTAGACCCGGATTATGCGATGTACCACATTTAGAAGACAAAGTAGTAGTATTTACAAACAGAGAATCTACTAGTCCATTTTATCAATCTTTTGTTGCTGGAACTATTCGTCTTGATATAAGAAGATTAAGACCTGCAGAAATAATATCAATAGCCCTTCCTCCTGAAAGGCAGAGTCAACAAAATGTTCAAAAACTAAAGGGACTCAATGCTGCTAATTGGAGAAAATTAATCGATCTAGTACATGTTCACGGAAATACTACTCCTATTGAAGATCTAAGAGAGATTATACTAGGAGATCGAACTAATGATAGACAAGATGCTGAGATATTTGCTATTCGGTCTAATATTACAACCATTATTAGGCTCATTCATGACCCTAGTAGCCAAATGTTAGATAAACTTTTTGACTCACTTCGCAATGGTAAACTATGTGTGGTAGATATATCGCAGATGCGTGGAGCCAATGGACTTATACTTTCAGGCATCATTCTCCAACAAATATTTGAACACAATCAGACAGAATTTACAAAGGCAGAACCAGATAGTATTCCCACAATAGCTGTCATAGAAGAAGCTCAATCTGTATTAGGAAATTCAGGTGGAGCAGATAGCCCCTATATTGCATGGGTAAAAGAAGGAAGAAAGTTTGGCTTGGGAACCGTTTTAATTACACAGCAACCAGGAAGTATATCAGATGAAATATTAAGTCAGGGAGATAATTGGTTTATCTTTCATTTACTTTCTGCTGTAGATTTAGGAGCACTGCGTAAGGCCAATGCCCATTTCAGTAATGACTTATTAAGCTCCTTATTAAATGAACCTATTCCCGGAAACGGAATATTCTGGAGTAGCTCCGGGGGCAAACCATACCCTATTTCTTTAAGAGTTTTAAGTTTTGAAAAATTATTTAAAGTAAAAGATATAAAATATAATAAGCCTGCTGGGAATACATTTAGCATTATTCTTCGAGAAAAATTTGATAAAAAACTTGAAGAAGTTAGAAATGAAGTGGGAACAGTAGAGATTAAAATAGACGATGAAAAAGGTTATAATCCGGATGAATCACAAGAAGATACTATAGAAATGTTTATTATTAGTGCCTTTAAAAAGATTAATGCAGATAATGATTTTTTAAAAAAATTGAAAAATAATGATGTTCATTGGATGTGGTTAAAATCAAAAATACTTGAAGGACTTCCGAATAACATAGTAGACAGAGACGATTTGGCCCAGCAATGTGTTAGTCGCTTTCTGAATGAAAATATAGGAACCAATAAGTGGGGTACGGAGAGAAGACCTAGTAAAAGTGAAGCAAACAAATTAGTATCATATATAATAATGAAATAAATTAATCTGCTATGCTAAACGTAAATACAGTACAGAACGAAGTATATAATTTGCTCATTAAGCATTGGCAAAAAGATCCTTCTTTTCGATTCACTTTTCGCAAAAGTAATAGAGGAAGTAGTTTAGATAAAGGTTATTGGTTTTATGGTAATGAACTGTATTTAGCAGTTTCATTTTGGACAGGAATGGATTGGAAAAACAAAACGCCTAATATCATTTTTATAATTAATCTAGAGTCAGGAAATTCTTCTCTTGAAATTAATACTTCCGATTCTGATGAAAAAAGACGATTTATAACTCAATATTTTGTAAATAAATTAGGACTTCGGTCAAGTGGAATAAGATATCAAAAAAACTATCAAGGAAATTATCTTGATAGTTTAGAAAATTTCATAAAGACAGATAAAGTTATAATTGACAATATAGTAACAGAAAATGCAAAGTCTTTCTTCCCTATAATTAAGAATGGTATATTTTTTATAGAAGCTGCAGACTTTGAAGGGCAAAAAGAAAAAATTGATAGATATAGAGAGGATATCCTTATAGAAAATTCAATTGAAACTCAAAAACCTATAAAAATAAGTGAGATAGAAATTGTTAATTATGGCCCCATTAAGAATCTTCAAATAAATGAAATCCCTTTTTCATCTCAATGGATATTTTTCACAGGAGAAAATGGTACTGGTAAAACATCTATCCTTAGGGCTATCGCTACCGCAATCTGTAATCAAAAAATACAAGTAAGTGGATTTGAAGATGAAAATGCTGAAATTAGCCTAAAATTATTCTTGTCCTCATCTGATACAATTACTTACTTATATCCATATAACCAAACCTTAGAAAACGATACTTTTCCATTAACTAATGGTTTTGCAGCCTATGGACAATCCAGACTCAAGACCACTCATGGATTAGACTCAAAAAACTTAGAATTTATTTCCACAGAATTAACATCATCACTATTTAATGATGAAACACATCTGATTGATTTACAATATCAGTTTGATATTTGGCGCAGTCAGCAACGCATTCGATTTGACAAACGGGAAAATTATATAACTGAGATTCTTACCGACATATTACCAAATCTATATGATATTAAATTCGATGATCAAATCGACGGTGTCTCAGTAACTACATATATTGAAAAAGACCATGAAAATGCAGAATTTGCGAAAGTAACCTTCAATAAATTAGCATCAGGACTAAAAAGTATGATTGCTATGATAGGTGATATCTTAATCAGATTATATAATCAACAACCAGATGTCAATGATCCGTCTGAGTTTACAGGAATTGTTTTAATTGATGAAATCGACATACATCTACACCCAAAATTACAGAAGCAAATCGTCCAGCAACTCAGTAAGACATTTCCAAAAGTTCAATTTATTGCGTCTACACATAGTCCAATTTCTTTCTTAGGAGCACCTAAAAATAGTCAAATATTTAGAGTAGAAAGAAACTCTGCTGAAGGAGTCAAAATAAGAAGATTAGATGAATTATTAGAGTTAGGAGATCTTTTACCAAATACAATACTAACGTCACCAATTTTTGGGTTAGACGATATTATACCAGAAAGTCATGATCAAAAGAAATTAGTAAGAACTGAGACAAATTATTCAGAAATAGAATTTAATGATATTGTTCAAAAGCGAATATCCTCTTTTCTTACTGATGAAAAAGAGCAGCAATTGATTGATTTATTTAAATCCAGAAGACAATGAGATTTGTAATAAAAAGAGAAGAAGATAAAACTGCTCGATTAGCATCAGACGAAACATACCAAGCTTTGCTAAAAATAACAAACACTCGTAATAAAGATTTAATTACGGATACTATTTATAGAGAAGCATACGATCACCCTGATGGAAAGAGATCAAGAGTTGAAGATCATCTCTCAATAGCATACCATAATAAATGTGCTTATTGTGAAAGAATCTGCAAGGCAGATATTGAACATTATAGACCAAAAAAAGGTGTAAATGAAGACGGTTTGCATCCTGGATATTATTGGCTTTGCTACGAATGGACAAATCTTATACCTTCTTGCATAACGTGTAACAGAGAGGGTGCAAAACACAACAAATTTCCAGTGATTGGTCCTAGAGTACTAGCTCCAGTGTTATTGGCTGATGGAAATATAAATCTTGCTTTGTCTAAAGCCGGAGTTGACCCGTTACTTAATGAAAGACCTTACTTGTTACATCCAGAAGTAGATCATCCGGAGGATTATTTTGAATTTGAAATAGATCCAGATGGTGAAGGAATTAGAATTAATGGTATTGATGATGAAGGTAGAGGAAATGCTACTATCCGAATTTGTTTGCTGAATCGTCTTGAGATAAAATTGGATCGTGTAGAACGAGTTATTAATTATTTTAAAGATGCTATAAGTGGGCTTTTTGTTAAGCTAGAAAATGGAGACATTAATGATAATCAATTAGCAGATCGTATTAATGAACACATAGATTTATTATACCAATTTAGCCAACAGGAAAATAGAAGTCATACCTATCTTTGTAAATATATTGTTGCATCAGATCAAAATTTTGAAAAAATAGTGCTTCCATTTTTACCAGATAGAACCAGAGCTATCGTATTAGCTGCTTTTAGAGCATATATTTCTTAATTTATTATAAACTAAAACAATATATTTATTTGTTCCCTACTCTATTTTATGACGGGTTTGCGTGAGGGATAGCAGCGAAAGCCCACAGTGAGGTACGAGCGAGGACTTGTAGTGGATAGCCCGACCCGTAGGGTCACGCCCAAAGGAAAATCTTTTTAAAAAGTCGACATTTTCTGTAAAAGGATGCTGCTGTTATCCTTTGTACATAAAGAAGGGTTTATACATGGTTTAGGCGAATCGGCCAGCGTTTTATATTTTGCTTTTTTAAGGTTTTCTTAAATATATCGGCGGTGCTTATTATTTGTTGATTTTTAGTGCTGTTCTGGCGGTTTTATGTCTATAAATCAGTGGTTTTTATTATTTCGTCGCTTCAGTATTTTAATACGTTTATATTTAGTTGAATAAATATTATAATGGTTGATGTAAACAGTATTAACAATAATATAAACATATTATTGATTTAAATGTATCTTAGTACACTGAAATTAGTTACTAAGGATTGTATGACTCGACCAATTGTATTTGGAGAAATAGAAGGGATTGAAGAAGGCCATATTTTTAATGATAGAAAAGAAATGATGCCTTCGAGTTTTCATAGAAACTGGGCAAAAGGTATTGACGGCAATGCTAAAGATGGTGTTGCTGCTATTGTGATTTCTGGCGGATATGAGGATGATTTGGATTCTGGAGATGAGATTATATATACGGGAGCTGGTGGCAATGATGGGAAGGGAAAACAAATTGAGGATCAGAGTTGGGATAAGAGTGATAATAAGGGTTTGCTTATCAGTATGGATCGGGGTTTGCCTGTTAGGGTGATTCGGGGTTATAAGCATCGATCTGAATTTTCGCCGAAAACGGGTTATACTTATGCTGGTTTATATAGTGTGGTAGATGCCTGGGAGGAAACAGGAAAGAGTGGTTTTATAATTTGTAGGGTTCGGCTGGAATATAGTGGGCAAAATCCTGAGAGAAATACTCCGGAAAGGATTGAATTAAAGTATTCTAATAAACCTACGGAACGAAAGGAAAGTACGGTTTTACGAATTGTGAGGGATACCAGGATTGCTCATGATGTGAAGAAGTTGTATAATTATGAATGTCAGGTATGTGGAGAGACTATCCCTACGAAATCGGGTGGCTATGCAGAGGGTGCACATATAAAGCCTTTGGGCAGGCCTCATGATGGGGATGATAGCAGCGATAATTTGATTTGCCTGTGTCCGAATCATCATGTGATGTTTGACAAAGGGACGTTTTCTATTACGGATGATTTGAAATTGGTTGGTGCTGCAAGGGGTGAGTTAATAGTACACGAAACGCATATTCTGAATAAATTAAACTTGCAATATCACAGGAAAAGTCATGGGTACGATTAGGGTTGTTTGCGGTGTTATATTCAACGAAGGACGAATTTTGCTTTGTAGGCGTAAGCCTGAAAAATCATTGGGTGGTTATTGGGAGTTTCCAGGTGGAAAAATTGAAGTTGGTGAAACGGAAGAGGAATCTTTATATCGGGAGTTGCAAGAGGAACTCGGAATAAGGGTTGAAATAGAAAGGTATTTCAAGTCCGTTGTCCACGATTATGATGCATTTACGATTGAACTTATTGCTTATATATGTAGGTCGGAACAGTGGGTTTGTGTACTCACCGATCATGACGAGTATGAATGGGTTGATAAATCTGAACTCCTTAATTGGAAATTGGCTCCGGCTGATATTCCTATTGCTGATGTTTTGTGTTCTATGGATGTGTAAGAAATACTAATCTTTATTCGGTTATATTTTTTCCTCTACTCTGCCCCTTTTTTCGGTTGAATAAAGAGCGAAAATAAAATTCCCCTTTTCCCCTGCTCTAAAAAATTAAATACCAAACCTATTTAACATAATGCTCCGTAGAATTAAAGGTTAGAATAATTGCATGTCTTCATCAATAGAATTATTAACTTTATATCATGAAAAAAATAATTTTAGTAATATCTTTTATATCAGGAACATTATATACGCAGGCACAGGAAGTTATCCAATTAACAAATAATAATACTAAAGAAATTGTAAACTTTCGTCAAATAGATAAATGGGCTGATGGTTCTGTAATGAATGATTCCAAGGTTGATGGCATTTATTACAGGAAAAAATCAGGGATTTATTATGTGGATACTAATTTTATAAAAGAAAAAAACGCATATATAAATGATTATTCTTTATTACTTGGAAAGGATAATTTTGTGAAAATAAGTCAAGCTTTCCCAACTGTCACTCTTAATGAAGTAAAAAAATATAATGCAAATGCCACTTTGAATAATTCCGCCGAATGGTATATAGTGTCAAAATTATTAGATGTACTACCCACAGGCAGTACAATTGTATTTAACGGTAAGTATAATTTTGATTTGCCTATCGTTATAAAACGTTCACGTATTACTTTAAGAGGTGTTGATAATAGTGCCGAGGCAAGAAGCTGGCTAAGCCGGTCGACGTTAAAATCTATAAATTCAAATGATTTGATTCAGTTTGTTGATGGCGATGGAAAGACTAATACAACAAAAGGAAATGTTGAATTGGTAAATCTAGATAATCTTACTTTACTAGGTTCAGGAGATCTGAAAAATTATTCAAGGTATGGTATTAATTTTAACTTTTCTTCTGCCGGAACTTTGATTGGATCTACTTTTACAAATATTTATATGGGTAATTTCATGACAGGAGTAAAACACACTTCCGGACATATTAATTCTTTAAAATTCCAGGAAGTTTCCAGTAATGCTAATATAGATAAAGGTTTTGATTTTATAGGTGATCAAAATAATCAAGTAAATGCTGTTATATTTGAACGTGGCGGAGCTTCTTCTAATGGTTATAAAATTGAGAAAGGAAATTTAGTAGCTATAACTAAAGCCGATGATTATTCAGGCAAAGGTGGCTTTTTTATTAAAGGTGGAACAGCTTTAAATTTTATAGGAATGGATTTTACTACCAACAATGGTTATGGTATGAACTTTGGCAATAGTCATGCATATGGATGTTCGTTTAAATTCTATTCAGAAGGTAATTTCGTAGACTTTAGATATCAGATAACGCTAAAATGGACTAAAAGTCTTGATCTATCTTTTTATTCCAAAAATAATACTGTTGTGTTTGATGATCCGGCAGTAAAAGCTAAATACTATAAAGAATAGCTTATTATCCGATTTCCAAAGCAAGTAAATTCAGAAGCTAAATGAAATAGAATCAGACGGGAACAGACTGGTTAATTTTAATTGTGAAATATATGATGAGAACTGGGACAATGTAAGCAATCTTCTTAGTGAAGAGGAATAATTGATTAAAAATGTAAACATAAAAAAGACCGGAATTTCTTCCGGTCTTTTTACTTTATTCTAAATGCTTAATTAAGCATCGATTTTAGCATAAACAGCATTCTTCTCGATAAAATCTCTACGTGGCGGAACCTCGTCACCCATTAACATGGAGAATACATTATCAGCCTCTACAGCATTATCAATAGTAACCTGCTTTAGTGTACGGTGTTCAGGATTCAGAGTTGTCTCCCAAAGCTGTTCAGGGTTCATTTCCCCAAGACCTTTGTAACGCTGGATCTCTACTCCTTTACCATCTTTGGATAATTCCTGAGTAAGCTCTTCACGCTCTTTCTCGTTCCATGCATATACTTTCTTGTTACCTTTCTTCACCAAATATAATGGCGGAGAAGCGATGTATACATAACCATTTTCAATAAGCTCCTTCATATATCTGAAGAAGAATGTAAGAATCAATGTGGAAATGTGAGAACCATCCACATCGGCATCGGTCATAATAACGATTTTATGATATCTAAGTTTTGTAAGGTTTAGTGCCTTGCTGTCTTCTTCAGTACCAACACTTACTCCTAAAGCTGTATAGATATTCTTAATCTCATCATTATCATATACCTTGTGCAACATAGATTTCTCTACGTTCAGGATCTTACCTCTTAATGGTAAAATAGCCTGGAACAAACGATCTCTACCTTGTTTTGCAGTACCACCAGCGGAGTCTCCCTCCACAAGGAATAGTTCGGATTCTGCAGGATCTTTGGAAGAACAGTCAGATAGTTTTCCTGGTAGTCCTGAACCTCCCATTGGAGATTTACGCTGAACCATTTCACGAGCCTTCTTAGCTGCCTGTCTAGCTTTTGCCGCTAAAACAACCTTCTGTACGATAGTTTTCGCTTCATTTGGGTTCTCTTCCAGGAAGTTAGTAAGCATCTCCCCTACAATCTTGTCTACAGCACCAGAAACTTCGGAGTTACCTAATTTCGTTTTGGTCTGTCCTTCAAATTGAGGTTCCATAACTTTTACAGAGATTACAGCTGTAAGTCCTTCACGGAAGTCATCACCTGTAATTTCTACTTTCTCTTTTGCAGGCAATCCAAGATCATCTGCATATTTCTTCAAAGTTCTGGTCAACGCTCTACGGAAACCTGCTAAATGCGTACCTCCTTCGTGCGTATTAATATTGTTTACATAAGAATGAAGATTCTCGTTAAATGATGTGTTATATCGCATTGCTACTTCTACCGGAATATCATCACGCTCCCCTTCCATGAAGATTACGTGTTCCATAATAGATTCACGGTTTCCGTCGATAAACTCAACAAACTCCTTAAGACCACCTTCCGAATGGAAAGTTTCTACTTTAAAGTTTCCATTTTCATCCTTTACACGTTCATCTGTTAAAGTAATAGTAATACCTCTGTTAAGATATGCTAATTCGCGAAGACGGGTAGCTAAAGTATCATAGTTATAAACAAGCTCTGTAAAGATAGTATCATCCGGTTGGAAAAACTGCATAGTACCTTTTCTGTCGCTGTCTCCTATTTTTTCAACATCAGCTACAGCACGTCCTTTTTGATATTTTTGCTGATAAACATGCCCGTCTCTGAAAACAGTCGTAATCATATCTGTAGAAAGTGCGTTCACACACGACACCCCTACACCGTGTAAACCTCCAGATACCTTATAAGAATCCTTGTCGAATTTACCTCCGGCACCAATCTTGGTCATTACCACTTCAAGAGCTGATTTTTGCTCTTTTTCGTGAAAATCTACAGGAATACCTCTACCGTTATCACTAACTTCAATAGCATTTCCTTCTTTTATGGTTACAGTAATTGTATCGCAGTAACCTGCCAAAGCCTCGTCAATAGAGTTGTCTACAACTTCATATACCAAATGGTGCAAACCTCTTGATCCGACATCACCGATGTACATGGAAGGACGAAGACGTACGTGCTCAATCCCCTCTAACGACTGAATACTACTAGCTGTATATTGTTTATTACTCATTCAAAATTACATTTTTCAATAACTACAAATATACGAAATTTTAGGCACATATATGCTATAACCAACACATAAAAATACACCTTATCAGCATAGCCTGTATGGAATTTATCAGTGTTTAAAATCATGTTAAAGTATATACTTTTAGAAGAAATAATACTTAATTTTAATTCGTCAAAATCAATATTATGGACGATTTTATAGCAGCCCGATCGCAAATGGCCATGTCACTGGGCTTTCATATTATCTTTTCTTGTATCGGAATGGTAATGCCCTTTTTAATGGCCTATGCACATTGGAAATACCTAAAAACAGGAAATGAGATTTATAAAGGACTCACTAAAGCCTGGAGCAAAGGTGTTGCTATATTATTCGCAACCGGAGCAGTATCCGGTACAATGCTGTCTTTTGAATTAGGACTTTTGTGGCCTAAGTTTATGGAACATGCGGGTCCTATTTTCGGAATGCCATTCTCATTGGAAGGAACGGCATTTTTTATAGAGGCTATTGCCTTGGGATTCTTTCTTTATGGCTGGGACAAATTCAATAAATGGTTCCATTGGTTTTGCGGTTTCTTAGTTGGAGTAAGCGGATTAGCTTCCGGTATTCTGGTGGTTGCAGCTAATGCATGGATGAACAGCCCTGCCGGTTTCGATTATGTAAACGGACAATATATAAATATAGATCCTATTGCCGCAATGTTTAACGATGCATGGTTTCCACAAGCATTTCATATGACTGTTGCTGCCTTTTGCGCTACCGGCTTTGCTGTTGCGGGTGTTCACGCTTATCTTATTACGAAAAAGAAAAATGTCATCTTTCATACCAAAGCTTTCAGAATTGCTGTTGGGTTTGCCCTTATCGGTGCTTTTGGCGCACCGTTTAGCGGTGATATTGCGGCTAAATCCGTTACAGAGAGACAACCTATAAAACTGGCAGCTATGGAAGCTCATTTCGAAACCGAAAAAGGTGCTTCTTTTGTTTTAGGAGGAATTCCGGATGTAAAAAACAGAACGGTAAAATATGCGGTGAAAGTACCCAAAGTGCTTAGCTTTCTGGCAAAAGGAGATTTTAATGCAGAAGTAAAGGGTCTGGAAGCTTTTCCTGAGGACGAATGGCCTCCTATAGCTGTGACTCATTTCGCCTTTCAGATTATGATCTTTTTCGGTGTTATAATGATGTTTATTGGTGCTGTATACCTCTATTCTTTCTTCTTTAAAAAAGAATGGCTGAGTAAAAACTGGCTATTGAAAACTTTCTTTATTGCCACTCCGTTTGGATATATTGCTTTGGAAGCCGGATGGACAGTAACCGAAGTTGGGCGGCAACCATGGATAATCTATGGTGTGATGAAAACAATAGACGCTGTTACCCCAATGCCGGGCATACAGTATTCATTCTATTTCTTCACTTTTGTATTTATATCCTTATCGGTTGTCCTGATGTTCCTTATCGGAAGGCAGATTAAGATGGTACCCAAATTATACGACCCTACAGATGCATTGTTCAACGATAAAAAACAGAAAAAATGATTTACATTGTAATAGGCTTTTTATGGCTGTCCATCTGTCTGTATATTATCTTAGGCGGAGCCGATTTCGGAGCCGGAATTGTAGAATTATTTACCAATAAGAAAGCCCGGCATAAAACCGGAAAAATCATGTATGAATCTATTGCTCCGGTATGGGAGGCGAATCATATGTGGCTTATTATTGCTATTGTAGTTCTATTTGTAGGCTTTCCGAAAATATATGCTTTGATGTCTACTTACCTGCATATCCCTTTAATATTAATGCTCGTGGGAATCATTGCACGTGGTACGGCTTTTACTTTCAGACACTATGATGCTGTGGAAGATAAATGGCAGATTTTGTACACTCAAATCTTTTACTACGCCAGCCTGCTCACTCCTTTCTTTCTGGGGCTTATAGCAGCCGCTACAGTATCCTCCTCTATTAATCCGGATGCGACAGGCTTCCTGAATCTTTATATCTTTAGCTGGCTCAATTGGTTTGGCGTTTCTGTTGGTCTTTTTACTATAGCCTTATGTGCTTATCTGGCTTCAGTATTCTCTTTAAGAGAAACCAGAGATAAAGCAGAATTGCAACTGATGATCCGGAAGACTAAGCAAATGATGCTTTTTGTAGTTATTACAGGTGCATTGGTATTTCTTACCGCTTATATTTCGGGTATACCTTTAATGATGTGGGTATTTTCTAAGCCATTAGGTATTGTTGCCATTACACTGGCTACAATTGCATTGGGATTGATATTCTATTGTATACGGCAGAAGAAGCTGATACCGGTAAGGGTTTTGGCTGGATTCCAAATCATTATGATATTGGTAGCGGCAACTTACCAGCACAATCCTAATATTATATTATTAGGCAACGGAAATCATATCTCATTACTGGAATATGCTGCACCCCAAAAAACACTTGAAGCACTAGGCTGGGCACTGATGCTGGGCTGCGTATTTATTCTACCCTTTTTGTTTTACTTAATGTATTCTTTCAGCAAAATGAAAAAATAAAAGATAAATCTCTGAACAATAAAGAACCCTCAATTGCCTTAACTTCTTATGGTCTTTGAGGGTTTAACTTTATTTAAACACAAAGACACAAATTATTCTATCAATAAACCTTGTTTTTTTAAGACACAAGAAAATCAAAGATTTTCAATCCAGAAATTGTAAAATATTGCGTAGCAATTTGTGCCTTAAAAAGATTAGAAATATTAAATATGATTACTGCCCTAATGCTTAAATATAAAACCTTTACATGTAGAAATTTTATATCGAATGAGGTCTATTAATAGCTTTTATCTATATTTGTAAAAACCTGATACATGATTAAGAGAACATTCGCCTTTCTGGCAGGCATAAGTTTCGGATTAGTGGCAGCACAAAAATCGGACGTAGGCAACTGGCTGATGCTTTTTGGTAATGAAAAGATAAATCCAAAATTCAATATCCATTACGAAGTCCAGTACCGGAATTATGACTTTATAGGCGACCTTAATCAGCTTTTATTACGTACAGGTATTGGCTATAACCTTTCTGAGAACAATAACAATGTTTTATTGGGTTACGCCTATGTGCATTCTCATAATTACGATGCAAACCAAAACATTACTCAGCTGGATGAGCACAGATTATTCCAGCAGTTTATTACTAAGCAGAAATTTGGCAGAGTTCAACTTAATCACCGTTACAGAATTGAAGAGAGATTCCTCCAGCCAAAAACTGAGGTCAGGTTCCGTTATCAGCTTGGGGTGATAGTTCCATTTAATAATACTTCGCTTGTTAAAAATACATGGTATGCCAGTGTATACGATGAAATCTTCATCAATGCCAAAAAGGAAGCTTTCGACAGAAACAGATTGTACGCAGCTGTAGGCTATGTCATCAATGATAAAATGCGTGTTGAAGGCGGACTGATGAATCAGATGCTTTCCAATACCGACCGATATCAGTTTCAGATAGGCTTTTACCTGAACGATGTCTTTGGCTTAATGCGCTAATCCTATAACCTAATTACGTATATTCTTAATCACAAATTCCATTTGTGGTCAGGCTCTTTATGCTATTATTCAAGAAATCATTTTCTTTTACATTTCTTGATTTTCTATTTACCATTTATCATTAAAATGACAGATTCCTGTCATTTCCTTGCGCCCGTGTATTCTCTAATTTTGTTTTCAAAGTACAGAACCACATTCTATTATACACAAAATTACTCCACATATTTTATAGACTTTAATAAATTCTGGTGCAGGGCGCACTCAGAATCATATATATGTTTAACCTGAAAAATTAAAATTAATGATGGAAGAAAAAGTGGAAAAAGAAGTTCTGAAAAAAGAATATGTTCCTCCTGTAATAGAAATAATATACATGCAGATGGAAGAAGGAATCGCTACAGGTTCTACAGTTCAGATAGGTGGCGGTGGACAGGGTATAAAAGCAGATCCCTGGGAAGATGGCGGAAATGCCGGAACCGGAGAACCAGAAGGCGAATGGTGGAATTAAAAACAAATAACAAAGTAATCAGGGTAATGAAAAAAATTAAAATATTACTATTATGCGGGAGCATATTCTTTGCAAATGCCTGCCGAAGTGATCAACAAAATACATTAAACGAAAATATAAAAGGTGTAAATTTTAATATAAATATCGATAGTTTTGTGACAACAGACACCAACAAACAGGCGAATACAAAAGCAGATATTAGCACAAACCTTATCAACAAACAAGAGCTTATTTCAGGCCCTTTCAGTATTGTATCGGAATTAGCTCCGGAAATATCCGGAATTAATAAAAATACCTCTGTAACCCCTAGATCTATTTCCGGATCAAATGTTAAATTTCGTATAGTAGCCTATGATAGTCAGACAGGTGATTATGCAGCTCAAGATACTGGCACCCCTGCTTCTGTGGCTGCTGGCCAAAAACTTTTCGCTAATATAAATCTGGTAGGTAATAAGAAATATACTTTTGTCACCTACAGTTTTAATAGCACTGTAGAGCCTCCTCAAGCACCTACAACCAATCTGAATCAGGCTAAACTACATATCACAGATTTAAATGGAAAAGAAGCCGGTACCGACCTTCTATATGCAATCAATAAAGATGTACTGATCTCCGGAGGAAATACTATAATTAATATAGTATTAAAACACAAATTCAGCAGGATCAATATTAGTATAGATGCAAATGATGCTACAGGTTCCTTCGGACAACCTGATTACGTTAAAGGAGGCTATGCTTTGGATAACAATACCACAGGTTTTACAGGGACTATTCTGGACTGTCATACGTCCTGCAATCTGAATCTGAAAGATGCAAGAATTAGCGAAGGTGACAATCAGGTATTTTCTGTTTCCAATGTTAACACTACATCACAAGCTGTCATTGTAAACACAGGCGGAGAAGATGCTTATAAAAGTCAGTTTATAATTCCTCCTGGGGCCATTGTCATTGGTAAGGATATAAATACAGCTCCTGTATCAATACCCATTACAGGACCTGGCGGTATTGGTTTACAGCCTGGTAAATCCTATACTTTAAAATTGAAATTCAACAGCGACCGTTATACAGATATGAATGGTATAACTGCTACTAAAGCTACGGGAGGCTATGCTGTACTTGGTGGCTATCGTTGGGCTCGTTTTAATGTGGGGGCTACAAGTAATAACCCGGCTGTCTATGATCCCGATGTTCCCAGAGCAGAAATTCACGGGGCAAAATACCAACCAGGAGCGTACACCGATGAAACTGAACATTATGTATCACAAAGTTTTGATCAGGCTAATAGTGGTCGAATCCCATGGAAGTTCCCTATTTTCAGGAAATGGAATATAGGAACAGAAGAAAATCCTATAAAAAATCCTATCAATGATCCTTGTGATTCAGGATATCGCGTAGCTACCCAAACAGAATACAATAAACTAATTCTTGCAACTAAAAGAGCTACAATAGGAACTCTTCAAAGTAATAATAACAATTATACTTCCGGAATGCGGCTTTACAGCAAAAAAAGTACTGATGTACAACTTGTTTTCCCAGCTGCCGGCTATCGAGCAATGTCATCTATTTACAGTGGCGAGCTTTCCGATCGCGGACGTTTAATCTATTACTGGACAAGTTCCAGTGCAAGATTCAACGGATCAGGAACCAATGGTGGTAATGAGGGGTCACTTGGCTATCCTATCCGATGCATTCAGGAATAGCATACAACAAATCTAAAGGTTATAACTTCATACAATAAACTTCTTATAAGTTTTCGGAATCTGTTATCTGAAAACCCTATAGGATTTTAAATCCTATAGGGTTTTTATTTTTTAAAGCATAAAATATATAAGCCTACACAATTCAAATATCTTTTATTTTAAAAATTTCTGTGCTTGTTTCCTTTATAATCTACTTATATTCTAAACCATTAAGAAATTTAGTTTATAACAGTGATTTTCATTTTATAATTCTAATTTTCTACCTAATTCTATGGTATAAAGTAAGCTTTAGGAAACCACTGAAAATTATTCTGTGATTCCTTAGTAAACCCCGTTCCCGGCCATGTAAGATGATAACCTAATCCCTGCAGCCTGTTATCCGCTAAATAGCTGAGTATCTTTTTTCTGGACTCAACTGCCAGATCCAAATCTGTATCTCCGGAGAAACCCCATTCAGGGTGAGGAAACAATAATACATCCGAATGAATTAAATCGGCCATATAGAGCATTTTCTCATTTTGTAATTTTATCAGACAAAGCGTTAATCCTGGTGTATGACCCGGCGCCTGTATAAAACTGAAATACTGATAAAGCGGCATGTTAAAATCGTAGTATTTGATCTTAGGCTTTATAGCTGTCAGAATTTTTCTGATCCCCCCAATAACCTGCAGCAGAAAATCGGGTTTATTTTTCAAGGCACTATTTACAAAGTCTTTCATTGTAGCCTGCATCCAGAAGTCATATTCTGTTTTACTAATGAAATAACCGGCATTTGGAAAAACCAGTTTTCCGGCTTTATCTATAAGACCGCCAATATGATCGGGATGTGCATGAGAAATAAATACATCGGTAATATCTTCAGGTTTAAATCCTGCTTTGGAAAGACTCTCCAACAAAAATCCTGTATTTTCATCCGCAAATATCCCCATTCCGGCATCCATTAGAATTAACCTGTCTTCTGTTTTTATCAACGGAACATTCATAGCCATATCAATATATTCATCCGACCGAAAGTTATCCTGCAATAGCTTCTTTAGTTCTTTTATATCAGCTCTTGGTGCAAAACCGTCTACCCCGTCACGGATAAAACCATCGGAGAGAATATACAAATCCAGTGTACCTAATTGTATTTTCTTATAACCTGCCAATGATTTCCGGGTTTTCTGCCCTACAGGCTTAGTCACTTCAGCTAATAAACTTGCTGCAGGCAATAAACTGAAAAGTCCTGCAATACTTCCTTTTTTTAATAGTTCGCGTCTGTTCATCAGATATGTGCTTTTTTACGTTTAATAAAAGTCAGAATAATAAAACCTAAAACACCAATAGCAAAATAGCCTTCAGCAATACCGGTCTGCTGTACCGGCTTTATTACAGCAGCTATACCATAACTAACTACAGAAGTTATGATATACACTACTCCACCTGTAATCCCACCAGAAATCCCTGCTGATTTTGGAAAACGACCCAAACAGTAGGCAAAGTAATTATTGAACATAAATCCTGCGGTAACATGTATCACAAATGCAAAGAGCACCAGTGTAAAGAGATTCTCTACATAGAATGAACTTGCAAACATTAGTATTATAAAGAGCAATTGTAAAAAGTTGGAATATCTAAGTTTTGGCAGAAAAGGTCTGGAGATTAGCGCTTTCCCAAGGAAGCCTCCACTCATCCAAGCAAGTCCCATCAGAAGCGAAAGATAACCTGTAGTTACAGAAGAATAGCCTAACTTATGCTCTATAATAAAAGGTCCGCATAAATTGTAGAACATAATCAGTGCATAGCTTACTCCACACATTAACATCCCAAAGAAAAAATCTAGTGTTCCCAGCATAGTTTTAAACTCATTCCACAAAAAGCCAATATGAAAAGGATTTTTATTTTTAATGGTCTCTCCCGAAAATACAAGTTCCAGAATCAGAATTATTAATGAATATCCTGCTAATACAGTAAAGTTGGACTGCCATCCAAAACTCTTTTGCAAATAGCCACCAATAAATGGAGCTATAATAGGCCCTAATGACCATACTATAGTCATAATACTAAGGTAATGTTTCCTTTCCTCTCCATCGTAGACATCCACAAAAAATGCACGTTTAGAGACTACGACTAATCCGGACAGTATTCCCTGTACAATCCGCATCAGATAGATAACATAAATATTCTGAGTGTGCCCGGTAATCCAGAAAGACACTACGAAAAGTACCAATGCCATAATACTGATCTTGTAACGCCCGAAAGCGTCTACAAGAGCTCCTGAAAAGAATTGAGAAATCCCGTAACTGATGAGATAAAAAGTTAAAGTAAGCTGTATTCTGGCTTCCGGCAGATGGAGATCCTCTGCCATACTTGGCATTGAAGGCAGATAAATGTCCGTCGCCAATCCCGACATTGGGATAACTGCAAAAGCAAGAATAGTAGCAATGAATTGGTGTTTTGTTGCCAACTGCTTATTAAGCATAAAGTATTATTTATTTTTTGTTTACGATTTATTTTTACAAACCTTTATAGGTTTAATATTCTGAAGATTTAACTTCAACCTATAGAAACTAGGGTTATTAAGATATTTTTTCCCTAACTCAACTCGACAATATTAAATACTGGTAAAATTATTTTCAAACCTCATAGGTTTTAGAAACCTATGAGGTTTAATAAAGCTTTCTTTACCTATTTACCCGACGGCTGTCACTCTGAGCAAAGAGATAGTTTACAAAGCGTCCAGCACTGCTTTAAGATCTGCATTAAACTTTGTAGGCAGAAATTCTGTTATTTCATATTCGGCTACCTGATGCTGATAAAAGGGATCTTCTTTTATTATTTCCCTTATCTCCTCTATTGTTACATTTTGTGCTATAATAACTCCTCCGGTTCTCGGATGCTTTCTTCCTGACATCAGGAACTTCTTATCAGTATAATACTTATTCAGAAAATCATTATGCGCTTCAATGAGTGTTTCTATTTCGCTGATGGCTTTAATATAGTTTAATGATATAATAAACATGGTCATTTGTTGTTTAAACAATGCAAAGGTCGTTAACCGAAAGGATTTTTCTACATTAAATAATGATAAAGTATAAATTAAACCTCATAGGTTTTTAAAACCTGTGAGGTTTAATAAAGAGTATTTTACTTTTAGTTATTTACAAGTTTCATAGAACCTTCAGAATATCGTGGTCCGGTATTCGGATATTTTTCAATAATTTCTTCTATCTGACCCTTTTCTGCTTCTGTAAAAGTAACCGCAGCAGCTTCAATATTCTGTTCCAGATATTTCACACGCTTGGTTCCCGGAATCGGAATGATATCGTCTCCCTGAGCCAACACCCACGCTAATGCTAACTGACTGCCAGTAATGCCTTTGGATGCTGCCAGTTCATTCAGTTCTTTAGCCAGGTTTTTGTTATTCTCAAGATAAGCTTCCTGATAACGAGGCAGACTTTTTCTGAAATCACTATCTTCCAATTGCTGAACTTCATTGATATTATTGAACAATCCTCTTGCTAAAGGCGAATATGGAACGAGACTAATTCCTAATTCTCTTACCACCGGAAGTATGCTTTCTTCTACATCTCTTGTCAGAAGTGAGTATTCGGATTGTAAAGCAGCAATCGGATGTATAGCATTGGCTTTCCTGATAGATTCAACAGAAGCTTCAGATAAACCTAAGTAACGTACCTTACCTGCTTTTACCAATTCCGCCATAGCGCCTACCGTTTCTTCTACTGGTACATTAGGATCTATACGGTGTGCATAGTATAAATCTATTGTATCAATTTTTAGTCTTCTAAGGCTATTATCTACCGCCTGTTTAATCCATTCCGGCGATCCGTCAAAATAGGTATTAGCACTATTGCTCGGCCCGGCTTCATCATTCTTAAAACGGAACCCGAATTTGGTTGCTATAAAAATTTTATCTCTGTTGGGTACCAAAACCTTTGAAATAAGCTCTTCATTTTTTCCGTTAGCATACATGTCCGCAGTATCCCAGAAATTAATACCAGAGTCCAATGCTTTATGCAGTGTTCTGATACTCTCCTGTTCATCTGCCTGCCCATAAGCAAAGCTCATTCCCATACAACCTAATCCTATAGCGGATAATTGTTCTCCTGTTTTCCCTAAAGTTTTGTAATTCATAACCTGATGCTTTTAATAATTTAATGTTGAAACACTAAGGCAAAACTAAAATATCGCCTGTGTGTTATATTTTAATAAAGTAATTTAACAGGACAAAGTTAAGTCGCGATTACAGGGAAGTGTATAAATTATTCAAACTAAAAATTGTAAAATTCAAACAACTTTACTTCTATAGGCTACAGGCGATAATCGGGTTTGTTTCCTGAAGAAATTGGTAAAATAAGCAGAGTCATCAAAGCCCAGGCAAAATGCAATTTCATTGATGTTCCAGTCTGTATGATTCAATAAAGCCTTAGCCTCCTGAACGATTCTGTTGGCTATCAGTTCGGAGGTAGTCTTTCCTGTAACTGTCTTTAGTGCCCTGTTGAGAGAATTAACATGAATATTAAGATTCTGAGCATAATCTACCGCAGATTTTAATCTCAGCGGATTGGCAGTTCCATCAATAGGATATTGTCTTTCCATCAGATCCATAAATAGCGAAGCTACTCTCTGTGAAGCATTATTATATCGTTCATAAGACTGTGCCGGGCTCATTTTCATGGCTTCATGCATCAGAAGCTGCAAATAGTTACGAATAACATCATATTTGTGGACATAATCGGCATCTATTTCTTCTTTTATTCTGGAAAAAAGAAGCTCTACAGATTTTACCTGATCGTCATTCAAAAAGAATACAGGTTCACCTCCTATTTTATAAAAGTTGGAATCCTGAATATTTCCCATATTACCATTTTTTAGAAAATGTTCAGTAAAAAGACAGAACCATCCGCTCTGATCTTCGGAGGTTGCTTCCCATGAATAGGGAATCAATGGGCTCGAGAAAAGCAATGCAGGACGATCTATACAAATCCATCTGTCGGCATAGTGCAATTTTCCCTCACCTATAATTAAAGAGATTTTATAGTAATCTCTGCGACTGTATGGTGTAACCCTGGCACAACTTTCTCTGGAGAAAATATTGACATGCCCCACCCCCGGACAACACAAGAGTTTGGAAACATCTTTTCCGGGTAATGTTCTGGTATAAAATTCCTGTAAAGTTTCGGAGGTTTTCATAGTTCAAAGATATAAAAATCAATCATTACTTGATATATGAAATTTATTGAGAAGTTTTCTAATTATACTTCTATCAAGACTCTGGTATACTCAAAGTGCATTTAAAATATACCGCCGTTATTATATCATTTACTAAATTTCAATACTATATCAATACCTTAATAAACTTAATTCCCAAATGATGAAATAAGCTATTAAGAAGTTTAGATAGTTTAGGCTCTCAAATAATCCTTGCCAAGGTTTTGAACCTAGACAAGAGAAATAAAAAAGCCGGAAGAATATCTTCCGGCTTGTAATTGTATTGTTATAGTATTAAACCATTTTAATCAATAGAACATCATCTACTTTCTCAACTTTCACTAAGTTGTTTTTTGTAAGGTTCTTGATAGCTTTATCCCATTTCTTACCGGATAGCTGGCTTTTATCTTTAACTTCAGCTAAAGCAGTTGCTTCTTCATTTGCGCTTACGATTTCGATAATTGCTTTTTCATCTTCGTTTAGCTCCAATTTAGGTTCTGTTTTCTCCGGACGCATTTGCGGGAAGAATAATACCTCCTGAATAGACGGGTTATTAGTAAGGAACATAATTAATCTATCCATACCAATTCCTAAACCTGAAGTTGGTGGCATACCATATTCTAAAGCTCTAAGGAAGTCTTCGTCGATAAACTGACCTGCTTCATCATCACCTTTCTCAGAAAGTCTAAGTTGATCTTCAAAACGCTCTCTCTGATCGATTGGATCATTAAGCTCTGAATAAGCATTAGCAATCTCCTTACCGCAAACCATAAGTTCAAAACGCTCGGTTAAGCCTTCCTGACTTCTGTGTTTTTTAGTCAGCGGAGACATCTCTATAGGATAGTCTGTAATGAATGTTGGCTGAATAAAGTTACCTTCACATTTCTCACCGAAAATTTCATCGATAAGTTTTCCTTTCCCCATTGTTTCATCAACTTCTAAACCGATAGACTTAGCAAAAGCACGAAGCTCTTCTTCAGTTTTTCCGGTAATATCATATCCTGTATATTTCTGAATAGCTTCAGTCATAGATACTCTTGGATATGGTGCTTTGAAGTCAATTTCATGTTCACCAAAAGTTGCTTTAGAAGTTCCGTTCACTGCAATAGCACAATGCTCTAATAACTTCTCTGTGAAATCCATCATCCAGTTGTAGTCTTTATAAGCTACATAAATTTCCATTGCGGTAAATTCCGGATTGTGAGTTCTGTCCATTCCTTCATTACGGAAGTTTTTAGAAAACTCGTAAACACCATCAAAACCTCCAACAATCAGTCTCTTCAGGTATAATTCGTTTGCAATACGAAGGTATAAAGGAATATCCAATGCATTGTGATGCGTAATAAATGGTCTTGCAGCCGCTCCACCAGGAATAGACTGTAATACCGGAGTTTCAACCTCAAAGTATCCTTTGTCATTGAAGAAACCACGCATAGCGTTGAATAATTTAGTTCTCTTGATGAAAATATCTTTAACATGCGGATTCACAGCTAAATCTACATAACGCATACGGTAACGTAATTCCGGATCTACGAATGCATCGTGAATTTTTCCATCTTCATCAGTTTTTACAACTGGAAGCGGACGTAATGTTTTTGATAAAAGGGTAAATTTGGTTACATGTACGGAGATTTCGCCTACCTGTGTTTTGAACAGATAACCTTCAATTCCGATAAAATCACCAATATCTAAAAGTTTTTTGAAAACGGTATTGTACTCCACTGCTTCTTCTGTACTGGAAACATCGTCACGTGATACATAGATTTGTACACGTCCTTCACTGTCCTGAAGCTCTGCAAATGAAGCTTTCCCCATAATACGAACACTCATCAAGCGTCCTGCCAACTTCACCTTCTTACCATCCTCGTACTTGTCCTTTATCTCCTGCGTATTTGTATTTACTTCAAATTCCGCTGCCGGATAAGGCTCGATCCCCATCTGTCTCAGCTGTTGCAGTTTTTCTCTGCGGATGATTTCTTGCTCTGTAAGTTGTTGCATAATAGGTTATATTTAACAGTCTGCAAAATTAAGGATTATTTAAAAAATATAACAGTGTTTCATCAGATAATATGATAATAAAGCTGTTTTGCTTTTTGTTATCCTGATCTTTAGTTTATTAAGAGCAGAATAATCTACAGATAGCTTCCCTTCAGAGCTTCTATAATGATATTATGATCCTCTTCATCATGAAGCCCCGATACTGTTATAACAGCTATCATTCCTCCATTCTTTACAAAAATTGGTATTGCTCCTCCTTTAGCCAGAAAATCTCTTTCATCCAGCCCAAAAGTTTTTTCTAAACTCATATTACCTTCCTTCAGATCATTTTTTACACTAAGTGAACTTTCTTCAAATTGCCTGGTGATATTTGCTTTTCTTCTTAACCAGTTATGCTTGTCCACCGGAAGTGTATCATCTACATACAGAAATACAGTTTGGTTTAGCCTGCAAACTTCTACAGCTATATGTTGATTGCGGCTTTTAGCCAAATCAATAATTTTCACACCCATATCAAAAGCCATACGGTTGGAAAAGCGGTCGAGCTCTATTTTTCTTAGCGGCTCGTTATTGTTGTTATGATCTGTCATTATTAGTTTATTAATTTTGATTTTGAATTTAATTCAATAAAAAACCGGAAGACTAGCTTCCGGCACAATAATATATGGATTAGAATGTTTACTTCTTAAGACTAAGAACATACATAGCCATAGCTTCTGCCTGAGCCTGCGTAAGATCTGCGTGTGGTGCCATCGGAATTTCTCCCCAAACACCTTGTCCTCCTTTTATTATTTTTTCTGCAAGCATCTTTCTGTTTTGTTCTGTATTTTCATACTTCGCTGCAACATCTTTATAAGCCGGACCTATAAGTTTAGTATCATCAGCATGGCAGGTACGACAGTCGGAAGCATTAATAAATTCTAGCCCACTTTCAGGTGTCGGAACTTTAACTTCTGCGTTCTGTTGTTCTACAGTTACTTTAGGTTCTTCCAACATGGTATTGCTTTCCTTTTCTACAGGAGTTTCTTTTTTCGAACATGAAAAAGCTGCAAAAGCTAATAATGCAATAAGAAAGACTTGTTTTTTCATACTTTACTTTTATTTAGGTAAACAAATTTAACCATTAAATCCCTTGGATTCTTTCTAAATGACATCTATCAAGTGAAAATGCAATGTATGAATGGAAAATATTCCACTTATGATCTTTAACTCCTATATCATCATGTTACACCGCTAGCGCGAGTGCCACACTCGTGGCCTTTAATTCCATATTCTAACGTTATAAGCACTGTATCAATAATATTGTCTGCACGAGCCAGAGCCTCGCGCCAGCAATTAACTGTCTTAATTATAAAATATGCTTAGAATAATTCTTAAACATAGCGCTGGCGCGAGTGTCTCACTCGTGCTAATAACTTTCAGAATTATAGACACAAATAAAATTCTAAATTAATCTTTCTGCACCACTACTATAGTTTTCTTTTATTACATTTATAAGTATGAGTAGAAAATACAAATTCCATGAAAAAGACGGAGCTTATTTTATAAGCTTTGCAACTGTATTCTGGATTGATGTTTTTACCAGAATAGAGTATTTTAATATCATTATTGAATCATTAAATTACTGTAGAAAAAATAAAGGAATGTCAATTTTTGGATATTGTATAATGCCCAGCCATATACATTTAATATTCCGTTCAGAAGAAGGTAAACCTTCTGAATTAATAAGGGACTTTAAAGGTTACACAGCCAGAAGCTTATTACAAACAATTAGTGAAAACCCTCAAGAAAGCAGAAAAGACTGGTTACTTTGGATGTTTAAAAAGGCTGGGCAGCGAAACTCAAATGTAAAAAAATATCAGTTTTGGCAACAGAATAATCATCCTATTGAGATATGGTCATTGAAAGTATTCGAACAAAAACTTAATTATATCCATCAAAACCCTGTAGAATGTGGCTTTGTAGTTGAGTCTTGGGAATGGAAATATAGTAGTGCAAGGAATTATTGCGACGATTTGGACCAAATATTAGAAATTGATATAAACACTTAAATTCATCAGCACGAGCCAAAGGCTCGCACTAGCAAAAAAGCCTTAAATATAACGCTGGCGCGAGTGTCACACTCGTGCATATTAATTCCAAAAGTATTTCACAAAAAACAGCCCGAAGAAATTCTTCGGGCTGATTTATTTTATACAAAAGCTTATTTCAGTTTTTTAAGATCTACTATTCCAAAATGCAGCCATATTCCAAAAATTCCGGTTCTGGTATAAAATTCTTCTTTACCATTAAACCTAACTTTTGTTTTAGGTTCTGTCTGACAAATAAAAAAATGATTGCCATCTATACAGTTCATTTTTCCGCTTCGGTGTAATTCTGTCCAGCCAAATTCTTTATACTGATCTTCCTTATCTTCCGGGACGAACAAAAATCGTCTTATTACAGCCTGCCCCTTTTTACCTTCTTTTGTTGATGTAACTGCCCAACGTGCCAAATCAGATTGGTATCTTGCTGCAACCTCATCAGCTTTTGCATCTGCTACACGCTCAATGATCAAAGTATCCGAAGCGTTCATCAAGCTGTCTTTTATTGCATATATACCATAAGAGCCAGACCATATATCGGTTTTTGTATTCTTCTGTGCATATAGACAGCTAAATAATCCGGTTATAATAAAAGCGAAAAAAAGCTTCTTCATATTTTATATACTATTTAAAATACTTTCAGGTTATCCTGTGGTGTATAATCCATAAAGATGCCACCATCCAGATTCACAGATTTTACCTGCTTTTTTATCGGAAGTTCTAAAGTAGTTTTCTTTTGATCTTTCTCCCATACAGCAGGTGTGAAACGCTTATTTTCTTTGGTTCCGTCTGTATAAGTTACTACAGCATCGAACGGCACTGCAAAACCACCTACATTGTCAACCTTAATATTCAGCTTGTTGTTTTGTTGTGCAGCATCCGATATCTTCAAATCTATGTAATTATTACTATAGAACCAGTTGTTCCAGAACCAGGTAAGATCTTTGCCGGAACCTGTATTCATAGAATAAAAATAATCCCAAGGAATAGGATGCTTACCATTCCAGTTATCCATATAGTGATGCAGTGCTTTTTTGAATAAAGCATCACCAAGATATTCTTTCAGTGCCAGATAAGATAAAGAGGATTTCACATAAGAATTGTTACCATATCCTGCTCCCGACACCTGAGTAGTCATAGTGATTAATGGCTGATCCTGTTCTGTCGCAGGGCTGGTGATCCATTTCTTTGTTCTGAAATTTTTATAGAAGGTATCTGCCGCTTCTTTTCCGTTTTCATCAATTCCGATCAGATATTCCAGTGTTGTCGCCCAACCTTCATCCATATAAGCATAGCGGGTTTCATTAATCCCCATATAGAAAGGGAAATAGGTATGTGCAATTTCATGATCAGCTGTCAGGCGGGCATCCTGAAAATTATCCGGAACTGTACTGTCATTAATCATCATAGGATATTCCATATCTGCATATCCCTGAATAGCCGTCATTACCGGATAAGGGTATTCTACACCCGGCCAGTTTTTGGAAAACCAGTCGATATTATAACGCATCCAGCCTGTATATTGTTCGAAATCTTTCGCTCCGGCTTTGTAGCCAGCCTGTACACTTACTCTTTTTGTTTTCAGCTGCACACTGGAAGCATCCCATACATAATGGTTACTCAGTGCAAAACAGAAATCAGAGATATGGTTTGCTTTAAACTTCCATACATTCCAATCATTCTGCTTCGTAACCTTACCAGACTTCATCTCAGCTTCGTTGGCAACATGTATTATTTTATCGCTCTTCAGAGATTCTTTAAAGCGCTTCAAATATTCCGGCTGCAATACCTCTTCCGGATTCAGGAAATCTCCTGTAGACCATACAACATAGTTTTTCGGAGCAGAAATGGCAAAACTATAGTCATTGAAATCATTATAAAACTCTTGTCTGTCCGAATGCTGAATAAAGTCCCAACCGTTGTAATCATCATATACAGATACTCTTGGGTAAGAATAAGCTACATAAAACGTATTTGGGTCTATTTGGCCTTCTCTGCCACTTTGTACCGAAAGCGGATACTCCCACTCTATTTTTATTTCAGCTTTGGCTTTAGACGCTAATGGTTTATTCAGCTCTACAGCTTCTACTGTACTCCAGTCATCACTGTCAATGTTATAACTTTCACCGTTTACACTGAATGATTTTATTTTCAGTCCCGAACTTAGGAAATCTTTCGATACAAATCCTGAGCGTGGCGATTGTGGCTTGTGCATATTATTCACAAAGCGAATTGCTAATATATCAAACTGATCCGGGCTATTATTGTCATACAAAATAGTTTCGCTGCCGGAAACAATTTTGGTATCTGCATTTACTTTTATCTGAATATCATAAATTCCTTTATTCTGCCAGTAATTTTTACCAGGTGCTCCCGACAAATCACGGGTACCGTTGGCATAAGCTTTCTTAATGTTTCTTGGCATATATAACTCCTGAGCTGTAGCCTGTCCTAACATTCCCAGTAAAGCTATGCTGAAAAATATTTTTCTCATTTTTAAAATTTACGGATAAGTATCAAAATTAGGGAAAATACCGCTATAAAAGGGCTTTATGCGCAAAAGAAATCAGAAAACGCTATATTTATTATCCGGATACTATTAAGAGCCTGTTTAAATTTTATAGTTAATACTCTTCGATAGTTCGTCAAGCTCACTATAGACTTAGGTCAGAGTGACATTGTTCATCCAAAATATCTTTCTTTAGAATTGTCAGACTGAGCCTGTCGAAGTCTAGATTATTTTTAATTAAAATCTAAACAGGTTCTTAACCTGATATACTCTTTCGGAAATGGCCGGGTGTTTGTCCTGTCCATTTTTTGAAGAACTTGGAAAAATTGGAAGGATCATATGTAAGCTGTACTGCAACCTGAGCGACAGGAGCTTTTGTTTCTTTTAAAAGCTTCTTTGCCTGGTCTATAATTTTCTCGTCATAAAAATGACATGGATGATGTCCGGTCTCCTGCTGAATAGTATCCGACAGATGCTGATGCGAAACAGCCAATTCGCGGGCAATCTGATTAAGTTCCATAAATTCAGATACTCTCCCCTGAACAACATCGTCTATATGTTGATCCAGAAATGCAAAATAACTGGTAAGAATCTCTTTACTTCTTGTTATGCTTTTATCCTGATCGGGCATCAATGTGTTTCGTTTATAATTTCTCTAAAATACAAAAAAACACAGTAAACGATATGGTGAACTTTTCAGATTATATTATTGGCTTATGACCGGCTTATTTTTACGCTCCAGTTCAAAGATTAGATTAGATTTAATCTCTGTAAAAATATAATCGCGCGCTTCAGCGAAGGAAATTCCGTATCGTCTGGATACAACCTGTAATTCTTCGGGGAATTTAGACAACAGAAAATCGTAATACTTGTCCAATTCTTCTTCGGAAGGCATCGCAAAACTTATTCTAAGCTGGAAACGTCTGATGAGTGCAACATCCAGAATATCGATATGATTGGTTGCCGCAATTAAGAGTGCTTTCTCGGAAAAGTTATCTACCATTTGGATAATACTGTTTACCAAACGGCGCATTTCGCCAACATCTTTATCGTCATTACCCCGCATCTTTCCGATGTGATCGAATTCATCCAGAAACAACACTGCATTTTCCCTATTTACTTTATCAAAAATCAGTCTTATATTTTTAGCAGTATCTCCTATTCTGGATGAAATAAAATTACTGAGATCCAGTATATACAAAGGCTTCTTCAGTGATGTGGCAATAGCTTTTGCAGTAGTAGTCTTACCACACCCTGAATATCCGTGTAAAAGAACTTTATTATTTACAGGAAGATTGTATTTTTTCAGTTCGTCGATATAGGTAAACTCTTTCATCAGCTGATTAAGCTCTCTCCTGTTTTCTTCATCCAGAAAAACATCATCCCAATTAACCTTTTCTTTTTCATCGATCAGAATCCCCGTGGTACTCATAATATACTGCAATTTATTTGATGTGTTAAATTTACGGAATATCTGAGTATTGGTAAACCTGATTTTTATCTCTCTTTCAATCTGTTACATTCTGTTCTGTTCATCAGTTTTCTTTATTGTTTTGGTTCCTTTTACTTTTTGGTTTCCAAAATTATATTTTAACTGAAGAACAAACTGCTGTGTATCCTGATAATCAATAAAATAATTATCCTGATTAGCATATCTGGTGGCTACTTTTTGCTTTGAGGTTTTGAAGATATCGAGGAAGAATAAACTCGCTTCAAGCTTTTTATCAAAGAATTTCCGATTGGTTACCAGATAAGCTTCCCAGGCACCTGAAATCCTGAACGTCCCCTGAATGGATGGTGAATAATACTGATGCCCAATTTCCAATGTCCAATCCGAAGCTTTTTGCAATGTAAAGCTTGTCGATATGGTAGAATTCAGATTGTAAATTTTATTTTCATATAATTGCTGATCTTGTCCAAAAAAGTAGTTTTCATTATAGCTGAAGTCTTCCGACACACTAAGTGTCCACCAAGGTTTCAATTGAAAGTTTTTGTACAAACTGGCTCCAAAAGCATTTGCTTTCTGAATATTGGTATAATGGAATACCAACGTATTGGTTTGTGGTACCTGATAGGATATCTCCATAGACGGATCAATATCTTTCCGGTAATAAACTTCAAAATTCCAGTCCTTAACATTATAAGTAAAGCTAAGGTTATGTGAAATGGTCGCCTTAAGCTTAGGGTCTCCTTGAAAATAAGAAAACAGATTGTAGTATGATTTAGCAGGATTCAGCCAGGAATAAGAAGGTCTGCTGATTCTTTTGCCATAGGAAAGTCCAAACTGCTGCTTACTGTCAGTTGTATATTGTACATAAGCCGTAGGAAAAAGCTTCCAGTAATCATTGGTATTCTTTTCATAAGGTGTAGAAACAACGCCGTTCAGGTTTGTATTCTCAGTTCTCAAACCGGCTTTAAATGCCCATTTTTTTAAATTTAAGGAAGCCGATGCATAGGCTGCAATATAGCCTTCTGTATAATTGAAGATGTTGCTTTTATCCGGACGGTAAACTAACTTTCCGTTTTCATCGTCAGAAAAATCCAATGTACTGGTGGTTTTAACCAGACTGTACTTACCTCCTGCTTCCAATTCCCATTTGTCTTTTTTCCAGCCATAATCTACCTGCTGAGAGAAAAGCTTTACGTCCTGCCAGTTATTACTGATAAAATTTTGTGTAGATGGAGGCTGATTGGCAAAGTTGAGATCTGTAAGAACATTCTCATACTTTTTATAATTACTGGTGATGTAGTATGTCGTTAACGACAGTGTACTGTTATCAAATTTTCTTTCTACCTGAAGACTTATATTATTATTTATATTCCTTTTATTATGATCATTAATCGTACTGTAATAAGATTCGGGAACATTTTGTGCATTGTATATGGTATTGGGAACAAAATAAAGCCCTGCAGATCTGGGAGCGAAAGATCCCCGATAGCTTAAAGTAAATGTAGTCTTATCATCTGGTGTATATTCTAAACTGGAGTTTACCGTATTCTGGCTGTTATTAATATCCTTCCGGTTCATAATACCACGCCATGTTGTCTGATTTTCGGGATAGTAAATATAATTGGACTCCTCCCGATAATAAGCTCCGGCTCCACGGGAATAACTGGCCATAGCTGAAATCTTACCTTTTTTATAATATTGTCCAATCGATCCGACTCCTTTTGGATAAATAGACTGTACATATTTACCAGTTATATACCCACGGTAGCCTTCCAGTTTATTTTGTTTCAGAACAATATTCAGAACAGCACTTCCGGAAGCTTCATATTTAGCCGGTGGATTGGTAATAACTTCCACAGATTTCACATCGCTGCCCTGAGTGTTTTCTAACAGGTTTTTTAGTTCTTCACTAGAAAGTGATACTTTTTTATCATTGATGGTAACCAGAATGGTGGAACTTCCTTTAATTTTAAAAGCATCATTGGAAAATACAACTCCTGGTGTTTTCTTCAGAATCTCCCAGCCATTAAGACTGGAAATATTACTATTTTCAACATTAAATTCCAGCCTGTCAATCTTTCTTTTCACCACTGGCTTTTGTTTGGTCATAGACACTTCCTGAATTTCGGTTGCAGATTTCTTCAGAACAAAACTCGGATTAGCACCTAAGTCACTAAGTTTTATAAGCTTCTCAAGTTTATCATACTCCAGATCGTCTACTACTATTTTTACTTCTTCTGAATCTATGCCTTCTATAAGAAAACTGCCTTTTTCATCAGTTGTCAAAGATTTTAGTAAAGTATTGTTCTTGTCGTAAATATAGACTTTAGCCTGTGGTATTCTTTCTTTTTTATCATTTGTAACGATGCCTTCTGTTTTTTGTTGCTGTGCCCATAACATTGCAGGCAGCAGACAAATTGCTAATATTATTTTTTTCATGATCTTAGGTACCCAGATCTGGTCTGAACTACATGGCAAAAATGAGATTAAAACTACTGAAACTGGGTTAATGAAAGGTTAATGGCAGGTTAATACCGAATTGCTTTATCCAGTTCTATAGGGTTAGAATAATTGTCCCTAATCGACTTTTGCATGCTCGTATTAAGCTCTGAAAATTCTTCTTTACTTTTAATTTTCCGGCCGTTAACATTAACATTCCAGTCAGGTTGGAACTCCGCTCTCATCCGCGCATATGGATCATTATAAAAATCTTTTTTTAGCTTCACCCACGCTGGAAAAGTCACAAGCACGGGCTTCATATCATAATGATTCTCTACAAAACTTTTAGTATCAAAGGTTTTGGGAAGATTTTTATTTCGTGAGAAAGTATAAATGAAGTTATGTTTGTCATCTTCAATCTTAAGAATGAGCCCGGGTAGCCCTCTAAATTTGTAAGGACCTTCGGAAATAGGTATATCCTGAGTGAACCATGCAATCCATTTTCTCCCGCCAAAATTAGTTGTTGCCTTCTGCATATTAAAGCCGCTTTCTACTTTAGTATCACTGCAGATATTCCATTTCATTTCATCCTTGGTCTGCATAAGATAATAATAAGGCATCATCCAGATTTGTAAATAATTGTTATTCTGAAAAGAATTTTTTTTACGTACCAGTACCTGTTCTGTCATACTGGTATAGCCCTCATTATAATTCCCATGAAGAATATTCAGAGAGTCAACTGCTAAAAAATTATAATCATAAAACTTTACGTTATCCGGATTAATATCCAGTACAACTTCTTCTCGTTGATATTCTTCATTTGTTGAATCTAGTTTATACCTGTATTCATAAATAAAACGTTTGGTTTGGGCATACGAGATGACAGTAATAATCATCATAAAAAAGAATAATAATCGCTTCATAAAGTTTTTTGCAACAAATATGTCACACAATAAGGAATAATCAGGTTAATGAAAGGTTAATGATGAGTTAACGTACCTTTAGCATCCACTAAAATTTTATCTTTGTTTCATGCTAAAAAACTATAAGTGGCTTGTATCTGCGTTTGCTCTCTTATTCCTGCTTCTGGTAGGGATACAGATATACTTTCTTTATAAAACATATCAGATAAAAGAGAATAACATCTATGATAAATTAGATAAAGATCTTGGACAATACCAACCTATTCTACGGAAAAAATTAGAGGTTAGCGAGGATACTGTCCAGAAAATGCTTATTCGTTTTAATAAAGGTGAGATCACAAAAAAACAGCTCCTGGATTTTTTTACAAAAAATAAAGAAACCATTAAACCTTATTTTTCCCATTATGTAGACAGTGTAGCCTCCCGAAGTAATCTGCAAGTGGCCATATCCCATCAGTTCAGAAATGTATTAAGTACAACTGACAACAGATATATTTTAGACTCAACAGTCACTATTTATGAAACCAAAAGACCAATTACAAAAGTTGGAAGAAGATACGGCGGTGAATGGGAAACATCAAATGAAAACAGGGATGACAAAACCAACAAACTGAATAACTTCTATTCGTTCAAAGTAAAAACCTACTACAATATTCAGATACTTAATATCAAATCCATTGTATTCAGAGATCTTACTATTCTTATTATTTCTTGTATACTTATACTTGCGGCTGTTCTATGGCTATTTACACGGACTATTAAGAACTTAATTTCACAACAAAAGCAAGTTGAAATTCTGCACACTGTAGTAGATAATATCGCTCATGAATTTAAAACCCCAATTGCTACTTTAAAAATTGCTGTAAAATCTCTGAGAAAAAATTGGAACCCAGAGAATCTTCCATTGATAGAAAGACAAATTAACAGGCTGGAAAGTCTGATGCTTCAGTTACAGGATAATGATGATAGTGAAAATACAGAAACATCATATGATGACTGGAATAATTATATTGAAGATCTGCAATTTGCTAATCCAAAAGTTGAATTTGTATTGCATAATACAACACCTAATACGCTTCCGTTTAATAGAACGGCCATGGAAACACTTATAAAAAATCTCTGTGAAAACAGCGCTAAATATGGAGCAACAAGAGTCGAAATTAATCTAAGAGCTATACAAAATACACTCAATATAAAGATAATGGATAATGGTAATGGTATATCTAAAAAGGAACAGCAGCGGATATTTGAAAAATTTTACAGAATACAGTCCGACAATATCCATAATACAAAAGGTTTGGGATTGGGTCTTTTTCTTGTAAAAAGTATTGTTGACAAATATAAAGGAAGTATTGAGCTAATCAGTGAACCTAATAAAGGTGCAGCATTTAAAATCTTATTGCCTTATGAAAACTAAGATACTTTTAGCTGAAGATGATTTCGATTTTGGACTGATTTTGAAGCAATACCTGGAACTGAGCGATTTTGAAGTATTCTGGTATCAGAACCCGGAGGACATAATGGAACTTCTGAAAAGTGAATTTCCTTTTCATATTGGCATCTTAGACATTATGATGCCCAATATTGACGGGTTCTCTCTTGCAAAAGCTATTATAAAGGAAAAATCTGATTTTCCACTGCTATTTCTAACCGCTAAAAACCAGAAAATAGACCGGATTACAGGTTTAAAACTGGGAGCAGATGATTACCTGGCCAAACCTTGTGATCCCGAAGAACTAATACTGAGAATACAGAATATTCTGAAGAGAACACAGCCTGCTACTCCTCTATCTGTAATCAGTATAGGTGATTATACCTTACATTCAGATAAATTATTGCTTAGCCACCCTAAAGAAGAGATTCGCCTTACCCAACGGGAACTGGATTTACTCTTGTTTCTACTGCAGCACAATAATCAGACTATTAAACGGGAAATTATTCTGGACAAATTATGGGAAACCAATGACTACTTTACGGGAAGAAGCCTGGATGTATTTATCAGCAGGCTACGTAAATATTTTCAGTTCGACGAAGGTATTAAGATTCAGTCACTTCGCGGAATAGGATTTCAGGTAGACTTTCCTTAAAAGCATTTGTTATAATTTATACAACAACTACAAGCATATATACAATAACTTCTGCCCCATTATAAAATATTTTTGCTGCAATTAATATTTTGATAATGAAAAACAGAAAATTACTATCAGCATTGGCTTTATTACTATTAGCCATATTCTCTATCTCTTGTTCCAGCGACAATAATGACAGAGAGCCAGATCTTACACCAAGTCAGACACTGGCTTCAACTCCATGGTTAACCACAAATTCTAAAAATGCTGCCGGTGCCAATGTAGACCTTAAAGATCCAAATGTAGTAAATTTTGTAGGTTATGCTTACTTCAAAGCAGATGGTACATTTACGATGTATAATCTGGACGATTCTCCTAAAATGCACGGAGATTGGTCTGTTACTGCTGACGGGAAAACCAGAACAATTGTAGCTAAAAACGATAAAGGTGAAACTCTGTTCACCCGTGTTGTAGATATTACTGTTTTAACGAGAGCAGAATTTACTTACAGAGTATACCCAAATGCTAATGACAAGTCTGTATATTACGACATTATCCATACTCCTACAACTCATAAGGAACCAGGAAAGTAGTATTTAATTTTAGAATATAATCTGTAAGGCTGCTCTTGTTGAGCAGTCTTTTTTATGCTCTAAAAATGTTTATCTTTACCCTATTATGAAGCGTTTTATCAATATTATTCTTATCATTTTTGTTCTCGGTATCATTTTCGTTCCGGGAGTAAAAGTCTTTGTGCAGAGTACACTTATGAAAATTGGTCTTTTTAGCCCTAAATTCAATAACGAACCTAAAGAAGCCTCTACAGCAGCTTATACAATGCAGCTAAAAGATGAAAAAGGAGCAAGTATTAGTCTCGAAGATTTAAAAGGTAAAGTGGTTTTTATAAACTTTTGGGCAACGTGGTGCTCTCCATGTATTGCTGAAATGCCTACAATACAAAGTCTTTATGAGAATTTCAAAAATGACGATGAGGTTAAGTTTGTTATTCTGGAAGTAGATGGCAATCAGGAAAAAGCTAAAAAACTATTTAATGACAAAAGACTTACTCTTCCTGTATCATTCCCCAATGGAGCTATACCTCAGGAGTTTTACAAAGGAACTTTACCTACTACAGTGATTTTAGATAAAAATGGTGCTATTGCATTCCAATCAGAAGGCATTACCAACTATGCAGACCAGAAAATGGTTGATTTTATCAAGCAGCAAAAGCAAAAATAACAGTTAGCTAATATCGGTATAAACAAAGGCACAATAATTTACATTGTGCCTTTGTGTTAGTATTATGATATGGATTAATGTGCTGCTTTAACCTTACCCGGAAGGAGCCAATCTACCACAAAGTACATCGCAATACCAGCGAATGCTAAAACAACTCCGGATCCTATCCATAGTGTATTAAATCCTAAATCACTTGCTACACTGGTTCCCAGCAATGGTGTTATAATAAATGAAATAGAGAACGTCATACCATTAAGGCCCATATAGGCCCCCTGATTGGTTTTCCCGGATCGTAATGCCGTAATGGTAGACATAAATGGAAGCACTAATATTTCACCCACACTCAGTACAGATATGGACAACATTATCAATGATATATGATAGTTTATCGCAAGCATTGCATAAGCTGCAGCACACATCAAAATTCCATAGAGAAGAGTTTTGGCTATCGTAAGATATTTATCTGCAAAATTTACAACCAGCATTTCCAGTACAACAATAATAAATCCACTGTATCCCAGGATGTAACCTATACTTTTCTGATCCAGATGTGCTACTTCTTTGTAGAAAATAGGAATCGTATTGAAGAACTGAAAGAAGCAGACAGAGAATATCGCGCATAGCAGACAGTATACCAAAAACGGGGAATCTCTATATGGAGAACGCTCTTTTTCTGTAGTCTCTTTAACGATAGGTTTCTCTTTCATTTTCTTCTGATAAATCTTATGTCTTTTTCTAAAAAATCTTACATAGAATATCCCGGCAAGGACCGCTCCTACTGCATTAGTAATAAAAAGTAATTCGTATGACACTGAAGACAAAATACCACCTAAAGCCGGTCCTATAGAGAAACCGAGATTAATGGCCATTCTGTTAAGAGAGAAAGCCCTTGTCAAATTTTCAGGCCTTGCATATTTGGTAATCGCTACAGAGTTGGCCGGACGGAAGGTCTCACTTATAATACTTTGCAGCAGAATAATGAGAGCCATCCCTTCTACCGAAGTAAAGATTGGTATTAGTAAAAAAAGTGGTGCACTGAGAAATAAACTGGTAGATTGTACCCGATATTCACCAAATTTATCAGTAAAATAACCTCCCAGCCAGGAACCTATTACTGATCCGACACCATAAAAACTGAGTACAAGTCCTGATTCTTTAATGCTGAATTCTAACTGATCCGTCATGTACACACCTAAGAAAGGCAGCACCATTGATCCGGACCTGTTAATAAGCATTACGATAGAAAGCATCCAGGCTTCCTTTGACAATCCCTTGAAAGAATCGGCATAAATACGGAGTAAACCCACAGTAGTATGATTTTAGTGTTATCGGAAAAATTTAGGAATACTCAAATGTACGAATTAAAGGGCATTTACAGAGAATGTTAATCATTAATAATATCAATTAGCCAATCGACAGTATCTTCTGATTTTTACCATTAAGTTCAAACTCTTCTCCTGTTTTTTTCTTTAGCATGGACTGTACCAGCGGAGCATTTGCAGAAACAGTGATAACAGCTTTTCCGTTAACATTCAGTTTACCGAAGCTTTCTGAAATATAAAAATTCCCCATAGAAGTCTCAACATAAGCTCCCAAGCCTACAACAGCAGAAGGTTTCGTATTGATATTCTGCAGAACATCCAGCTGGTTATTTACTTCCGACTGTTGGGACAACAGTCTGTTGATTTCCTGCTGCAACATTTCGCGGGAAGTTTCGTATTTATCTCCCATACTACTTTTTGTATCGTTATTGGATGCTCTTGTAGATACAATCATTTCCTCAAGATTCTTTACTTTTTCCTGCGCAAGTGTTTTCACTTGTTCCAATAAATATTCCTTATCCATATTACTATAACTCCGTTATTTATACCCGAAACAATTAAATCATTCCGGAATTTCTTATTTTTCTTCTATTATTTCAGCAAAAATATAATCAAAATGTGATTTAATATAATTAAAATGCTATTTTTAAGCCTGAAAAATAATAATAAACTTGTAAAAAATTAAACGTTGGAGAATTCAGACAAGAAAGAATTAAAACGCGGTTTACAAAATCGTCACATTCAGCTTATTGCTTTAGGCGGAGCAATTGGCACCGGGCTATTCCTGGGTATAGGTCCTGCAGCAGTATTGGCAGGTCCTTCTGTAATTTTAGGTTATGCAATGGCTGGTTTCATTGCTTTTTTTATAATGCGCCAATTGGGTGAGATGGTCGTTCAGGAACCTGTTTCAGGTAGCTTTAGCCATTTTGCATACAAATATTGGGGCCCTTTTGCCGGATTTGCTTCCGGTTGGAATTACTGGATGTTGTATATTTTGGTAAGTATGTCTGAGCTTACCGCAATAGGAGTTTATGTACAGTTCTGGTGGCCTGAAATTCCGTTGTGGGTATCCAGTTTATTTTTCTTCTTTGTAATTAATGCTCTGAATCTGGCCTCTGTAAAAGTATATGGAGAAGCTGAATTCTGGTTTTCTATTATAAAAGTTGTAGCTATTATTGCTATGATTCTATTTGGTAGCTACCTGCTTATTAGTGGTACCGGCGGAGAAAATGCCAGCGTAAGCAACTTGTGGAATAACGGAGGCTTTTTTCCTAAAGGCTGGATCAGTACTTCTTCAAGTGGAGGTTTCCAGGGATTATTAGCTGCCATGGCGCTTATTATGTTCTCTTTTGGCGGGTTAGAGCTTGTTGGAATAACGGCTGCTGAAGCTGAAAATCCAGAAAAAAATATCCCAAAAGCTACCAATCAGGTAATCTACAGAATTCTTATTTTCTATGTAGGTGCATTGATTATCCTATTCTCATTATCTCCATGGGCCAATATTACAGAAGGAAGCAGCCCTTTTGTAATGGTTTTCGAGAGATTAAAAGGCTTCCAGTTTAACCTATTCGGGCATACTGTGTATTTCACAAGCCTTATTGCAAATGTTCTGAATATTATTGTTCTAACGGCTGCATTGTCTGTATACAACAGCAGTGTATACAGTAATAGCCGAATGCTGTTCGGGCTTGCAGAACAGGGAAACGCTCCTAAATTCTTATCAAAACTGAATAAAAACCATGTTCCGGTAATGGCAATATTAGTTTCTGCAGTATTTGCTGCAATCTGTATTGTTATTAACAAGATTATTCCGGAAAAGGCTCTTAGTATACTGATGTCTCTTGTAGTATCATCGTTGGTTATTAACTGGATTATGATAAGCTTTACACATTTTAAATTCAAGCAGGCTCATAAAGGTGAAAAGACTAAGTTCCCTTCGTTCCTATATCCAATAACCAATTATATATGCTTATTATTCCTTTTTGGAATTTTAATCATCATGTGGTTTACAGGGTTAAAAATTTCTGTGGAGCTAATTCCGATATGGGTAGCATTCCTGTATATTTGCTATCTTCTGGTAAAGCAAAGTAAAAAGTAAAATATATCTGTAAGATCTATTAAAATCCGGAAGCATTTCTTTCGGATTTTTTATGCCATAAATCTCATATACATATACTAATTAACTATATTAGATAAAAAAACTATAACTATAAAATGAAGAAATTTCTAACGTTTATTTTCATTATTCTTATCATTCTGCCATTACTATTTTACTTAAATCCATTTGCCAGAATACGCAAACAAACTCAATATGATCCTTCCCCAGAAACAACAGAGCTTCTCCGAAAATTAGATAAAAAATATAATCTGAAAATGTCCATTGGGGATGTTATCGGAAATATATGGTATTACAGAGATATCGACAACAGGAAAAAGGTAAAATCAGAGCATTTTGAACTTTTTTTGAATATTAAAGATGACAAAGTTGATGATATAAAAAAGGTATATCAATATGTAGATGATTTCAGGACTGAATTTAATCAAAAGAAATATTTTGATTCCATTACAGTAAAACTGGTTAATGATTCTATTCCTTATAAGCCCGGTCCGGTAATCTATAAATCAAAAATGTAAGCAATGACAATTATAAAGATTCATAAAATCCAGATATTCCTCTATCTTTTTATTATAGCTTTCGGAATCCAACATCTTATTTTCTGGAAATATAATTTCAAATGGATTTTCTACGAGTATATTATTTTAAGTGTATTTATACTCTCTGCTCTCGCTGTACTTATTTCTCCTGCTGTACTTATTTATGAAAGCGTAAAAAGTATTAACCGCAAATCAGTCATTGTTGATGAAATAATGTTTTTAGTTGTAAATCTTATCTTGTACTATATAATAGTTGCAATGAGCCTATATCTGTCATCACAAATACGCATATAATTTCTTTGATACTTTTAATTGTTTTTTAAACATGGCATATTTTTTGAAAACTAGCGATACATTGAAAATTAAAACAATATATGCTTGAAATTATTTATTAATTTATTATACAGCATTGTTTAATTAAAATATTTTACAAAACAATAAATCGAATATAATTATATACAAGTATCATTTTACTAAACATATACGATAAAAACAATTAAAAACACATTATGAAAAAACAATTTGCCTTAATCGCAGCAGGAATTTTACTGGTAGCTAATTCTTGTACTACTGTTACAAAGACTGATAGTTCTTCTGCACAAACGACTACTGAAAATACCATTATTGGTAAAAAATGGAAACTGGTAGAACTATTTGGAAAACCTGTAGCAGACCAAATAAATGGTAATGAAGCTTTTCTGAAACTATTGCAACAGGATAAAGCTTATTTATATCAAGCTTCCGGCGGGTGCAACGGAATCAGAGGTACTTTTACAACAAACACAACAACTTCTGTAATTCATTTCTCTCCCGGAGCATCAACAAGAATGGCATGTCCGGATATGAGTGTTGAAGCAGGAATAAATAAAGTATTAGAAACCGTTGACAATTACTCTCTCAATAAAGAAGGAAATATCCTTTCACTTAATAAAGCACGTATGGCTCCATTAGCAAAATTCCAGGCTGTAACAGAATAAGCGTTTTATAAAAATCTTTAATAAGTTATCCTTGTCAGAGTCAAAACCCTGACAAGGATTTTTCTTTTATAATACAATTCTGGTCTCAATATTTATCTCTTCAGAAAAGACATCATCATGTGAAATTACCAATAGCGTTCCTTTGTAATCTCTAATAGCATTGGTAAGAATCTCGATATTCTGAATGTCAAGATTATTGGTAGGCTCATCCAGAATAATAATATCCGGAGCTTTTCCTGCAATTGACAAACATGCAAGCAATAGCCTCATCCTTTCACCGCCACTCAGTACACTACAGGATTTATCCCATGTTTCTTTCCCAAACAAAAAGCGATTGAGTATTGTTTTTACTTCGTGTTCGGGTAAAGGAGGCAGGTTAAATAATTCTGCCTGTTGAATTACATTCAATGAATGATCAATCATAGAATAATCCTGATCGATATATACAGAATAAAAATCTGCCCTTTCTATAATACCTTCAGAAGATTTCAGCTGCCCTAAAAGAAGTTTAATCAATGTTGTTTTTCCCGATCCGTTTTCTCCACTTATCAGAATCCTTTCTCCACTGGTAACAACAATATCCAAAGGTTTTTTCCAAATATTCCTATCCTGGTAGGCAAAGTTTATATGCTCTCCTTTTACCAGTATTTTACCACGGTGAAGGTTAGTCTGATCAAATCCTAATTTCATTTGATCTGTAAGTGGAGCTTCTCTTCTTAGCTGCTGAAGCTCCTGACTAAGACCGTCTATTTTATCAGAATGGGTATCTCTTATTTTAGCTGTACTGTTTTCAGCATTGTTCCGCAGAGTATTCATCATGATTTTAGCTACACCAGCTTTTTCCTGCTTTTTTTTTCCCTTTGCATCGAGTTTTTGCTGACGCTCCAGAGTTTCCCGTTCAGTAGCTTTGGCTTTTTTCAGTGCGTTTTCAGTATTCTTAATGCTATTCTGTAATGCATTTTGCTGTATCTGTTTTTGCTCTTTATAAAAATCATAGTTACCACCATAAAGCACGATTTCTTTACGGTTTAGTTCTGCTGTTTTGGGCAATAAGTTTAATAAGGTTCTGTCATGACTAACGACCAGAAGAGTTTTATTTGTATTCTCAATAAATTTATACAACTGTTCCCTGCTCTTTCTATCCAGATGATTGGTAGGTTCATCCATCAGTATAATATCCGGCTGATGAATTTCTATACCGGCAATCAGAACTTTTGTCTTCTGACCGCCACTTAGCCGATTCATCGACTCCTCTGCTGTAAAGTCTAACAAACCCCATGATTCCATCGCTTGTTTTATTCTTTCTTCCAGATCCCAGTCGTCATCAAGAACTGTCATATTCTCTTCGGTAACAATACCTTCCAGAATTTCTCTTAAAGCTGAAAGCTTTTTCTGAACTCCTAAAGCACTTGCTATATTCTGTGTATCGAATTGTTCCAGGATTTGTGGCAGATAATAAACAGACCCTTCTGTTCTTATATCTCCTACAGCAGGTATTAATAATCCGGAGATTAGTTTTAATAATGTAGATTTACCGGAACCATTATTTCCGACAATTGCAATCTTTTCGCCTTTATTAACTATAAAATTAAGCTTCTCAAAAAGAATCTCCTTATCAGGATGCTGATAAGTAATATTTTGTAACGTAAGCATTATTTCTTTCTTAAAAAAAATGAATAAACAGAATTAACCCTGACATCAGGATTAAATAATTATGGAAAGAAATTGAATTCTACATGCTTACTATCTGAATTTTGAATGATAATGCAAATGTAGTAAAATATTTATAATCAGATCAATGATCGTTTTAGTAAAATAAATTATGAAGAAAACAGATTATTTTCCAACCTATTTATAAAAAAAAGTATCTTAGTAAATAATAAACATAAAATTTTTTAAAAATAAATTATGAAAAAACATCTTACACTTATTGCTGCAGGAATATTACTATTTGCAAACTCCTGTAATACTGTTCAGAATACGAACAACAATAATAACACATCACAACAAAATACAATGCCCAAAAATACAGTTCTTGGAAAAAAATGGAAATTAATTGAGCTAAACGGTAAGCCTGTGGCTGATAAAGTTAACGGAAAAGAACCTTACCTGAAACTTCTAAAGCAGGATAAAGAATATAGATATGAAGCATCTGGTGGCTGTAATGGTATCGGTGGAAACCTTAAGTTAACCGGCTTTAGAGTTCAGTTTGCTCAGGGAATGTCTACAATGATGGCTTGTGAAGACATGAGTATTGAACAAGGCCTGAGTAAAGCTTTAATAGCTGCTGATAATTATACAGTGAGCAAAGAAGGAGATGTATTGTCTATTAACAAAGCTCGTATGGCTCCTTTAGCAAGATTCCGCGCTGTAGCTGAGTAAGCAATTTTAAACATATAAAAATAAAAGCTCCCTTTCGGGAGCTTTTTGCTTATTTACCTTTCAGGCATTTTTCTAAGAAGATATCCTGCTCATAAAGCAAATGAAGAATATTTTCTTTTGCTACATAACCATGTGCTTCTTTAGGTAATAATACCATTTTTACAGGAGCCCCAAGGTTCTTAAGTGCCTGGAAATAACGTTCTGTCTGTACAGTGAATGTTCCCTGGTTATTGTCTGCCTCGCCATGTACTAATAACAATGGTGTTTTCATTTTATCAGCATTCATGAAAGGTGACATTTTTGTATACACATCCGGCACATCCCAATAATTTCTTTGTTCACTCTGGAAACCAAACGGAGTAAGAGTTCTGTTATATGCACCACTTCTCGCAATACCACAAGCAAAAAGATTAGAATGTGTTAAAAGATTAGCCGTCATAAATGCACCATAAGAGTGCCCGCCTACAGCTACTTTTTTACGGTCTATATAACCTAGTTTGTCTACAGCGTCAATAGCCGCCTGAGCATCTGCTACTAACTGTGGAATAAAGGTATCGTTAGGCTCCGTTTTTCCTTCACCAATAATAGGAAAAGATGCATCATCCAATACTGCATATCCTTTAGAAACCCAGTAGATGAAAGATCCATAACTAGGGAAAGTGAAAGTATTTGCATTTTTAGTACTCATTCCTGCTGTTGCCTTGTCTTTATATTCAGCTGGGTAAGCCCAGATCAGCAACGGAAGTTTTTCTTTTTTAGATTTCATATCATAACCTGCCGGAAGATATAAATTCCCTGTAAGAGTAACGCCGTCATTACGTTTGTAGGTAATAACTTCTTTATGCACACCTTTCAAACCTTCAAAAGGGTTCTGGAAATTTGTTACAGGAGTGCTTTTATTGGTTTTAAAGTTTTTAATAAAGTAATTAGGATAGTCTGTACTGGATTCATCCATTACCAGAATATCACCCTTTTTAGGATCTAAAACATCCAGAATCCTCTCTTTTACGGTTGTAGATTTAGATGTATAAAGTCTGTTTGTTTTAAATGTCTTCAGATCCATTTCATTGATAAAAGGAAATTGCCCTTCTTTGGTAAAGCCATCTCCTATCCAATATGTTTTTCCGTCTTTAATTTCTACAACGTTTCTGCCATATTGATTTCGTTCGGAAACAAGATTCCCCGGATTGCTGTATACATCCTGGAAATTTCTGTCTATAATAAGTTTAGAATCTCCCGTTTTTGGATTAATCCAGCTGGTTTTGGTACTTCTTGTATCATACCATCCTTCGGAAACAAATGCATTATCTGCATTCCCCCAGTCTATATCAGAAAATCTTTCTTTAGTTTTATATAATGCTTTAGCTTCTGCATTAAAAGGAGCATCCCATGTATAGATCTGGTCTCTGTATTCTGCTTTCTTCGACTGATCTCCGCCATCCAATGCTTCAACATAGTATAAAGTAGCTGGCATGTCGCTTCTCCATGCTATACTTCTCTTGCCTGTTCTTACAGATGAAAATCCTTTAGGCATTATTTCATTTAAAGGCATTTCGTTCACTACCTTTACCTGCTGGCCAGTCTTATCAAAAACTACAGTTTCAGAAGGGAAACGATTTAATGGAACGATATATGAAAATGGTTTTTTAATCGAAGAAATCATAATGTAGTTCCCATCCGGTGAAAATGACTTTGAAGCATACATTCCACTTTTTGCAAATCCGGATATATTACCATTCAGATCTACTTTGGCTAATTCAGAAGTTGCAAGATTTTCAAAATTAGTTTCATCTTTTGGTGTCTTTAATAAATCCTGGAAAGTAGCATTCTGTGATACTTTTCCGGTACTGGTTGCTACAGTTGGTCCTGTTGGAATATCATTTTTGTCACTCAATAATGCAGGTCTGTTTGCCGGCAAAACATTAATTAAAAATGATTTTGAATCTTTGAACCAGGTAAAAGGAGAACCCAAATTTGCATTCAGATTATCAGAGGTAATTTTTTTGGCTGTTGCTGTTGCCAAATCTACTAACCAAAGTTCAACCCCTTTTGAGGTTGTATTTGTAAATGCCAGAGATTTCTCGTCCGGTGAAAATGAAAAATAAGCAAGGCTTGCATTCTGCGGAAGCCCCTTAACCTGAACTTCAGATTTTCCTTTCAGATTCTTTATTTTCAGATTATCAATATATGTTATCGTACTCGATATATTAGTCAACGGATTTATTCTCAATCCTGCCAGTTTCACATCTTCCTCATAAAGATCCTTTAGGTTCTTATAAGTTGGGCGATAGGTAAATACCATCCATTCTTTTTTGCTGTCCATCAATACAGATGGTGGTCTTGTGTAATCTGCCAGCTTAAGAATTTCGGCAGAAGGTTTTTGATAGCTGGTGCTTTCCTGAGCATAGCTAAAACTCATTGCTGCTATTAAAAGCATTGTAAACTTTCTCTTCATATTAACATATTAACTTATAATTACGAAATTATGAATTAATAATTAGTTTACCCAAAATAAAAAGGCCCTTTATCAGGCCTTTTTATTACATCTTTTGTATATCTATTTTCATTTTACATCTTTCGATGCCTTCTTTAGCTTTCTCAATGTATGAGTTTTCATAAAGTGATAGTGCATATTCTTTGTACTTGTCAATTGCTTTTTCATATTGCCGAGTATCTTCATAATAATATGCCCACTCCCTTGCAAGATTGCTTTTATTAACATCTTCAACAGATTCTGCTTTTGTCAGAATATCCCGAAGATCATCATAGCGTTTTGCTTCTGATAAAAGGTAAGAATAGTTAAGATAAGAAGCTCCATATTCCGGAGTGAAATCTATAGCTAGTTTATAATGCTTTTCAGCTTCTACAGCATCATTTTCTTTATTTTTTAAAAGCCAGCCTATATGGTTATGTGCTTTACCATATTTAGGATCTTCCAATAAAATATTATTGAGTACCGCTTTAGCCTCTTCGTTTAGATCCTGACTGATCAGGTCATCCGCACGGTCAAATTCTGAATCTAAATATTCGTTCATCTTTGAAATTCTTTACTTAAAGATAAATGAAATTACTGAATTTATCTAGCGATAACCAAAATTTTTCAGGTCTCTGTCGTTTTTGCGCCAGTCTTTTTTAACTTTTACAAAAAGATTAAGGTGAAGCTTCTTTCCAAAGAATTTTTCCAGATCCATTCTGGCTTCAGTCCCCACTTTCTTTATAGATTCTCCTTTATGACCAATGATAATCCCCTTTTGAGTTTCTCTTTCTACATAGATAATACTGTCTATAAAGATCATTTCTCCTTTATCCTTAAACATTTCTGTAACAACTTCTACAGAATATGGAATTTCCTTTTCGTAGTTCAGAAGGATTTTCTCTCTGATAGCCTCATTTACAAAGAATCTTTCAGACTTATCTGTAAACTGATCTTTATCGTAGTATCCCGGACTTTCTGGTAATAATGATTTTAATTTTGGTAAGATATATTCTGTATTATAGGCATTTAAGGCGGATATAGGTAATATTTCTGCCTTAGGAATTCTCTCGTGCCATAAAGCAACTGTTTCTTCAAGAACTTTCTGATCTGCCTTATCTACTTTATTGATAAGGATAAGTACCGGAACCGGGATTTTATTCAGCTTTTCAATAAGAAACTCTGAAGGTTGCGCTTTATCTGTAATATCTACGATGAAAAGGAAAACATCAGCATCCTGTAAACTCTCCTTCACAAATTCCATCATTTTCTCCTGTAATCCGTATTTAGGATCTAATACCCCAGGAGTATCAGAAAAAACAATCTGTACATCGTCCTCGTTATAAATACCGAAAATACGATGTCTGGTTGTCTGTGCTTTCTGGGTAACAATAGCCAGTTTCTCCCCCATTAACTGGTTAAGAAGCGTAGACTTTCCTGCATTGGGTTTCCCCACTATATTAACAAAACCTGCTCTGTGCATTATTTAATTTAAAATTGAAATATTAAAAAGATTTAAGTTTTTAAATCTTTTGCAAAGTTAACAATAAATAAAAGAATGACTAGCTTATTCTTTAACAGGTTATCATGATAGATTACTCAATAGCTATAAAGAAAAGGCTTACAATAAGATATAAATCCACTAATGCTTAAAAACTACCGGAAGAATTTCATTCACCAGCAATCCATAACGTTTCTGATCTTCTACAGAAAACTTTTGAGAATATAAATTGATATCTACATCAAACCCAACTTTTTTAAGACGGTCGAAATAATCCATACCATACCAACGGACATGATCGTATTGCCCAAAATGCTTCTGACGCTCTTTAGGATCTGTTATACTGAAATCTTCATAAGTATGCTCCAAACTAGTTCTCATAGGGACCTGCAAAATTCCCCATCCGCCCTTTCGCATTACACGGTATAATTCGGACATTGCTTTGGAATCTTCTACAATATGTTCTAAAACATGATTACAAATAACAATATCATAAGACTCATCTTCAAAAGGAAGATCTAGTACATCTGCCTTTACATCTACAATCGGAGAAAAAAGATCCGCAGAAGTATATTCCAGATTTTTTTGTTTTTTGAATTTTCTTAAAAACTCCTGCTCAGGAGCGATGTGAAGTACTTTGTAATTTTTGGTGAAAAAATCAGTTTCACGTTCCAGATAAAGCCACATTTGGCGGTGTCTTTCCAGTGAAAGTGTTCCGGGAGAAAGTGCATTTTCCCGTTGTTTCCCATAGCCATACGGAAGAAATTTACGATAAGATCTGCCGTCTATAGGATCAGTAAATTTATCTCCTTTAAAAAAAGATATAATTAAAGGACGCGCCACAATGCTTAATCGAATAAGCATAGGGCGCGGTAATTTATTTAAAAGAAATTTTGCTACTTTCTTCATTTGTTAGAAATCCATCTGGAAAGCTTTTTCCTCATCGGATTTAATACCTAATGCATCGTAAATATATTGGAATGTAGATAATAAAACCGGCTTTCCGTTTACTACAGCTACATCGTGCTCAAAATGTGCAGAAGGTTTATTATCCTGAGTTGTTACAGTCCAGCCATCGGAATGGAATTTTACTTTTTCCGTTCCCATATTAATCATAGGCTCGATAGCAATAACCAATCCGTCTTTAATTACTTTTCCTGAACCTTTTCTGCCATAGTTAGGTACCTGCGGTTCTTCATGCATTTGTCTTCCGACACCATGTCCCACTAATTCACGTACTACTCCATAACCATGTTTTTCTGCATGTTCCTGTACTGCGTAAGAGATATCTCCGATTCTCTTTCCACGGATACACTGAGCAATACCTTTATAAAGACTCTCTTTGGTTACCTGCAAAAGTTTTTTTGTTTCAGGAGAAACTTCTCCAACCTCAAAAGTATAAGCATGATCTCCAACAAATCCATTCATATAAGTACCACAGTCTACAGAAATAATATCTCCATCTCTCAATGGTTCATCTGTAGGGAAACCGTGAACAACCTGCTCATTCGGAGACATACATAGAGAATTTGGAAAACCTCCATATCCAAGGAATGCAGGTTCTGCTCCGTGGTCTTTAATATACTCGAATGCAAGTTTATCTAAGTGCTTAGTTGTTACGCCAGGTTTAATCTCCTTGGCCAACATTCCTAAAGTTTTTGAAACCAACTGAGCGCTTTCACGCATTAATTTGATTTCGTCTATTGTTTTTAACTGAATCATTTTTATTTAAATGTAGCAATTTACCCATGTAAGAATGTAACAATAATTGGTACATTGGTAAATCGTTATATTATTACATTATATATGTTACCAGAAAAGACCTTTTTTCTTTTCTTTTTTCAGCTTCGAGTAAGCTAAAACTTCTCCGCCTGCCACGCGGAATTCTATTTTTTCTTTAATGATGTTATAGATTTCGCCCCATCCAGGAAATCCACCAAGGTTTCTGTCATCAATAAACATATCAGCATCAATTTTGCGGCTGTGTGTTTCAGAATCAAAAACTTCACCTTCAAAGCTAGAATTTACAGCGTAAAATTCCAATCCGTTTTTCTTACAGAAATCAACAGCATCCTGCAGAGCCTGTCCGCTTCTGTATGTCCATAAAATCAAACGATAACCTTCTGATTGTAATTTCAGCAATGTTTCGAATGCAAAAATTTTAGCTGGTCCTACTCCCGGATATGCATCGTCTACAATTGTTCCGTCGAAGTCTATCGCTAGTTTTTTATTTATCATCTGTATTAAAAATTTGAGTGCAAAGATACGAAAATATAGAACTTAATCCCGTCCCTTTATTAAACGAATTATCGCGAAATAAATAACGTAAAGCCATCCCAATACACCATGGATAATTGCCCATAGAATAGATTTATTTCTATCCCATGATATGACTACTGCTATAATCGCTCCTAAACCTAGTCCGGAGTTTGTTACAGTATCTCTAATATCAGTGTTAGCATCTGTAGTACCAGACTGTGCCAACAACATATTGGAAAAAATTAACAATAGTACAACTACCTGTATATTCTTTTTCATATCAGCTAATTTATATAATCTTTTTCAGCATCCAGATATCACATCCTGTATGCCCTGAGTTCCCTAAAGGAGCAGATAACTGTTCGAATCCCTGCTTTTCATAAATACTAATTGCTTTTCCAAAAGCCGGTAAGCTTTCAAGATAAATGTGAGTATATCTGAACTTTTCGGCCTGTTCATAGCATTTTTCCATAAACAATCTTCCGACACCTGTCCCCCGGGCTTCTTTGGAAATATAAAATTTCACCAACTCTACATGGCCTTCAGGCAATCCTTCAGTAGGATAAAGCCCACAACTACCTACCACTCTATCTTCTACTTTAGCAACAAAAAGTACCGATCCTTTAGCATCAAATACCTTAGACAAGTGATCTGTTGTAGGATCAACATAAACAGTACCTTCTGTAGGTGCCTTATATTCATCAAAAACACCGCGGATCATAGATGCCAAAGCACTATCATCCGCAGCTTGTATTGTTGTAATTATTACTTCCTTATCCATTAATAGAATTAAGAAACAAGAATATCTCCCGTCATTTCTTCCGGAATATTTACGCCCATTACTTTAAGGATTGTAGGTGCTACATCTCCCAATTTACCATCTTTCACATTCCATGTGTGATCTTTATCCATTACAATAAAAGGAACAAGATTGGTTGAATGCTGTGTATTAGGAGACCCATCAGGATTTACCATAACATCAGAGTTACCATGATCTGCCAAAATAAATACAGCATATCCGTGATTATAAGCTGTAGTAGCTACTTTTTCAATGCATTTATCTACGGTTTCAGCAGCTTGTACTGCAGCCTGGAAAACACCTGTATGCCCTACCATATCGGTATTCGCAAAATTCAGGCAGATAAAATCAGCGCTTTCTTTTTCCAATTCCGGTACAATAGCATTGGTAATGTCATAAGCCGACATTTCCGGTTTGAAATCATAAGTAGGAACATCCTTAGGACTCGGACACAAAATCCTTCTCTCCCCTTTAAACTCCTCTTCACGTCCTCCTGAGAAGAAGAATGTAACGTGTGGGTATTTTTCAGTTTCAGCAATACGAATTTGCGTTCTGTTATTCTCTTCCAGAATCTGACCCATAGTATGTGTAATGATGTTTTCATCATACACCACTTTTACATTATGAAAAGTTTTATCGTAGTTAGTTAAAGTCACATAGTATAAAGGAAGCTTGTGCATCTCATAATCAGGGAAATCTTCCTGAGAAAGCGCCATTGTAATTTCACGTCCTCTGTCGGTTCTGAAATTGAAACAGAAAACGACATCATTAGCTTCTATTTTAGCAACAGGCATTCCGTCCTGAGTACAGATAATTGGTTTTAGGAATTCATCTGTTATATCTTCCTCATAAGATTTCTGAATAGCTCCTACCGGATTATTGGTTGCTAATCCAATACCATTTACCATAGCATCATAAGCTACACGAACACGCTCCCAACGCTTATCACGGTCCATCGCATAATAACGGCCAACAATGGTTGCTAATTTTCCGGTTTTGGCATCCATAAATTCTATAAGATCCTGAATAAATCCTTTGCCGGAATGTGGATCGCAGTCACGTCCATCTGTAAAAGCATGTACAAAAACATTTTCTAGTCCGTAATCATCTGCTGCTTCCAAAAGTCCTTTCAGGTGATTAACGTGAGAATGCACTCCTCCGTCGGAAACTAATCCTATAAAGTGAATTTTTTTATGGTTGTCTTTTGCATATTTAAAGGCAGCAAGGATTTCCGGTTCATTCCCCAGTGTTTTGTTTTCCACCGCCATATTTAGCTTTACAAGATTCTGAAAAATTACACGTCCGGCTCCAAGATTCATATGCCCTACTTCAGAATTCCCCATTTGTCCGGCTGGTAAACCTACAGCCAAACCACTAGCTTCTAATTTGCTGTGTGGATATTTTTGCAGACATGAATCAATAAACGGTGTGTTGGCCTGCGCGATGGCAGAAACTTTGGGATCTAAACCTAATCCCCAGCCATCCAGGATGGCTAATATTGCTTTTTTAGACATTTCAGAATTATATTTAACTTAACAAATATACGAAACAATGCACTAAATAGTAAGGAATTTCACAGGTTTTATGTGGTAAATACCCTGAAAAATTGTAACTTTTCTTACTTTTGTTTATTAGTATTATAAAATAAAATGGATTTAAGAGATCAGTTAAAAAATCTTTTTCCTGAACATGAGGAGCAGGATTTCGAAATGCCTGAAGAAAAGTTTGAACAAAAAGGCGCCCTTGTGTGTAAGTTTGAAAAAAAAGGACGCAATGGTAAACCTGTAACTTTAATTGAAGGCTTTGAGGGTGGCGATGCAGAACTGAAAGAAATTTCTAAAAAAATCAAAACCTCTTTGGGAATTGGTGGCTCCGAAAAAGACGGTGTCATCATTATTCAGGGAGACAACAGAGATAAGATTATGAAGCTTCTGCAGGAAATGGGCTACAAAACCAAACGTGTAGGCGGGTAATATTTTTAAATACAAAGTTAGAAGTACGAAATTAGAAACACGTGGTAAGAAAATATAAAGTGTAGAAGTAAAAGACCAGAAATACAAAAAGTATTTTTTTATCTCCGAAATTCTTTTTAACTTCAATTCCTTTTTAAAATCGGAAATTATGATGAATAAACTAGCAGCATCCGAGTTGGTGCTGAATGAGGACGGAAGCGTATACCATTTGAATCTTCTTCCTGAAGATATCGCTGAAAAAATTATACTGGTTGGAGATCCGGACAGGGTTCCTAAAGTATCTCAATATTTTGACAAAGTTGAAATCAAAAAAAATAAACGTGAGTTTTATACCCACACCGGAACACTGAGAGGTGAAAGGATTACGGTAATGTCTACAGGTATTGGTACCGAGAATATAGACATTGTAATGAACGAACTGGATGCTCTGGTAAATATAGACCTAAAAGAAAAGGAATTTAAAAAAGAGCACAGCTCTTTAGAATTATTCCGTTTGGGGACTTGTGGTAGTGTAAATCCTGACGTAGAAGTAGACAACATGTTGGTAACAGAAAATGTTGTAGGATTAGATGGCCTTCTTCATTTTTATCAGGATTATCAGTTTGAAAATGAGTTTTCTAAAAACTTTTTAGAAAAATTCCCTTATCAGAATATCAAACCTCTACTCTATTTCTCTGACTGGGCTAAAGAAAGTGCGCACTACTATCAGGATGCTAAATATATTGGTAATACGGCTACTTTCCCAGGATTCTATGCTCCTCAGGGGAGACAGTTAAGGCTGAAAGCTCTGGACGACCAGTTCCTGGAAACACTTAATGATCTTGGTGTAACCAATTTCGAAATGGAAACATCTGCTATTTACGGATTATCCAAATTATTGGGCCATAAGGCAATTACTGTTAACTGTGTTATTGCTAACAGACGTCGTGGAGAATTTTCTGCGGACCACCATGCATCTGAAAAGATGACAATTCAGTGGGTATTGGACAGAATTATTAAGTAATATTTTATTTTATACAACATTATATGAAGCCTCTTACAAGAACCATTACAGGAGTAGTATTTCTAATTATCTTCCTTACACTCTATTTTCAGGGAAGCGATAATACCTTATATAGTTTTCTTGAAGGCTTATCCGTAGCTATTGGAATTATTTTTGTAACACGAGGCTTATATGAATTGTATAGAGCAAAAAATGTAAAATAAAAAAATCCCCGTTTTGGGGATTTTTTATTATCTTAGAATCACACAAAATACTGAATATGAAAACTTTTATCAGAATACTGCCAATAATATTCCTCGGATTTTCTATCGGAAGATTTATAAAATATGATTTTACATTCGATAGCATTGTAATTGCGACAGCAGCAATCGGAATTTTAGGAACTGTATTTTTACTTTTTAATGAAAGAAAAGATTCAAAAACAGAATAATAAGATGAATACTTCAACAAAATTCAATCAGTTTTTTAAGCTCTTTTTCACTCTCATCATTCTCTATCTTGTCATAAGTACAATACAGTATTCTCATATTTTTATCAACAGCTTTTTAAAAGGCTTCTAACTGCTTAACATAAAGCTTATTTTTTAAATAAACTTTCCGGAATTTTGTTCTCAACAAAACGGCCCTGATATCTTATTGACATCAGGACCAGGATTCTCTCAATACGAAAAATATATTCGTGAACTATCGTATTGCTTCTACTAAGTTACATCGTCAAACTGAAAATAACTAAAGAAACATAGTGATATATATTTCTGAAATATATCATAAGTAGTTTTTTTGTAATGCCTGTTTTTCAGGCTATCTTTAAGAAGGATTAATAAAAGGGCCCTTTATTATCTGTCAATTTATCGAAATTAAATTAAAGAAATAATTATGAAACAAAGAGTTCCCGTATCCCAAATTATGTCCAAAGAGCTTATCACTCTTAATCCGAAACAATCGTTATATGAAGCTGAAAAACTATTCAAAAAGAATAATATCAGACATATTCCCGTTGTTGAAAACCTAAAATTATTAGGCATGCTCAGTTATTCAGATTTATTAAAGATAAGTTATGCTGATGTGGATGACTCCGATGAAGCAGAAGACAATTCTGTTTCCACAGTTGTGTACGATATGTTTAGCATTCCGCAGATTATGACCAAAGCTCCTTTGACCGTAAGTGCAGAAACTACAATTAAAGAGGTGGTTGAAATTTTAGCCCAGCAAAGCTTCCATTCAATTCCTGTAGTGGATCATGATGAAATAAAAGGAATTGTAACTACCACTGATATATTAAATTACTTATTAGAGCAGTATTAATACAAGTATAGTAACTAAGAGGCTGTCCCAAAATATAATATTGAGTCATATCAAAATACCTTTAATCGTTCAGGGCAGCCTCTTATTATTTATAATAGTTTCTTTTAATTATTCCTTACAAAGCAGCTTTCTATATGATCATCTACAACCCCGGTTGCCTGCAAATGAGAATAAATTACTGTTGACCCCAAAAATTTGAATCCTCTTTTTTTCAAATCTTTACTTATAGCATCCGATAAAGGTGTTGTAGCAGGTGCTTCTGTATGATGTTTCCAGGTATTTATAATTCTTTCTCCATTGGTATAAGTCGAGATATAGTTATAGAAACTTCCGAATTCTTTCTGAAGTTCCATAAATAGTTTTGCATTGCTTATAGCTGCTAATACCTTGAGCCTGTTTCTTACAATTCCTGTATCCTGAAGTAATTCATCAATTTTTTTCTCATCATACTTAGCAATCTTCTTATAGTCAAAATTGTCAAATGCTATTCTAAAGCTTTCTCTCTTACGGAGAATGGTAATCCAGCTCAATCCTGCCTGAAAGCTCTCAAGTATCATAAACTCGAACATAGTAGCATCATCCGTTGCCAGCCGCCCCCATTCTTCATCATGATATTTCTGGTACAGCTCATCTGTTCCGCACCATGCACATCTTGTTTTTTCCATATTAAATTTATTTACCCAAAAATAAACATTTAGTATATCATTAGGAAAGTTTTAACGTTCGCTAACATCCTTTCGGAATGCTTATTGAAAGTATAGTAAGCATTAACCCCAAAATTCACGAACAATGAGTACTAATGAACAAAATGAGAGTCTGGACAAAGCAAAACAATTTGTAAATGATGCCGAAAACAATCTGAAAGATTTCACAAAACAAACACAGGATGCTATTGGCAATTTATCGGATAAAGTAAAAAGCTACATCGACCAGAAAAAGAATGAAAATGAAGAACCAACGAAGGAAGGTTTCTTTGCCCATCTGAAGCAACAGGTATCAGACGCTTGGGAAGATACCAAAGACGCCGCAGAAAATGCATGGGAAAGCACTAAAAACTTTGCAGATGATGCTTGGGACAAAACAAAGGATGCAGCCAATGACATCCAAGACAATATAAAAGGAAAATAGGCCCTAAACTGCCAATCATTTTTAATTATAATTTTACGGAGAAATGGCCTCAATATCTTGAGGCCATTTTTTTATGCTAAACGCTTTAATGATGCTATAAAACTATCAACTTCTGCTTCCGGTGTTGCCCATGAAGTTATAAGCCTTATTGCTGATTTTTCTTCGTCTATTTTCTTCCAGACATAAAAGTCAAACTCTTCAGAAAGCTTTTCAATCCAGGAATTTGGAATAATCGGAAATAACTGATTGCTGTATGAATCCGTAAGGAAACCACAATAATAAGCTTCAAATGCAGCTTTTATTTTCATTGCTTTCTGATTAGCGGATCTTGCAAGGTCAAAATAAAGATTATCCTTCATCAGCTCCATAAACTGAATACCGATCAGTCTTCCTTTAGCCAATAAAGCTCCCTTCTGTTTTACATGAAATCCAAAGTCTTCCTTCAATTCCGGATTTACAATAACAATAGCTTCTCCTATCAACGCTCCGTTTTTGGTTCCGCCCAGATAAAACACATCCGCCAGGCGTGCTATATCTTCCGGAGTTACATCAGTACCTTCTACAGTCAGCGCATGACCAAGACGAGCTCCGTCTACAAATAAATATAGATTATTCTCTTTACAAAATCCAGACAAAGCTTCCAGCTCTTCACGAGTATAATGCGTTCCTAATTCTGTCGTATTCGAAATATACAACATTTTAGGCTTTACAACATGTGGCTGATTGGTTACCGTATCCAGAACTTCTCTACAAGCTTCCGGGGAAAGTTTTCCATCTTCAGACCGTGCTGCATGAACTTTGTGTCCTGTAGCCTCTATAGCTCCTGCTTCGTTGGTAAATATATGTCCCGACTCTGCAGAGATAACAGACTGATATGGCCTTAGTATTGAAGAAATAGTAAGAAGATTTGCCTGTGTACCTCCGGAAACAAAATAAACATCTGCTTCCGGACTGTTAAACCGTTCTTTAATCATATCTATTGCCATGGCCGAATACTGATCGCCACCATAACCAATTTGCTGTTCCCTGTTCGTCTCAACCAATGCTTTCAGAATATTTGCATGACATCCTTCTGCATAATCATTTTTAAAACTAAATCTGTTCATTATCATCTATACCGTTTCAGTAATATCTTTTACGTTACCTGTTCTTTTTAATACTCCCCAGCTTTGCAGCTCTCCTTTTAGTGCTTTTCTCAGTGATTTGAATAGTACAATAAGCATTAACCAACGATAAATAATACGCTGTGGAATCAGCCATATAATCTTCATAAAGCTTGCTTTCTCCATAACAAGGGCAAAGCCTAAAGCCAGGGCATCAATAATAAGGAATAATAAGTAATAAATCCCTATTTTTTCTGCACTTCCTGTGAATAATCCTATCACCATCAACAGATCTGCCAAAGGAGAAAAGAAAGGTATAATATATTTGAAAACTAACATATCTGGTAAAGCTATCATTCCTAAGCCTTTAAACTTCGGATTAAAGAAAGCATCTTTGTTCTTCCAGAAGGTTTGTAATACCCCGAATGTCCAACGGAAACGTTGTTTCATAAATTGTTTCAGCTTTTCCGGAGCTTCGGTATAGGCAATAGCTTCCGTTTCGTTACTTACAAAATAGCCTTTACGCAAAATCTTTATTGTAAGATCACAATCTTCAGCCAGTGTATCGGTACTGAATCCACCAACTTCTTCAATAGCCTGCTTTTTAAACAATCCTATTGCGCCCGGAACTACAGTAATTGCATTGAATGCTTCGAATGCTCTTCTGTCAAAATTCTGACTGCCTATATATTCTGTAGATTGCCATTGAGTAATTAGATTGATTTCATTTCCAACTTTCACATTACCCGCGACAGCACCAACATTTTTATCGGCATTACGGTACATATTTTCCATCATCAGACGTACTGCATTAGGCATCAGCTGAGTGTCTGCATCAATACATACTACATAGTCCGATGTCGAACGGTCGATACCATAATTAAGTGCAGAAGCTTTACCTCCGTTTGCTTTGCTCAACAACGTGATATTGGCATGCCCGTTAAAGGCTTCAAATGCTTTACTGAAAGTTTCGTCTTTACTTCCGTCATCAATAAAAATAATATGGAAATTAGGATAATCACATTTCAACAGGTTTTTAAGAGATTTCACAATATTGACTTCCTCATTGTATGCAGGAACTATAATATCGACCTGCGGGAACTCTGTTAATGTAATTTTTTCCTGATGCTTTTCCTTTTGATATGATCTGTAAGAATATACCATCAGCCATATAAAACGAAGAGCACCCAACACCATGAAAACAATAAACATGGCAAAGAAAAGATATCCCAGATAATATCCGCCTATAGCAATAGCGCTCGTAACCTGGAAGATATAATAACCTTTGGTTTTTGGCACTGGTGGCATTACCTGATCTTTCTTCATCCCAAGAAGGTTGGCTACTGTAGTAAATTTATAGCCTTTTTTCTGAAAATATTCTATTATTCTTGGTAAAGCCTGTATTGTAGCTTCTCTTGGGCCACCGGCATCATGTAACAAAATAATATTACCGTTCCCCTGGCTTCTGATGACTCTGTTTACAATAGTATCCGCATTAAAACCTTTTATTTCTCCTGCCTGCCAGTCTTCCGGGTCTATACTTTCCCCTACAGTAAGATAGTTACGCTCTCTACTGTCTGCCACAGGAATTATTTCCTGCAGTGTTTCGGGTTCACTATCTGCATTGAAAGGTGCCCGGAACAAAATTGTACTATGCCCGGTAATACTTTCTATCAGCAAACGGGTGGCATCCATTTCCATTTTACTCCGCTGAGGGCTTACCTCCGCCATATTCGGGTGTGTAAAAGTATGATTCCCTATTTCATGTCCTTCACGGTAAATACGTTTTACCAAAGGTATATTCTGTTCCGCCTGGATACCCAATACAAAGAACGTTGCCGGAACTTTATACTTAGACAGGATATCCAAAATCTTCGGTGTATATTCGGGATCCGGTCCATCGTCGAAAGTAAGAACCATTACCTTTTCATTATCTTTCGGCTTACCCCATTTTTTTACCACAAACATGGATGGTAGCTTTACATACTGCTCATCTGTGATCAGCATATGTTCTTTATCTACAACTGGTCTTATAAGTCCTGTATCCGGGCGGGAAGCAACATCTAGGATTTCACCTTCTCCCATATAATCTACATCCGAGCTACTGGCAACATGCTGAAGTTTATTAAAATCGAAATCCTGCATTGCCTTTTTACTGACATCTCTTTTATAAAAGCTCCACAATCTGTTATCTTCACTTCCCAATCTCCATAACGCTGTTCCTCCAAGCCCATACTCGGCTGCAAATCTTAGTGTATTGAAATTGGTTACAGCATCGGTAAACTCTACATGGTGTAAACTCCCTTGCTGGTCTTTATAATCATAACGCAGGTTATATGTATCCTTATCGAATACAACTTTTGAGTTTGTTTCCCGAGCTGTGGACAAAGCTTCCTGATAAGTAACATCTGTTGCAGCTTTAGCTCCGGCCTTCCAGTCGTAACCGTAGCCAGCCAGTCCTAATACAATTTTTTCGGAAGGAATATTTTTAGCCACCTGGTCTACTGCTGCTTCTATCCATTTCTGACTGGAAACCGGACCAGGTTTGGTATCATTACTAAATTCATCATAAGCCATCAGAAAAATATAATCGTTGTAGCGGTTAAGCTGATCATAATTATAATCTTCATTAAATGGCATTACATCCTGAGTTACCAGCAGGCCTTCTTTATGAAATGCATTATATAAATTTTTCTGAAAATTAATCAAAGGCTCATTTGTAGGCTCTGATAAATTTTCCAGGTCTATATTTATACCGCTAAAATCATTGACTTTTACATAATGTAAAAGATCTTTAATAAACTGATCCTGTTTCTTCTGATCAGTCAGAATAATATGAATTCCTCTTGGATCAAAATTACCTTTATAATTATTCGAAAGCATTGGTAAAACCTTAACCTTAGATGCCTTTATAAGGTTAAAGCCTCGTTTGTCTATATCCAACTGCAGCTTTCCGTCCGGATGAACAAAAAACCACTCCGGGATAATCATATTTATTTTATTAATACTTCTTCTGAGAGAAAAATAAGATTGTGCATCCCATGCAACATAATATGCAGCACGAATAGGTGCAGCCATATTATAATCTATGGTTGCTGCTTTTAGTTTAGAACTATGAACTTTTAGTCCCTTTTTCTGGTGCTTTTTAATATATTCTCTAAATCCCTGATATTTACGAATACTTTTACTTTCATTCGCAGTTGTTTTACTCAAAAGTACATCCTGAGAGATTTTACCAGACGTATTCAGATTCGGAATACTGGGGATAAAGGCTTTTCTAAAAGCGATAAACAATATAATCCCTGAAAGGATTAAGATAAACACGAGAATACGGGAAGCCCATTTGAACCGTTTCCATCGTGTAGGACTGTTGGTCTGAAAAATTTGCATTTAATTAATAAGTAGTGTTACAAAGATACTTCACGAATAAATAAATATTATACCATTTTTTATAATACACGGAAAATTGTTACATAATTAACACTGCTTAAAAATAGATTAAAGCAAAGTCTGTGACCGGCAGAATTGGTCTAATTATTTTTTTGGTTTAAATTTGGGGTATGAATTCTCTGACTAAAGAAAATTACCTGAAAGCCTTATTCCATTTAGCCAATAGCGAAAATGAAATATCGGTAAAAGACCTTAGCGATAATCTGGGGATACGTATGCCCAGTGTAAATAGTATGATGAAGAAATTTTCAACGGAAGGCTGGGTCATCTATGAAAGTTATAAACCACTTATTCTCACTGAACAAGGAAGGCGGAAAGCTGCTTTAATTGTTAGAAAACACCGTCTTACAGAAATGTTTCTGGTAGAGAAAATGGGATTCGGATGGGAAGAAGTACACGATATTGCAGAAGAAATTGAACATATCCAGTCACCTGTTTTCTTTGATAAAATCGATGAAATTCTGAACTTTCCAAAAACAGATCCTCATGGTTCTCCTATTCCCGATAAGGAAGGAAACATTATTAAAAACAATTATTTCAAACTTAGTGAATGTAAGATTGGTGAATCTGTAGAATTTGTAGGATTAACAGCTTCTTCGGATGATTTTTTACGATTCCTGAATAACAAAAAATTGCCTTTGGGCACTTATATCACAATTCTGGAAAATGAACCTTTCGATGGCAGTAAGCGCGTAAAGTACGACGATCAGGAAGAAAGTTTCAGTCAGGTTGTTTTGGAAAAAATACTGGTTAAAAAGCAGTAAAAAATATTCTCTATTTTTAAATGAACCTTAACAAGGTTTTTCTCAAAATAAAAAACTCCCTTTCGGGAGTTTTTTTATTTTATAACTTAAAGATTGGCTTATTTACCTCCTTTTAGTTCTTTAGCTTTGTCTTGCTTACCTAAGCTGTTATAAACAGTTCTAAGAGTATCTACAACATCCGCTTCGTTAGGCGTTAAAGTATTTAGTTTCTCTAAATAAGGTAGAGCTTTGGAGAATCTTACTTTTCTTTCAGCAATGATCTTGTTTGCTTCATCAATTTTACCAGCTTTTCTTGCAACATTATAAGCATCTACAATTTTAGCATCAGCTTTACCGTTTAAGTAAAGGTTGAATACTAATCCTTGTAATGCAGGTACATAGTTAGGATCAATTTCTAAAGCTTTTTTGAATGAAGCTTCAGCATCTGCTACAGTTGCAGGATTGTTAGACTGGATAACACCAAGGTTAGACCAGTTTAATTTATCACCTGGATTCTTAGCAACAGCTTCTTTAATTGTTTGTTCAAGCTTAGAGCTATCACCAGTTCTTGAATAAGCCGACAATTTAAGATCATTCATCTTAGCATTGTTCGGGAACTTAGCAAGACCTTTTTCAATAAGAGCTACTGCTTCAGTATTCTTATTATCATCTAACATTAAAGCTACAGCTGTTTCATATAATTCTTCTTCAACACTTTTAGATGTTTCAGTTTTAAAATCACCATAATCAGGAGATTTTTTCACTAATTCAAAAGAAGACTTATCCAGATTTTCTCTCTGATTAGTTTTCTTGTTAAGTGCTGAGTAAGTTGTTTTGATACCTGTATATCCTGAATTGATAAGGTCTTGGTAAAGAGCAATAGATTCTGATTTCTTGTTTCCTAAAGCATAGCTGATTGCTGCATAATATTTGTAAATATCATCAGGCTGGCCTGCTGCCTTTAGTAGATCGTTTACCTGAAGGAATTTTTCAGCTGCAACCGGATAGTTTTTAGCATCGTATTCTTTCTGTGCTTCACCACTTACTTTTTGTAACAAAGGGTTTACAGCGGCACCAACGTTTCCTGCTAATGTAGGAGAATAAGTTTCTTCTTTCAACTGTAGTCCAGCTCCATCTTTATCAGCTTCTGCTTTACCTACGAAATAAACTTTATTTTTATTGTTATCTTTACCAGCAAATATTTTATTTGTCTTAAGATCAGAAATTTTAGCTAAAACTGCTGCACCTTCAGATGTTTTGCCAGACTTTATTAAAGCTATACCTTTTGCATAGTAGTATTGCTCTTGTACAGAAGGCTCCAACAAATACATTTTTCCCTGTAAAGCACTATCTGCAGCCGAAATCTGAGACAAAGCTTCTGAAGCATTACCTCCGTCTGCTGCTTTTACAGCGTTCTGAATTTCTTTTTTCTGTGCAAAAGCCAGTGAAACTGATACTAATGCTGCACTCAAAAGGATTTTTTTCATATTTCTATTATTAAACTTTTATTCTTCAATATTTTCTGTTCCGTCTTCCTTAAATAATTCTCCGGTAGCGGCATCATCCGAAGCATTTGGGATAACAGTGTTCTCATCACCTTCTTCCAATTCTTCTTCGTCCTCCACAGATTTATCTACTTCGATTTTAGCAATCGCAGCAATCGCATCATTACCTTTAAGGTTGATTAGACGAACACCCTGAGTATTCCTACCCATTACACGCATTTCTTCAACGCTCATTCTGATAGCAACCCCGGATTTGTTAATAATCATAAGGTCATGTTCATTAGTAACGTTATTTATTGCAATTAATTGTCCTGTCTTATCAGTAATATTTAATGTAATAACACCTTTACCACCTCTGTTAGTAATTCTGTAGTCTTCTACAGCTGTACGCTTACCATATCCGTTTTCAGAAACAACCAATACAGTTTCGTTCTCTTTATCACTAATCGCAATCATTCCGATTACTTCATCGTTGTCTTCCATAGTGATACCTTTCACACCGATAGAAGTACGACCTACTGATCTTACTTTTTCTTCAGGGAAACGGATACACTTACCATTCTTAGTAGCAATCATAATTTCGGATGTTCCGTCTGTTAATCTCGCTCCTAGTAATTGGTCGTCTTCACGAATTTCAATTGCATTAATACCATTTACACGAGGTCTGGAATATGCTTCTAATGAAGTTTTCTTGATAGTTCCGTTTTTGGTAATCATCACAACACTCATTTTCTCTACATATTCAGTATTTTTAAGATCATCCGTTCTTAGATAAGCCTTAATCTTATCATCCGGTTCTATATTGATAAGGTTCTGAATCGCTCTTCCCTTAGCCGTTTTAGATCCTTCCGGAATTTCGAATACTCTTAACCAGTAACATTTACCTTTTTCAGTAAAGAATAACATATACTGGTGGTTTGTAGCTGCTACAATATATTCAAGGAAGTCAGCATCTCTGGTAGTTGCACCACGATTACCAACACCACCTCTGGACTGAACTTTATATTCGTTTACCGGTGTTCTCTTAATATAACCAGCGTGAGAAATAGTAAGAACAACTTGCTCATTCGGGATGAAATCTTCAATATTCATTTCTCCACCAGCATAGTCTATCTCGGTTCTTCTTTCGTCACCGTATTTATCTCTGATCTCAATTAATTCATTTTTAATGATCTCATATTGTAAAGCCGGAGTTGCAAGAATATCTTCCAAACGCTTGATTAAGTTCATGATCTCTTCATATTCTTCACGGATCTTATCCAGCTCCATTCCGGTTAGTCTCGCCAACCTTAGATCAAGTATTGCTTGCGCTTGAATATCAGAAAGTTCAAACTCTTCAATTAAACCAGTTTTTGCCTCCTGAGGATTTGCAGAATGACGGATAATTGAAATAGCTTTATCTAAAGCATCCTGAGTTCCGATAACCTTCATGAAACCTTCAAGGATATGTGCTCTTTCTTTTGCTTTCTTCAGTTCGTACTCCGTTCTGCGGATAATAACCTCATGACGGTGCTCTACGAAATGGTGAATAATTTCCTTCAGATTCAACTGTTGAGGACGTCCTGCCACCAATGCAATATTGTTAACACTGAAAGAAGTCTGAAGCGATGTATATTTGTAAAGAAGGTTTAGTACAACGTTCGGGATAGCATCCATTTTCAGTTCGTATACAATACGAAGACCTTTTCTGTCGGATTCATCACGAATCTCATAGATTCCCGGAATTTTATCTTCTTTTACCAGTTCCGCAGTTCTGGCAATCATTTCAGCTTTGTTTACCTGGTAAGGAATTTCAGATACAATAATTGCATCACGGTTACCGATTTGCTCAAAGCTTACTTTTGCACGAAGAACAATTCTTCCTCTTCCCGTATGGAAAGCATCTCTTACACCATCGTAACCATAGATAATCCCACCAGTTGGGAAGTCTGGTGCAATAATATGCTGCATCAGGTCATCTATCGTTATCTCTTTATCATCAATATAAGCGCAGATTGCGTTTATAGATTCTGTAAGGTTGTGTGGTGCCATATTGGTAGCCATACCTACTGCAATACCGGAAGTACCGTTCACTAGAAGAGCTGGCACTCTTGTAGGAAGCACTTTTGGTTCCTGTAAAGAGTCGTCGAAGTTATTCTGAAAGTCAACTGTTTCCTTATCCAGATCAGAAAGTATCTCATCTGAAATCTTTTTAAGTCTTGCTTCGGTATAACGCATTGCTGCAGGCGGGTCACCGTCCATAGAACCGTAGTTACCCTGCCCGTCTACCAATGGATAGCGCAGAGACCATGGCTGTGCCATACGCACCATAGCATCGTAAACCGAGCTATCACCATGCGGGTGGTACTTACCTAATACATCTCCAACAATTCTGGCAGACTTTAAGTATTTTCTGTTAGAAAAAACGCCTAAACCGTACATACCGTAAAGTACTCTTCTGTGTACAGGTTTCAGACCATCTCTTACGTCCGGTAACGCTCTGGACACGATAACCGACATCGAATAATCGATGTAAGAGGATTTCATTTCATCAACAATGTTGATAGGAATTAGCTTTTCTCCTTCTGTATTCATTCTTTATATTTAAAATAAATCGGGAAAATCATACAAAAAACTGATTTTCACACTCCTGAAGTTCAGGATTTAAACAACGGGCTAATTTACGTTTTTTTTACCTAATATTGCCCCTGAAATGAAGCATATTTAATTTTAAAAATCATAAAATTTCTTAAAAATGAGTGTTCTTAGCGTTACCTTTCATGTTGAAAGTACAATACAGCCGCAGTGGTATGATTTTCTGGAGAAGGAATTTCCGGCATTAGTAGAAAATCTGTATGATGTAGAAAAGTTTATTTTCTCAGAAGTGGACAGTGATTATATCCAGGAAGGTAAAAATTATAATCTATTACTAATCTTCGATGATCATGAAATCAGGAGCGGATTCCTGTTAAATGAAATGCAGAATTTAAGCGAGATTATTCACAACAAATTCTCTCAGGAACAGGTAATGATTTTCATTACGGAACTGAATCCGATTACCAAAAGATTATAAATAACAAAAGCGCCAGAGAAGATCATAATCTCTGGCGCTTTTAAGTTTATTCTAAAATTTATTTTCTTTGGAGTCTGTTTAAATTTTGATGCAAAATGATGTTAGACTTCGACAGGCTCAGTCTGACACCTCTGAAAGGAAGATGTTTTGGATGAACAATGTCATTCTGACCTAAGTCTATAGTGAGCTTGACGAACCTATTGAAGAGTATATTAACTATAAAATTTAAATAGTCCCTAATCCTTTAAAATATTTTTCAACAGAAGTTGATCAATAGAAAATCTTCCGCTTCCTTCTATAAACAGTGCAACAGAAATTCCTATTGCCAATAGATCGAACTGACATCCCTCTCCTTTTTGATTTCCAAACCAATTCATAAAAAAACCGTTTTCCAGGTGTGATGTCATCATAATTCCAAGCATTAATCCGGTAAATGCCACAGCCCAAAAGCGCGTTGCAAAACCAATAAGAAAGCACAGAGAACCCAAAAACTCAATCAGAATAACAAGCAATGCAACAATCCAGGGAAGTCCCATTTTTCCTGTGAAAAGATGCAAAGTATCGGAAAGCCCCATTCCACCAAACAATCCAAAAGTTTTTTGCAGACCATGTGGAATAAAAACCACACCTAAACTAAGTCTTAAAACCAAACCAGTTAATGAATCTGATGTTTTTAATAATTTTTCTTTCATGTTTCTAAATATATTTTTATTCGAGAATTAACGACCTAGAGCTTAATTAAACAGACTGGCAGCCATAAAAACACCATAGTTTTGTTTACTCTGCTTTTCCGGACCATACGCATCCCAATTCGCTCCAAATCCGAAACGGATCTCCTTATAACTAAGCCCCAATCGTAGCATAAGATAGCTTCTGGCATGCTCTCCGGAATTTAAATTTTGTGCGTACAATCCCTGAACTCTGGAATATATTTTCCAGTTCTCATTAATTTCCGGCTTGTATTCTGCCATTACAAAACCCTCTGCGTTGCTATTCTTCGACAGATCAATTCGTGGACCTACACTCAGTAAAAGAGATTTATAATTCAATGTATACATTAAAGCCGTAGTAGGCCGTAACCCTGTTGTTGGCGTATAATGCATACCACCAAACAAACGCAACCCTTTTACGATTTCAAAAGTGATATTCGCCTGACTCATGGCATCTTTTGAGGACGTTTCGTTCCATTTTGAGGAAATATTTGTAACACTAAAAAATCCTAATCGGGGAACCGATTGAAAAGATTTATTGATAATCATCTGAGAAGCCAGTCCTGCATCTCCAGTGAGAATTTCTATCGTTACAGGCGGATTTTGGATCTTTTCATTCTTTTCCTCCTGAGCAAAGGACATAAAGTAGGATAAGAAGAGAATCCCGATAGTATTTCGTTTTAATGCTTTCATTTCCGGTTAATTATTATCCTGCAAAGTTCCGTTCCTGAACTATGCATAACCAGAACAGAAAAATCAATTAATAGGACAATTCAATCATTTGCCTGTATTCAGTAGGACTTTGAACTGCATGCTTTTTAAAGAAACGCGAAAAATAAGATGCATCTTCGAAACCCAAAGTAAAAGCTACTTCTGCAACAGAATATTGTGACATAGACAACAATGCTTTTGCTTCCATTAACAAAGCTTCATTAACGAGATCAGATGCAGTCTTACCCATAGTACTTTTCACACATTTATTCAGATGATTCGGAGATACATTAAGTAATTTAGCATATTCCTGTGTAGTATGAATATCCTGAATATGGCTTGTGATAAGCTTCCTAAAACGCAGTGTAAGTGTTTCCTTGGGCGAAAATACCGGAAGAGGTTTACTTTGTATAAAATGATGAAGTTCACTTATTAAAGTAGAAAAATAGGATCGAAGCAGGGTAATATTATTTTCTTTGTCATAAAAATTCAGAAGTTGGTCTAATATCCACTCAACCCTATATTTATAATCCTCATCCAAATGGACGGACAGATTACCTGTCAATTCTGTGTAATGGAAAATTTCTTTCAACTGCTTCACTGCAATTCCGCTTTCAGCAATAAATTCTTCAGAGAAGTGACAGTAGAATCCCTGGATGTTCTGAGAATTGCGAACAATTGTTCTTATTTTGTAAACAGGTAAAAACATAAACATACTTTCACCAATAACAAAAGAGTCCGAGCATACCATTTTCTCTAATTCTCCTTTAATTACAAATACAAAATCATTGACTGTCTTCCTGTGTGGCAGTGAAGAAACCTTCTTACGTCGGTTTAATACAGAAAGGGGCTCTATAAAGAAACTGTTGAAAACATCCTTCATCTCTATTCTTTCTATATCAAGAATAGATTTAAAATTATTAGGTTCATATTGAGGGATACGCTGCATTCTCAAACACAAGTTATACGATGAACTAAACTACAAATTTATTTTGTAGCATACCATCCTGTACGTCCTTAAATACAAAATTCCCCATCCATAAACGGATAGGGAATCTGAAAATATTTTAAAACTTTTAATTAATGTTTTTATACAACACTAAGAAAAGCCATTGTATCTACATTATCGGCATAAACATCCAATCCTGGTTTCTGAGCTTCACCGAAAGAAACTGATGCCAATCCTAATGTATCTTTAGCAACTATACATTGTATTTCCTCCTGATGTTCGCTAATAAAAGTTTTTACATCATCAAGGTTTTTATACCTGCTAAAATTAATCACCGAAAGCGGACTAAATAATTCTTCACCTTCACGAAGCATTACAAAATTATTATCCCAGAAAGGCTCCTGGTTTAATAAATATACAGCTCTGTTATAATCATAGTTATTTGCGTATTTATTATGATTGATAACATCTTTAAAATTCAGGAAATTTTCAAATAGGCGCTCAAGCTTAAAGCCCTCCGGAATAAAGAGTCTTGTAACGTTACGGCACCCTAATCCGAAATAACGGAAAATATCTTCCGCTAGCAACTGCAATTCTTCATCGGTCTCATCTCCATTTAAAACAGCTACAGACGTACGGTTCTTACGAATGATATTCAGATAATCTTTAAAATAGAACTCCAAATATCTCGCTGTATTATTGCTTCCTGTAGCAATTACAGCATCAAAATTTTCAAGCTTTTCTACAAATTCATATTCAATTCCTCCTTCTGTAGAATTATTCCATATTTTCATCAGAAAAGGAATGAGTAAACGATCTTTAGAAGAAAGTTTTATCACCGGAATATGTCCGGATAATACAACACACATTACATCGTGAAATCCAACTAATGGAAGGTTACCAGCTAAGATAAGCCCTACTCTTTTTGAAGTACCTGAAAATGGGTATTTCTCTGTCCAGCTGCCGATTGCAGCTTCATTAAGAACTTCTGCCAAACTTTCCAAAGCATATCTCAGACTATCCTGAGTAAACCATGGATTTTCAATTTCTGATCTTAACAATAATCCCTGAAATTCCTCTTCCAGAGGTGTATATTCGTTATTATTTTTTGTTAAGAACTCTTTCAAAAAACTTCCTAAACCTCCTAACCCCCGAATTTTAGCTTCCTTATTCATAATCTGGTGAAAAATTTTTATCTTTGTGCAAATTTAACAAAAATTAAAGAGCAATGGCCATTAAAATAACGGATGAATGTATTAACTGTGGAGCTTGTGAGCCTGAATGCCCTAACACTGCGATATATGAAGGAGCTGTAGACTGGAAAGCCGCTGACGGAACCAACCTAAAAGGAACCGTAACGATGACATCAGGTCTGACTATAGATGCTAATGCCCCACAAGAACCTGTTAGTGATGATGTATACTTCATTGTAACAGATAAATGTACTGAATGTAAAGGTTTCCATGAAGAGCCTCAATGTGCTGCTGTATGTCCTGTAGACTGCTGTGTACCAGATGAAGATCATGTAGAAACTGAAGAAGAGCTTCTTGAGAAAAAAGCTTTTTTACACGGAGAATAAAAATATCGCTCACTAATTGTGAGCGTTTTTTTTCAATAAAGACTTTATAAAAACAATATAACACCAAATTTAGTAATGAAGAAACATAATTTTAGCGCCGGTCCTTGTATTCTGCCTCAGGAAGTTTTTCAGAAAGCTTCAGAAGCTATTTTAGATTTTAACGGAATGGGGCTTTCCCTTCTGGAAATCTCACACAGAAGCAAAGAGTTTGTTGCTGTAATGGATGAAGCGCGTGCTATTGTAAAAAGATTAATGAAGCTTGGAGACGATTATGAAGTACTCTTTCTTCAGGGTGGTGCAAGCCTTCAATTTGCAATGGTTCCTTTCAACCTTATGAAAACAGATGGTAAAGCTGCATATCTGGATACCGGAACATGGGCTGCAGGAGCTATTAAAGAAGCTAAAAAACTAGGTACAGTGGATATCGCTGGCTCTTCTAAAGATCAGAATTATTCATTTATTCCTAAAGGTTATACCGTAGGAGCTGAATACAACTATTTCCATTGTACATCTAACAATACAATCTATGGAACTCAGATGAAAGAGTTTCCTAAAACCGATACTTTAATGGTTTGTGATATGTCTTCTGATATTTTCAGCAGAGTATTGGATTTCTCACAATTCGACTTAATTTACGCCGGAGCTCAGAAAAATATGGGCCCTGCAGGAGCAACATTAGTTGTTGTAAAAAAAGATATTCTTGGTAAAACAGGAAGAGATATTCCTTCTTACTTGAACTATCAGCTGCATATTGATAAAGAAAGCATGTACAATACACCGCCTGTATTTGCTGTTTACACTTCACTTCTTACACTTCAGTATCTGGAGCAGCATGGTGGTATAGAAGCGGCTGAAGTACGCAATGAAGCGAAAGCTAAATTATTATATGATGAAATCGACAGAAACCCTTTATTCGAAGGATATTCTGTAAAAGAGGATCGTTCATTAATGAATGTTTCCTTCAAACTTACTGACGAATCTAAAAAAGAAGCTTTCGATACTGCATGGAAAGCGGCAGGTATTAGTGGTCTTAATGGACACAGAAGTCTTGGCGGATACCGCGCAAGTCTTTACAATGCGCTGCCAATCGAAAGTGTACAGGTATTAGTAGACGTTATGAAGTCTATTAGCTAATTAATTGATTTGAAAATTAACGAACTTAAAAATCTGCAAATTTTTAAATCTGTAAATTTGTATCTTATATGAAGGTATTAGCTAACGATGGTATTTCGGAATCAGGGGAAAAAGCATTAAAAGAAGCAGGAATTAACCTGCTGGATAATCGCGTTTCATCCGGACATCTTGCCCAGTTTATCAACGATAACGAGGTAGATGTTCTTCTTGTAAGATCTGCAACCAAAGTAACAAAAGAACTGATAGATGCCTGCCCTACACTAAGAATTGTAGGACGAGGAGGTATTGGCATGGACAATATTGATGTGGAATATGCGAGAGAGAAAGACATCTATGTATTCAATACTCCCCTTGCCTCTTTACGTTCTGTTGCCGAACTTGTTTTTGCTCATTTCTTTTCTTTAGCAAGAAACCTGCATGAGTCAAACAGACTGATGCCGCTGGAGGGAGAAACCAAATTCAATGAACTTAAGAAATCCTTTGCCAAAGCGTTCGAGCTAAAAGGAAAAACTCTTGGAGTAATTGGTATGGGTAAAATCGGAATGGAAGTAGCTAAAATTGGAATTTCTCTGGGAATGAAAGTTTTATGTTACAACAGAACTCCAAAGACCGAAGAAGTAGCACTAGACTTTTTCGATGGACAAAAGGTGAATTTCAGCTTAACTTCTGTTTCCCTTGATGAAGTCATTACACAATCTGATTTTATCAGTATCAATACAGCGAAAACACTCCATTATATTCTGGATTCTGAGGAATTCAGCAAGATGAAAGACGGTGTATTTATTGTCAACGCAGCCAGAGGTGGTGTCCTTAACGAAGTTACACTACTGGACTTTATCGAAGAAGGAAAAATAGCTGGCGCCGCACTGGACGTTTTTGAAAACGAACCTAATCCCGAACTTCCTTTATTAATGAATCCTGCTTTATCACTAAGCCCGCATATTGGAGGCAGTACAATTGATGCGCAGGAAAAAATTGGAACGGAATTAGCAGAACAACTAATTAAACTTAAACTATAATAGAAAGAAATGCCTTTATTTAAACCCTTTCGAGGCATAAGACCTCACCATGATTTGGTTGAAACATTTACAACAGCATCTATAGATAACTTCACAGAAGAAGAACTACATCTGAAAGCTGGCGTGGACGATTCTTATGTCCAAATGCTAAAGCCTTTTGTATGCAGCAAATCAAAAGATGTAGACCGTAACTTACGAAAGGTCAGAACTAATTTTGAAGAGCTGTTTCAGGATAAAAAACTATCTCAGGACAACGCTGCATTTTATCTTTACGAGCAGATAATGCCGGATAAAACTGTTTACCGTGGCCTTCTGGGGCTAACGTCTGTGGATGACTTCTGGAACGGAAAAATAAAGAAACACGAAGCAACCATAACGCAGAGAAAAGAAAAGTTTGCCCATTACCTGGATAAAGTAAAAATTCAGGCTGAACCGGTATTGCTTACCTACCCTTCCAATTCGAAGATAGAAGTATTAATGAATCTGGAGGAGAAAAACGTTCCGGTTGCTAACTTTACTGATAAAAATGGAGTTCGCCATAAGTTATGGAGAATAGATAACCGCCTGAAGCTTCAGCAATATAAAGAAGTAATCGAACAAATCGATTCATTCTACATTGCTGATGGTCACCACAGAATTGGTTCAGCAGCACTAAATGCTAAAAACCATCTGGATAAAGGTAAAAAACATACCGGGCAGGAAGGCTTCAATTATGTCTACAGCTATATTGTTTCCAACCAATCTATTAAAATCCACGATTATAACCGTCTTATTAAAGATCTAAATGGCTTATCTACGGAGCAATTCCTGAAGTCTTTAGAAAAGTTCTTTGTTATTCACGAAAAAGGAGATGTTCCTTATTACCCTTCTCAGAAATATCACCTGAGTATGTATGTAGACGGTAAATTCTACAGCCTGCATATCAAACATGATCTTAGAAATAAAACCGGTGGTTTGGAAGATCTTGATCATTACTTCCTGGAACGAAATGTTATTAAGGAGGTATTGGGTATGGAGACTAAACTAAGTGATAAAGTAGGTTTCTCCAAAGGTAACTCTACAGTAGAGGGTATTGCAGAAATCAAGGAATTGGTAGACAATGGCGAGTACGCTGTAGGGTTTGCAATCCACCCTTTACCATTCTCGGATTTGGTAAAAATATCGGACCTTAAACAAAAAATGCCGCCAAAATGTACTTACATCGAACCAAAACTGCTTACTGCATTGGTAATGTATGACATGAAATAATATTTTTTCCTGCAAAAATTCCTTAAATTTGATTTACTCAAAACTTGACAGGAATTGCAATGAAAAAACTAATGCTTATTCCACTCATCGCGAGTGGATTTTTTTTCGCCCAACAAAAGGACGATTCTCTGGTATTTTCTAAAATATCAGGACAAATTTTAAACCACGGAGAAGCCTATGAAGAACTAAGGGATCTTAGTAAAAATATTGGGCACAGACTAAGCGGCTCTGCAGCTTACGAAAAAGCAACCCAATGGGCTGTTAATCAATTAAAACAAGCCGGAGCGGATAAAGTATGGCTTCAGCCTGTAAAAGTTCCGGTATGGGTAAGAGGTAAAGAATCTCTTCATATAAAAACAGCTAATGGGCAGTGGCAGTCTGTCAATATGCTTTCTCTTGGAAACTCTGAAGGGACTAAAGGTAAAGACCTGACCGGAGATATAATTATGGTAAAAACTATTGAAGAGTTCAATGCATTGCCGGAAGGTGCCGTAAAAGGTAAAATTGTATTTTTCAGCTATCCTTTCAACCAATCTTATATTACTACATTCCTTGGATATCGTGATGCCGGAATATACAGGAGAGCAACAGCTTCTATGGTTGCAAAGAAAGGTGGAAAAGCTGTAATCATCCGCTCTTTATCTTCTGCTACAGACGACGCACCACACACCGGAGCAATGAAGTATGAAGACGGAATAGAAAAAATACCGGCTGTGGCTATTGGTCCAAAAGGAGCGGAGAATCTTGCTAAGTTATTACAATCTCAAAAGGTAACTGCTAAACTCAATTCAAACTGTGGAATGAGAGAGGAAGTCATGAGCAACTCTGTAATCGGAGAAATTACCGGTAAAAAAGATCAGAAAGTTATTGTTGTCGGAGGACACCTGGATTCATGGGATGTAGGTGAAGGCGCACAGGATGATGGTGCCGGAATTGTACAGTCTATAGAAGTACTTAGAACTTTCAAAAAACTAGGACTTAACAATAATCATACAATACGCGCTGTATTATTTGCTAATGAAGAAAACGGAACGCGGGGCGGACTAAAATATGCAGAAGAGAATGGTGCCAAAGAGAAACATATCTTTGCACTTGAAAGTGATGCCGGAGGCTACTCTCCTATTGGTTTCTTTATGGATGTGACACCAAATCAAAAAACTGACGTAAAAAATTGGATGAAATTATTTGCAAGCTATAATGTTCATAATATTGCAGATTCAGAAGGAGGAACCGATATTGCACCATTAAAAAAATATGGTGTATCTACTGCCGGTTTAATGCCGGATTCACAAAGATATTTCGACCTGCACCACTCTTCATCTGATACTTTTGAGGCTGTAAACCGAAGAGAACTTCTGTTAGGAGCCAGTGTGATGACTCAGTTAATATATATGGTTGACAAATACTGGGAATAATGCGTAAACCTTCTCTACATAAAAGTTTTGGTAATGCTTTCAGAGGAATTTTATTTTTACTCAAAAATGAAAGAAATTTCCAGATTGAAATATTAGGCCTTTTGGTTAACCTGTTTCTTATTGTTTTTCTAAAGTTAGAAAGACTGGAAATAGCACTTATATTGATGGCTTCATTCTTTGTTCTGGTTACTGAAGCTCTGAATACATGTGTAGAGAAAATATGTGATTTTGTTCACCCTGAATACAATCAGTATATAGGTATCATAAAAGATATAGCCGCCGGAGCTGTTGTAATAGCAGTTCTTGCGGCTGTTTTAACAGGCATTTATGTTTATCTGCCTTATATAATGGATTTCTTATCCTGATAAAATAAGCTTTCTGCAAAGGTATCCTGCGCAGAGATGTAGCCAATATCAAATATCTCCTGGGTCCGTTGCTTTTTAGTTTCAAATCGTCCGTAGCTGCTTAGTCTATTTAAAGGTATAAACCAATCACACAATTCAAACTTATGGTGCTCCGATCTGTACAATAATATTTCCAAAGCCCGTTCAGTAACCGAACGTATACTCTTTATTTTATTCTGATTCAGCTTTTCCATAGGAGAAAGATATACCCCAATCATTTTCTCCACCTTATTGTTTAATAAATCTGCAGGGAAATTATTGATAATACCGCCGTCACAATAGATTTCTTCATTAATACTATAGGGCGTGGCAACTCCCGGAATTGCAGCAGAAGAAATAATAGCATCTATTACCTCTGTGTCTTCATCAAACACATGCAAAGTTCCTGTTCCCAAGTCTGTAGCCGTAAGCAACAACGGAATTCTGCTTTCCTTTATTTTTGAATTTCCAAATATAGGTTCCAGATAAATTCTGAAAATATCTGAACTTACGATACCTGGCTTATTAAATACCAAATGTTTCCAGTTGAAAAAATGGACAGACTGGAAAAAAGCCAGAATATCTTCAGGCGACTTTCCATACGCATATAACGCTCCAACCAATGCCCCTGCCGATGTACCGGAAATAACATCTACTTTTATTTGCTGCTCTTCCAGAAACTTCAGCACTCCTGCATGAGCAATGCCTTTAGTTCCGCCTCCCGAAAGTACGAGCCCTGTTCTGTAATCCATTTAATAATTTTGTGTTGTAAAAATTTGGTTTATAAAATTATAAAATCCACAGCAGTTGCTGTGGATTTTAATTATTTTTCACATAATATTTATATTACGTTTATATTATATGTGAATTACTTCTCCATAAGCAGCTGCTACCGCTTCCATAATCGCTTCAGATAATGTTGGGTGCGGGTGGATAGATTTAATGATCTCATGACCTGTAGTTTCTAATCTTCTTGCTACTACAGCTTCAGCTACCAATTCAGTAACACCAGTACCAATCATGTGGCAACCTAACCATTCACCATATTTAGCATCGAAGATTACTTTTACGAAACCATCAGTATCACCATTTGCTGTAGCTTTACCACTAGCAGAGAACGGGAATTTACCTACTTTTATTTCGTAACCTTTTTCTTTAGCCTGCTTTTCTGTTAAACCAACAGATGCAATTTCAGGAAGACAGTAAGTACAACCAGGGATATTGCCGTAGTCAATTTTATCTACATGCATTCCTTTGATTTTCTCAACACAAGTAATACCTTCAGCAGATGCTACGTGAGCTAGTGCCTGAGTAGGGATAATATCTCCAATTGCATAGTAACCCGGTACATTTGTCTGATACCATTCGTTTACTAAAACTCTTCCTTTATCTGTTTTAATACCAACTTCTTCAAGTCCGATATTTTCAATATTTGCCTGGATACCAACTGCAGAAAGTACAACATCTGCTTCAAGGATAACTTCACCTTTAGCCGTTTTTACTTTAGCTTTTACACCTTCACCTGTAGTATCTACGCTTTCAACAGAAGAATTTGTCATTACCTCAATTCCTGCTTTTTTCAATGATTTCTCTAAGTGCTTAGATACTTCCTCATCTTCTAAAGGAACGATGTTTGGCAAGAATTCTACTACAGTAACTTTAGTTCCTAAACTTGAATAGAAGTAAGCAAACTCAACTCCAATAGCTCCTGAACCTACAACAATCATAGATTTTGGCTGCTCTGGTAAGCTTAGTGCCTGACGGTAACCGATTACTTTTTTGCCATCCTGCGGAAGGTTTGGCAATTCACGGGAACGTGCACCAGTTGCTATAATAATATTCTGACCTGCATAAGTTTGTTTTTTACCTTCAGCATCAGTAACTTCTACTTTCTTGCCTGGTAACACTTTTGCAGTACCTAAGATTACATCGATTTTGTTTTTCTTCATCAGGAACTCGATACCCTTGCTCATTTTATTAGCAACGCCACGGCTTCTCTGGATGATGTTCGAGAATTCAAAACTAGGTTCTACTTTGTTAAGACCATATTCCTCAGCATGTTCTATATATTTGAAAACCTGTGCAGACTTCAATAAAGCTTTTGTTGGAATACAACCCCAGTTAAGGCAGATACCACCAAGATTCTCTTTCTCTATAATTGCAGTTTTGAAACCCAATTGGGAAGCTCTGATTGCAGTAACATAACCACCAGGTCCACTTCCTATAACAATAATATCGTAATTCATTGGAAAAAATTTTATTGCGAATTTACGAAAAAGATTGTGAAAAAAATAGCGAAACTAAAAACGAACGAATGAGAATAAACAGCCGATTACAGATTTTGCAAAAAAGAGAATATATCCGGAACCGGCAATACTTTATGTCTCAATTCGATAGTCAATAAAAAAGCCTGTTTCAATAACTGAAACAGGCTTTTATAAGGAATTTACAATTTTATCTTTTTGCTTCCAATAGCTGCATGAACTGGTCTAATTTAGGAAGAACGATAATTTCTGTTCTTCTGTTCTCAGATTTACCCATCGGCGTATTGTTGTCTGTTTTAGGAACGTATTCTGAACGTCCTCCAGCTGTCATTCTGGAAGGATTAACTGCGAATTTAGTCTGGAGCATTCTTACAACTGAAGTTGCACGCAATGCAGACAGATCCCAGTTATCTCGGATTAATGCATTTGGCTTCATCGGATCTGTATCCGTATGTCCTTCTACCATCACATCGTAGTCACTATAGTCGTTGATTACACGTGCTACTTTCTCTAATACAGTTTCAGCTGTAGGCAGGATTTCGTAGCTGCCAGATTTGTATAACATTTTATCGGATAATGAAATGAATACAACACCTTTCTGAACTTTGATATCGATATCCTGATCATTGATATTATCAAGAGATCTTTTCAGCTTGTTGGATATTGCAATATTCAAAGAGTCCTGCTTAGATCTTGCATCCTGTAATCTCTTGATGTAATCCTGAGATTCTTTGATCTGACCAATCAGCTTCTCTATATTCATAGATCCTTTGTTGCTGTTAGTTGCACAATCTTTTAAGCTTTCCTGTAAGATTACATTTTGGTTTTTAAGCAAATTAATTTGCTCTTCCAATGAAGAAACTCTTACTTTCTGACTCTGAATAAGGCTTTCTTTCTGCCCTGAATCACTCAGACACTTCTGATAATCTGTTTGTAATGCTTCTAACTTTTTCTGGGTTCCGCATGAAGTTAATGCTAACCCTAAACCACTTGCTAAAACAAATTTCAATATATTATTCATAATAAAATATTTATTAAATCTCCGGATATTTTGTTGGATTGGATTCACGCACCAATGCATAAATTTTCTCCACTATATCATCTGCCGAAGGTTTAGAGAAATAATCTCCGTCTGAAGCATATGCTGGTCTATGATCTTGTGCTGCTATTGTCAACGGTTCTGAATCTAAATGTCTGAACGCTTTTTGTTTTTCAATAACCTGCTGAAGAATAAAGGCTGTTGCACCTCCCTGTACATCTTCATCTACCACTACCAAGCGGTTTGTCTTCTTCACACTTTCCAGAATATCTTCAGATATATCAAACGGCATCAATGACTGAATATCTATTACTTCAATATTCACGCCAAGTTTTTCTAATTCTGCTGCTGCTTCCATTACAACTCTCCATGTAGAACCGTAAGTTACTACTGTAGCGTCTGTCCCTTCTTTTGTAATTTCTACTTTACCTACCGGTACCGTAAACTCTCCTAAGTTGTTTGGCAACTTTTCTTTCAGACGGTATCCGTTCAGAGTTTCAATAATAAGAGAAGGTTCATCTGACTGCAACATTGTATTGTAGAAACCTGCAGCTTTTGTAAGGTTTCTTGGCACTAATACATGAATCCCCTTTATTAAGTTCAGAATTCCTGCCATTGGCGATCCTGAATGCCAGATTCCTTCTAAACGGTGACCTCTTGTACGTACAATAACCGGAGCTTTCTGCCCACCTTTCGTACGGTAATGAACTGTCGCCAAATCATCACTCATTCCCTGAATACAGTAAAGCAGGTAATCCAGATACTGAATCTCTGCTACAGGACGAAGTCCTCTCATAGCAAGACCAATCCCCTGCCCTAATATTGTAGCTTCACGAATACCTGTATCGGCAACACGATCGACACCATATTTTTCCTGAAGCCCTTCTAAGCCCTGGTTTACATCTCCAATATTTCCACTGTCTTCACCAAAGATTAAGAATTCAGGATATTTTGCTAATATTTTATCAAAATTATCTCTTATCACTACTCTTCCGTCCACCATTTCAGCATCGTCTGCATAAGTTGGTTTAACTTCAGGTATGTTTACAGCCTGCCATTCTGATTCACTGTACAGATGAGATGAATAATTATCTCTTTCAACAGCTGTTAACTCATTTAATATATTTTTTACAGCCTGACGCTCTGCAGAGTTTTCGCCTCTTGTTACCCAAAGAGATCTTCTTAGTAAATGGAAAACTTCTTTCTTAGCAATAGTAATAAGCGACTTGAATTTTTCAATCTCTTCATTTATTCCTGCAGGGTTTGCAGATACTGTAGCTAATTTTTCTACTGCAGGCAATGCTTTATCTTTTAATGAAACAATTGTTCCCTGATACACATCCCAAGCTTTCTTCTGCCCGTCTTTAGCTTCTTTCTTGGCTTCTCTGTCTATAAGATCCAATTCTTCTTCAGAAGCCAGTACCATTGATCCTTCTTCACCTTCAATTTCATAGTTCAGAATCCACTCACGGAATTTTTTTAGTCCATCGTGTTCCTGCTCCCATTCCAATCTTTCTGCAGATTTATAACGCTCATGAGAACCGGACGTAGAATGTCCTTGTGGTTGTGTAACTTCAATAACGTGAATAATTACAGGAACTCCTTCTGTTCTTGCAAAATGTTCTGCCTTAGTATATGCATCCTGTAGTGCCGGATAATCCCAAGCTTTTACCTGAATAAGTTCGAAACCTTGTTTCTCACCTTCTTTTCTCTGGAATCCTGATAACATTTCTGTTATATCTTCTTTCGCTCTCTGGTTTTTAGTTGATACAGAAATTCCATAACCATCATCCCAGATAGACATAATCATCGGAACCTGTAATGCTCCTGCAGCATTAATAGTTTCCCAGAAATGACCTTCAGCAGTAGAAGCATCACCAATAGTACCGAAGGCAACTTCATTACCTCCATTAGAGAATTTTTCCGATCCCGGATAAGTATTATTTTTGTAATAATTAGAAGCTTGAGCAAGTCCTAATAAACGAGGCATTTGTCCTGCTGTTGGTGAAATATCTGAACTGATATTTTTCATTTTGGTAAGATCCCTCCAGCTACCATCTTCATTTAAAGATCTTGTAGCAAAGTGACCGTTCATTTGTCTTCCTGCAGATGCCGGATCTCTTTCCACATCTGTATCTGCATATAAAGAAGCAAAGAAGCTTTCTGGTGTTAATGCATGAATTGCCATCGCAAAAGTCTGATCACGGTAGTACCCTGATCTGAAGTCTCCGTCTCTAAATACTCTGGACATTGCTAACTGAGGAAGTTCCTTCCCGTCACCGAAAATCCCGAACTTGGCTTTTCCGGTTAATACCTCTCTCCTTCCTAAAAGGCTCATTTCTCTTGAAACTCTTCCTAGTTTGTAATCCGCAAGTATTTGTTTTTTGAAATCTTCAAAAGTAACCTGTGATGTTTCAATATCTGTAACTTCCATTGTAAAGCATTTTTACAAATATAAGAATTTAGTATTTATTTATTTATCATAAAATTTATTAAAAAACTGCCTCGTAATGCTTATTTACATAAATTAGTTAAAAAAAACGAGAGCTTTAGTAATGAAAAGAAAATCACAGCATATTCTTAACACATCCTCAAATCTTTTGGGGTTTTGTTTAGTAATCATCACTTCACTAAAAGTCGCAAAACTGTCAAAAGGAACCTATTTAGATGATTTTGCAGCAGTTGCAAGTTTGCTTTTAATGGCTAGTTGTATCCTCTCTTTTCTTGCCATACGTACAGAATCGGAAAAAAAATCTTATAAATACGAGCGGATTGCCGACCTGTTTTTTATTATCGCATTAACTGCTTTAGCTATTTCTGTTGTTATTATTGTTTTCTTAGATTTGATTAATTAATCCTGTTATTTATTCAAAAGGAAATATTCCTGCTCCTATTATTTTAATAATTATGAAAGAAAACTTTACTTTAAGCTTTAGGGGAATGACACAACCTCAGTACCGGCTATCTATATTTTTTATCATATTTTCTATATTTCTTATCCCTACAATATTCATGACTATTGTTATTAGCTATCAGCTAAACAAAATACCCCGAGCTGTGGGAATTATGATAATGGGTATTGCTGCAATTATTGTTTTCTTTCTTCTCTCTTTTCTTTTCAAAAAGCTTCTCGCCAGTAATTTTAAGATTTACTTTGAAGGCAAGCAAGCTATTATCTCATCTAAAAATATTAATCATGTAATTCTTTATGAAAATATTGAAAAACTGGAAATAAGAAATAATACCGATTATTCTTATCTGCTGTTTTTGGAGAAGGATAGCAAGAAAACTAAAATATTTGTAGGAATGGCAAATCTCGGTATGAAAACAAGTACAATTCTTACACCTGCTGATCAATTGGATCCTTTCTTTGGAAAACCGGATTTTGAAAAAAAGGCTTACTTCAAAAAAAGCATGGAATATATTCTCTATACAGCTCTTCCTAACTAATCCAACCGAGGTACTCTGCTTTATAACAAGCTTCAAAAGAATTGTTTACATGAAGCTTTTCCAGAATATTCTGGCGATGGCGGTTAACGGTATGCAGACTTATAGATAATTCAGCAGCAATTTCTTTGCTCAGCTTACCGTTTTTTATAAATGTCAGAATTTCTTTTTCCCGTTCTGACAATATATTATCCAATTCGGGTTTACTGGTTTTCATAACTTCTCCGGTAGCAGTATTTACAATCATTCCTTCATAAGAATTCTGTCCGGGATATGATGAAAAACTGTAAAGGCATAATACCAAACCTATGCTTCCGTTCGGTGTATTGTTAATATAGAATATACGGTGCCATACCGACAAATAATTTCCCAGAGAAGTTTTCATCCGTACAGCGCTGGAAACGTAATAACCCCTTCTCTTATTCTGTGCAATACCTTTCAAAAAATGAAAAAAATACAGCTCCATTCGGTATTTTTCAGTAAGATCATCCGGGTGAATTCTCTCCAGCACATCTTTTTCCCATATAGAAGGTATTTCCGACTTTTCATTTGTGAGTCCTAACGTGGCAGCCATATTTCCGTAATAGATATAACTTTTATCTGATACCAGATCACTCAGTACTGCTATTGCATTTTCCGTTTGTGCATATAACTTTGCGATATCCTGCCCTGCGTGCAATTGGGCTTCCGGATTATTATCCTTGCCAAAGTTCTGCTGAAGCAGCTGTTCATTTAAAGTAGTACCTATATTATTTTCCATAAAATGGCTATTAATCAGTATTGCTACCTGTGTTGGTCTATTATAGCTTTGCGAAAATAATCAATTAAGCTAAAAACAACATCAATATGCGAAAACTATTATTGTTTATGATTGGCAGCATAACGCTACAACAGGTTTCTGCCCAAAAACTGGAAAAGCTTCAGTGGTTTAATGAACCTGAAAAATGGGAGACCAAAAACAATAGCCTTCAGATGTTTGTAACTCCACAAAGTGATTACTGGCGAATATCCCATTATGGATTTACAGTAGACGATGCCCCCTTCTGTTACGGGGTTTATGGTGGTGAATTTGAAGTAAAGGTAAAAATTGCCGGAGATTACAAAGAAAGATTTGATCAGGCAGGACTAATGCTGCGTATTGATAAGGAAAATTATATAAAAACCGGTATTGAATTTGTGGATGGCAGATACAACATTAGTAGTGTTGTTACCCATAAAACAAGTGACTGGAGTATGATTAGTCTGGATAAAAGTCTTCCATATATTTGGATAAAAGCTGTAAGGAGGCTGGATGCTGTAGAAATTTATTATTCTTTTGATGATAAAAACTACCAGCTAATGCGCAATGCCTATCTACAGGACAATACTCCGGTTATGGTTGGTTTAATGGGTGCCAGTCCGGATGGAAAAGGTTTTCTGGCAAAATTTGAAAACTTTAGTGTAAAACATCTTCCGGATCAGAGAAGATTAAAGTGGTTAAAGGAAAATCAGGAATAATTACATTATTCTTTTTTCATATAGTAAATAAGGGGAAGAGGTCTTTTAAAGGCCTCTTTTTCTTATAAATCCTTGTGATAAGTTTGCATAGTT
>NZ_LSGQ01000015.1 GCF_001675285.1 Elizabethkingia miricola
CAACTAAATCCTGATACTGACGATCAAGAACTTTTATCTGTTCCTGATAATCCTGCATTTTTCCTTTGTCACTTTTCTTCTTATCTGCTTCAAGACGATACATTTCACGAAGCCTAGCCTGTTGATCTTTAATATTTTGAAGACTTTTTTTGTCTGCATCATATTTATCTCCTCCTAACGCTTTACTGGCTGCATAAGCTAAATCTTCGTATACAGATTTTAATTCTCTCAGGGCGTCTGCTTCTCTCTTTATAGCACGTTCTTTCTTTTTATCGTTGTTGAACCAGCCAGAAACCATTTTTATAACTCCACCTATAGCCTGAATTCCGCCCGCAACTGCTTGGATCGGGTTTTTAGTAGCCAATCCTTCAAGCATGTTAGTTAACCCGCTCTGCATCTGTTCGAAACCTTGCATTGTCTGCTCCAGGTTATCTAAAATGTCTCCAAACGCATTATCCATGCTCAGGCCTAAGTCGTCAAATACACCTCTAACAGAGGATATTACCGATCTTACTTGGTTGAAATATTCAGATACAGATTCTAATGATTTTCTTAATGAAGTTGTTGACTGAGATAAATTATCTTCTGCTTGCTTAACTCCTTCTGTAGCCCTTCTTCTTCTTTCCAAGGCTGCATCATGCTTTTTCATTGCAGCATCGAATTCTTCTTGTGACTGAGCCTTATTAAGTAGATTATAGCTTTCCGCAAGATCTACATTTGCTTGTTCTAACTCAGACAGGAACTTCAAAAGAGCCTCGCTGTCGCTTCTATAGTTTTTATAAGACGATATAAGTCCCTTTAATGGATCAAAACGGGCTAATCTGTTTTGAATTTCTGTTATTTTATCAGAAATCGTTTTATAATCCTGAACAGAAAGATTTTCTTTATTTGCCTGACGAAAATTAACAAGTTGCTTAAGTATTCTTTCTAGTGAAGATTTAGAAGTGTATTCCAATTCACCAAAAGCAGTTTCCCAATCCTTAGAAGTCCTAAAAGCCTCTACAGTTAAACTTGAAAGCTGTTCTTTTTCTGCTTCACCTATTTTTTTTAGCTCGGAATCATTTTTAGCTAAAGTCCTTAAATCATTAGCGTCTTTGATGATTTTATTTTTCTTTTCCTCAAATGTCTTCCTGTCATTGAGTAACTGAATGTATGATGATTCAAGAGTTATCCGCTCTTCGTTCTTAGCTTTTTCAACGGCTCTATTTTTCGCAGATCGCTCTTCTTCTGTAGAATCTCCGGCATCTAATCTTTTGAATTTATCAAGTTCTGAAATCAATTCACTGCCAGAGAATTTTGTTTTAAGGACGTCAATTTGATTATTTACTCCTTCAATATATGTTTCAACTCCTTTATATTCTTTAATAGAGTTTAAAACCGATTTTAGGTTATTTGCTGTATCTTCATCGGCTTTGCCTGAGTTAAGCAATTTTTTAATAGCTATTTCAGATTCTTCAAGATATTTAATGAAGGATTTATCTTTAATTTTAGGAAACATATCATCTACTGTTTCCTTGGATAAACCTTGTTGCATAAGCATATCTCTCACTGAAATCTGGCGTTTTATTTCTTCAGCTTCATCACTAAAATTCTTTGTCTGCATTTCGCGAATCTTCCTGTTTATCAGTTTGATTCTTTTTTCAGCTTCTTCAACGGTTATAATTTCACCAGTATAGTAAGGCTTTCCGCTTTTATCTTTATCCTGACCATATTTATCTACTTTACGAACTTTAACCTGGTTGTTTATAGAAAGATCTTTCGCTTCTTGAAGGAGGCGCACTCGTTGTTGCAGCTCTTTTACAGATCCAACCGGAAGTATTTCGGCAATCTGCCTAGTTTCCTTTTTTACCTTTTTTAAAGTGTAGTCGTAAGCTTTCAAGTGCTCATCGGCCTCACGTATCTTTTTTATATTTTTATTCCAGTCACCGCCGCCAATTTGCTTACCACTCATGGCATCATTTGCCTCGGAAGCCTCTTTCTTTTGCTGTTCCCAGAACGCTTTGTTTTTATCAACAGGCTGCGCAGTATTTTGGAGGGAACTCAATTCGTTTTTCGCCTTTTTTATCTCAAGTAAAAGAGATGAAACAGAAAGATTGGCAAGGGAATTTCCAAGCTTAACAGTCAATACATCAGCATCTTTTAAATGTTTATTTTTTTGTTGATGTTGGAATAATTGAGATTCAAGGCTTTTATATTCATTTTCATAGTATACCTTTCTCTGTTCAACAGTCATATTGGCTATTTTTTCAGCCTCATTACGTCTATCTAAAATAAATTGCTGCTTTTTAAGTGCGATTTCAGCCCCTTCAAGTTCTTTTACATAGCCTCCTAACGTCCAGTGATGTTCAAGCCCAAAATTTTCAGGTTCAATTCCTTTATCAAAATCTCTAATAAAATCCTTCAATTTTTGAATCTTATCTTTAGATTTATCAATATCTACAATTAGAAGCTCCTTATTTTTCGAATCTTCAGCTTCCGCTAAAAGTTTATTGACTTTAACCTGTTCCATTTTTAGGAACGTCTCCATAGATATGTTTTTCAGAAACTCAGGATATAACAATAGCATTTTCTCATATGCCTGATGCCTTTGCAAATTAGTGGCATAGTCACTTCTTAGTACCGTTAAATATTCCTGAGTCTTTGATTTAAGCCCATCAAGAATCTTTATGTTTCTTTCTCTGTTTTCAGCTAGAGATTTTTCAGCTTTTTCAAGTGCTGTCGTGGTATCACGAAGCTTGAAATAGGCATAAACCAATCCGACCACTGCAATGGTTGCTAATACATAAGGATTATTAAGCATTGTAGCATTCAGAAAAGCTTGCGCAGAAGCCACTGCTCTAGTTGCTGCAGCTCTCAACTGTTGCACAGCAGTAAGTCTTACTTCAGCTAATGCACTTGCGTTTTTAGTAGCTGTACTCAATGCCTCTTGTGCAGCTTCAACTTTTGTCGTCGCTATTTTAACCTCCTTAGCTGCGTTAGATGCCATTATAGCGCCTAATGCTGTTTTATCAGCCTGAGCATTTGCCAACTTAGCATTTGCAGCAACTAATTCTGTTTCTGCTTCCATTAAGTTTGCTTTAGCTTGCCTTTCTGTAACTAAAGCTCTACCTAAAGCCATCCTTTCTGCAAATGTCATAGAAGCTATATCTCTAGTCATGGTTTTACTTCGTAGAGATTCTACAGCAGAAATAGTTATCAACGCTGCCCTATAAGCGCCATAAACAACAACCAGAGCCTCAATTATATTTAGAACCTCCTTATAGTGTTCAACCAAATAAGACAAACCATCAATGCCTTTTCCAAGGATGCTTTCTTGGCTTTGACCAATTTGATTCAACATTTGTTCAAAGTTGTCACCCAGATTTGAGACTTTCCCCGACAAAGAGGCTGACTGCTGTTCCATTAAATTAAAGAACATGCCTCCTTCATTGGTTAATGAGAACAAAACGTCTTTAACATCGTTAAATCCTATTTTCCCAGCCGAAACCATTGTAGATATTTCCGCAGTTGTCTTTCCGAACTTTTTAGCAAGTTCAGCAACCATAGGAATTCCGGCTTCAGTAAACTGACGGAGATCATCACCCATCAATTTACCTTTTGCTTTTACCTGACCGTAAACAAGATTTATACGCTGAATAGGAACAGATAACCCTGCTGCAATATTACCCATTCGGGTAAGGGTATCTACTACTTCATTAGCTGGTACTTGAAACGCCAGCAATTGCTTTGCTCCACTAGAAACGTCTTGAAGAGAGAAAGGAGTTTTAGCAGCAAGATCGACCATTTGGTTCATCAATTGCTTTGCTTGTCCTCCATTTCCAAGCATAGTAGAAAAGGCTATCTCGGTTTTTTGAAACTCTCCCCTAATGTCTATAAGCTCCATCACGAAGCCTTTTAGTGCGCTTGCTGAAAAATATCCGGCAATGCCTAATGACAAGTTTTTAAAAGCAGAATCCATTCTGCTAGTCTGTTGTTCAACAACACCAGTAAGACCGAGAATATCAGTCCTAATCTGATTAATCCCAGTCCTAAAATTTGATAAATCTATTGTAGCCCTAAAATTAAGTGCCCCAGCTGCATTATTCATTCCTCCTCCTACTTATATATATCCAAGCTTCTAATAAAGTCCTCTGATGTCTGCTCAGTAAGAGTTATTCCATCATTCTTCTTTTTATCATCATCCGTTTCGTAATTAGATGCATCAATCAACATACGTTGTACTATTCTCCAATCAATCTTCCAAAGCAAATAGTCAAAAGTCCAATGAAAGCGGGCGCATATCTGCCCTAATCTTCCATGTATGGCTCTTA
>NZ_LSGQ01000016.1 GCF_001675285.1 Elizabethkingia miricola
ACTATTCAAAAGTATATAGAAACATTTTTGAAATTTTACGGAATACCGTAAGGAAAAGAAAAACCCCGAGGTTAGTCGGGGTTACTATATATAAAGTATTAAAAAATTATTGTTTAGTAAAAGTTAAATCTTCAGTTTTTGGCAAATAAACTTTAAGGTCAGAGCCTTGTGGGCATTCTCCTGTCGCTAGCATTAAAATTTCAGGGTAATAACTCCATTTCATGTGAGTTGAATCCACATATTGTAGATAAACTCTACCACTTCCAATGCCACAATCCCCTCCTGAATGTGTAAATGCTATTTTATTATCTGGCAAAATATATGTGCTTTTAATATTGGAATTAAGTACACTATCATTTAAAGTACTTTGTAATGTATTTCCATTTCCATCTTTAACCGTATAACGTATTAAGAGTACATCTCTGAAAAATTGATTCTTAGGATATTTAATTGAGTATTTTTCAATTTTTTGAATATCTAATGTAATATCTTTTCCATTAAATAATGTCTTCCACGTCCCCGTATAACGGGATAATTCATTCTGGGTATCTTTTAAATAAGAACCCTGAGGAATGGTTTTGAAACTCGTATTAAGAGGATACTCTTGTGCTGAACAAGAAAATGAAAATATAATAGTGATTATAAATAATAAGTTTTTCATAATTGAATTTTAATATTGTTAACAAGGATTTGAAGTTACGGGTTTTCCATTTGCATCTTGCTTTATTACAGAAGTATTTCCGTCTTTTTCTTTAATAAGATTGACTTTGCCTTCTAGCCCCATTTCTTTGATTGTTTCAAAAAATAATCGCTCCAATTGTTCTGAGGTTACTTCTTTCTCTCCATTTGGTATATACATTTGCATTCCAGTATAAAGATCATTATATGAATCTCTAAAGCCATCTACTTGGTTGTCATAAATAACTGGAATATCTGCTTTAGTCCCACTGAAATTAATAAAATAATTCCCACGATTGGAAATCATACCTACAAATGCATTGCCAACATTGTCATCAGATTGCATTCTTGCTGCAAAAAGCAACATTCTTATATCTTTAACAGACAGCATTAGAATTCCACCATCCGGATGATTATGATATACTCCTTCCATATTGTTATCGATAGGAATTAAGACATTGTCTTGTTCTCCTTGATACATGGTAGGATCTCCAACTTTATTTTGTCTGTATGCTGTCTCACCGGCTCCTGGTGTTTTTGCTTTTGCTTCTAAATCCTTAATAATTTCTCTCCCTTTTTCAGTAGCAATTTTACTTTTCATTTGGCTGCATGGATCCTTTTTATTTGGATCAGTCGTTGTAGTTCCACCTCCATGTGTACCAGTACCACCACTCATACCAGTTCCAGGACCACCACCTCCGGAAGGTTCATCTGGATATTTAGGAACCCATTGATCAGGAGGAGGAGTTGTTGGATTCTTTTTTGTTATCACTACTTCTTCTATGTCTATAGGCTTTTGTTCATTACCATTTTTTAAGGCAACCGGATTTATTAGTTTTGATGTTGATGCCACTGCTCTGGATGACAAACTACCAGTCTTTTTATCATAGTAATTCTGAAAAGCTTTTTTAATATCTGCTAGTTCAATAGAATTGTCATTCATATAAGAGAAGTTAACATAGCTTCTTTCTTCATTAATAATACCATACCATGCTCCTGTTACTTTTCCGCTTTCATCTGTCACTGGAAATATTACAGCTTTTTTATCTTCTCCAAAAGTTTGAGAAGCTACATCCAGTCTTATTACTCCGACAGATTTATCCATCCATTTAGCATAATCGGGATGATTTTGTATAAAATTAGAAATAATCTCTGCAAAAGGTTTAGCATAACTTATATACCTTTGAGGAGCCGAGGCTTGCTTTGTACCAGCAAGTGGTAAAGCAATATTATTCTGTTTCTCAAATCTCTCAAAAGCAGCAATTTTCTCTTTTGAAGCTACTGTTTGTTCAGTTGTTGCACTATCTGTACGACAGGAATAAAATAAAGATACTGTCAGAATCCCCCATAACGAGGCTTTTAATAAATTTTTTGTCATATATGAAATTTTGTATTTTTCGGTTCGTTAAACTTATAAATAATTTTTCACATATTTATTTAACATAATTTATTTTCTTTTACGGGAAACCGTTATGCTGTATAAAAAGTTTAATTACCTTGATTTTAGGCAAAGAAAAAGCCTCCGTGGGGAGGCTTAATAGTTTATTTTAGAATTTCTCATTTATAGATTCTTGAACAGATGGTTCAATTTCGCCTATACTTTCTTTTGTAATAGGATAATTATTTAAAAATGCAGACGACAGATACTCTATTGGGGTTATTCTCTTTTTAAATGAATTATAAAGAGTCCAATCAAGATTTGGATATTTGTTTCTTGCTTGATCCATGCTCCATGCGTCGACTCTATCAAATACATTTGAATCATCCCAATCATCCAAGTTAAAATAAGTTTCTCCATTTAAATCAACAATAGCACCAGATAAAGTACCTACGCAGAACCCAACACAAGTACCGAATTCAGGAAGACCTATTCTTGAAATAAACTCACCTCTATTATTATATGAAGAGCCATCCGCAATATAGCCGTAGGTTATATTGCTGTTTCTACAAATTCTTTTGCAATGAGCCAAAAATGCACCTACATCTGATTCATCGTCAATATCTATAAAATCTACAATTTTATAGATAAATTTACCATCTTCACTGAAGTCTTCAATAACCTCAGGTGGAGAGTCACCTCCAAAATGATGTAAATAATTTTTTGATTTATATCTTATTAAGATCCCAGCATGAAAAGCTTCTTTGTTACATATCTTAGTTGTTAAAGCAACAAAATTATCTGGCAGGCTATTATCATTAAACTTTATTAAATTTTCTTTTATCTCCATGCCTTAAATCTTTTTACTGGAACTTCCATCTCTTAACCTGTCGGCCACCTTATTATAGTAATCTTTCAACCCTTTATTATTATGAAGGATAGGTTTTATACTCATAAGTAATGTTCTTAATGTACCTCTATCGCTATACTGATTATTATATAGCCTCATCAGTTTAATTAATTCATTATTATCCAGGTTGTCATTGTTTACAATCTCAACAACTTTATCATGAATAAAATCAAATTTATTTAATGAATCACATAATTTATATTCTTCATGAATAGACTTATAAAAATCATATTTTTCCTCTGAAAGATAATTGTCGATAAGTATATATTCGATATTATCTTCTTTTCTCCATTTTTTAAGAACAGAAAGATATACATTACTATATACATTTATTTTTTGAGCTTGCTGTCTTGAACATGTTATCTTAAACACGTCTTCTCCCTTAGAAATATGAATATTAGTCTTAGACTTTCCGCCAGCCTCAAAAGCCTCACCTGTAATGAATAAAATTTCATACTTTAGAGGTACTAATTTGCCATTTCTTGTTTGAAAATTTTTAGATTTAAATTTAGGAGTTAAGTCAACATATTGCCCATCTTCCCATAATGATACCTCATATGTTAAACCATTTTGTTTAATCCTATCCTGAATAACCTTAAAACATTTGATTCTCTCATTATTTTTAGACTTATTATTAGTTATTTCCTTAATATCCTCAATAACATCTAAATCATCTTCTGGAATTACTAAACTCGTAATAACAGAGCCTTCAGTTAACGATAATTTAATGTCACTACTTCCATCATAATCACTATAAGTTTTGGCTAATCCAGTTAATGAATCTATAAAAACTTTAAGTGATTCAGCGGCATCTAATGATATATTATCTAACCTAACCTCTTCACCATCTGAGTTTGATACAATCCTTATTTTGAATTCATTCATTCTGATTTGAATTTGGGTAAAGATATAAAAATATCGCAATATCATTTTACGGGAATCCGTAAGGCATAGAATAATATACATAACAAAAACATTTACAACTTATTATTTTCAAAATTCAACGACCGTGACGCCAAAACTCGTCGCATTATATTTTATTTAAAAAAAATTATGCCTTCAGTTTGTTATAATAATTAAGGACGGTAGAATACCCCTCAGGAGTTCCGGTTTTAATACCCGCCATTATACGACGTGCTGCAATTAAACTTCCGGCTTGCCCCATTTTAGTTCTTTTCCAATAGTACAGTGCAGAAAGCAAAGCATAATCCTTTGTTGCCAAAAGATCCGGATTCTTAACGAAGTCTACTCCATACTCTTTAGACAATAGTCCGTATAAGTACTTTCCAGTAGATTGAATTAAACCACGGCCACGATATTTATAGCCGTCTCCATCCTTATCGTTACCCAGTCCTAAAGTTGGGAAAATTCGGCTATCATAAACTAAATTACCTAGCTTCTCAGGCTGCCCAACATAATTTACTGGATTATATCTGCTTTTAAATGCTCTGGGAAACACTTCTCGCAATCTTTGAGCAGTTTTGTAATTCATATTCTCAATGAATAATTTGAATCCTCCTGTTTCATTCAATACATTAGCTAAGAAAATATAAAGGTTTTCTTCAGTAGTGATTCCGTATTTAGACATCAGGTCAGCAATATTATCTGGAACCATTGCCATATTAGCTCCTACAGCTTTGAGTTTTCTCAAAATTATTTCGTTAGTCATAATTGCGTTAGTTTTTTAAGTTTTGAATACCAGCTTACACCGTTTCTTCGAAGAATTTCCCAAACTATTATCGAAACAATAGAGATTACTACATAAAGCCACCAACTATCCCGATTGCTTTCAACTTTGGAATCTTTATTTTTCTTTAAAGTGGCATTATCAGCAGTAAGTTTTTGATTAATTTCTTTTTGAGATTTAACCTGGGTAACCAGACTCTCATTTGAAAATGAAAGTTGTTTATTTTCTGCTGTGAGTTTTATTATTTCTTCTTTAGATGACTGGATATTACTTTTGAGGTTATCAAGTTCATAATTCAATTTATATATCTCCTTAGTCATATTTTCAGAAGTCTCCGTTTTTGACTTAGGATTACCATTTTCATAGTATTCTTCTGTCTTCGTAGATTTCTGATAATTCTCATTCTGTTTTTCAGAAGAGCTTTTCTCTGCAGTATGATCTGTAATAACATTTCCTTTCTCTGATGTAGATCTTTCAACACTTCCGGAGGATTCTCCCACGGAAGTGTTTTGCTTTTCAGATTTAGTACTTTCTTCAGATTTAGATTTTTCAGATCCGGAACTCTCAATTTTAGTTTTTGATTGTTCTTTGGAAATACTAACTTCTTTCTGGCGGGTTCCGCACCCAGCAAGAAAAAGGCTAATGATTACTATTAGTATTGCTCTCATTGGTTTTAGATTTAAATTGTTCGTAGAATAAATACATAACCCCGATGCACATAAGCACATTTCCAGAAGTCCATAAATACCGCGAAAGGAGATCATAATAGTTATACTCCCCCCAAAGATCCTTCATGATTGCTATCCAATAGCAGGCTAACCCGATAAGGATAAAAGGAAATGTTTTTCGGTGCATGAAAAATGAACCTATAAAAGCTGCAGAGATGAAGAAAGCTGAAATATATAGTTTCTGAATATGCTCTGCAAAATACACACCTGCCAACGCTACTATTACAATAAGCAGCTTTGCATAAAAGTTACTGAGTGTTGTTTTCATTGTTATTGTTTTTATTGTTAAAGAATCGGTCAAGATATTTTTTCTTGTTTTTGTCTAGGTATACGATTAAGTCGTGAGAAAAAAAAGATATAAGAGTAAGTGCCGGAAGCCGGTAATCTTTATACCCTGAATTAAGCAATAGTGCTTCTCCAACAAATACAGCAAATACAGCCATAGCTAATGCAGAAAGAACCATTCCTAGTTTAATTTTTTTCTCTTGGGAAACTAAGTACCCAATACGACCCAGTACGCCTACTATGATTGTTAACAGAATAGCAGTTATTCTGCTAGCATCATAAAGAAGCTCGTTTTGTGTCATGGTTATTGTTTTAGTTTTTAATTAAGTCTATGATTCCATCTTTTTAACTATCGTTTGAAACAACTTCTGATGCCCCAGTGAATTGGGGTGAAGCCCATCGGCTGTATATATATTCTTTGTTAAAGCTGAAATACCAGATTGAGAATATAAATCTATCACAGGCAAAGCATGACGTTGACCAATTAACTTTATTGCGTCAACATAATCTTTCAGTTTCAAGCCAACATTATTAACATAATCTATATTAAATGGTGAACCATCAGAATTATCATGAATAGGAGTCAAAAGATATATTTCGCAATTATTATTTACTGAGTAAATATTTTGAATGATCTTTATATATGCTGGTATAAATTCATACTCATTTGTAGATTCAATAGTGCCTAACTGAATGCTGGACCTGTAATCATTGACTCCTCCAAAAATAATAACAACATCAGCATTAACATCCATACTTGTAGACCGCTCAACAAACGAATCTGTTTTACCGGTAAACTTTGCAATACAAGAAGAAGATATTCCATAATTATTTTCAACAGATAATCTATAATATGATGCAATCAGTGAAGAGAATCGTTGTCTAACTCTGTTAGCATCAAGCATTAATCCCCAGGTTATTGAGTCGCCTAAAAAATTAAATGATTTCCCAAAATACCTTGAAATAGGATTGGAATATAAATTTGATTCTTTTGTAGGTGGTGAATAAGGAATAGGTGATTCACCTTTTGAAAATGTATAGTAGTTATTATCTGATATGTTTTTATTAAACACAATTCTTATAAATTTTACCTCAGAGTCAACAGTATAATTACCTCCAACATGAAATGATTTATAGCTTTTATTTTCATCATATAAAGCTAACCACTGACTGTTATTACTTCTTGAATATGTTTGTCCAAATTCAACTGCAATAAAATCGGATACAAAGAAGCTCGAGTCCGGAACTAAACTTCCGTTATCTGAATTTATATAATATCCATCAATAACAGTTTCTTTATCATATAGGTTGTAGCTGTTTTCAACTACAAAATTATTTTTCGGACCAGGAACTTTACTCTCTCTTTCTAATTTCCAAACAGTTCCTGATTTTCTAAACTGTGTAATGAATCCTTCTTTAGCTATCAGTCCATTTTTATACAATCCACCTATTTGAGCAGAATATACTCCATCAGGAAGTTCATTTAATTCAGCTAATGACTGATCTACATTTATTGAATCTTTCACTCCTGAAAGAGCCAATGAGTCGACTTGCGTCTTATTATATACCTGCACGGATAATCCAACATCCACCAACGCTGTGTTTGGTTTAGGATTCTCATCAGTTGTATTAATTACGATTTCATTCATGGTTGTTAGTTTAAATTGATACAGTTATTATTTTAGTTTGAGTTATTTTTCCACCAGATATATGATAGACCATATATTCAATATTTGCTATTGGAGGCCCCGTACTGCTTAGGATTGATTTTATCTCACCGGTTTTCAATCCATACCACCCCTCTGTTATATTGTCTGTTCTGGATGAGTCTGTATCTTTATACCCAATATTAATTTCATATTGAGCATTGTCTGGATGCGTACCGTTTTGATATTCATAAGAAATTGCATTGGAGTTTAAGTTATAACTATATACTACAGGATCGCCAATTTGGCTCCCACCAGAGGAAGTCATATAAATATCATTGGTCAGTTTTTGTTTTGCTAGGTCTTCATCTAGATTTAGTTCAGTTTGATCAAAATAATACATTATTGTTTGAGTCCAGCTTTCAGGAATATAAGCTACATTTATCAAGCCTCTATTTGGCGAAAGCTCATATATTTTGAACCCTGATTCGTGATAGCCATTCATTGTTAGTCTTCCGTTTATTATTCCAAATTCAAACCCTATATTTCCATTAGAATGTCTTATTAAAAGTTTTCCATCTCTTGTTACAGAAAATGTCGCTTCATTTCTATGAGCAAAATCCTTATTGGACCATAGAAAAACATCACTACTGCCTCCCTGACCAGTCATCCCAGCATTTTGACCAAGTTCAATAATTGAGCGGTCCAGATCAAAGAAAGAAGTACCATCTGTTGACATTATTTTTTTAGTTTTTATATACCCACCCTGAATAGATGTCATTCCCTCAAGCATTGTTATATATCTTGTGTTATTGGAATCTACTGAATGAACTAATGCTAAGAGAAAGTTGTAATAATTACCTTCTACATCAAAAGATATACGTTGTTTTGTTATCAAGAATGTTCCATCAGTTCCACTCTTATGGCAACGGGCGTATATGTAATATTTGTCATTATCTGGAAGTGTTTGATTTATTTCAAGCATATTCCAGCTAGTTGTCTGCCCAGGGTTAATGAGGAAATGATTTAGTACACCTGCAGTAATTTTAATTTGATTGGGATTACCTGCAACATTTGGTACAAATTCAATCCCACTATAGCCTAATTGCTGGCTATCATCGCCAGTCTCTAATAATAGAGTACGGATAGATATTGGACGAATAACGTCTGTATATAAAAATCCGTCTACATCAAATAAGCTTTCGCGAAGTTCTTTAGTTAGCCGGTAAGAATTAAGAGTCTGCTTCCTGTTTTCCACCTTTTCAAACTTTATATCGGTCTTTATATCCTTAAGATCATTTTTGATTTCCTTTACCAAAGAAACCTCATAGACGTCTGCAATATCCAGATCATACTTATCCTGGAATAAATCATACTTTAGTCCGATAATCCGGGTTATCTTATCAACTCCGAAAGAATCATCTTTAACAGAAGCATAGTCTCCTATATCTGCTTTAACCTTGTCCCGCATAAAAAGAGGATCGATATTTAAAGCATATTTGACATTATTCTGGCAGACTTGTTGGTACTTTTCCAATACTTTTTCATGAAGCTTATTTTCGGCATTCGTGATATACTGCTCCGGCATCATGATGTCAATCAAGGTAAATTCATCACCAACTTTAAAGCTGAATATTGTTGATGTATCAGGGTATTTTAATCCTTTTTCATCTGCAATCTGTTTTATCTTAAAAGACTTAGTAGAATGATCGTAGTCAATAATTTCAAAGTCATATCCTGCCAGATCACCTTTAGTGACTGAAATTTTAGGAGGCGTGTTTGCAATCCAGTATTTTGTATTTCCTTCACTGTCTTTTTCTCGTAAATCAAAATCCATATTTGACACAGAAAAAGACTGTACTCCTTTCTCTAAGCTTCCTACAGATGAAATAACACCTTTGAAAGTTGGCTTTATGTCATCCATTGTTATTACGTCTTCAACACGGCCAAAAAGATCTATTGCAGCTTGACTTGTAATATAATCACCAACAGCTGCCGGCATCCGGAGACGTTGAGAATACTCACGATAAGTTGCAGGAATATTCTGTGAACTTCCATACCCATAAAGTATAGTTACTACTTCGCTATCATTAACACGGGACCTGTTTAAGTCATAAAGGCCATTCCCTTTACCGTACTCAAACACATAAGGCAAGGTTTTGCCTACTTTACGGATGTGAAGGATGTATTTCCCGTTTCTCTGTTCAATTTCAAATTCTTTATCAAATTCCTGGCATATTCTCTGTAAAGCTGCAAGGCAATTTTCATTACTGAAAGTTATTGTCTTGGCCTCTGTATCGGTTGGAAATTCTCCCAGTTCCCACTTGGTTTCCCACTTATTAGCATTGTTGATTATTAAATACAAGAAGCCTGGAATTTCAGAGGTCATCGGGAATTCATTCGAGGTTTTATTGCCTTGTGAATCCAGATTGAATACTTTTAGTTTCCTTAGAAGGTACGCAACACCCTCAAATCTTAGATTATACGTAAATCTATCATCTGCAAGTTTCTTAGCCTGGGGCATTAGGTTTAAAAAATAATTTTTCCCTCTGAAAGTTATTTTATCTTCTAAATACAGATCTAAGGGAATACTGGAATCTACATCAATATCAATGAAGTCTTCGAAATTCACTTGCTTGTTCAGTACGAAACTTGTCATACTGATAAAAGGCTTCCGGCTGAATAACTCTATATTTTTGCCGTTTTTCTGATTTATTACAACTTGTTCCATAATACTTCAGCATTAGTTGTTAATTCAGTAATCTCATCTACATCCCCGGCTAAAGAGATATAGTGAGTATTCACGTTTGATTCGTAATCAAAGCTTTCATATCCAGTCTTTAAAACAACTTTAGACATTGGTAATGTTTGGTTACTGATATTTTGAAGGGTAAAAACTAGTTTCCCATACAAATCGAGATTTGCAGAAAAGCGAACACCTATTCTTTGTGGTCCAGCTAGTGTATAAGCCTGTCTTCCTAACACTTCAAAGACATTGGTGCTTTTGTTTCTGGCTATTGCATATAGAGTATAGCTTCCAGTTCCAGTAGCATCAGCTCCGAAAGTATATTGCTTTACATTTTCATCTACAATAGCAGAAGTTTCATAGTATTTTTTTACTTCTGTACTGCCAAGGATAAGATTACCCTCATCTGATTTTTCGAAAGGAAGGCTTTCATTTATATTTACATCTCCTTTTTTGAATACAGAAGAATATCCTGTGTTAACACTTATCCAATCTGAAGAATTAAAAGCTAACTCTAGCTTCGAAGATTCAATAGATAAAATTTTTTTTATCGGATCTGGCTCTGTTAATTTCAACGTGAATGATCCGGCTGATTTCCCTTCTTTTTTAACTTCATTCAGTATTATCTTATCAGACAAGATAACATCATATATTCTTGGCTTGTACGAAAATATTTCAACAATGAGTCGTTGTGTTCCTTCTTTGTCAAATTCAGATGAAAATGATCTAAATTGGTCTGTCATTAGATTCCAATTATCACCTATAACAAAGCAGTCTAATTCGATTGTCCGTTCTTCATATTTTGGTTTCGAATCTAAATCATATTGCTTTCCGTGCTGTCCCGGCCAATTATAACTAGGACGATCTTTTTGCTTAAGTAGGTCGCCAAATCCTCTGGAAGCCGACACGCCAATTCCGAAGCTGTCAAAATTTTTACCGTTAATAGTCCAGTTTATTTTTCCCATTTTCTCTCATTTACCTCAACTCCATTCACTTCTCCTCCATATCTGTAAACTCTTACATCTGCATCGTCCTGTATCTGAACATTTAGTATAGATTCATCAAGAATCGTCACAAAAGCAATAGAATTCCCCGAAGCTAGTAGGGTTACTTTAGAATTTCCTCGGATAATTATTTGTGAAATTTCACGATTCTCTAACTTTAGATCAGCATTACAATCGAAAAGAGCCATGTCAGACTTGATGAAAGACAAACTCTCATTATAATACATGCCGTATTCCTCATATAATCCCTTGTATTTAGAGAGGAATGCTCTTGTTGGAAAGTTGTTCTCTAATGCCCAATCTGAGCCTTTGAAATACATTTCACACAAGTTTTTCAATGTTGGCTCTTTTTTCATTTTTAAATACCAAGGTCTACAAATCCCGATATTTTTTATTTCTTTTACTACATCTGTTGCTTTCATCATAACCCTGCTGCTCTTAATCCATTTCCGGAAGTTACTTTTGCGTTTAGCTCTGAAATATCCTTTCTTATTTGTACTAAATTGCTCGTATCTCCTTTAATTTGGCTGAGGATAGATAACTGATTTCTCATTATCTCATTACCCTCATTATTTCTTTTAATAATTTCCCCTGTATTAATTCGTAAAGCATTGAATTGCCCGACTAAAACGTCTGCTGTTTGTTCAGACATTCCCTTAATTGCACCGTCAAGTCCTTTTGGAGAGGAAGCATTAGCTGATTCAAAGAACTCTTTGTATTGCTCCAGAAACTTTTGTTGTTCCAATGTTGCGTTCTTCATCCGTTCTTTGAATTCTTCCATTTGCTGTGGAGTGAGGGGATTAAATGTGCCTGTACCATCTTTATTGATACCACTAGCTTTCATCATTTCATCGAATATGTTCCCCATACTTTTTTCAAGACGAGAACGAACCCACGCCTTAGCCATATTAGCGAATACATCATTTGCTTTTTTATCAAGGGAATCAAGAGCATCCTCGCCTTTTGTCAAAGCTTCAACCAATCCATCGGTAAATTGACTCGCAAGATCTTTTGCATCAGTCTGAAGAAAATCTTTAGCTATACTATCAACTAAATCCTGATACTGA
>NZ_LSGQ01000017.1 GCF_001675285.1 Elizabethkingia miricola
TCATTACCTCTACTCCGCTCCAACAGTCCTTTTATTAACCATTTTTGCGTGGGCAAAACTAATAAATTTTATTAACATGACCAAATCTTTTTTCTAAAAAATTTTAATCGATTTTTTCGTCTCAATTACCTCCTGCTCCCATCACAACTCTCATTGTTTAGGACTGCAAAAGTAGAAAAACTTCTATAACGCACCAAACTTTATTAATCCTTTTTTAACATAATATACCTAACTAACTGAATACACGCGAGAAAAATTTAATATCAATCTAATATTATACTTAACTACTCATCCTATAAATCATAAAAACGGCTTTATATCCATGCTGAAAATTGAATTCTATTGATCCAAAATATATTTAAAAACCATTTTTTATTCTATTAAAAGTAATTTTTAATCCTCTACCCCATTATTTATACTATAAAAACAGAAAGACCAGGCTTCGAAGCCGGGACAATAACTTGGGAGAAACATACAAATGGTTATAAATGATAAGTTATAAGTTGATAGGATTTATACTTACTATTATTCATATAGTATATGGTATAAAGTATTTACTAACGGTAAGCAGCTATTTCTTTACTAAAATAGTTATAAGCTACGAATGATAAGTTATAAATTGATAGAATTTAGACTTACTGTTATTCATATAATATAATAGTATATATGATATAAAGTATTTACTATTGGTAAGTAGCTATTCTGTTTAAATAGTTATAAGTTATGAATGATAAGCTATAAGTTGATAGGATTTAAACTTATAGTTCTTCATGTAGTATGATAGTAACATAGGTTATTTACTAACAATAAGTATCTATTGTGTCTTCGGTAAAAAATATTAGCCTGAGTTAGAAAGTTATCAGTGATGAATTTTCAATGAGAAGAGTTGTAAGTTTAGGCTTATGCCATTTTTACAATTGTTCTAACCTATTAACGGATCAGATATAAATCCCTGGAGAAATAGAATATTCCCAATGTGAGATAGTATTCCTCTGGAATACTTACTTTCTGACATACATTCTTTATGCAAATCAGACTCTTCCGGAGCTTCATTCTAATTTTTTACAGTTTCTATCAAATCTTATATTGAAAATATAGTTCATCACAATGAATAAGGGGCTCCGTCAGGAGCTTTATCTCTATAGATTATAATTCTGAAAAATCAGAGCGTTCCAAAGCAATGTTATCTTAACCGAATATTATGAGTAATTATTAGCATGATAACTTTATCACATCCGTA
>NZ_LSGQ01000018.1 GCF_001675285.1 Elizabethkingia miricola
ATAGAATTACCGGTAATGTTCGATTTAGAACCTTATCCGTGTCTGAAGGAACTTATCTACAAGTTCAAATATGAGGCCCCAACAGAATATTATCCAAACGATTTAAGAAAATAATTATGGCAGTTTCAATAAGTACTTCCGAATATAATAAGCTTCTTTCTATTGCTAAAAACAGGTTTCCTAATTGTTATGAAGATATTGTGCATGACGCCATTTTAGAGGGATTAAATTTTGAAGAGTGTCAGCGAAAAATCAAAACTTTCAGCTATAAATATAAAACAATTAGCGAGGTTGATTTAACTGCTTTATATCAAGAAAAAGTTTGCATAAAGTGTAATAAATGCTATCCGATAGCATTCTTCGATGTATACAAAAAAGAAAATGTAACATCAACTTATAATATCTGTAAAGATTGTGTAAATAAAAGAACATTGGAATGGCGTGCAAATAATCGGGTAAAAGTTAGAAAATACAATAAAAAGTGGTACGATAATAATAAAGAATCTAAACTTCGATACAATGAAAATTACAGGCTTCAAAACAATGATCGCGTCAAAGAATATGTTAAACAATGGAAGGCTAATAATAAAGAACGTGTTAAAGAACACTCTAAAAAATGGTATGCCAATAATAGAGAATACATGATCGAATATTCGAGGAAATATCGTGAAAAGAAAAAACTAACTAAAGAATTATCAATATAAAAATTAAAACAATGACAACAATAGATTTTAATGCTCTTACAGCAGAACAAAGAGCAGAATTGTTAAAAAACATTCCTGCAGACGAACTAAAAGCTAGCATTCAGGCTCAGACTAAGCAAAAAGATGAAGACCGAAAGGCTTACAAAGAAATCGTAAATGAAGCAGTTCCTCAGATTGTGCAAGTAGCTAAAAATTTGTCTACTATGCTATCACAGGGAAAGTTTGACATTTTTAATAGTCTTAGATTTTTATTAGATCAAAAGGCAGAAGTTTTTGAAATTAAACAAGGGCAGCAGAGCCATACGTTTAGTGATGATAAGGGTAACGGGATTACTTATGGCTATCGTAGTATAGATGGTTGGGACGACACTGTAAATGCTGGAATTGATATCATTAATGAAGTTATTGAAAGCTTTGCTACTGATGAAAAGAGCGCGAAACTGGTAACTGTGATCAATAAGCTGCTAAAAAAAGATGCAAAGGGTAACCTTAAGAGCAGCCGTGTACTGGAGCTACAGCAGTTAGCGGACGAATTAGCTATTGAACGCTTCACAGACGGTGTTAATATCATTAAGAATGCTTATAGACCTGTAAGATCTGCTTTCTTTATTGAAAGTTGGTATACTAATGCTCAAGGAAAAAAAGAGTATTATCCTCTTTCTATCTCTTCTGTTGACTTTCCTGAAGGAACTATTATCGAAGATTTATTTCCAATCGAAAATACTGAAGAAAATGTTAGCGAATAATCCGTTTGCAGCTTATGTACTGGCAGCGCTTGCAATAGTAGCATTTATTTGCTGTGTAACTACACTGGCTATGATGGGAATAGACCACTTTAAAAATAAGAAGCCGTGGAATATGTGGTAGTACTCCTGGTTTTGGGTGCAGTTGTATGGATTCTCACCACAGGAAAAAAATAGCAGATCCTCTCCCGGCGGGCAGGCACTTACGTTCGAGTCGTAAGCGGGAACAACGAATTTTAAATAATAATAGTATGAGTGAAATTAAATCAAAGAGTTACACATTAAGAACGGAATCAGGTTCTTGGTTAGCACAAATCGTTCTAACATCGGATGGAATGTTTGCAAGCATTACAGATTATGGAAATCTGTCCTTCGGTTGGAGAAGTACTGGCAGGGATGATTTTAGACAATTTATTTGTGAATTGAATGTTGAATACTTTGGCCAAAAAATGTACCAAGGCAATACTTACATTTTATATTCTCAAAAATGTCAAAAAGCATGTATGCGATTTGCAGAAAAAATACTGCCGCCTTTGCAGAAATTATTAAGACAGGACATTATAGATAATCCCAAATTTTAAAACTTTTATGGAAGATCCGGACGAAATGGAAATGCCAGTAAAGTGTAGATGTGGCGAATGGTTTGATCTGCATGATGGTTTTTCCTGTAAATGGAAAAATGAAACGGTTTGCGAGAGCTGCCACGAGCTCCAGACAGAGATTGAAGATCTGAAGGAAGAAATTATAGACCTGGAGAATGATATCGCTAACGATATCCAGAAAAGAGACAACAAACGCCGGCTAAAACTGGCTAAGGAAGAATTAAAAAAACTTGAAAATCAATATTATTAAATACTATGGGAGTAGATTATTCCGCCAATAAAGGCATCGGTTTTATGGTAAACCACAATGAATTCGAGGACAACGAAGATTTCGATATCCGAGAGTATTTGGAAGAAGTATTGAGAGGTACTGGCTATCAATACTTTGAAGTTGGAGAAGGAGCTTATACAGGAGAAACTAACGAAGTTTATGTAGTTCTAAGCGATTTTAAACCTATCCAAGATCTGGAAGAAAGAGCACAAAAGCTCAAAGATTTTCTTCTACAGCTTCATTTAGTAAGTGAAGATTCAGAATATGATTTAGTAGGAGGATTAGAGGTCTACTAATTAAACATCCCAAACGGTTTTTTGGAGCGGTTCGATTCCGCTCCTGGGAACAACGAATTTTTTAAATAATAGTAATATGAAACTAAGAAAAATTGAAGTCAGCTCACATGACAGAAGCAATGGAAGACCGGTTCTTACTGTGTCTAAAAGTGGAAAATTCTCTATTTCTCCAGCTATGCGTGAGAAAATAGGTTATAAGAAGGGTTTGAAAATAAACTTCTTCCAAGATGAAGAAGTTCCAAAGAACTGGTATATCACACTAGATGAAAGCGAAGGTGTAAACATTAGAGAAGCTATGGCAGGTAAATACCTTACCACATTTGTCCAAAAAGTAACCTTAGCAGATACTGTTCGAAGAGCTTTCGGAACTGAAGAAGCCATGCTTTTTTCTATAGGTGCTGCTACAGAATTGGAGGGGGTAAAATATTGGCCCTTGCTACACAATAAGTAATACAATTTTCCGAGAAAATTATATACAAAATTTTAAAGAAATTATATAATGATCATCAAAAAGAAATTGATTTCCCGGAATAGTTTCGAACACTTCGAAATACAATTTATTGCAAAAGGATTGTATATGTTGGATTACTACAATAGTATATCTGGGTATAGTAAGGAGGCGTTATTAACTAAATGCAGAGTACGTAAGCCGATAGACTGCAATAGTACTAATGTAAACCTAAAAGGTAAGGACGCATACAGACCAATATGTAACGGGTATATACGACGCCTTCGTTTTGATGCTAACGTAATAGAATCGCTATGAATACTTAAAAGGCAAATACAGGCTTAGAGGTCTGTTAATTAACATCCCAAACGGTTTTTTGGAGTGGTTCGATTCCGCTCCTGGGAACAA
>NZ_LSGQ01000019.1 GCF_001675285.1 Elizabethkingia miricola
ACTTTTTTACACTTTTTCTTTTCCAAAATCCTTTCATAAAGCGCTTTGCATTGTTTGTTAAAACGAATTGCACTCCAGGAACAGACATATAAAATACTCCTTATAAAACCTTTACTGGTTCTGCATTTACCAATTGATATTTTCTTATTCCCGGAATGATACATTTTAGGAACAACTCCAAAATATTTGCAAAGTGCTTTTGAATGTTTGAAATTCTTAAAATTATTGGTTGAAACAAGTAATAATAAAGCTGTCTTCTTCCCAATTCCATTTATACTGGTTAATAAATCTTTATTTTCTTTAAATTCTTTGTCTTCCAGACTTGGAAGCCTTTTCTGAAGGCTTTCAATATCTTTATTAATCCTTTTAATAATTGTTTCGTAGTGTTTTATAACTGATTTATTAAGGATAGGCTTTTGACGAAGTGATTTTAGTTTCAATGTATATCTTGCCTTTTCCTGTTCTAAATCCTGCCATAGATTGAGCTCCTGCTCCAAAAACTCAATATTTTCTTTCTTCGGTTCATAAGGATCCATTTCCATAACTTCTCCAAAGTTCCTTATTAACACAGCATCCTGCTCATCTGTTTTACTGATGTGATGTTTTACTTCTGAAAACTTTTTTATAGATAATCCACTCACCTGATAAACCTCAAAGCCCATAGAATAGGCATAATATAAAATTTTACTGCTGTAGGATCCTGTGGCTTCCACTACAATTTTAAATTGATGTTTATCCCATCTTTTCAGACTCTTCTCAATACATGTTGTATTGTTATTAATTGTGATGATAATCGGATGATTCTCATCATCTAAAAAACTCATCACTAAAATAGTAGAGCTCACATCTACTCCGATTACTTTTTTTTCTAAATTTGACATTATAAAAGTTCTTTATTTTATTGGAAAAAAGTTTTCTTATAACCAGTGTGATAAGAGTTTTCTTATGACTAAACAACATTCTATTCGGTTTTTAGAAAACAAGCAATAGGGACTTTGTGTCAAGGACGGTATCTAACTACCAGCAAGGCTGCGATCTTTTTCCTATTGCTTTTTCCAATGATTATTTTTCCAAAGGTATTTTAACTTTTACATCCTTTTTATTAAACTATGCAAACTTATCACA
>NZ_LSGQ01000020.1 GCF_001675285.1 Elizabethkingia miricola
GGGGGGGGAGTTAATTATTTTTTGGGTTTTATAGCTTCTGGAAGTGGATAGCCTTTGATTCTTGCAATGTGCTGGTTGAATGTTGCCCAAACGTCACGATCTTTAAATTTGAAATGCATTGTACCTTTTTTAAAAGCTTTACATTCAAAGAATCCCCAATCAAACCATTCTCCATAATTATATGTGTCTTCATAAACTATTGAACAGTAAATAGATTTTTGAGATAATATATCTTTCTCTTGTTCCGCAAGATCCTTTCTGTAGAAAGCATTAATGGTTTCTCCATTAGAATTAACAAGCTTATAATTATATTTTATTTGAGCGTACAAGGATGGCATGTAGTCATAGTCTCGTCCTGTTATGAAGCAAAGTGCTTTGGCAAGATCTTCTATTATATCATTAGATGAACTAATTTCTATTTGTGATTGCCCCTTGTACCAGCGTTGATCCTGCCAACAAATATTACCCTTTATAAATTTTTGATTAACCAAATAATGACTATTTGTCTTCCATCCTTCGACGCTATATCTGTTTTCATGATAATGCATAGTAAGCTTATCAAAAACCTCTAATAATGCCTTATCCATTCTGTTAGAAGTAGTACCAATTATAATTTCTAACATTTTATAAATGTTTTTCATGGTAAATTTCATTGACTTTTGCTTCTCTATGAATGCATTAATATCATCTCTTACACCTCTGGTTATAAACTTTCCCATATCCATTTTAGAAAAAATCCATTGCCAAGAAGCTTTTTGCAAGTTTTTAGCAAACTCTTGCCTATTAGTAGGAACATCGCCTTCTCTACAAACAAAAGTCAGATCTATAATGCCTATACCAGATGTTACAGCATTCATTTTTACTGCATTAGCTAGTACTTCATCGTATAGCTTTACAGCGCTTACATATCTCTGCACTACCTCTCTAATTGCATTATAGGACATTATTCCATTTTCTTGTTTCTCAATCTCATCATCTTCATCAGAGAAATATTCAGAAAAATCAGATTTAGAACCTGGCTTGGTTATTCTAATAAGTCCAATCTCAACATTAGTTTTCCTTTCAGCAGAAGAAAATACATTGCCTATATTTTCATAAGTGCCATAATTAGTTATTATATTTGATAAGATATTTCTGCTTCTAGTATATGTATTGCCGACCATATCTGCATTACATAATGCAATAATTTCACAACCATCGGGACAAACTTCCCATGCATATAAAATATGTTTTTCATCTGCAGAGAAAGGCGGGTTCATGATGATATAATCTATATGAGAAATCATGTCGGAGGTAACCTTTAAAAAGTCATCAGAAATAACCTTACATTTTGCTTGTAAAATAGTTCTCAAATCATCATTAAGCTCACAAGCAATAACATTTGCACCTGAGTTTTGGCAAAAATCTACAATGTCACCTTTGCCGGCACTCGGCTCTAAAACAACTTTATTATTTAAATCTAAATCCCAAGTCATTTGTGCAATAACTGATTCAGGTGTTGGGTAAAAATCTTTATTAAACATGATGTGTGTTATTTTTTTAACAAATCGTATTTTGATACATATAAGTCAAGATCTTTCAATAATGATCTTGTTTTGCCAGGCATATAACTACCCTTTAAAGGCTTGTGTCCATATCGGATAATAACAGCGCTGTATATTCTTCTTCTGAAAGTATCTTGTGTATATCCAAAAGGCATCTTTTTCGCTTCTTTTGCAGCTGAAAGAATCTCTTCATCAGAAGCTGCATCAGTTAATGCCTTAAATTTTATTTCAAAATCTTCTTTAGTAAACAAACCCTTTCTATGTTCTAAGTCTTTTAATTGTTCAAATACGTTCATGACATTTTTAATTTTATTTTCTTTGACAAATGTATGTCATTTTGAAATACGTTCAAAATATTTTTACACTTTTTTGTATTTTATTTTGACATACATTTTATATATTTGCTTAAAATATTGTAGGAATGGCCAAAAAATTATTATCAATAAGGGTTTCTGATGAAGTAGATTCTTTGCTGAAAAAGATAGCTGAAAAGAGACAGTCGACTCAGGCGAATGTTGTTGAGGAGGCAATAAGAGACCTTGCTAAAAAGGAGAAGCTGAAATGATGGGTATTTAAATATACCCCTCTGCCTTGGCATTTGATTTTAGTCGCTCAACACTACTTTTAGATAAGCCTGTGCTTTCGGATATTTCTTTTATTGTCATTCCTAATTTCATACCTTCTAATACCGCGATTAGGTTTTCATCATTTTTAGGAAGTTCTAATGCCGGATTTATCTTGTCTTTATAACGCTTCAAAGCGTGTAGGTAGTTACTTGATGTTAGATTGTATTTAATACAAATTTCAAGTTTTGACAATCCCGCTTCATAATCTACTCCAACTTTATAGTATTTCAGATTTTCCAGATAATACATTTTCTTTTTCTTAGGAACTGTATTAACAAGCTTTCGCCTCATAGCATTATCTTTACTGGTAAGGCGTATGACTGGAACATCCTTGGTTAGTTCCTTCACATTTTCTAAAACTTCTAAGCTTTCTAAATGCTGCTGCGTTTTTGTCTTAGACCCTGCCTTATTGGTTAAGTCCTCTATTTTAGACTTTCGCTTATGTTTCATTCTTGTTGTTTTTCAAATAGTTATACACCAAATCATCTTTCACTAACTGGATCGCTAGACCCTTTAAGAATTCATTATTGATTATTCGATTTTCTTCAAGTTCATTTAATAGCTTTTTAGCCTCTTTAATTCTAAAATGAATACTCTTACCCTTCTGAACTTCTTTCGTTAAAATTTGATGCATTTTTGATCGAATTAAGGCATTCTTGTCACTAGCAGTCAATCCGGAAAAACATCCTTTCGAATCTAATTCAGAATAAAAATGTCCAGCATAAACGCAAGGCTCATTATTTTCGACCTTCTGCAGAAGCTCGTTCCACATCTTTTCTCTTCTGGCTTTTTTAACATCTTCAGACTCCTGTAAAACAGGATTAAGCGCACTTGATATTCTTTTCCGGCCTTTATTCCACTCTTCACTACCATGCTTAAACTCCTGATAAGCCTTTAGAATTTCGCCTGCTGTTATCAAACTAAGGTTGGGAAAAACCTTTATTTCTGGAAAATCCTTACGAAGTGCCATCCGATATGCTTCAATAATTTCAAGCCCTGTAAGTTGGTAACCTTGGCAGAAGCTAATCCAATTCGCCCCAGTTATTTTCTTTTCTTCCTTGCCCTCCTTTGTGGAAACGTCGAATTTAATCCCAACCATTGACGAAACTGTATTCAAGGTTTCTATGATCTTTTCGCCACTATTTTTGAAGATCGGATGCTCTATCTCTCGTTTTACAATCTCAGGAAGGGACTGTAAAATCGTCAATGGTAAATTGGTTATTTTTCCCTGAAACCTGACCTGACTGAACTGATCTGCCCTTGCTAGATCCCGTCCCTGTTGCGCTAGTTGATTCTCCACTGCTGTATTCTTTTTTTAGTTTGAAAAGCCCTTCCCAGTTACACGCTATCGTTTGATTTAATATTTTCCGTCCAACTTTAGGATCATTACCTGAAATCTCCAGAAACTTGTCTACCGCCATTTGCTCCCACTTCACCCCTGCATATGGCTTTTTCTTTTTTGCTTTCCGATATTCAAGCCAATCAGACCATATGGGCTTAAAGTCTTCCGGGATCATTAACTCTTCTTCAGGAATATTTTCTTTTTTTCGCGCAACTTTTTTTCTTTTAACAACAGGCAGAGGTTTACTCAAAGATTTTTCTGCCTCTGATTCATCAGAATTTTTTTTTCCGTCAGAGGGGGGAGAAAAATCGTCAACGACATTTTCCCCTTTTGTTTCTTTTTCTAAAAGAATAACATTATCATTTACATTACCATTATCATTTACATTATCAGCTTCGTTTGCTTCATTTTGCTTAGCATCCGAAGCATTTGCTTCATTTGCTTCCAAATCTGTAACATCAGAAGCGCTTGCTTCGTTTTGTTTATTCCGATTTCCCCCACTTCTTAAACCTCCTTGACGACCAGCCTCTGCCCTTTTTTTCTTAACCTCTTCATATTTGGATAAGTCCCTTTTTAACTGAGTTTTTATTGGCTCAAATGCCATCTGCAAAAGCCTATCATCAAGCACTGGGTTTTCATCACTCACATAAGCGAAAAAGTGCTTTATCAATTTGCCAGCTTCATCGTCCGACAGGAGGTCAAATGTGTTTCTCCAATCACAATAACCGACAAATGATTTTTTATCCCTTGCCATACATTTCAATATTATACTTTTGACAAAAATTCTCTAACTCTGGTATCAAATCCGTTTTTTCACTTTCATAAAATTTATTAAATTGAGGATCATGAACCGGCTTAAGGAATAAGCTAACTGCCTGATGAGAAAACCCCAGAATACGGCTCGCATGAATCTTTTTCATTCTCAATTCATTTACCAGAAATAAAGACAACATTCTACGCTGCATTACTAATTCTCTATTCCTACATTTTGTAGTTAATGCATTTTTATACTTGGTTTTTAAAAAACTTTCTATTGTCATTTTAAAACAATGTTTGTGTGTTTGTATTATTACCGATATTTTTATCTTTCTTATTTGGTTTAGGGGATATATTTGCACCATTCCCCCACGCTACCGCCTCATTAAATGTGCCTGAAAACGGGATCATTCTCTTTCCCTCCATTAAGTAAAACATACTTCCTTCTTTGAATAACCACCCCCTTTTTACTTTCATTCAAAAGCAGACGTTTGAATTGCATAACCAAAATTTCTTACCAACTCGATGGCGCTTGCATTTTCCACTAAGGAAGCTCCAACACTGATATAAATTGTCCTACTTTTAGAAACTATCTTATACCCTTCTTTTCTCAATACTCTGTGCAGAGCATATCTGCGTTTATTGTCTTCTTTGGTAAAACCTCTTACCCTTGGATGTCCGGCCATAACTCATGGAATTAGAAAGGAAGATCATCATCGTCATCATTACCAAATACATTGGTATTCTGATTTGCATTGTACTGATTAGCTACAGGAACTGGCTGACTAAATCCTACCCTTTCAATTTTGAATACATTTAAATTCTGCACATGCCCTGTAGTACCGTCGTCTTTCTGATAAACTCTACCCTTTGGACTATAGTCAACTTGAATCTTATCACCTCTCTGGAACTGCTCAAGCAATGAAATTTTATCCCCAACAACTTGAAATTTCAACATATTAGGATATTCAGTACCATCATCTTGATTATATCGCTTACAGTCCAGATAAAATTCTTGAACTCTAAAACCTCCATCGAATTCTTTTAAATCGCTTTTTTGCACCAATGTGCCAACTTGCTTGCTCATATTGCTATTTCTTTTAAATTGTTAATTTTTGTTTTTAAATGATTGATTCTTTTTCGTAGTAAATTTTTGCCTTCATTAGTTTGGCATCTGTGAAAATCTTGTTCTAATTCGGATTTACTATCGACATAGCCCTGATAGAGCTTTTCTTGCGTTTTAATTATTTCAGACTTATTTTCAATAATTGTGTACAAGTCACGTTCATAAATTCCATTCTTTTCGCTTCCGATAACTTTTATATATCCGGCAAAAAGAAGTTCATTGAATCGATTTGACACCTGATTTATTTCTAATCTTAAGTAATTAGCAACATCATAAAAGGTGCATGACTTCATTTCTTTTATTGCATCATAGACAAGTCTTCTCTTCTCAGGAAGATGTTCTCTTACCTGAGAGTATGTTTGGTTTGACGTAATAGACATTGTTAAATTTTTTGAATTTGCGTTGGATGCAGGTAATAATGAGACCTATTGTAAGTAGCAATTATAGTATTTCCAGTCTCATAAACAACCTTAAGGATTTTACACCATAGTTCAGGGTAATCGGTTAACCCTTCTTTATTCAGCTTGCAAAACATTTTTCTTGTTTTTTTTGGCTATCCGAAGAAGATCACGGAAGATGTTCTGATTTTCTTCCGTTATTCTTCGGTCTTTACGAATCACAGCGTTTACGGTATCAATGACATAACCGTGCTTTAAAGCAGCTTCTCTCTTTTCATCGGTTGAAGTATGCTCTTTGATAAGAGCAAGTTCTTCACTCGTAAATTTCTTTAAATTCATATTTTAATTTTCTATTGATTTTGGTGCTAATTCAACATTATTCCAGTTTGGTAAACTCATTTGAACCAATCCAAAAGTATTTTCTTCTGCCAATGAGTCATAACCTGGATAAACACCCAATTCTGCACATTTTTGAATATCTCTAAGAGCTGTACGATACTTATATTTGCCCATTTCAATATCTTCTGGTTTCCATACCAATACAGCAATGGCAAAAGGCGCAACAGTTTGCAAGAAAATGGTAATTGTACAGTTGAAATCCCTGCCTGTCACTTCTGAACAAACCTCTTGATACATGCCTTCTGAAAGGTCATAGTGAAGTTTTGCTGAATTAGCCATGAATGCACGTAAATCTTCACAAGCAGAACTTTTAATCGATATAATAGCATTACACCCTATATTTTCTTCAAATTGAAGCGCATCAGGTCTAACTTTCACATCAATACCTGTTTCTGGATCGGTATGATAAAATGAAATTTCTCTTTTAGAATGCTTTAGAAGCCTTGGTAAAAGCCCGCCACCATAACGCTCATAATGCTTTCTAAGAATCTGTATTTTTAGAAAATTAGTCTCACCAATCGCTTCTTTGCCGGACAATACAGCTAAACTTCTGAAATAAACCTTTTTTCCATCGATTTTATCCATCGATAAATTGAGCTTAACAACATCACTACTGGCCATATCAAACGCTTCTTCTGGTGTAATTTGTTTACCCTCGTGGTCAATACCATACCCCTGATCATTTATAACCTTTGTCCAGAAGTTAATTAACTCATTAACCCCCTCAGTGCTTGATAAAGAAGATTTTGGTTCAACAATTACTCTGTCAAATTTTGTAGGCTCTAAAATCGCTTGATGCGCAAATGTGCCCATTTCAAAATGGTTCTTTTTGTCTTCAAGTTTTTCGAGTGCTTTTTTATCGCCATCTATTGCAAATGAAAAATGCAACGGCGTTTTCAGTATTTCTTTTATAGTCGAACTACCATAATGCTTAGCACCTAAATATTTTTCGAAAGTATCTTGAACAACAGCACCATTGACACGTAAATCTTTAGTGTATACATGTTTTGTTTTCTTATTCGTAAGAATAAAATCAGCAATCTGTTGTGGTGATGCATATTCAGCAAGAGGACGTGTATAATCAATCGTTTTAGTTAACGATTCGCCTTTTTCGGCTGAATTGAGGGCTGAAAGAACATCAGCCCCGAATTCAAAACCTTCAAAATCACTATTCATTGTTAGAACC
>NZ_LSGQ01000021.1 GCF_001675285.1 Elizabethkingia miricola
ACTTTGTTGATTAGTTCTTCTATTTGATTTATAAATTCTTCTTGACCTTCTTCTAATGGATGCGATAAAGATGGTTTAAACTTGTTTTTCACCTCCTCCAACATATAAAGCATCTCTTCTGAGTGGTCTTCTTTTTCTTCTAGCCAAAAACTAGGATTTGAATTCCGAGTGTTTTTATACGTTTCAAATTGCTTTCTTTCAATGGAAAAATATAATTCTCCTTTATTAGTCAGAAATTCTTCCTCCTGCTCCGGCAGTCTCTCCGATACAGGGACTTTTACATATTTTGTTTTCATAGGTTCCATTTTTCTTTATATCTGTTAATAAAATCTTCTGGAAAATCACTTTTCCAACCGCAGGCACAAACGAACTGCTTTCCGTTAAACTTTGTCCTAGGCCACCTGTAAGGACATTTAGCATCTAATCCACAATAAGGGGAATAACCTTCTTTTGTCATTAGATTTTCTCTTACAATTGAAAGCTCTTTCATAGGTCAAAATATTGGTGGTTTTGGGGTCTCAATTGGTTGGTAGTGGGTAGCAGTATCACCATCAAAACATTTTCCGTATACTGTTTCAAATTTTTTTTGGAAAATGTTATAGTGACCTAAAACAATACTTCCATCTGAATACTTTATCCATAGAGAATTTATATTACCCGGCAGATCCTCTTCGCTTTCTATTCGTGTCCAGCCGTTGTTGGTTCCTATGCCAGATAGTGACTTGGGCATTGTAGGTTTAACATTGAAAAGTCCACTTTTCCGAATATCTGAAAAAAGTTTCTTTTGTTCTTCTGTATAACCTATTTCAACTGTTCCATTTTCAGATAATGCATATTCTTGTTGAAAAGGTGACAGTCTTTCCCAGAACTCCCCGTAGGCAGCCTTAATTGCTTGTTCTTTTGGTGTTTCCATTACTGTAGTGATTTATCAGTTACCATTAATTGAGGATATTTTTCAGAAATAATCTTTTTCAATTCAGATGTCATTTTGCTTTTCCATGTATGCCACTCAATTACATTGTGTTCGGATATACCTTGCAAATAATAATGATTAGCAGGTGATCTATATGGAGCCTCACCACTTGTCATACCATATTCCATAAAAAGCTTCCATAAATAGTCATACTCTAAATCAGAAAGATTATATTTCTTTTTAAGTTGTTCTCTCTTTCGTAAGTGTATTGTTGCTTTAGATTCACTCATAGCAGTGTTATGTTAGATTCGTTGGTTATTGATTCTTTAAAATAGTCTGGTTCCATCCAATGCGTTATTTCTTCTTCGATTAAGTATTCATTTTCATCATACCAACATTCGAATTTTTCACCATCCATAAAACCATCATTGAAAAAGGCAACATGATATTTTCCACTTTTACTGATAGCAATGACTACATCGCTATTCTTTCCGTCCCAATTTCCTGTTCGATATGTTGTAGGTAATACATCTTTACAACTTTTAACAAGCTCTTTTTTCACTCTCTCCAAAGAAGCCTGAGCGACTTCGCGGGCGTAACGTTTTGCTACTTTATCAACCATGTATTCGGGTATTTCAAAATGATCTATCATATCATTGTAGCAATTATAGTCATGCTCTTTAGCTACTTCGTTCTTTATCTCTTCCAGTCTTTTCATAATAGATTTAGTTTTTTAGCTTTTTTATCAGCATTTTTCTTGTTTATTGCCCAAACTGATACTTCACCATAGAAAAACTCTTTAAGTCCTTGCATTTGCTTCTTTTGATCTTCTGATAAACGAGTATCACCATCTATTTGTCCGCCAGATTTGCGATAATGTTTAGGCTTGCCATATCTATGATATTCATGTTCAGTAGTTAATGCACTCAAAGAAGCCATAGACACCATAAGCGATAGTTTAGTAATTGTTTTTATTATTATTTGTTTGGGGTTAAACTTTCGTGGATGTTGCCAGTGATTTCAATTTCGTATTCTGGATAAACAAATGAGAAGTTTTCGCAGGCGAAAAATCCTTCTATAAATTTTACTTCACCTGAAATGTCATGCTCTATTGGAAGTAATTCAGGGTCTTGATGGTAAACCAAATATTTTCCTTTCAAAATGTCACCTTCAAATATTCTATTGCCTTTATAATCCAGAAGTCCGGTGAACTGCCCTACTGTTTCAGGCACTACGGCATGAACAGCTTTAAATTTATTATCTTCAAAAACCTGTATTCCATCAGTAAACTCAGGATTTGTTTTCTTATCAACCGATGTTTTCAAAAGGTTGCCATAAACCCACACACCGTTGTCTACTCTTTTTCCTCTAAAAATTATCTCTCTTTTCATATCGTTTTATTTTGGTTGTTTTATTTTCGTGTCAACTAGCACTATACTATCTATTAGTTATAATTGACATATGTTTGATTGTTAGTTATTTACCAGTCACCACAATATGTACTTTCCATACTTCCCCATGCAACAACCTGTTTATCATGGAAATCACATGCACTTTCATAAGGAACATCATCTGTATTCATTACATTTAAACTCCCATGTGCAGAAATGTAAATTATATAGCCCATTTGGGATATTTCCTTGGATGCTTTTTCAATTCTTTTAATAGCTGATAAAAGCTTTTTCTCGTGTTCTGGATCTTTTAGAATTTCGTCATTTTCAATGTGTGCCATATCTTCTGCTTTAGCCCCCTCTTATTACAGAGGGGGGGGGGGGAGTTAATTATTT
>NZ_LSGQ01000022.1 GCF_001675285.1 Elizabethkingia miricola
AAATAATTAACTCCCCCCCCTCTGTAATAAGAGGGGACTAAAACAACCAAAATAAAACGATATGAAAAGAGAGATAATTTTTAGAGGAAAAAGAGTGGACAACGGTGAGTGGATCTCAGGTTGGCTAATAAAAGGTTTTGCAGATAGCCTTTACATTATGGATGAATGTAGTTATGGTGAACATTTAGATTATGGAGGTCATGCTTATGGTCGTTTTCATAAAGTAATCCCCGAAACAGTAGGGCAGTTCACCGGACTTTTAGACAAAAAAAATAATAAAGTGTTTGAGGGGGATATTATTGAATTTAAGGTAGATCCAAGTTTCTATATTGATGCAAAATCAGGTGATAAATACATTATAGAATATTATGGAGCTGGGTTTTTCATGAAGCCTATTATTTGGGGAAATAGAAAAATAGATGCTCAAAATTATGTAGGGCTTTTGCCTCCATATCAAACAAGCAATATGAGAAATCACTATGAAATAACCGGCAACATCCACGAAAGTTTAACCCCAAACAAATAATAATGAAAAGACTGGAAGAAATAAAGAACGAAGTAGCAAAAGAACTTGAGTATGCAAACTGGGAAGTTTTAAAGAATGGATTAAGTGATTTTAAGATTGGTATATGCTATGAAGAAGTAGCAAAACGGTACGCCCGCGAAGTAGCTCAGGCTTCTTTGGAGAAGGCAGCGGAGAATGCAAATATTAAGTATCATGATGGACATAATAAACTATATAAAGCTGTAAAACATGTGCAAATAGGTGCTGACAACATCCAGATAGACAAAGAATCAATAACCAACGAATCTAATATAGTAATGTTATGAAGGAGATTGATTTTAAAACTAAACAAGGCACATTTAAACTTGTTGATGGTTGGCCAGAAAATTATGCAACATTTCATGGAAAAGATTGGTTGTTTTCTGAACATGGTACTGGATGTAAAATATTCTATGAAATTAAAAATGTTGAAGAGTATATAGGTACTGTATTCTATCTGGACGAGGACGATTTTGAGGATATAATGGGCAAGCAAAAGGTTTATTCTTGTCCACAAGGAGGAGCTTGTGAATCTGCTGAATTAGCATTTGACTTGCTTATGGTTTCTATGGGGTGTGAAATTTCAAAAATGCCCAATGCGAAAATATTTAAAATAAAATCAACAACAGAGTGATATTATGAGCAAATTTAAAGCAACAAAAGGAAAATGTGAATTATCGGAACCATTTGATGGTACGATTCTAATTGGCGGAAATGTAAAGGCAATAGTATTACCATACTCGATAAAAGGTCTTCAAGAAGAAGATAAGGCAAATGCAGTTTTATTCTCCAAAGCTCCGGAAATGCTTGAAGCTCTACAAGATTTCATTAATGCTAAAAATGAAATATTAAAAGCTTTGGATTATGCTAATAACATGGCAGAAGACTACCAATATTTATTTGATAATGCAGAACAACTAATAAAAGAAGCAACAGAGTAATGGAAACACCAAAAGAACAAGCAATTAAGGCTGCCTACGGGGAGCATTGGGATAAAGTGAAAGATTACGTTAACCTAGATAATGGAATTGCTGAAGTTCCAAGTAGTGTTAATAGAACAGAATATTTAAAAGTATTCAAATTGATTGCCACATGGCCAGATACAGAAGGATTTAAACAAATGTTAATACCATATTCATTGGAAGGACTCGAAAATAACCGAGGCTGGACGCGAATAGAAAGCGAAGTTGATCTGCCAAAATATAATAGTGCTGGAGATTTCTATGTTATGAGTAACGAAGGGAATAAGAAGTTATTAAACGGTGGAAATGCCGTTAGAAATGCATATCGCCTCAAAACAATAACTCACTGGCAATTAATAGAAACAAAACTACCAATATTTTAATTATGAATGGATTAAAAGATGAACAATTTTCTGAAATAAGAAAAAGTTTAACAAAAGATGCAAGTGCTATTTTATATGCAGTTAATTCCGAAAGTGGACATTTAGGAGATATTATTTCCTGTCTTAAAACAACAGTCTCATCAATTGAGTTAAAAATTGAGACTTTGAAGAAAACCTTTAATGATTCCAAAAAGAAAGAATCATGAAAAATAAAGAAACAAGCGTTCAAAAACTTTGTAGGCTTATCAAAGAAAAGTTTGAAATAAATGTAAATGCTGAAACATTTAATAGACTTTATCCGGGATATTGGCAAAGATCACAAGGCACATGGACTTGGGTGATGCAATTTACAGAATCATATATAAGTGATTTTGGATCTCAACATAGTGTTAAAGATTTAATTAGAAACTGGGATAAGGTAGTACTATACGAAGGAAATGAATTAATAATAGAAAATTAATCTATGAAAACAAAATATGTAAAAGTCCCTGTATCGGAGAGACTGCCGAATAAAGAAGAAGAATTTCTAACTAGTAAAGGAGAATTATACTTTTCCATTGAAAGAAAGCAATTTGAAACGTATAAAAACACTCGGAATTCCAATCCTAGTTTTTGGCTAGAAGAAAAAGAAGACCACTCAGAAGAGATGCTTTCTATGTTGGAGGAGGTGAAAAACAAGTTTAAACCATCTTTATCGCATCCATTAGAAGAAGGTCAAGAAGAATTTATAAATCAAATCGAAGAACTAATCAACAAAGT
>NZ_LSGQ01000023.1 GCF_001675285.1 Elizabethkingia miricola
CGAAAAATCCGGAAATTCTACGAGTCAGAATATGAAGGAAGCATAATAATAGAAGTTGATGCAATTTTGATTGTTTTTGTAGTAATTACAATTATAGGAGTGTTAGCAATACTCTTTAAATAATTTTCTTTATATCTTCATTATTTAGCATTCCTTTGTACTCCTTGTTTATGAATGCAACATATTCAGCAGCTAATTCTTCAGCTTCTGGATAAAATGTAGCTACCGTTTTTTTATTTGCATCTTGAACAACACACTTGTTTTTAGGCGCAATTCTGAAAGGTGGTTTAAAATTTTTCATAAGGCTCCTTATTTCTTTAAATAACCGATTATTATTTCATTTCCGTTTTCGTCCTTTGTGTATATCGGGTCCTCCTTGTATGGTTGTTTAACAAACAGTTCCAAAAAATCCACATTCAGCGCTTTCGCAACTTCCTCCAATCTTTTCAATGTTGGGTTTCCGTTTAAGGATTTTGACAATCCAACCTCTGTAATATTTATTTTATCCGCAACATCCTTTAGCATCATTCCTTTCTCCTTGCAGATTTCTTTAATTCTAAGATCCATAATTATACAAATAAGATAATTGCAAATATACATCTATTTATATAAATAGTATAATTATGTTTTGTAAATAAACTAACTGTATAAATTTTAACAAAAAATTAACATTTTAGATATTGTATATAATTAAACTGATTGTATATTTGCAATAGAAAATTAAACGATTAGTATAATAATTAAAACAAAAATGATATGAATACTCTTGAACTAGAAATGCCAAAAGGTCTATCTGCAGAAGTTACAAATGTTCTAAATGCTATTTCTCAAAGAAGTTATTCGTCATTTGATAAAAACAAAGTTATCATTGAGTTTATAGGTGTTGCGGATAATTGGCAAAAACTATTACTAAATGTAAGATGCCGTGAGACAATAAAGGTATTGACATCTAAATAATAATATTATGAACATTCAGAATTCAACTAAAGATCAAAAAGTGTGGGCAGTATATCAATTACCTACTAGACAGGCAAGAATATTTGCTAATGTAAAACCTGTTAAGGTTAGCGAGCTGATGACAAATGAAGATGCTCATGAGTATTGTCAACATTTAAATCAATTCGGCTACATGGATGATATGATAGCTGGTTATGATGTAAAGATGGTAAAATAACCTGAGCATGTTATAAAACTGCTCTCAACACTGGTCATTGTAACATTGACATATTTAAAATTTGCATGTCCCCGGGTGAGACCTAACGATCCCGGGGTTTTTAAAATCAAGATTATGAAAACAACTAAAAGAACATTTTATAGAGTGAGTCCAGAATATAAAGGTTATGCACCAGAGGACTTTAAAACTTTAGAAGAAGCTATAGAAAGAGCTAATTATAGAAACTCTCTAAGAATTGCTAAAGACGAGAAAGAGAGACTCTATAAAAGCGATAACTGCACTATCCAAAAAGTTGAAGAAACAATAATAGAGATTACTTTTTAATAATCAATCCTAATGAAGAATACTTTCACAAACTGCGATGATTTCGCGAACTATATTTTTGATAAGGTTCTGGATTTTGGCGAAATTATCACGCCAGACTTTAATTCGCTTACCTGCCTTAATTTGCCATTAGGTGAAAGTGTATTTGAGTTATCAGAGCTTCCAAATACTGGTGTGAATTACGCTCAATTCGGCACTGTTAAATCATGGTT
>NZ_LSGQ01000024.1 GCF_001675285.1 Elizabethkingia miricola
AACCATGATTTAACAGTGCCAAATTGAGCGTAATTCTCACCAGTATTTGGAAGTTCTGATAATTCAAATATATTTTCACCCAATGGCAAACTAAGACAGGTAAGTGTATTGAAATCAGCTGTGATTATTTCACCGAAATCTAGAACCTTATCAAAAATATAGTTTGCGAAATCATCGCAGTTTGTGAATGTGTTTTTCATAATCTTGATTTTAAAAAACCCGGGATCGTTAGGTCTCACCCGGGGACATGCAAATTTTAAATATGTCAATGTTACAATGACCATTGTTGAGAGCAGTTTTATAACATGCTCAGGTTATTTTGCCATCTTTACATCATAACCAGCTATCATATCATCCATATAGCCGAATTGATTTAAATGTTGACAATACTCATGGGCATCTTCATTTGTCATCAGCTCGCTAACCTTAACAGGTTTTACATTAGCAAATATTCTTGCCTGTCTAGTAGGTAATTGATATACTGCCCACACTTTTTGATCTTTAGTTGAATTCTGAGTGTTCATAGATGTATTATTTAATGATTGATTTTACTCTCTTTTCAAGATTCGGCATTGTCAAGACAGACAGACCTTCATCTTCTCTTAATTTGTTCATTTCAACATAATAGGTATAGGCTTTTTGATAAGAAGCTTGACTTATATGCCTTTGAGCAAGTATGTTGTTCATCTTCTTTTGAACTGCGTGAGATCTTGAAATAGTTTTCATATTACTTTTATATATTTATTATACTTAAAGTTTAATTTTGTATTGCAAATATATACTTTAAAAATAATTAAACAAATAAAAATTACACTTAAAGTTTAATTTATATCAATTCTAAATAATTACACTTATAGAATAACTTAGAACTTATATATTAAACTTATATTTATATTTGCAAAAAAAAGTAAGTATGCACCTTAGAATAAAAGAGGTTATAAAATTGTATGGCACTTCGCAAAAGGAGGTGTCAAAAAAGACTGGAATATCTGAACAAATGATTTCTTACTACAATTCAGGAGACAAACAACCTCCTTTAAGTAAATTAAGATTAATTGCGGAAACAATTGGCTGCGAGATGACAGAGCTGTTTTCTGTAGGAGATAAATACTCACATTTTTACGATGATAAAACCGGAGAATGGTTAGGAATAAGAAAAAAATAGTATGGGAAAAATTTATTATAAATACAGAGATTTAAATAATTTTAAAAGAACAATTGATATAATACTTAACAAGCGTTTATACTTTCCTAAATACTCCGATCTTAATGACTTATGGGAAGGAACGGCAAAAATAATTATAGATAATGACGACTATCCATCAGTGCCTTTTCAAATTCCAGAAAACAATTTAAGAGTATGCTGTTTTTCTAACTCCCAGTACCTAAGATCAATGTGGTCTCTTTATGCGGACAGTCACAAAGGAATTGCTATCGGTTTTACACTGGATAATCCCATATATACACCTATTGAAGTAGAATATATTGAAAAATATAAAAAACTAGACATAAACAGATTCGGTAACGAAGACTATTTAACAGAATTGCTAAAGAGCAAAAGAAGCGAATGGAGACATGAGGAAGAATCAAGGATAATAGCCAATACAGAAAGAAAATATATATCTATAAATATAAAGCATATTTACTTAGGCGTACGCATTTCAGAAGAAGACAAAGATATTGTCAAGAAGCTTATAGAAAAAATAGATCCAAGCATCAAAGTTACCGAAGTAGATAAAGTAACACTATTTAATTATAATCATTAACACTCCTATAATAGTAATTACAACAAAAGCGATCAAAATCGCATTAACTTCGATTATTACACTTCCTTCATATTCGGATTCATAGAATTTCCGGATTTTTCG
>NZ_LSGQ01000025.1 GCF_001675285.1 Elizabethkingia miricola
ATTGCACAAATTCACCCATTCACATATTATTACATTGCCCTCCAAATAGTCAATCTTAATGTTAATATTCATGTTAATCTATCATAATATTGCCCCGTCTTTTCTTTTTTAGCGGTAAATTAGGTGTTCACATAAAATCGCATCTTTATGAATACCCAAAAAGCTAAATCGGTACAGGAGTTATCTGTAAACGGTAAAAACTACCATTACAGTTCTTTGAAAAATCTTTCGGAAAAAGGAGTAGATCACCTTCCTTTCAGTATTCGTATTCTTCTGGAAAATGTCCTGAGAAATTACGATGGCTTCAGTATAACAGACGAACATGTTGATACCCTGCTACAATGGACACCTGCTCCGGTAGACAAAGATATACCGTTTAAGCCTGCCAGAATCTTGATGCAGGATTTCACGGGTGTTCCTGCTGTAGTTGATATGGCTTCTTTAAGAGCTGAATTTGTACGCCAGGGTAAGGATGGTCAAAAAATAAACCCTGCTATTCCTGTGGATCTGGTGATAGACCACTCGGTGCAGGTAGATTATTTCGGCACAGACTACTCTTACGATAAAAACGTTACTTTAGAATTTGACAGAAATAAAGAACGCTATGAGTTGTTGAAATGGGCGCAGAAAGGTCTGAATAACTTTACAGTTGTTCCGCCCGGCATGGGCATCTGCCACCAGGTAAATCTGGAATATCTGGCCAAAGGTGTTATAGACAGAGATGGCTGGTTATTCCCGGATACTTTGGTTGGGACCGATTCGCATACACCTATGGTAAACGGAATTGGCGTAATTGCCTGGGGCGTGGGCGGCATAGAAGCTGAAGCGGCTATGTTGGGACAACCTATATTCTTTACCTGTCCGGAAGTTGTCGGACTGAAGCTAACGGGAAAAATACCGCCTCATTGTACAGCTACTGATATGGTATTATCTATTACCCGCATATTAAGAGATAAAGGAGTTGTCGGAAAATTTGTAGAAGTCTTTGGAGACGGACTGGATAACCTTACCGTAACAGACCGTGCTACGATATCCAATATGTCACCGGAGTTTGGATGTACAGTAACCTACTTCCCTATTGATGACCGCACACTGGAATACATGCACGCCACCAACCGCTCACCAGAGCAGATTAAAATAGTAGAGGAATATTGTAAAGAAAACCTGCTGTGGAGAACCGGAAATGAGAACATTCTGTACTCTTCTGTAGTAGAACTGGATCTGAATACACTGGAACCTACAGTTTCCGGACCTAAGCGCCCACAGGATAAAATTCTGGTAAAAGACCTCAGCCATAAGTTCACGGAGATTCTGAAAGACGAACATCACCGGGACTATGAGCCTATTTCTAAAAGAACAGAATATGCATGGTTATCCGATGGCGGCTCGGGAACAGAATTTACTTTTGGTAAAGTCCCTATAGAAGGGCCAAGCCATTCCGAAGTTATTCAGGATACCCTGCATACAGTAAGAATAAAACAAAATAACTCTGAATTTGTACTAAGCGATGGCAGTATTGTGATTGCGGCTATTACCAGCTGTACCAATACCTCTAACCCTGCTGTAATGGTAGGGGCAGGATTGCTTGCCAGAAATGCCATAGAAAAAGGACTAAGAACCAAACCATGGGTAAAAACCTCTCTGGCACCGGGATCTAAGGTTGTAACCAAGTATCTGGAACGTTCAGGTCTGAACACAGATTTGGAAGCCCTTCGTTTTCATACCGTAGGTTATGGATGTACTTCCTGTATTGGGAACTCCGGACCACTACCTCCGGCTATTGCTACCGCTGTAGACAAGGGCGAATTAGTGGTGGCTTCTGTACTTTCCGGAAACCGTAACTTTGAAGCCAGGGTACACCCTCAGGTAAAAATGAACTTTTTGATGTCGCCAATGCTGGTCGTAGCTTATGCGCTAACCGGACATGTAGATATAGACCTGACAACAGAACCATTGCAATACGACCCGAATGGAGAACCTGTATATCTGAAAGATATCTGGCCTTCCCGTGAAGAAATTCAGAAAACAATAAATGAATGCCTGAAACAGGGCGACTTTGAGGAAGTATATGATGTAATCTTTGATGGCTCAGAAGACTGGCAGAATCTGGAAGTAAATCTGGATCAGAATTTTGAATGGGATCAAAACTCTACTTATATTAAAGAAGCACCTTTCTTTGAAAATATTAGTGCAGATCCGGATCCGGTAACCGATATAAAGGATGCCCGGGTATTATTATATTTGGGTGATTCGGTAACGACAGACCACATCTCGCCTGCCGGCTCATTTAAAGAAGATTCGGCAGCAGGTGCATATCTGAAAAACAATAATGTAAACAGAGAAGACTTCAACTCTTACGGATCCAGAAGAGGGAATCATGAAGTGATGATGCGCGGAACCTTTGCCAATGTAAGAATCAAAAATAAAATTGCCGATAAAGAAGGTGGCTTCAGCCGCTACTTCCCTACCAATGAAGTGAAAACAGTATTCGATACTGCAATGGCTTATGAAAAGGATCATACGCCGCTTATTATTCTCGCCGGGAAAGAATACGGATCGGGATCTTCCCGCGACTGGGCAGCAAAAGGAACATTCCTTTTAGGAGTACGCGCTGTAATCGCTGAGAGCTTCGAACGTATCCACAGAAGTAATCTGGTTGGTATGGGCGTTGCTCCACTTGTATTTACAGACGGGCAAAATGCAGAATCTCTGGGTCTGGATGGTACAGAAACCTATAGTATTTCTGGGCTTGCAGAAAACCTTACGCCTCATAAATTATTAGAGGTAAAAGCCGTGCATCCTTCCGGTAAAGAAACAAACTTTAAAGTAAAAGCCCGACTGGATTCTGCCATTGAAATTGAATACTACAGACATCAGGGTATTTTGCAGTATGTACTAAGGGAATATTTGAAGAATAACTAAATTAAAAGATTAAACTAAATTTTATAAAATGAAAGATTTCATGCTAAACAATGGCTTGTCTATACCTGAAATAGGATTCGGAACCTGGCAGATACCTGAGGGCGACGTGGCTAAAAATGCAGTACTGACTGCTCTTGAAGATGGTTACAGACATATAGACACAGCCAAAATTTATGAAAATGAAAAAAGCGTTGGCAATGCTATAAAAGCAAGTGGTATATCCCGTGAAGAAATATTCCTTACGACTAAAGTATGGAACAGCGACAGAGGCTATCACGAAACTATGGCCGCATTCGAAAAATCACTGGAACTTTTGCAGACAGATTATGTAGACCTGTATCTGATCCACTGGCCGGCTATTCCTTCACAATTCGACAACTGGAAAACACTGAATGCGGAAACATGGCGTGCTTTGGAAGATCTTTATACCTCCGGAAGAGCAAAGGCTATCGGTGTATGCAACTTCTTAGTACATCATCTGGAAGCCTTGAAAGAAACAGCCAAAATAAATCCAATGGTGAATCAGATTGAATACCATCCTGGCTATTTGCAAAGCGATGTGGTGAACTATTGTAAAAATAACGAAATATTGGTAGAAGCCTGGAGCCCTATTGGTTCCGGAAGGCTTTTGGACAATGATCTTCTTAAAGATATTGCAGCAAAATATCAGGTTAGTGTAGCACAGCTATGCCTGAAATTCTGCCTGCAAAATGCTGTTTTACCACTTCCAAAATCAGTAACACCAGCTAATATTAAGAGTAATCTGGATGTGGATCACTTTAGTATATCCGAGGAAGATATGAAAGCCATTGCTTCAATGGAAGAAAGTGGTTTCTCCGGCTTAAATCCGGACCACGTTCCTTTTTAATTAAAATACAATGAGCACTAATTTATCTGCTTATAGCTTATAATTTAGTGCTTATCATCCATATTCACCATTCACCATTCACCATTCACCATTCACCATTCACCATTCACCATTCATTTATTGATTATCTTTGCATAAAGTTTCCGGAGAGACATAAAACACAAATACATTATGGGCTTCTTAAAAGAATATTACGAACAAATCGTTGAGCTTCAGGAATCGGAATGGGATTTTATTGCTTCACATTTCGAACGTAAAGTCGTAACTAAAAATGAAGTTATCACCCGGCAGGGGGAAACAGAAAACTATCTGTCTTTTATAGAATCCGGTATTGTACGTTTTTATATTCCGGAAGAGGAAGAAGCTAATGAATTAACTTTCAATTTCAGTTTCGATAAAGAGCTTACGTGTGCTTACGATTCTTTTTTAACCCGCACACCTTCTCAGTATGAAGTACAAGCGTTAACGAAAACCGTTATCTGGCAAATCTCCTATCATAACCTTCAGCGTGTATACCACGAAACAAAAGTGGGAAATTATATTGGCCGTTTGGCTTCAGAGAAATTATTCCTGACAAAAAGTAAACGTGAACTTTCTTTATTAAAATATAATATAAAAGAAAGATATCTGAATCTTTTTAAAGAAGAACCTGATGTACTCAAATATATACCGCTAAAATATATTGCTTCTTATATTGGTACCACTCCACAAGGTTTAAGCAGAATCCGCCGTCAGATCGTTTAATTACTTATCATTTGTTCATTGCCTGTGAAACCAGGTCGTAAGAACTTTGTGAAAATTTTTACAATGATCTTACCTATTATAGCATACGGGCATAGTATCCTAAAGCAAAAATGCAACCCTGTAACCGAAAATCCTGATCTTAATCAGCTGATTAAAGATATGTGGGAAACCATGCAGAATGCTAATGGCTGCGGACTCGCAGCTCCACAAATCGGGCAGACAAAACAATTATTTATTGTAGACAGCATCTCCGTTTATCAACTCATGGATACTGAAGACCGTGAGCATTACTTCGAATCTGACGATCGAGGGATTAAGGAAACATTCATCAATGCCCGGATTACTGATTATTCAGATGAATTATGGGATGACTATGAAGGCTGTCTGAGTATTCCCGGACTTTCTCAAAAAGTAAGAAGACCATGGAGTATAAACATCGAATACTTAAACGCCGATTTACAATTACAACAGCGCAGCTTTAGCGGAGCTACAGCAAGGACTATACAGCATGAATACGATCATACCCAAGGTATTCTTTATCTGGATCATCTAAAACCTCTGACCAGAAAGCTGATGGAAACAAAGCTCCGAAAAATAAAAAACGGACAAACAGAAATCAATTACCCCGTAAAATATTTAAAATAATCCTCTATGTCTATCACCAACGAAAACGAACTTGCCGGAATGCAACAGGTGAGTGAAGCTGTTGCCTATACCCTGAAAAAGATGCAAGCCTATGCCCGGGTGGGTATGTCTACCAAAGAACTGGATGACTATGGCGCAAATATTTTGGAAAGCTTTGGTGCCAAATCGGCACCCCTTCTTACTTATAATTTCCCGGGATATACCTGTATTAGTGTAGACCAAGAATTTTGTCATGGTATTCCTTCAGAAAACAGAATTTTGCAGGAAGGAGATCTTATTAATATTGATGTATCCGCAGAGCTAAATGGTTATTGGGCAGATAATGGTGCTTCCTTTGTTATCGGTATTGACCTTCACCAGCATCAGAAACTTGTTGATGCTTCAAAGGATATACTGAATAAGGCTATTTCCCGCATAAAAGGTGGAGTAAAGATTTCTGATATTGGTTATCTGATGGAAACTGAGGCTAAGAAAAGAGGTTATAGGGTGATAAAAAATCTGGCCGGACACGGTGTTGGCAAAAGCCTGCATGAACAGCCGGATGAAATATTGAATTACCGAAACAAGAACGACCAAAGGAGGTTTAGAAAAAATACCGTAGTAGCTATTGAAACCTTTATTTCTACTACTTCTACTTATGCTGAGGAACAAAATGACGGCTGGACAATGACCGGAAATAAAGGAGGCTATATGGCGCAACATGAACATACAATCCTTATAACCGACACAAAACCTGTTGTACTAACCAGGAAGAACGGAATACCCTATTAAAAATCATTGCGGTTAATCGCTATAAAAAGACTAACTTCGTTAAGCTTTTCCCTTCTATAAGGGAAGCTACTAAATTTCGAACAAACCTAATTAACATTACATGGCATTTACACGCTGCAAGACTTTTTTCATGGTGGTAGCTCTGACTATCGCTTCTCCCCTGTTTTCACAAAACAATACAAAACCACTTGTATTCGGTAATAGTGAAGTTTTTCATTCCGATATACTGAAAGAAGACCGAAATATCAATATTTACCTGCCTGAAGAGTTTAACCCGGCTGATGCCACAAAATATCCGGTAATCTATATTCTGGATGGCGGCGTGGAAGAAGATTTTTTCCATATCGCAGGAATTGTACGTTATAATACACAACCATGGGTTGAGCGTTTTCCAAGGTCTATCGTTGTAGGTATAGAAAATACCAACAGAAGAAGAGACTTTACTTACGCAGTTCCCGATCTTAACTTCCTGGAGAAAGAAGGTTTTAAAAAGGAGAGCTTTCCGCAGTATGGTGGCTCTGAAAAATACATCAGCTTTTTAAAAAATGAACTTCAGCCTTATATTGAGAAAAAATACAAAGCCAACAATAACAGAACAATTATTGGTGAGTCTCTGGCCGGACTTATGTCAACCGAAATATTGCTGAAAGAACCGGAAATGTTTAATCAGTACATCATCATTAGTCCAAGTATGTGGTGGGGCGGTGAAAAATTATTAAAAGAAGCGGACAGTCTTTTGAAATCCAGATTGAAAACGATAAAGAATGTTTATATCGGCGCTCCAAACAAAGAGGAAGATGTAAGGATGTATAATGAAGCTGAGGCTCTTTATAAAATACTAAAATCTAATAAAAACATAAAAGTAAGCTTTGATTACATGCCGGATGAATTACACTCCACGGCAATACACCAAGGCGTATACAATGGTTTTAAAAAGCTTTATCCAAAGTCTGCTTATTCCAAATAACAGTGATTACAGCCTATTTTAACAGCTTCGGTATATTTAGCGCAGAAGAAATTGCTGCCACAGTTCAGCTCTTTGAATCCAGATTGCTGAATAAAGGTGATTTTTTTGTACGGGAACACGAGAAGAACAGTGAAGTTGCTTTTATACAATCCGGAATCTTCAGATCTTTTTATACCTCTGCTGATGGTAATGACACAACATATTGCTTCCGGTTTCCACAGGATATGCTGGCGGCCTATTCTTCTTTTATAACCGGTAATCCCAGCACTGAAAGTATGCAGGCCATTACTCCGGCAAAATTACTGGTTATACAGAAAAGTACGATAGACGAACTGGAAGCCCAAAATCCTAAATGGACAATGTTTCTGAAACTTATAGCTGAGCAACAATACCTGGAACTCGAAAACCGGGTATTTCAGCTTCAGAAAGAAACAGCTCTATATCGCTACACTTCCCTTCTGAACAGTCATCCAGAACTTATACGGGAAATCCCCTTACAATATCTCGCATCATATCTAGGCATCACCCAGCGCCACCTGAGCCGTATCAGAAAGCAGATTTCTTTTTAGACATTTGTCCTGTTATTGGGAACAGTGCTGTTCATAGCTTTGCACAAATCAATTTTATGAAACGCATCGCAATTATCAACGGACACCCCTATGCAGCATCTTTTAACGCAGGTTTGGTACAGGCCTATAAAGAAGGAGCATTGCAAACGGGAGCTGATATACAAGAAATAAACATTGCAGATCTTGAGTTTAATCCTAATCTGGAGAGTGGTTACAGCAAAAGAACTGAGTTGGAGCCTGATCTTTTAAAGGCATGGGAAATTATTCAATGGGCAGATCATTTGGTATGGATTCATCCGGTATGGTGGGGAGGTCTTCCTGCAATCACCAAAGGTTTTATCGATCGTTTATTTCTTCCGGGAATGGCTTATAAATACCGTGACAATTCTATTTTATGGGATAAGCTCCTGAAAGGTAAAACAGCCCGTATTATCACAACACTCGATCAGCCAGGCTGGTATTACAGACTTATGTATGGAAGGCCAAGCGTTAATCAGCTTCGGAAATCTACTTTGCAATTTTGTGGTGTCTCTCTGGTAAAAGTTACCTATATCGGAATTATCCGAAATTCTTCTGAAGCCAGTCGAAAGAAATGGCTGCAGCAAGTAAAAAGGATGGGGTTAGATTTGAAATAAAGCATATAAAAACCTGGACAAGACTTTGCCATTTTATTATGCTGTAAAATCAAGGCATTGTACTTTTGTTATTAAAACCAACATCTCTATACCCTTTGCTATGTATTGCACTCCAAGTTATAAAGATTGTTATATAACCCTGTCAAGGTTTAAAACCTTGACAGAGCTTTTATTTAATCTTGTATAAATTATGTTTATTATGTATTTAAAAATACATTCCGAATTGTACACAATTGATTTATTGTATATTATAACAGATGATTATATTTTTCCAAATATCACTAATAAAATAGTTGTATAGTTAAAATCTTTGCCGTATTATTGTATCACTATTTTTATAGTGATACAGCGAAACTAAATAACCATTATATGACAAAGTATTAGCAATTCAATTATTTCAACTGATAATACCTCCGCTATGGAGGTATTTTTTTTTAGAATAATGTCCCCTTTCATTTATTTCGATCGTCATGTATATGAATTCAAAATCTTTACCTAATGAAAAATATACTGCACATTATTTCAAGTGCAAGAGGTACAAAATCTCACAGCTATGGACTAAGTACTGCTATTCTGGAAAAATTAATAATTGCAAATCCTACTGCAGCTGTTATAGAGAGAAACCTTACACAGGAATTTCCACCCTATATTGATGAAGCATTGGCTCCTGAACTTTATAAGACCCCGGCAGACTATGATGAAACCTCTCATAAACTATTAGAATATTCTGACACTATCTTTAATGAGGTTAAGAATGCTGATATAATAGTAATAGGAACTCCTATGCATAATTTTAGTATTTCTGCACCACTTAAAGCATGGATTGATCTACTGGTAAGGGTTGGTATTAGCTATGGGTTTGATAATACAGGTGCACGGGTTGGATACCTGAAAGGAAAAAAAGTATATCTGGCAATCGCTTCTGGTGGTAAATCATCGACTACAGCAGAAGGAAATGATTATCTGGAGTCCTATATAAGGGCTGTTTTCGATGCTTACACAGGAATTACAGATATTTGTACATTTAGGGTTGAAGGAACAATCCAAAATGATTACAATAAAGACGACTACAAAAAGATCATAAAAAACCTATAAATAAAACAGGCATGAAAGAATTTGCATTAATTTTCAGACTTACAGATATCAACGATTTTCGCCCTTCTCCGGAACAAATGCAGGAACGCATGAACTGGCTCGCAGCTATTGTTGCTCAAAATAAACTGGCAGATAAAGGAAATACCCTTTTACCTGTACCGGGAAGTGCAAAAACAGTAAAGCCTGACAATGTTATAAGCGATGGTCCATATACGGAGATTAAAGAGTTTATAAGCGGATATATTGTTGTAAGAGCTGAAAATATAGAAGAGGCCGTTGAAATGGCTAAAGGAAACCCTATCTTTAAAATAGGCGGAAGCATAGAAGTACGTGAAGTTTTAGCACGCAATTAATTGTGAAACAACAATCGGTTAGAGATATACTTCCCCATCTATTCCGAGAGGAATATGCGAAAATGACGGCTGTATTATGCCGTCTTTTTGGCATTCAGCATATCGAAATTGCAGAAGATATTGCCAGTGATACATTTCTGAAAGCTTCAGAATACTGGGCTATTCACGGAGTACCCGAAAATCCTGGTGCATGGCTCTACACTGTTGCAAAAAATAAAGCCAAAGATTATTACAAACATACCAGTATTGCCGAAGAAAAGCTTCAGGAAGTTTTCAAAACTGTTCGTAATGAAATGGTGCAGGAAACAGAAATTTCTGAACAGTATATTACAGATAGCCAGCTGGCTATGATATTTGCTGTATGTGATCCGGCAATCCCCACTGAATCTCAGATATGTCTGGCATTGCAGATATTATGCGGTTTCAGTATTGCAGAAATTTCCGATGCCTTGCTCAGTAAACCAGAAACTATAAAAAAGAGACTCTTAAGAGCTCGGGAAAACCTAAGGAATACAAATTTTCAAATCGTTCTCTTAAGTGAAACCGAAATAAAATCCAGACTCAACACAGTTTTAAAAACCTTATATCTTTTATTCAGTGAAGGTTATTTTTCTAAAAGCAACCAAGACTACATACGAAAAGAGTTATGTTTGGAAGCCATAAGACTTACTTTGATCCTTACAGAATCTACTCTTACCAATACTGCAGAGGCCAATGCACTATTAGCCCTGATGTGCTTCCAAAGCTCCAGACTGGAAGCAAGAACGGACCAGCACGGAAAGATTATCCTTTTTGACCGACAGGACACAAATCTTTGGGATCAATCTCTTATTGATAAAGGAAATTACTATCTCGTAAAAGCATGCACAGGAAATGAAATATCTAAATACTATCTGGAAGCAGCCATTGCTTATTGGCATACTACAATAGGCAATGAAAAGAAATGGCAACACATATTAGAATTGTATAATCAGCTTATTTGTATTGAGGATTCACCCGTTACAGCACTCAACAGACTTTATGCTTTCTCAAGGGTTTATGGAAAAAAGAAAGCACTTGATGAAGTTCTGAAGTCTGATAAAACCGAAAGTACCTATTACTATGAATTATTAGGCTATCTATATTCTGACACTCAAATATCCAAAGCAATATATTATTATACTAAAGCTATAAAACTGGTAAAATCCGGAGCCGAAAAACAGCATATTCAGGAGGAAATTGAACGATTAAAGAATATTTCAGACTGAATATTCATAAAAAATAAAATAAAACAGCAAGGGTAAACCTATAGAAAACAAGGGGTTCCAAATATTAAACACTTATTTAGAAATGACCTTTACTATTTATATTATAAATACTTGCAAGAGTTTTTTTTTTAAACGTACTTTGTGACAAATCGCTCTCTTGACAAAGAGTCGTATTTTTATTTAGATTATATAGGGCTGCTATTTTAGATTATTAAGTTGGGTGCCATTCGCTCTATTTTCTTTTTATCGTTGTGTAGATGGCGTACAGCACTAATTTAATAATGTATGAATCCATCGGCACCAGCCCTTACCGGAATTCCGTTTTCCGAATTTTTAACTCATTTTAAAGATTCAATTTCCCAACTTTTCAAAACTGACTGTATAAATCAGCTAAGCTTATCCAGAGGTCTTCCTCCACATGTATGGAAAACCATTATGAACTTAAAACCTTTATCAGTTGCAATCCCTGAAGAATTTGGCGGAAGAGGAACAAAAGTAAAGGAATGTCTTGGAATTCTCTCAGCAGCATCTTATGAATCACTTCCACTTTCTTTAACATTTGGAATCAACATTGCGCTTTTCCTGGAGCCATTGGCTAAATACGGAAATGCACTGGCAAAAGCTGATATCTTTAAGCACTTTTTAGATTATGGTGCAATGGGTGGGCTTATGATTACAGAGCCTGATTATGGTAGTGATGCTCTGAACATGAAGACCCAAAATAAACTGGAAGGTGAAAAATACCATATAAAAGGGACTAAACACTGGCAAGGTCTTACAGGGATGGCTGATTACTGGTTGGTAACTTCCAGAAATATGAATGCAGAAGGAGCGCTTGCAAGAGATGTAGACTTCTTTATTGCCAACACACATGAGTGTGACCAGAATATAGATGTTGTTGAATATTATGACAATCCAGGATTGTATATGATTCCTTACGGGTTGAATAAAATTGATATAAAGGTACCACAGCAGAACAAACTAATCCCTGAATCTACAGGATTGAAAATGATGCTGGATATCTTACACAGAAGCAGACTTCAGTTCCCGGGAATGGGAATGGGCTTTTTGAAACGTATGATGGAGGAAGCATCCAAGCACTGTCAGGAAAGACAGGTTGGTGCGGGAAATCTTTTGTGTTTCGATCAGGTACAGTTTCAGCTTTCTAAAATGCAGTCTTTCTTTACACTTTGCTCGGCTATGTGTGCGAAAAGTGTAAAGATAAGCGGAATAGACCATGACGTATCAGGCAGCGGTATTCATGCAAATAGTATGAAAGCCCTGGTAACAGATATGATGCAGGAATCTGCACAACTATATGTACAGTTATCCGGAGCTAAAGGTTACCGTATGAGTCATATTGGCGGACGTGGTATTATGGACAGCCGTCCGTTCCAGATTTTTGAAGGTTCTAACGAAATGCTTTATACTCAGATTGCAGAAGGAATCTTAAAAGATATGAAGAAGAAGAAAACAGAAAATCTGGCTCAGTATTTAGGCATTAATGAAACAACTAAAAATGCTGCTACAATATACAGCAAAGATTTAGATATCAACGTTACAGCACCTATTTCTCAACGTAAAATGATAGATCTGGGTAAAATCGTTGCCCGTGTAATTATCGTAAATGATCTGTTAGAGCTTAATGATTCAGGATTCAGTCAGGAACTTACAGATAACTGTATACAAATGGTAAGACAGGAAATCAGAAATCTTATCGCTTCAATAGAGCACCATGAGAACATATCTGCTCTGGAAGACACCAGTAATAAAAGTGACTGGATGTTATTCTCTTAATACACTCGCTTATCTATTATAACAGCTTCTTCCCTATCTGGGGAAGAAGTTTTTTATTTATTGCATGTTTGTTGCATTAAAGTATTGAAATTAACTCATAAACAGCTAAATATAACGTTCATTTTAATTATCTTTAAAACAACAAAATATATTAATAATGAGAAAAAAAATTACAAAATCTATACTTCTTATTCTTCTTTGCATGTTTATTAGCTCATGTGCTACAACCAGTAAATTTTCTTCCGAATCTGTAAATATTGGAATGACTAAAGAAGAAGTTATTGCAAAATTTGGAAAGCCTTATAAATCTTCATTTGAACAGGATAAAGAGACCGGAGCAATTGAAGAGACTTTATTTTACAGAGAATTCCTTTATATTTCGGGAAACAGCAATATAACGAATATCTTAACTTTTAAAGCAGGAAAGCTTATATCTCTTAAGCAGGGACAGGAATCCGGCTCTTCTACTCAGACAACAATTATCAATACACCTCAGTCTACAATTGTCCAAACTCCAAATTGATAATATTTTTTATAAGTTTTATGCTATGATCTTTTCAATCAACTTTTTAAGCAGATAACTTTAACAGTATTAAATATATTTTTCGTATATTTGCAAAATCATATGACAATATGAACAGGGCTTTTGCCAATGCTATTTCTGTAATAGTTTAGAATATTTATATTTTTTTCTCAGTTTTCGCTTTTTTTCAGTTGCCGTATTTTTTTTAACCTATAATTCAATAATTATGAATATATTAGTTGGTAAACTGAATCCTCAGACAACCGAGCAACAATTGGAAAAACATTTTAATTCTTTTGGCTTTATAACTGCTGTAGACATCATTAAGGAATCTTATTCCGGTGATTCTCTAGGCTATGGATATGTGCTGATGCCCAATCCTGAAGAAGCAGAAGCAGCAATTAGAAAGCTGAACGGTACATCTCTGGATGGACATGCAATATTCGTGAGTAAAGCCTCACAAAACAGTAACAGATATAGATTATAACATAACCCAGATCATAACTAAATAAACTAAAACAATATATGGCAGATTCTTTCTCTAAAAAGGAAAACAACAAGAAAAAAGCACAAAAACAACAAGAAAAAGCAAAGAGACGCGAAGAGCGTAAATCGACTAATAACAAAGGTAAGAGTCTTGACGAGATGATGGCATATGTAGATGCCAATGGTCAGATCACTACGACTCCACCGGAAGACAATGCTCCACTGGAGATTAATCTGGATGACATACAGCTGGGTGCTGCTCCGATAGAAGCAGAAGAAGCAGTAAAAACAGGAATTATTACATTCCTTAGTGAAAAAGGCTATGGTTTCATCACAGAAGACAAAAGCAAAGAGAATATCTTCTTCCATATCAATAACTGCAAAGAGCCTGTGAAAAAAGGCAATAAAGTATCTTTTGAAAAAGAAAGAACAATGAAAGGATTTGCAGCGATTGATATCCAGATTGTTAAGTAATAAAAAATAAATTTTTAATCTTTAACGGTTTAAAAATTTATTTTCAATAAAGCTGTTCCATATCGGAGCAGCTTTATTATTTTTAGCAAAAACACATAAGCTCATCATTTTTTTACTGTATCTTTGTATGAAATTACGACTGCAGCATTCTTTTCAGTCATTCGGAAAGTATATTTAACCAAATATCTCCGGCTCATACAATATATTAATCTGTTAATTAATCTTATATTATAATGATGAGAGTCAAAAACTTTATCTATTTATTACTATTGGCTACAGGTTTGTTTCTGGTATCCTGTATACGGGATCAGGCACAAAATATGGAAGCGGATATAGAAACTGCAACAATAGCCAATTCTACAGAACTTTTACAGGTACAACCAGTTATCACCGATAATACCATTACTTTCAGATTAAGAGAGTATACTACTGACTTTAATTTTTCTCCGGAATTTACATTAACCCCCGGAGCCAGTATAAAACCTGCAAGCGGAACAAAACTGGATTTCAGTACTCCGCAGAAGTATACCGTGACTTCAGAAGACGGTGCATGGACAAAAGAATACACTGTATCATTTGTTATCGACAATTCAGAAAGACGTTATTACCCTTTTGAGAATGCAGAAGTTATAGATACTGACGGACCTGAAGGTCATTTTCATAAATTTTTCGATTACCAGGCAAATGGTCAGAAAAAATATGACTGGGCTACAGCTAATGAAGGCTACAATGTTTTAGCAGAAACTTTACTGGAAGAAGGTGAAGCACTGACTCCTGCTTTCTATCCTACAGCTCAGATACCCGACGGCTATGTTGGAAAAGGAGTGAAGATGCAAACGAAAAGCACCGGACCACTGGGCGGAATGTTTGGCTCGCCACTGGCAGCCGGGAATCTATTCCTTGGAACTTTTAAACTAACCGTTCCGGCTATTAAGTCTACCCTATTTGGTATTCCTTATAACTTTAAAACCGCACCAAAGGCTATTAAAGGTTATTTTAAATATAAGGCCGGAGACAATTTTGTGGTGAATAGTAAAACCGGAACCAAGCTTACAAAAGATACTTGGGATGCCTATGCTATTTTATTTGAAAAGTCGGATAAAAACAACTACCTAAGTGGAGATCACTCTTTTAAAGATCCGCGAATGGTAAGTGTAGCCCGAATAAAAGCGGATAAGAGAATTGAAACAGATAAATGGACTGCATTTGAAATTCCTTTTGAAAATGTAAACGGAAAAGCCTTTGATAAGAATAAAGAATACATGTATGCCATTGTATTTACATCCAGTTTAGAAGGTGACTTGTTTAACGGAGCTGTAGGAAGTGCTTTGTGGATCGATGAAGTAAATATCGTTACAGAGTAAAGAATCAAGGCTATTTAATTTCAATCAGAATTATCACATGAAAAAAATATTATTATCCATATTATTAACACTGGGAGCCGGAAGTATTATTTCCGCACAACAAACAGAGACCAGTACTTCTGTGTCAAAACCAAATTTCTTTAACACCGATATCGATTATCAGGTTCGTGCCAATTATAGTATTGGCGGAAGCGCCCCTATGGGGATGCCCCGTGAAATACGTAAAATAGAAAGCTATAATCCTACATTGGCATTAGGCCTTGAAGCCAATGCTACAAAATGGGTTTCTGAAGACCGTAAATGGGGTATTCGTGTAGGAGTTCGTGTAGAAGGTAAGGGAATGAAAACCAAAGCAGAAGTAAAAAATTATCTCACAGAAATAAAACAGGACAATTCCAAAGTACGTGGCTATTACACTGGTAAAGTGCAGACTACAGTAAAAAATTCTTACATTACAGTACCTGTTTCTGCTGTATACCGCTTGTCAGACAAATGGAATCTCTATGGTGGACTTTATTTCTCTGGGTTAATTGATAAAAACTTCGACGGTTATGTATCCGATGGTTACCTGCGTCAGAATACACCTACCGGACCAAAGATTACATTTTCCGAAGGAAGCACTGCTACCTATGATTTCTCTAATGAAGTACGTAAATTCCAATGGGGATTACAACTGGGTGCAGAATGGTCCATGAACAAACATTTTGTATTATTCCCCGAATTCACTTATGGAATAAATGGACTTCTGAATAAAGATTTTGATGCTATCTCATTTAGTATGCATAATGTATATCTGAATATGGGCTTTGGCTACAAATTCTAAAACATAAATTATACAATATTAAAAGCTCTCTTGTGAGGGCTTTTTTTATATCATATTTCTTCATTGAGACACAACACTCAGATATTATATTTTTATCAAAATCACAAATACACAACTTAAATAATTAAAAATAACAACATATATAAACAATAAATTATCAACTTATTACACAAAAAGCCTATTGTTTATAATAAAATAATTTTAGATATTTGAAACCAAACTAATAATTCATTTAACAAACTGAAATACTGATGAGTAACACTGCTTTTTCTGATTCTAAAAAACATTACGAAATACTGGACGGCCTGCGCGGAATAGCTGCTATAATGGTGGTTATGCTTCACATTCTGGAAATATTTTCCGGCGGTGATCATACGAAACTGATGATAAACCACGGATACCTTGCAGTAGACTTTTTCTTTCTTTTATTCGGCTTTGTAATCGCTCATGCCTATGACGACCGCTGGAACAAAATGACAATTGGGCAATTTTTTAAAAGACGGCTTATCCGGCTTCATCCTTTAATTATTGCAGGGATGACGCTTGGCGGAATATTTTTTTATTTCAGTGAATCTTCTGTGCTCTTCCCTGTTGTAGGAGAAACTCCGGTATGGAAATTAATTTTGGTCATGCTTATTGGCTATACGCTTATACCTGTTCCATTATCTTTGGATATCCATGGTTGGGGCGAGATGCATCCGCTTAACGGGCCTGCCTGGTCTTTATTTTACGAATATGTAGGCAATATTCTATACGCCCAGTTTTTAAGAAAAACCTCAACAACAGTATTAAGTATATTGGTAATCCTATCTGGTGCATTTCTGGCTTATTACACTATAAGCAGCCCGCAGGGTGATATTATCGGAGGATGGTCGCTTACCGGTGAGCAGCTGACAATAGGATTCACAAGACTGCTCTACCCTTTTCTGGCAGGTTTACTACTGCACCGCATATTCAAGCCAATGTCTCTGAAAAATGGATTTTTATTATGCAGTATTCTATTGATTGTTGTTTTGGCAATGCCAAGAATTGGAGGAAAAGAACACCTATGGATGAACGGAACTTATGAATCCATTGTTATTATATTTATATTTCCGCTAATTTTATTTCTGGGTGCCAGTGGTAATATTCAGGGGAAAGTAGCAACTAAAGTATGCAACTTTCTTGGAGATATTTCTTACCCCCTTTACATTACCCATTTCCCTGTTCTTTACGTTTATTATGCATGGGTTATAAATAACAAAGTAACTCTGGATCAGGCCTGGCCAGTAGGTGTAGGTATTTTAATCTCAAGTATTGTAGTTGCCTGGATATTACTTAAGTATTACGACATACCAGTAAGGAAATGGCTTACCCAAAAGTATATGAATCCTAAACATTAATATAATACAGCTAAAAGGTTCTCTTTTAGCTGTATTTTTTAGATTAACCTTAGAAATATTATTTATATTTAAAAAGTATTCCGTTAATATGAAAAAGATTCTATTTATTCTGTTTACTCTTATGTTCTTATTATCCTGCAATAACAAAGTCAAGGAGAATATACAAGAAGAACCTGTTCCAATATTAATCGCGGTTGGCTACTATCCGACATTTCATCAATCTATAGAAACAATTATTGATTTAAAAGACAAATATATTTTATTCTATTCATCAAATTCTTTTCTTTCGGAACCCCCACCTCCTCCCGCTAAAAATAAGGAACACTACCAAGAGGAAAAAAATAAATATCAGCAATATTTGGCAATGCATCCAAAGCCAATTCCATTCAAAACATCAATTGAAGAAAAAGACATACAAAAGATTAAAGAAATTCTTAATAGCTTTCAGAAAGAAGATTTTGATGATAAGGATACGCCTACAATTGATGGAATGTTTATTAATATTGTTATAGCTTATTCCAATGATAAAATAAAGCAGATAAGGCCATTGAATAATCCTACTTTAAAACAAGAAGAACTTTATAAAAAGATACTCAATTTACTCATGTTGAAAAATACTGATGAAAATAATTCCATTATTATAAAAAACCTTATTCGATAAAAACAGAAATACCAATCCCAATAATGAAAAAAAAATTATTCTTTCTCTTTCTGTCTATTATTGTTTTTGGACAAAATACACTCTCAAAAATAGATAGTATTAAAACTGAAAAAGATGCTGAAACATTTATCCGTTCTTTTGGAGAAAACTACCAGAAATTTAAAATTAGGAAAGTAGCTGACTATAAAGCAACATATGAAACACCTGATTTTTGTAAAAAAACAGCTGATTTATTAAAAATTAACAAAGCTTTTTACAAAGCTGACTTTGATCATAATGGGCTTACAGATATTATGATTATTGGTACATATTATGATAGTTTTTATATTTTCATTGTAATGAGCAACGGAGAAAATAATTTTGAACTAAAGTATCTAACCACAAAATATGAGGAAACATGCTTGTTCCCTAAAATTATAGATAATAATATAATTCGCTATTATTACAAATGGTACCCAGATCGTTTGACCGGTGGGAAATCTAAGCTAAAATATAAGGACTTAGTATTTAAGTATAATGATTTTATAGAATACAATAAAGATCCCCAATTATACAATATTGAAAAAATAGAATATAGCACAACATCTTGTTACGGATCATGCCCAGTATTTAGTATCACTATTGACAATAACAGATATAGTGTACTTAATGCAAAACAATCCAATCGAAATCCTAATGAATCAACAGAACTTTTGGGAGAATATAAAACTGAAATAGATAACAAATCTTATTCAGATATTATTAATTTACTCAATTATATTGACTTTCAAAATCTTAATGATGAATATGCTGTTAGTTGGACTGATGATCAGACAAGCTACATTACAATCACTTACAACCAAGGCAAAACAAAGACTATAAGAGACTATGGTTTAATAGGTACTCATGGTTTGGATAAACTTTATGATCTACTCTTTAAATTAAGATTTAATCAAAAATGGATTGCTATTCCACCTAAAAATTCAATCACAGATCCTTTAAAAAAAGACCTTAACATACAAAAGATTATCAGATAGTTAAAAATTAAAAAAGAAATTAGAATAGTAAAAAAACTTCCAATGAGAACTCCCGACAGAATAAAAATTGTACTCGAATAAATAGAACAGCTATGGATGTCAAATCCTGATTTACGGTTTGGTCAACTTGTTATGGTTATTGCCCAAACAGGTGAACATAATCCTAAACTATTTCATATGGAAGAAGATGAACTTTTAGAGAAAATCAAAGTCCTACAAGATTTGCTAAAAAAAATTGGAAGGATAAATACGGTATTCAAAAAAAAACTTTTATGAAGAAGCAATACTAATCTCTTTTCTTATTTTATTCGTCAGCATAGGCATTTTTAGCCAGATTGGTAATATTTTTAGAATCAGCCAACTGATATGATTAACCATAATAACAGTATCCCGCTTTTTGAGCCTGCGGATACAATATCGGGCAACCCGTTGAGGGTCCAGACAGGTTATTCTTGCCCAAAATCCCTGTTCTTCAATTCTGCGGCTTACTTCAGCATTTGTTTTCATAGGTCCGGGATTTACAACACTTACAAAGACATTGGTATCTTTTAGTTCCTGATACAACCCCCGGGAAAAGGAATGAATAAAAGCTTTTGATGCCGGATATACAGTTTTATATCCTATTGGAGAAAAAGCAGCAAGACTGGAAACATTGAGCACATAGGCCTTGGAACTTTTCTGTAAATTAGGCAATAACTGATGTGTTAACAATGAAGTTGCCAATACATTAAGCTGAATAATCTTTTCAATATAACTTCCGGAGACATCACTAAATTTTTTAGAACCGCCGATCCCCGCATTATTAATAAGCATATGAATACTAAAATTGGAATTAATCCATTTTGTAAGATCCAATACATTTTCTTTTATACTCAGATCTGTTTCATAGCAGCTTGTTTTCACTAAATATTCTGTCTGCAGCTCTTCTGCAAATGATTCCAATCCTTGCCCTGGTAAACTTACAAGAATAAGATTATTATTTTCTTTAGCCAGCTCTTCAGCGAAGGCTCTGCCCAATCCTTGGCTGGCTCCTGTAATTACTGCATATGAATCTTTCATACCCCAATTTTATGGTACAAAAGTAGAGTGCATCATCAACGTATATGCTCAGTTTTATCAATCGGAACCAATTGGCCTAACCAAATTAAACACCTGATTATCAAACGTAAAACTAAACAATTTTATAAATCAGAACGGTTTTTCCGATATTCAGTAGGAGTAAAAGAGGTTACTTTTTTGAAAGCATTATTAAAAGAAGTCTTAGAATTGAATCCGGCTTCATATCCTATAGCCAATATGGTATACTTTTCATAATCAGAGTTTGTCAATAATTCTTCCGCTCTTTTAACTCTGTATTTATTGACAAAGAAGAAAAAGTTTTCTCCGAATCCCTGATTGATTACATAGGAAAGCTGATGTCCTGAGATATTCATTTTCTCAGCAAGCTTTACCAGGTTTAGCTCATTATCAAGGTAGAGTTTCTCAGCTTCCATAAGAATGGCGAGCTTTATCTTAAGCTCTTTAAGATCAGAGTCATCCATCAATTTATTTTTGATACCAGAATTAATTTCAGAAAACTCTGTATCAATATCCTCTACACCCAATCCTTTTGGATAAATTTCTTTTTGTCGAATTGTATAAAAAGCAACAATATAAACTACCAGCATAAAGAAAATACTGATATAAATGTTTAAAGATCTCTCGCCGGAAAAAACATTATAAAAAGCTGTAGTAACTGATGCCGCAATAGTTGCATAAATGATCCAGAGAATCCAGCGAAGGTCAATATTCTCCTTACTGGAAGCAAAAGATTCAATATTTTTTCTGTGTTTTAGAATTTTCAGATAGGATAATCCGGTATAAAATAATGCATTTCCTAAAACCATCATAAGATATACAATCTGAAAATACTTATTATTTATCTCCGGCTTACAGATTAATAATATCAGAAACAAAATGGCTAATATCAGATGTCCTGTATCTCTAATTCTATATTTATAATAAGGACTAGAATAAAAATGAACACTCTGATAAAAAATCAGTGGAGCCAAAAACTGAATAAACCGGGTAATGGTATAAACGATCTGATGATGTAATAAATCTCCCAATAACAAATCGTCCCAAAAGAAACTTGACCAGATGAACAGACATATTCCAAAATAAAAATTGGGTTTTCTGTTTACCCCGACAGCATTACTCAGCATAAGGAAAGACAATAGCAATAATGCGCCAGCTATAAACAAAAGAATCAACAGGTTTATATCCATTGGTTTATAATAAATACTTCTGGAGCTAAATTACTAAATGCTATGATACTTTATAGCGATAAATTATATCAATAAACAAAGAGACCTACTCAACTCAGTGAATAAAGTCTCTTCTTTACATCAGACATTTTATATAAATACTCGTTCAGAGTATCTATTATAATTTTCATTAAAATATAATTATCCCTGTATACAGTAATACGGCGGACCAGCACAAGGTTCGTTCTGAATAAATGTTCCCCATGGGCAGATGCAGGTATATGATGGTCCACCAGGGTTTCCACCTCCACCTCCGCCACCAGGACCTGTATAAGGAATACATTTTCCTCCTGAGCAAATCTCTCCGGCTGAACATCCACCTGTGCCTGGACCTTCTCCCTCAAAACAATAATAAGGACCATCACCAGCTATAAAGCCACGCTGGATTGCTCTTGAAAGTTTTTTAAGATTTTTCATATTAAATATTTTAAAGATTAGTAACCAAATATAATGAAAAAATAAAAACAGATAAAACATAAACACCTATTAATCAATAAACTATATATCATTAAAATTAGCAAATCATCAATAAGATTAAGAAATAAAAAAATCCTATTTTTGGGAAAACTAATTAAAATATGAAGATTCAATCTACAATTATAGCCTGTATTATGGGTTCTTTGTTCTTTTCTGCACAAGAATTACAGCTTCCTGCCCTTATCCCCTATCCCCAACAGCTGGAGAGAACTGTCGGAAATTTTTCACTGAACAACAATACCATAACCTATTCAATGGAAACTAAGCAGCCATGGAAACGGGTTGAAGATTTCATTAACCAATCGCTATTCAGTTCGTCGGTTCTCCGAAAGAAAAACAGTTCTGCACAATCAAATCTTAGGATAAAAATTCAGCCAGATATAAAACCTGAAGCCTATAAATTACAGATCACAAATAACACAATTGAAATATCGGCTTCTGCTGAAGCCGGTGCATTATATGCTCTGCAAACTTTACAGCAGCTTTATCTACTGTCAGGAGGTACAAAACTTCCGGCACTTACAATACAGGATAATCCTTCATATAGCTGGCGAGGTGCAGAATTAGATGTTGCCAGACACTTCTTCTCAAAAGAATATCTATATAAATTCATCGATTTATTAGCATCATATAAATTCAATAAGCTGCATCTACATCTCACCGACGACCAGGGATGGCGTATTGAAATAAAAAAATATCCGAAGCTAACGCAACAGGGAGGCTGGCGCCAGTTCAACAATCAGGATCTAGCCTGTCTGGAAAAAGCTAAAGAAAATCCGGATTTTGAACTTCCGAAAGAGCACCTCCGCACGCTAAACGGAAAGCAGGAGTATGGGGGCTATTATACCCAGAAAGATATCAAAGACATTATTGCTTACGCAGCTTCCCGAAATATTGAAGTTATTCCGGAAATAGATATGCCCGGGCATATGATGGTGGCTACTACTGCATACCCGGAACTTTTACTGGACGGAGCTACTTCCGGATGGGGTAAACAATTTTCCGTTCCGATTAATCCATGTAAAGAAAGCTCTTATCAATTTGTTGAAGATGTTCTAAAAGAAGTGATCGATTTATTCCCATCCCGTTATATTCATATTGGTGCAGATGAAGTAGAGCAAACCAGCTGGAGCAAATCGACACGTTGCCAAGATTTAATGCAGCAAGAAAAACTAAACTCTCTGCACGACCTCCAAAGCTATTTTGTAAAACGTGTAAATAAATATATTCAGTCAAAAGGCAAAACAGCTATTGGTTGGGATGAGATATTAGAAGGCCCCTCGGATCCAAGCATGACAGTTATGTACTGGCGCGGCTGGAAAAAAAATGCACCACTTGAAGCGGTGAATCGTAATCATCCACTCATTATGTCCCCAACCAATCCGCTATATTTCGATTACCTGCCCAATAGCAGCACTCTCGAAAGTGTATATAACATGAATGTAATTCCTTCCGATATTCCACAGGATAAACGCAATCTGATTATGGGCGCACAGGCTAATATGTGGTCGGAAATGATTCCGTCACGTGAACGACTGGAGTTTATGATCCTTCCCCGCTTGACAGCTTTAGCAGAAAGAGTATGGACTGATAACAATTTGTACTCATCTTACCAGCAGCGGGTAATTCAGCATTATAATCTTTGGGATAAAAAAGATTACCGCTACAGAATGCCTGATCTTAGCGGATTTGCAGACGAACAGGTTATTGTAGACGGGCAATCTGTACTAAAAATAAATAACCCTTTAGCAACAAGTAAAATACACTACACAACGGATGGCTCATTACCTACGATATCCAGTCCTGTATTGCAAAACTCATTAACCATCCGTGAGCCTTCTAAAATCCGGTTTGCCACAATATCTTCATCAGGAGCAAAAAGCGAACTATATCAGGTACAGGTAAAACAAGGCAAATGGCATCCCGCTATAAAAGTAAAATCGGCTACTCCAGGATTAAATGCCGCTTTCTTCTCGGGTGTATTCCCAAATACAAAAGGTATAAAAGGTGAAGTCGTAAAAAACGAGATTATTGCTAATATAAAACTGAGTGATACGATAAAGATGCCGGCTTTTGGTACTAAAATAAAAGGTTTGATCCGCATTCCTGAAAAAGGTATCTACAACTTCTACTTTACTTGTGATGATGGCGGAGTACTGAAAATTGCAGAACAGATAGTCAGTGATAACGATGGACAGCATGCTCCTGTTATGAAAAGCGGGCAAATTGCATTGGAGCCCGGCTATCATCCAATAGATGTTGATTTTATAGAAGCCGGCGGCGGATTCACTTTAAAACTTTATTACAGTGTAAACAATTCCGAACCTCAACCAATTCCTGATAATTGGTTCTACCATTAAAACTTATTTAAACAATTATTCAAAAAAGGAAAGCAGTGCTTTCCTTTTTTATATTCATTAATTCCGGCATAGTATCTTTTTATACTTTATTCGAATCAATAAAGTACTATAATATTCTAAATTAAAAATAATTAGTATATTTACATACCATTAAATTTACTTTTGCCATGGATTATACGCTGCTAAAGGATACAATAAAACTTGTTGAACAGTTTGAAGCCGATTTACAAAAGTCAAATCAGTATGATCATAATATTGAAAGCTTTAAGCGTTGGGTCGCGGATCAGATAACGGAAGAACAGTCTTTTACTGAACCGTATTGGGAAGGAAAGGAAAATAAGAGAACACCAGAAAGTGCAATCAGCACACTTATTGTTCACATGAACCGCTATGCCAAAACCTACTCTAAATCTGCCATCTATGGTTCTTCATTCTCTACACAGGAAGAATTCATATATCTTATTAACCTAAGAGCTTTTGGTGGGATGACAAAAATGGAACTCATTAAAAAGAATATCCAGGAGAAGCCTGCCGGAATTCAGATTATAAACAGACTTCTTCAACAGGGATGGATAGAGCAGTCAGATTCCTCAAAAGATAAAAGAAGTAAAATTATTCAAATCACTATACAAGGCTTACATACTCTGGATGCTCAAATGAATAAAATACGTCAGGCTACACAAATTGTGGCAGGGAACCTTACCCGGAAAGAAAAAATGAAACTGATAGAATTACTAAATAAACTCAATGAGTTTCACCATCCGATATTTACTCAGAATATAGAAACTTCCGAACTGCTGGACAGCGTTATTGAAAACAATTTTAAAGTATTATAACACATGAAAAATAAAGTCATATTGGGTACTGTACTTGCAATTACAACGATCACATTACTCTCCTCCTGTTCTAATATTCCTAAAAATGCAAAGGCTATTGAAAACTTCGATGCCAAGCGCTATCTCGGGACATGGTATGAAATTGCACGTTTCGATTATAAGTTCGAAAAGGATTTGGATAATGTAACTGCACAATATAGTTTTAAAGAAAATGGGGAAATTAAAGTTCTGAATAGTGGTTACAATACAAAAACCAAAGAATGGAAATCTGCAACCGGAAGCGCTAAATTCAGAAAAGATAAAACAACTGCTGCATTGAAAGTAAGCTTCTTCAAACCTTTTTATGCTGGTTATAATGTCATTGCCATCGATAAAGATTATAAATATGCCCTGATTGCAGGACAAAATCTGAAATACCTATGGTTATTATCCCGGGAGAAAACAATGCCGGAGAATATTAAGGAAGAATACCTTAAAACAGCTCAGTCAATAGGTTATGATACCTCTAAATTAATATGGGTAAATCAGGATAAAAACAATCCTTTTGTACATGGAAAATAAAATTGTTATTTTTTGGTTCCGCCGTGACCTACGGCTGGAAGACAACAAAGGGTTACAGCAAGCTCTGGCTAGCGGCCTGCCTGTATTACCTGTATTTATTTTTGATACTGAAATTTTAGATCAGCTAAGTCATCCTTATGACCGTCGTGTAGATTATATCCATCAGGTACTCACAGCAATTAATCAGGTACTTCACCAGCATCATTCAGCACTTCAGGTTTACCATGGAAAGCCTTTGGATATTTTTAAAAAGCTTACAGAACAGTATCAGATACAGGCGGTATATTGTAACAGCGATTATGAACCTCAAGCTATAAAAAGAGATCAGGCTGTAAAAACACAATTACAAAAGTATGATATTGATTTTTATGACTTTAAAGATCAGGTTATTTTTGAACAGGCAGAAATTGTTAAGGCAGACGGTTTACCCTATACAGTTTACACACCTTATGCTAAAAAATGGCGGACTGAACTTCTTCCTGAACATTACAAAGCAACAAAAACATCCTTTGTGAACTTTTTAAAAGTTCAGCCACATGAAATTATTTCTTTAACCGTCATTGGATTCCAGAAAACGGATTTAAGCTTTCAAAAACCGACTCCGGATTTTGATATTATAAAAGACTACGACAAGTATAGGGACTTCCCTTCATTAGATAAAACTTCTCATTTGGGAATAGCATTGCGATTCGGCACTATTTCTATACGTGAATGTATTGCTTTTGCTGTTAAACATAATGATACATGGCTATCCGAGCTTATCTGGCGGGAATTTTTCATGCAGATTCTTTATCACTTTCCCGAAGTTGTCCATCGTAGTTTTAAGCATCAATATGATTATATTGAATGGCGGAATAATGAAGAAGAATTCCAACGCTGGTGTAATGGTGAAACTGGTTACCCAATCGTTGATGCAGGTATGCGGCAACTAAATACCACTGGATTTATGCATAACCGTGTCCGTATGATTACAGCTAGTTTTCTATGCAAACACCTCCTGATAGACTGGCGTTGGGGAGAAGCTTACTTTGCAGAAAAATTACTCGATTATGATCTGGCTGCCAATAATGGCAACTGGCAATGGGCAGCGGGATGCGGGTGCGATGCAGCCCCATATTTCCGGATTTTTAATCCAACTGCCCAAACTCAGAAATTTGACAAAGACTTACAGTACATTAAAAAATGGAATCCGGATTTTCAGCAAGATATAACACTCCCTGTTGTGCAGCATGAATTAGCAAGACAACGTGCACTGCAGACTTACAAAAAAGCACTGCAGAACATAGCATTATAATATAAATAATATATTGTATTTAATTACATAAGCAATAAGCTCCGAGGAAGTTCTCGTATTGGTCTTTTTTCTCAGATTTCTTTTATGATTCTGTACAGTATGATAAGATATAAACAGTTTATCAGCTATTAACGGAGTATTATCTCCCTGGGCCATTAACTGAAGAATTTCCTTTTCCCGTTTTGTAATAACTGGTATATCAATATGTTCAGATTCAATATTTTCATCGAAACTCTTAAAGTACTGGACATGATTATTGTTAATGTCCACCATTGACAGCAATGGCATATTCTTAATCTGTAAATAAGACAGATCATAGATAATACACAAAATACTCTCTACCTGATTCAGTTCATTCATATAGATTTTTGCCGTTTGCATTACTACCCACCGGTACTCTTTATGCTTATTAAGAAATCTTGCATAAATATTAAATACCGACTTGTCCTGGTTAATTTTCTTTACATCAGCATAAACTTTGTAAATAAATATAAATGCTGATAAAACGTATTCCCGATCATCCGGATGAAGCTGTTCCGCAAAAAAATCAGGACCCTTACCACACCATTCTTCTTTGGTATATAATGTCAGCATATCAATATTATCGCTTACCCATCTGATCTTTAGCTGATAATTATCGGGAATAAACCAAAAAAAAGGACCTAAAGCAAAGTCTTTTGCTTTCTCAATAGCATCTGAAAAATAAGAAAAGTAGTCTTTATCATCATCTTTACAGGTTATTTTAATATTCTCCATAAAATGTCGAATACTAATTGCAGGTAATTTTTTCATATAAGTGTTTGTTCTGCAATAGTATTGAAGCTACAAAATTCTTGAAATGACAGATATGTGTCATTTTTT
>NZ_LSGQ01000026.1 GCF_001675285.1 Elizabethkingia miricola
TCTATATACTTTTGAATAGTATTATAAATTCCCAGAAGGTTATTGTATGGGAATGTGATTTGGTGGATCCCGAGAAATTGGGACTTTTATAAATATAAAGGAGGTTAAATAACCTCCTTTATTAATTAAAAAATATTTTTCAGTGATATTCCTTTCAATGCTTCTCTTTTCCTGAATTCTTTTGATACAGTATATGTACTGGTAGTTTTAGTGTTTAAGTGATCTGCCATTGATTGTGCTAACTCACTATAATATTCATCTACTTTGTCCAAGAATAAATGTTTTAAGGAGTAGAAATCTTCAGTTATTTTTACGATTCTACCTTTGCTGTCTTTTATTTTTTCAGATTCTTTTACATGTCTTCTCCATCTGGTTGTTATTTGATCAGGTCTTATAGATTTAATGCCGGGCTTTAGACCCTTTGAAAATAAATAATCTTCTCCTGATTTTGATTCATTAACAAGTTCTTCCCACAGGTATAGAACATCTTTAACAATAACTTTCGTCACCCATGTATACCTTCTTCTTTTCATAACTAGAGTTTTATACTCTCTTTTTTCCAGATCAATATTTTTCACCTGTACTCTGAATAATTCAGATGTTCTAGCTCCCGACATAAAAAATATATTAAAATACCTGAAAAACTCATAATAGTAATCTCTTAAATAGCAATATACTAATTCAAATTTATCATCTGACAAGGTTGATCTGACCTCAGGTACTACAATTTTTGTAGGAAGGTAGGTACATGGATTTACTTCTAAACATGAATTAACGATCAGATCTTTAAATAGTCCACTAAGATAAGTTCTATACTTATTATATGTATTGTCTGTAAGATCGGATTGGTCAAGAGCTGACTTTACGTGTTTTAATTTTACATCTGATATTTTTAGATAATCATATCCGTTTTTTTTGAAAACTCCTTCCATAAGCTTCACACAGTCCCTTACATTTCTAACATGATTTTTACTACCTGTTTTATGAGAGGCGGCAAGTTTCAATGCACTTATCATGTCCATTTCTTCATTATACTCTTCATCAGGAGCATCCATGAATTTTTTTGTAATTGGATTGAAATGATCTTCATCTAAGAGTTTGATGATTTTTTTTGTCATTATTTTTGAAGCTTCCAAACGTTCTTCATAGGTTTTATACCTATTAAACTCTTTCCTTACAGGAAGTCCGTTTTTAAATCTTGGATCATAGAAAACACATTCTACAAACCATTTCTTAGTCATAGCTTCTTTTTTACTTAATTTCTCTAAGTCTGGGGAAAGGAATATCTCAGTACGAGAGCATCCAAATTTTAATTGTTTCATAATGTAGCTGTATTGAGCGTTTGTATTGAGTTTTAATACAACTACACGTCTTGAGTGAATTTTTAAAAACCTGCAAACCCATTGTGGGAAAGGGTTTGCGAGGTTTGTTTTAGAGTGGCCCCACTTGGGCTCGAACCAAGGACTTGCTGATTATGAGTCAGCTACTCTAACCAACTGAGTTATAGGGCCTAAAACTCAGGGCTTAAAAGCCTTTGTTTTTTATTGGTGTGCAAATGTAATAAAAATTTAGGAAACACCAAACTTTTAGCGCTTTTCTTGGCATAATTCTATCAGTACTCCGTTGGTGGATTTAGGGTGTAAGAATACAACGATCTTGTTATCAGCACCATCCTTTGGTTCTTCGGAAATAAATTCAAAGCCTTCTTTTTTTAATCTTTCTATCTCAGCATAGATATCATCGACTCCAAAGGCGATATGGTGGACGCCTTCACCTTTTTTTTCTATGAATTTCGAGATAGGACTATCTTCACGTGTGCTCTCCAGTAATTCGATTTTGCTCTCGCCAATCTGGTAAAAGCTTGTTTTTACCCCTTCGCGTTCCACTTCCTCCATTTTATAAGCTTCTCTACCTATAAGTTTAGCGAAAAGAGAGTCTGAAGTTTCCATACTTTTCACAGCGATACCGAGATGTTCAATTTTATCCAGCATAAGATTTGTTATTTTGCTATAGTTGTTGCTACAAGGGAGTCAGGCTTATTCATCAATAAGAAACACTCCAATTCAAACAAAAGTAGTAAATTTGCAGCATTATGGAGAGTAACAGACAAAGGAAAGTAGCACAACTTATACAGGAAGACTTAGCAGAACTTTTTCGCCAGCAGGCTGCCAATGCAGGACAAAACCTGTTAATTACTGTTTCCGGTGTACGGGTAACAGCTGATTTAGGAGTAGCTAAAGTGTACCTAAGTATTTTTCCGCCGGAGCTGAGAAAGAATATTATGAAAGAGATTGAAGAAAATAAAGCTGTTTACCGCAACTTTATGGGACAAAAGATGGGGAAGCAGGTTCGTATTATTCCTCAGCTGAGTTTCTTTCTGGATACTTCGCTGGATGATGCAGAACGTATAGAAAAAGAATTAAAAGGCGAAGGCGATAATCCTGTTTTATAAGAGTTGAAATCTACTCCGTTTTATATAGCACAACGTTACCTGATTTCTAAGAAAGGAAGTCAGGCTGTAAGTTTTATTACAAGCTTGTCTGCATTTGCTATGATGGTAGCAGTGGCAGCAATGTTTATTATTGTTTCTGTTTTTTCCGGGCTTATTGAGCTTAATAAGAAAATGATTTCGGATATCCATGCTGATCTTACATTATCTCCGGAAAAGGGAAAAGTAATTCCGGATATTGCTAAAGTTACCGGGATCTTATCAAAAGAGCAGGAGATTGCGCACTTTTCTAAAGTGATAGAAGAAAAAGCTTACATTAACTATAAAGGAAACGGAGAAATTGTTTACCTAAGGGGAGTAGACTCCGCTTATACGAAAGTAAATCCTATAGATTCAACAGTGTTTTATGGGAAATATCCATCTTTTAAATATTCCAACGAAGTTATAATGGAAACCCAGTTGAATAACAGACTGGAGATTCCTGTAGCATCCGAGGATGATTATGCCCAGATTCTGATGCCGCGCCCGGGTGTGGGGCTTATCAGTAAGGAAACAGATATCTTCAACAAAAAGAACTTTTTTACAACAGGTGTATTTACCAATAGCCAAATGGCAAGTTATATTGTAGCTCCGCTGGAGCTGTCTGCCGAGCTGCTTGGAATGCCTAAAAATACAGCCTATTCAATTGTTATAAAGCTTAAGGATCCTGCAAAAGCGAATGAGGTAAGAAACCGCCTGATGGAAAAGCTGGGAACTGGTTTGGAAATGAAAACCAAAGCAGAAGAAAATGCTGCTTTCTGGAAGATGATCAATACCGAAAAACTAATGATCTATCTGATTTTTGGATTGGTGATTTTTATTACGACTTTCAACCTCGCAGGAGCCATTATCATTATTCAGCTGGATAAAAAAGAGCAGGCAAAATCCCTTATTTCAATGGGGATGTCTATGGCAAAACTCAGAAGGGTTTACTTTAATACCGGAATACTCATCGTAGTGTTCGGGGTATCAGTAGGGCTAGTTGTAGGATCCCTTATTTGCTATTTGCAGCAACATTTTGGTTTCTTCAAGGCTACTGCAGCATTACCTTTTCCGGTAAAGATTGAATGGCAGAATTACCTTATTGTAGCTGCTACAGCACTTTTATTCGGAATAATTATTTCATGGATATTCTCCAGAGGAAGCAAACGCCAGCTAAGAAGCTAAAAACATCCTTTTATTATCCGTGAGCTTTAAGAATTTTAAAACTGATTATAATCAACTGTTAACTTTAAAAATAGTGTTTCGTTATTCCCTGTGTTTTCCCTAACTTTGATGTATGGAAAAACCTGTGAAACTAGGATTAATCGGTAAAAATATTTCTTATTCCTTCTCCAAACAACATTTTGAACAGAAATTCAAAAAGCTTATACTTCCTACTCATACTTATGATTTATTCGATCTGCAGCAGATTGATGATGTTGCTAAGTTGTTAGAAGATGCAGATGTGAGAGGTTTTAATGTTACCATTCCTTATAAAGAACAGGTTATATCTTTTCTTGACGAATTAAGCGATGAGGCAAGGCAGATAGGTGCTGTAAATACAGTAAAGGTTCTTGCCGATGGTAGAAGAAAAGGTTTTAATACAGATGCATTTGGTTTTGAAAAGACTTTGCTTGCCCATAAGAAGGATTATCATACGTCTGCTCTTATTTTGGGAGACGGGGGAGCTGCAAAGGCTGTGAAATATGTTTTGGATAAACATAATATTGCTCATAAAACGGTTTCCAGAAAATCAGAACTGAATTTTGATAACCTTACTCCCGAAATTGTAAAGGAGCATACTTTAATTATTCAGACCACACCGGTAGGTACTTTTCCAAATGTTGAAGATTGTCTTATATTCCCGTTTGAAGGACTTTCGGAACAACATCTTATTATCGATTTAATCTACAATCCCAATTATACCAAATTCATAAAAAATGCTGCTGAAAAAGGAGCAAAAACAGTAAATGGCTATTATATGCTTGAACAACAGGCAGAAAAAGCATGGGAAATTTGGAATTTAGACTAAAAATACAATAAATTTATAGCAATTAAAGGTAATGGAAACATTACGTATTCTAAAAAAGACTTGTTATGACTTCAATAGACAACAATCAGAATGAAGAATTAAAGGCGAATCAATCAACTGAACATCCTGAACAGGCAGGTCCGGTTGCAGAGCATCATGAGCATACTGCAGACCATGACGAAGAAACTGATCATGATTTTCATGCGGAAGATTACACGCATTTGTCTATGGAAGACATAGCCAAGGAAGCCGAAAATATTGTGAACTCTGCAAATGCAGGTACACAGTCCAAAAAATTCGGGGAACTTCGTGATGCTTTCAATGCTGCATGGGAAGAAGAATTAAAAGATAAAAAGGAAGCATATATTGCGGATGGTGGTGATCCTGATAATTTTGAATATCAGTCTCCGTTAAAATCTAAATTTAATGCACTTTCTAATATTTTTAAAGAAAAGCAAGACAGCTACCACAAAGAAGTAGAAAAGGAACATGCAGAAAACCTAGTGCAGAGACGCGCTATTATTGACAAGCTGAAAAATCTGTATACCAATACTGAAGCCGGAACCAATCTTTTTAAAGCGATTAGAGAGATTAAAGACGAATGGCAGAAAGCTGGTCAGGTTGCAAAATCCGAATTTAAAACACTTAGTAATGACTATTTCCATCATCTGAATCAGTTTTATCAGATGCTGGATCTAAATAAAGAATACCGTGAGCAGGAATATGCTCATAACCTGGAGAAAAGACAACATATTATTGCACGTGCGAAGGAGCTTAAAGATGAGCCTGTAGTACAGAAAGCATTAAATGAACTCCAGTATCTTCATAAATTATGGAAAGAAGAAGCAGAACCTGTAGCTGAAGAATTCAGAGACAGTACCTGGGACGAGTTTAAAGAGATTTCCAATGTTATTCACCAGAGAAAAGCAGAGTTATTCGCACAGATTGAAGCTGATCAGAAAATTAATCTGGAGAAGAAAAATGAGATTATAGAAAAACTTAAAAAACTTTCCACTCCTGAAAAAGAACCTGCACATTCTTATTGGCAGTCAGCTATTAAAAAAGTGGAGGAATTAAGAAACGAATTTATTTCATTAGGAAGTGTTCCGAAAAAACTTTCTAATCAGAACTGGACAGATTTTAAAGAAACACTTCGTGCATTTAATGCTTCAAAAAACAATTTCTATAAAGGACTGAAAAAGAATCAGCAGGAGAATCTTGAAAGAAAATTACAGCTGATTCAGACTGCGAAAGACAATCAGGACTCTGAAGATTGGGATACTGCAGTACCTTTATTTAAAAAACTTCAGGAAGAATGGAAAGCTATCGGTCATGTACCAAGAAGCCAGTCTAACAGAGTGTGGGACGAGTTCCGCGATGCCTGTAACCATTTCTTTGCTAAGTTTCGTGAAAAAGGAGACGGAGCTACAGATGACTGGAGAGCTAATTACAAAAAGAAAAAGGCACTTTTGGATGAACTTAAGGACATTGAGGAAGGAGAAAATAGTGCTGAAGCAATCAACAGAATCAAAAACGAATGGAACGCCATTGGTAAAGTTCCGCGTGATAAAATCAGCATTAATACTGAATTTAATAAGGCGCTCAGAAGTAAGATGAGGCTGAACAGAATGAAAGACTATGAGCTTTCTGATGGTAACCTTACCGAAACCCAACTTACAGACAAGGCCCGTAAGATTAAGAATCAGATTTCAGATCTGGAATCTGAAGTATCCAAATTGGAAAATAACCTGGCCTTCTTTAGTAATCCGACAAGAGAAAATTCTCTGCTAAAAGCTACTTATGATAGCCTTGATGCTAAAAAAGAAGAACTGGAAGGACTTCGCTCCAAACTACATCAGATTATTACAGAACACGATCACCCAAAAGCAGATACCTCTGAGGAAAAAGAGGAGAAGCCGACAGAAGAGTAAGATCATTAAAAATATAACTGTCCAACATTGATGTTTCTGTCAATGTTGGATTTTTTATTAAATATGGAAGAGCATTACATTTACATGCAGCGAGCGTTGCAGCTGGCAAAAAAAGCTTTAGGAAACACCTATCCCAATCCGTTGGTAGGTAGTGTTATTGTTTCCAACGGCAAGATAATAGGAGAAGGGTGGCACCATAAAGCAGGGGAACCTCACGCAGAAATCAACGCGATTAATTCTGTAAAGGATAAAGAACAGCTGAAAGACAGTACAATATATGTAACGCTGGAGCCTTGTGCACATTACGGAAAAACACCTCCTTGTGCTGTAAAGATTGTAGAATTGGGAATTCCCAGAGCTGTTATAGGGTCTATGGATCCGCACGACAAAGTAAATGGAAAGGGAAAAGCAATTCTTGAAGCTGTCGGAACAGAAGTAATAACTGGAATTTTGGAAGCTGAGTGTGATGAGTTAAATAAGCGTTTTTTTACTTACCATTGTAAGCGGCGTCCCTATATTATTCTGAAATGGGCTGAATCTGCAGATGGATTTATGGATAAGGATTTTCAGCCGTATGCCATTAGCAATGCACTTTCTCAGCAGAAGAATCACCAGCTTCGAGCAGATGAGCAGGCCATTCTGGTAGGTACAAAAACTGTATTAAATGATAACCCTGGACTTACAGTAAGAGAGGTAAGCGGGAATAATCCGATACGTATTATACTAGACAGAGAGTTGAAAGTACCTGTTGACTATAAAGTATTCAATGATGAAGCTGTAACCTTTATCATAAATGAAAAAGAAGAAAAATCAGAAGGTAGTGTTCATTGGCTGAAAGTTGATTTTGGAGAAAGCTTCTTATCCAATCTTATGCATATTTTATATAAACATCAGCTACAGTCTGTTATTATAGAAGGTGGTGCATATACCCTGAATCAGTTTATAGCGCAAAATATCTGGGATGAAACCTGGGTGTTCAAAGCAGAAAATTTATTCCTGAATCATGGTACAAAAGCACCGAAACTTCAGCATGAAGCTCAAACCATTGAACAACTAAGAGATAATCAGTTAAAGATTTACAGAAATAAATAATATTGGAATCCAACTACAGTTATAATACGATCGCCAAACCAATTTTAGATATTACCCTGAAAGAAAAAGGAAGTAAATTCATTTCCTATGCTTATCCGGTTCTGGATGAGGATGATGTGAAAAAACGACTGGAAGAAGTCAAAACTCTACATCCTAAAGCGACACATCATTGCTATGCATTCCGACTGGGATTGAAAGGAGAGAATTACCGTGCAAATGACGATGGAGAACCTTCCGGAAGTGCAGGATTGCCAATCTATAATCAGTTGTTGGGGCACGATGTAACCAATATACTATTAGTTGTGGTGCGTTACTATGGTGGTACCAAGCTTGGTGTTGGTGGACTGGTGAAAATCTACAAGGAATCAGCTAAAGAGATTCTGGGTTCTGCAGAAATGATAACCAAGGAACTCGAAAAGATATTAACCCTGGAGTTTGACTTCAGCCACCAGAATCAGATATTTACTATTCTGAATAAATACAATGCCAAGGTACTGGAATTTGACTCCGGTGCTTATGGTAAAATAAAAACTTTGGTAAAACTAAAAGATGAAGAAGAAATCCAGGAAGCTTTATCCGGGGTTCTAAGAAGTAGGTAGTTATTAGTATATCTTCTCAAATATAATTTTGATGTTCAAAGCCTTCCAGCTTTTAGTATTGAAATCATAGTATTCTTTTACAACAGAAGCTTGTAGCTGTTTAGAATTAATTATCTTAATTTGTTTGTCGATGGATACAGTCTTATTATATTCTACATTGTCTATAGTGCCATTCTCTATGTATTTATTTTTCATTAAATGAAAAGTATCCGGATTAAATTCCAATTCTGACAGAAAACCGTACCTGCTAAAATCTTGTACCGCACCTTCAGGGCTGCTTGGATATTCATAGGTAATATGAGTTTTAGGTAGAAACATGGAAATAAGTTTTATATTATTCTGAGACTTATTTTGTATGATATCTAAAAAAGTTTGATTATTTTTCAGAATATAAATTTCATCTACAAGTTCATTCGATAAAATTTTATCATTGTTTAAATCTACTGCTACATCAGACATGTAGGAAATAATCTTGTAAGATCCTGTATACTTTTGGAATTCTTCAGAGTATGTTGAATTTTCATCGCGCTGGCTACAGCCTGCTAAAATAAAGGGAATAAAAAGTAGATTTAAAAACTTCATAATTTTTGTGTCTGGTTAGTAAAAATATTAAGTCACTAATTTATGAAAAAATATAAAGTTCAGCTTACAGATATAAATAATATTAATTCTCCAATGCGATCTTACTCTCCCTAAATATCCTTCTCCAGTTAAAATACCCTGAAACAGCCACGCTAAATAGAATAACGCTCAAGATAGCATACAGGTAAAGCGATTTGTGAACCATCAAAGGAATTGAAATCAGGTTACTGACGTTCAATAATATCCAGTTTTCAATTTTACGTTTAGCCATCAGCCACATACCAGCCCATGCAAAAGCACTTACGCTGGCATCCCATATAGGTACATCCGAATTGGTAAAGTGGGTAAGAGCAAAATAAAAAATACCGAAACTAAAAACAACGATCCCAGCCGTTTTTAGCTTATCTGTATTGTCTGTATAAGAAATAGGAGCTTCATGCTTCGCTTTTCCATATTTCCAGTAAAGCCAGCCATAGATACTCATCACAAGATAATAAAGGTTGAGTGTAAACTCGGCATACAGTTTCGCATTAAACATTACGATTAGTGTAAGGATAATACTTACAACACCGAAGAGATAGTTTACCGGATTATTTTGTCGTGATAAAACGACCTGGAAAATTGAAAGAATAACACCCAGCCATTCTATCCATGTTGTTTGTTGAATAATTTCCTGCATCATTGTAATGAATTATTTTGATGAGGAGATGACAGATCCCTACGCCGGCATTATCCGGATCAGGTGCGGAAAAAACTTCCTGGGTATCATCTCAGCCACTAAGGCACCCCATTGACAGGTGCAAATATAAAGGTTTTTCGGCTAACAGTTGTTGGTTGACAGCTATTAGTTGATGGGTATTAGTTATCGGTTGGTCAGTGCCTGATCTCTGATTAGAAGGTTTAACGACTTATTGTAATAATACTAGGTAGTATATAAGACTAAAAGACCAATGTCTATTATCTAATCTCTTGTATCTTGCGCCTTGTAACTTGTATCTTACCTCTTGATATTAACTTCATACTTTATATCTCATATCTTTTCCTTATTTTTGCAACTTACCAAAGAATAGATTTAATTATGTTCAATAGTTTACAGGACAAACTAGATAAAGCTTTACAAAATATCCAGGGACGCGGTAAGATTACCGAGATTAACGTTGCCGAAACCGTTAAAGAAATTCGTCGTGCATTAGTAGATGCCGATGTTAACTTTAAGGTAGCAAAAGATCTTACTAAAAGAGTTCAGGATAAAGCTTTAGGACAAAATGTTTTAACATCCATTACCCCGGGACAATTGATGACAAAAATTGTTCACGATGAGTTAGTGGATTTAATGGGAGGAACCAATGAAGGACTTAATCTTTCCGAAAAACCAACAATTATACTAATTGCAGGTTTACAAGGTTCTGGTAAAACGACATTCTCCGGGAAATTAGCAAACTTCCTGAAGAAGAAAAAGAGCAAAAACCCTTTATTGGTAGCATGTGACGTTTATCGTCCTGCTGCGATCGATCAGCTAAAAGTATTAGGTGGTCAGACAGGAGTTCCTGTATATACTGAAGAAGGCAACCTAAATCCGGTTCAGATTTCTCAAAATGCAATAGAATTTGCAAAGCAAAACAAGCACGATGTTATCATTATAGATACCGCAGGGCGTTTGGCTATCGACGAAGAGATGATGAACGAAATTCGTAATGTTCACCAGTCTGTAAAACCTACAGAAACTCTTTTCGTAGTTGACTCTATGACGGGTCAGGATGCTGTGAATACAGCAAAAGCCTTTAACGATGTCCTTAATTATAACGGTGTAGTTCTTACCAAATTAGATGGTGATACCCGTGGTGGTGCAGCATTAACGATCCGTTCGGTAGTAGAAAAACCAATTAAGTTCATTTCTACTGGTGAGAAAATGGATGCTCTGGATATTTTCTATCCGGAAAGGATGGCAGACAGAATCCTGGGGATGGGGGATGTTGTTTCCTTAGTAGAAAGGGCTCAGGAGCAGTTTGATGAAGAGGAAGCTAAAAAGCTACACAAGAAGATTGCTAAGAACGAATTTGGTTTCGACGATTTCTTAAAGCAAATTCAGCAAATTAAAAAAATGGGTAACATGAAAGACCTTTTAGGAATGTTACCGGGAGTTGGAAAAGCTATAAAAGATGTGGATATCAATGATGATGCCTTCAAGCACATCGAAGCGATTATCCAGTCTATGACTCCGGAAGAAAGAAGAAGACCAAGCACTATTAATATGTCCAGAAAGCAGCGTATTGCCAAAGGAGCAGGACGCAAACTTGAGGATGTGAACGCTTTAATGAAGCAGTTCGAACAAATGGGTAAAATGATGAAGATGATGCAGGGACCTCAAGGAAAACAGTTAATGGCTATGATGGGCAAAGGTATGCCGGGAATGGGTGGCGGAATGCCTGGATTTGGTAAATAAACAGCAAATAATTAATTATTAAATAATAAACACAAGTATTAAAATTATGGAAGAGACAACACAACAAAACTACAATCAACAAGTACCTTATAAATCTGAAAAGAAAGTTGCAGCAGGCGTTTTAGGTATTTTAATTGGAAGCTTGGGAATACATAAATTCTATTTAGGATATACTAAAGCAGGAATTATTCAACTTATAGCTACATTTGTTACATGTGGTATTGCAAGTGTGATTGGTCTTGTAGAAGGTATTATCTATTTGACTAAATCAGATGAAGAGTTCGACAGAACTTACGTTCAAGGTAAAAAAGAGTGGTTCTAATTTAACCTTACCACTTAAAAATAAAAATAGCCTGAGGTTTTCCTCAGGCTATTTTGTTTTCAGTATTTCTTCAATTTGTTGTAATTCATTTTGGGAAAAATCCAAACTGTTAATACTTTCCAGATTCTGTTGTAGTTGCTCAACCGAACTGGCTCCGACAAGTACAGATGTTACCCTTTTATCCTTTAATAACCATGCAATCGCCATTTGTGCCAATGTCTGTTCTCTTTCCTGCGCCAGATTATTCAGAGCTGTAATTTGTTGTAATCTTTCTTCAGTAATATCATTTTTTTGAAGGAAACCATGGCTTTTTGCTGCACGTGAGTTTTCGGGAATACCTTTTAGATAACGGTCTGTCAGTAATCCCTGAGCCAAAGGAGAAAATGCGATACATCCCACACCATTATCTTCCAGTACATCGAGTAAACCTTCCTCTGTCCACCGTACAAACATAGAGTATTTAGGCTGATGAATAAGACATGGCGTACCTAATTCTCTTAGTATGTTGGCTGCCTGTTGAGTCTGCTCGGCATTATAATTAGAAATTCCTGCATATAAAGCTCTTCCGCTGCGTACTGCAAAGTCCAATGCCTGCATTGTTTCCTCTATTGGTGTTTCAGGGTCCGGACGGTGAGAATAAAAGACGTCTACGTAATCCAGATTCATACGTTTCAGGCTCTGGTCCAGACTGGATATAAGATATTTTCTGGAGCCCCAGTCACCATAAGGACCATCCCACATAGTATAACCAGCTTTTGTAGAAATGAACAGCTGATCTCTGAGAAAACCATTGAAATTTCTGCTGACAATTTTCCCGAAGTTTTCTTCAGCAGATCCGGGTACAGGACCATAATTATTTGCAAGATCAAAATGAGTGACCCCTTTATCAAAAGCGGTTTTAATAATAGCTTCAGCATTGGAGAAGACATCTACAGATCCGAAGTTATGCCATAATCCCAATGATATTGCGGGAAGTAATACTCCGCTTCTGCCACATCTGTTATATTTCATCGTTATTTTTTATCAAAGTTATGTTTTTTAGTCTAGATTCTACCAGACTACAGATAGTATTCCGATATATAATAACCTCATTTTATTAGTTACCTGTGGTGCAAAATTTCAATTGCTAAGCGTTAGCTGAATTACGTTTCTTAAAGCACAGCATGGCAGGCAAAAAACCTGCGTTTAGAAAAATTTATAAACACAAAGGCACCAATTATTGTATCAATAGGTAGGATTTTTAAGGCACGGAAATATCAAAGAGTATTGAAGACTGTTTAATATTGTGAAGCAATTTGCGTTTTAAAAACAATTTTTGGTGCATTTGATTTGTCTCTGTTTTTAAATTATTTTTCACTTTTTAAATTAAAAATTTATATTTGCACTCTAAAATTATCAAGAACCCCAAAATTTGGGTAGCAACCTGCAACAATAAGCAAGGTGCTGAAATCGATAAGCCGTTTCCGGAAAAAATGTTGAAATCATCTCTATTTTCTGAAAGTGTGCTGATCAAAATAATTAAAAAAAATAGATTGAATGACGACACAAAAGAGCACATCTTTACGATCACTAATCCCGTTTCTTATCTTTATTCTGGTATTCCTGGGTGCCGGAATTTATTACAATGATTTTTATGCATTACCATCACCTATCGCTATTGTTGTAGGGATAATATCAGCCTTCATTATAATTAAAGGAACTATCAAAGAGAAAACCTCTACCTTTTTGGAAGGTTGTGGTGACCGGAATATTCTTACCATGTGTATTATTTATATACTGGCAGGAGCTTTCGCTACAGTATCCAAATCAATAGGCAGCGTAGATGCTATTGTAAATATTGGCATCAACAACCTTTCACCGCAATATTATCCGGCAGGTATTTTCTTTGTTGCTTCATTTTTGTCAATAGCTTCCGGAACATCTGTAGGGACAATTGTAGCATTGGGACCTATTGCTGTCGGACTTTCCAATGCTGGTGGCTGCGATATTAATGTTGTAGGAGCAGCATTATTAGGAGGAGCCATGTTTGGGGATAATTTATCTATTATTTCAGATACTACTATTGCTGCCACTCAGATTTTAGGTTGTGATATGCGAGATAAATTCCGCAATAATATAGGATTTGCTCTGCCGGCAGCTATTATAGCATTCTTTATATATATTTATGTAGGAGCAGGAACTAACGAAGTTGCTCAGGCTGCTGCTCCTGTTAATATGTCTTCTGCTGTTTTGGTTATTCCTTATCTTGCAGTTATTATATTGGCGTTTTTTGGACTGGATGTCTTTTTGGTACTGATTATAGGTATTATACTGAGTGGTATTTTTGGTTTTATTTACCATGATTTTAGTTTTCTGGATTTTGGTAAAAAGGTATACGAAGGCTTTACCAGTATGACTGAGATATTCCTGCTTTCCCTACTTACAGGCGGGTTGGCCGCTATGGTTGAAAAAGCCGGAGGAATAGATAATCTTTTAAGACTGATCAGAAGCAAAATAAACGGACCAAAATCTGCATTGTTAGGGATCGGAACCTTCGTAGGCGTAACAGATGCAGCAACAGCAAATAACACCATTTCCATTGTTATTACCGGAAAAGTTTCCAGAAAAATTACCGAAGAATATAAGATCAGACCAAGAGTTACAGCCTCTATTTTAGATACATTTTCATGTTTTGTACAGGGGATTATCCCTTATGGTGCACAGATACTTATTCTTACCGGTTATAGTAAGAATACAATCAGCTATCCTGACTTACTGAAGAACAGTTTCTATCTTTTCTTACTCCTTATAGCAGTGTTCATATATATTTATGTCGGAAATATCAAGGAAGACAAAGTAGATGAAGAGAATTTAAATATTGCAAAAAATTAACATTGATTCATACCAACGGAATATTTTTTTTCTTAACTTTAAGATGTTGAAAATAAGAAAGTGAAATTATTCATCGACATAATTGTATTTGAGAATATAAATTTTGAAAAAAATTAAGGTTTGCACGTCGGCAAACCTTTTTTATTTTGTTGAACCAAAAAAAATGAGATGTTTTGATCTGGAAGTGCAGCCTGTACAGGTTGCACTTTTCTTTGGTAATTTCGCTAACTTGTGGCTTCTTAAAATTTCTGACCAATGTCTGTTTACGAACTCGATAAAACCTTCGAAAAGATCAACTTTAAAGAAACTCCTTTGCCAAAAGGTGATTATGAATTTTGCAGCTTTAATAACTGTGATTTTTCCGAAACGGATTTATTTTCGGTTTCGTTTACAGAGTGTCAGTTTGTGAATTGTAATTTTAGCCTTACAAAATTTGGAAGAACTAGCTTCAAGGATGTAAAGTTTAATGACTGCAAACTTATAGGACTGCATTTTGAAAATTGCAATCCTTTTGGTTTATCATTTCGTTTTGAGGATTGTCAGATTTTGCATTCTTCCTTTTATCAGCAAAATATTGCCAAAACGCTGTTCAAAAAATGCAGAATTATAGAGACTGATTTTACTGAGACTAATCTTTCCTATGTTGTTTTCGATAATAGTGATTTGTCTGGGGCTGTATTTTCAGGAAGTATATTAGAGCGGACTGATTTTCGGACAGCAAAATACTTTTCTGTTGATTTGTCAAAAAATAAAGTTAAAAAGGCGAAATTTTCAGCAGACAATCTGGTTGGCTTATTAGATAACTACGATCTGGAAATTGATTCTTGAGAAAGCTTTGCTTATCTTTGTTACAAACAGATTATTTATGGAACATCAATTTTTCAGAAAACTGGATGAAGGACAAATAGAAGAGATGGTAACAATGATGCGTGAGTTTTATGCAATCGATCAATACCCTTTCAACGAAGATCTTACCAGATCTAACTTCCACCAGTTTGTACAAAATCCGGACCTGGGAAGTGCTTTTGTTATGTACAATGAAGGAAATGAGGTGATTGGATATGTAATTCTGACTTATATATTCAGTTTTGAGTTTGGAGGAAGAATAGCTTTTCTGGATGAACTTTTCCTGAATGAGAAAGCAAGAGGTAAAGGCTATGGAAAACTGGCTGTAGATTTTGTAAAAGATTTTGCCAAAGATCAGGGGCTGAAAGTAGTCATGCTGGAAATTGAAAGGCATAACAAAAATGCATTGTTACTATACCTGAATAAAGGATTCAAAGAGCATTACCGTAATCTGATGATTTATTCACCACAAAATTAATGCTTGTATATTTTATACAATAGATTGTCTAAATCCCTGTTAAAGGGATTTTTTTATGACGTATGATTTAAATTTGCAGTATGGAAAATAGCATACAAAAAGGATTATCCCGATTACAGATTCTGATTATGGCCATTACTGCTGGTGTTAGTGTCGCCAGTTTGTATTATGTACAGCCTATTCTGGATGAGGTATCCAAATCTTTACATAAATCTGAAAACGAAGTAGGTCTTCTTCCTGCTTTGGCTCAGGCAGGTTATGGGTTAGGACTTTTTTTCATTACACCTTATGGCGATAAGATGAACCGGAAAAAATTAATCCTGTTAATGCTTTTTGTACTGGTTCTGGCACTATTTGGAATGGCTTTGATTCATAATCTTTATGGGATTTATCTGATGAGTCTGATTATAGGAGCAATGGGAGCTGCAGCTCAGGTTGTAATGCCTATGGCAGCAACGTTAGCAACAGAAAATAAAGGTAAAATAGTGGGAATGGTTTTCACAGGACTACTATCCGGAATTCTTCTGGCGAGGGTGGTAAGTGGCTATAGTGCCAGATTATGGGGATGGCAGTCTATCTACATGATTTCAGCTTTTGTCATAATGGTTATGATGGTTTTAGTGTATTTTACCCTGCCCAATGTTGGAACGCAATTTAGTGGAACCTATGGAGAGTTACTGAAAAGTACCATTGCACAGTACAAGCGTTTCCCGAAACTGAGAAGATTATCTATTATAGGAGCATTGGTATTTGGTGTTTTTTGCTCATTCTGGACTACAATTACATTTCACCTTACCGGAGAGCCATTTTTTCTGAAAAGTGATAAAATAGGTTTACTGGGCATTGTTGCATTGGGAGGTGCTTTGCTTGCTCCGGTTGTTGGAAGAATGGCCGACAAAGGAAGTCCTGCCCGTGGTATTTTGTACAGTATTCTGGTTGTAGTGGCTTCTGTGATCCTAATGATGGTATTTCCGTCGAATATATGGATGATTGTATTTTCTGTATTTATAATGGATGTTGGTGTACAGGCCATGCAGATTACCAATATTGCAACAATCTATACACTTGATGAATCAGCCAATAGCCGAATCAATACAGTTTATATGACGTGCTATTTTATAGGAGGGGCCTTAGGAACTGTTTTAGGTGTAAACTGCTGGCATTATGGCGGCTGGAATTTTGTGTTAATCCAGTTTATGGTTTTACTTGTTGCAGCAGTTTGTATAGCCGTTGTTAACATTAACCCAGAAAAATATAAGTTGAGATAAAAAAATATATATAACTTTGTCAGGGTCATGAAGAAAACCATTCTCATATTATTAGCATTTTTCTACTCTGCGGTATCCTCCGGTGCAGTAGTGAAAATGCATTACTGTGTAGAGGAAGTTATGACGTGTGGTATGAATCATACGCCACCGGTTTCTTCGCCCGACGAATGTAAAGTTGTAAAGATCCCAGATTGTTGTAAAACAAAACTGGAGCTTGTAAAAACCGATGTAGCTAAAAATGCAGAATTACTGCAATTGCAACTGGCCTCATCATTTGCATTGCTGCCTGAGGTTTCTTTTATTAGTCAGAATGTACTGTTTTCTGAAGAAGAGAAAGGACAGGATTATCTAAGCAATGCCCCGCCAGAGCTGCGGCAACTTCCGATTTTTATACTGAACTGTAATTTTAGATTATAGGATTTGATTAAAAACAGCTGTTTCTTAATGAAGCAGTATCCAGTAATGCTATGCAGGCATAGCCATTTTTTAATTCAAATTTTATAAAAATCTAAATTCAACAGACATGAAAAAATTATTTTTAAGCCTTTTATTCTCGGCTGCTTCTATTACCGCTTTTGCTCAAAAGTCAAACACTCAGATTGAAAAACTTTACCATAATTATATTGCTATAAAAAATGCCTTGACTCAGGATGATACAGCAAAAGCTTCTGCTGCTGCAAAAGTATTCTTACAGTCGGCATCTGCAGTTGATTTTAAAGTTTTATCAGAAGATAATGTCAATAAACTGAGAAAAGATGCAGGCGCTATTATAGAAGCCAAAAACCTGTCAACACAAAGAAATTATTTCTTCAACCTTTCCGATAATATGGCTGCAATAGCCAATCATTTTAAAGTTTCCTCAACTCCTGTTTATGTACAATATTGCCCTATGGCAAAAGGGCAGTGGCTGAGTGATGAAAAGGAAATTAAAAATCCTTATTATGGTAACTCTATGCTTACTTGTGGTTCAGTAAAGTCTGAAATTAAAAAGTAAACAAATGAGGAAATTACTGTTGATATTGTTTGTGTCTGGCTTTAGCCTTTCACAGGCACAGCATCAGCATGAAGGAAATTCCGGACAAAAAGCCAACTTACAGCAAAGTGCTGCAGTACAGAAATATACCTGTCCTATGCATCCTGAAGTGGTAAGTGATAAACCCGGAAAATGCCCTAAATGCGGAATGGATCTGGTGCCTGTAAAAGAGGAAAAGAAGATACAGGAAGATATGGATCTGAAAAGAAACCCTAAGAATGGACTTGTGAGTTTTGAAGGTAAGATTGTGCGATATGATCTGTATGTAAGTGATTCCATGGTGAATTATACCGGAAAACATGGCCATGCTTATGCTATTAATGGGCAGCTTCCTGCTCCAACACTCTATTTTACAGAAGGAGACACTGCAGAAATACATGTGCATAACAGGCTGAAAAAAGAAAACACAGCACTTCACTGGCATGGGGTAATGCTGGAAAATAAAGAAGATGGTATTCCTTTTCTTACCCAAAAGCCTATAAAACCTGGTGAGACATACATTTACAGATTTAAAATCTCACAGAACGGTACGTACTGGTATCATTCACATCAGGGATTACAGGAGCAAATGGGAATGTATGGTATGCTGGTTTTCCGAAAAAGAGGTGAAACTGAAGCAGACCGAAAAGTTCAGGCAGATATTCCTGTTATGCTAAGTGAATGGACAGACGAACATCCGCATCAGGTCATGCGTAGGTTACAGATGGGAGTTGCTGACTGGTATGCTATAAAAAAGAAATCTGTACAGAGTTATTCAGAGGCTATTGCTTCCGGAAATTTCTTTACCAAGCTAAAGAACGAATGGAAGCGAATGGAGGCTATGGATATCAGCGATGTCTATTATGATAAATTCTTACTGAATGGACAGCCTTCAGCTTCTTATAAAAATCTGAAGGCAGGAGACAAGGTAAGATTGAGAATTGCAAATGGAGGAGCTTCTTCTTATTTCTGGTTAACGTACGGTGGTGGAAAGATGACTGTAGTAGGAAATGATGGTAACGATGTAGAACCTGTAGAGGTCGATAAACTGATTATTGGTATTTCCGAAACTTATGATGTAGAGGTGACAATTCCTGAGAATAAAAGCTTTGAATTTCGGGCAACTTCTGAGGACAGAACCGGACATTCATCATTATGGCTGGGTGAAGGAGAAAAAGTTGAAGCTCCGGAGCTAAAAAGGCTGATGCTTTTTGAAGGTATGAAAAGCATGAACAATATGATGAAGATGAACGGAGATATGAAGCCGATGAACATGAAAATGGGATTACAAAGAATGGATGCTAATTCAGTTATGTATCCGGAAGTACCTGAAGAAGATAGAAAAGCTACAATGCAGCATCTGAAGGATATGATGAATCCTCCGAAGAAGACTAAGTCTAAAAAAGAAGATCATTCAGGTCATGATATGCCGTTGAAGCTTTCAGATTCCAAAGCAGATGAGCATGCCGGACATAATATGGAAACTAAAAATGAAGATGCTCCATTACAGCTTTCAGATTCTAAAGCAGACGAACATGCGGGGCATAATATGACCGATATGCCAAAAGAAAAGCCCGTTATTCTGAATTATGATATGCTGGCATCTACAGAAATGACATCATTACCTGCAGATGCTCCGGTAAAAGAGCTGAAATTTACACTGGAAGGAAATATGCGCAGGTATGTATGGTCGCTGGATAATAAAACAGTAGTAGAAACTGATAAAATTAAGATCAAGCGCGGTGAGATCGTTCGTATTACTTTATATAACAACTCCATGATGCGCCACCCAATGCACCTTCACGGGCATGATTTCAGAGTAATCAACAGCAAAGGAGATTATTCTCCATTGAAAAATGTACTGGATCTTATGCCTATGGAGAGTGTAACGATAGAGTTTCCAGCTAATCAGGATGGAGACTGGTTCTTCCACTGCCATATATTGTATCACATGATGGCAGGGATGGGAAGGATTTTCAGTTATGAAGACTCAAAGCCTAATCCCAATCTGACTAATCCTAAGAAAGACTGGAAGGACTTCCTGAAAGATAATCATATGTGGGCTCATACAGCTACTGTGGCATTAGAGTCCAGAAGTACACATGCTGCACTTAGAGTAGGTGATGCGCGTTATGAGCTGCAGGGAGAGCTGCATACAGGTTATACCAAAACAAATGGTTACGAAGCGGAAGTAAGATTCGGACGTTATTTAGGTAAATTCCAATGGCTGTATCCGTATATCGGATTCCAAACCAGAAGCAGAGACCGGGAATCTGGAGACGCCAGAAGAACAATGTTCAATCAGTTGGCACAGCATAATAACAGGCACGTTTTTACCGCTGGTTTCCAATATATCCTTCCGTGGCTGGTAACAGCAGATGCAAGTATTGACCAGAATGGTAAGGTAAGATTGGTATTGCAGCGTGAAGATATTCCGATAACACCAAGAATAAGAGGGAACTTTATGGTCAATACCGACCGTGAATACCGATTGGGACTTAGTTATATTCTTCAGAAGTGGCTGCAGGTATCCTCACATTATGATAGTGATATGGGATGGAGTGCAGGTTTAACTTTTGTTTACTAACTCTGATTATAGGTTTGTAAAACAACTGAGAATAAAATATAGATAACCGATAACTGTTTGATATTTCAAAATAGTTATCGGTTTTTTTGTAATAATTATTTATCTTCGGAAAAAATTATTGTTTATGAAGAAAATTGTATTGGCTGTAGGGTCGGCACTTGTTCTTTTTTCATGTGCTGTTCAGAATCCTCAGAAAGTATATGAAAGTTCCCTGAAAAGTATTTCGGCTGAGAACCTGAAACGAGACTTGTATATTATTGCAAGTGATGAAATGCAGGGAAGAGACACTGGTTCTCCGGGACAGAAGAAAGCCGGTGAATATATGATAAACCAATACAAAAAGAACGGGATAGGGCACCCACCCAGCATGAGTTCTTATTATCAGAAAGTTCCTTCAGAATACATGAGCAAAAGAAAGAAGATCAATGATTCTGAAAACATTCTTGCTTACATCGAGGGATCGGAAAAGCCAAATGAAATCATTGTAGTTTCTGCACACTATGACCACGTAGGAATGAACAATGGTCAGATCTATAACGGTGCCGATGATGACGGATCCGGAACTGTAGGTGTTATGGCAATTGCAGAGGCCTTTCATAAGGCTAAGAAAGCCGGACATGGACCAAAACGTTCTATTTTATTCCTTCACGTAACCGGAGAAGAGAAAGGTCTTTTCGGATCAAGCTATTATTCAGATAATCCAATTTTCCCATTGGCAAATACGGTAGCGGATCTGAATATCGATATGATAGGAAGAGTGGACCCGTTACACAAAGATAATCCGAACTTTGTATATGTAGTAGGTTCAGAAATGTTAAGCTCTCAGCTGAAAGAAGCCGTGGAAAAAGCTAATAAAGCAACGCACAACTTATATTTGGATTATAAATATGATGATCCGAAAGATCCGGACAGAATCTATTACCGTTCAGACCACTACAACTTTGCGAAGCACAATATTCCAATTGCCTTCTTCTTCGACGGTATTCACGAAGATTATCACAAGCCTACAGATACACCGGATAAAATAGACTATCCGTTGTTGATGAAGAGAACACAGCTGGTATTCACTATAGCATGGGATCTGGCAAACAGACCAGACAGAATTGTTGTAGACAAAAAATAATGTTAATATAAAAACATCTGTTTTTATGAAGTGGCCGGAGGATTTATTTCTCCGGTTTTTTTTATATAGATTCTCAAATTTGTGGATAAGAAAAAATACGGATATATCTGATTTACAGCTATTCTATTATAATAAAATTAAGAACGTTAATGTGGAAATGTTAGTAAGTAATACAGTTTCATTTTATGTAAAATTCTTATTTTTAGGTAATTATAAAATATAGCCTTATGGAAATAGTGTTAGTAAATAATAACGTTTCCGGTATCGGAGATAATTTCAGTGATGCAAAGTTTTATTTCGAGAATATCCGAAAGGAACTTTATCAAAAACTATCCGATTACTATGGAAAAGTGAGTCTATGTTTGATGCCAAACTTCAAGTTTAGCGTCAATATTGAAAGATGTGACAATATTGAGGAGGTAAAGAAGATTATTCACGATATGCCGAAGAATCTTCAGGAATGGATTTTTAAAAAATAGAAATAGAATTGAATGACCAATTAAGGCTTCCGTAAGGAAGCCTTTTTTAGTTTATAGTCTGCTAAATCTGACCAGGATATTTTATAAGATTCTTAGCCAAAGTTTAAAATATTTAGTTTCTGGGCTGGTTTTAGGTGAATACACAGACTGAAAATCAGATTGAAAATGATATTGTTTCGGGGTAAAATAAATTATTTACAGCATAGATATAAAATACAGGTAATGCCGTAACAGACGATGATTCAGCTTTTCAATCATTTTAAAATATCAACAATTTCCGACCCCAGCCTGAAATATTTACAAATGATAGGCAAAATTTTCTATATTTAGAACAGGAACAAATTCTTTTGTTTCTAATATCAACCGAAATTGGTTACACTTAGACGTGTATTAAAAGGGAATCGTGTGAGAATCACGAGCTGTCGCGCAACTGTAAGTAACAATATATAAGGTTATTATCAAAATAAGTTCACTGTTTATATAACATAATGGGAAGAACGATGATAACTGTTACAAGTCAGGAGACCTGCCTTTTTCGAATTGACGATGCTTTCGCGGTCTGAAGCTTACAGTCAGGTATGATACGTATTTTGTTTTTTGATAATAATAAAAAAGAAGCATATTCTGGTATTACCCAACATTATTATCATTTCACAGGAATGATATCCACAGAGTCATCTAATCTTCTGTAGTATATCCCGTATTCTGATCCTCTTAATATTCCTCCGTAAAAGTTTTTAGAAGGTACACAAAGAATGTGATTCTGGTTTTTAATCAGACTCTTTACTGACTTTGAAATTCTGCTGTCTCAAAGGACAAATAGCAACAGGCTTACAGATAGAAAAACATGAAATTAACAATAGTATTGAAATGAGTAAAAATGCGAGTTTAGGATCTCCCGGCTTACAATTCCGGGAAGCTATGCAAAAAGAAAACCCTCTTCAGATCGTTGGTGCCATTAATGCTAATCATGCATTATTAGCACAGCAAGCCGGCTTTAATGCAATATACCTTTCAGGAGGTGGTGTTGCTGCAGGTTCATTAGGCGTTCCGGATTTGGGTATTACGACATTGGATGATGTACTTACAGACATTCAGCGTATTACCAATGTATGCGATCTGCCTTTACTGGTAGATGTCGATACCGGTTTCGGCCCTTCTGCCTTTAATATTGCCCGTACAGTGACTTCGTTGATTAAAGCCGGAGCAGCAGCTTTGCACATTGAAGATCAGGTTGGCGCAAAACGTTGTGGCCACCGTCCGGGTAAGGAACTTGTGAGCAAAGAAGAAATGTCGGACAGGCTGAAGGCGGCAACAGATGCCCGTACAGACGACAATTTTGTTATCGGTGCCCGTACAGATGCTTTTGCTAATGAGGGGCTGGAAAAAACATTGGAACGTGCTGTGGCATATAAAGAGGCGGGAGCCGACTTTATTTTTGCAGAAGCTGTTCCGGATCTTAATGTTTATCAAAAATTCGTAGATGCTACAGGTATTCCTGTTCTGGCAAATATTACCGAATTCGGAATGATTAAAATGTACACTGTGGACGAGCTGAAAACAGCCGGGGTAGGACTGGTATTGTACCCGTTGTCTGCCTTCCGTGCTGCGAACAAAGCAGCCCTCAATGTATATGAACATATCCGCAAGGATGGTACTCAAGCCAATGTACTGGATACAATGCAGACCAGAGAAGAGCTGTACGCAAGTATTGGCTACTACGATTATGAGCAAAAATTAGATAACCTGTTTAAAACAAACCAAGATGTCAAGTAACGAAGGAACCTTTAAACCTAAAAAAAGTGTGGCTCTTTCGGGGGTAACAGCAGGAAATACAGCGCTTTGCAGTGTTGGTAAAAGTGGAAATGATTTACATTACAGAGGTTATAATATTCTTGATCTGGCTGTGAAAGCTCAGTTTGAGGAAGTTGCCTACCTGCTTATATATGGCCAGCTGCCTACAGAAGCACAATTAAAAAATTATAAATCCAAACTAAAGTCACTACGGGGGCTGCCTAACTCTGTGAGAAATATTCTGAAAAGTATTCCGGCAGCTGCACACCCAATGGACGTTATGCGATCTATGGTATCGGCTATTGGAAGTATACAGCCGGAGAAAGATGACCATAATGTAGCAGGAGCAAGAGATATAGCAGATAAATTATTAGCGTCTTTTAGTTCAGGATTGCTGTACTGGTATCATTACAGTCATAATGGGAAAGAAATAGAAGTGAATACTGATGATGATACAATTGGTGGCCATTTTCTGCATTTATTACATGGTAAGGAACCTTCTGAATCCTGGGTGAAAGCTATGCAGATTTCACTTAATCTGTATGCCGAACACGAATTCAATGCTTCTACTTTTACAAGCCGGGTTATAGCCGGAACAGGATCGGATTTTTATTCAGCGATTACAGGTGCAATTGGTGCATTAAGAGGTCCGAAACACGGCGGTGCCAATGAAGTTGCTTTTGAAATACAAAGCCGCTATAATTCTCCGGATGAAGCCGAAGCAGATATCCGCCAGCGGATTGCTAATAAAGAAGTGATTATAGGCTTTGGACATCCGGTATATACGATATCGGATCCACGAAATGTAGTTATTAAGGAAGTTGCCAGAGAGCTGTCTGAAGAATCTGGCGATATGCTGCTATTTAATATTGCTGAAAGACTGGAAACAGTAATGTGGGAAGAAAAGAAAATGTTCCCTAATCTGGATTGGTTCTCGGCAGTGTCTTATCATCAGATGGGAGTGCCGACACTCATGTTCACGCCATTATTTGTTATTTCCAGAGTAACCGGCTGGAGTGCACATATCATCGAACAGAGGCAGGATGGAAAAATCATCAGACCAAGTGCCAATTATATTGGACCAGAGAATAAAGAATTTGTCTCTATTAAAGACAGAAAATAGATCTTAAAATAACACCTAAATAATAAATAACATTCAACTTTAAATTACAATGAGCAATCATATATCTAACGAAAGACCGCAACCAGATCATGTTTTAACGGCTATTGCGGATTATGTACTGAATTACGAAATAAAGAATGATCTAGCCTGGAAAACTGCACACTATTGTCTATTGGATACTATAGGATGTGGTCTGGAGGCATTAACATATCCGGCATGTACCAAATTGCTGGGACCAATTGTAAAAGGAACCATTGTACCCAATGGTGCTAAAGTACCGGGAACACAGTTTCAGCTGGATCCGGTTCAGGCAGCTTTTAATATAGGCGCTATTATTCGCTGGCTGGATTTTAATGATACCTGGCTTGCTGCTGAATGGGGACATCCTTCGGATAATCTGGGCGGAATTTTGGCAACAGCTGACTGGTTGTCCAGAACGAATATAGCAGAAGGCAAAAAACCTCTGAAAATGGAACAGGTATTGGAAGCTATGATTATGGCACATGAGATTCAAGGTGTAATAGCTCTGGAAAATTCATTTAATAAAGTCGGACTGGATCATGTGTTGTTAGTAAAATTGGCGTCTACGGCTGTTGTCGGAAAGCTGATTGGCCTTACCAGAGACGAACTGATTAATGCTGTTTCGCTTGCATTTGTAGATGGGCAATCCCTAAGAACATACCGCCACGCACCTAATACAGGTAGTCGCAAATCCTGGGCAGCCGGAGATGCTACTTCCAGAGCTGTACGTCTGGCACTAATTGCCAAAACAGGGGAAATGGGTTACCCTTCTGTTCTGACTGCAAAAACATGGGGTTTTTATGATGTTTCCTTCAAAGGAAATGAGTTTAAGTTCCAGAGAGATTATGGTTCTTATGTTATGGAAAATGTTTTATTCAAAATTTCTTTCCCTGCTGAATTCCATTCTCAGACAGCTGTAGAAGCTGCTATGACATTACATAAAAAGCTGAATGAATTAGGAAAAACAACTGCAGATATCCGGAAGATTACAATCCGTACCCATGAAGCCGCTATCCGTATTATTGATAAAAAAGGACCTCTGAATAATCCTGCAGACCGCGATCATTGTCTTCAGTATATGATTGCGGTGCCTCTTATTTTCGGAAGACTTACTGCTGCAGATTATGAAGACAATATAGCATCTGATGCAAGAATAGATGTGTTACGTGACAAAATGGAATGTGTAGAAGATGTTCAGTTTACTAAAGATTATCACGACCCTGAAAAACGTTCCATTGCCAATGCGCTTACTGTAGAGTTAAATGACGGAACAGTATTGGAAGAAATAGTTGTTGAATATCCTATTGGGCACAAACGCAGGAGAGAAGAAGGTATTCCGGAACTGATTAAAAAATACAAAGTTAATCTGGCCCGTATTTTCCCTGAAAAGCAACAGCGGATTTTACTGGAAAATTCCCTGGATTATAATACACTGGTAAACCTTAACGTAAATGAATTCGTTGATTTGCTAGTGATCTAAACAATACTGAACGGAAAGTTAAGGAGCTATTGCAGCCGCCTTAGCTTTCCGTTTTTATTCCCTATACACCAATCCTTTTTATAATGTCAGAAAAAATCAAAATATTAATAAACGGTGCTTTTACAGAAAGTAAAGCTACCGAATACTTACCTGTAGAAAACCCGGCAACACAGGAAACTATTGCTGAGGTTCCGTTAACTTTGCTGTCAGAGATCGATGAAGCTATTGAAGCAGCATCTGCAGCTTTTAAAATATGGAAAGAAGTTGCTACTCCCGAACGTGCAAGGCTTTTTCTCAGATACCAGCAACTACTGAAAGAACACCAGAAGGAACTTGCAGAAATACTTTCCAAAGAAAATGGTAAAACCTTTGCCGATGCTATGGGAGATGTATGGCGCGGTATAGAGGTGGTGGAGCATGCTTGTAATATTCCTACACTGATGATGGGAGAGACTGTGGAAAATGTAGCAAGAGCGGTAGATACCTACAGTTATGTACAGCCATTGGGTGTATGTGCGGGTATTACGCCATTCAACTTTCCGGCAATGATTCCATTATGGATGTTTCCTATGGCTATTGCCTGTGGCAATACTTTTATCCTGAAGCCATCGGAGCAGACACCAATGACTTCTGTAAGAATGGCGGAGTTGTTTTATGAAGCGGGTTTTCCAAAAGGCGTACTGAATATCGTTCATGGTGCTAAAGATCAGGTGAATCATCTGCTGAATCATCCGGATATAAGAGCTATTTCTTTTGTCGGATCTGTTCCTGTTGCAGAACACGTTTACAGAACAGGAACCCATAACCTGAAACGGGTACAGGCTTTTGGCGGGGCAAAAAACCATATGGTTGTAATGCCTGATGCCAATAAAGAGCAGGTCATTAATAATCTGGTTGGAGCTTCCTGTGGAGCAGCAGGACAGCGCTGTATGGCAATTAGTGTTGCTGTTTTGGTGGGAGAGGCTCAGAACTGGATAGATGATATCAAAAAAGCACTAAGCACTATTAAACCTGGTTTCTGGTCCGATGAATCTGCAGCTTATGGTCCGCTGATCAATAAGCAATCCAAAGAAAAGGTTCTGAGACTTATCCGGAGTGCATATGATCAGGGAGCAGAAGTATTGCTGGATGGCAGTAATTGTACTGTAGAAGGTTATGAAAACGGATATTTTGTAGGGCCAACATTATTCAGTAATGTTTCAACAGATATGGACATTTATAAAGAGGAGATTTTCGGTCCTGCACTATTGTTACTGAAAGCTGATACGCTGGACGAAGCCATAAAAATTATCAATGCTAATCCTTATGGCAACGGGACTTCTATTTTTACCAATTCGGGTGCAGCAGCACGAAAGTTTCAACACGAAATAGAAGTAGGTCAGATCGGAATTAACCTGCCGATACCGGTTCCTTTACCATTCTTTTCTTTTACAGGCTGGCGCAAATCGTTTTTCGGAGACCTGCATTCCTATGGAAAGCAAGGGGTGCGTTTTTATACAGAAACCAAGACCATTACTGCACGCTGGTTCGAAGAGGATGTACTAGGAGGTAATGTGAATATGACTATAGCTTTAAAATAACGGACTGAAAATCATGTTCAGTACTCAATTTTTAACCGAATAAAATATGCAGTTTAACCTAAATGAAAACCAGTGTGCCTTTCAGGAGGCTGCGAGAAGTTTTGCCCAAAAAGAGTTAGCGCCGTATGCTTCGGAATGGGATGCTAAAAAGATATTCCCCAGAGAAGCTATTTTAAAAGCCGGAGAGCTGGGATTTTGCGGTATTTATACAAGTGAGGAGAGCGGGGGTTTAGGTCTTTCGAGACTGGATGCTGCGATTATATTTGAAGAACTGGCAGCAGCATGTCCGTCTACTACGGCCTATATTACTATTCATAATATGGTTTCATGGATGATTGATGAATATGCAAAAGATGAAATCCGACAAGAATTGTGTCACAAATTATCAACAGGAGATCTTTTGGGATCATATTGTCTTACAGAACCCGGATCCGGATCAGATGCAGCAAGCCTGAAAACAACAGCTGTAAAGCAAGGTAATAAATACCTGATAAATGGTACAAAAGCATTTATTTCCGGTGCCGGAGAAAGTGATGTACTTATTGTAATGGCTCGTACAGGAGATGCTTCTTCAAAAGGAATCAGTGCTTTTGTTGTTTCTGCCAAAAGCCCGGGAATAAGCTTTGGCGAAAACGAAAAAAAACTGGGATGGAATACTCAGCCAACAAGATTTGTATTTCTGGATCAGGTAGAAGTAGATGAAAGTCATCTTTTGGGAACATTGGGTGAAGGCTTTAAAATTGCTCTGAAAGGACTGGACGGCGGGCGTATTAATATCGGAACCTGTTCTGTAGGGGCTGCTCAGGGAGCCATTAATCAGGCACAACGTTATATGCATGAGAGACAGCAGTTCGGGAAATCTTTAGCGCAATTTCAGTCATTGCAATTTAAGATTGCAGATATGGTAACAGAGTTGGTTGCAGCAAGACAGATGATACATCTGGCGGCGTTTAAACTGGATTCTAGTGATCCTAATGCTGCGACATATTGTGCAATGGCCAAAAGACTGGCTACTGATATGTGTTTTAATATTTGCAATGAGGCCTTACAGATACTAGGCGGATATGGTTGTACTCAGGACTTCCCTGTAGAGAGACTAATGCGAGATGCAAGAGTACATCAGGTTGTAGAGGGTACAAATGAAATTATGAAATTGGTAATCTCCAGAAAAATACTGGAGGAAGGAGCTACGCTCCGGATCAGATAAAGATTAACTTTATAATCACGTCATTTTCACTTAAAAATATGGATTTAATACATACAGAAATAAAAAATAAAGTCGGTTTCATTACGCTTAATTCAGAAAAGACCCTTAATTCTCTTTCGCTTCCTATGATCGAGCAACTGGGTGTAGCCCTGAAAAAGTGGGAGTTGTCCGATGAAATTTCTTGCATCTTTTTGCAGGGTGCCGGTGAGAAAGCATTCTGTGCCGGAGGCGATGTAAGGAAGCTTCATGATGCTATTGTTGAACAACGGATTACTGATCCAAAGAAGGTTCCGCAGGAATGTCTTGATTTTTTCTCTAAAGAATACAAAGTAGATTATGCTATTCATACGTATCCCAAACCTGTAATTGTTTGGGGAAGCGGAATTGTCATGGGTGGTGGAATAGGCCTGATGGTAGGAGCTTCTCACCGTATTGTTACGGAGAAAAGTAAACTGGCTATGCCGGAAATTACAATTGGTTTGTATCCGGATGTCGGCGGAACCTGGTTTTTAAACAGAATGCCTTCTGCTTATGGATTGTATTCCGGTTTAACGGGAGCCAGACTGGATGGTGCCGATTGCCGATTTCTGGGGCTGGCAGATTATTACATAGAGTCAGATTCAAAAGAAGATCTGGTAAAAGCTTTGGAGCAGGCAGATTGGAGTGGCGGTCGCTATAAAACAGTTTCGGGGGTGCTGGAAAAGTTTTCAGCACGTACCAGAATGCCAGAATCTAAAGCCGCTGCTCGTGAGTTGTTCATCCGGAAATTTGAAGGAGTGAATACTCTAAAAGAGTTTACTGATATTCTAACAGCATATCAGGGAGAAGATGAATGGGTAGATGTAGGTATTAAAACTTTTAAATCCGGTTCTCCGAGTTCTGCAAGTATCATTTTCAGACAGCTGAAACAGGGTGTAAAACTGAGTTTGGAAGATGTATTTCGCTCAGAACTTAACTTATCGTGCCAATGTTGTATGCATCCGGATTTTGCAGAGGGCGTACGTGCTTTACTGGTAGATAAAGACCAGTCTCCGAAATGGATTCCGGCGACGCAGGATGAGGTTACAGAAGAATGGATAGATAGTTATTTTTCCTCTGTCTGGAATGATGAAGAACATCCTTTAAAGAATCTAAGTATAAATTAATCAATGATCATGAAAAAAATCGCATTTATAGGATTAGGAAATATGGGCGGCCCTATGGCTGCAAATCTTGTAAGAAAAGGCTATGATGTTAATGGTTTTGATCTTTCAGCAGATGCCCTGAATCATTTAAAAGAAGCCGGAGGTTATATTGCTGATTCTTCTGTAGAAGCTATTGCAGATGCAGATGTTGTTATTACAATGCTGCCTTCAGGAAAACATGTTTCCGATTTGTATTCTGACGAGTTTATAGCTCATCTGAAACCATATGCTCTTCTGATAGACAGCAGTACAATTGATACTGTTACTGCCAGAGCCGTTGCAGATAAAGTGCAGTTAAAAGGCTGTAGTATGATAGATGCACCTGTTTCCGGAGGAACCAGCGGAGCACAAGCCGGAACATTAACCTTTATTGTTGGGGGAACACTGGATAATTTTGAAAAAGCAAAGCCTGTATTAGAATGTATGGGAAAGAATATTTTCCATGCCGGAGAATCCGGAGCGGGACAGGTTGCAAAAATGTGTAATAATATGCTTCTGGCAGTTCATATGATTGGTACTTCGGAAGCTATTAATCTGGGAGTTAGGCAAGGACTGGATCCTAAAGTTCTGAGTGAGATTATGAAAAAGAGCTCAGGCGGGAACTGGTCTCTGGAAGTATACAATCCTTATCCCGGAGTGATGGAAAATACACCCGCATCAAAAGATTATGCAGGCGGTTTTGCTGTAGATCTTATGGCAAAAGATCTTGGCCTGGCTGCGGCGGCAGGACTGGAGACAAAAACTGCAACACCGCTGGGAAGCACAGCACTAAACTTGTACCGAATGTGGAGTGATGCCGGTAACGGGAAAATTGATTTCTCCAGTATTATCAGGTTTCTTAACAAACAATAACGACTATGAATTTCGAAACATTAATTTATACACAGGACGGTTATACCGGAATATTAACAATTAATCGTCCACAGGCTTTGAATGCTTTAAATGCAGATGTATTGAAAGAACTGAAAGTGTTTACAGACTATATTAAAACAAATAAAGAGATACGGGCTCTTATTATTACCGGAGCAGGTGATAAAGCTTTTGTGGCGGGAGCAGATATAAAAGCAATGCAGGGAATGACTCCCGAAGAGGCAGAAAGATTCTCGGTTACTGCCCAGGCGGTATTCGATGCTATTGAAGCATTGCCATTTGCTGTTATAGCTGCGGTAAACGGCTTTGCTTTAGGAGGAGGCTGTGAACTTGCATTGGCCTGTGATATTATTCTTGCGAGTGAAAAAGCTCGATTTGGTCTGCCGGAAGTTACATTGGGGCTTTTACCTTGTTTTGGTGGGACACAGCGTCTTCCAAGAGCAATAGGTTTGTATAAAGCAAAGGAAATGATTTTTTCGGGTGAGTTTTATACCGCGGAAAACTGCAAAGGATTTGGTTTTGTCAATCGAGTAACAGCTTCGGAAGATCTGTTGGATGAGGCCTGTAAGCTTGCTGGAACCATTGCTTCCAGAGGTCCTGTTGCAGTAGCGAAAGCAAAGCAATCACTGAATACAGGAACTGAAATACATCTCGATGAAGGATTAAAACAAGAAGCTTATCTCTTTGGCGAGCTCTTCAATACGGAGGATCATCATGAAGGCATAGGAGCTTTTATAGAAAAACGCAGTCCTGATTTTAAAGGAAAATAAAGATTATAATATATATGAGTTTGATAAGAGAGAAGTTGATGCTGCCGGAAGAAGGTAAGAAATTGTTATTGCATTCTTGTTGTGCACCATGCTCAGGAGAAGTGATGGAAGCAATAATAGCCTCCGGTATAGAGTTTACAATATTCTTTTACAACCCCAATATCCACCCCAAAAAGGAATATGACTTGCGGAAAGAAGAAAATATACGTTTTGCAGAAAAGTATAATATTCCTTTTATAGATGCTGATTATGATGTGGATAATTGGTTTTCCCGGGCCAAAGGAATGGAATGGGAACCTGAAAAAGGAGTACGCTGTACAATGTGTTTTGATATGCGTTTTGAACGTACGGCATTATACGCTTATGAAAATGGATTTGACGTTATATCCAGTTCTTTAGGAATATCCAGATGGAAGAATATGGAACAGATTAATGACTGTGGTCTACGGGCAGCTGAGCATTATGAAGGTATTACCTACTGGACCTATAACTGGAGAAAGAAAGGCGGTTCGGCAAGAATGTTGGAAATTAGCAAGCAGGAACAATTTTATATGCAGGAATATTGCGGCTGTGCTTATTCTTTGCGGGATACTAACAAATGGAGAATGGAAAATGGCCGGGAGAAAATAAAACTGGGAGAAAAATATTATGGTATCCATGAAGGGGATGGATAAAAGTAAAAAACACTGCTCTGAAAAATACAAATAGTTATCATAAAAAAGCCGTATCAAGAATTTTGATACGGCTTTTTATATTCTTTAGTCATGAATGAGCTTCTTCTAAGAATTTTGAGCTACGAACTTTTTGTAATTCTCTTCGTTTTTAAAATAGGCTACTTCACCATTATCACCAACCATCACGATATAAGCATTTGCTTTATCTATTTTTTCTCCACTGAATGGATCTGTGGTCTCTCTTACACTTTTATCTTTTGGAATACGCTCCACACACATTTCGCAACAACCATAATAAGTTTTTCCGTCATGGGGTACTTCTATTTGCTTCTTTCCCATATAAGCATCGTTTACCATGCATACGGTTTCATTCGGCACTTTATCTCCCTTTGCGTATTTACCATCAGACGATGTAGCTTTCATCTGATCTGCCATTGTCTGTGTCTGAGTTTCATTCTTTGGTTTGTCAGTGTTGCATGCGTATAGTATGACAGAACTGAAAATAATAAGAGATGTATTCCTAAGTGTTGTTTTCATTGCTAATATTATTTAATCAAAATGATCTTCAAAATTAACCTTAATACTGCAGCATAGTTTATCAAATTTTGGTAAAATTTTATATGAAAGTAAAATAAATGAGCACTAATGTTTCTTTATTTTTTTTATTGCTTTTTTATTAAAAATTATTTATAACTATTTGTAATAAAACTATTTATTAGTCAATATATTGATTTATTATTATTTTATATATAAAAGTAATTTCATATCAATTGAAATATTCAATAGATTAATTTTATTTATTTTGGCTATTTCCTGTTAATTATATCTGTTTAGTCGTTTGTTAATAGATGTTAAACTTGTTTTTTTTCTTTTAACCCCTTTTCCAAAAGTTTATCTAAGCTTAAAGAAAACTTAAAGAAAACTAATAGTAAATTAATAAACCTTAATTAGCATGTCTATACAAAAAAACATCTTTCAGACATTTAAAACTAAGAAGCTTCCTTTACTCACGCAATTTCATATTTGGAAAATTAAAAGACTGAATCCTGATTATTCTTATCATTTGTACGATGATGATGATATCGACAAATTTCTACAGGAAGAATTTCCAGCACGGTATTTTGAAGCTTATAAACGTTTAACAATCGGAGCTGCGAAGGCAGATTTTTTTCGTTATGCTATTCTCTATAAGAAAGGAGGAGTATATCTTGATGTAGACAGTGGTATTTCGAAACCTCTGAAAGCACTTATAAGACCTGATGATACCGCTGTATTAAGCAGAGAACGTCATCCTCAGTTTTTTGTACAATGGGCGTTGATCTATGAAAAAGGGCATCCTTTTCTGGCAAAAGTATTAGAACATATTGTTGATAATATTGAGAACCACAGATATCCAAATGATATTCATAAAACAACAGGACCTACAGCTTATACAAAAGGTATCGAAGCAAGTTTAAGAGAGAATCCTGAGATCTCATACAGAGTTTTTGATGGAATAGAATTTCGGGGATATCTAAAATTTAAATACAAATTAGGCAAGTTTTTTCTGTATTCAAGCAGAGCGGAACACTGGAAACAAAAGCAGCTTACAATGGATATTATAGATCCGCGAATGGTTAATGTTTAAATATAATATTCAATTAACTTACAAACCGTAGAATAAGATTAGCTTTGCGTAAATCATCAAAACAATTTTATGAAAGCAAAGTTTTTATTCATTGCTATTTTAGCAATTTTCACAATTTTTACGGGATGTAGTAACGATGACAGCAGGGCAGACTCGAATGCATCAACACTAGCATTAAGCGCGGAAGCTAAAGCTCAGATTGCAGCGGCTTCAGATATTTACCAGCTTACTAATGAAGATGTTGTGGTAGACTATGTAAAAAAGAACAAAAAATTACCTAACTATTATGTTACCAAAAGCGCAGCTCAAAAAGCAGGTTGGGTAGCTTCAAAAGGAAATCTGTGTACTGTATTGCCAGGTAAAGCGATTGGGGGAGATGTCTTCGGGAATAGAGAAGGGCTTTTACCAAAAAAGACAAACAGAACTTATTACGAAGCAGATCTTAATTACAACTGCGGGAACAGAAATGCAGACCGTTTGATTATGAGTAATGATGGACTTGTATATGTAACAAAAGATCATTATCAGACTTTTACACAGAAGTAAATAGAAACTTTAATAAAACAAAAACCTTTACCATTCCGGTGAAGGTTTTTTATTTCTGTATCAATGCCCGGAAATTTATATAAGCCAAATTATGCTTAGCTTGCAGTATGAAGTTAGTGTCCGGAATTTATATTTTTTACTGTTCGGTAACCGAAGATGTATTTATAGATGCATCGGTTATTGTCCGGCAAAAAATAAAACATCATATCCGTATGCTGAAAGCAGGAGTACATTCTAATACGGAACTTCAGAATTTGTATAATACCTATGGAGCGGCAACTATACATTTTGAAATTGTTGACCGTAGTGAGGAACAGTTTCATGCTGAAAAGCTGAAAGAAATTCAGGAAGAGCTAAAAGCGAGACGGCTTTAGACTTACTAAAACTAAATTTCTGTATGTAGTGTAATGAAAAACATCTTTACCCTGAATTCAGAATAAAGATGTTTTTTATTTATAAGCGTATGATATATTGACTTAAAACTGATAACCCAAACCAAGAAGAAGCATGCTAGGTCTGTTATCATAGTTTATAGCTTTACCGCTTGTTTTATTGATGAATTTACGTTCATCTCTGGAAAATGAACCTTCATATCGGGCGTTTACAATGATTTTAGAGATTTTTACATTAGCCCCGAATTGGTATCCTACGGATAATTTTCCGGATCCGTCTACCTCAAAATTTCCGGACTCTTTATTGTTTGACAGGTTAGTAGATAATACAGGCCCTGCGAAAATACTTACAGGTCCAATAATGTCAATGCCTGCCAGAATCGGAATATCGATCCTCTGGCTCTTTGCTGAAATTTCAAAAACGTCACGGTTATCATAATCTACGTAAGTGACTTTACTTTTGAAATTTGTATAGTAAATCTCTGGCATTAAGAATATTGGAGTAGCAGGCAGCTTGAATCTTGTAGAAAGTCCAATATTAAAACCGGCTACATCTTTTGGATTGGTAAAGGCATTTTTTGCTGTAGTACCGATGGCGTTCCAATTGGAAGATGAGGTGTTGAATAAGGCATTAACTCTTACTCCAATGCTTACCTGAGCCTGGGCTGCCATTCCTAAACATATCATTAACGGGATAAAAATTTTTCTCATAACTATAACTGATTTATTACTTTAAATGCGAGAATTTATTTCCAACTGCAGAAAATCTGTTGATTGTGCTGCTAAAAGCTAAATCTGTTTTTCAGATTGTAAATTTTAAGATAAAATTTTCGGATGATTCTGAATTGGAAATCAGTGCGTAAGCATACAAATATTGTTCCTAAATGGCCTGAAATAGCCTGTTTGTAATAAAAATTAATAATAGTTATAAATTACAGAGGTGTGAACTTTATATTTTTTGGATACTAAAAAATAATATTATGCAGTACTTCTGTGTCTCAATGAAATGCAAAAAGTGTGACCGGAATTTCATGAAGATTATATTTTACTTTGTATATCACAATACATATCGCAAATAGTATGGATACAGTTATGGATTATAAAGTAGAATCAGGATACGAGAATATGGATATTAATGCTGTTCATGATTTTTTGAGTAATAAGAGTTACTGGGCAAGTGGTATTTCTTTGGAAGCTGTAAAAAAATCTTTAAAATATTCTTATTGTTCAGGTGTTTTTTATGGTAGTGTTCAGGTTGGTTTTGGAAGGCTCATTACTGATTATACTACTTTCGCTTATTTAGCGGATGTTTATATACTGGAAAATCATAGAGGTAAAGGACTTTCCAAAAGGCTTATGGAACACATGATGAATTTAGAATGGACCGATAATTTAAGAAGAATTTTATTGGCAACTTTGGATGCGCATGATTTGTATCGGCAATTTGGATTTAATCCCCCTGTAAAACCTGAATCATTTATGGAAATTAACAGACCGGGAATATACAAGGGGTAAATCTTTTTGTGAAAGACTGGTGTTTATATGCTGTGAATTACTCTTTTAGAGTAATGCTTTGCAATATTTTTCATAATTAAAACAAGATTTTCCATAATGGTTTTCTTTTAAAAAGGTGTCTGGATTCCTGTAGGTATTCGTCCATGATACGTGGTTTTCTTAAAATTAAGTTTGTAACAGTATCGCTCTCAGGTTCCGGAACCTTAATCGCTAAGTCATCGAGTTCTACGATATGTGAGGCCAGCCATTCCGGTAGCTTTGCTTTCTTTGTTAGCTGACTAAACAGCTCATCTTGTGTAATATCTACATATTCTATTTTGTGGCCGGTTACATAAGAAAGCTTTTCTGCCATTTCTATATTTGTAATGGCTTGCGGGCCTGCCAAAATAACTGAATGTTGTTTTACCTCTTCTGTTGTTAGTAAATAATTGACTGCTGCTGCAGCTACATCACGGCAGTCAATGTAATTTCTTTTGGCATTACCTAAAGCCCCGTAAATCTTACCAAAATACTGAATAGTAAACGTGTTTCGCTCCCAATTCTGCATAAATGAATGAGGCCTCAGGCAGCAGAATTCATCTGTGTTTTTTATAAGATAATTATCTATTGTATTGTGCCACTGACTGACTTTTACAACGGCTGATGGCTGAATTACAGGAGCGGAAAGTTTAACAATTCTTTTTACACCGCTTTGTCTGGCAGCATTGATTATATTAATTTCATGTTCAATCTGATCCGGAGACGTAGCCGTGAGCAGAAACAGAGCATCGGCCCCGGAACATGCTTCTTTCAGTTGTTTTATAGAATTAAGACTGGCACTTACGTAGGTTATATTTGATGATGAGATTATAGGTACAGGATAAGGGCGCTCAGGATTCCTAAGAACTCCCCGTACAATACAGTCGTGGTGTTTCAGTTGCTGCATTACTTCTCTTCCGACGGTTCCTGTACAGCCAAAAACAACGATAACCGGTTTAATTTTTTTCATATCTATAGTCTTTTATTTGTTGGCGAACTGTTATGATCAATGCGCCCAGAAAAGCTGAAAAAGTGATATTGAATCGCTCTGACGGGAAATTGGTTACAAAGGTGAAAACTAACCCCAAGGCCATCATTAATAGTATAATTAATAAAGATCTTATCGATTTATTTCGTACTAAAATTCGCTTCATACTTAGCTGCCAAAGTATAATGAAGCTTAATATTGTTGATATCAAAGATGATAAACCTATCGTGCTGTAGCTTGCTGCCATCAGTTCTGTTTTCTGAAGGAAGTAGCCCGATAGAAAAGACATCAGGGCCGGAAATATATAAGAAGGCAGTGCTGCAGCAATCATAGATTGCAGACTGAAATCTGATGAGACATTGTTTTTCTCTTTCATTATGTAATTATTCAACTGATTATTTATTTTTGCCAATACGATAGGTGAGGGTTACCTTTCCGTAAGCCATGTTGGAAACAGAGAAATTGTTTACTGTTTTCTGGTTTTTATCAAACAGCTCATAGCTGTTAAAGAGTCCTGCACCTCCCTGTACCTGTAACCATATTCCGCCTGCGATACGCTGATTCACCTGCAAGCCCCCATGGATCGTAGAAAACTGGGCATAATCGGCTTCCTTACCATTGTAGCCACGATAGCTTTTTAGTTTAAACCTTGTCCAGTCTATTGAACCGGCGAGACCTATCTGAGTATTCGGACTTACATTATAGAGTACATTTAGCCTTGGCCAGTAAAACTGAGCAAGCCACTTATTATTTGTACTTCTATAGTCAATTGATATTCCAGGAGTAATTAATGTTTCACCAAAAGAATGGAGAGCATGTACGCCAATGCCGATTTCGAAATTTGATTCGGGACCAAATTTCTTTGAAACACCGAGAATTCCGTCGAGAACCAGATTGTCGAAAGATACGGACTTTTCTCCTGCAAGTGCAGGCATAGCAATTGCCAGAACGGACCATTTTTCTGAAATAGGATGCCGGATAATTATTGTTGGTTTTATTTCCTGAATTCTTTTCAGGCGGTTAGGATCCTCTATGCTATTGTTGTCATAATTAAAATCCATCTGCCGGTAATTCAGATTACCCAAAATGCTTGTCTTTCCTATTCTAACGGGAGGAATCGGTATCCATGCGTCATAGGTGTTCAGTCGGAATTTATTCTCCTTATCCGGACTTTCGGTTGGTAAGTCTTTAAATGTTGCTTTAGTATGACTGGTGACAGATATGCCACCTATATCCTGAATAAGCTGGGCATGGATTTTACCTGAAAAGAAGACTGAAAATAAAGCCGCTAAATAGAGTTGTGACGACTTGGATAGTACTTTGCGTATGCCATAAAAAAGAGATTTATGACTTTCATTTTTGAAAATTATTAATGTTTTCATTTTCTTTGTATTTAACGGTACAAAGATGATCTGAAAACAAAGGCGGCTTTAAAACTAAATCACGTTTTACTCGGACAAATCTTGCATAAAGTTTGTCCGGTATTCAGATGGAGTTACTCCGGTTATCTTTTTAAAGAGACGCCCAAAGTAGCTTGGGTCACCATAATTAAGTTCAAAAGCAATTTCTGAAATACTTTTAGTAAGATCCTGTAAGAGCAATTGGCTTTGCAGGATATTTACTTTATTGATCCATTCTTTTGGTCCCTCACCAATAGTTTCCTTTATACACCTGTGAAGGTAGTTTTCAGAAACAGATAATGCATCGGCATAAAAAAGAACTGATTTATGTTCCAGATAATTTTTATAAACCAGTTCTTTAAAATTGAAAGTGATTTCGGCACTTCGGTTCATGTTTTTATTGAGCTCCTTAGCGGATGTAAAGATTTTCTGAAGACCCGCCTGAAAAAGAGAATAGCAAATACCGAGGTTTGGATCTGGTTGATAAATTTCGGTAGTTAATAATTCGAATAAAGAGTTGAGCCATATACTGCTTTCCTTCGGCAGGTGAATAACCACATTCGCAGAGAAAAGCTTAATCAATTCCTGTTTGGACAAGAGTTGGTTTAGTGTCTGATCTTCGAATAAGATCATGTGGCCGGCAGCATCAGGACTTACCTCTACCAGAGAAGTCACGTTGCCCTGCCGTACAAATAAGATTTCATCCTCTTTTATGGGAACAAGATTAGCGTCCACCTGCTGTTTTGCATTTCCTTTGGTAATATGCACGATGAAATTGAATTCGGGTCTGTGCAGTGGCGTGGGAACTTTAATGAAACCTGATGTTTTGGCTATATCATGTACCTGAATAGGAGTTTTTAAAATTGCAAAGTCAGAGGATATCTCAGGCATATACTGCCCTCTGAAATCTGTAGGAGTTATTCTCTTTATTTTAGCCATAGCACAAAGTTAACAGAATACTATGGATGCTTTGTGAAAAAGTTTTTGTTAAGATTTTTTATTAAATTTCGTATGTTATTGATTCTTTTTAAAAAGCCCCGCCATTAAGTTTGAACCAATAGAGCCCTCTGCTAATTGCAGATAATTGCGCTTACTTTGGTCTTTTTCAATTTTTATAGTTCCTGTAGTTTGTACGTTTTTCATTTCCAGAAAATCTGTTGCAGTTGCATCACTGTCACTTAATGGACCACTTCCATATCCTGCCAGTTTGTTATAGTCAGTAAAAATACAGTCTGTAGCTTTATATTGGTTTTTACTTCCTTTTTCTCTTACCCATACTGTACTGGTGCTTGCGATGATGTTGTGATGAAAATCGAACTGATCTCCATTGGTGGCCTGTGTCGTCCAGACGCCACAGAAATAACCACCATATACCAATGAATAACGCATAGCACTCCGGCTACCGGTTCCGCCATTATTTTTCCAGAAAACAACAGGGATTTTACAGTTAAAGAAGACGCAATGATCGATTACCAGTCCATAACCATTGGCTATAACTCCTACATGCAGTGGCAATACATCGATATTTCCGGCAAACAGGCATTGTGTTATGAGCAGATCGTCCAGGTTTTTTCCTTCCCGCCAGACAGGATAAGAACGACGCAGGTTTGCACCATCTATATAAGAGTAATCCGGACTGCCGGTAAAGCGTAAGCCTTCAATGGTAACATGGCTTACCTCTGGCTGTATGCCTTTCGCTTCTTCTCCACCCACACCCGGTTCAAGTAGAATAGCAGTTACTACGACCGGCATTTTTTGAGGAGTCCAATCGGTATCGTCAGGCATAATATCTGCACGAATAGTAAGGCGGTTTTTCAGGGTATACTTGTCATTGTTGAATACAATAGTTTGAGTTAATAAGTGTATCCCTTCTGAAAGAAAGATTGTAGTTGCTTCCGGTTTTTTGTTTGAGTTTACACGTTTTGCTGCCTCCATAATGGTTTTTAAAGGCTGTTCCTTTGTTCCAGAATTAATGTCATTACCAGTCTTGGGATTAACATATAATTGTTCTGCCTGTACCAAGAGTATGCTCATTACAAACAATAGAAAACTAAATGCATATTTTTTCATATTCCTTTTTTTTGTAAAATTAGGAACAGTCTTAGTTTGGAAAAAGGTCATTTTACCTTTAAAAAGGTCATTTATATTTTCTTTCGGTATTGTTGTGGGGTAATACCTGTGAATTTTTTGAAAAAACGATTAAAGTTAGATGGATCTGAAAATCCAAATTCATAGGCAATTTCTTTTGCAGATTTGTTTTGATAAAGCTGTTTCTTTATTTCTGACATCAGCTTGTAATGGATCATTTGCTGGGCTGATAATCCGCTAAACTGTCTGCAGATTTTATTCAGAAATCCTGTGCTTATATTGAGGGCTTTTGAATAAGCATCAACACTTCGGTCATCTACAAATTTCTTCTCCAGTAAAGACCGGAATCTGTAAAAATCTGAATGAATATAGGTGTCCCTCTGAACATTATGAATACAGGCGTAATATCGATTGAGAATTACAAGTAGCTGATATAAAAGTGATCTGATCAAATGATTGCTGTCATTCTGAAGCAGGCCAAATTCCTGCTCTATTCCATGTACCAGTTCCAGACATTTTTCAAATGATTCTTCTGATATCCGGATTGCAGTGGGATGTGAATATTGATGAAAGTATTGAAACCGGTACAGAAATAATTCGTCTGAGAAAAAGAGATGAAGAAAGTCTTTGTCAAAGAATAGAGTATAGCCCTTAACTTTTTCTTCAATTTCCCAGCAGCGTACCTGTCCGGGGCTTGTAAAGATAATAGTTTGCGGAGCGATCAATATTTTATTTTCATCCAATGTGAAAGTTCCGCTTCCTTCTTCGATAAAAATTACTTCGTAAAAACTAAGTTGGTGTAGCGTATTATCTAAAACATAATTATTCAAGGTCTCAATACGTCCGATATCTAACAGTAACTCCAGGCCATACTTGCATGGGAGAAAATGATAAGTTTTAATTTTTGTCATCGAAGCCATTTCTGTTTATTATCTCTTTTCGCTCTTAAAGATGAGTTAAAAATACAAATTTCCATTGCTTGTATCATCGAGGAATCGGTGAATTAAAAATATAAAATCAGGAAGAATTTCTGGCATATATTAATCTTTCAAAGTTGATTGTTGGTATAGATGTAACACAAAGTCAGCAGTATATATTATGCAATAGAATATTTAATCTGTAAAAAACTACCGGATCCTTTTGTAATTAAACTTTGATATATTTTTAAATTTAAAAATATTTGGTAAAAATTCTACATAAATGTAGTATTATGTGTAATTTTATTCCTTCGTTCCTGAAATATATTTATTGAGTGTAAAAACATCAAAATATAGAGTAGAGGTGCTATTGTGAAGCTGGTGGAATTCCTCCTCGGAAAAAGTTTTAGACAGACTGCTTTAGGATAATGTGAAAACTATTGCAACATATAAAACAAGAACGAGTGCTGTAATGTTTGCTTCTGCATAAATTAATAAAAGATAAAATGTATGAATTATAAACTTGAACTTAATACACAAGGATCAGGTTCTAGTCTTGTTTTTAACAATATTGTATTTGATTCGTTCAAAGTTAATATTGTTGAGAGACATATTGGGTCAGCGCGTTCTGAATTGAAATTTCACCATGTGTTATTTAAAGTCAGAACATTGGATAATGCTATTATTAAAACTAAAAATGGCAATAATCGAATTATGATAAAAGGGGATGAACTCGAGACGTATCAAAGATTAGTGAAAGCATTGGGTTCATATGAATATAGAAACAAGCTGATTAACAGAAAAGCGGTTGACGAAGATTATGTTCACTTTATTTTGAGCCTGGTTATTTCCAATTATACACTCAACTAATACTTTTCGGATAAATTTCCATATTCAATTAATTTTACTGAGAATGTGATGCTTCGGGTATCGTTCTCTTATGTTTTTTTAAGTTCTCAATCTGAGAACTTAAAATTTTTTGTTTTTTTAATATCAATTTAGGAGGTGCTTGGTTCATAGTGGAGTATGCATAGAGATAATCATTACGGGGTATTGATAGATTTGTCTATATTCCAGAAAAGGGAATAGTTGGCAGCTCTTATAATTTTTATTTTAGAAGCTAATACAATACTGTTGAAAAGCAACCACCATAATAGTATTTAAGATGTAATACTCATATAGAGTCTGATTAGAATTTTATTTTAAATATTTAAATACATTTTCAATTTTATATTTTGGGCTTCTTCTCAAAAAATCCATAAAGAATGCTGTATGGGTTCCTCCCATTAAGATGAATATTTTATCATTTTTATTTATTGGAATTTGATTTAGATTTGAAAACATAACTAAATTTCTATGGTAAAATTTGCCAGCTTCATCAGCGCCTTCAGCATTTCCTTTGCTTGAAATATAAGTTAATAGATCTGCATTCATATTAATTAAACTCTCTAAATATTGGGGATGATTATTTAATTTGAATAAATCATAAAATGGTATTCCTTTTTCTGGATTTTTATTTTCGTTTTCATCACTCAATTTCCAATACTTACTTATAGTTGTTTTATCTATACTGTTTTTTACACTTATGTTATAATTATAACTTTCTTTAAAATCAATTCCATATATTTTTTTAGCACCACTTAATCGTCCTACTTCATATGCTAAAAGCTCACGTTCATCGGGATTTTTAAATTTTTTATTTGGATTTTGAAGATAGTCTGAATATGAAGATTGTCGTATACTGTCATATTTTGGTAAACTTTCTATAACAATTATTGTTGGCTTAAATTCTGCTAATAATTTTGCAAGTTTTTTTATTTCAATCTGATTTTTTTTGTCATTTTCATCAAACTCTGTAGAGTTCGCATCAGAAGTCTCTCCCATATGAAAAGTAGCTACATTCAAAACAGGTATTGCATCATCAAATTTTGTTTTGTAAATATTTGTTTTCTCATATGATTCCTTTTGAGCATATAAATTCAGATTCAGTAAAATAAATAAAATAAAAATTGATCTCATATTTAGATTTTAGTATAATTATAAGTTTATAAAGGAAGGATTTTTCTTTATTATATTCTTTTCAATAATATATACTAATATATAAATTATTATCAAAAAGGTTCTGAAAATATTATATTTTTAAACAAAAAATCACATTAAATATATTGAGGGCCTACTTAAAGATGTATACTTATCAGAGATGGTTAGAATGGGGGGGATTTTATAATCGAATAACTCTATTTAAAACAAGTAACTGAAATTTTGTTATATCAATCTTCTTTGTAGCTATCTATATAGTTGTTAAAATGGCTAAAATTATATATTCTGAGTATTTTAATAAAAATTATTTAACATAGGTATTGTGGTGTATAATATTTTATATTACAATTTCTTACGCTATTTTTCTAATTAAAATATTCGGTAATTGTAACAGATAATGGCTGATAATCTAATGGAATTGCGGTTTCCCGTAGTTGGAGATAATGTATTTTATTATATATTTGACCATCAAATTTACCAATCACATTTTATGAAAAAAATATTATATTCAGTATTGTTTTTAACATGTCTTTCTATTAATGCCCAAGTTGCACGCCTTTCTGGGGCTACAGACATAAATACAGGAATATATTTAAAAGACCTAGACAATATTCTTCTTCAATTTACAGGGGAATGGACTGCTAAATATGACAATAATCAAGTGACATTGAATATTGAAAAGATAGAAAAGCATCCTCTTACAGTAGAAAAAGTAAACTATTATAGTGATATTTTATTTCTACGTTATAGCATTAAAGATTCTCAAGGAAAAGAAATTTTCTCAGATCTACACAAAACCATCACAGATACAGGGGTATTAAAAAGTTCAAATGCTTCTTTTGAAAACAAAAGTGTCGGTATTGAATACGCTGGTGAAGAATGTCATATCGGGGAAGGATATATAACTCTTACATATAAAGACCCAACACATATAATATGGGAATATATAGCAGAAGACAAACCAATTGATAAAACAAAATGTCCAAATGCTGATAAAATTAAATCATATATTCCAGCAACTTATGAATTAATTTTCACAAAGAAATAGTCTCATACATACAATTAACTAATTAATAAATCACACTTTATGAAAAAAAAAATACTTTTTATCCCTTTATTGGGAATTCTTGCAATGTCTTTATCTTCTTGTCGTTCTGAAGATGCAATCGTTCAACAAACTCAAAATAAAGAAGCATCCAAAAACTTTGCAGTCTTTACTCCGAAAAAAACTGGAGAAACTATTGATTATGCTAAAGGCTTTGCTTATTTAATGCAACGATATGATAGATTACGGAAAACGAATTTATCTGGAATTAATAATAAGCATATAATTGGTAATCTCAGTGCCAGTACCGAAAAAAACGCTTCTATTTTCCAAGATGCTGAATCATACGTTGAATTTAATATTCCATCCGAAATAATAATAAAGGAAAACGGAGACAAATGGGTTGTCTTCCCTAAAGTAAAGGGGGGCAAAGTTATTGGCCTGGTTGCAGCTATACTTACACAAAATGGAACCTACGTGAAGTACAATGTGTATGGGGAACAGAACGAATGGTACAAACAAAATGCTTCGCTTTTTCAAGATGCTTTAGACAAATATAAACAACAAATAAAGCATCTTAATCTTAGTGCTAGCATAAATCCAGTGGCTGATTATAACATTCCAGGTGTAACTGTACCTGGTAAGCCTAAATTACCAGAAAAACCTGATCAACCAGGATGGAGACCCGATATAGAGCCTGGAGGAGGAGGTTGTAATGCTCATGAAGATTGCTCTGATCCAAGTATAGATGCTCCTGGAGGAGGAGGTGATTATTCTAATTATGAAACATGGGTATCACCTAACTTCAGAATGAAGATTTCTGATCAACAAAAATATCCAAGATTTACAGAAATGGTAAAAGGTCTAAAGTCTTATGTGCAAAATAATTCTATTATATTAGAAAAATTAATCAAAATATCTGGCCTTACAAAAACACAGGTGTTAGATAGGCTTACAACTGGAAAAGGCCCGTCAATAAATGTTGTTCCAAACTTGAAAGATAAAAATGGTAATATTGTGTATGGGAAATTTGTGTATAAAGATCCTAATTCCATATATATGAATGAAACATATATTTCAAAACTTGAAAATGCAAGTATTGATATTGATATAGAAGCGTCTACTTTTTTATTGGCGGTTACTATTTTACATGAGTTTGTTCATTATGGAAATAATGTAACGGGTAGTTTCCCTGCTGGGGGGAAAGAGGCAGGTAAGCTATTTGAAAATGAAGTATACGGAGTTGTTATAACTGAAGAGAATGCAGCAGATTATATAATATCATTTAAAAATAAATAATTTATGAAACTGATTTTTGCAATTTTATATTTTTTTGTTTCTTATCAAAAAAATGATACTGAAACTTGTATTAATAAGACTTTATTCCAATATAATATTCATGGGAAAGTACTTTTCTATAGAAATGAGAATAATAAAAATGTAAGTGATACTAAAAGGTACGTGTTTCTAAGCGGAAAAGAAATGTTAGAAAATAACAATGAAAACTTTCTTTTACTTAATATTAATGAAAAAAATAATATACTTGCAATTAGTGTGTATGGATATGAATCAGGAAAATCGCTAATCTGTTATTATAGAAATAATAAATTGATAAAAAAAGAAAATGAGATTGTTAAAGAAGCTCCATCAAAACCTTTTTATATTTATTATGAAATAATGAAAAGAAAATACCCTAATTATATGAACTGGAAATTATTTCCAATTCCACAGGATAGTTTAAAATAATATTAAAGGCTTAGATTTAGAATCTGAGCCTTTTTTCTGCTTATTTTGTAGCCCCGAGCAGAATCGAACTGCTATCTAAAGTTTAGGAAACTTCTATTTTATCCATTAAACTACGGGGCCAGAAGAATTATTTCGGGAATCTGTCTTTCACAAGGTTGAGTTCAATGCCGTGTTCCAAATAAGCTTTCAGGCCGGCAAGTACTAAAGTAAAGCCTTCAGTAGAGTCGCGGACAGCAGAGAGAACTGTATCCTCGGCACCTGTAAAATTACTGTTAATTACAGAAACAAAAGTGTTGTTTCCATGTTCAGAGAAGGTCCACACAACCGGAGTTTTTTCTTCATAATTACCCCATAATATCGATATTTTCTGATTGGGCTGAAGTTCTGTAACTTCTATATCTACATCAACGTTGTACATTTCCCATGTCCATGTAATATTTTTATTTTCATCAAGTCTTCCGGAACTTTTGGTAAACCAGAATTTAGTAGTGATTTCAGGATTTATAAAAGCTTCGTAAACTTCTGCTACAGGTCTTCTGATTAGCATTTCTGCTTTTGCATAACGGTTATTATTTTCCATTGTTGTTATTTTTGTAAATCTAAATTTAAAACATAATTTTCAATCACTTTCATAAAAAAATAACAACACAGGCTAATAGCCTGTGCCGTCTAAAATAAAGTAAAGTAAAATGTTTAAAATTGATTAAGGAATAAGCTTCGCCTCTTCTACACGGAAGGTTTCCGTAGCTTGAAAAGACTGTCCGAAGCGATCTGTAGCCCGGACATTGATTTTATGCTGACCTTTTTCCAGTTTTTTAGGAAACTCTGCATTCCATAAGTGTGTAGAAAATTCCGGATTAGAAGGTCTTCTTCCTTCCAGTAACTGCGGGTTGATATCCCATTTCAGGACTTCTGTTACATATTTAGGGTCGTAATCCTTTAGATAGTGCATTGGCTTCCAGTCGCCATTATCGATCTGGTATTCCACCTTATCATTTGGAGCTCCCATAAAGAAGTTAGCAACAATCTGTGCCGATGTTTTCCCCGGATATGGAATAACCTTCGGTGCAAATATGGAAATCTGATAATCGTTCGGTTTTCCGGCTACCTTATATTTAATCTTATAATCGGTATCATTGAAATGAATGAAAGCATATCCTCTTGGAGTTCCGTCGCGCATAGTAGAAGCGGGTACACCCAATTCATCTGCTGTTCCGGAATACCAATCGCCGGCTGTAGTTCCGGCATTGAATTCATATAATTTATTTTCCTGATTCCATCCTTGTTCTTTCCCATAAGTCAGTTGCTGCTGAATGTGGGTATGGGCAGACATTAAAAATGATTTTTTGAAAGGTTTTAAAAGGCTGAATAGTTTTTCACGGTCAGCATTTCGGAAATTTTCTTCATCATAAATCATTGGGATATGGAAAGAAATAACCACCAGTTTGTTTTTATCAACCAGTTTTAAATCGTTTTCTATAAAGCTTAGCTGATCCGGGCGAAGTCCGCCCCAATAACCTTTCCCGTCACGAGGGTCGGGGTAGAGGATATCATCCAGTATAATAAAGTGAACATTTCCGTAGTTGAAAGCATAATTGCTGGGACCAAAATTCTTTTTGAATGTTGCATCGGACTGCTCATCTGTTGTAGCATCGTAGTTCATATCGTGATTTCCCATCACGTTGTACCATGGAAGTCCGATTTCCTTTACAGCGTCAGCATAATGCGGCTGAAGACTAAGATCATCACCAACAAGGTCACCAAGGCTGATTCCGAATGTGTAATCCTCTTTCAGGTTTTTAACCTCCTGTACAATTCCTCTTTTAAAATACTCGATCTGTTTTTGAGTATAAGGCTGCGGATCTCCAAATACAATGATGTTGAAATCTTTTCTGTCTTCAGATTTTACCAGCGGAAAATTAATCGTTTCCGGAAGATTTCCTGTAGGACCTATTCCTTTGTATTTGAATTGTGCCGGAGCTCCTTTCGGATTGTGGTGGTAATAGAACTTAGGTGTATTGTTACCATTTAACGGGGTACGGTAGCTGGATGGTTTAATAACAAAGAAGATATTCTCCTCGCCTGCAGGCAGCTGATAGGCGCCTTTATTGTCTGTTAGTACAACTTGAATGCCATTGGATACCGCGACATTGGAAATTCCGGTTTCATTATTGTCTTTAATTCCATTATTGTTTTTGTCTTCAAAAACATAACCTTTTGCTATATTTTGTGCGGATAGTATTCCACATAATAAAACAGCTGATAATAATTGAATTTTCATCTTATTTACGATTTATAGTTTTACTTATTCCACCATACTTTAATGTTGATATCGTCACCGCCCATCTGTTGTACCGCCTTCTGATGATTCTCAGAGTTTAATACTCTGGATTGAGTAGTGTACATATACCGTTGAGGTAATTTACCCTCATTCTGCAGTCCGCCGTTATTTGGAAGCTTAGGCAGGCCTGTTCTGCGCTGTTCAAACCATTGCTGGTGATCTACAAAGAAAAGAGCAACATATTTTTGCAGCATGATCTGTTCGAAGCTGTTGCTAAAGGCAACTTTAGGATTGCTGAAATAGTTGGCCGGCATTTCGCTTCCCCATTGCTCCAGGTTAGCTTTTACACCTGTTTCATAATAAGATTTTGTATTTCCGGTGATAATGCCTTTATAAGAAAGTTCAGCCATAATAAACTGTACCTCGGAGTAGGTCATCATAAACAGTCGCATCGGTGCTTTGGCTAAATTCTGACTCAGCTGGGAAGGCTGGTAATCGAAATAAGTACCCAAAGGATAACCTGCTGGGGCACCTTTATAGCCAATGTCCTTATTTTTAAGATCTTTTGCTTTTGTCAGGATAACAGGAATTCTGGGATCGTTGTTGTCCAGCAAAGTATTTACAAAGAACTCGCCGGCGGCTCTTGCGGTTGTAAAATCCTGTGGACGGGCAATAGGTGGGAGGAATGGTGCTATACCGGAAATGTCAAGAGCAGCATTATCTGCATTGGAAGTGAAAACAGGATAATTAACCGGGTCATTTACAATTTTTCTGATTCTTTCATGAACGTTAATTTCTCCGTTTTTAGCAGAAATTCTGGTTAATAATCGAAGAGAAAGGCTATTGGCAAATTTTTTCCATTTCATGATGCCATCTACCGAAGCTTCTCCTTTGTACAGAATATCTGATTCAGCAAGCTTCTTTTTTACATCCAGTAGACTGTTGGCTTGATTCAGCTGATCGAGCAAATTGATATAAATATCTTTTTGTCTGTCGAATGCAGGCTGCTTTACGCCTGTGTCTAATTGAGAAGCCTGTGTCATCGGAATATCCCCAAAACTGTCTGTAAGATTAGCATAGATCCATGCGTTAAGAATTGTTCCGACTGCCAGATTGTTATTGTCGCCTTCCTGTTTGGCTATGTCCATCATATCCCGTACCTGCTTTAACCATAGATAGGAGGTGTTCCACATGCCTTGTCCGGTTTTATCGGTCATATAATACCGGCTTGTAATGTTTCCTTCATTTGGAAAGTCAATAGAAACCTGCATAAGGTCAAATGTAAAGTCATTGGCTCTGTTATAACCATATGAAGACATGTTATAGAGTACAGGATTTAGTAGACTACCTGAAGTTGGATTTATAATTTTGCTGGTATCAGTATTAATTTGTTCGAAATTTCGGCTGCATGAACCTGCAATCAGAGAAAGACTTAGGGGTATTATGAATTTAAAATAAGATTTCATGAATTAAAAAATTAGAATTTAACATTAAGCTGCATACCAATTGTTCTGGCAGAAGGTAATTGCCCAACTTCTGACCCTGGTGTAATGGTACCATTATTCAGTGTAGCGGCTTCCGGATCGAATAACGGGAACTTGGTCCACATCCAAAGATTTTTACCATACAAGGCAATTGTAAGTTCTTTTAGTTTTAGCTTTCCAATGCTGGCATCGGGGAAGGTATAAGATACTCTTGCATCTCTAAGCTTGATAAAAGAAGTGTCGAATGAGTTCGTTTCTACATTGGCACGGCGATAGTAGTCTCCGTAATAGTTGGTTAACAGAACCTTTTTAGTATTCGGAGAGAAGCTTCCGTCAGCATTTTGTATAACTCCTTCACCAATTACCATTCCGTCCGGATTTTCTCTTCCCCATAATGTGTGACCTAGTTTTCCTTGTTCACTCATTTTATGATGAGATTGGGAGTAGGCTATTCCTTTGTACTGGCCGTCAAAAGAAAAGCTTATACGGAAATTTTTAATTTTAAATTCATTCTGAAGTCCGGCTCTCCATTCCGGGAATGCATTGCCCACATATTCAATATCTGAAGTTCTGGCAGGTAGTCCTGTTGTAGCATCATAAATTACCTGTCCATCCGGAGCACGTTTGAGTTTGTAACCATACATATCTCCAAGTGACCCGCCAATGTGTGCCTGGTAGTATACAACATCACCTACAGAAGCAATCGTATATGGATTGCCCTCAAATTCGGCAGCCAGGCTTGTTACCTTATTTCTGTTAGCAGACCAGTTGGCATTAATGTTCCACGAAAAATTAGGCTTTTTTATTGGAGTAGCATTAAGTGTAATTTCCAGACCTTTATTTTCCACACTTCCGGAATTAATTATACGACTTTTGAAACCGCTTTCGGTAAGGGCAGGAATGTCTACAATTTGGTTTTCGGTAATATTTTTATAGAAGGTAAAGTTGAAGTTAAGCCTATTTTTAAACATGGAGAAGTCCATACCTCCCTCATAATTGGTATTCTTTTCAGGTAAAAGATTCTTGTTGTTGAGAACATTTGGGGCAACTATGGATCCTGGTATGTCTATCATACTGTAATATTTATCCAGTCTGTAGGGTCTGGTTCCATTACCAACTTTAGCTATGGAAAGCCTTAATTTCCAGAAATCGAATGTATTTTTTATACCGAATATATCTGAAAGAATAAAACTGGTGCTCGCTGAAGGGTAGAAGAAAGAGTTGTTTCCTTTTCTTAGTGTACTGGTCCAATCATTTCTGGCGGTAAGATCCAAATAGATATACTTCCCATAGTTTAGGGAAACTAAACCATAAATACTGTTCTCCTGTCTGTCCTTTGGTGAAGGAATACTACTATATAATGCTAGTGCATTAGAAAGTGTATATATATTAGGTCTTCTAAGACCTATAGCACTTGTTGATTCATAACGATATTCATTATATCTGATGCTTCCTCCTAATGATGCACTGATTCCTATTTTGCTCTCCTTTTGATCGTTTTTGTAGGTAAAGAGAATATCATTATTGTATTCCTGATTGGTAATATGTTCTTCTCTGTAATAGCCTTGCATATAGTTGGCAGTACTGAAAGGTCTGCGCTGGGTACGGATATCATTTTGCCATTCCAGTCCGGAACGGAACATCACATCGAAACTACGATTGATCTTGTAGTTTAAGGTTATATTGGTATTTAGCTGATTGTTATTAGCACTGTTGAGCATTTCATAAGCAATCAGGTAAGGATTGTCTATATAAGAACTGAATGGATGAACCTGGTCTACATTTTCTTTTCCTGGTTTCCATATCGGGCGGTACCATGCCAAATCTACATTAGGATTCTGGAAAATCATAAAATAAGAGATAGACTGGTTATTGTATCCGGTTGCAGGAAGATTATCACTCATCATTTTAGAGTACATAACCTTAGTTGTAATTTTTAATTTCTCATTAAGTTGATGGGTTAATGATGTAGAGAAATTAAAACGGTTAAAACCTGTATTGGGCATCATCCAGTTGTTTTTTACATAACCCAATGAAGTTCTGAAACTGGTTTTGTCATTAGAATTTTCCAGTGACAGATTATTGGAATAGGTTTCTCCGGCCTGCCAGAAGCCTTTAATGTTATTTTTGTAAGGTCTCCAAAGCTGACGATCCAGACTTTGGCCTATAATATTAGGATCATATTGATAATAAGATTGGCCATTGAATTTAGGACCGAATGCACTACTGGTACTTCCTGTATTGACCCCGTCTTCAGAAGCACCATATGAATAATAAAATTTTCCGCTTTTATCTTTATTCAGCGTTCCCTGTCCATACTCATATTGGTAGTCTGGCCACTTCAAAACGGTGTCGAAACTCGTATCGGATGAAAAAGAAACTCGTAGTTTTTTGCTGCCTGCACCTGATTTGGTTGTAATCATAATAGCTCCGTTCGCTGCTCTGGAACCATATAGTGCAGCTGCTGAAGCTCCTTTCAATATAGTAACTGAAGCAATGTCGTCGGGGTTAATACTGTTGATGCCATTTCCGTAATCAATTGGAAGATCACCTCCGGCACCGGCACCATATGCAGCTGCTCCGGTTCCTGTTGTGTTATTACCCATGGGTACACCATCGATCACAATAAGAGTAAGGTTGTTGTCCATTTCAAAAGACTTTTCACCCCGTAATGTGATTCTGGCACTTCCTAAGGGGCCGGCTCCTGCGGTCTGAATTTTTAGACCTGCCACTTTTCCTTCCAAAGCATTTGCCCAGTTGTTGTTTTGAGTGTCTTCAAATATTTTTGAATCCTTGTTTTCAGCAGCATATCCTAAAGATTTGTTCATTCTTTTGATACCTAATGCTGTTACAACAACCTCGTCGATAACTTTGGTCTTTACTGTGTCTTTGGTCTTTTGGGAAAAAACAGCCTGTGTAATACATCCCGTAAGAACCAGAGCCAAAAGGCTTTTGACATTCTTATTCATGGTCTCTATTTTTAGCGGCAAAAGTAAGAGGTCTATGTTACGAGATTTTTAAGCTAATTTTAACTTTTAATTCATTAATGTTAATAATAGTTAAAATTATAAAAACTAAATATTTATAACTAAAAAACTATATTAATTTATAAAAAAAATATTCTGTTTTATAAAACAGAATGAATAGGATTAAGTTTGTGTTAATAAATAACACTTGTGTGAATTATTTTCCTGTAACTGTGCTTTCCTGAAAGTTTATTCAGACTGATAAGTAAGCTCTATAACTCCGGATTTAAAAATTCGGGTATCCAGTAATTTTAACCCAATCCGGCTTTTCAAATTTTCGAATAGCGGCTTTCCGTTTCCTAATACAACGGGATGCAGAGATATTTTACAGATATCGATAAGTCCCAGGCTGATAAATGTTTTTATAAGATTAGCTCCTCCGTATAACCATATATCCTTACCATTCTGCTTTTTGATTTCATTAACTTGATCAATGATGTCAGAGGTAATAAAATTTGCATTTTCGTCCGATCTGTCCTGATGGGAGAAGACAAATTTTTGTTTTGAATGTATTTCATTCCACATCTCTTTTTCTGAAATATCAGCATCAGATTCAGGCTGATAAGTACCCCAGGCGTCATAGCTTACTCTGCCGTAAAATATAGTGTCAATACTTTGGAGAAAATCTTCAAAGTCCATGTCATCATCCATAATACACCAATCGGTTTCTCCATTAGGTCCCTCAATAAAACCATCCAGACTGACAGCTAAGTTTAAAACTATTTTTTTCATGTTAATTTTTAAAATTTGACCTTTTATCATAAACTAAGTAAACCACAGCTCGAAAATACTGCCTTGCTGCTGCTTGCGGAAGTTAATGTAACCGTTATGGGCTTCCATAATGCTTTTGGTTAAAGTAAGTCCGATACCCGAGCCGCTGTTTCTTGTGGTGAAGAAAGGCAGAAATATTTTATCCGATATCTGCTCACTGATACCAATACCATTATCTTCTACCTGAATAACGGTTCGGGTATTCTGCTGGTCGGTGGAAATCTTTATTTTTCCATTATCTGAATCTTCCACAGCATGCAGAGCATTTGTAAGAAGATTGATAAGACTGCGTTCCAGCATTTTTTCATCAGCCAGGATCATATAGTCTTTAATATTGGCTGTAAGTATAATATTTTTATTCTGAAACTCACTTTCCATCAGCCGTAATACTTTTTCTATAACAGGCCTGATGGATATTTTCTGAAGCTTGGGCTTAGGAAGTTCAGCAACCTGTCGGTAATTGTTTATAAAGTTGAGTAATTGCTCGGATTTATTATTAACAATTTTCAGGCTCTCTTTTATTTCTTCCTGATCATCTCTGGAAATTTCCTCCTGATCGGTAATATATTCCATATTCCTTATCAGGCTGTTGATAGGGGTCAGGGTATTCAGTAATTCATGAGAAATAACCTTCATCAGATTATTCCAGGCCATTTTCTCTTTACGTTCTATAATCTTTTGTACAGATTCGAGAGATATAATGCAAAAATCTTCACGTGGTGTTTCCAGACGTGTCGTCCGTAAGGAATATGTCTGAAATCCTGACTGGTTAATGGAGACTTCCATGAAATCTTGGCTTTCTCTGTAATCAGTATCTTTTATAAGCTTAAAAAACTCCGGGCTCTTTTCTTCATATAAACTCCATCTGTTGTATTTTGGAACCTTCAGAATTTCAATAAACTTTGGATTAGAATAGAATATCTCCCAGTCATTAGTATTCTCTTTGAGTATCATGATGCCTATGTCCAGCTGATTCAGAATGTTTTCGTACAGAACTTTGAACGACAATACATCGGTATTTTTCTCTTTTTCCTGATAGTAAAGGTCAACAGCTTTTTGCTTTAACGGGTCATTTTGTTTTTTGTCCGGAAACAAAGAAAAATCTTTATGATTGATTGCCTGTAGAATCTGTTCTGTTTCTTTCCCGGATTGCTGGGCATTTCGGATGTTTAGAATAACCATAAAAACAGAAAGGCAAAGGAAAAGTAAAGCCGTAATCCATTTTCCTGATTCATAGCAGTCAAAAGCCAGTATCCCGAAAACAAGCCCCAGCAATAAAATAGCTATCTGGATAATATAGAATTTTGTCTTCATCAGATTCCGAATTTTTCCATTCTGCGGTAAAGTGCTGCGCGTGAAAGTCCTAAATCTTCTGCTGCCGAAGATATATTGCCCTGGTGTTTCTTTAGAGCTTTCTTAATCAGGATTTCTTCCATTTCCTCAATATTCAGTACATCAGGTAATCCCTCGGATGTATTCCCCATAGGCTTTGGTAAAGAAAGCTGTAATATTCCGTGATCGGAAAGAATAACACTTCTTTCCATAGCATGTTCCAGTTCACGTATATTTCCCGGCCAATTATAACTGCATAATTCTTTTATGTCTTCCTCAGAAAGAGATAAGGTTTTATGGTATTTGTATTGGTATTTTGCAAGAAAATATTGTGCAAACAGAGGCATGTCTTCCAGACGTTCCCGTAAAGGCGGAATGGTAATCTCTACAGTATTGATTCTGAAATAAAGATCTTTTCTGAATAAAAATTCGTTTACTTTCTGCTGAAGGTTTTCATTGGTTGCGAAAATAAAGCGGACATCCATCTGCCGTTCCCGGGTTTCTCCGATACGGGATAGTTTTTTATTCTGAATAAGGGTAAGGAGTTTAGATTGCAGGTGCAGTGGCAGGTTTCCGATTTCGTCCAGAAAAACGGTGCCGCCCTGGGCATTTTCTATTTTTCCTGCAGTATCAGCAATCGCATCTGTGAAAGCTCCTTTTTTATATCCAAAGAGCTCTGCTTCAAAAAGCCCTTCGGGTAAGCTTCCCAGGTCGATATGCACAAAAGGTTCTTTATTGCGCGGAGATTTTCTGTGGATTTGCTCTGCCAAAACATATTTACCAGTACCATTTTCACCAAGCAAAAGTACATTGGCATCGGTAGGTGCAATTTTATCTATGGTATGGAGAATGTTCTGTACAGCTCCCGAGTTACTTTCCAGAATATAATTCTGATCGCTTTGCTGAATATTTTCCCACTGATGCAACTTTCTGTTCTTGCGCGAAACATCTACAGCAAGGTTAACAGAGGCATACAGTTTTTCATTATTCCATGGTTTTAGGATAAAGTCTGAAGCTCCTAGTTTTAAAGCTTCTACAGCAAGTTCTACCTCTCCATAAGCTGTCATTAATATAATAGGAATATCAGGGGCTACTTCTTTAACCTCGTTCATCCAGTATAATCCGTCCTGTCCGTTCTCGAAGCCTTTTCGGAAATTCATATCGAGAAGTATAACATCAAACGCCTCTTCGGTGAGTGCCGGAAGAATTTTCTTTGGATTATTAAGTGTTTTTACATCGGTGAAAAATTTTTTCAGCCACACTTTTGCAGAGAAAAGAATGTCTTCATCGTCGTCAACAATTAATATTTTGGCTGTTTTCTTTCGCATGGGTGTTCAGTTTTGTACACTTAGTGTTCGATTTCGGACACTTTTATTTTGAGTTAAAATCTTTACTGTTTAATTTTCAGACTTTTACCGACGAATTCTTTTTATGGCATATTTGTCGTGTATATTATTGAAAATCAAATAGCTGTAATGGATACGAAAATAGAGAAAAAAAGATCTAAACTCAAAATTATTCTTTTAGCACTTGCCGGAGTAGTAGTTCTGGGGTTGTTTTTGGGATATTTTTTTCGTCAGAAGAAAACTTTTAATGTAAAAGCAGAAGATTTACAGGTAGAAAAGGTGACCCGTGGGAAGTTTGAAGACATGATGATGATTACAGCACAAACGCAGTCATTGAATTCTTCACTGGTGAATGTAATGGAAGGAGGAGCTGTAAAAGAAATCTTTACGGAAGACGGAAAAATGGTAACAAAAGGAGAGCCTTTAGCCAGAGTGTATAATCCGAATACTGAATTCAATTTTATGAGTCAGGAAACCGGAATTATGCAGCAGATCAGCCAGATGAGAAATACCCTTCTGGAACTGAAAAATCAGGAATTTACACAGGACAAAGAGATTCTTCAGGCACAAAACGATTACAATACAGCACAGCAAAACTATAATCTGCAAAAAAGATTATATGATGCTGAAATAGGAAAGAAAACGGATTATGACATGGCACGCCAGAATCTGGCTTACCAGCAAAAGAGAAAGCAAATTGTAGAACAGAGTATTGTAAATGAAAAGCATTCCCGGGCTTCACAGATTGCAGCGGTTAATAACTCTATTGCACAAATGGAAAAAAGCCTGGATGTGCTGAGAAATAATAAAAATAACTTTCTTATCATGTCTCCGGCTACAGGACGCTTATCCTCTTTTAGTATTTCTTTGGGGCAAAGTCTTACTACAGGACAAAGCATCGGAAAGGTAGATTTGATGGGGGGGTATAAGCTGGTTGCTAAAATAGACGAGTATTATATCAACAAGCTGCATGCAGGGATTAAAGGGACGCTGGAAAGTAATGGTAAAGAATATAATGTTATAGTATCCAAAGTATTGCCGGAAGTAGTACAGGGACAATTTTCAGCGGAACTTAATTTTGCGGACAATAACAAACCGGATGATCTGAAAATAGGAATGACTTTCGGGGTGAAACTTAAACTTTCTGCAGATACCCAAAGTCTGATGATTCCTAAAGGAAACTTCTTTAAAGATACCAACGGAAAGTGGATTTTTGTTACAGAAAATGGAAAGGCAGTACGCAAAAATATCAGTCTTGGAAGAGAAAACCCATTATACTATGAAGTTTTATCCGGGCTAAAAGAAGGAGAGCAGGTCATTGTATCGGATTATTCTGATTACAAAAAATACGAAATACTAGATATAAAAAAATAACATGAAAACTCAATTAAACAAATATTTTTTAATTGCCGCTTTTGCCGGAACTCAGGTTTTTGGCCAGCAGAAAATACAGCCTTATGTAGACGAAAGAGTAGAGCTTATGAGTACTTTATTCCGACTAATAGAGGCCAGAGAATATTCTGACAGGAATAATGAATTATATGTTCAGGATATTGAAAAATATTTTGCTCCGGTAAAAAATGACCCGTTTCTGTCGACCCTGAAAAATATAAGAAACGAAAATGGTATAGGCTATGATGCTGTAATGTCGATGGCGGTACACCTGAAAATAAAAGATCAAAAAATTGGTCTTGTAAAGGAAAGAAATAATACAGTAGAGAAAAGATGGAAAACTGTAGATCTTCCCGTATTTTTGAAAGGGTTGAACAGCTTTTACAAAAACAGTAAGTATCATCAGTTCTTCCAATCTCATGAAACAGATTATAAACAGGCAGCTAAAGCATATTCTGATTCTGTTCTAACAAAGTTTAAGCAGGATTGGTATGTGAAGTTTTATGGAAAAGAACCCAATGAAGATTACAAAATAGTATTAGGCTATGGAAATGGCGGTGGAAATTATGGCCCAAGGGTATCGCCAGAAAAGGGGAAAGATATAGTATATGCTATTGTTAGTGGGGGTAAATTTAATGGAAGAATAGTGAATTTTTCCAGTAGTTATGCACCTACCTTAATTCACGAATTCAATCATTCCTTTGTAAACTATATTTTAGAGACTAAGGATTATAAAAGTCAGTTGCAGGATGCAGGAGAGAAAATCCAGAAAGAAGTTAAAAAACCAATGGCAGATCAGGCTTACAGTTCATGGGAAACTATAATTAACGAATCAATTGTAAGAGCTGCTGTTCTGGTTTATATGAAGGAAAATCATTTTTCTCAGGCTGAGATTAACAATGAAATGAAAGAGCAAATTTCCAGAAGCTTTATATGGACACCAGACTTAGTAAAGCTTTTAGAGGAATATCAAGCCAACAGAAAACAATATCCTGATCTGGAAGCTTTCTACCCGCGTATTGTTTCTTTTTTCCAAAATCTAGGAAAAAATATGGATAAGGTGATGAGTGATTTTACAGCAAAACAGCCTAAAGTAAAATCATTAAGTCCTGATATTAATGGGAAGAATAATGTAGATGCTTCTATAAAAGAGATTGTTGTGGAATTTGATCAACCGCTTTCAGGTAAAGGTTTATCTATACACTGGGGAGAATTAGGCCGGGACGCTGTACCGATCAGTGCAAGATCAGTTTATATCAATAATAATAAAGGATTAAAAATTCCGGTGGATTTAAAGCCTAATAAAGAATATGAGTTTATTCTGGCTGGTGGTAATTTTGAATCATTAGAAGGATATCCATTGCAGGATTACACTATAAAATTTAAAACTAAATAAAAAATAATAATATAATCGGCAAAACCAAAAGTATAAAAAATAATCGCTATGGATTCCAATAATCGGCTGGAAAATCTTATCAAATTTAAAGCACGTTTAAAGATAAATTAAACGTGCTTTTTCTTGTATAAAAATCGGAATTCCGTATCTTTATATAGTAGTTAAGTTGGTGTTTTTTCCATTAAACTTATACAACATAATATCCTGATACTTGGCATTATATGTTAGTCCTACATCCTGCACCTTCTTAGTTGCTCCAATAAAAGGGTTATTTGCTCCATAATGCAGCTCCAACCAGCTGAACAACTCTATTAATGATGATTTGTTTGAAGTAAAATAGAAGTATGAAGTATTCACAAGAACCTCCAATACATCTAAATAATCGGTTAACCTCCAGTAGTCTTTATTATTATACGTACTAACATCCGTAGATAGATAGGGAGGATCAACCAGAAAAACAACATTATCCTGATCTTTATATTCCTGAAATAGTTCTTTATAGTCATATTTAACTATATCCACGCCTTCCAGATAACCCGTTGTAACATAATTGCTTTGTCTTACTTTACTATAAAACTTTTCTTTCTTTAATTGTTCCAGGTTTGTTGCATAATTCATGGAAAATAACAGACTGGATGATAGTGTAACATAATCAACAAATCCTTTTTCTTCTTCGATTCTATTTATAATTGCTGATTTAACATCATCACTTAGCCTTTCCGTCTTATTACCTGAAGGAGGGCACAATTGTCTAATATCAGATAATAGAATATTTGTTTTATCTGCATTTTCTAAACGGTATGAATATCCATCATAGTCATTATATATAGCTTTAGCTTTTGGATAATAACTTTTAACAGTGTGGCTGAGCAAGCCAGAACCTCCAAACAAATCTATATAAGTAGCATCTGCAGGAAATTCGTTTAAAGCTTCTTTAAAGTCTTTTAAAAATCTTCTCTTTTGCCCCTGAAACGGTAGCGGGGCCTGTGTGTAAGTTTTCATTGGTTATTAGTTTTTATAATGGTTATTAGTTTTTGTATATTTGCAACTCTCACCCAATACATACAAAAAACGACTGGCTTCAGAAGACATTGTCCTCCGTAGCCAGTCGGTGTATTTTAAAATTGGGTGAGATCTTTTTTAAAAGCGGATGACGTTTTTCCTCCTTATTCAATAATTAGCGGTTGCATTGTGTTAGCATTGAGCCAGCCACCGAGATAAACAACCTTTATCCTTTGTGTCTTCAGGTAGCCTTCCAGTCCATCAGTTGGATTACTAGGAAGAGCGTCCCAGACATTAGCAGGCATATATGATAAGTTGTGTTCATCGTTGATAACTTTAACCCGAACACCAGCATCCCACGAGCCAACACCTTTTTCGCCTCCTTCCTTGTGTACAACATATCTATCAATCGTCACACTAGACGTACCGGATTCCTGAATAATGTCTTTTTCGGAGTACCACCACTTGGTAGTATCATTAATTATCTCGGTTTGATATACACCTAAATTAAGGTACGCCCCGTCACCCATTACGATTGGATTTCTGTTCATCTCCAAAATACATTGACCTATTCTAGCAGGATAGAATTTTTCAACATGCATTCCGTTAACATTTCCAGACCCGATGTATTTTCCTAACTCCAAATGCTCTGTGGCGTAGAAACCTGTCCCAAAGCCTTGACATCTTAAATACACCCCGTCTATAGATGCGTGGTTATTCCACTTTGGAAGATATAATCCAATACTTTTAAGAGATGGCATTAAGAGCTTAGTCCCTGGCACTGACGTCCTGATAAACATTCTACCGAATTGGAAATTTGAGTTTGTACTCGCGTCAATTCCGGACATTGTATTCGATACAGGTGCACCGTTGGCTCCGTGACTTCTTAACATCATGTATATGTTATCCATGAATATGTTAATATTATTAAACTCACCAAATACGGATGAATCACGGCCGGAACCTAAGCTAATACACCAGTTAGTCTGGTTTGTATCTTGATTAAACAAGCTGCTATAAAAGCCGCATCCAGCATAAGAAACGGGCATCTCGGCGATACTTTGCTCTTCCCAGATTGGTGCATGTTCTCCGACAATACCTACATTCTTTATCACCATTAAAGGTGTATAATCAATAGTCGGAAACATTACCTGCGCACGCTTACCGTTAGGCCACGTCTTTACCTCTCCACCAATCCTATACATACCCTTAAGGGCTATTTTTGCATTTACGATATTATTATCGCTAAATATTTCATCAATACAAGCCTGAAGAGCTGCTGTGCAATCAACGCTACTATCAGGAGAAAAAGGATTTAAGGCTACAGCTCCATAGTCCTCTAAGTAGTATATTTTTGAATTGGCGCTGATATTATTAAACTGGGATAATAATCGCACTGCATCATCACCCGTTAATTTCGGTTGTTTTACTTTGAAGGTATAAGACCAAGATATACCAGCGTCAACATTCGCCCCGGTTTCTGCACCTTCGACCATTGCAGTAGGTGAGAAATTTAAGCTATTTCCTAAAACAGAATTATACTTGAAGTTTCTGTTATCTACATAAACCCCCAGACGATCGCCGATTTCAATATTAATAAGCTCTTGTAAAACAACCGTACTAACAGCATTTGGAGTAAAGCCAGATACTGTGAATACCTTGATCGTTTTAAACATTAAGCCCGCAGTTTTACGAAGGATACAGAACTTAACATTATCTGTATTTGCTGTGGAGGCATTCAGGGTAATTTCGGAAATAATACCGGATATCGTAGCCGGAACATCAATAACCCGGACGACATTATAGTTACTTACGCTGTTGCTATCCGTTCCAAAACCAAAAGTTAAAGGATCAGTGAACCCGGCCTTTTTGGTTACTGCTTCATCAAACAAGACATCAGAAGCATTATGAACATCTTTCATGGTTGCCACTCCATTTGTATGGATGCCCTCTAATATATTTATAGCTTGGTCTCCTGTTAATTTAGGCTGTATAACTTTAAAGTCATAACACCAGGATAAACTGGTATTATACGTTGCATTATTAGTACTTCCTTCCACGGCTGCATCGGTCGGCAACGATAAACAATTACCTGTAGTTACATTGGCGCTAAAGCTTCTACCATCTACATCAATACCCAGATAGTAACCAGTCGCAATATTGATAGTCTCATTCAACACTACAGTGCTGACAGCATTTGGTGTAAATCCGGATACTGTGAATACCTTTATCGTTTTAAATGATGATGCACCGACTTTTTGCAGAATACAGAATTTAACATTATCAGCATTTGCTGTGGTTGTCTTTAGGGTAATTTCGGAAATAATACCGTCAATAGTAGAAGGTGTATCGTTAACCCTTACAAGTGAATAGCTGCTCACCTCGTTGGTCGTTGTTCCATAACCAAAGGTTAAAGGATCAGTGAATCCGGCTTTTTTGGTTACTGCCTGATCAAACAATACATCAGAAGCATTATAAGTAGCTCTCATAGTTGATGCGTTAACATCATTTCCGGAGTCGAAAACCTTACTATTTTCCTTTGCGCCTTTTACGGCTGGTATCCATCTGGAAGACACTCCCGGAACATCGGCTCCTGTTGTAATCGAATTAGCTTCCCAAAGAGTATTGTTATAGATAACCTGCGCCCCTTTATTATATGGATTTGTATTGCTCCATGTTGGCGTCAAGGAAGAAGGTTTTTGATTGCGTTCCTTTTGAGCTATGCCATCTTTTACCTCGATTGTCACTTCATAAAAAGCCCCGTTATTTTCAAAGTCTTCAGCTTTAGTCTCAATCGGCGTTCCTGTGGCATCTTTTAGATTGGTGAATGTGATAATACTGCCCTGCTCAACTTTATACCAGTAAGAACCAAAAGCTGGAGGTGTAGAAGACATCACAGCTATACCCAGATAGGATTTATTAACAATATTCTCAGCTTCTTTTATTTTTTGATCAAAGGCTGCGAGCAATCCTTCTTCCGCACCTTTTTCCAGTTTACCATCCAAAGCATTTTTTAACCCGGAAACGTTGTCTATAGTTATAGCATCATCCTTATGAACAAAGGAATCCAAGGTATTAGAAAATTGTTCTTCAGTGGGCTTTTTGCCTTTCTGGAAGTATGTTTTTAATGTATTTCTAGGTTGTTTCATGTTTTTAACCTTTAAAACGTATAAATATTACCACTCTGTAGGGGTTCATGATATCGTGATACTGACCTCCTCCTAAAGCATTTGTTTTTCCAGCAAATGGCTCACCGCTAGTGGACGTCATGGTATAATTCCAGTCCTCATTATCATTCGGACTGTCGCCTTTTCCGGCTGTTGTGGCATTTGGATTATTAATGATTGTTGAAGTATTCATCCCATCACCACCAAACAGACTGAATCTATGTGAAGGAATTTCATCCATTGTTAGGGTATGTGTTTTATTTCCGCCAGCTTGTAGAACCTCTTTAAAATCCAAGTCATCAGGATTTAAGCCCATAGGAAAACGCCCTCTAAATTCGGTTGCCTCTTCCCAGCCTTCCGGAATCTCATTTGCTGGCCTCATGAATAGTACTGGTGCATTTCCGTCAATAATTGGTTTTGAAGCACGTTCTAATTTGGTTAATCGGGCTTCGATTTGCTGAAGGGGAACCGTAGGAATAAAATCCTCTATTGTTTTAAACCTCCCTTCAATAGTATTTAATGACGGTATTCTTTTAAAGTTTGCCCAGACATAAGACTGTTGTGAATAACCGAAAGTCGCAAAACGATCGGTTATAACATCTTTCATCTCTCCGTTTTCAAATTTCTTCTGGGTTTTGATCTCCCTAATAATAACGGTATTTTGTTTTGCACCACCGATGAAATTTAAAAGCTCTTCACCGATCATTACAACACCATCGCTGACCGTTGCGCCTGCGTTCGTTTCCACACATCCGGAAATAATAGCCATATTCCCCGCCATTCTCGCTACTCCTTCAACAATGGAATAAGCTGTTTGTATATCTGATAGGGTTTCGGTTGTTACCTTAAAACCACCTGTTTGATTAAAATTAAATGTTTTCATACGAGTTCTATTCTGAATCTTTTAGAAGCAAGTCTATAATAGTCTACAGTGTTATATATTTGGTCGTAATAGTCTGTTAGTGCTTCAGGCACTTTGACTATAAAATCTACCTGATCATCCGAAAACTCACTGGACGGATATAGAACCAATTCGCCCAGGTATTTTGGTTTATTTTCTACATCAGTATAGATATAGGTTTCTTTTTTATTGATGGGATCAGTTATAATAATACGTCTGTCCGAATCGAATTTATCATTTAGAATTCCTCTTAAATGGCATACCTGTCCATTAAATGTGGCTCTTTCAATATTATCCGCCCTACGTTCAATAAATTCATCACTTATTGTTTCCAAATGTGAGACTAAAGCGTTTACTAATGCAATCAAAGAAGGCGATCTCCAATTTATCGGAAGAAGTAAAGCTCCCAGTTTGCGAAAATCTACTTTATACCACATGTTATTTGGTTTTGTATTCGATTATTGTATTCGGCCAGTCGATTTCAAAATATCCGGATTCCGGTATTTTGCTTATCTGGATAGGTTCATAGTTTCCATAGCCTCCGGTTTTAGGGTCAAGCCATTTGGAATCTGCTGTCCATAACCATGGGTCAAGAACGCCATCAACTTTTTGCAATTTATCTACAAGACTATTGAGTAATAATTCTCCGTTAAAAGGAAGCTCTTTCATAAATTCATTTAGAGCGTCTTCTACAGGTTTATTTCCCTGAAGAATATTGTATCCATTTTCATTGATAATTTTAGCGTCCCTGAAGATTGTTAATTTTAATTTCAATATATCAGGTAGATAATTGATAACAACAAGATTGATTCCTGCACCCCTGTAATCTTTAGCATAAGACTGAAAACTTTCATATTGATCCGGTGTTATTGGAGATAATTTACCGTTTGATTCCGTAGCGATTTTTAAGATCAACAAACTTTTATTATCTGCCACAGCTTCTGTCACAGCAGCATATTTAATGATCTTTGAAGCTTCAATTTCGTCATCAGTTCTGCCCGTATTATCAAACTGGTCTTTATCCCTGTTTAATTGAAAACCATACTGGAATGCTTTTGCTTTTTCTCTGTACCAAAGAAGGTTTTGCACTTTTTCATTACGGAGTATTACTTCTACTTCTTGTTTATGCGTATCAAATATTTGTTCAAGTGTATAATGTGCATAGGCTACAATATAGAACATCAGACGCCACACCGCAGACTTTGAAGGTGAAGAAAGGCCGCTTAATTCAGATTGCCTTTCCTTTTCGGCTATTATCGCACTATATATGTCATTTACTGTTCTCATGTGATTTTGAAATTCTTTTCTATTTCCCAGTAATTAATACCTTCCGGGTAGTTTATTTCCTCTGTTTTTATTGCTGTAGCAGGCTGTACATTCTTTGCTCTGTAGTAGCTTTTCACATCAAGATCTTCAGATACTTCAGGAATGATTAATTCCGAGCCTGGTTCCAGATCATCCGTTATACTGATATTGTTTGCTACAGCAATGAAAATGGCATTTTCAGCCTTTCCGGTTGCCTGTATAGCAATATCTAACAGGGATTGATTATGTAGTACTGTTACTGTCATTGGTAAAGTCATTGTACGTTTTCTTGGCTTCTTTTGCCTTGTTTACAATCTTTTTTAACATCCCCCAGATACTGAAGCCGGCACGAGGTAAATTCTCAAAGAATATTGAGTAAAACTCAATTGCACAGCTAATGGCCATTGCAATAAAAGTGAGCGTTATTTCATGATCAATCCAGCTTAACTCAAAAGGTTTAATCCGAAATATTATTTCTAAACACCAGGACAGGATTATGAATAAAAAATAAGTGACAATTTTTATAAGGCTTAAGCGTGTTTTCTCACTTGTAAAGCCATTGGTTCTGAATCTTCCTTCTTTTTTTTCACGCTTCCATACCGCCCATGATGCAAGAACACCTGTAATATAGTCTGCCAAAAGAAGCCCTAACAATAAAAATAGCATCAAATGATAACTACTTAAGGATATAGATAATCCCATTGCAGGAATTAGAACAGAGGGCTTTTTAACTGCTGTAATAATAGTCCAGATATATTTTCCGTATACATGCAATTCTTTCATTTTATTCGATTTTTACAATTGTTACCGCACCATTTGGTGCAGTAGCGGTTATAGTCATATTTTTTATTTCAAAGATTACAGCTTGTGCGAGTTTCTCTGCAAATTTTTCTTTAGAGTCTTGAGGATTATTCTCTTCGCTTCCGCACTGATCCATCACCTGGATAATTTTATTTTTTAATCTGTCTTCAGAAGTTGCCATTTAATTTCACTTTAAAAAGTCTTTAAACCTATTTTCAATACTTAATAATTCAGGCTCGTTAATCAGCTTTATTGTACTCCCGGTATTGGTGGTAAACTTCATTTTCCGTATTTCAGAAATCAGATCTACCATTAATTTCTTCAGCGTTTCATTTTCTTTTCGGAGTAAGAAACCTTCCTGGATATCTAATTCACATCCTGAAACTTTAATATTATAATCTTCAACTTCATCGGCCTGCAAAAGAAAAGGGGTGGTACCATTATTATCAATCATACCTACTATACAAGCGCTGCCAACTTTTGGTTTTATTGATATGTTGTCAAGGCCCAGCAAAATATCGTAGTACTCCAGATCATCTTCCAAGCCAACAGCTGTCATTGTTTTTTCTTCCCAATCTACTTCCGTCACCTCTACCCAAACAGACTGTACAGGTATGGAACTTTTCATTTTTTCGAGAAGCGTTTGCCGTAACTTATCTAAGCTCATTTTTTACAAATGTTTGTCCTAGTTCAATTTCTTGTTTATATCCATCACTGCTATTAAAAGTTTTCTTTACTCTGTCTATATAGTAAATGCCGCTTCTGTCATTGTATAAGGTGGATGTTATTTTTACCTTTTGGCCATGTTGAACACTTGGAAATCCAAAAGCTTTAAAAGACCCATCAAAACCTTCTTTCTTCCGGTCCTCATACATTTTTTTAACTTCTCTCTCCAGATCTTTCAGGGTTTTAACATTGAAAGTCCAATTGATAGTTTCGTGAGCATCAGGATCCCCAAACTCAAATTTTAATTTTTTGTCTTTTTCTCTTTTCTTTATTGCCTTGGCAACTGCCTGCATTGATTGACCGACAATTTTTACCAGACGATCTTCCTTGCTGAGATAATTCAGATTATTACTTACACAATTTCTCTCCAGATCAAAAACCGGAATTTCTTCAGTGACATCTGAATAAGGTTTCGCAATTGTTAATTTTCCGTTTCTAATGAAGGAATAAAGACTAAATTCCTGTTGTATTTTATTTAATACCTCACCCAGAGTAACTTTGCTAAACCTAACAGCTCCAAGACTGACTTCTGCATCGATATCAATAGGATAATCTTTAACAATGCCCTGGATAAACTCTTTTAATTTTATGTTCTTATGTGAAAAATTAACTTTGATTTGCTTTAATCTCCACATTTCATCCTCAACCTTAATACTTATAGGATAATCAGCACTTACCTGGTCTATATATCCCTTAAATTCTTGTTTTAGGATTCCATCATATCCCAGCGATATCTCAACAGGATCTCCTTTTCTGAAGACTTCTTTTACTTTTAACCTGTTAAAGTCTTTCACTTTTCTAGGAAGTATTATTTCAGCTTTCCCACAGATCATCTTCCAGGATGTTTCAATCTCAACAGATGAAGGCTTATAAATGACTATCCTTTCAGATCTTCTCTCGTTTGGCAGAAAAACTATTTCTGCGCACATGGCCCTTGTCATATTTTAGTATTTAAAAGCTCTATAGGATCATCACTTACACAAGACAATTCTATTGGGATTACATTGGGAGATCCGGTTACGCTTCTGATATCAATCTCTTCAATAACAATACTGTTTATTTCCTTTTTGGTGAACAAAAATCCTTGCACAGCAATCGGTTGTATTATTTTACTGAACTCTATCAGTTTATCTTCATATTCCCTGGCTTTCAAATCACCATCAATACATAGAATCCGTAATCTTACCACCCAATCATCAAAGCCATATATCTCTTTTACGGTTCCGTTACCTCCTAAAACATTGGTTTTAATAATATTTTTGGGTCTATTAAAATCAACCATTGTTGCTGCAGGTAGCCAGAAATCATCATACTTTCGTTTAATAATTTGACCTTTTTTATCATAAACCTCATACTCATCACCTTTAAACAGGATAGGAAAAACAATAGGAGTTCCGTAGATACTTTTTCTCTCATACTCTTCATAGAGGCTTTCCATAACCTTTGGATTATATCCTGACAGATCCGGAGGCGTTTTCTTTCCAATAGGCAAAGTCAGATACACAGGAATAGTTCCGAAAGCTGCTTTAAAAAGCTGGCCTAAAACAGCCCTGTTGTCAATACCAATAAGCTTATCATTCATTTTTTATCTGTGTTTCAATTTTTGTTTTCAGCGTTTTAAAATCCTTATTATCCAAGGCTAAATGAATCTGAACTTCTCTTTCAATACCTATTTTATCAATTTTACCATGAATGAATCTATAAAGATTTGGTCCTAATAATGGGGTTTCTTTCCATTCTCCCTGAGTAGACTGAAGAATAGCAGCAACTTCTTGCATTTCCGACTCTCCAATATCAAAATCACCGTTTCTAAAAACCAGCTCATTATCATTATTTAACAAAATATCTTTCATGATTAATCCAATGCTACAAGTCCATCTCTTAGTCTATCATTGATAGAACCGGTTATTTTATTAGCTATATGCTCAATACTTCCGACACCTTTTCCGACAGCAAAACTATTATTGATTGTTAATGTCATATTAATAGTCCTCGGTCCTTTGGAACCGCTCATGCTTACGCCATCACTTTCACCCTCACCGGAGCTTTTCCCTTTCTTATCTCCTTTCTTTTTATCTTTATCCGCAAATACTTTATCATAATCAATGGTTTTTGTAGGAGTTATTACAGAATTCCCCGGATTTATCAGCGCTTTCTGCTCTGCCTGTAAAATAGCATCGTATCTTTTCTTAGTAATAATCTTACCGTTATATTTTACAAGCCTCCCATCAGACAATGCTTCTTCTATTTTTTCATCATCCTTTTCTTTTTTTACTTCATTAATCCCTTTTTGATAGCCTTTTGCTGCATTTCCTGTAACTTTCTCCCAAACTTTCCCTACAGCGTCTGTTAAAGGCTTTATTAACTGTAAAAACCCCTGAATTCTTTGCCATATTGCATTGAATACTGTCGTTACATAGTTTAAAACACCGTCAAATACCGATTTAAAGAAGTTGTAAACAGGACCAAACACACTTTTAATTGTATTCCAAATACCAATAGCTACATTTCGGATCACTCCCCAGGCCCACATGAATTTTGCAGCTACCCAGTTCCATACGGAGCTTACTATTTCTTTAATCCACCCAAAGACCGTTTTAAGACTTTCCCATAAAAACTTGATATGATCCACAAGCAGTTCAACTACTACTTTTATGATATCCCAAATACCTCCCCAGACCGTTTTAACTATTTCCCAATAAGCATAAAAGAAGCCTCGGAATTCTCCGACATTATTCCATAGCCAGGTAAATAAGGCTATCAACGCTGCAATAATTGCCAGAATCCATCCTATAAGGGGTATTTCCATTATCGCAACGGATAAGGCTCTTATTCCAACTCTTAAACTGGTTAATACTCCAGTAAGTCCACCTCCTGATATGGAAGCCCATAAAAAAGCAAACCTTAACCGATTGGTGACAAGCATTAGCTGCAGCTGATCTTTTGTAAGCTTTGTTGTTGCAATAGAATTTAGCCACTTCATTAAAGCGTCAAGTCCTGTAATTATTTTCACAGCATTCCAGACTACTCTAAGTCCGTCCATTGCATTTTTAAGGTTGGCTACAACACTAATTGCATTTGCAGTTACATTGATATATGGCTGATACTGCTTTGTAACTTCACCAATTTTCATTTTAAAAAGATTCCATTCCTGGTTTCTTCTTTTTTCTTTTTCGAAAGTGGTATCCATGATAATACCGGCCTGCTCATATGCGACATTCGTTCCGGTAATCATTTTGGTTAACTCCTCTTGAGAGTCAGCAGATCTAATCAATATCTGACCTGCAGCAGCATTTTCTCTTCCGAATACTTCAGTAAGAGCATTAATATCTTTCTGAATTGGCTTTAGTTCTCGCAGTCTGTCTGCAAAAGGAACGGTGGTATCTGCCATTTTCTTCATATTGACACCGTAAGCTTCCAGAATTTTTACTGCATCCTTACTAAGTTTTGTTTGTGAGGACATATTCGTAATAACGTTACGAATAGCCACCCCGGCTTCAGAACCATATTTCCCGCCTTCAGCCATTGCCTGAATAGCAGCATTAGTTTCTTCAAAAGTTAAATTTGCAAGCTTCGCAGATACACCGGCCTGAACTAAAGATTGTCCAATTTGAGGAATTTCGGCAGCTCCTTCCTTTGCACCGGCAGCCATTACATTAATCATCCTTTTGGATTCTTCAGCTGCTTTCACAGGATCCTTAAGATCAACCTGGAACTGAAGCATTGACGTTGTAATGGCATCGGTAGCTCCTGTAATATCACCTTCCATTGTTTTAGAAAGGATATTGACAGATTCTCCCAACATTCCCATCGCTTTATCGCTACTACCCATTTCAGGCCCTAGCCTGGATAAGATAGTTTTAAAAGCATCCAGATTAATATTGACATCTTCACCGTATGTTACAGCCAGCTTTTTAGCCTTATCATTCAAAGCGTCCAATTCTTTGCCGTGTGCTCCAGTAATAGCTGAAACTTCAGCTAAAGCAGATTCATTTTTTATAGCTAAATCACTTATGCCCTGTAAACCATCTTTCAGGTTCTGAACTGACTGATCAATAGCAAACAGATCAATGTTTTTAATATTTTTAAAACAATCAACCAATTTATTTCCCTCTCCGGTAGCTAGTTTTAGCTTGTCGGTTATGCCTTTCACAAAGTTGGAAGCTCCATCTTTGAATTCCAGACGCCAGGTGGTTGTAAATTGACTCATTGTTAATAAATATTGATTTTGTTAGTCTTCAGCATTTTCTTTGCTGAACATTGCATTGACTATTTCAGTAGCCGCTTGTTTAAATGCAGAATACAGCATAAGCCTTTCGGTTTTCATTACATATTCTGCTTTGGCATATGCATCGATCCAGTCTTCTACATCATCTATTGCCAGAGGATTGATGTTAAGCTTTGCCTGGATCAATGCATTTATTTTTTTTATTCCGTCCTTGTCGTCATCCACATGGAGAGCGGATGACTTTAGGCTTTTTTTAACTGGCTGCGTGCAGATTTCATTAATGCCCCAATCTGGGAAACCAGTTCAGTGAACACAGCAGCATCACTTTCCAAAATATCCATATCTCCTGCTAACACACAATTAGCAATCATTGCATCAGAAGAAGCTTCCACATTGTTGTCATACTCTTTGGATGAAAGTAAATACACAAGCTGCTTACTTGGTTTTTTTACAATATACTTCAGTGGCTCCTCTGCATCTTCATCTGGGAAAATCTCAATAATCTTTAATCCATAAGGATATTTTAATTTCAGATCTGCTAATACTTCATCTGAAAAAGCAGGTTTTTCATTTTGTTTATTCATTGTTTCTTTTTTTAGATTCCCCAGGTAATATGGCTACACAGCATTTCATGTTTATGAACCATTTTACCCTCGTTATTTTTAAGTGTTTTTTGACGCCCTAAGAATTGAGCATTATGGATAATATCCGTTGTGATAATCTTAGTTTCAGGATTTACATACTGAACTACGATATCAGTGGGAGCGATATCCTGTAATCTTTTACCCGGAGGTAAAGCTCTTTGAATAGCTTGTTCTTCCTCCACATATAAAGAAATAGAAAGCTTTGGCTCATAATTCCCCTCAGTCCATCCTATTGGATATCCACCATAACCATAGGCATTTTCTTTTTTGGTGGCATCACTATAATCTATTTCGTCCGTTCCTACGACATCACGCCCCATAAGGTTTAGGGTTACATCATTCCATCCGGTAAGTTTCCCCAGATAATTTTTTATGCTGTTTACTTTTGCCATTATTTTATAGTTTGTTAGTTAAACTTAAGTCTACAGTGAAAGAATGGACAATGTCATCGGCTACAACAGTAACACCTATTTTCAAAGGATTGTCTTCAGTAGGAGCCTGTTTTGCTGAAATTGAAACTTCACCTCCGCTGATATCGTTGTCAGATTCCATTCTTTCTATACAGCCTTTTGCGCACAGTCTTTCCCAATGAGAAATAGTAGTTGAAGCTATATATCCGGTCTGAGGATCCTTTTTAACCTTACCTTTGATTTGAGGGGCTAAAACCTCTCTAATTAGGCGTGCAGCTTTATTCCATACTCTATTGTTTTCGATATAGGCATAATCACTTTTCTTGGCTGTACAGGTTGCAGATCCGGAGAAATATAATCCTGCAGCTCCGATATATCCACCCACTAAAATGTAACCTTTAGTGACAAGAGACTGAATCTGCTCATTAGTAAGATCACTAATTTTCTGACCGGTTGAAAGGCTAGCCGAAACAAATCTTTTTAATCCGGAATCTGTTAGAGAATAAACAGGAGATCCTTTTTTGTCGTCAGGCTTATTAAGGATATCCACTGAACCAATATTCTCAGATACCTGACGCACACATAGCATTCCTAGAGCACTGCCTATGGCGGCATGATTTGCATAAGCTGCATCCAAACCGGCTATTCTGTTATCCTGGCCAATGATCACCGAAATATTTTCGGCTGCTTTTGCTCTTAGATCCGGATAAGTATTGATTGTTGCTGCAGCATCAGCTTTACCGGCCTCCAATAATACAAAGTCAATTAAAATACCGTCCTTCTTCAGCTCATTAATAAGTGTAGACTGAAGCTCATCCACTAGTGCTGAAACAGCAGTTAAACCTTCTTTAAAGCCGAAATATCCAATCCCTTTAATTTCAGGATTCTCTTTCACTGCTTTTATTACAGAGCTTGTAGCAGCAGAAATAGTAGAATCGGCAGCTACATTTAACAAATAGACAGTAGCCTCAGGTGCTAGTCTGAAAGTTTCTGAAATATGATAATGAGCCAATACCTTATTATTGGCATCAAAGCTTTCATTTATTCCCAGATCTTCAGCATCTTTTACCTGTATAAGCTTTACAGCAGTTCCTACAGCTATAGTAGAATCTCCCAATGGGAAAGAACCCACCAAAAGTATGGCACTATCATTGCTGTCAGCCTGGCGTCCTAAACCGCCATCGATCTTGTTAATTTGAGTCCCTTTTAAATTTCCCATTATTTTGTTGTGTTTCTTTTTCTACTTACTTTTTTTACATCACCTCTGGTTTCAGGTGCTTCCTCTGATACCTCCACTTCCTGAGTATCTGCCTGAGGTGTTTCTTCTTCCTGGAAGAGATCTTCAGCACCTTCAGCTTCAGGTTCGGATATTTCTTTGGTCCCTTCCTGATCTTCTGAATCTAATTCGGAAGTTTCCGGATTTTCAGTAACACTTTCAGGATGCTCCTGTGTTTCAACTCTAGTTGTGGACAGCTCTTCAGTTTGTTTTTCGCCACCTGTATCCTCCAGAGTTGTTCCAGATTCTTCCTCAGGTTCCTTAAAATCATCCAAACCTTCAGGTTCAGGCTGTTTTTCTGATTGCTCCAGATCTTCAATAAAACCTCTTGTATAAGGCTTATATGTTAAACCTGATTCTTCAGCATAGTTCGCTGCTCTGTTTTCTTCTAGGAATATTTGACCATCAGAAGTCACATATACCTCGTTTATTTTAAGGTGTGCTGCAAGAAAATCCTGGACTAAACCAACGACCACTGCAACTGCTAATATTTTTGACATTGTTTTTTTATTTACGTTTGAAAAAGTATCCGATTAAAGCGAGGGCTATAATTCCATAGAAGGCCCAACCGCCATATGTTAAAACTCTTTGGAAGAAGCTTGGAGGCTTATCTACATATTGAATTACCGGAACAGGTACCGGAACTGGCTTTTGTTCACTGATAAAAGTTTCTTTCCATTTAGCGAATAACTCCTGTGCCCTGGCTTCACAGCCGACCTGTAATAAACCATCAGCTAGGCTAACCTTTGGCTTTTCGAGATATTTTCCTGATTTTGACACAGGAATAGCAGGAGAAGCTTTCTCGTTTTTTCCCCGGGCAGAATAAGGACCTTCGTTAATAAAAGGTTTTCCGTCTCTGCACTCAACAAAAGCATAATAAAAGGAACTATCAGCTTCTACTTTAAAGATCGTATCCCGAATAGTCTCTTTAATTGTTTTTGTTTCTGTTAGGATCACCGGCTTTTCCGGTTTCCTGCTTACACAGGAAACCAGGGCCAGCGAAACAAATAATAATATGAAGTATTTAAAGAAAGGTTTCATTATTTTAAATCGTCGTATTTTTTTAGAATTAAGGCTACTGCTTCACATGCTTTTATATAGTTAGCATCGAGAGCTTTCATATCATTTATGTTACTGATAAAGCACCATTCATGAAGAACCGAAATACCGGACTTCGTGTGTAAAATTCCTAATCTGCCTCTGGCAGACTGTTTTTCTGATATTACACCTCGGTTACGGATTCCAAGAAGTTCACTCGTAACCTTACAGATTTCGGCTGCCATCTGATATGATAAATCTTTTCTCAAAAAAGAATCTTCACTTACAATACATTCAGTACCTGTGGAATTTGCATTTACGGATGCATTTAAGTGGGCCTCGTATAGTACGGATGCGTCTCCGGGTTTGATCGTTCTGATTACTTCAGCTAAAGTTTGATTGTCATTGTCCGAAATATACTTAATACCAACTTTTGCAAGTGTTTGATTAATGGTATTGCGGAGCCTGATCGTTTCCTTGTTTTCTTTTCTGCCGTTATAGACTGCACCTGAATCCTTATTGTGATGTCCTGCAAGAGGAAAGGTTACTTGTAAACTCATATTCTTTTGTTTTATCCTGATATCATTGCTGAACAACCTTCGTCTTTGATTGCTACTGCAATCCACCAAACACGGAAACCAATTGTATTCTCTCTGTTTTCCGGATCATCCTGTGCAGCTCTCGCATAACGGGTTACAGTACCAGGAGCTTTCACACAGTTTTTATCGTAATAAGCAATAGAGCCCTCCACACCAGCGCTTAAAGAACCAAAAGGAAGCTTTTTAAGAGTTGCAGGATCATACTTAGTGGCATAAGTGGTATCGTATGTTTTGAAACCATAGTAGGAATCTGCGATTTTACCACCGTTAGCATCCTGATATCTTTGTTTAAAAGTTATATCTTCAACAAGTAAATCAGCAACGTGATCAGGACAAAGCACTAATACACGTCCTTTTTTTGGCACGTTTAATTTATCAAGAGCTTTTTTCCAATTGATAAGGTCAATAGCTCTTAATCTTTTTCTACCCGTTCCATCGTCCTCACCGGTTGTTTTAAATACGGGTGTTTCCGGGGCATTATCCGGAGAAATAGAATAAAGAGCGTGTTCTGCCGTTTTATCCTCCAATTCCTCTCTGTGCTGCTGTTGTACATCACCTACCTTATCGTAAGGCAATGCGTAAAGCTCGTCATCTGATACAGTTGTATTTTCAGTATCATATTTGTTAAGTGATAATGTAATATGTCCATCCTCACGGTTGTTTTTCGCAATTGGATAGATTTTGTTATTAATTAACACTTTAGGAGCCAGGCCTCTCTTTGGGATTTTAATAACATCGTTATTTACCCATTGAGGTTTTGGCGTTAATGTTTCGATCCATGTATTCTCATGGCGAAAATTCTTAATTAATTCAGTTTCCGCTAATTGATTCTTTAGAGGAAGTGTACTGGTTTCTCTGCTCATTTATGTAGTTTTTCTGCGATTGTTAAAAATTGCCATTGCTCCTTTCTGATCTTTAGCCAGAAGTTCTTCGTATGCTTTAGGATCATTCTCCAGGTAATCTTCATACGTCCAATTCTTTCTGTCCTCCGGGATTTTCCCATCTGGAGCAGTAGAAGGAGTATTGATATCCTTACTAACAGCTTCAATCTTTGGTAAAGACTTAATTACTGCCTCAGTTGAATCATAGTCAGCTGTAGCCAATTTTTCGTAAGATTCCTTCTGATCAGCAGTAATTTTTTTATCTGTGATAGCAGCGGAAACTAAATCTTCTACTTTCTTTTTTTGTGCAGCTTCGAGCTTTGTTTTTAGCTCATCAGATACCCCGGCTTTTGTTTTATTTGCCTGGATAGCTGAAAAAATCTGCTCATCGGTAGCATCCGCTGCCAAACCGGCAGCAGCAATAATTCTGTTTCTGTCCATTATTTTAGGTTTTGATTCTTGTGTTGGTTTATTGGGAATATTAGGTGCTCCACACGCAGAGAGCGTATTAATAGCCTCATCGTCCCAGGGAATTTCCTCTACTATAATACCCTGAATAAGCCCAAGCTGTAAAGCTTCTTCAGCACTCATCCAGTAATCATTCTTCCATAACTCTTCAATCTCCGCCTCAGTCTTCTTAAAGGATTTAGCATAAGCCTTACGGTAGATCTCCTGAGTATTTTCCAAAAGCTTTATATCAGCTTTTATCTGATCGACATTTCCATAGGTTCCCATACTTGGCTTATGGATCATGAATTGTGATTCCGGATATGCTTCTGCCGGAAACTCTGTGAGGAAATGTGTTGCAGCACTGGCAGCAACAGCACCAACTGTAATACTAACCGAATCCAGTTTTTTAAGTGCCAGGATCATGTCTTGAGTATCAAGAGTAGATCCACCACCGGAAGAAATAAATAGAGTAGCCTTTTTTATGCCCCCGGCCAATGCTGCTTCCACAATACTTTGCATACTCGTAGCATCAGTACCGCTATTACCTATGCGGTCTGTGATCTTAATATTAACGATCTGAGTTTTCAGATTATTAAATGCTTCGATTTTAAAATTCTTGCGTTTCATTGAGGCAAAGTTGCGCTGTAAGCTTTGCCTGTGAAATTTGGCATACCAAATCAGACAAAAATTCCTACTAAATCAGTACGTTTTTTTGTCTGATTTAGAACGCTGTTTTTCAGTCCTAGTGCCTAACAATCAACTTTGCAACATGGCAAAGGAAAACACGCAAAAATTAGCAAAGGAGTCTTACATCAATCACAACAAAACTCCGGAAGAGCTGGCACGTAAGTACGATGTCAGTCTTAGAACTATTCAACGTTGGATTAAAGAAGGCAATTGGAAACAGCAAAGAGATGCTAAAGCCAACGGCCCTATGCAAAGGATTGAACGAACGCAGCTCGTTGTAGACAGCATGGTGGAAGAAAGGATAAGCATCCTGAAACAAACCAAGGAAAAACAGGAGCTATTAAATGAGCTGGATTTCGATTTTGATGAAGATGCTCAGGCAAAAAAGGAAATTCTAAATGAAGAAATAGGCTTTCTCAGGAAAAGAGCTGCCGGCATAGATGATGGTATTGCAAAATGGAACAAGAGAATTGAAAACCTTAACAATGAAGGAAAGATTACGCTATCTATTTATATGGAAATAATGGAGCGAATTTTTGAAGCATTACGGCATTCCAACGAACCGCTTTACATGAAAACTCTGGACTTTCAGGAAAACCACTTAGAGGATGTTGCTGCAAAGCTTGTTTAAAAAGCCTTTAAACTCTCGAATAAGACACTTTCACAGATTTTATATACATAGATGAAGATAAAAGATAAAATAGCCTTAGAACGCTATAAACAGAAATTAGAATTTGCCAGGTCAGCAGGTTCTCATTTTGCCTTTGAAACAAAGGAGCAAAGAAGGGCTGCTATTGAAGAATGTAAAAAGGATCCGAGAAAGATGGTGGAGCGGTATTTTCCACACTATGCAGATGCTCCTTGCGCAGATTTTCAAATTGAGTGGGCCCGCAAAGTTGAAAAGAACCCAAATTTTAAGGGGTTCTGTCAATGGGGACGAGCTTTAGCAAAGTCGGTGTGGAATGATATATTTATACCATTCTGGCTTTGGCTTAGAGGAGAACCTATTTACCTTGTAATTATAGGCAATAGTGAGGATCGGGCTAAACAGCTTCTTGAAGACATCAGAGCAGAGTTTGAAGCAAACCCCAGAATACTGGCAGATTTTGGAGAGCAAAAACAGATAGGTACCTGGGAAGAAGGTTTCTTCATTACTAAAGGCGGATTTATTGGCCAGGCTTTAGGGATGGGGCAAAATGTGAGAGGTCTTAGGATTAAAAACAAAAGACCTACCCATATTGTTGGAGACGACTTAGAAGATAAGGATATTAACAAAAATCCTAAAAGACAAAAAGCGGTAGCTGATTGGGTTGATAGGGATTTGATTCCGACAATGGACGGGAAATACAAAAGATTTATCCAGGCTAACAATCGCTTTGCACCTGTGATGATCCAAACAATGCTTCAGGAAGCTCACCCTAAATGGTTTGTACATCAGGTTAATGCCTTTGATCCGGTTACGTATGAACCTACATGGAAAGGAAAGTATGATAATAACTATTTCTATGACTTAGTAAATGGGGACGATGGTATCGGATCATTGGCCGCCAATGCAGAATACAACAACACCCCGCACGTAGAGGGTACTATTTTTAAAGATGAGCAATTTCAGTGGGTTGATCTTCCCAGAATAGATCACTTTGAAATTATTATAGGGCGCTGGGATGTTGCTTATGCCGGAAACTCTACAAGTGATTATAATGCTATTCCGGTTCAGGGATTAAAAGGCCGTGATTTTTATTTAATAGATGGATTCTGCAAGCAATGTAAAATGCGTGATGCCGTGCTATGGATGTGTGAATTCCAAAAAAGTCTACCGGCATCAGTGCAAATATTCTGGTATTATGAAGCGCAATTCTGGAACGATGAATTGCAAAGAGTTCTGGACGAAGTGCAGAAAGAAACAGGCGTATATCTGGGCATTGTCAAAAAAGATTCTTCCAAAGTACATAAATATTTAAGAATGCTTGGGCTACAACCTTATTTTCAAAATAGCAGAATATATTTTAATAAGAAAATAAAAGCAAAAAACGATATCCAAATAGGCTTAGCTCAATTAAAAGGAATAGAACCCGGATACAAAACACATGATGACTGGCCCGATGCAATGAAAGAAGGAATTTCAGATCTTGAATTATACGTAGGGGCAGGAGGCAAAACCGCTTCCTACAGGACCGGTAAAATGAGAGGTGTTAACAGGTGGTAGCTCGTAGCACGAGAGGCAATAATTATAATTAATATAAAAAGCTCATACTTATGAAATATTTAACAGAAGAATATTTATACACACATGCTTTTGAGCGTGCTGTAACTGAATCAACTGCAGACTTTGGTAAAACACTGGAAAATCTGGAAACTGAAACCATTGATCTGGTTAGATCATATCTCTCCAGGTATTATGATATCACTAAAATATTTGATCCGGTGAACCCTGTAAGAAACGGAGTGCTAACTAAAGTAATGACCAAAATAATACTCTATGAAGCCGTAAGAAGAAATGCATACCGTAAAGTTTCTACGGATTACGCAGAGGATTACAAGTGGGCAATAGAAACACTGGAGAAACTCAACAACGGGAAAATGACACTGGAGGACCTTCCAAAAAAAGAAATAGATCCCACAAATCCGGATAACAAATTCCTTTGGGGAAACCTGTCTAACAAAAACTTCTATATATAATGTTTAATAAAATATACAAAGCAGCTGAAGGCTATTTTTTAAAAAGAGCCGATGAATCTGCTCTGCGTGTAATGTCTGAAATAAAGAATAGTCGCAGTGGACAATCTATATCCGGGATGATTACCTACCAGGCAGAAAATATGCAGGCTAAATCTTTAGAAGAATGGAAAATGGCTATTTTAATGGCCACTAACCCGGAAAACCCTAATTTTCTTTTTCTATATCAACTGTATGAGAACCTAAAGCTTGATAATCATTTGATATCTGTGATTGAGTCCAGAATTCTGCACAGCCAGCATTCAAATTTTAAAATCGTTGATGAGAAAGGAAATGAAAATGAAGAATTGTCCTGGTTATTGGAAAGAACCTGGTTTGAAGATTTTATTCACCTATCTTTAAAATCTAAGTTTGAAGGCCGGAAGCTGTTGGAGATTTTCGAAACCACAGATACCGGAGAACTTTCGACAATTACTGAAATTCCGATGCCTAATTTTAGCCCAAAACTAGGGATTATCACAAAGAATAATGGTGAAACAAACGGTTGGGATTATAGAGAGGGAATTTATGCTAACTATTACCTGCAGGTAGGAAAAGACAAAGATCTAGGGGTACTTTCACAAATGGCACCGGTGATACTGGCTAAAAAACTAGCTATGGGAGCCTGGTTAGATTTCATTGAGAAATATGGAATACCTCCTTTATTTATTACCACTGAGAGAGATGATGAAAAGAGGTCGAATGAGCTGTATGATATGGCTGTAAACTTCAAAGCATCGAACTTTATGATAGGCCGTGGCAATGATAAGTTTGAGGTTCCAAACCTTACAACAAATAATTCTCAAAGTGTATTCGATACACTTATAGCCAGGGCTAACTCTGAAATGTCTAAAAGGATTCTGGGTGGTACAGCTCTAACCGATGAGAAAAGTTATGTAGGATCAGCAGAAATTCAATATCAATTGGCCAGGGACCGTTTTGAAAGTGATAAATTATTTTTATCTAATTTGATCAATAGACAGCTATTTCCAAGACTTGTAAAGCTTTCACCGGTTTATGCTCCGTTTGAAAAGCACTATTTCGAGTGGGATAATGCAGAGGTTTTCGATAGTGCAAAGCTTGCAGATCTGGTCACTAAGTTTGGACAGCAATTTTACATAGATCCGGAATACATTGAAAAGAAAACAGGTATTCCAATCTTAGGCGTAAGAGAAAATCCTGTAAACACTCCAATAAATCCAACCATAACACCTACTCAAAATGCCCAGTCCACGTCTAAAGATAAATAACTTCCTTAAACAAAGGGATATATTCCGAGCTGTAGAAAGCGCCTATACAGGTTGTTGCTTTCATCCGGAGGCTGGAATTGATTTAGGTTCCTGGGATAAGCTAATAGAGGAATTAGCAAAGAAAATGCATGATGGAGACTTAGAGCCAAGCCAATTATCCAAAGAATACATTTCTAAAACCTATGAAAAAACCAATGAAGCTTCCGCTTTGGGATATGGAAAAAAATGGGGTAAATTTCCTCTGCCTGGAGAAGACAGAATCGTAATTGAACTAAAAAAGAATCTTTATCAGTTTAGCTGTGCAAAGTCATTAGCACAGTTAGAAGATATGAATAGGATGCTTTATGACAAATCCGGAAAACTTTCGTCCTGGGGGCAATTTAAAGAAAATGCTCAGGCGTCCGGAATGAAGTTTAATCAGAATTATCTTCAGGCAGAATACCAAACAGCCAGACAAGCTGCCAGCTCTGCAAGAAAATGGCAGGACTATCAGGAAGCAAAGGATTTATTCCCAAACTTGGAATATCGGACCGTTGGAGATAGCAGAGTACGCCCTGAGCATGAAATATTAAACGGTACCATTAAACCTATAGATGATCCGTTCTGGCGTACTTATTACCCGCCTAATGCATGGCGCTGTCGGTGTTATGTTGTGCAAACTGCTGCGACCGTAACCAAGGGAAAACATGAAGATAATTCCGTAACTCCTGAATTTAAAGGAAATGTCGCTTTAGATGAGGAAATATTCAGTAGAAAAGGGAATTTTTTTAAACTCATGGCTCTGGACAGTAATGCTGAAAGAAATGCTGAATTTATGAAGCTTAATGCTCCGACAGAAACAGCTCATGAAACAGGATCCGGAAAAAAAGTTAACGTCAGCATATTTGCACACCTGGACGATAAAATGAAAAATGTTGAGACAGCAACTGTCATAGCTGAAAAGCTTAATAAGAATATCCTGGTGCGAGCTCACCTTAATGTATCCGGGCATAAGAATCCAGAATATGAAATTGACGGAATGCTGGCAGATAGGAAAGAACAAACAGGAACTGCCGTAGAAAATAATATCAGAAAAGCCAAAAGACAAGGGTGTGAAGTGATTATTTTTGATGTAACTTCAGATTATCCGAACTCTTTAAATAGGTTTAAAAACGATATTAAAGGTACTTTAAAGGCGCATTACCCTAATGTATTTAAGAAAATAATCATTGTTAATGGTAGTGAAGTAGAAGAAATCATGGTGAAAGATTTACTAAAATAAAAAAGCACCTTAACCAAGGTGCCAGTGGAGGGTACTTGTGTTACCACTCATACCGATACAAATATATAAAAAATATTCTGAATGTCAGACAATTTTGAAACTCCGGACTTTGGTAAGATCGTAAAAGAGACTCAGAGGGATATCAGAATTTTTGCAAAAGTATTTGCTCTAAACTGGTTTATTGATTCTTTTAAAAATGAGGGCTTTACTGATCAGACCTTTGAAAAATGGGACGATAGAGTACAACCTGATTACAGACCTGGGGGTAAAATTTTAACTTCTTCAGGCTTTTTAAGAGATAGTCTGGAAGCAGTTGAAGCTTCAAAAGATGAGATCGATTATGGCTCTAATGCCCCTTACGCAGAACTGCATAACGAAGGCGGAACCATTACAATTCCAATAACAGCAAAGAGCAGGAAGTTCTTCTGGTACATGTATAAAAAAACTACTGAAGAAAAATGGAAGTGGATGGCTCTTACTAAAAAGACTGAAATAAAAGTAAAAATGCCTCCGCGTAAATTCGTGGGAGAATCTGAACTTTTAATGAAGGAACTTGCAGAAAATTTCTTTAGAATAATAGAAAACAAATTTAAAAAACATTTAAAAAATGGATAATTGGCCGAACCTATATCGAGAGCTGTCACTGGCTATTAATCAGAAAATGCCTGAAGTATTATGGATAGACCTTTGGCATAATCAGGTAAATTTTCTTCAGGAGGAACATCCTTTCAGAACTCCTGCAGTATTTTTAGGTTTCAGAACATTAGGCACCAATGATCTGGGAACCCGCCAACAGGAAGTAAATTTACAGGTAGATTTCTATTTGTTTTACGAAACCTTTGCAGACACTTATTCCGGAGCTTTCAACCAGGATAGCGCTTTAGGCTTTCTGGATCTAATGGAAAAAATACATGGGACATTTCATGGGACCTCCGGAGAAAACTATGCTTCCATGCGCAGAGTAAGCTTTAATCCTGAAGATACCGGAGGTGCCGGGAATCTCTACAGAATAACATTTACATGCATTCTTCAGGACGTTTCTGCAGTTAAATATATGGAAGAAGTAGATGCTCCGAATTATGAGCTTATTAAAAACATGGAGGAAGACTCTTTTATTATACCCGGTTAAATATGATGTTTTCAATCGTAGCCTCTGATCTATAGAATTTATGCGCTAGCCTAGCAATGATCCAGGCGTCAGAATGCTTTTGCTTTCCATATTCCCTAATTTTGGAAAGTCTGGAGTATTCTTTGCGCACATCAGTATACAAACGGGAAGTTTCAGGACGTTTTGTTTTCAGCATAACACAAAACTATAAAACAAAAAAACACCAAGCAAATTGGTGTTTTTTTTATCAGATTCAATTACTCACCGCATAAAGCACCACCATTTTCGAAAATTTCTTGGTAGGTGTTTTTACTTATATTATAATTACCTGCCAAAGCTTGATCAATAAACAAAATCGCACATTTTATTTGTTTTTCTGAATAAAGAGAATTGTATTTTTTTATGTCAGAGATAAAAACATCTTTCTGAGTGAATGTCTTATTGTTAAATAATTGTTGGTTATTTTCATCAACATTTAGCGCCTTATTTTCTCTATGAGAATCTACATATTCAATACAAAAATTTCGAGCGCCATCCCATATTTCCTCATAAGTCTTATTGCGAAGATTATATTTATCTTTCCTAGCATTGCCTATCAATCTTCCTGCACAATCTGCTTCATATTCGGTAGGAATGTATAAGCCTTCTAAAATAACCTTTTTTAAATCAGCTATAAATACATTCTCATTTACAAATTTTTTATTCATGTAATTATCCAGTATACTTTGCTCTTTTTTAGTCAGTTTACGAGTCATTAACATTTCTGCTAAAGCATCTTCTTCAGGGGTTAGTTTTTGAGCATAGGAAGTAATAAAAACAAGCAAAATACTTGAAATTAGTAATATTTTTTTCATTCTGAATTTTCTTAATAAAACAAATTTAATTATTTGTGAGATACCCAAACCATAAAATGTCTGCTAAATTAATAACACCATCTTTTTTGAGGTTAAAATAAATAGTATTACCTTCTCTCTTATATTTCCAATTTCTTAGAATAGCAGCTCCCATATGGCCATTCTTTAAGTGTGTAACGATATCATTAATGATTGATTCTGACTGGCTGATTTTAAATTCTTTCATAATAATGTATAATTTTAAAACAAATATATTTTGATAGAAAATTATTTCCTTACGGATAACCGTAATTATTGTAATTTCTGGTGCAAATCGCCAGTAATTAACCTCCAAACATTCTCTTCATAACTACTATAAGTAAATTCAAAAAGGATATAAAACTCTGTCAGAAACCACCAAAGAGCATACGCTTTATAATAAGGAAGCTTCAATTTAAATGGTTTAGAAGACAATCGTTTGTCTACTGCTTTTTTTAATAATGTTTCTCTTAACTCCCAGCAGATCACAAACGAGCTTTTTTGCTGCCTACCTTGATTAGCAAAATTGAGAGTATCTAAAATAGCCATCATGTTATTAATGGCTATTAGCTGTGAATTATCGATAACTATAGTTACTTTCATTAGTTCTTAGAAGGAAAAGGTAATTTGTTTTTATGATACCACTCCCATGTTCCTGGTATTTTTGAAGCCTCATCATATTTAGATCTCATACTTTTGAACTGCTTAATCAAAGCTTCAAATTCTTCTAATTTATAGGCAGGAAGAGGCTTTTTTAGTACACTTCTTTTTATCATGAAGTTATTGAAAGGTTTCCAGTCCCCAGGATCATGTATACCCATGTATTGAGCTTCTTTTAAAATAATAGCTCTATAATCTCTATAAACTATACTATTAGCTAATTTTTCAAAAGGATCCGGAGGAGCAGGCTTAGGGAATAATTGACCATATAGGCTTTCAATCTCACTCGTGGTCATTTCTTCCAGATCTGTTGTTCTGCGAGTATGCAACCAGACTGATTGGCCGATGGCAAATTTGCCGAACTTCCGGATCATGTCGTCTTTCATCTGTTGTACATTCGTTTTCATATTCTGTAAGTGTTTTTTTATATTCTTCAATAGTTTGCTCCCGGAATATTTCCACCAGTTCCAAAAGCTGCTGCAGGGAAGGCTTTAAGTTTTCCGGAGCATTTAAATAGTCTTTAAACGCCATTTTTAGCAACTCTAAAAACTGGATATCATTCATTTTTCATAAATTTTAAAACAACCGGGACAATAATCATGTTTCTTCAGGTCAAAGACCCATCCACAATGCGGGCAGGTTCTCCATATCTCGTGATTAAAAAAAATATATTTCATTGTTCCCAGGAGCGGAATC
>NZ_LSGQ01000027.1 GCF_001675285.1 Elizabethkingia miricola
GTGGCTGTTTTTTGTATAAATTATTCACTAATTTCGCGTTATTAATTAGGGAACTATAACTACCAATTTTTATATATAACATTTATGGAATTTTATAAATATCAGGGAACAGGGAATGATTTTGTAATGGTTGATAATCGTGATCTTACCTTTCCAAAAAGCACTTCGCTTATAGCACAACTTTGCGACAGAAGATTCGGTATTGGCGGAGATGGCCTTATCCTTCTGGAGAATGATGATCAATACGACTTCCGGATGGTATATTACAATGCCGATGGTAATGAAAGCACAATGTGTGGTAATGGCGGCCGCTGCCTTGTTTCTTTTGCTCACTTTCTGAATATTTTTGAAGATAAAACAAACTTTATGGCTATCGATGGCTTGCATGAAGCGGAAGTAAACGGAGATCTGGTAAAATTAAAAATGATTGATGTAGAAGACATTAATACTTTCCCTGAATACACTGTGATGAATACAGGTTCACCTCACTATGTAGCATTTGTGGAACATGTAGAAGACATGGATGTTTATTTAGAAGGGAAAAAAATAAGAAACAATGATACTTTCAAAAAAGAAGGTATCAATGTAAACTTCGTTACGCAAACTTCTGAAAACGAACTATTTGTAAGAACATTCGAAAGAGGTGTAGAAGATGAAACTTACAGCTGCGGAACAGGAGTTACAGCATCAGCTTTAACTTTTATGCAAAATCATAATCAAACCCCTGTCCATATCAAGGTTCTGGGAGGAACATTGAAAGTATATGCGGAAAAAGCTGAAAAAGGTTTTCGAAACATATGGCTAGAGGGTCCTGCAAAGCAGGTATTTAAGGGTAATTTAGAAGTAAAATAACAGCATTATGAAGAAAGTAGTTTTAATTGCAGCTCTTGCTATCGTTTCGGCAGCAGGCTTCTTCGGCTGGAAATTTTACAAAAAGAATTACGGAAGCAATGTGAAAAAGTCCGGATTTATTCTGGTTCCCCACGATGCAACATTCCAGCAGGTAACGGATTCCCTGAAGCCATACCTTAACGATGTTGAAAGCTTTACACAAATAGCAAAATCTAAGGGTCTGGATAATAAGATTAAAGCCGGACGCTATGAAATTAAGGAAGGTGCAGACAATGCTCAGCTTATCAATATGATTAAAGCCGGGCTGCAAACCGAGAATACTTTCAGAATAAAGGATTTTGATGATGTATATCAGATGATTGGCCGTGTATCCAAAAAAACGGAAGCTGACTCTTTAACTTTTGTAAAGGCATTTAATGTAATTGCCCGCCAGAAAGGACTGAATAATGCAGAAGATTTGAAGCCTTATTTCTTTTCAGATACTTATAATTTTTACTGGACAGTAACACCTGAAGATTTTTTCAAAAAATTTGAAAGTCTTTATAATGACTTTTGGACTCCCGAGAATCTTGCAAAAGAAAAGAATTTAGGCCTTAGCCGTACTCAGGTTTATGCATTAGCTTCTATTGTTCAGAAAGAATCCGGTGGAAAACCCGATGAACAAAAAAGAATTGCTGGTTTATATCTGAACCGTTACCGCAAAGGAATGAAACTACAAAGTGATCCTACGGTAATTTATGCTATAAACAAAGATGCCAATTTCACTAAGTCGATTAAACGAGTCTATTACAAAGACCTTACTGTAGACTCTCCTTATAACACCTATAAAAACATAGGTATCCCGCCGGGTCCTATTTGTCTGGTCAACAAATCTTCGGTAGAAAATGTTCTGAATGCAGAAAGCAATGATTATATATTTATGGTAGCCGATCCTTCCAGGCCAGGCTTACATAAATTCACCAATAATCCTGAAGAGCATGTTCAGAATGCTAAAATTTACCAGGACTGGCTGAATAAAAAAGAAATTAAATAATGATAAAAACTGAAATCAAACAGAGAATTGTAACCCGAACATTAGGCTTAACGCTCGCATTTAGTGCAGCAGCTTTTGCCTTTGCTCAACAACAGAAAGTAGCTGTATCCGGAAAGATAACTGATAAAAACGGTGCAGCTGTTCCTTATGCTTCTATCACTTTTGCTAACAAAACAAATAATGCATTATCTGATGGCAGCATGACGGATGATAAAGGAAACTACTCTCTTAATCTTACTCCCGGAACTTACTCTTTGCAGGTAGAAACACCAGGATTCAAGACATTTCAGACAGAAAAAATAATAACTGCTGCCGGAAACATCGGTAGTGTTCAAATAGAGGCTCTGAAAGGTCAGGAAGCTGTAGATAGTAAGACCAAGAGTATACAAGGTGTTACCATTACTGCTGCTGCATCCAAGCCTTACAAGGTTGAGCTTGATAAAAAAACATATGACCCATCAACCGACCTTATTAGCAAAGGAGGTACATTACAAGATGTACTAACCAATGTTCCTTCAGTATCTGTAGATACAGACGGAACAGTTTCTATGAGAGGAAATACCAATGTGAAGTTCTTAATCAATGGTAAGCCGTCTTCACTTTTAGGTATTGACGATGGAGCGAATGCTTTACAAAGTATTCCTGCAGACCAGATTGAAAAAATAGAAGTTATTACGAATCCGTCTTCTAAATTTGAAGCATCGGGTACATCGGGTATCTTAAATATCATCCTTAAGAAAAATAAAAAAGTTGGTTTCAATGGTAGTGTTACCGGAACTCTAGGTTATATGCCAAGAACCGCATTAAATGCCAATTTAAGCTGGAGAAAAAACAACTGGACCTGGTTTTTAAATGGTGGCGGTGGTTACACAGAGAGTAAAGGTAAAAATGAAACGGAAACAACCTATCACAATATTGTTCTCCCTACAATTCCTCCAACACAAACTACACAACCCAAAGATATTCTATCATATCAATCACAGAACTCTAATAATAAAACCTATAATAATAACTACAATGTAACCGGAGGTTTTGTTTATGATATTTCGGATAAAACATCCTTAAGTTTATCTGGTGTAGTAAGAACTTTTGAAGGTGATAACAGAGAACCTTTAAACACCTATAATGATTTCTATAGATTTGATCTTAATTCCCGCCAATGGAATTTTATGAATTCATTAGGTACAAGAACATCTGTTGGAAGGAGTAACAACCTCGCTTTTCAGGGAGATTTAGGATTAGATCATAAATTTAATACCAACGGGCACAATTTATCCCTGGCATTAAGTGTACAAAGAAATCGCAGTAACAACTACTCTGACATCATTGAAACACTAGATTCTGCTTTAGTAAGCCACGATAACACTGAAAGAAAATCGGTTACGAAAACGATTATTGGTAAAGCAGATTACGAATTACCAATTGGTGAAAATTCTAAACTGGAAGCTGGTTACCGATTGGATGCTAACAAAAATGATTATAACAATATTGTGAATACTACTGCAACCAATCAGTTGATTCCAAATTATAATAATACAACAAGTTATCAGGAGATATTTAATGCTTTCTATGTTCAGTTCAAAAGTAAAGTTGGTAATTTCGGGTACCAACTCGGACTGAGAGATGAGCTTTCTAATGTAAAAATAGATTATAGTAATCTTGCAGGGTCCAATATTAATAAGACCAAAAATTATAATAATCTATTCCCAAGTATATTTTTAAGCTATGATGTAGCGAAGAATAATCAGATTTTGGTAAATTACTCTCGTAGGATAGACAGACCAAGAGCTTTCTTCATGGTGCCTTTCCCTAATTATAGTAACAACCAGAATATCTTTGAAGGAAATATAGATCTTAACCCTTCTTATGTAGACTCTTTTGAGGTTGGTTACAGCATTCAGAAGAAGAAATTCACTGTGAATCCTACCCTGTATTACAGCCGCACTACTGACGATGATAAAATGTTGGTATACAGACCAGATGAAAGTCTGAATGTATTCTATACCAAGCCTATAAATCTTGGGACTAGTGATCGTTATGGTTTAGACCTTAATTTCACTTACGATCCCTTATCATGGCTAAAGTTCATGGGTAGCTTAGACTTATTCGGGTACAAAACTACAGGTATAGCTTACTATGATGCTGTAGATATAAATAAAAATCCTATAGTAGGAAGTATGGATTTTACCGGTAGTGGTTTCTCTACACGTGCCAGGCTGAATACAACCTTCAAACTGGATAAAACACTAAGTGTACAGTTACAGGGACAATACAGAGGTGCGCAAAAAACAGCTAGTCAGAACAGATCAGATATGTATTCTCTTAATCTGGGAGCTTCTAAAACAATCTGGAATGGTGATGGTACAATCACTTTCAACATTCAAGATATATTTAATACCAGAAGAATGGAGTCTTTCACCTTTAATGATGATTTTACAAGACGTAATTATATGCAGTGGCAGCCAAGACAGTTTTCCATATCTTTGTCTTACCGCTTCAAACAGGGTGAGAAAGTTGATCAGCCTAAAAGAAAAAAAGACATCAACAATAATTACGATGGTGGCGACGAGCAAGGCGGACCAATGTAAGAAATATGAAAAAAACAATCGTTATAGTTTTAGCATTTAGTACAATGGCTTGTACTTCCAGAAGTTTGAAAGGCCCACGGCCTGAAAACTGGGCAACAAAAGTTACGGAAAAGCCTTTCCACAATCTGCATAAAGTTAGCGACAGCATTTATAGAAGTGAAAAGCCCGATAATGCGGGCTTTCACTTTTTCCAGGAAAAACAGATGGCATCTGTCCTGGATCTGCGACGTCAGCATAAAGATCTTATTGCCGTAGAAGGAAGCTCATATAACGGTAAATTATATAGTGTTCCGATGAAAGCCTCAAAGATGTCGGATAAAGATATAATTGAAGCTTTAAGAATACTAAAAACAGCTCCTAAGCCTATTGTAGTACATTGTGCGCACGGCAGTGACAGAACCGGAGTAACGATAGCTATGTACCGCATTATTTTTCAGAATTGGAACAAAGATGAGGCTATTGAAGAGATGAAACGCGGTGGCTACAATTATCACTGGTTTTATCCGGGTTTAATTACTTATATTCAAAATGCAGATATAAATCATATTAGAGAACAGGTACTTAAATAAGTATTTTTATTTGTACTTATTCTAAATTAATTTATATTTGCAACATGAAATCTAACATCATCCCGTTCAGAATTGCTCCATTGGCACCAGCATTTAATCATACAGAAGAAATGTACTGTGACAAGAAAAAATGTTGTAAAAAATTCAAGAAAGGAAAACGTTGCAAAAAATGTCCGGGCCGTCTGAAAATGGCTTAATGCCTTTTCAATAGCAAATAAAGAATAACTAAAATAACAGCTGCCGCAGCTACCCCCCATTTTATATAAACCGGAAGCTGTTCCTCTGCTTCAGTTGCTTTTCTTACCTCAGCTGTTTTTTCTTCAGCTACCGGAAATTCTTCTCTTTCTACTTCAAAAACTTCTGTAATAGTAATACCATTTGCTACTGTTTTATTCAACAGTGTATTTGTAGCATTCAGTATAAGCTGAAACCTTCCTTCAGTATCAAAATCATTGACAATGAATTTCTTTTCACCATAAGCCTTCTCCAGTCCAAAGGGGTGAATTTTCACAACATCAGCATCAAAAGTCTGCCAGGTAATAATAATCTCCTCTCCTTTTACCACACGAATCTTGTTCGCATGAAAAGATTTTATGCGTGGCGGCAGATTAGATTTCGCATTTTTCTGTTCAAGACTCAGAAGATGATTATAAGTTCTGCGTCGATCCTCGTCACTTAATGTATTGTACGCTTCCTGTACTTCCCGGAAACGATTTTCGAAAAAAGGATCATTATCGCTTTTATCCGGATGGTACTTCAATGACAATTTGCGATAGGCTTTTCTGACATCTTCGTCCGAAGCGTCAACAGAAATACCGAGAAAGTAGTAATAGTCCTTCACAATGGGAATTGTGAAACAAAAATAACAATTTATTTCCCGATACGACTAATGTAATATAAAAACGTAAGACTCATTTTCTTGTTTTTAAAGGTTTAAATTCCAGTGAAAATATCTCGTATGTTTTTGTTTTATATTTTCTGTATTCAGATACTATATAACCAAAGAAACGAAAAGCAGATACTTTTCGTTTCCCGGTTAATTGATTTATTTATTAAAATTCTTTGCAAAGAAGCCCAGCATATAGGTATAAAGCTCGATTCTGTTTGGCTCTTTACCAAATCCATGGCCTTCATCGTATTTCACCATATACGGAACATCAAAACCTTTAGCCCGCAGACCTTTTACAATCTGATCTGATTCATTGATATTAACTCGCGGATCATTGGCTCCCTGTACTACAAATAATGGTTTCTTTATTTTATCAATCTGGAATACGGGAGAAACTTCTTTAGCTATTTTAGCTTCTTCAGGATTATCCAAATCATACCAGATTTGTTTTACCATTTCTTTGTAAGGCTTCCAGTATTCCGGGAACGAATCGAAGAAAGTAAAAATATTGGAAACACCTACATAATCTACACCGCAGGCATAAAGATCAGGTGTTTTTATAAGTCCCATTAATGTTGCATAGCCACCATGACTTCCACCATAGATAGCAATTTTATCTTTGTCTACCCAGCCCTGTTCTATTGCATATTTTACTCCGTCCTCTACATCATCCATTGCTTTCCTTCCGATTTGCTTATATCCAGCTTTCTGAAATGATTTTCCATAACCTCCGGATATTCTGAAGTTAACCTGTAATGTAGCATAACCTCGGCTGGCAAATAATTGCGTTTCCGGATTGAATCCCCAGCTATCACGTATACCCTGTGGCCCACCATGAGGATTTACAACCAATGGTACCTTTTTACCTTCCAATGCTGCCTTAGGCAAGGTAATATAGCCATGTATCGTAAGCCCGTCCCTGCTTTTAAAAGTAATCGGTCTCATTTCGGCCATATCTTCAGGCTTCAGCTGAGGCATAAGATCGTATAAAAGTTTAGTCTTTTTAGTTTTTGCATCATATTCATAATAAGTTCCATATAACTTATCACTACTTACAACAACCAGAAGTTTGTTATCATTGTCATCAGAAGAAACTACAGAAAAGTCTTTATCTCCGAATTCAGATTTTAACTGATTGTGTACTTCTTTATAAAATTTGCTTACCGGTATCACTTCTTCTCTTTCTCCGTCATAGTTTATATAATCCAGTTCGAAGTTTCTATTTTTACCGGCAAGGCTCATGGAGCTAACATCATATACCGGATTGGAATAAACTTCTTTAATCACAGCATTTTTTTTCAGATCATATAAAACAATTTTTGTTTTATCACTATCCAGATTAGTTACTACATAAGCTTCATCTTTATTCTTAGAATTTTCATTGAAGCTGGTAATATAGAATGTATCCGACCAGTCAGCTTTTTTCAGAAGATTGAATCTCCCTGTCTGCAGATCTTTGTAATACGTATGGGTTGTTAATCCGTTTACCAATATTGTATATCCCCTAAGATTTCCGTCTTTATCAAATATATAATCATTAATAGGATTCTTAGGATCTTTATTCTCTAAGAGTTGGGTTGTTTCACCTGTAACAAAGTTTATTTTGAAAGGTTCAAAAATCTGCTTGTTGTTTTTATTCATGGTTACTACAACAAAGTCGGTATCCTTTACAGGCATTGCAAAGCCTATCTTTACACCTTCAAACGGTGTGAGATCTTTTAAGTTTTTTCCATCAGTGTCCGTTGCATACAGGTGGATATTCTCATTTCCACCCTTATCCTGAGTAAAATACAGGCGATTTTTGCTTAACCATCCATAGCTTTTAATCAGATCTTCTTTTTCTTCAATAGCTTTGGTTATTTTTCCCGACTTCAGGTCTTTTACATAAACATGATTTTTCTTGTTACTATCTTTCTCTTTGTAAGATAAGAACTGTCCATCTGGTGAAATTTTAAATTGTGAAGCTTTTGGTCTTGCAAAATAATCTTCGACTTTGTACTTGAAATTTCCTTTATCATAGGAAGCAAGTTGTTCCAAATTAGCTTTGGAAGATGGCAGTGTAGCATCTCCAGGCAATTTAGCAGTAGCGCTTTGTGCGTTCATCATTGCAGTAGTTATTACAACCCCGGCGGTTATAAAAAATTTAGTGTTTAATTTCATAACTCATATTTTAGTGATTAGGACAGCTGAAAAACAGCCGTTTACTAATAAGACTACTTACAACATCAAAATGTTACACTCAATATGATTTATCTTCAAAATTTTATATGTTCTTTAGTGTAAATAAATTCCGAAATACCATGTCCAGGCAATCAGAATAATCTGCATAGGTATTCTTTCTTTATAAAGATATTTCATTCCCGGGCCTGTATAATCGGCTTTGAAAATGTTGATCCGTTTTTTCGAGGAATTAATATTGGCTATAAATACAACTGTATAAAAAACAATAAGCAAAATTGCGGTTATCTCCCGCAGCTGCGGAATCATTAATCCTATTCCTGCAGCTATTTCCAGTACTCCGGTAAAATATACCCAAAACATTTTATAGGGAATGAAATCCGGAATCATCAAAGCCATTCCTTTTTGAAATTTAAAGTGAGAAAATCCTGTAAAAATAATAAATACAGCCATCCCCAGATTACCGGAAAAAATCCAGTTCCACTCTCCCTGAATAATTTTTGTTCCGAGTAGGGCTATAATAAATACGCTAAAGAGTATCGATAATAATTTCATTTATTTTTCTGCTAGTTCTTTTACTAAGCCGAGTCCTTTGACAAACCCTTTGTCCATATCATCTTTCCATTTCTCATCTACTTGCACCTCAACATGAAGTTTTGTTTTATCTCCCAAATCTGTAAGGAAATATTTTTCCTGGGCTCCACTCCATTCCATAATCTCTTTGCTATGGAGATCTTCAATCCCGTTTAATATCATTCCCAAATGTTTAAATACAATCTGATGAGGTTCTTTGAGACTGTCAATAGTCGAGACCATTCCGTCCCCTTTACTGTTCACAAATAATGTACGTCCGCCAACTTTCCAGTCTGATTTCATAACAGAATCTGAACCGAAAAATTTTGTCCATTCACTATAGGTTGCTTCGCTCCACAAGATATCCCAAATTTTCTGTTCTGGAGCACTGATTTCAATTTCGTAAGATAAAGTTTCCATAAATATATCTTTTAGGATTATACAATTCCGTTTTTATTTCTCAGCCAGATTTTTAACAATTTCCAATGCTTTCGGAAACTTATCTTCAAAGAAACTTTTAAATTCTTCTGGAGTCTGTATCTCTCCTTTAAGAATTGTTCCGTTTCCGGTTTCTTCCAATATGTACGATTCTGTTGCTTCTCCCCAGTTTTGTGCTTTTTCTACGCCATCATAAATCTCACCAAGGTGCAGAAATTTAATTTCTTTATTCAGAATGTTTTTTTCAACACGGCTATACATACCATTATTATTCGGATCAAAAAACTTCACGATACTTCCCTCTTCAAGGGTTCCTTTATAAAAAGAGCCTTCAGCAAAGACAGATGTCCATTGTGTATAGGTAACATCATTCCATAATACTTCCCATATTTTGTCTGGAGTGGCATTGATCTGAATCTGATAAAAAAGTTTTTCCATGAGATACAATGTTATATATTAATTATTTAGGAATTATAAGCTGCCTCTAAATCAGCAATTATAATTTTCTGCATTTTCAGCATCGCCTGAACAACTTTTTGCGATTTTGCAGGATCAGTATCGTTCATCAGTTCAATTAGTCTTTTAGGCACTATTTGCCAGCTTACACCATACCGGTCTTTCAGCCAGCCACACATACTTTCTCTCCCTCCTCCGGATATTAATGTATTCCAAAGATGATCTGTTTCTTTCTGATCGTTTGTCATCATTACCAGGGAGATTCCTTCATTGAAATCAAACTTATGGTCAAAAGAAGAGTCCATACAACTGAGCATATAGTTATTAATTATAAACTGAGCATGTTGTACATTTTCGGGGTTTTCTCCGTTCTCACCGCCATCTTTATACTTCAGGATGCCTTCAATCTTAGAATCCGGAAATGTATTGGTATAGAACTCCATTGCCTCCATTGCTTTTCCGTTATTCTGATGCATAAACATAAGCGTAGGCACTAATCTCTGCTCTTGCATTTCTCCAAAGTAAAGCTGCCAGGTTGCTCCGTATTTATCTTTAATCCATCCGTATTTCTTACTCCATGGATAGGAATCCAGAGCCATTAGAGCAGTTCCTCCATCAGATAGTTTATCCCAATAATGCTGCACATCTTCTTCAGAAGCACAGTTAATGAGAAAAGATATCGAAGGATTTTTCTCAAACTGCGGTCCAGCATTCAGTAACATAAGCTTTTGCCCGAATAATTCTATATTTATCACAACTGGGGTATCTACTGTAATCTTCCCTCCGAATACCTGACAATAAAATTCTGCTGATTCCTTAGCGTCTCCATTGCACCAGAGACATGGAAAAATATCATTATTCATTTTTCTATTTTTTCGTTAAACTGATATAGTATATATTCTAAACTAGCAAAAATGCACTTCTTAGTGCGTTTCTGTATACTGACTGAAGTTACCTAAAATAGCATTCCATCCGTCTTTCTGCATTTCTACCGGATTTTCTGCTTCGGGATCGAAAGCTGTAGTAATTTTTGTACCATCTTCTACTGCCTCAAAAGTTGTAGAAACTTTCCGTCCGTCCGGCATATGGTACTTAATAAGTTGCTGAGGAACGACCTCATCATAAGTTCCTTCAAAATTAAATCCAAAACTTCCGTCCCTTGCTTCCATTCTGTTATTGAATTTCCCACCTACTCTAAGGTCATTTTCAGAGGAGGGGCAAAACCAACTTTCGTGGGCAAAATTCCATTGAGTAATATGCTCAGGCTGATTAAAATAATCCCAAACCTTATCTACAGAAGCATTTACGGTTGTTTCTATTGTGATTTGTTCCATAATATTTAAATTAATTAGTTTGTCTAAAATAATGAAATTGACTAGTATCTCAACTTCAATTTTACAGATTAAATTTTGTCAGGGTTTGAAACCCTGACAAAATTGTTTATTATTTGTTTTCGTAACCTTTATCACCACTATAGTTAATCATCCATTTTACATCATATTTATCTGTAAAACAGCCAAAATAATCTCCCCAGAACTGATCTTCCAAAGGCATTTCTATAGCTCCTCCCTCAGAAAGACCTTTGAAGAGTTTGTCTGCTTCTTCTCTGGATTCCGGAAAAATGGAAACATAATTGTTATTTCCTAACTGAAGGCTTTGTCCAAATTCCGGAACAATATCGGAAGCCATTAGTAAATCGCCACCTATTGGTAAAGCGATATGCATTACTCTGTTTTTAGCTTCTTCGGATAAGTTTTCGGTACCTGGTGCATTTCCCATCTTGTGAATCTCACCAAGGAATTCCCCTCCGAAAACAGATTTGTAAAAATTAAAAGCTTCTTCTGCTTTACCATCAAAATTGAGGTATGGATTTAATTTAGGCATAATCGTAAAATTTAAAGGTTATTGTAAAAAATTTTTGACTTTCAGAATTGTAAAATCTATTGTTCTGTTATTGGTATGGCCATGCTCATCCGCCATCATATAGGTACCATGCCCCGAAGGAAGTATCAGTAACCTTGAATCCGGAAACAGGGTATGAAGCTCTGCTGCATGAGATACCTTTATAGCGTCCCGATCTCCATATATAAGAAATACAGGATTTTTAATATTCTGTAATGTTTTGTTTTCCCAGTCTTCAAAGTTTATCATCCTTTGACTGTCTTTCTGGAACATGTTGTAAAGCTTATCTTCATCCGGTGTCAGTTTTAGAAAATTTTCTTTAAGATAGTTGGGCATTATTTCTATTACTGCATTTTGCATTCCCTCAAAAAAACCATCTACCATCCCTTTTCTTTTATAAAGTCCGGAAGCGGCAATTAGTTTGTAAACTTTTTCAGGGAAGAGTTCTGCAATTTTCATAATACTTGTTGCACCATTGCTGAAACCAAAAAATGAGGCTTTTTCAATATTCAGTTTATCCAATACAGCTACAATATCTTTTGCGTCCTGTTCAAAAGTTTCAGAGATTTCTCTGTGATCAGATTTTCCATGATTCTGCAAATCGATTCCGATAAGCATAAAATGATGATGCAATCTGTTAATGACTTCCTGAAAATCTAATCTTATAGAAGATCCACCGCCATGAACTAATACTACAGGTTTTCCCTCTCCGTATATTTCGTGGTATAGCTGAATGCCATTGATATCAAGATATCCGGCTTTATGCGGTTCCATATTTAATACAGAATATTATTATCGGTGTCATATTTCATTCCGGGATAATCCAGCAAACGCCGCATCAATCCCATTTGCCCGCAGAGATAATCCTGACGCCCAATACACATTCCTATAAAATTGAGTTTATCTTCTTTAATGAAGGGGATATCCATATTAATAGGAAACTTTTCAGATAGTTGTTCATCAGTAGCTTCTAAAAGCTTCTGATAGGCTTTAGGAGAAACAGCATGAAAGCTGTCTTTCAGTTCTTTCAGAGAAGGATAAGAAAAGCTTTCATCCAGTGCCTTTCCCATAAAAAATAAATCCTGATAAGGATCTTCTGTTGCTTCTCCCAGTATATGAGCGATAGCATAGCGAACATTTACATAATTTCCGGCCATCCAGATGATATGGTTGGTTCGTCCGTCAATTCTTTTCAGTGCATCTTCTTCTGTAATTCCGTCCAGAACATTCAGAAAGGTCTGAGTATGCATTCTGTAGGCAGGAATGATGACTTCTAATTTTAATGATTTTGGTGCATTCATTTGTAATTGTTTTAAGTCGGTTTTAAACTATCTCATTTCTTTATCAAAATTAAGAGTGAATGATATAATATGGACTTGCCATAGGGCAAGAAAAATAAAAGTCGTTTATCTATTTTTTAGCTTATACTGAATAGCTTTTTTAGCTGCTGAAAAAATAATAGCATGAACAAAATGTCCATGCTATTATTTTAATATTCTTTTTTATGAGAAACCAATTCTTTTCGGATTCTGCTAAGTGAAGTATCTGTTACGCCGAGATAAGATGCAATCTGTTTCAGGGGAGCAAATCTTACTACATCCGGTTTTTGCTCCATTAGGTTCAGATAACGTTTGGTTGCAGATAGTGTAACCATATCCAAAGAACGTTGTTTCATGGAAAAAACCTGATAACTGAACCAAAGACGCCCCCATTCGCTAAATCCGGGAATAGTATGATAAATATGCTGAAAATCATCGAACTCTATTTTCAGTAATGTACAATCTGTAACAGCCTGAAGATTTTCCTGTGAAGGAGTCCTTTGAAAAAGTGAAGCCGGAACAATTACAATATCTCCTTTTGTAAAAAACTCAGTCGTGATTTCGTTATTATCATAATCATATACGAAAGCTCGAACCAATCCGCTTTCAAGCAAATAATATTCATTGGCGGTCTCACCTTCATGCAGAAATATTTTACCCTTTTCTATTTCAGTTTTCTGGTGCTTCTCTGCAATTTGTATTATATCTTCATCGGACAAGAGAAAATGTTGATATACCTCTTTATAAATCGGATTCATAATTTCTTTCCAGTTTTTGATTAAAGATAATATTATTTCCGAAAGGATCGGTTACTGTAAAAGATAATGCTTCGTAAAATGTTTCTTGCAGCCCGGGTTTATTGTATTTATAGTCTTTTGCAGAGAGTTCTTTGTGAAATTCTTCTATCCCGTCACACCAAATAAATATATGGGTTCCGGGGGTGCCATCGCCATGATGTTCGCTGAGATGAAATTTAATATTGGCTCTCTGTATTTCCATGTATACAGGAAAATTCTCTTCGAATGTATGTTCCCACAGAATCTCAAAACCAAGCCAGTCTACATAAAATTCTTTTGCTTTCTGATAATCAAACATTCGTAAAACAGGAATAATGGCTTCTGCTTTCATAACAGTATTATTTAAAATAATGATAATTGTATTTCATTTGGTTTATCCGGTTTCTTAGCATCTCCCATTGTCGACTTACCTCCATATTGCCATGAAACGGCTCTTTCTTCTTCTATCAGCTGCTGAATATCAAAATTGGGTGTGAAGTTTTTTTCTGCATTCAGTACAATCTGATGCAGCTTGTTAATTGAATTCAGCTTATCAGAATTTCCCAGTTTAGATTTTTCTATCCCTTTTTGGAGAATCTGAATACTCTCATCATAAATTTTTATAGGAACAGGAAACGGATGTCCGTCTTTCCCACCATGTGCAAATGAAAAACGGGCAGGATCTTTGAAACGTGAAGGAGCACCATGAATAACTTCACTAACCAATGCCAGCGACTGCATGGTACGGGGCCCTACCCCTTCCAGCATAAGAAGGTCTTCAAAGTTTTGTGGCTGTTGCTCTCTTGTGATATAAAGCAAGGCTCCCAGTCGTTTAAGATCTACATCCGTTGCTCTTACATCATGATGTTCAGGCAGAATCAATCGGGCAAAATCCTGCATAATTTTGGCCGAATCTGTATGAGAAATATCAAGAATTCCTTTTCTGTTATCCGACGCTTCATTAGCCGTAAGATTCAGAATTGTTCCTTTGGAAATACCATTTATCCCAGTATGCGGCTCATCTATAAAAGAAGTAAGATTTTCGGATAACCAGTGGTAGCGTCTTGCTGTTCCATCGGCATCGTTAAGTCCTTGCTGAATTACACACCAATTACCATTATCTGTAACAACAAAATTATGCTGGTATAGCTGATAGCCATCCTGAATAGCTGTATTATCTACTTTTGCAGATAATTTACTGGCTTTTACAAGCTCTGTTCCATTAAGTCCGGTTTTATCCGCAATATATAGAAGTTCCTGCGGAGTATCTCTGGAATATTTTCCTTTTCCACCACAAATAAAGATTCCCAGGCTTTGAGAATTGGGATTAATAGCTCTTTTCAAAGCCCCCATTACAGAAGTTGTAATGCCTGAAGAATGCCAATCCATTCCTAATACGGCTCCAAAGCTTTGGAACCAAAAAGGATCGGATAATCGTCTTACAACTTCTTCTTTTCCATAATCGGCAAGTATAACTTCCATTATAGAAAGCCCAAGCGCAGACATCCGCTCGTATAACCAGGCGGGAACTTTTCCGTAGTGTAGTGGTAAATCTGCAGTTCCTGAACGTTTCATACCTCTAAGATAAAAAAACGACTCCGAAAAAGAATTACGAAGTCGTTTTTTATGATTTTTTGCTTTTAATTATTTCAAAGCAGCAAGAGCAGCATCATAGTTTGGCTCCTGAGCAATTTCCGGAACCTGTTCTGTATAAACTACGTTTCCGTTCTCATCTGCTACGACAACTGCACGGCTTAATAAACCTTGTAATGGAGAATCTGCTAAAGTCACTCCATAATCATCTCCAAAATGTCCTCTGAAATCAGATAATGTATCCACATTATTTAATCCTTCTGCTGCGCAAAATCTGCCTAATGCGAAAGGTAAATCTTTAGAAACATTTACTACCACTGTGTTGTCTAAGTTAGAAGCTTCCTGATTGAATTTTCTTGCAGAAGCTGCACAAACACCAGTATCAATACTTGGAAAAATATTTAATACTACCTTCTTTCCTTTGTAATCTGCTAAAGTTTTCTCAGACAGATCTGCATTTACCAGTGTAAAATCTTTTAATTGTTCTCCAATATTCGGAAGATTTCCTACTGTAGAAATCGCATTTCCTTTTAGTGTAATGTTTGCCATTATTTTGTCTATTTAATTTTAGATAAAAATACAGAATTCTTCTAAATTTCTACTGATAGTTCATTTTAAATTTATCATAAATTTCAGTACAAGAGAAACAAATAGAAAAACACAAGGTTTATTCTTAAAAGATACAGGCTTTTCTTTTGGAAGCTTAATATGCCAGACATTCTATTTAGTATTGAATTTCAATTGAATATGGAATATTTTACATTATTTTATCTGACTTTTAAATGTAGAATACTAAACATACAAATTCAACTGTATAAAGCTATTAGTAGTCTGCCTGATTTGAAAGCATATATAAATGTTTTAAACTAAATATTCAGTTTATGTCGTTCTACCAAAAAATTTCAGTCATTGGCTCCAAATATATAGGATTACCCAAACTTATGAAATGGGGTTTCAATCTTTCACCTATGTACAGAAGAAGTACTGCAAGAATCACTTCCGTATCTCCTGACCTACTCAATGTACAAATTAAGTTACCCATCAGCTATAAAAATCGAAACTATATGGGAACCATATTTGGTGGAAGTATGTTTTCAGCAGTTGATCCCATCCCAATGGTACAGCTGATTAATCTATTGGGGCATCAGTACGTCGTATGGGATAAATCTGCTCAGATATCTTTCAAACGTCCGGGAAATGTAGATTTATATGCAGAATTTACATACACAAAAGAAGAGCTTGAACAAATAATTGAACAAGTTGAACGTGAGAACGAAATCGAAATTGTAAAGACAACACAACTAACCAACAAAAGCAAAACGACTGTATACTGCGAAGTAAAGAAAACTATCTATATTGCAGGAAAGGCTTATTATAAAATGAAAAGAAAGGAAAAAGCCAGGCTATAAAATCTAAGCCTTCTTTTCAATCTTTTGGAAAGAAGCGTTTATTCCTTTAATCAGAGATGAGCTAAATCCTTGATGTTCCATTTCATTAAGGCCAACAATAGTACAGCCTTTAGGTGTTGTTACTTTATCAATCTCATCTTCCGGATGATTCTGATTCTGGATCAGCAATTCTGCAGCACCTTTTACAGTTTGATTTACAATCTGTACCGCTGTTTTAGCATCGAATCCAATCTGAATTCCTCCCTGTACCATTGCACGCATAAATCTCAGTACATAAGCAATTCCGCAAGCTCCCAAAACAGTTGCTGCTTCCATAAGGTCTTCATTGATCTGTATAACGCTACCTACATGAGACAGCAGACTTTTCACGCTTTCCAGCTTTTCTTTCTCCTGCCCGTTGTATACCAAACAAGTTAAGGATTCTCCTACATCCGAGGCTGTATTCGGCATCGCACGCATAGTTGTAACAGCTTTATTTTCTATTGCCTCCTGAATTTGCTGTATGCTAATCCCTGTTGCCATTGAAACAAGAATTTTGTCGGATGTAAAATATTGCTTGTATTCTTTTAATACTTCCAGAATATTAAAAGGCTTAAGTGCTACAATAACAATATCCGATTGTGTAATTGCATAAGCGTTATCTGAAGTTACTTCAATACCGTCTTTTTCCAGAAAAGCAATAGACTGAGTATTTCTTCTCGTTGCTATAATCTGATAATTCTCACCGGACTTCAATATGCCCTTTATAATGGAAAGTCCAAGGTTTCCCGTCCCTAATACAGCTATCTTCATAGACATTTGGTTTTTAGTTTATTTTTTTATCACAATAAAAGTAGTTCATTTTTGGCGATTTGTTCTAAAAATCATTCTAAAAACAGTAAATTTGTTACTCTAAAAAATAGATCATAGAGAGGGGCTCTCTTTTTATAACTAAGTTTAAAAAAACAAAAAAGAATGTCAGAAAAATCAAAAATCTACTACACACTAACGGATGAAGCGCCAATGTTGGCTACACACTCGTTTTTACCAATCGTAAAGGCATTTACAAAATCAGCAGATATCGAAATCGCTGTTCCTGATATTTCTTTAGCAGGAAGAATTTTAGCAAATTTCCCGGAATTCTTAAAAGACGATCAAAAGATCGGTGATGCATTGGCAGAATTAGGTGAATTAGCAACCAAACCAGATACTAATATCATTAAGTTACCAAATATTTCAGCTTCTGTCCCGCAATTAGATGCAGCTATCGCTGAATTACAAGGAAAAGGTTTTGCTGTTCCGAACTACCCTGCTGAGCCTAAAAATGATGAAGAAAAAGCAATTAAGGCTAAATATGCTAAGGTTTTAGGAAGTGCTGTAAACCCAGTGTTAAGAGAAGGAAATTCTGACAGACGTGCTCCAAAAGCAGTTAAGAACTACGCTAAAGCTAATCCTCACAGAATGGGTGACTGGGCATCTGACAGCAAAACAGATGTTGCTCACATGAACAGTGGAGACTTCTATGGTACTGAAACATCTACTACTGTAGAAAACGCTACTAAATTCAGAATCTTATTCAAAGGAAATGATGGTTCTGAAACTTTACTGAAGGATTTCGCTCCGCTTCAGGCCGGAGAAGTAATTGATTCTTCTGTAATGAACCTTAATGCATTAAAAGTTTTTGTTCAGCAGGCTATTGAAGAAGCTAAAAATAGAAATGTACTTCTTTCTGCTCACCTGAAAGCTACTATGATGAAGATTTCCGATCCTATTATCTTCGGAGCTATTGTGGAAACTTTCTTCAAAAATGTATTTACAAAATATGCTGAGACTTTCAAGTCATTAGATATAAACCCTAACAATGGTCTTGCTGATCTTTTTGAGAAAATCAAAGGAAATGCTCAGGAAGCTGACATTAAAGCTGATATTGAAGCAGCTTTAGCTAGCGGACCAAGAGTTGCTATGGTAAACTCTGATAAAGGTATTACTAACTTCCACGTTCCTTCTGATATTATTGTTGATGCATCTATGGCTGCTCTTGTAAGAGGTGGTGGTAAGATGTGGAACAAAGAAGGTAAAGAAGAAGATACAGTTGCTATTATCCCGGATCGTTCTTATGCAGGTTTCTACCAGGCTGTAATCGATGATATGAAAGCTCACGGAAAATTAGATCCTACAACTATGGGTTCTGTTCCAAACGTAGGATTGATGGCTCAGAAAGCTGAAGAATATGGTTCTCATGATAAAACTTTCCAGGTAAAAGCTGACGGAACTGTAGAAGTTCAGGATGAAGCCGGAACTGTTCTTCTTTCTCAGAAAGTAGAAAAAGATGACATCTTCAGAATGTGTCAGACTAAAGATGCTCCTATCCAGGACTGGGTAAAATTGGCAGTAAACAGATCCAGATTATCTGAAACTCCTGCAATTTTCTGGTTAGACAAAGGAAGAGCTCATGACAGAGAGATCATCAAAAAAGTAGAAAAATATCTTAAAGATTACGATACTACAGGTCTTGACATCAGAATTCTTGATGTAATGGATGCAATGACTGAAACTTTAAGAAGAGCAAGAGAAGGGAAAGATACAATTTCTGTTTCCGGAAACGTATTAAGAGATTACCTGACTGACCTTTTCCCAATCCTTGAACTTGGAACTTCTGCAAAAATGCTTTCTATTGTTCCATTAATGAATGGTGGTGGTTTGTTCGAAACCGGAGCCGGAGGTTCTGCACCTAAACACGTTGAGCAGTTCTTAGAAGAAGGTTACTTAAGATGGGATTCATTAGGTGAATTCCTGGCACTTCAGGCTTCTTTAGAGCATTTAGCACAAACTCAGAACAATCCTAAATCTCAGGTATTAGCAGATGCATTGGATGAAGCTAACGCTAAATTCCTTGCTACTGATAAATCCCCTGCAAGAAAAGTAGGTCAGATTGATAACAGAGGTTCTCATTTCTACCTTGCTATGTATTGGGCTGAAGCATTGGCTAATCAGACTGCGAATGCAGAAATTGCTGCACAGTTCAAGCCAATTGCACAAAACATGCAGGAAAACGAGGCTAAGATTAATGAAGAATTAATCGGAGCACAAGGACAACCTCAGAATATCGATGGTTACTTCAAAACTGATGAGGCTAAAACTTATGCAGCGATGAGACCAAGTGCTACATTGAATGCTATTATTGACGGAATCTAATTTCTGATTAATATATAATTTATATGAACCGGATGCTTTTAGTATCCGGTTTTTTTATTGCTGATTATGCTCTTTATCCACTGCCGGAAGTGTTGCTTTGTCTGTAAACTGGGAGTATTAACTCCTGTATTTTTACAATTGGGTCTATTCCTTGTAGATTTACTACGGCAAAAGTTTATAAAGAAACAAAAGAGAGAAAAGCAGGTTATTAATGAACCAGATTTGGAAAAATAAAAATGACTACTCCCTACGGGTTTTTAATGATGGTTTTATCATTGTAGAAATGCCCTTTGTTAGAAATTGTTATAAAGCTAGTATCTGGCTTTCTGAATCCTACAAATACAGAAACTGGACACATCTTGAAGCTTATAATCGTAGATCAGGACAATTTGTAGGAACATTTTCCCGTGATTCGTTTATACCTCCTTTTCCCAGATTTTAAACAGACAGAATTGTTTTAAGATCTTACCCTCTTTTTACCGATTACTACTTGGTTGTATCTTACCCACTTCTATAACAGATGTGGGTATTTTTTATTAGTTTATTATGTTAAATTGTTATTTAAAATAAAATGTTTAAGTTTAAATATTGAATCATTAAATTATTATTAAATGAAAAAAAATTTATTTTATCCCGCATTGTGGGGAATTTTGACATTATCAATTTTCTATTCCTGTCGTACAGATAGTGTAACAACTGAACAAACAGTAGCTTCAAAAGAGAAAATTGCTGCTTTTGAGAGATTTGAGAAACAGAATAATATCGTTCAGCCAATTGCTGGAGCAAATCAAACTACAACCCCTCAAAAGTATATAAGCTATGCTAAACCCTTTGCAGAGATTATTTCTAATTTTATACAAAATCATCCCGATTATGCTAAATGGATGGACAAATCTGTCGGAGTAATAAGACTGGATGTAGCTTCTCAAACTTTTGGAGAAGGTAAAAAAGCTATAATATTTCCAGTAACAGATGAAAACGGAAAAGTAACAGGAGCGTGGTATGGTATTATCAATGAAGAAAGAAGCTATGTTAACTTCTCTTATATGAATGATAATTCTCTTGAACTAGCAGATATTAAAAAAACTTTTCAGAATTACTATGATAAAAAGGTTGGTAGTTTGTCATCCAGAGCAATAGCATCAACATCAAAACTAATAAATCCGGTTGCCTTAAAAATGGTAATGAACAAAAGCCTATAGATATAGAAGAAGTAGTAATAACAAAGAAGAATCCAACAACTCCTCCTCCTGATCAATGGGTTCCTAAATATCCCGATGAGCCTTCCGGAGGTGGCGGAGCCGGAAGTAGTGGTCCTGGAACTGGTATGAGTGGTGGTAGTGGTACACATGCTGGTCCTAATAATGAACCTCCTAAAACAGATGATTCTTGTAGTAAATTAAAGGCTCTACAAAATACAGAAGAATATAAAAAGAGGATTGATGCTTTAGAAAAGAAGCTTAAAGAAACAAATGAAAATGGTTATATTCAAGACAAAGATGGAAATTATTCAGAATTGACACAAAGAAGCGAGTCAGAAAATTCAAGATCTATGAGATTACCTGATGATATTTCTAATTTAAAAGGATTTATTCATACTCATGTAGAGAAAACAACAGTAATGATAGATGGAAATGAATATGATGGTAAAGGAGTAGATATGTTTAGTCCTGCTGATGTAGAAAAATTCATGGAAATTGTTAAATTTTCATCAGATCAGGGAAGATCTCTTGATGAAACATATGGAGTAATGGTTTCTAGATCAGGTAATTACACTCTTAAATTTACAGGAAACAAGAACCAGATAATAACTAAATTCCAAGGGAATTCATTAAATAAAAGAGTTTACCTTGATTACATGATGAATAATTCCAAAGAATTTAAAGGGATGAGTTTAGAGCAAAAGTTTCTTAAATATCTTGATGAATATATGAATGTAAAAGGAGTGTCTTTATATAAAGACAATAAAAATGGAACAAATACAAGAATGGATCTAAATGATTCTAATAAAAAAGAAATGAAAAAGAATGATTGTTAAAAAAAATAAATTATGAAAAAAATAATGTTAATATTTGGAATATTGTTATTTACATATGCATCAGCACAACGAACAATAAGCTTGGAAGAAGAGACTAATTATTTAACAACTGGTGATAAAAAAGTTCCTGAAGATGTTTCTTATGTAAAAGATATTAATGGTGTTTTTGATAAATACACAGGAGTATGGAATGGCAACATAAATGGAAATACTATTGAATTTAGATTCAATAAAATTACAGTAGGAGATAATTCTTTTAAAAGAGATAAGGTTATAGCTAGAATTTTTGCTAAAGATGTTAATGGTAATGTTTTATATAATACTTTAAATGATTCTGATAGTAAAGCATTTCAAGGCGTTGATTTTTCAAAAAACATGAAAATTTATTCAATGATATATGAAGGACCTAAATCAATTGACTGCAATGAAGTTGGATTTATATATATATTAAATAATAATGGAGTCTTGAGACTCAAGTTTATAGCAGATACTGACATGTTGAAAGCAAATCAATGCCCTCAAGGTTATAAATTCTTAATTCCGGACGATACTACAATAACATTAACAAAACAATGATTTTCAAGGATACCCCGACTAACCTCGGATTTTTGTTTCAATACCTATTCTTTTATGAATAGGTATTTTTTTTGTTAAAATCCTGCTCTGATCGTATTTTGATCTTAAATTTTATTAATACTGAATTATATCCTACCAATTTATTTAATTATGGGATGATTTTTTATCTATATTCGGCGTCCTTTTTGAATTGTTAAAAAATGTTAATAAAATACCACATGAAAAAGTATAATCAGCTGACTATGCAACAAAGGATTCTTATATCCTTCCTTATTAAAAAAAACAAATCTCAAAGTTACATTGCTAAAGAATTAGGCGTACATCCCTCTACTGTATGTAGAGAGCTAAAGCGTAATAAAACCTCAAAGGGACGCTATAATTATAATCTGGCTCAATCCTTTTCAGAAGACCGCAGAGTATCTAAAAAACGATACACTAAATTTACAGATGATGTAAAAGCTTTTGTAGAAAGAAAGATTAAAAAACGTTGGTCTCCTGAACAAATAACAGATTACTGCCGTGTTAACTCTATTCCCATGGTTAGCCATGAAAGAAATTATATTAAATAAAAACTAATGCTACATATCTGAAAAATCACTAAATTTCTAAGTTAAAAATCAAGATCCATTATTAGCATGAAAAACAGAATTATACTTTCAGTCTGTCTATCTTTCATTTACAATATAAAAGCACAAAGTAAAATTGATCAGGCAATACAAGTACTTGATCAAAAGTATTCTCAGGAAAAAGTTTATCTTCTTTTTGATAAAGAGAAATATGTTTCAGGAGAGAATATGTGGTTCAAAGCATTTGTCTTTGATGGCTATAACCGATCCACAATATCATCTTCCTTATTTGTTGAACTGTATGACAGCAATAAAAGTATAATTGCCAAAAAGGTATTTCCTATCAATAATGGTGAGGGTAACGGCAGCATTAATCTTTCTGAAAAACTAAAAGAGGATGTTTATTTCGTGAGGGCCTATACGACATGGATGGCCAATTTTAGTGAGGACTTCCAGCTTGTACAGCCTGTTCCGGTATACAATCCTGCATCTCCGCAAAGACTGGTTATCAATAAGGATTCCAAATGGACGGCTAAGGCCTATCCTGAAGGCGGAACCTTTATAGAAAATCTTCCTACCAAATTCGCTGTAAGACTTCAAACCGAAGGCACTCCTCCATCCGAATGGCATGGTTATGTAACAGACAAAGATAATCCTGCTGAAAAAATTATCAGCTTCAAAGGATTGGATCAGAATGTAGGAGTATTCAACCTTACTCCCAAAAAAGGAAAGACATACCAAATCGTTGTTGAAGATAATAACGGCGTAAAACAAAATATTGATTTGCCTGTAGCCAAAGATACTGGTGTACATATACAAATAGCCAATACAGCGAAAGGTATTCAGTATACATTGAAAAGCAATAATCTTTCGGGATTGAAAGACTATAAAGTTATTGGTACTGTCAGTAATTTACTGGCCTATAAAGCCAATATCAGCATCAATAATAAAGAAGCTTCAAGTACCATCCCATCTTCTATCAGTAATAAAATGAATGGTATACTACAGTTGGCTGTATTTGACGAAAAAGAGAATCTTGTTGCTCAAAGATTATGTTTCATTGATCCTTCACAGCTACATGTAACTCAGCCCACCGTTTCATATTCACAAGCTGATAAAACACCACGTGCATACAATACAATTGAAATTCCGCCCCAGGAAAATTATTCCAATTATACCGTGGTTGTCCGGGATGATGCTAAAAACACTGAGAAAAATAACATTTTAAGTGCTTTATGGCTTACTGGTGATTTCTCTTCAAAAATAACCGCACCGGCACAGTATTTCACTAAAAATGCAAATACAGAAGCTCTGGATGGTCTTCTGATTTCTGAAAAATGGAATCGTTTTGACTGGAATGCTGTAATGGCAGGAAGAACACCTGATATAAAATACAAACCTGAGCCTTATTTTTCTTACAGAGGAAAATTGACAGTCAACAGCAGACCTCTTCCAAATACTTCTGCAAACCTGATATTCAAAACGCTTGACAACACAGTAATTAATGAAGTACAAACCGATGATGGAGGTTATTTCATGTTAAATAATATAAATACTGATGAACCTATAAAAGTCACCTATTTTTTAAATACTTTAAACAAAGCAGCTAGTAATCCTCCCAATCTTAGAATAGCTTTTGAACCAACTGTTGATTTTGTTACCTACAGAAGTTCATTACCTGCTACACAATACCATCTGGAAGACCGCCAGGCTGCAAATGATACTCCTGCACCGGAAATAGCCCGTGCAATAGCTAACAAAAAGAATCAGAAGCTTATACATGACAATGAAATTCTGATCAAAGAAGTACAATTAAAAGCTAAAAAGAGAGACGAGAAGAGAATACTTAATGACAAATTGAGTAGCGGAATATTTAGAAGTATGAATGAACAGGTATTCGATCTCGTGAATGAAAATCAGGATGCACAAGGCTCTCAAAATATATTACAATGGTTACAAGGTAAAGTTGCCGGATTAACTTTCCAAATGGATACTGGTGGAAATTACGTACCATATATGAGAGGGGGGAAAGCTGCATTATACCTTGATGAAGTTCCTATGGATGCCAGCATGATCAATAGTACACCTGTAAGTAATATTGCCATGGTAAAAGTTATCAAAGGATCCGGACTGCTTGGAAATGCTGTTGCTATATATACACGGAGAGGAGATATCCAACCCGCTACTCCAACCGTAAAAGATCCTTTTATGGATAATACTGCAACTATTTTAGGTTATGATAAAGTAGCAGAATTCTATAACCCGGATTACAGCAAAGAAGCCTATAAAAGTATTCCGAATGACACGCGTGATGTGTTATACTGGAATCCTGATTTAAAAGCTCAGGAAAAAGCTCCTTCTGCAATACAGTTTTATAATAATGATACCCCGAAAAATTATCAGGTTATTATTATAGGTTTTGATAAAGATGACAAACCTTTATACTATAACGGGACAATGCCATAATCCCTAATACTATAAAAAAGGACTGAAGAAATACTCTTCAGTCCTTTTGCTTTTTTATATAAATAGCTTAGATTATTTTAGAAAATCTACTATATTTTCCAATGGTCTTCCGATAACAGCTTTATTATCTCTTATAACAACAGGTCTTTGGATTAGCGTTGGATTATCCACCAAGACATTAACCCAATCTTCTTCATCTAATTCCTGTCCTGCATATTTTTCTTTAAATAGTGCATCGCTTTTTCTCACCAAATCTTCTGCTTTCATCCCAAGCTTTTGCAGTACTGATGTTACTTCTTGCTTATTCAATGGATTCTGAATAATATTAATAAGTTCAAAACCTATATTCTGATTTTCCAGATACTGTAATGCTTCTCTGGATTTAGAACATCTGCTGTTATGTAAGATTTGTATTCCCATTGCCTGGTTAAATTTTAGAATAAACCATTCAGGTTACTGTCAATACTATCTAAGATAAAACCAAAGTCTTCTGGCTTCTCAACAAAGTCAATATCATTAACATCTATAATAAGCAGTTTTCCTTCATCATAACCTTTGATCCATTTCTCGTACTTATCATTCAGTTTCGAAAGATAATCGATACTGATTCCGGCTTCGTAGTCTCTGCCTCTTTTTGCAATCTGAGCAACAAGTTTAGAGATATCTGCTCTTAAATAAATCAATAAATCCGGAGCTGATACAAAAGTTTTCATCAGATTGAATACTGACTTATAGTTATTAAAATCTCTTTCGGTTAAAAGCCCCATATCGTTAAGGTTTTCAGCAAATATATGAGCATCTTCATAGATCGTTCTGTCCTGAATAACATTCTTACCACTCTCACGGATTTCTTTAATTTGTTTAAAGCGACTTCCTAAGAAGTAAATCTGAAGATTAAACGCCCATTTAGCCATGTCGTGGTAGAAATCATCCAGATATGGATTGTGATCTACATCTTCAAACTGCGCTTCCCATCCATAATGTTTAGCCAACATCGTTGTGAGCGTGGTTTTTCCAGCCCCTATATTTCCTGTTACCGCAATGTGCATATCTTATTTTTTTCGAGGTGTAAAGATAAAGCTTGTTTGGCTCGATTGCAAACCCATTTTGAAAACAATGACTAAAGTCCGGAATTCCATTGTGTAGGATGTATACTTACGATTTATTACTTTTTTCCAGCAATACTTCTCCCCATTCATTAAGCTGCCACAGTACCTTTACCAAATCTTCACCAAGAGGTGTAAGGGAATACTCCACACGTGGTGGCAACTCAGGATAGGAAATTTTTGTTAAAAGACCTGCTGATTCCATTTCTTTAAGCTGCTGATTAAGAACGCGTCTGTCTACTTTACCAATTCCTTTGATAAATTCACTGGGACGTTTTTTACCTTCATTAATCTGCCAAACGATAGGGATTTTCCATTTTCCGCTTATTGCATTTACTGCAAATTCAAGTGGACATATTTTTTCTTCTATCGCTCTTTCCTTTGTATTCATAAAATTGACTTTTTTATCCCATAGGGACAAATTTATGCGTTATTGCCTATCTCCGGATAGTTATAAATCTTTGCAAAATTAAATAAAATCATATGGATATTTTAGCAAAAAACATTGCTCAATTCAACGAAGTATTAGCATCTCAAATTCCTGCAGAAACATTACAGGCTTTTCAAAGATCTGTTCAGGATTTGGAAGAGAAACAAACCGGAAGTAAAAGTCTTAAAATTGGAGAAAGATTTCCGGATTTTCAACTTTCCAATTTTGACGGACATACGTATTCTTTAAAAGATCTGTTAAAAAACAAACTAGTGATCGCCTTTCTCAGAGGAAGCTGGTGCCCTTACTGCAACCTGGAAATCCAAGCACTACAAAATGAACTTCACCAGTTTAAAGCAAAAGATGCAAATCTGATTGTCATTACACCACAACCATCGAGTATTAATGCTGAATGGCAGCAACAGCAAAATGCTGAATTTGAAATTTTATCGGATAAAGGTAATCTACTCGCTAAAAAATTGGGAATCGATATTGAGCTACAAGAGTTTGTTATTCCTCATTATAAAGCCATGGGAATAGACTTACTTCAAATTAATCAGACAGAACAATACTCTTTGCCAATCCCTGCTGTTTACGTTCTCGATTCTCATGCTACTATAACTTATAAATTTGTGAACCCTGATTATATGAAACGTGTTAATATAGAAGAATTATTAAATCAGCTCTAGACTAAAGCCTCAAAGCCAATTTGCTATGAGCAGAAAAAATTAAAGTAAGCTTTCGCTTACTTTAATTTTACTTCGTATATCTTCGGCCAGTTCTTACCGGTTACCAGCATATTATCACCTTTAAAGGCTATACCGTTCAGGACATCATCGGATCCTTTGGTATGTAATTTTACATAGTTAGAGAAATCATATCTCCCTACCACTTCCCCGGTTGCAGGATCAATTTTTAGTACCACAGGCTGTTGCCATACGTTAGCATAAATAAATCCTTTATAATACTCCAGTTCATTAATCTGACCATATGCCATTTCTGAACCAGCTACTCCGATTTTTCTTACCACTTTGGAAGGATCGTTAACATCCAGGAAATAGATATTAGAAGATCCATCTGAAGCAATCAGGTTTTTGCCGTCATAAGTTAGCCCCCAGCCTTCTGTCATCTCAGTTGGATACTGAAACTGACCTATCTGCTGTAAATTGGCTTTATTATAAATGAAACCAATTTTATTTTTCCAGTCCAGCTGAAACACTTTATCTCCGGCTATTGTACTTCCTTCAGAGAATATTTTTTCAACCAGCTGAGTTCCAGGAGCAGGACTAGGTTTAGCCTCAGCAATAGGCTGGGTCTGTCCTAATGTATATTTAATCAATCTGGACTGATCGAATTGTCCATCTGATTCATAGACTGTATTTCCGTCTAACTGAAATCCCTGTACAAAATTTTTCGGATCATGCGGATATTCAGCAACCTGCTCATAAGTAAGATTTTGCTCAGGTTTAGAGGCAAATACATTAATTGTTGCATCCTGGTTGATCACTTTACCATCTTTCATCTTAATGTTGAATGTTACATCATTCTCTCCCAGTGTGAAAAATTTAGGGTCAATAGTCAGTGTATTACTTTCTTTATCTCCGAAGCTTATACTGATGCTTTCTGCATTTCCTGTTACATCGGAAGGCAAAGCTATCTTATCTCCGAAATGATAGCCTTTGTCCTGCATTGTAGCATTATATTCCTGAATACTTTTTATAACTGTTTTCTCCTTGTTACAGGAAGCTAAAAGTGTAAGAGCCATAAGCCCTATAACTATATTTTTTTTCATTTACCTATTTTTATTTTCAGGGGTATTCATCCCCTTTTATAATTGAGTCAAAAGTACAAAATTTTATCCCGAAAAATCACCAAGCATATCCATTGTTGGTACAAAAAACAAAATTCCGGTTTTTGCAGTACTGAAGTCTAGTATTCTGTCATAATTGCCTGCAGGATCACCAACAAACATACTTTCAAGCATTTTTTGTACGGTACTGAATGTACTGGCATAGGCGATAAAATAAGTTCCGGTTTCAGAACTTGTCCGAAAAGGCATATTATCCCGAACCACTTTGAAATCATCTCCTACATTAGCCAGAGCACTGTGCGAATTTGCAGGCTTCACGTCATCTGTCATTTCTATATCACTTGCTTTGTAGCGGCCAATTACTTTTTCCTGCTCTGGTACAGGCAATGAATTCCATGCTTTCATATCATGAGTATATTTCTGTACAAACAGATAGCTTCCCCCTTCATACACCTCATCTTCTGTTCCTACCTTTGCAAAGAAATCGCGGTCGGATCCCTGTGGGTTTTCTGTTCCGTCTACAAATCCCAATATGGCTCTTCCATCCCAATATCTGAAACCATGTATTTCCTCTATACAGCTTGCAACAGGAGATAATACATCGGAGATTGCTGTGGCCATATCAAAACAAATACTGAACTGATCTGCCCTGATATGGAAGTGCAAATCACCCGGAGTAGAAACAGCTGTATGCTTCTCCCCTTTTATTTCTTTAAAGATATCAAGCTCTTTAGGTAGCGGTTCCTGAAGTTCCAGCTTTTTCCATGCATTATAACCGATTCCCATAACGCAGCTAACCCTTACATTTGGAAAACGTACTGCTGCGGAATTATTAAGATTCGAAACCAAAGCACATACTCTCTGAAAAGCTTCTTTAATATTATCTGTGTTTTTAAAATTCCATACCATGAAATAGGTATTGGCATTAGGATTATCTGTTACTTTTTGTGATTGTACAGCCATATTATTTGTCAAAAAAAACGATTAAATCAATATAAATTTACTCCAATAATAATTATTTCAAAGTTTCTATATCCTGACCAAACTGCAGGATATAACCATTGTTATCATAAATAGCAAATTCCCGCATTTGCCACGGAAAATCTTCAATATTATAACATATCTCTGTTTTATCTTTCAGCTGTTCCCAAAGATTATTAACATCCTGAATGTTAAAATAAAATGATCCGGAAAACATTGAGCTTTTGAAAGGAATCTGCTCATTAGGTTTAGAAAACATAATCTCAACATCATCTTTTTTCAGCAATGCCCACTGCCATTCTTCATCTTTTTTCAGGCACTGAAACCCTAAATTTGTTGTATAGAATTCAATCGTTTCATCTAATTCTGTTGTCCATAAATTAGGGGTAAGTGTATTAAACTTTATCTCCATTATTTTCTAAAAAATTTTTAAGTGATTTACCCAGAATTTCATTCCAGCCCGCTTTATAATTTTCTTTTGCAAAGTCGGCTCCGGCATCTGAAAAACTATCCAATCCTGTATGTGTTAAGGTAAGCTTTGTTCCGTTATCTGTTTTTTCAAGTTCCCATAACAATTCCGATGAGCCTCTGCTATGATCCGGGTGTGTCCAGGTATGCTTTAAAAACCTGTTAGGTTCAAAACCAAGTACCTGACAGCGATGAAGATATTTTTTCTCATCCCCGGGTTCAAAAAAATCGAATACAGCTCCCTCTTTAAGAACAAAGTTGGGAATATCAAAATACCAGATTTTCATTTCATCTTTATCGGTAATAGCCTTCCATACTTGTTCTACAGGTACGTTATATGTTTCGGTAATGATAACTGACATAACCCATATTTTCCAATAAAGCTAAACAATATTTCAGTTATTCTTCGCCTATTTATGAAAGTTTATGAATTTTCATGAGGTATTTCATAAAAAAAGGTGAGCAAGCTCACCTTTTAATTTTATTCACTTAAAGAATAAGTTAATTTAAATCCTGTTTAAATTTTATTATTAATACTCTTCGACAGGCTCAGAGTGACATTGCTCATATCAATTATCCTCTTTTTAGAGGTGTCAGGCTGAGTTAAGTCTATAGTGAGCATGACGAACTATCGAAGCCTAATACTTTTTTGAATCAAAATTAAACAGGCTCTTATTTTAAATCGATTAATTCGTCCTCAGACTTTACTTCTTCAGGCTTAAGATAGCGGAACATCTTCCATAACTTTATTTTCAAAGCAATCCAGCCTAAAACCCCATATACAATCAGAAGAATAATCAGATGTTGTAAATACGGATAAGTAAGTTCAACAGAGCCTTTCTGAATCAGAAGTATTTTGAATGCCTGTAAAAATGGTGTCAGCGGAATAATATTCGCTAAAAACTGTACCGCCGCCGGCATTGCACTAAGCGGCCATGTAAAACCGCTGATAATAAAAGACGGCGACGCCAATACCATTAAGATCTGTGTAGCCTTTAATGCATCCGGAATCAGAATACTGATAAATACTCCCAGAAATGATGCAGATCCAACAAAAACTGCAGTAAGCAATATAAAGTTAAAAATACCTTCCGGCATTGGAACCTTAAAGATCATATGCATAAGGTAATAGATTCCTACAATAAGAATCGAGAAAAACCATATCGGAATTACTTTTATCAGCATGGTAGGGAAAGCCCATCTGCGCATTCCGTAATATTCTTTAATAAACGACCCTCTCTGGAATTCCGCAGCAAAGCTTACTGCCATTGCCAAAAGGATTACTTGCTGCAGCACTACTGCAAGCATCGCAGGCCACATAAAGATAAGGTAGTTACTGGTTGTATTAAACAGGGTAATATAATTAGTCTTAAAAGGCTCGTATTGGGTTGCAGCTTTAACAGCCGGCATTCCCATTTTCTGAAGACCTTTTATAGAAGCTCCCGCAGAGAAAGTACCAATTGTAAGCTGTAGTGCTTTAGAAGCAAAATTAGCTGTTAAAACATTTCCGGTATTCACATAAACATTAAGCTCCGGATATTTTTTCTGCAGCATATCTGCCTCAAATTTTGCCGGAATCATAACCACTGCAGCTGCTTCATTTTTTATAACTTCATCCTTTATGCTTTGTGGCTCCTGTATATATTTAATAACTTTTATACTGCTGTTATCATCCAGCATATCAGTCAGCTGATTAGACAAGGGAGTGTTGTCTCTGTCTACAACCAATACCGGAATATTCTCTACTTTTCCGCTTTGGTAAACAAAACCTAATAAAACAGCATACAGAATCGGAGCCAGAAAGAATACTGACCTCAAGGTATCATTGGCTACAAAAAGCTTAAATTCTCGCTTTAAAAGACGCAGAAATTCTTTCATAGACCTTATTATTTCAGGATAATATTTGCATTCACCAGGATATTCTGAGCTTTCTTCATATCCTTTGGTTTTACTTTGATTTCATAAATAGCATCCTGAAGCTGATAGTCCGGATAAGCGGTTGTAATATCAGCATAGCGGGTAAGCTGCTTGATGTAAACAATTGTTCCTTCCAACTCTTCTTTGTTGTAGACCACCTGCATTTTCACCTCCTCACCTTTCTTATATTTAGCAATCTTACTTTCCGGAATTGTAAAACGGAAGTAAGTACTCGAAGGAATATAACCGTTGAACAATGCAAAACCTGCTGTTGCCAATTCTCCCGGATTAAGGCTGATGGTTTCTATCTCCATATCGTTTGTTGCAATAACATAACGTTCGGAATATGCTACATTAGCTTCCTGTAAAGCTCCCTGAGCCTGAGAAGCCTGTCCGGCAGCCATTTCTATTTTTTCATAGCGCGTTCCTCTCTTTACATCGTCGAGTTCCGCATTTACTGCATCGAATTGTGCTTTTGCTCCCTGCAGTTTAGCGTAAACCTCATCATAGGCTTGTGGGGACATCAGACTGTCTCTATACATATTGGATGCTCTTCTGAAAGATTTCTGTGCAAAATCATATTGCTCTTTCAGACCTTTATATTTAGCCTGAAGTTGTTTCATCTGGTCTGCAGTTGCTCCATTTTTTGCCATTTGCTCTTGTGCCTGAGCTGCACTTACAGCCCCTTTTGCCTGAGCTATTTTAGCAGTAACTTCCGGAATATCTAATAAAGCCAGTGTATCTCCTTTTTTTACAGTTTGACCTTCACTTACTAATATTTTCACAATTCTTCCGGTAACTTTAGGGGCAAAAGAAATAACATCCTTTTTAGTTTTCCCTTCAAATTCGGACATGTTGCCTTTATCGCTTCCGCAACTGCCCAGAATAAATAAACTGAAAAGAGGTATATAGATATTTTTTTTCATAATGTTCTTTTTATAAACCTTGATAAAGCTTGGTTACATCTAATTCCTGAGTAGATTTCATCAGCTCGATAGCTGCTCTTCTCTGGTTGAATATCGCGTTTTGGTAGTCTAGCTCTGCAGCTTCCAGATCATTTTCGGCTTCTATCAGCTGTGTAGATTTTGCCATTCCGTAGCGGAATTCTTTCTCAGCCTGAACCAATGCATTCTGTGCCAGTTCTTTTTGTTTCTTTTTCAATGCAATTTGCGCATAGGCAATATCGTAATTAGACTGGTTATTGGCCAGATTCAGTGTCAGCTTTCTCGTAGCGTCATATTTCTGAGTCTGCAGCATTTCTTTATTTACTTTTGCCAGTTCTTCAGCATGTTTACCTTCCTTACCATCAAATATTTCCCATTTGAATCCTACTCCCGCAGTAAGCAATGGAAATACTGCCAGATTATTGGGTCTCCAGTCAAGTTTTCTTCCCGGATAATTCAGCTCCGGAATTGCCGGAATAATATTATCTGAAGTTTTGATCCTGTTACTATAAAGACCAATATAGTATAAAGAAGCCATTAACTGAACTTTTGGAACCCACCATGTTCTTTCTGCCTGTATTTTATAATCTGCAGCATTAATTCCATGATCGAGTGCGCGAATTTCAGCTCTTTCTTCGATGCTTTTCTGCAACGGAAGACTTTCCACCGGAACCAATACAGGGTTTATCAAACGTAATCTTTCTTTTTCTACTCCCGTCAATACTTCCAACTGTGTCAGCAGAAGTTCTTTCTTTCCTTCATATTCTACAACCTTTGCATCCAGGGTTGCCTGAGCCAGTTCAATTTTCTTATGATCGTATGGTGTAATAAGACCATAACCTAAAGCTTTATCTGCTGTTTTTCTGTTGGCATCCAGTCTTCTCTTGCTTTCATCCAGAACAATTTTGGACTGGTGAATTAGCGCCAATTGGTCATAAGCACGGGAAACGGTTGTAATAACCTCATCACGTGTTTTTTCCAATAGGATATCTTCCGACTTTTTCTTTTCTTCTAATGCCTTATTCAGATATTTCACTTTTCCACCGGAATACAACAGCATTTTTGCATCTGCTTTCGCGATTCCTGAAAACCCTGAAATATTAAGATTGTTGCTATACTGTCCGCTTGGAATAGTAAGAAAAGGTTCCAGATTTATTTCCGGAGAACTCAGACGGGTTGTCGCATTAAGATAACCTGCCTGCCCACTAATTTCCAGTGTAGGCAGAAAGATATCTTTAAGTTTATGCTGATCGAGTTCTGTGACCTTATTTTTGGTCTTCTGCATCATTAAATCTGCATCGCGTACAATAGCACTTTCCAGCAATTCTTTGAAGTCGGGAGCCGATTGTCCCCATCCCAAAACAGGGAGTAAAAACAAGCTTATCCCATACAGTGATAATCTGTTCCTCATCATTCTATTTTTCACAAAAATAATACAAAAAAAATGGAAAAAAGAGAAATTTTAATCCTCTTTTTTCCATTAAAGTTAGTTTAACCCTCAATTCCCATAAAATCAAAGCTTACAGGAAGTGTATAAGTTCATTTTTATGGCATTACAGTAACATTTGTTCCTTGTGTATGTGCATTCATCTGAGGCGCGTAGTAATTCTGCATTGTCGTAATTCCGTTAGAAAACTTACCTGCAATATTAGCTACCACATCATATTCGAACACATATTTACCTTTTGGCATCTGTTCTATATAGAAGTTGGTAGATGCATCTTTAGTCGACTGATAGTAACCTAAATTATTCTTCCACTGGTATCCGGATAACACTTCTGTTGGTTCGAATCCTGCGGCTCTCATATCTTTGATATGGATATACTCCATTGGACGGTCTGTATTCAGGATCATTCTCACTGTTACTTTATCTCCTACACGAAGTGGTGTATCAGCTGTAATCTTTTTAAGTTCTTCTCCGTTTTCTGTTTTCACTTTTTTGTAAAGCTCTTTGGTCACAGAAATATAGGTTTCAGAAGATTTCACTTTATCCAAATCTTCATAATACTGCCAGAACAATCCTCCCTGAACAATACCAGGACCTGGTTTGGTTACGGTTACTTCAGCCAGTTTTTTATCCAGTTCAGGAGATTTTACAGCAGACTTGATATAACCTGTTGCCTGAACATCAGTTTTTGTCAACTCTTTACCACCCCAGACTACAGTTGCTTTGTCCGCTTCCGGAGTTGTCCATGACTTACCGCTGTTCATTATTGTATAGATAACTTCTGCAGTAGCACGGCTGGTTTCCCAATGGTTGACTTCTTTCTGAGTTATCAGCCAGATTTTCATATCTTCTATAATTGCATCATTAGGTTTCAGCTTATTGAATGCCTGCATTGCCAAAGCATGGTTAATTGCTTTCGAAGCATACCAGCCCCATGCATCCAGATTCTGCTTCCAGTATACACCCTGAGTTTTAGTATCTGTAGACGTTTCTTTCAGATAGGTCATCAGTTTATCAGAAACATCTTTCAATCCATAGTTATTGAATAATAATGCAGCTCTTGATAATCCGTAGAATGTAAAATCTGTAATCTTAGCTGTTTTTGCTTTAGCAATAACCTGAGATTTCAGTGTTGCGCCTGTATTTTTTAATGGGTATTGAGCTTCCCAGTAATGACGTGTATCCAGATAATCCAATACCAGATTGCTCCACGGATTCATATCTTTTGGTTTCCAGTAACGGTTGATCTCACGGTCCAAATAAGCCGTTAATGCACTTACCATTTCATTTTGCGGTGTATTCTGATAATCGTTCACGCCGCCTTTATCTTTCAGCCATTCGTTTACTTTTCCTAAATTTTTAAGAATATAAAGCGATGTAGAGAAGCTGCTTGGAGAACCTGCATACCATGAGAACCCACCATCACCATTTTGCAATTGTTTTAGTGTGCTCCAATCGTCTAAAATAGAGTTACGCATATTATTGGCATCAAACAGACGTGCTAACATTTGCATTTGCTGTTTCTCATCTTTAGCCTCGAATACCCAAGGTGTTTCTTCTAATAAAAGCTGCTTCAGTTCCTGATTTTTCTCCAGATTACTTTCCAATAAGCCTTTCTCCTGATATTCTTCAAAGATTTTCTTCATTCTCGGATTAGCCTTAAATATTTCAGAAGCCAGAACATCTGCAAACCATTTATTGAATACTACATCTGCTGAATTATTAATATCATTCTTCAGACTTGGTAATGCAAACAGCACTTCCCAAATTGGATTGGTTGTCAGCTCTAATGTATTAGAAACATTGGCAATTGTTGTCGAGTTATTCGATTTCAACTGATCCAGTACAAAAGTCTTAGTTTGCCCTTCTTTTACAAAAATTGGTAAGGCATCCGTTACCAACATTCTGTTTGGCAATACCGGAACTGCTTTTTGTTCACCATCACTGTACTGCCCTGCTTTTGCAACCGTTTTTATAATAATTCCGGAAACATCGTTTGGCACTTTGAAAGTCCAGTTAACAGATTTGCTTGAAGTTGCATTGATATCAAAATTCTGAATCAGATTATTCAGTCCGAATTTTGAAGAAATATCTTCGTTGGTATCAGCATTCAGAATTTGCAGCTGTACGCTACCACTTAAAGCTTTTTCTACAAGATTATTCAGCTTCACCTGCATATTAATTTCATCACCTTCACGTAAGAATCTTGGATAATTTGGAGTAACCGAGAAATCTTTCTGTGTAACAATAGTCTGCTCCAGTGTTGCAGCATTAGCATTTTTATCATGTGCCAGGAACATCAGCTTCCACTTGGTTAGCGCTTCCGGAGATGTAAATTCAAAACTTACATTTCCATCTTTATCTGTTTTTAAGTTTGGATAGAAGAATGCAGTTTCATTCAAATTACTGCGAACAGGAACTTTGTCCAGATCTTCTTTTTTCTTCGCTTTACCATATCCAGTAACTACAACTGCTTCTACATCTCTAGTCTTTACACTATCTTTTTTAGCAGCAGCTACAGGTGCTGGTAATGCCATATCCGCAGTAGCTTCATAAGCTACATTAGCTTTCCGTAATGTGGATCCTCCTCTAATTCTGACATTAGTTGCAAGTCCACCTAGCGCTCCATACTGATCGAACCAGTTAAAATAAGGCTCAAATACGGTTTTAGCATTCAAATATTTTTCACGTTTATTAAAGCGTACAGAGTTTAGACTTTCTGTACCCACTCCATAATTTTGCTGTATAAATCTTTCGAAATTGAAATTTCTGAATGTATAAGTATTAGCAACGAACTGATCCAGTGACATATCGTACATATTAGCTAATAATTCAGCAACTGCTTTTTCTTTGTTCTTTCCGGTAATCTTCACCATCCACTTTTCTTTGCTTCCCGGCTGAATCTTATCACGGAAAGTGGTAAGTTCTATCTTCATAGGTTCTGTTTCATTACGAACCGGCAAGTTTGTAGAAAGTGTCTGAATATCATTATAAGCTGCTAAAGTAAACTGAAGGTTCAGTTGCTTCACAGCCGGATCCGTAGGAATTGCAATTTCATACTCCAACACACCGTTTTTGATATATTTTTCTTCGGTTTTAGTCTCACCGTTTCCGTTTTGTACATATACATACACTTTAGCCTCCGGGATAGCAGAATAAAGATATACTTTGGCCTTTTCTCCTCTTGCATAATCTTTCTGATTATTCATTAATCTGAAGAAAGGTTTCTGTCCATTTCCTAAAGATTTTCTGTCCCATACCTCGAAGACTTTTTCAGTTTTTATAGTATCCTGTCCTTCGATGTTGTAGAATTCCAGTTTGTAAGTTCCAGCAGCCAATTTCCCAAGATTAAATTCTTCATCGGCAGCTGTTTTCTGCAGTACTGTTTGTTTCTCTTTTCTGTTATTCGCTAATTCGGATTTATCAAAGTAATCGTGTGGGAATTTCTGAATGAAATTCTCTTTAGAAAATACCGGAATATCCTGTACAAAATCTTTAAAATTATTTCTGAAAATACGCTCAGGAGATTCCAGAAGACTCAGTTTTGCCTGATAGCTTTTCCCCAGCTTCTGGTTATTGTAATTCTTAGTCGCAACCTTCACCTTTATATCTTCATTTGCAAAAGCTGGTTTTACTTCTTCAGTTTCTATAAAATGGCTTACAGAGGCTACACGGAATGTTGACGAATTCTCCTGTGTTTCGCCATTGGTATCTGTCACCGATGCATTTATCACATATTCGTTTACCTGTATTCCTTTTAGTTTGTCATCTTTTTTCAGGTCTACAGGAATATCAAATTCACCCTTTTCATTGGTTTTAATAGTTCCCAGAATTGAATTTTCGTTAGATGTTGGTGTGAACCAGTAGAAATAACGGTAACGAATATCCTGTTTCTTAATTTCATAATTCAGCGTAGCATTGCTTAGCGGAACTCCCGAGAACGAAACAGCTTTGCCTTTCATATGAATGGTTTGGCCAAATTTATATTCACCTTTAATATCTTCAAAGGTAATTTCGAAATTCGGGCGTTTGTATTCTTCTACTCTGAAGCTTACGGAACCTTCATCCGTTTCCAGCATAAACTGACCGTTTAATTTTCCTTTTGGCAAAATAAAGTTTCCGCTGTAGCTCCCAAATTCATTTGTTGTAAATGTCTGCTCCGAAACATCTTCACCATTGGCATCTACAAGCGTTATTTTTTGCTTCATCCCAACTACAACAGTTTCCTTTTTGTTACTGTATTGGGTATTAATCACTTTGAAATAAACAGTTTGTCCGGGTCTGTAAATAGCTCTGTCCAAAAATATCTGAGCTGTCTTTTCGGCAGCATCAACTCGTGGCTGATCATAATAATTCCCGCCATAAGCTTCTATAAAGCTGATGTTTTTCTCCGAATCTTCAATCAAATAACGTTTGTAATTTTGGGTTTTATTTTCCGGGAACACAAAAATACCCTGCGGATCTGTTTTAGCAGAAGATTTAACTACAGGCTTGTTATATTCGCTATAGTCATAAAAAGTAAGGCTTGTATTTTTCTTAGACTCACCATTATTTCTGCTGATCAGCCTCAGTACATTATTAGACCCGTTACTCAAAATTTTATTATAGATAATACGGGAATCTGTTACGGAGAACCAGTAGCTTCCCTGAGATTTCCCTTCTACAATATATTCAGCAATGTAAAGACCATTCTTCAATGCGGAAAGTTCTACAGAAGAAATATGGTTTTTATAATCTCCTGTATTCTTCAACTGATAATTTTCTTTTTTTACCAGTTGTTTCGCAACCTTTAACAAGGGGTTTCTATAGCTGTCTTTAATATGGCTGATAAATGAATTGATATCAGTTACCTGATAAATATTCATGGCAAAAGCATCTGCATTTTTATAGTTAACAGATAAGTGAATAGGCTGTTGAGGTAATGTGAACGATTCATAACTTACCGTGATCACCGGAGTTGTAATACTATTCTCTGTATTTTTTATATTATTCTGAAACTCGCTCTTAGGATACATTTCCTTTGCTTTTTTCAAAATAGACATTGCCTCTTTAGGATTTGCAGAAGCCAGACCTCCAGCTATATCATTCAGAATATAGATTTTGTAATCTCCATCTGTGGAAGAATTTATAATTGCTTCATATTTTTTGCGGGCTTCCGCTTCTGATAATTGACCAAAACTTACCTCATACTGGGCTTTAAGATATTCATAAAACAATTTAGGGTTTCCTGAATTAGATGCAATCTGATCATTATAAATTTCCAGAATTTTAGCATTATTTGCTTTTAATTCATTTGGCGTAAATAATACATTATCCTTTAAAAAGTCTACATGCTGTAAAGCAACCCAGTCCTGAACAGACGGGAAGTAAGCAATATCCTGTGTATTGGTAAATAACTTCTGATATTTGGTCATGGAAATTTTACGAATTTCATTTTTAACCTTTCCAAGATCATTGAAGCCCTGTGTAAAGTATTTCTTAAAATCCAGTTTAGACCAGGTTTCAATCTGACCAAAGTCCTGATTGTCTATATTGGTTCTGTCCTGAATTTTCCATTGATTTCGTTTTAAATAATCGTCCACAAACTTTATCTGTAAAGCACGATACACTAATAACTCGTCTCCTTTCAGATTCTTTTCCTGCTTTTTTATTTTGTCAAAAAACTGGCTTGCAGAATCATTTTTCTCATCGTCACGCGTTTGGTTGACAATGACAAACTCTGCCTTCAGGGCATTGATTAACTCAATGGTGTTGTTATCTTTCATAGCTTGTTTCTGAATATCCAATACTATTGGCAAATTGGATTTTACCATTCCTTTTGCATAATTATCGTTAATCTTTTTCCATTGCTGATCATAGTAATTCTGGGCATGTAATGAGATACCCGATAAAATGACCAACAGCAGGCTAAAAATTTTGGCAATGCGTTGCATAAATATTTATTTTTGATGTGTGTTAAATTTACTTAAAAAATACATTGTAGACAGTCAGATTTATGTTTCTTTAATGGGAACTTTACTTACACTGTTCTTTATGGCAGAGCGAATACCGTTCCGTTCTGCACTTATCCTTCTTATATTCCTTACTTTTCTGAATGGTTATCTGTATACAAAATACCAGATGACACGGAGGCTTTTTGGTTATGTATTGCTTTTCAATACACTCACTTTTATCTTTTGTGTCACAGTTATTATTCACAGGCATCATCCTGAATCATTAATTAAATGGCTTTTTATCATCATTTTAGGTTTTTTATATAACACTCAGTTTCTTAATACATTTATCCGGAAAATTCCGTTTATCAAAATCTTTCATGTCGCTCTTGTATGGGCGCTGATCAATTCCTGGCTTATTATGCCTGTGATACAATGGGATGTTTTCTTCATTACTTTTTTCTTAGTCTCAGGTCTTATTTTACCTTTTGACATTCGGGATATGCAATATGATACTGTTACTACATTTCCGCAGATTATCGGTATTCAGAATACTAAATATCTGGCTTATCTGCTGTTATTTTTTTCATCACTCATTGCTGTTTTTTCCTTACAATCAGATTTCGCTTTCTGCTATTCACTGTCTGTAGCTGTTGGTTTTATATTTATTTATTTCGCTCAGCCATCGAGGCCTGATGCTTATTATTCTTTCGGAGTAGAAACCGTTAGCGGCCTTCCGTTTTTGCTTCATCTCCTTCAGAAATTATTCTGATTGTTGTATCTTTACACAAGTTTTTTCCAAGTATGCTGATACAATCTATTCGCTTAAACAATTTTAAAAATCATGCTTTCCGCCAATTTGACTTTTCACCACAAATCAATTGTTTTGTCGGGAACAATGGCGTAGGCAAGACTAATATATTAGACGCATTATATTACCTTTCGGTTGGAAAAAGTTTTCTGGGCAATACAGATCAGAATAATATTTTGCAAGGTGAAGAGTTCTTCAACATCGAAGCAATGGTAGCTGACGATGAAAAAGAAAATATTATAAAAGTTCAGCAGCCGCTGAATTCTAAGAAGATTATTAAGAAAAATGACAAGTCGTACGATCGGCTTGCTGATCATATAGGTTTTCTTCCTTCAGTTATTATTTCACCTTATGATAACAATCTGATATCAGATTCGGGGGAAGCGCGCAGAAGATTTCTGGATGGTATGATCTCTCAAACCGATACCGAATATCTTTTCCATATAATCCAATACCAAAAAACGATTCAGCAAAGAAATGCTTTACTAAAAGCTTTTCAGAAGAACCGTTACTTTGATGCCGATTCTCTGGATATTTATCAGCACCATCTGATAAAGTCCGGGAATATAATTCATGAGAAGAGAAAGTCGTTTAATGAGAAGTTCTCTCCTATTGTACAGAAATTCTACCAGTTGATTTCTGATGGAAAGGAAGACATAGAAATCAATTACCAGTCTGATCTTTCAGAACAGGATTTTGAAGCAATTCTGATTCAGAATCTGGAAAAAGACAGAATATTGACTTATACCTCAAGAGGTACTCATAAGGATGATCTTAATTTTCTTATGCGCCAGTTTCCACTAAAAAAGACAGGATCACAGGGACAGCAGAAAACTTTCCTTATCAGTCTGAAGCTTGCGCAAATGCAGATGATAAAAGATATCACCGGAAAATCACCTATTCTTTTACTGGATGATATTTTTGACAAACTGGATGACAACAGGGTAAGTCAGTTAATAGCGCTGGTAAATAAAGAGAACTTCGGGCAAATTTTTATTACGGATACCCATAAAGACCGTACACAATCTATTGTACAACGTATTAATGAAGAAAGCAGAATTTTTGAGTTATAGTTGTCCACAATTCTTTGGAAAGTGATAAAAACTAAAACCACATAGATACATAGAATACAGATTACTGGTCGTTTTACATAGTTAAACACAGACCTCTATATTTCTATAGTGTATCAGAAGTATCTTTAAACCACTTTAAAACGATGTTCCTCTATGGTTAATAAATTTATTATAATTAGAGATTACACAATTTGAATAAAATCAATAGATTTAGAAATGAAAAAAAAGAAACGCGAATATATGTCTTCTGAATTGGTTCAATCTTTTATAAAGATCTACGGGCTGGAAGAAAAAATGGAGGCTATTGCTATCCGGGATTTTCTTGAAGATTATCTGGACGAATCTCTTTATCAGGAAATCACCAGTGTCTCTTTGAAAGACGGTATGCTGGATATAAAAATTAAATCACCTCTTCTGAAAAATGATTTCAGAATGCGTAAGACTTTTTTTCTACAAAAATTCCGTGGTGTAATCGGCGAAGAAAAGATTAATGACCTTCAGTTTTTGTAATATTCGTACTTTTCATTAGATCCATTGCACGCTCATCCAGTCTCGAACGGATTGGCAGGAAGAATCTCAAGGGGTTTCTGAAGAAATAACGGAAGATCTCTGCGATAATCAATCTTACCTCCCCCATATTTACTTTTCTCGAACGGAATGCCAATACCATAGATAATCCAAAGCTTACCAGGAAGTTGAAGAATCCTATTAAGAAGACTGTTATAAAGGAGATCCAGAAAGCATAAGTGGTTACATTAAAATCTTTACCATAAAGACCTAACGCAAAGTTTCCGGCCGCAAATGTAATATGTCGAATATCCAGATCCAGACCTAAGAAAAGCCCTATTGGCGCTGTTGCTCCCAGGAAAATACCAAACCAGAAGTTGGATACAATTCCGCCCCAGTTACGGGAATAATAGACAGATAGGTTTCTGGCAAACTTTTCTCCGAAGAAATAATTGATAAACGGATTTTTTGCAATACGCTTTGGAATCTGATAAAAAACTCCTGTATTGCTCACATTTCCGGCTATAATACCCGAAATAAAAAGGAAAAACCCTGCTATACAGGCGTGGAAAATAGCTTTAGAATGTATAGGATCCAGATCCTGTAATAATTTGGATGATTTGTCTATTGCAAGGTTTTGTTTAAAAATAATTTCTAACCCGTAAATAATGATTAATGCTACAGGGAATGAAAGCAATACGTTCCCAACGAAAGCAATAAACTGTGAACGGAATAACTTAGAAACAAGGTGTGCAAAATCTATATAATTCTTCTTGGTATTACGTCCTTCGGAAAGTACTCTTGCCATAGTAGCAGCCGTCATTGCCGGCTGTTTGGTAGCAAGGGTGAAATTCATCAGATAGATCATTACAAATCCCATCGCATAGTTAAAAGAATACATAAATGCATGTACAAAATCACTACTATGACTATAACTATACAACATTTTCAGTACACACAATGCCCCTACAATAACACCACCACCGGAAGACTTCAGAAGCATCTTAAAATAATCCTTTCTTCCTGTAGTAATATAATGGGTCCCTACTTCTGAAGTATGGGTTGTAATAAGGTGAGAAATAAGCCTTGTACTGTCTGATACAAGATCTGAAATATTATTTTTATGAGATTTGAAATCCAGAATACTGAAAAATAATTGTCTTGATTTTTTCAGGTAATCATCCGGATTATCTATTACCAGCAGGTTAAGAATAATGCTTACTCTCTCCAACTGCTGACGGATCTTCAGCAAAGACTGATTAATCTTATTGGAAATCCCATATTTAGAAGCATTTTTAAAGGCCAGATTCACAAACTCCTGACACTGCTGCAGGTAGACCTTCATTTGCTTATAGATCTCTGATTTCGAATTCAATTCGGTTGCAGGATCTTTTTTAAACTCTTCTAAAAGCAAATCCAGTTCATTTTGTAATGCCAAAAACGGATTATCGAAGTTTTTGTACTCCGGCGCCATTCTCACAACATCTACATCCAGCGCATTTCCGATAACACGCCACGCCAGGATATTCATAGAGAACATTAGCTCATTTTTCACTTTTGGATTGCGAATAAAATCATCGATTTTAAGCAGTCTGAAAAGTTCATCCATCTCAGCATCTGAAATGCTTTTCAGGTAAGTCAGATCTTTTTTGGTATGTACAGAAACAGTGTCTACCAGATAAGAAACAGAATTTTCGTTATCTACAGAAGGCAGAATTTTGTTTAGTATTCTTTTCTTTAATTCCGGATAAAAGGCATTCTCCGAAAGGATATCGGCTTCAGTAAGGGATAAATTGAAGGGTTTTCCGTCAAAAAGATTCCGGATATAATATCCGAAATTATCACATATCTCCGGATTATTCTTCAGATAAGCTAAAAAGACCTCAAAATCCTCCTGTACAATACTGTTAAATACATCTTTAAGAGGTTCTAAGGATTTTGTTTCGTTTTTAAAAACGAAATATTTCTTTAGAATATTGTTAAAATTATCTTTATTTCTTCTGAGGAGCCTTCCCATAATCTGTACTGCTAAGATATCAATTTAACTTCATATAACCCATTTGTTTCATAATCCAGCTGTGCTTTTTCTGTAAGTACGGCGACGGATTTTTAGGATCATATTTCTTTGGATTTGGTAACACTGCTGCAATCCAGGCAGCTTCGCTTTTGGTTAAATCTTTTGCAGATTTATTAAAATAATATTTAGAAGCAGCTTCTACACCGAACACTCCGCGCCCCATCTCAATGGAGTTCAGGTAGCGTTCCAGAATAATATCTTTATTCCAGAGGTGCTCTATAATAAAAGTATAAACAACTTCAAGACCTTTCCGCACCCAGCTTCTCCCGTTCCACAGGAATATATTTTTGGCTGTCTGCTGGGAAATTGTACTTCCGCCCTGAACAGTTTTCTTATTTTTCTTTTCGTTGTGCTTCATTGCTCTTTCAATAGCTTTGAAGTCGAAACCATTGTGCTTGAAATAGTTTTGATCTTCACTGGCTATTACCGCAAGCTTTACATTATCTCCCATTTCATCAAACGAAATATAATCGCGGTCTAATTTTCCGTATTCTGCAAGCCCTCCCAACTGAATAAAAGTAATAGGCGGATTAAAAAATCTTCCCCATATTACAGCCAGTATATTGAAGACTATAACAATAAAAATAACTCTTTTAATAAACTTCCACATAAGTCGAAATATGTCGCAAAAATAAGCTTTTTAATTTTTTGAAAAAATATTGATTATTGTTTTAAAAGCCGATATGTAAAAGTTATATGAGCCTATACCTATAAATAAACAAACCTGATATCGCTTAAGTGCAATAACAGGTTATTTTTCAATACGTTCTGTTGTTTTTTTTAGTTCAGGGAATGAACTTGTCTTTTCAGGAAGTCAAAGAAGAAAAGTTTATCGAATAAACTGTCGATATTTTTTTGCCGGATAAAATCCAATGCAGAGTTTGCATCCTCTGTGTCTCTTTCCCTTACAAATACAAACCATAATTCTTTAACCCCACCATGATTTCTTTTAGCCTCTGTAGCCAGCTGTTTATATGAAACGGTATTATGCAGACTATTGATATCACAAAAGAAAATTCCTTTGTCCCCGCCTTCGTCAACAATTACATTTACTTTTCCCTTTAGCACGTACTCAGATCCTTTTATAGAAGAGCTGCAACATTCTATAAAACGGCTAAGATCTGCAAGCTGTACTATTTTTTCTTCTTTTTGTTGCTCTGTTAAAGTACTATCATTCAGGATCAGGTTGGATAAATCGGTGAATTCCTTTAGGTCCATAAGATTAAATTATAATGAGCAAAAGAAGGTAAATAGAACACATTAATTTTTATTTTTATATCAAATCCGCTTTTTTTTATACAAAACTGTCATTTATAATTTTGTATAAAAGGATGACGGGTTTGTATAATTTTTTAAATAATACTTCCGAATATTTTAGTTTTGCAAATTATTAATATGAATATGGAAGATGTCCAGGACATTCAGGTCAATGGTTTTATTAAGTTTCTTGTAGAAGACCGCTACAGGATTATCCGTCATGTTATTTTTATCATCGGGCTTTTCCTTTTATTCTATAGCAGTAACCCCAAAGTAACATCAGATTCTTCACAGATTTATAAATTTTACATGGTATTGCTGGGATGGTCTGTTTTTATTACCATGTTTTATGTCAACATGTATATTCTGGTGCCCTATTTCTTCTTCAGATCCAAATATCTACTGTATCTGCTTCTGCTCATTATTCTGGTTGCTGTCAGTTTATCTTTTATAAGCTATATCATCAATAACAACACTACATTCAAATTCCGGGAGGACAAAAGCTTGTACAGCGGTATCATTATTTCTACACCAATTATATTAACAACCACAACTCTGAAACTATTCCAGAGGTGGATAAAAGATAAAGAACGAATTTCTGAGCTTAAAAATCTTTCTTTGTCAATGGAACTGGATGTGCTAAAAAATCAGATTAATCCACATTTCCTTTTCAATATGCTGAATAATGTAAAAGCATTGATCAGAAAAAATCCGGAGCAGGCTACAGAGGTTTTGATGAAGCTTTCGAGTTTTTTGCGTTATCAACTTTATGAAAACAACGACAAGACGACTCCGCTTACAGGCGAGATCAATTCACTTTCCAATTTCCTGAATCTTGAGGAATTAAGACGTGAAAATTTCACAGCTGTCATCAATCACAATCAGGATATTCAGTCCTTCAACAGTATTTTTATCCCCCCAAATCTGTTTACGACTTTTGTAGAAAACGCTGTTAAACACAGTGTAGATCTTGCGGATAATAACACCTATATTATAATTGATTTTACTGTAGAAAATTCCAGATTAATTTTTACCTGCCGAAACTCTGTAAGTCCGGATTTATCTCTGGAAGAAGACCGTTATAGCGGCTTAGGACTTAAGAATATCAAAAGAAGACTGGAGCTATTGTACCAAAATCAGTACAGTCTGGATATTATTTCGACAGAAACCGAATATATTGTAAATTTAACAATACCCCTATCCTTATGAACTGTATAATTGTAGACGACGAGCCGTTGGCAAGAGAAGAAATGAGATCATTAATTAATGAAGTATCTTCTGTTGAAATACTGGGAGAATTTTCTAATGCTCTTACTGCTCTTAGTTTTCTAAAAGAGAATAAAACTGATCTTATATTTCTGGATATACAGATGCCTAAAGTAACAGGATTGGAATTTGCAGAAATGGTTCCTGAAGAAACGCTGATTGTCTTTACAACAGCCTATCCTCAGTATGCGCTGAAAAGTTATGAACTGGACGCTATAGACTATCTATTGAAACCGGTAGAAAAGCAGAGATTAAAAAAAGCGATTGACAAGGCCCTTTCATATAAAGAATTGTTTTCCCAGGCTACAGTAAAAAATACAATTGAGGCCAGTAATGACGCTTCTCTAATGATAAAGGCGGATAAAAGATATTATAAAATCCAGCTCGATGACATTCTCTTTATCGAAGGCTTAAAAGATTATGTTGTTATTTACACACAAAATCAGAAGCTTATTACAGCTATGAATCTTAAAACCATTCATCAAAAAATTTCATCTCCACTTTTTTTGCGGGTTAGTAAATCTTATGTGGTGAATATGCAGCATATTGAATCATTCGACAGCCATACTATTTATATTTGTGAACACGAGATCCCTATTGGTGAGGTATACCGAAATGATTTTTTTGATAAGTATTCCGGCGGGCTTATAGCAGGCAATTAGATCTGAATTGCATAATTAGTGAACTTTAGTCCATAAAAAAGTAATATAATTATTGGATTTTTAAAAAAAACTGACTCCAACAAGCAGAGAAATTTCTATAAACGGTCATTAAATCTTATTCATTTTAGTTTTTTTTAGACAATTTCACTAATTAAACAATTGTGACTAAATTAACACTTAAGATATCAATTACACAAAATATAACACAATAATTTTAACAAGTCATAACAGTACACTCTTTTTATTCAGGTGGTAATAATATCAAAAATAAACATCTACTAATTAGATAGACTTTATATGATATAAATCATATCCGCTATTAGGGACGAATTTTGATTAATTAAATACTTTTGGTGCAGTAAAAAAATCAAATTCGTTTTATGAACACAAGTTTATCCGACGCTGTCCCGGGAAACTTCCCAACAGTATCTGCCCAAGAATCTTCTTGTACAAAAAACTATTATACACTGAAATATTTCACCTTTCAATGTATGTGTTATATGTATTCCATGTAATGCATTATTGAAGAGGTAATAAAAACGGGAGTTTAGATTCTTTCTCTTACTAAATCTCCTTTTTCCTTTCAATCTTCAGCACTTTTAATGCAACCTCCCTCATAGAAGGAGGCCGGATATTTATTATCTCTTTTCAGTAATAATGAACAGGGACTAAATAAACTATGTGTCTTCTCAAGATTTAAACTAAGATTAATATATAATGAAAAAACAACAATGTAAAATTGGAGCATTGGCCTTGATTCTGTTTGCGGAATATGGCTTTGCACAAACCAGGGACAGCCTGACCAAGGAAAATTCCATCAAGGAAGTCGTGGTAGTAGCCTTTGGTAAACAAAAAAAAGAAGAGATCACAGGATCTGTACAATCACTAAAAACAAAAGATCTGGCTAATCTTCAAAACGGTAATATTTTGCAGGGAATCGGCGGAAAAGTTGCCGGCGTACAGGTAATATCTTCCGGGCAGCCAGGTTCCCAACCAACCATAAGAATGCGTGGAATAGGATCCATCAATGCATCAAGTGATCCGTTAATTGTATTAGATGGTATTCCGTATAACGGAAACCTCAATAGTATTCCGGGAACAGATATAGAAAGTATTTCTTTTCTGGAGGATGCATCTTCCAATGCCTTATATGGTTCCAGAGGTGCCAACGGAGTAATTATTGTAAATACCAAAAGAGGAAAAACCAATGGCCTTCGAGTAGAAGCCGATGTAAAAACAGGTATAAATTTCAGATCTATAGAAGATTATCCGGTTTATACATCTCCAAAAGATTATTATACTGCATTTTATAACCGAGCCAGAGTCGGCGAAATCGCAAGACTGAAACAAACTGGAGCAGTTCCTACCGGAGCCTCTCCGCATGAAGTTGGAATCTCTGCCCTGAATAAGCTTGGGTACAATGCATACAACCTGCCTTTTAATCAGTTAATTTCACAAGATGGCTCGTTTAATCCTAATGCACAGTTATTGTATCAGGATGACTGGAAAAAGCTGCTTTTCAAACCATCCTTAAGAAGGGAGGCAAGTGTGGGAATTACAGCAAATAATGAGCAGGTAAAGTCTTATACTTCATTGAATTATCTGGATGACCAGGGTTACCTTATCTCTTCAGGGTTTGAAAGGTTTGGAATAAGGTCTAATTTGGATTATGCTATTACCAGTAAGCTAAAACTGACCAGTGGTTTATCATATACCCATAGCAAACAAAATTTTGGTGAAACCGGAGGCTTTTCCAATCCGTTTCAATTTGCCAGAAATATTGCCCCTTTTTACCCGGTATTTCTAAGAAATAATAACTACCAGATTGTTTATGATAAGAACGGAAAAGCTTTGTATGATTATGGAGACGGACAAGGCCCAAATGGAGCTGCAAGATCTTATGCTGTTTATGAAAATCCGGTTGGTAACCTTCAGCAGGATAAATCACAGACAACCAGCAACATTACCAATATAAACCTGGGATTAAACTATGAAATTATTAAGGGATTAGATTTCACTTATAACTTCGGTGCATATTTAGAAAACATAAAAGATCTCCGCTTTGGTAATACAATTGGAGGTACTTCCGCATCCGTTGGGGGCAATCTTACTATGAGTTCTATATTCAGAAATACCCTGAATCACCAGCAGTTGCTTACCTACCAGAAGAAACTAGGCAAACACAATTTCAATATTCTTGTAGGTCATGAACTTAACAAAACAAAAAGCGACAGGTTCTCAGGAACAAAACAGCAACTTGTATTGCCCAACTCTCTGTCCTTTGACAATGCTGTAAAAATTACAGATTTGTCAGGAAATGGCTATGAATATGCAGTAGAAGGTTATTTCTCCAGATTACTTTATAATTATGACAACAAATATTTCTTCAATGCCAACATCCGGAGGGATGGTTCTTCGGTTTTCTCTCCCGACAGCAGATGGGGTAATTTTTATGGCTTAGGAGCAGCATGGAATATTGCAAAAGAAGATTTTCTTAAAGAAAACAGCTTCATAAATACATTAAAGCTAAAAGCTTCATATATAATCGGCAAATCCATTTGTAAATAATCGAAAAACTAAATGTAAAGAAAAAACACACGCACAAATAAAAAAGCCTCTCAATTGAAAGGCTTTTTAAATATGTTTTAATTGATGTTTAAATTAGGATTCACAAAATTACGTATCCTGCTTTATCTTTTGTTTTTTGGCTTAAAACACTCCATTTATAGCCTTTCTTTTCAAAATGAGGCATATCCTTGAATGTCGCCCAATTACCGCCCCAGTCCCATCCAAAATGCTTGAAAACAGCAACGCATTCCATCCAGTCTGCAATACCATCTTTATCCCAGTCTGCCTTTGTGTCCCAACTAGCAGTTCTACCATCAATAATCAGTACGATATCGACCGCTAAACCATAATTATGAATGCTTTGACCAGGTTTTGCATTTGTAACTGTTTTTCCTGGTATAGTTCGCCCCTGGGCATAAAGTGCAGCCTGTTCTTGATCTGTTCGTAGACCTTGGGCTATTCTAACCTGTGAGCGTCCTGTAAGATTAGCGTTACATTCATTTATAATTGCCGTCACTTCATTTCTTACAGAAGGATGCAGCTTTGCAATCCTTTCTTGTGTTATTTTATCCATCTACTTTTTTTATAAAAGGTTAATTTTCCGAAATACACTAAAAGAGCTATCACTACTATTCCAACAGCTCCCAAACCTAATAGAGTTAAATAAGCCCCAAACTGTAAACCTGTTTTTTTAGATTCTGATTCCTTCTGCTTTTTATAGATATCGAAATTCTTTTGGAGATTTTCAAAGTTGTTTTGGAGAATTGAAATACTATCCTGGACTTGCATTAATAATGTTTTAGAAATGGTTTCTGATCCGAAATTTATAGCCTCATTACCTTGTATATCATATTCAGCCTCATTACCGGCAGCATCTTTTATTTTAACTTTTCTAGGTGCTTTTGGGATAGTTGAATCTTGTATTTGAGAATTACCAGGAACAATTGATAAATTCATTTTTCCAGATACAGTTTGCGAAAAATCAGTTATAGATCTATTGACTTTAACATCTGCTGTCCCTGATTTAGTTAATACCTCTTTTTCAGAGCTCCTTACTTCGCTAATTTGTTTTTTTTTATTCCAGGCTGCACAACTAAATAATAGAAATCCAGTTGTTATAATTACAATAATTGTTTTCATATTTCAAATACTTACTTTTTAAATGATATTTAATAGCTGTTTAAATTATAGCGGTTGCATTGTGTTAGCATTGAGCCAGCCACCGAGATATACAACCTTTATCCTTTGTGTCTTCAGGTAGCCTTCCAGCCCATCAGTTGGATTACTTGGAAGAGCGTCCCAGACATTAGCAGGCATATATGATAAGTTGTGTTCATCGTTGATAACTTTAACCCGAACACCAGCATCCCACGAGCCAACACCTTTTTCGCCTCCTTCCTTATGTACAACATATCTATCAATCGTTACACTAGACGTACCGGATTCCTGAATAATGTCTTTTTCGGAATACCACCACTTGGTAGTATCATTAATTATCTCGGTTTGATATACACCTAAATTAAGGTACGCCCCGTCACCCATTACGATTGGATTTCTGTTCATCTCCAAAATACATTGACCTATTCTAGCAGGATAGAATTTTTCAACATGCATTCCGTTAACATTTCCAGAGCCGATGTATTTGCCCAATTCCAAATGCTCCGTGGCGTAGAAACCTGTTCCAAAGCCTTGACATCTTAAATACACCCCGTCTATAGATGCGTGGTTATTCCACTTTGGAAGATATAATCCAATACTTTTAAGAGACGGCATTAAGAGCTTAGTCCCTGGCACAGAAGTACGAATAAACATTCTACCGAATTGGAAATTTGAGTTTGTACTCGCGTCAATTCCGGACATTGTATTCGATACAGGTGCACCGTTGGCTCCATGACTACGCAACATCATATAGATGTTATCCATGAATATGTTAACATTATTGAACTCACCAAAAACAGATGAATCACGTCCGGAACCTAATGAAATACACCAGTTAGTCTGGTTTGTATCTTGATTAAACAAGCTGCTGTAAAAACCACATCCAGCATAAGAAACAGGCATTTCGGCGATACTTTGCTCTTCCCAGATTGGTGCGTGCTCTCCGACAATACCTACGTTTTTTATCACCATTAAAGGTGTATAATCAATAGTTGGAAACATTACCTGTGCACGCTTACCGTTTGGCCATGTCTTAACCTCTCCACCAATCCTATACATACCCTTAAGGGCTATTTTTGCATTTACGATATTATTATCATTGAATATTTCATCAATACAAACCTGAAGAGCTGCTGTGCAATCTACGCTACTATCAGGAGAAAATGGATTTAAGGCTACAGCTCCATAGTCCTCTAAATAGTATATTTTTGAATTGGCGCTGATATTATTAAACTGGGATAATAATCGCACTGCATCATCACCCGTTAATTTCGGTTGTTTTACTTTGAAGGTGTAAGACCAAGATATACCAGCATCAACATTCGCTCCGGTTTCTGCACCTTCGACCATTGCAGTAGGTGAGAAATTTAAGCTATTTCCTAAAGCAGAATTATACTTAAAGTTTCTGTTATCTACATAAACGCCTAGGCGATCCCCGTTTTCAATATTAATAGTCTCACTTAATACTACAGTACTTACAGCATTTGGCGTGAAACCAGATACGGTGAATACCTTTATCGTTTTAAACATTAAACCTGTAGTTTTTCGAAGGACACAGAATTTAACATTGTCCGCATTTGCTGTCGAGGCATTCAGGGTGATTTCGGAAATAACTCCGGATATTGTAGCCGGGACATCAATTACCCGAACAACATTATAATTACTCACACTATCGCTATCTGTTCCAAAACCAAAGGTTAAGGGATCAGTGAACCCAGCCTTTTTAGTAATAGCTTCATCAAACAAGATATCAGAAGCATTATGAACATCTTTCATTGTCGCCACTCCGTTTGTACGGATGCCCTCCAATATATTTATAGCTTGGTCCCCTGTTAATTTGGGCTGTATAACTTTAAAATCATAACACCAGGATAAACTGGTATTATATGTTGCATTATTAGTACTTCCTTCTACAGCTGCATCGGTCGGCAATGATAAACAATTACCTGTAGTTACATTGGCGCTGAAGCTTCTACCATCTACATCAATACCCAAATAATAACCAGTCGCAATATTAATAGTTTCATTTAATACTACAGTACTGACAGCATTTGGTGTAAATCCGGACACTGTGAACACCTTGACCGTTTTAAAAGATGATGCACCGACTTTTTGCAGAATACAGAATTTAACATTATCGGCATTCGCTGTAGTTGTCTTTAGGGTAATTTCGGAAATAATACCGTCAATAGTAGAAGGTGTATCGTTAACCCTTACAAGTGAATAGCTGCTCACTTCGTTGGTCGTTGTTCCATAACCAAAGGTTAAAGGATCAGTGAATCCGGCTTTTTTGGTTACTGCCTGATCAAACAACTCATCAGAAGCATTATAAGTTGCCCTCATAGTTGATGCGTTAACATCATTTCCGGAGTCGAAAACCTTACTATTTTCCTTTGCGCCCTTTACTGCGGGAATCCATCTGGAAGACACCCCCGGAACATCGGCTCCGGTTGCAATCGAATTAGCTTCCCAAAGAGTATTGTCATATATAACCTGTGCCCCTTTATTATATGGATTTGTATTGCTCCATGTTGGTGTCAGGGAAGACGGTTTTTGATTACGTTCTTTTTGAGCTACACCATCTTTTACCTCGATGGTTACTTCATAAAAAGCCCCATTATTTTCAAAGTCTTCAGCTTTGGTCTCGATAGGCGTTCCTGTGGCATCTTTTAGATTGGTAAATGTGATAATAGCACCCTGTTCAACTTTATACCAGTAGGAACCAAATGCAGGAGGCTGTGAAGACATCACAGCTATACCCAGATAGGATTTATTAACAATATTCTCAGCCTCTTTTATTTTTTCGTCAAATGCTGCCAATAAACCATCCTCCGCACCTTTTTCCAGTTTCCCGTCCAAAGCATTTTTTAAGCCGGAAACGTTGTCTATAGTTATGGCATCATCTTTATGAACGAAACTATCCAGATTATCGCTAAATTGTTCTTCAGTTGGCTTTTTACCTTTCTGAAAATATGTTTTTAGTGTATTACGAGGTCTTTTCATTTTTCTAACCTTTAAAACGTATAAAAATTACTACTCGGTAAGGGTTCATTATGTCGTGAGCCTGATCACCTCCTAAAGCATTTGTTTTACCAGCAAATGGCTCACCGCTTGTGGATGTGATGGTATAGTTCCAATCTTCATTATCATTAGGAGAATCACCCTTTCCGGCTGCTGTAGCATTTGGATTATTGGCAATAGTTGAAGTATTCATCCCATCACCACCAAACAAGCTGAATCTATGTGAAGGAATTTCCGACATTGTTAGTGTATGCGTTTTATTACCACCTGCCTGAAGTACCTGTTTAAAGTCTAAATCATTAGGGTCTAAGCCTAGAGGAAAACGTCCTCTAAATTCGGTCGCCTCTTCCCATCCTTCAGGAATCTCATTTGCAGGACGCATGAATAATACTGGTGCGTTACCGTCAATAATTGGTTTTGAAGCACGTTCTAGTTTGGTTAAACGTGCTTCTATTTGTTGTAATGGAACAGAATTAATAAAATCATCAATTGTTTTAAATTTCCCTTCTAGGGTGTTTAAAGCAGGGATTCTTTTAAAATCAGTCCAGGGTAAAGAATCTTGTGAAAACCCGAAAGTTGCAAAACGATCGATAATAACATCTTTCATTTCTCCGTTTTCAAATTTCTTTTGGGTTATGATCTCACGGATAATAACAGTATTTTGTTTGGCTCCGCCTTTGAATTCTAAAAGCTCACCATTAATCATGACAATACCGTCACTGATTACTGCACCAGCATTTGTTTCCACACACCCGGAAATAATAGCCTTATTTCCCGCCATTCTCGCAACCCCTTCAACAATGGAATAAGCTGGCGTTATATCTGCCAGAGTTTCAGTTGTTACCTTAAAACCTCCGGTCTGATTATAGTTAAATGTTCTCATACTAATTCTATTCTAAATCTTTTACTTGCCAACCTGTAATAGTCTACAGTGTTATATATTTGATCGTAATAGTCTTTTAATGCTATAGGCACTTTGACTATAAAGTCTACCTGATCATCCGAAAACTCACTGGCCGGATATAAGATTAATTCGCCCAGGTATTTTGGTTTATTCTCTGAATCTGTGTAGATATAGGTTTCTTCTTTATTTATAGGGTCTTCTATAGTTATTCTCCGGTCTGAATCAAACTTATCATTCAATAATCCTCTCAAATGGCATAACTGGCTATTATGGACTGCACGTTCAATATTATAATCCCTGGTCTCTAAAAAAATATCATGCAGTTTTTCTAGCGTGATACATATAACGCTTATAAAAACACTGTATATATCACCTCGTAGAAATGGCGGGCATAGTAATAAACCAAATTTTCTAAAGTCAACTTTATACCACATTATCACTTACTCTTTGTTTTGTATTCAATAACTGTATTAGACCAATCCATTTCAAAGTAGCCAGATTCGGGAATTTTACTTATTTCTATAGATTCGTAATTTCCATAACCTCCGGTCTTAGGGTCTATCCATTTTGAATCTGCTGTCCATAACCATGGATCTACAACACCTGGAACTTTTTGTAGTTTATCTATAAGACTATTTAGAATCAATTCACCATTAAATGGCAGTTCTTTCATAAATTCATTTATAGCCTCTTCAAAAGGTTTATTGCCTAAAAGTTTATGATATCCGTTTTCATCTATGATTTTATCATCTACATAGATTGTAAGACGCATCTTTAGGATATCAGGCAGATAGTTGATAATAGTAAGCTTTACACCTGCATCACGGTATTCGTTTGCATAGGTTTTAAAGCCGTTATATTGGCTCTGTGTAATAGGCGAAAGTTTTCCGTTTGTTTCAGTAGCAATTTTCAAAATTAACCGACTTTCTTTATCGTCCTCAGATATCGCTGCATACTTGATAATTTTTGAAGCTGCTATCTGTTCATCCGTTTTGCCGGTATTGTCAAACTCATCTTTATCCGGGAGTAACTGAAAACCGAACTGAAAAGCTTTTGCCTTTTCTCTATACCAAAGAAGGCCATGAGCTTTCTCCTTTTTCAATAGATCTTCCAGTTCCTGTTGGTGTGAATCAAATATTAATTCATGTGTCCAGATCACTAATGTGAAAATGTCAAAAAGTATATTTTCAAAAGAAACTATTGAAAACTGATCATAAAAACTTTTCTGATTATCCAGCTCATAATATTCCTGTACTTTCGTATTGCTTACGAAATAATCTATAATTGACTGTTTTATTTCCTCTTTAGTACGTGCCATTATTCTACAATAAATGTTTCTTCTATTATCATATATCCTATTCCTCCCGGTCCTGGTATAATACTTCCGGGACTGAGTGCCGTTGCTGGCTGTTTTGATCTGAAAAGCCTTACATTATCCTCATTTATAATCCTTGTAACATTTATAATCTCACCAATTGCCAGATCATCAGTTATAGACTTATTATTTAGGATCGCAGCATTAATAATTTCGTCAAAGCTTCCTGACTGCTGAACAACCATATCAATAAATGATTGCCCCTGTTGTACTTTATTCATACTCGGCATCGATACTAAATTTTTGAAGGTTATAGAAATCCAGATGTTTTACCACCAGAGAATCTTTAGCAAAGTTTTCTTTAATCAGGTGTCTATACTCTAAAAGATCTTCACCTAATAATATCGATCTAAGACCAACACCCAAATCCAGATTTGTTTTAAAATCACCCTGCTCAGCAATGAGGATAGAAGCCATATTTTGCTCCAGAATAGGACCTAAAACCAACCCGGTTATAATCTTTCCGGAACTGTCTTTTTTTACGTCAATATTCAGGTCATAATTCCCGTTATCTGCTACCCGGTATTGTATGCCAAAGTCTTTAGTTTTCATTCGATATTACCGTTAAATGTTCCGGTTACAGGATTAGCCCCGGCAACCAGTCCGGTTGTATATTTTACTTGAGCTTTTGAAATCCAAGTAAAAAGAAGCCCTATAAATCGCCGAGAAAACTCCTGATCTGATAATTCCGTTTTGGATCTCATTTCTGTTAATAGACTTTCCAGATCTGAAATAGCCTTTTGTTTTTCGCTACTTAAACTCATTTTAAAAGCTTTTTAAAATTGGTTTCAAACTCATCTAATTTTGTAATGGTGTCCGGCAATGGAACACCTGACGGACCTACAGGCGTTGAAACCTTCAATGTTTTCAATAACATTGTCAGATCCTCAAATAATTGATAAAGGTTTATTTCATCGTTTTTCACACTTATTTTCTTGGATTCGCTGTCTATTTCGACTGCTACACCATTTTGGTTATATAGAAATTTCGTTACCTGGTCACACTTAATAACAGTTAAATTATCAATGCTTCCATCTGTAGAGATCATAAGCACATGAGAGCCAATAACCGGAACCATTAAAACAGAATCCTTTCCGTTTGCTGTAGCTTTTAACCTTACATCTACCAGCTCGATATCATCTACCTGAACAGAACAGGTATCGCCTGTTATTGCTGTGACAACACCGTCAATGGTTATCATGCCTTGTTTTGGCATCATGTCCCGGAACCGGCGTTTTAATTCTGCAATTTTGTCCATTAGTTGCTTAACTTTATTCCTGGTGTTATGGTTCGTTTTCCTCCGGATTCGCTAAAGGAGATCGTAACACTCTCAGCATAATAGCGTCCATCCTTATATGGATAATCTTTGTCGTAAATCCCTATGGTATAGCTAGGTTCTACGTATGGGATTAGCCAGCTATCAAATGTCCCTTCATAACCAGGAGCCATTTTATTTTTATATTCAACATCAGCAATAAGCTTTATTGCTTCTTTGCTCATTCTGCCTACTTTACGGGTGATCTTTTCACCGCCGGCATTTCCAACTGTGGTTTTAATGGTTTTGCCATCCAGTCCGACACTTTCGATAGTAACTTCAACTTTTCTATCCTCAGCCGATTTATATTCTAAAGAAGCACCTTCCTCAATATTATGCTGAAAGCTGTAATCAGTTTCACCACCTTTACGGGTATATGCCGGATGTATATGCAGCTCTTTGGTTTTCATATCGAAAAAAATATCCGCTCCGGTTTCTTCCTGGATCTTTGCTAATACATCTCTTCCGGTAGCCTGATAAATGGTAAACTTTTCATAGCCTATATTATAGTCACAAACAACCTTATAAGAAGGATCTATCTGGCTGCATACATATTGTGCTAATTCTTTAACCGTTGTTGTTTTATACTGCTTATTTTTAACTCCTTTCCTGAAAAGAAATAAAGCATCTTCACACATGATTTTCAAAGCGCCATCTACAGTGATAATTTCCCGAATGTAACCGGAAAACTCAGTTCTTAGATCAGAATCATAGCCTAATTTTATTCTAATTTCATCACCCCGTCCAATAGAATCCTGAACACGCAAAACCGTATTTTGGTCAGCTTCCGGAAGTATAACAGTTGCGATATCAACAAGGTTTTTAACTGATTTCTCAATTGTACACTCTGCCAATATTCCAAGCTGCCATTCACCTTCTTTATTTTTGATATAACAATCCCAATTCAATTGATACATTAGTCCTTTATTTTTTCTTGTGACCAATCTCCCATACTAACAGTACTTTTTTTACTTGCTTTTCTTCTGTAAATAAGCTGATAAGGAAAATCACTTAAAGCCCGTATTTCATAGGCTTGGACATTCTCACCTTTAGTAAATGGAAAACTAACTGATTCAATTACAATCCTATTAATATCTAGGATCTGTAAAGCTTCAGATCTAACTTCTATTGCATTAGCAGACAAAAGATATTGCCGGAGTTTTTCCATATCTTTTCTGGGATAGGTTTGTGCCGGTTTACCCAGCATTTTATCCCCATAAAAAGCACCTGTGATGGTTATTTTATAATCACCTGTTGTCCAACGTTCTTTTACTGAGCCAATTAAATTTTGACCGGCTTTTGCAACATTTCTTTTGGCAATAATATTCTCAGATTCAATACTTATAATAGGCTCCCACGGGAATAGATAAAAATCCTTTTCATCTACAGCTCTAAACGACAGTGGAAAAAACTGATTATCAGATTCTGTTGGCAATGTTCCTTTCCATAGCTCGTATTGATCATCATATTCAGGCTCATTAATGCCTACATCCTGAACATTTAAAGGCAGAAATCTTACCGGAGGTAAAACATGTTTACTGATCTCATTTTGCACCGCTGCAAAGCGTGGAATGCTTTTGGCAACCTGACTCCCCAATAATGAGGCAATCAATCCCGTTTCATTACTTATTTTCATCCTCCTGCTGTTATGGCGCTTGCCGTTATTCTTAAAAGTTCATCTAATACCTCTTCACCGGCCTTTTTCTTTGCGGATTCAAAAGATCCAGTAAAGCCTTTTATACCTACCTGTTCTCTAATATTAATAGTGATGTAGTTATGCTTTGTTCCGCCGGTTGCTATATCGCTATTTGCTTTTTTTCCGTCTTTTTTATCGTCATCGTCTCCGGATCCGCCTTTTTTACCTCCTCCAATTCCTCCAGTACCAGGTATACCAACAGGGGGTAAAATTCCAGAGTCTGTGGATCCCGATGTTTTGCCAGCGTTTAGCTTTTTAGTATAAGCATTACTAGCTGATTGACCGGCTTTCATTGCCCCGCTCCATCCGGAAACAACCTGATTACCAAATTTTGATGCAGAACCATAGCCACTAAGATCAATAGCTGCTTTTTTTCCGGTCTCCCAGGCTGTTTTCCAATCTCCTTTAAAAAAGGATAATAAAGCGGATCCAATGCCGGTAATTCCGGAAAGAAGTTCTTTAAAACGATTTATTACAAAATCTTTTATTGCTGTTCCAAACAGCTTCATAGCTTCCCAGCTTTTAAAAATCACGGTTCTAAAGCCTTCAAACTTATTCCAGCATACTACTACACCGGCAATTAATGCAGCAATACCGGCAACAATGAGCCCTATAGGGTTGGCGGTCATTGCGGCATTCCATAACCACTGTGCAGCAGTTACAATTTTTGTCCATAAAGCCTGCATCTTCTGAGCATTCGTAACAAACATGATAACCTGACCGACACCCTGAAATATTGGAACTAAATTGCCAACATCACGGGCAACTTCTGCTGCTACGTTCGCATATCCCATCCATGCATTAGTAGCATTGAAAAGCGATATTTTAAAATCATCAAGCTGAGCTTTTAACCTGGCATTCTTTTCTGCAGGGCTTTCCATTACAATGGCAGCCTGGTCATAAGCTGATGTAGTTCCTTTAACCGCTCCGGTTAATCTGTCTATTTCTCCGGTTTGCCCTATTAATGCCATTGCTGCATTACTATTTTCCTTTCCAAAGGTTGCAGATAATAGAGCTGAATCCTTTAATAAAGGTTTAAGCATATTAAGCCTTTGGCTTAAGGAAATGGATGGATTGTTGAGCTGGTTAATGTCAATGCCTAAAGCCTGAAATTCTGAACGCACTTTTTTAGGAAGGAATCGGCCCTGTCCTAATGTAGCGAGTACGTTTCTAAGAGCAACACCACCCTCGCTTCCTTTTTTTCCAGCAGCATCCAATACCTCAATAGCTGCATTGGTTTCCTCAAAAGAAACACCTGCACTTTTAGCAGCCATTCCGGACTGCTCTAAAGCTGCTTTTAATTGTGGTAATTCCGCGGATCCTTCTTTGGATGCAGCAGCCATAACATTCATCATGGATGCCATGATCTGACTGGCTTTTATGGGATCATCAGTGGATATTCCATACTGATTCATTGCCGTGGTTAAAACCTCCGTGGCTGCAATGGTATCACCGCCCATAAGTTTGGAAGTGTAACCAACCGTTTCGCCCATACTTTTAAGGGCTTTTGGGACTTTAGCAATCTCTGGGGACAACTGTCCCAGAATTAACTTATAAGACTCTACACCCTGAGCAGCAGAACCGCCGAAAGTTTTTGCTGCATTCCTGGCATAGCCTTCAATTTCTTTTAGTTTATCTCCTGCAACACCGGTAAGAGCTTCAAGATCCTTCATTGAAGAAGCGAGCTCCATACCTGGTCCATTTAGAGAAGAAATACCATCAGCTACACGGTTAATATTATTAAGGAAAGAATCCAGTCTAACAGCATTAAGTTGTGACTGGATTTTTTTAATCATTCCAGACGTTGACTGCTGTACACTATTAACATTTGCAATGATCTTTTGCTGACCTTGCATTTGCAAAACAATATTATACAGTAAGTTATTAGTCATGGTTATTTTCCGTTTTCTGATTTTCTGATATAAACAAGGTCCTGGACTTTTGAAGCCCATTCCTCGTCACTTAGCAGGCCGGGATCTGAGATATGAAAGTAATAGGATAGCTGAGCGTTGGTTATTCTCAGCCAATCCTTTTCCGGGTCAACTTTCGCCTGCTTTATAGCTTTACCATCTCAACCTCTTTAATCTCTACAAGTGCAGCTAAATGGTTTGAAATTGAAAGGAATAAGCCGTTATCTGTTTTTATTTCCTCATCTCCCGCAATCCAACAATCATCCAAAAGGATCTCATTATATTTAAGCGGGTCTGTCTGGCCGGCAACTGAGGCATAAGAAATTGCACGTCTTGTAGGTTTTCTTAGGTAACATACTTTTTCACCTACGATAAATTTGTAAATGTCGCCATGCTCCTCCTTCCAGGCTTTGATTTGTTTTTCTGAAACTTCTGTATTCATACTATTGATATTATTTAAATTCCGTCGTCAATGAAAAGGGCCACAAATGGGATTGAAACCTCTGCGAACTTATCGCCCTGTTTCCATTCCTCTTCCTCGGCTGTAAACATTAAGCTCTCAACTCTTTTTGTAGTCATTGCGTTACCCTCAGTAGGATTACCATAGCATAACAATGCATCGAGCATAAGGCTTAAAATTGTCCCTTTACCGGCTCTTTGTAAAGCCTGAAACTCAGACGTGAGCATTGTTATTTCACCCTCATAGGTAAAATTGCCGGTTTGGATAGATCTGGGTTGTCTCCCTTTTGCATGTACAGGCTCTCTTTCAACCTTTTTTGAAGATTTAAAGCCTCTGAATCCGGCAATATCTCTACCGCCTAACATTAGGGTAAGATCTCCCCATTCGTATTCACGGCCGTTAATTTTGATTTTTTCTAACATGGTTTAGTTTTTATTCGAGTTCAAAGCCCACCGTTACGTTAATCCAACGATTATACCCGTACGGTCTTACCTTTACCACAACTTCAATTTTGGAAGTACGCACAATGTTTTGTGAAGGATCTACAAAACACTCAACACCCTTATCCCGTTTGTTCTCAGGATCACTGCTGAGATCTTCACCCATTGTGTTGCTGATTTTCATCACAACAGCCGTTTCCATAGTTTTAGCATACGCCGCCACAATGCTTCCGTCTGAATTAGCCGGAACTTCATCCAGGAGAAAATCTAAAAGAGCTTCATAAGACAATCTGACAGCTTCATTTATAACCCTTCTACGAGATAAATAATGATAATCGTCATTTACACTACATGCCAAAGGATCGTCGATAATATAATAACCGGCACGGCTTTGATGTGTTGTAAATGTGATATAGCCTTTATCGTATAAAGCTTCTGTATCATAGTTTTCAACAGCCTTATCACCGATATATAAAGTCGGAGCTGCTAAAGCGCCATTTCTTACCTTTCCGGGATTTACTCTGGTAGGATAAGCTGCCAATCGTCCGGCAAGAACGCCAACGGCTGCACCTTTTGAGGCTGTCGCTCCGGATTTGGTTTCTGTATCACCAATTAAAACACCTACTGCATTGAAATTCTTTGCAGATAGATCTTCCAGAGTTACTTTATTACCGTCAAAGGCGTAACCTTCGAGAATAGTAAAGAAAGGAGCGTATTTGCCTACTGTATAATTCTCAAATAAGGTCTGAGCCTTTTGAGCTGCCAATAATACATCAGCATCAATGCCTTTAGTGACTACAGGAGCTACCGTTGAATCGTTTACAGTGAACAAGCCTCTTATTTTTCCTTTTGCAGCATTTAATAATGCTTCAACCGGAGTTATTCCATCGGTTGGCGTAAACCAGTCTGAAACTTTCTGAGTTTTCGGCATTCCTAGGATCCAACATTCTGAACCCTCACCGGCTTCTGTATAAAACTCTGATAAAGCCTTATATAATCTATGATTGTCAATACTGTCAACCAGCTTAAGATCTGCAACATCCTTCATAGATTTTAACTGGTAAACAGTTCCCACCTGGAAACCATCAGCTACAGATACAGCACTGGCGACAAAGCCAAAGCATCCTGTATCTAATGGCGTTACCGCTCCGATAACGCCATTTTTAAATGATATACTAATCTTTGGTTTCATTATGCGCCTTTTTCAAGTTCTGCAATTCTTACTTCCAAAGCTTCTACCACAGATTTACGTGGCTTATCCAAAGCTTGGTCTGCCTCCAAGTACTCTTTTGCAGTTTCCAGATCCATGTCCGGAACTAATGCCAGAATATCGGCAGCGGATTTTTGCTTAGAATCGGATTCTGATTCTGATTCCGATCTTTCAACATGCTTTATATTCTTGTCTTCTAAACCAGAAGCGTGATTTTTAGCCATGTTTTCGGTGTAGAATGGAGTTCCATCGGAAGTCTCCCAATATTCCTTTAGGTTTTTATTATCTTTAAATACACTATTCATGTGTTGCTTTTTTACCGTTAAGTTGTTTATACTTTTTTAGCTCGTCAATAAGAGCTCTGTTCTCATCCGCAAGGGTGTTGAAACGCTTTTCCAAATCAGCGAGATCATTAAGCGCCTGCTTATAGAGCTCATTCATTTTTCGGGTTTCTTCCGTTGCTTCTTTCCAGCGTGCGCCGATATCCTCTAATTGTTCTCGGTAGATCTTTACGGCCTTTTCGACATTGTCCAACTCTGAGGTTTGAACGTCTGCGAGGTTTTTCCGTCTGGCCGCAAACCACCCGCCCAATGAGGTTACAATGCCTACTACGGCCGTAAATACTACCTCCTTCACAATAATGGTTTAGATAATAGCCCCCATTTGCTCCTGTTTAGCAGGCATAGCAATAAAATAATGGCGGTAGTTTAATAAGTTTGACTGTTCTGTTGGAGAATCAGCAGCTTTGCGGAAATACTGTTTTGTAAGACCTGTTTTTTTAGCCACGTTGTTTTTATGGAATACAACAGATGCAATTTTGTCTGTAGATTCTTTTATTGCTCCGAAAGGTTTTTTCTTTCCGGTTGCATCATAACGCGGATTGCCTACGTAGGAATAGGTGTTAAATCCTGCAATCATTCCGTTTACTTTCCCGGTATTGATGTTGGCAATCTGATCCCCAAATCTGTTTCTATCCAATAAAAGGATATTGACGTGATCTGTGGATAATACCAATCTTCTGTCCTCTTCCGGAACCTCTTCGGCATCTAAACGGCCTTTAAGCTCTACAATTTTTTGATAGAAAGCTTCTGCCTTCTCGGATCCTTTTGTTAATCCTGTAAAATCAACAGTTACAACCGGAGTTTTTGGAGTGTCCTGAGCAGGAGCCTGAGCATGGATAGCTTTTCTGTACTTTGTAGAATTGATCTGTGTCATGTGTCCACGAGTTGCAGAATCAATTCTGGCATAAGAAGCTCCAATGATTTGATCATCAGTTAATGATGTTGCTTTTGTCTGGTATTTATCCAGTTTTACAAGGATTTCAGTATCTGAAAACTCCTGTACTGGAATTGGGTAAGTTGTATTGTTAATCAATACTTCCGGTTGGAAAGTTTCAATAGGTACGTGAATTACATTCATTTCTGATGCAGAACCTGCACCCATTTCTACAACTTCTACGTCAAGTTCAGGAATTCCGTCTAACCACGGCGCCACATTCAATGTGGTTAATAAAGTGATTACACGAGCTAACCAAACTTCTGGAAAATTTGCTGGCATTTTTTTATAATTTAAGGTTATTAGTTTTTAGAAAAATCAGCCTCCTCCATAGAAAAAGGAGGCTGTTCAAAATATAGATATGAAAAGAAGAGTTGTTAACTGAATAGCTTTTTATAAGCCTCAGGCTGACTATTTTTAAACTCCAATTGAGCTGTCAAATCCAGTTTTTCAAAATCATCCAGTGATTTTATTGCACCAAAATCTCCTGTAGGTACTGTCTGACCTGCTAAAGTTACTTTTGTAGGAATACTACCAACTAATGACTTATATAAGTCCGGAGACTGGGCATGAAGCTTAATAAATTCATCTTTTTTGGTAGCATCAATCTTACCGGCTTTAATATCTGCCTCAACAGTATCAGCGGATAATTTTGCTTTCTTGTCTTTTTCCAGATCTTCAAAACCCTGAATTTTCTGTTTAGCACTGTCTAACTCAGATTTTAGGTTAATGATCTTTTCATTTACGACATTTTCGTCGTGCTCTAAGGATGTGCCGGGTAGCCCTAATGCAGATATCGCGGCAATAGATAACGTGATCTTTTTCATGGAATTATTTAAATTGAATTTTGAAACATCAGATGCCATTAACAAAATGTCAGATACTTCCGTTTCTGCCAGTTCTTTAAAACTTTCTTCTGTGGAAGCATAGAGTTTAATAGCGTTGGCATTGTTAGGAATAGCGACGATAGAAGCTTCTAAAGCCTCAGATTTTACCAGATCATAGACATCATCCGGAGCTATAATAAAATTGCTCATAGAGAAAGGATTGAGCCCTAAACTGCAACCTTTAAGAAAGCCCCTTTCTACCTTTCCCGAAATTTTAGCAGCATTTGGATCTGCATCATCAAACACAGCCTCAGCCGTTAACAAATGGCCTTCGATCTGGATATTTTCCCAACGTCCAATAACAGCCTCATTGCCCTCTTTATGATAATCTAAAATCACAGGATTAGCCTTGAATCTTGCAAGGTCCAACCCAGCATTTGAAACTCTGAATCCGTACTGGTTTATTTTTGTTTCGTCATTAAGTATGAACTTATGTTTTGACATCTTTTTTGTCGTTTAGACCACAAACATCCGATGTCATTCGAGGCAAAAAAAATAGTTGTACAGAACCTGAACAACCTTGTACAGAAGTTGTACAACTATGTCCAGAAACTGGACACCTTTTTTTAATCCCTATAGTATTCCGGCAATTTTGCTACAAACTATAACCTATGGGACTTAAAAAAACCGAGCAAAAGGAATATGCTAAGTTCCTCTACACCGAAAAGAATTTAACTCAAAAAGATATCGCTGAAAAAGTAGGCGTTACAGAGAAAACACTAATCAAATGGATTAATGAAAATGACGGTGAGTGGAAAAAGCTGAAAAAGTCATTATTGACCACAAAAGCAAGTCAGATCAATCGATATTATGAACAATTGGACCGTATGAGTTCCGATATCGAAAACCGTAAAATAATTTATGATGTCCCGGCTCATTTACTCAAACCTATAAAACTGAAAGATGCTGATGGCTCGGAATATTTGGAATACCCGGATTATAATGAATCAGATTACCCAATTAAAGTAGGAAACTTTCCAACCAGTAAGGAAGCTGACATTATAACCAAAATTACGAATGCCATTAATAAACTGGAAGGCGAAGTTTCTGTAGGTGAAACCGTGCAGATCGCTATGACATTCTGTGAATACGTCCGTGATATAGATTTTCAGGCATCTCAACAGATTAGCGAGTATTTCGACATGTTTATCCGTGAACAATTGAAATAATGGCTAAAAAGTTATCAGATAAGAAACATTTAGACATTTGGTCATTGTTCCGGGACAACATGTCCCGGAGTACTCCTGTGGATATCCACGAAACGGAAATAGAAAAAAAGAAGCGTATAGCCTATCTGGAAGCTCATCCAGAAAAATGGAATGCTTATTATTTCCCGCTGTTCTATACTCATAAACCCGCTGTTTTCCACTTAGAAGCATCGAAACGGGTTATTGAAAACTCAGAATGGTTTGAAGTTCGTTCCTGGTCCCGGGGATTTGCTAAATCTGTCAGAACAATGATGGAATCACTTTACCTGTCTTTGACAAAAAGAAAGAAGACCTGGTTAATGATTTCCAATACAGAGGATAATGCCATCAGATTATTGGCAGCCTATAAGAATGCTTTAGAATCAAACAACCGTATTATCAATGACTATGGTATTCAGAAACAGGTCGGCAAATGGGAGGATAAAGAATTTACTTCAAAATTTGGTTTCAGCTTCCGGGCATTAGGTGAAGGCCAGTCGCCCCGTGGTACTCGTAATGATGCATACAGGCCGGATGGTATTCTGATAGATGACTTTGACACAGATGAAAAATGCCGTAACAAAGACCGGGTTAAAAATGGAACTGACTGGCTTTTAGAAGCGGTTATACCTACAAGAGGATCAGAAGACTTATTAGTCATTGTCAACGGAAATATTATTGCAAAATACTGCACAGTTACAATTCTGGGACCACTTGCAGATCATTGGGATATTGTAAATCTGACGGATAAACAAGGGAATCCAAATTGGAAAGATAAATACCCTAAAGAAACAATCCATAAGATGGTTTACAATTCCAAAGGGAAGCGTAAAATGACTAAAAAAGCCGAGCAAAAGGAGTATTATAATAATCCGAGTGCAGAAGGTGATACATTCAAAGTCTTCAATTATGGCAAATGTCCGCCACTTAAAAAGTGTGAAAAGGTTGTTACTTATATAGATCCATCTCCTTCCAATAATAAAGAAAAAAACAGCTCATCCAAAGCTGTTGTTATTGTTGGGCTATATCAGGGAAAATACTACATCTATAAGGTTTGGCTGGGTAAAGCTACCAATGCCGAAATGGTAGGTTGGATCGCTCTGGCTTACCACTATTTAGATAAACACGGAATCGATGCTAAAAAAATATTCATAGAGAATAATAGTTTGCAGGATCCGCACTATCAACAAGTCATCAAACCACTTTTAGAGAAATACAGAAAAGAACATGGCATAAAGCTTCCCGTTCGGGAAGACAAAAGAAAAAAGGCCGAAAAATTTGACAGACTTGAAAATATGGCTGATGAAAATAATTGCGGTGATATCATTTTCAACGAAGAGGAAAAGGAAAACCCGATGATGATAGAAATGGAAGATGAGTGGCTGGGAGTTTCCAAAGATTCTAAAGAGATGGACGGACCTGATGCCGTGGAAGGAGCAAAAACAATGATAGATACCCGCGTGGTAAAAGAAGACTTAGGCTATGCCTCGGGGCAAGTTGAATCCCGTAAATACTAAAATTATGTTTATACAACCAGAAGAATTAGGCACTACAATCTATAACTATCAGATTGAACAGATCACCGAAGGCGATGAGAGTATTGTCATTCAAGCTATACAATCAGCAGAATCCGAGTTAAGGGCATATCTCGTGGCTAACAATAAAAGAGAGTGGAAAGATGGAAGGATCCGTTATGATGTAGGAAAAATTTTAGCAGCAACCGGAGCAGACAGAAATCCGTTATTGGTGCGCCACTGTGCCACAATAGCAAAATGGTATATCGCTGAGCTCTGCAATGCTGATTATATCTATGAACATTGCAAAGAAAGGTATGATCGTGCAGTAACATGGCTGAATAAACTAGCAAAAGGAGATATAACACTAGATACTTTGCCTGCACTAGTAGATCCAACGGATCCGGGCACTGAACCCAACGAGACCGATCCATTTATCTATGGAAGCCGGGAAAAATTCATACACGAATAATATTTAACAATGAAAAAGTTTTTTAAAACAATTGTTTTTCAGATTGGAGTTGATGTTTTAGGTTTTCCAGTATTCCATAAACACGAGATAGAAAACAGAAGTCTTGTAAGTGATTCTGTTTATTTCAAAGCATATTCAAAAAAATAACCATGTCCAGAAATTACCGTAATAACTACCAAAAACCGTATAATAAAAATAAGCTTGCCGGAGCTCAGGCACAAGGCAAAAAAAGTTCTGTAGGCTCCAAGCTCTATCCTCAGCTTGTAGATAAATCAATATCACAGACCAGGCAGGATATAGCTAAATATAAAGCTGCATTAAATAGTTTTAAAAATGCCGACAATCCTATTTCATACCTGATATATAACCTTTATGATTATATATTGGATGATGCTTTATTGACCTCTCAGATTGAAAACCGTATTCAGGATTCTTTGGGATCCTCTTTTAACCTAAAAAAAAGAGGGGGTGATATAGATCCGGAACTAACAGAAACGTTGCAAAATTCTGAGCTATTCAATGAGCTTATTAAGCAAATTATTAATACAAGATTCTACGGACATTCTGTAGTTGAATTGGATTGGGTCCAGGAAGGACAGAACGAACCACAACTGAAAGTGAATTTATTACCGCGTCAGAACATTATTGCCAAAAAAGGGAAATTTGTTCCGGATTATAATGAGGATAAAGGCATAAATTATAGAGAGCTCCCGGAGTTTGGGACATGGCTTTTAGAATTTGGCAATCCTGGTGAATTAGGTTTACTAAGCAAAGCCATTCCACATGCTTTATTTAAGCGTTTTGCACAATCATGCTGGTCTGAACTCTGCGAAATTTATGGAATACCTCCACGGGTATACAAAACAGATGCTCAGGATCCGGCAGCGGTTGCAAGAGGTAAAAAAATGATGCAGGATATGGGATCTGCTGCATGGTTTATTATCGATACGACAGAGGAATTTGAATGGGCTAAAGGAGTTACAACCAATGGTGATGTCTATCATAACCTACTTACTTTCTGCGACAATCAAAATACACTATTAATGTCCGGAGCTATTATAGGTCAGGACACTAAGAACGGATCCAGATCCAAAGATGAGGCAAGTCAGAAAATGCTTGAAAAATTAGTATTGGCGGACATGGCACTCGTTGAAATGTACATGAATACCAAAGTAATGCCGGCTTTGGCTCGTATTGGTATTGTACCGGCTGATTATATTTTTGCCTGGGAAATATCAGAGGATCTTTCAGAACTATGGGCCAGAACCATGCAGGCACTTCAATATTATGAAGTGGATCCGGAGTGGGTAAAAGAAAAATTCGGAATTGCTATTACCGGGAAAAGAGAAAACAACCCTTTACAGGCAGGTAACGGACAATTTAATATAGCAGAAAGTTTTTTCAATTAAGGGCTGGCAATAGGCCGTTATTTGTCAGTCCGAAAATATATTTCAGCGGTTTACACATGCGATTAAATTCACTTTATGAGTGTAATTGCGATAGATGTAAAGCTGGAAAAATCAACCTGGCATCCGGAGAGGAAAATCCTGTTTTTAAATCTGTTTTAAATGCTGCTGAAAAAGCATTTAAACACCTTCACGAGAAAGGAGGTTATAAAGCAGAAGATATAAAGGATAAACCATATCAGAATCTGATTAATGAAACTGTAAAAGTTTTTGACTCAGCAATAAAAGATAATGATATTCCGCCGGCAATGCTTGCAAAATTACAGAATGATAGTTTTGTATTCTCAGGGCTTAAAACACATGCTCAATTACTGGAAGCTTCTAGCATGCTGCGTGATGACAAAGGGCAAATACGAGGATTTGACAGCTTTGCAAACGAGTTTAACAAGGTTAATATAGCTTATAACCAAACTTATCTCGAAGCTGAATATCAATTTGCTGTTAGCAGTTCTCAGAGTGCCGCCAATTGGGCGGAATTAGATCCGGACGGACGGTATAATCTGCAATATCGGACTGCAAATGACGACAGAGTAAGGGCGGAGCATGCCGTTTTGCAAGATACTACGCTGCCAATAGATGATCCGTTTTGGTTGTCTTATTATCCTCCAAATGGTTGGCGTTGTCGTTGTACAGCAGTTGAAGTATTGAAAGCGAAATATGAGGTTTCCGATTCTGAAAAAGCACTTAAAAAAGGAGAATCTGCAACAACTCAAATAGGTAAGGATGGAAAAAACAGATTAGAGATGTTCAGGTTTAATCCTGGTGCAGAACAAAAAGTTTTTCCGCCAAAGCATCCATATAATAAAGTGAAAGGCGCTGATACTGTTAAACAGGCTTTAGATGACAAGCCTCTAAAAACAGTGAAAGATCTCAGCCAGCATTTTGAAAATTTTGCTTCCAATAACTCAGAAATGTTCCAGCGTGGCTTTAAAGAAATCAAGGTAACAAGGCAAAAAAGCGTTAACGGATTTACGGATCTAAACGGAATGATTGCCCTAAAACCGGATATCATTAAGCCGATTATCGAAGGAATCAACAATATTAAAAAAGGAGAAAAAACAACCTTTGACCAGGAAAAAGCGATATCCACTTTACACCATGAAATTTGGCATAATGCCAATAAGCCTGGTATGATGAGATTGACTAAAGACACAACCAAAACTATGGAGCTTGCAAATGAATTTGTATCAAGAAAAACACTGCCGGAGTTTATGAAAAAAATAGGTGGTGAACTTCAAAACAAAGAGCTTGTAGATAACCGGGATAATACCGGTTATAATAAAATGGTTGTGAACTATGATAAGATTATAAAGTGGTCTGATTCGGATCCTAATAAGGTGCTAAATACCGTAAAGGAACATCTAATTGAAGGCCGTTATGATAATCAGATGACCGGACTTGTAAAAGCCATAAAAGAACATAGTAAGTATGAAATTAAAGACAGCACGATCAGAGCTTTCATTAATTACGGAAAGCAATATGACAATGACAAATTTCAGCAATTATTGGATGGTAATACTGATCTCTTAAGACAAAGAGAGTAGTTCAGTTTTAAACAAAGATTCCAGTTTGGACTTTAGATCTTCTATTTTATAGTAGTCTGCAAAAGTATATAGATACAGAATCCGTTCCTGTTCATCTGATAGGTCATTATCTGACGAAACAAAAATAACAGGCTTATCCGGGAACAATTCTGCGATATCATATACAGTTACTTTCCGGAGATCTAAATTTTTATATGTGGAACTATTTTCCATAAAAGCAAAATTACAACTTATTTTTATATAGCAATGGATCTAAAAGAATTTCATCAGAATATCATTAAGGATGTTAAAACCGAGGTGATGGAGGAGTTTGATAGAAACTTCGAGCGAAAGGCTTTTTTTGACAAGAAGTGGCCATCTAATATTTTAGTTAATAGAAAAGGATCCATGATGGCACGAAGTAATAATTTGCGCCGTGGATATCGTGCCAGGATTGAAGGTGAAAAAATTGCGTTCTCCAATTCTATGCCTTATGCATCCATTCAGAACGAAGGTGGTGAGATTACTGTAACTGCCAGAATGAAAAAATATTTCTGGGCAATGTATTATCAGGCAACCGGAGGAATAACCTATAATATCAAAACTAAAGCTGTAGCTAAAACGAAAAAGAATGCCCATCTAAGTATCGAAGCTGAGCAGTTTAAAGCTTTGGCATTAATGCCAATAGGCAAAAAAATAAAAATTCCGGCAAGGCGGGTAATAGGACCACATCCCAGAATAAACGAAATCATTCAGAAAGTCGTGGATTCACATCTTCCGGCTATGAATAATTTTATAAATAATAACCTTAAACAACGTTAATTATGGACGAAATAATAACAGCGATTATTAACAAGCTGAATGAAGTTCCAGAGCTCATACATAAGGACGAAAATTGGGGACAATTACAGCTATATGGTATTGAATGCCCGGTAAGCTGGCCATGTGCTTTAGTTGATATTTCAGCCGGACAATTTTCTAACAATGGGAAAGATATTCGATTAACCCCCACAAACCGACAGGAAGGCGTCATTTCAATCGAAATAACTGTAGCTAATATAAAGCTTAGTAATACCAGTTTTAATGCTCCTATTGGCCAGAAAAAGAACGCTTTTAAAATTTGGGGACTTATTGAAAAGGTACATCAAGTAATACAGGGCTTTAAACCTGTTAATAATGCCGGCGGAATGACAAGGGCTTCTTTTCAATCAGTTACAAGGGACGACGGAATACAGGAAAAAAGAATTGTATATACTATTGGACTCCACAATTGTTAGCATTTATTTCCGCTAACTGCTTTTCAATAGGTGTGCTGAGAATAGTATTTAAAGTGCTTCTGCTGATTGGGTATTTAGGATAAATATGGCGTCTGAGAACCTTTGTGTCAGGAATATCCTCAGTTTTATGTTCCAGGTATAAATCTTTTATCAATTTATAGCGGAGTAAAGTATTGCGTTGTAATGTTTTAGCCATGTTACAATGCAAAATAAGGAAATTATTTCCATTTTTACAACGCTTATAAACAAAAATGGTAGCGACAATAATGTCGCTACCATTTTTATTCATCTGAAATCATATAGAAATAATTTTCAAGATATGTATTAGGATTATCTCCATTAATATCTATTTGTTCTTCTAGCTTCTCTTTATACATCCTGCCAATAAATTTGTTTTCAGAATTATAAAACTCATAATTACTATCAGCTTTATAAATGGTAAAGAAAGGTTGTTCATTATTCGCTTTTATTTTGGCTTCTTTTAAAGCTTTATAATATAAAGCAAAAGCTAAAGCAGTATTATTATCCCCTTTTTTTTTAGATTCTGCAATGATATACTGACATCTATCAAGATTCTGATCTAAGTTTTCATTTTTTAAATGAAGTACCTTATTAAATTGATGAACAACGTCATTATAGGTTATCTGTCTGAAAATTGTTTTCTCTTGACCGAAAATTAAGCCAGATAATAAAATAAATATGTATAAGAATCTTTTCATATTTCAAATATAAGTAAAAAGCCTACATACAAATAGCCTATTCCTTAATAAGTTGAGATATCATATTATTAAAGGCTTCCTGATCAATATTAGATTTCTTTTGAGGTGAAAAAACAACTGTTGTCTGTTCTCCATCGACTTTCACATTATAATCTATTATCTGCTTAAGGTTTGTTGATGATATCTTTTTAAAAATATCCTTAAAAAATCCATTTCTTTTAGTTACTCTAATTTCTTCCATTTTTTCTATTAATATTTGTTAAGTAAAAAAGCCCCGGCAAACAAATAAAACCGAGGCCATGCCAATTTTAAATTTCATCCACATGTTAAACTTAATCTCCTTCATTTTCTGATACAAAAATAATCCTGTATTTTTTTTATTCATTACGGATATCCGTAACACGATTTAAAATTTTATTCTATGCTACTCTAAAGGTGGTTTCTTATGAAATAATTTTAAAGCAACTGATTCCATTTTAGTACATGGTTCCGGCTCCTCTCCCGGAAGTAAAGCGAAATAATTAGTTTCTATATTACCTCGTTTGTCCGGATGTGATACAACATAAACAATATTATAGCCTTTTCTTTCCAGTGCCTCTTTTACCTCATTAAAACTATACTCGTGGCAGTTTATTTTCATTGTCTCTTTCTCTGATAGGTTAATTTATGTTCCATTTAAATCTGTTTTAAAGTTAATTTTTCAAGTTTTTTCTTTGCCAAATACTGAACTGTATATTCATCTTTCTTCTTTTTATTTTTAACATACCATTGTCTCATATATTCCTTTCTGTAATCACGGTTTTTGTCTTCCCACTTTTTATTGCGTGCCCTTTTTTGTTCCTTGTTTCTTTCATCATAAGCACGCCTGCTTTTTTTGAATTTTTCTGGATTGTTATTTCTCCATTCTTTTTGTTGTATATTAATACATGTTTTGCAAACATTTCTAGTATAAATAACATTTCTGGATTCTTTCAATGCAAAAAATGCTATTGGTAAACACTTATTACATTTTGTACATACTTTTTCTTGATAATTATTAGTTAAGTCAACTTCTTTAACTGTTCGATAACTATAACTAAAACCTTTAATTTTACTTAAACAGCCTTTAAAATCTAATTCCAAAAGAACAGCATCGTGTACAACATCTTCATAACAATTTGGAAATTTGCTTCGGGCAATGGAAATAAGTTTATTGTATTCCGAAGTACTAATTGTAATTCTCATAACCAAATATGTATTTATACTAAATTTTATCTGCTAGCCAGTATTTACCAGAAATATATGATTGAGGATAAGGCATTGCAGTTCCGTCAGCCTTCTTTTGAGTATGCAGCTTTGGAATGTATAATAAAGCTTCAATTTTTTCTGCATCTGTAAGTCTTTCCCAGTAACGCTGCGCACCTGGTATCTTTCCCTTTTTGTATGCAAACAGATTCCAGAAGTTTGAAAAGCTCAAATCTGTAGGAATTTCCATATAAGTAAACTCTAAAGTTTTATTTTCAATCCTGGTCCAAATATCAGATTCTGTTAATGGGATCCTTCCTGGTTTAAATATCCAGTCAATTGTTGACTCTTTCCAGCGTTCTCCAGAAAACTCCAATTTCACCAAAACGCCGAATGTATCATAACTCAAATAGATCTTATGATCACTCTTTTTGTGTAATGCTACATAATTTTTCATTGTAATTGTTGGTGTAGTTCGTTTTTTAATTGCATAACAGTGTTATTTTCATACGGTCCAAAAGAATCCGGGAAATAAATTTCAAAATCAGTCAGGAAGCGATATAAAGCGTCAGCTTTGTAGTATGCCAGCTTTAATATAAAAGATTTGTCTTTTTGCCTTGTTTTAATTGCTTTCTGTAGCAGTTCAGTTCTAAGATCCCAGCAGATAGAAACAGACGTTTTTAACTGCCTACCTATACCGCTAAAGGTTAATCCATCCAGTGAAGCCATACAGTTGTTGAGCACAACCAGCTTACCATTGTCCATAGGAAGCAAAATTTTACCTTCCATCTTTGCCTTCAATTCTCTACTATTCATATTTTCTTTTATTAAGTGAATTCAAGCCTTCTATCTTGTTTAATAATTGTTGTTTTAAAAGGAAATTTGTCTTTAGGAACCTGCCTAATCATGAATATTAAATTTGCTGATCCGCAAAAGAGTATATTTTTATCGCCTTTTCTTTCTATTTGCAAAGTGAGAAGCTCTGTTCCGGGCTTTACCTTCGACGGCTCCACTTTATAATCAAGTATCAGTATTTCAGTGTTTATAATTTTATCTATGCTTATTTTATCACCTATGAAGGTGCTTTCTTTTGGTTTTATTCCTAATTCGCTAAAGTTGAACATCCCAGTTTTTTAAGTAAGTTTTTTGAATCACAATGCTTTGTCCAACCTTTATAAGAAGCAATTGAAGCTTTGTTTGGTCTTTTTTTGAGCATTCGGGCAAAACGTTTTTTGATTGATTTACGTAGTAAAACATGTGTGTGATAATGTTTGTAGCCTACAAAGTCAATTCCTCGTTTTGATACTGGAAATACTTGCCAGTTATTTTTTACTGTTAATTTTAAACGCTCTTTAAAGTAGGTTTCAATTTCTTTTAAAAGCTGATGCAGATATTCTTTACTATCAGATAAAATAACCAGATCATCTGCATACCTGAAATAATACTTTACTGATTTTTGTTCTTTGATCCAGTGATCGAAATAGGTTAAGTAAAAATTTGCTAAAAACTGACTTAAATAGTTACCAATAGGAAGCCCCGGCGCACTATCTATAATTTCATCCAGCAACCAAAGCAGATCAGTATCTTTAAATTTTCTTCGTAGTAATGTTTTTAGTATTTCGTGGTCAATGTTTGGATAAAATTTTTCAACATCCAATTTTAGACAATAGGTAGTTTTTTCGACATTTTTTAAAGCTTTGCGTACTGCAAAAGAAGCTGCATGAATACCTTTTCCTTTTATACAGCTATAAGAGTCAGCAGTAAAAGTTGAAACGAATATCGGCTCTAAGATGTTCATTACTGCATGATGTGTAATTCTATCAGGGAAGAACGGCAGACGGTATACTTCACGCTCTTTTGGTTCATACACTTTAAACACTGAGTATTCAGATGTTTTATAGCTTTTCATACGTAACTGGGTGTTAAGCTTCATAATATTATTTTCTTTATTCTTATTATGCAGCATAATGCCGTATCTGTTAGCCTTTCCTTTCTGGGCTTTTTCATCAGCAAGCATCAAATTTTCGATGCTGATAATTTTCTCGTATAGATTGTTTAATCTTTTCATTTTGCCTTTGCTTTTAAAAAAGTCGTTTTCGGAAATCCTACCAACGCCTTTTGGAAAGTGAGTTGTTTTTTGCCAAGAGGCATGGTTTGCAGTGTTAAATAACATAGGTGAGAGCTGACATTCGAATTCGAGTTATCGTAATCGTAGTCGTTGTACGAGAACCTGCCAGACGAAGAACTACAGCAACACACTGCACAACCTTTATTTTCAATTATTCAATTACAAAATATTCTCTGTAAATGGTTTCAAACTGTTTTCCTGCATATTCTGCTAAATCCCTGCTTTTAAAGCAAAGGCGAGAGCCGACACACGAAGCCGAGTAAACGCAAGCGCAGTCGACGAACGAGAACCCGCCAGACGAAGAACCTTCCATATCAAAATAAGGGTGATACTTATACTCGTCGTCATTATCCCAGTCAGGTTCCCATCCTTCATTTAAAGCCATAGCAATAATGCATAGCTTGTAATGTGCGAATAGTGGTTTTTGTAATTTAGTAGGAATAGTTTCTAAATCTGGGTTTTGTGGAGTAATTCCTAAAACATCACAAGCATCTTCGAAACTTTTTACTCTGTCTTTGATATCCTTAGGCTTTTCAGCAAACTTTACAACACCTGTCGCTTTATCAAAAGTGTCAATTTTGTACCCTTCCGGGATTTCAATTTTTAATTCGTTCATAATAACTGTTTTTTAAAGGGTTGTGAATTTCTTATAGATACTTATAAACTGAGTTCCGGCATATTTTGCAAGCTCACTGCTCTTGTAGCAAAGGCGAGAGCCGACAGCCGAATGCGAGTGACCGTAATCGCAGCCGACGGACGAGAACCCGCCAGACGAAGAACCCATTCTAAACCATGGATAATATTTAGTCTGATTATGATCATTCCAATCTGGTGTCCAACCTTCATTTAATGCTGATGCAATCAGTTTTATCTGTTTATATGCAATTTCATCATCTGTTAGGCTAAGACATTCCATTGAAAAGGTTTGTGGTTCTATACTGTGATAATTCAGCACATCATTAAAAGTCTTAATACGTTCTTTAATGTCTTTTGGTTTAGCTTCGAATTTTACTACACCTGTAACTTTGTCGAAAGCTCCAATCTGGAAGCCTTCAGGAATTTGAATTTTTAATTCGTTCATGATATCTATTTTATAATTGAAATTTTTATTTTCTTCTTTTCTTAGTTGCAAATAGTGAGATCGTACCACCGATAATGGCTATAATCAGGAAGAACATAAGGAAGAATCCCAACGGTCCCCAGATAGGAGCTAAAACCCACCACCATGACCAGTCTATTGTTTTTGTTAGTTTCAGTACAATAAATACTATTGCAATTACCGTGAATAGGCCAACGCCTGTGTTTTCTGTTTTCATTTGAATTTAGATTTAGTTATGTTTTCTAATGCGACAATAATTTTTGATAATTCCTGCTTTGTCATTTGTTTAAGTGGCTTCTTTACAGGAGATCTTTCAGATTTGAGCCAACCACCAAGCCGATTAAGATCTACAAACCGCGGATTATTTGGATTAACCCAACCCAGAGTATGGCAATGGCTAAGAATTGTCCTGTGTTGGTTGTTTTTATGGTCAAAAAGCGCATAACTGCTATGATCCATATTTTTACCAGTGTTGAAAAAGTAAATCAATTCATCAGCCTGCAATTCGGTTAGATCCTTTATTGATGTTATCGGAGATCCGACCATTTCGGAAAGCATTTCCAATCTTTCCTCACGATTTCTAAATTTTGCGCTACAAATGGTTTGTAGCTGTGTAATCTGCCTAGTGGTTATTGTGCTCATATCTAATTTTTATCTTTAAAAAAATAGGCTCCTATTGTTACGCCGAATACAAAACCTATAATGGTGACGGCTATACCGCCTATTAATGCTAATGCTACGTTATCAAGAAGCATAAGAGAAATTCAATATTATAGGAATCCATTGTCCGTTTCGATTTCGGCGTTCAAAGCGGATATAATCTTTTGAGTGTTTATAGCTATAGGATTCTTTTAATAACTTAATTCCTTCCTTCCAATTCGGATCATCGAAACGATCTTCCATACTATAAAGCTTCTGCACCTGATCAATGTCTAAAGCTCCGTTTTTCCTCTCCAGACACAGCATGATAAAATCACGTGTATCGGCATCACCTCCGAATTTATTATTGATAAAGTCTATAATATGTTGTTCAGCCTGATTTGAACGTTCGTCAAAGGTTCCTTTTCCCTGTTTTTTAAGAATGATTTTCATATCATCAACCTCTATCGTGCAGGATCCTTTTCCGTCCTTGTGACGCTTACTATATGACTGTAGTACTTCATACAGTTTATACATTAGTGTAAATGCCTTATCCCGGAATCTGGTTAAATGCAGCCCGATTTCCTCAGCTTCTGGAAACAGATCCTTTACTGTTTCAGCTCTTAATTCCTCATAGGCTATTCGATTGTCCTCACGTTCTTTTGCTTCCTGCTGCTTTCTCTCAGCTAATAAAGCTTCTAATTCTTCTGTTGTGTACTGTTTTACTTCTGACATGGTTTTTTAGTTTATTTAAGTGGATTAGTTCTGTTGTAGTACGCCGGGTTCAACTCTTCAATGGTTTTTTCCTGCAGACGCTCTTTAAATGTTGAGCTTAGGGGAGGAAAAGGAGGCATTTCGGATTGAAAAATGAATTCTTTCAGTTGTAATAATTTAAATTTCAGTTTCAATGCCTTTTCTTCCTTTTGGTTTTGTTCAGCCTGTTGTTTTGCCATACGCTCATCACGCTCTTTTTCTCTAGCCTCAGGATCTTTATCTTTACTAAATCCTGAAAAAAGCATTTCTGACATCATAAACATTCCGAAATCTGCTTTGGAAATACTGTCTACTGCTTCATTAAGCATTTTAAAATCCTCTTCTGTAAATAATTCTTTTAAATTGTTCATTTCTATAATTTTTATGGGTTAATTTTAATTTTCTGTTTCTTCTAAATCTGAGCGTTCTGAAAGCTTTTCCATTTCTGTCAAAAATGTTTCTTGCATTTCCTCGGTAGCTAAAACATGATTGATAAACAACATACTAGTTGATTTAGCATTACAATTTTTTAGTACATGAGCCTTTTCGCCATCATCAGTGATAAATATTGCAGGATATTTAGCATCTGAAAGCTTTTGCATAACGGCAGTTACCTGATCTATTAATTCTTGTGTCATAATATTTAGTTAAGATTAAATTCTAGTTTTGGTTTTTGTAGTGTTTTTTCTTTTAATAGGGATGCAGGGTAATAATCCTCCAGCTCGTAAGCATAATCACAGATCTGTTTGTAATAGATCTCCCGGCTGTCTTCTATATCTTTGGTTAGATATCCTGAGTATTCCCGAACAAAACGGCGCTCTACCAATAAGCCCCACTGGTTACGATAGTATTTCCACAAAGCTTCACTATTTATCAGATCTCTGTCATTGTGATAAAACCGGATCGCCATTGCCTCACACCAGGTCACAAAAAATTTGTGTATCAGATTATCGTAATAATGATCAGTGTAACCGATTGCGCCGATGGTTACTTTTCGGAATTTTTGATTTTGTAAGTCCATTATTGTGAAAATTTTTATTGTTTACTTATCTCTGAGCCGTGTATCAGCATTGCCTTCTGCTCATCTATTACGTATTGTTTACCGTCCAATCGACCGCCTACCGTAGCAACAAGTCCCTGAACCCGAACAATTCTATCAGCAAGCCTTTTAATCATTTTTGCAGTGGCTGTATAAGGTTCGCCACGGTCTTCGTGTGCAACGAATATGAAAAGCTTATCCGGATTCTCCTTTATAAGGAGCTGAACGCCTCCATTTTTCAACTCTTCCTGATAAACCGTTACATTATCTATAAAAACTATTTTGGGAGCGTAACGACGGCTTAAATGAGCTCTGAGATCTTCCATAGGTACGTATTCGTAAGCCTGAAACTTTTTATTACTGATATCTACATTTGCCCTGGTAAGAACATCTTGAAAACTTTGTCCAATTCCTTCCTCTGCACTGATGTATAAAACCTTTTCCGATTCACTCAGGTATTTTGCTAATAACACAGAAAACCATGTTTTCCCGTTTTTCTCAGCTCCATAGATCAGCCACATTTTGCCGGATCGTTCCGGGCGTCCAAATACCGCCAGCCAGATTCCTGTAAGGACCAGTATTTTTATTTTTCTAGTGAGGATGTTTTTTACAGTATACGTTCTCATTAAGCGCTGATTTTAATTAGTGTATCTAGATGTCTCAGGGTTGTTTCTTTCTTCATGCACTGTAACACTAATTGTTCAACAGGCTTGTTTCCGGTATGGTTTGCCGTGGCAACCTGTGTTAAAAGCTCATGACGGAACGCTTTTTTATCATCCACACCGCTCGGTGTAAGCTTTACGAACTCATCAGAAAAACGACTGAATATTTCAGCGTAACCAACCTTTTTCCCATTGATGCCACGTTCTACTTTTGCACGAAGACCATCAGCCCCCATCATATACCATCCGCAAAAACCATCAGTAGCATTCCAAAGCTCTTTTAATTCTAAAAAGGCTGTATATTCAAGGTCTCCGGCTTCATCCAACACAATTACAGGATGATCGATTTGATTTAAATAATATTTCATATTAGCCTTCACGTCTAAGTATTTACCCTTGCTGTCAATTCCGATAGTTTTTGCCAGAAGACGAACAAAGGCTTGCTTACTTTTTGCTTGTGAACAGTCAACGTAGAATGCATTTTTCAGCGTTTTTACAATACTTTTAGAACAAAATGTTTTACCTATACCACAGTCATCTACAAGCATCATGGAATTACTATAGTGCTGGCAGAAAGTAATACTGGCCTCAATATTTTCATACACTTTTGTACGAACGATTTTCCAGCCTGATTTTCGGGATCCAACTTCCAGTAGTCTACCTAATTGAAGCCATTCAGAATCTGAAAGAAGTTTCTCAATTTTGCCTGTAGAAATTCTACTGTATTTTGTAGCCGTCAATCCGAAGGTTTTGGCGTAATTGCCATCAGGACCGGCATAATTATCACGATTAGCTAATAAAGCTTCTCTGACTTGTAATTTATATTCTGTAGTTAATTGCATGTTGATTGGTTTTTATGATTTATTTAAAAAATGAGTTCTGCCAGCTTACTGATGGTGCGGCATGCGGTATATTATCATCTGGCTGTTCTATGGTTTCTACCGTCTCAGGATCCGAAGTCTGAAAAGTTCTGACGTCAATTCCTGGAATAAAGAAGCTATTTTTAGGAGCTGGCTTCCGTTGCTTGATAACATTGATACTCTGTAATGCCTTTTCCTGTTTACGGATAAAGCTCTCAACAGTCATCACATAAGCGCTTTGGATCTCTCTGGCTTTTTTATCGTCTTCTGTACGTTCAATAACAGCTCTGTTGTATCGTGGCATTTCCTGAACTTCACAGATAAAACGGCCATCATAGAAAGCTAAAGCCTTTAAAACTTTTCCTCTGTTATCATCAATCCAGTAGACCATCAGCTCTTTTCCTTCAACTACTTTAAGAGCATTGATAAGCTCATCACCTCGGCAGATCTCGCCATTCATAGCAATAGCTCTTTTCTTCCCTTGTAGATTTATATAACCACCATTACAAGATGTTTCCTGTGGATATCCTAAATATGGAAGGATGGTCTGCCAATTGGTTGGCCTTAATTCCGGGTGTTGCATTTCTAAGAAATATTCCCAGCGTGTCTTTTCTGTTTCCTCCATATGAGGCGAATTATTAAGAGTGTAGATATCTTCTATAGCACCTTCAATAATTTGTTCATAAGGGATTTTTGGAACTTTATCTGGTCCTGACTGGTTGGCTTCACTTTTAGCAGTTGGTCTAGCGATCCAGCCCTCACGTTCCTTTTCAATACCGTAACGAAGAATACCGTTATCTCTTTCTATACGCTTACCACGTGCATTATTTGCTTCTATTCTTACATTTTGGAACATGTTACCTTCTTTTAAAAAGGTATCTACAAAACTGCTATTTAACGACATTTCAGCCTCTAGTCCATCAGGTAGATTTATGCCCCATTCAGTATAGTTTCTAAGCATTTGGCGGTAAAACTCTTTGATAATACCTTCTTTTGATTTTCCGTATACAAAAACCGTTATACATCCGGAAGCAACGTCTAAACCATTGTAAAACCATACTCTTTCTCCTGAAAGATCTTTAAACGGTGGTTGTCTATCATCAATTGATATTAAGGATCCGGCAAATGTTGGACGCTCCAACTGATGGTGAATAACAAATTGATTCATATATTGCTGACGATCTCCGGATCTGCTCTTATAAGTTGCTGCTTTATTTTCCCATTTAGCCAGCCAATTAGAAACCGTACGCTCAGAAAGCTTTGGATATTCTTTTGGATCGTATATTTCTGCGGTATCTTCATTATAAACCAATGCGTATCCTGAAAGAAAAGCATCATAAGTACGATAGATCTCCGTTGGTGTAGGTTTGTGTCCAATTGTTTTAAACAATCCGTTTAAAATTGTATTTACTGCATCATCTACCTTTATTGGATTTTGCTTCCGCTTACCCTCAGCATCTTTAATTAAAGAAAAGAAGTTATATGGCCACTCTCGGTCTCCATAATTAAATGGAGTTTCAAACGCATTTAAAGTCTCTTTAAATCTGGTTGGATGCGTTGGGATATTGTGCTCTAGCTTAAATTTCTCTAACAGAATAGGATTGAACGTTTTACTTTCTTCACATAAAAAGTTGTAAATACCTCTTAGTGACATTCCTGTCTTAATACGCTCCGCTGCATGTCTTGAACGCAAATGCAATAAGCTTATTAATACGCTGGCATTAGTGATGTATCTTTGCTGTTCCTCAGGTCTCATATATAATCCATCAGGACGACGAAACGACGTATAGAAATCAACAGCTATTGCATCGGTCTTGTAGAAATACAATAGATTATGCTCCAATAGGCGCGGATCTCCAAGTTCCTTCTGTATATGTGTAGGAAGGCTGTCAAAATCAACTATAAGCTTTCTGTTTTTACCACCTCCATTTTGTAAGGCTTTTACACCATACACATTATTACGATTTTGACTTATTGCCTTGGATAATACATTTTGACTGCTCCAATAGTATGGGACCAGCTCATCAACCAGAACGGCTATTTTATTAGATTCATTCCAGAATTGTGGCATAACTTATTGAATTTTATTATCAAAAGTTTTTGAGGTTGTCCACATAAACAATCCTCCAAATAGTAAATGAGTGGTACGGACTTCAACGATATCAGAATCTAATACATAGAATGTCACTCTGTTTTTAGAATAGATCTTCATGTTATTTATTTTTAAATTCTCTAATTTTTTGAAGGGTAGCGTTAGCCATCTCATGGTATTTTTTTTCAATATTTTGAGCTGTGCGACTATGCTTTTGCTTTCTAATGCACTCTCTAACAAAATATGTTGATACCTCAAACTCCTCCGCTAAAGCTTTTACAACAGCCGTATTGTAAGTCTGTCTTTTTTTTGTAGGTTTGTCCATTGTTTTCTTTGTTTTAATTATGAAACAAATATATACACAAATTGTTTATTTAAGAAAATATTTTACACAAATTGTTTAACAAAATGGATAAGTCGCTGATTTTAAATGAAATAAAATCGTACTATAATATTAAATCTGATACCGATTTTGCACATTTTCTTGGTGTAAAACCACAGACATTGTCAAATTGGAAGGCTAGAAATAGCATGGATTACGATTTAATTTACACAAGATGTGTAGAAATTGATGCTAACTGGCTATTAACGGGAAAAGGAGAAATGTTGAAAAGAAAACAAAATGAAGAATCAACAGATACTCCTACCATAATTGACATTGCAATAGGTGATAGAATTAAAGATCTAAGATTATCGAAAGATCTTAAACAAAAAGATATTGCAGAAATTTTAGAAATGGATCCCAGTCAATATAGTAAGATTGAAAGCAGTAAACTTATGCCAACACTTTTACAGGTAATGCAAATAAGTAAAATACTAAATGAAAGCATAGATTATATTGTATCAGGCAGGAAAAGTGAGAAAGAACCTTCAGTTTATCAGGAAATAAATGTTGCGCTTAAAGATCAAATAGAACTTCTAAAAGAAAATAAGAAGCTTTTAGAAAATGAAATAAATACTCTCAAAAGCAGCCGTTCGGAGAATAAAACATATCGTCCTTACACTTCTGAATCTAAATCAGAATTAGAAAAGTAACAACTACGCATAACTTTTAAATATATAGGAAAAAACATCTACTATCTATTTTGTTGATTATCAATAGGATAATATTAAATAATAAATATAAACAAATGTAATTAAATACATTTTAAGCTTATTTTTATGCTATTTTAATGCACTTTTTTACGTTTAATATCTGTACATGATATAAAAAAAACTGTGTTTTGGTAATCCAAATGGTAATCCAAACGGTAATGCAAGTGTTTTTTTTAGTTATTTTTATGATTTAATTCCAAGCAAAAAAATGATCTCCAGCTTTACATTTATAAAGCTGGAGATCACAATTAATACTTCCAAAATATGCCTTATACAGGCTTGTATTGTAGTATTTCTATTTATCGCAGTAGCAAATACCTTTAATTAAATAAAGCTTCTTTAAATCACTTTTAAAATTGTACAATAACTGTACAAAACTGTGTAACTTTTACATTTCGTTACATCCTAAATTTTAAGGCAAAAAGCCTGAAACGCTTGTAGAATCGGGCTTTTTAGGGCTTTTTTATATTCCTTCACTTCTTAACAATTAGTATTACCCCTCATACATACGGCCAGCAGGGAAATGACAATATATTATTGGAAAATTCCGACAGAGATTATTATGCTTATCAGGATATCTACGGAATCAACAACTTTGGAGATGGCAAACCAGTTCTATCACTGAGAAAACAAGGAAATAAAGATTTGAAATGGGAAACATCTAAAAACCTGAATGCAGGGATTGAAATTTCGCTATTAAAAAACAGAATTAGCCTGAATGCAGATTACTTCGAAAGAAAAGTATCGGATATGATCTATACCCTTCCCCTGCCTCCTTCTAATGCAGGATCATATATCAGATATGGTAACATTGGCGACATGATCAACAGAGGGGTTCAGGCTAATATCAATATAGATATTCTGCGTTCTGACCAGTTACAATGGAGTTTTTATGCAAATGCGACTCATTATAAAAATAAAATAACCAAACTACCTGCAGAGCAAAGAAGCACAGGACTGGTTTCGGGTTTATTTATTCTGACTGAAGGTGGAGACAGATATACCTATTATCTGAAGAAATTTGCAGGTACAGACCCCAATAATGGTGATGCACTTTGGTACCGAACCAATATAAACCCTAATACCAAAAAGGAGGAAACTACTGTTACCAATAATTATAAAGAGGCAACTGATTACAATACGGGCAAATCGGCCATTCCAAAAGTATATGGTGGCTTCGGTACTGATTTTACCTATAAAGGATTCAACCTGGCAGTTAATTTCGCTTATCAGTTTGGCGGTTATGGCTATGACGACATCTACAGAAGTCTATTTCATTCCGATACCTATGCTTCCAACTATTCAACAGACTTAGATAAAACATGGACACCGGAAAACCCGAATGCTGCATTACCACGTGTAGACCTTAATTCGACTAATCAAAACGGAAACTCTACACTGTATCTTATAAAATCAGATTATATAAGTCTTCAGGATATAACACTGTCTTATCAGCTGCCTCAGGATTTCACGAAGCAGATAGGTCTGTCAGCACTCAAAATTTATCTTACAGGAAACAATCTCTACTTATGGTCTAAAAGAAAAGGCTATGATCCCAGAGCCTCATTAACGGGCGTATCTAACTCATACAGATACTCATTACTTTCAAGCGTTTCTTTAGGCTTCAAACTCAATTTTTAAAACATATGAAAACAATAAAATATTTTATCACAGCACTATCTATAGGCACAATCATTAACAGTTGTTCCAGCGACCTGAATACTTTGCCAAACGGAGACATTTCGGGTGAACAACTGAACGATGATAAAACAAAAGCTGAAAAAATCCTGGGTGGGATTTATCTGGATCTGCGCAGTAATGGAGCCGGCGGAACAACGCTGCATTCCGACTTTGGTATTATGGCTATAAAAGCAGGAGCAGATCTTATGTCAAATGATGTAATACAAGCCACCAACCAGCATTTAGGTATGTTCTATAATTATGATGCTACAAACGCAAATAATTCTGCTGCTGAATTTGTCTGGACTACTTTCTATGCCAGAATATTTGTAATCAATAAACTCCTGAATGATTTAAAAAACGATAATAGTACAGCTAACAGAGCCATTGCTGGGCAGCTACATGCGCTAAGAGCTTACTCTTACTTTTACCTGATTCGTTTCTATGCCAACGACTACAAAGAGCACAAACAGGATCCGGGGCTTCCTTTGGTATTAACGAATGATAATCAAAGCCAGGGACTTTCCAGATCTACAGTAGCCGAGGTATATCAGCAGATTACCAAAGATATTGAAGAAGCCATTGTCCTTTTAGGCAGCTATGCACGCTCTTCCAGAGCTCAGATAGATCAAAGAACGGCTAAAGCAATTGCTTCTGAAATATATCTGCAAACCGGAGATTATGCTAAAGCGGGGAAATATGCTAATGAAAGCAGACAGGGAATAGCACTGATGACGGAAAATGATTACACCACAACTGGCTTTTCGAATATCAATAATCCGGAAGTAATATGGGGTTTTCATAATACTACAGCTACCATGAGTATTGGTAACTATTATGCTTCCTTTTTCTCTATGTTCGACAATACAAACAGAGGTTATGCCGGAGCAGCGCAAATTTATAAGCTGATAGATAAAAGACTTTATGATGCTATCCCGGGGACCGATTACCGTAAAAAAGTATTTAATGGCAGTCAGAAATCAGATTATACTTTTAACGGAACTGAAAGAAATTACCCGCCATATGTAAGCTGGAAGTTTAAAGATCCTACTTTGTTTGAAGGTGATTATATCTATATCAGAGCTTCTTCTTTATATTATACAGAAGCTGAAGCATTGGCAAGACAAGGTCGTGAGGCTGAAGCCAGACAGGTTCTTTACGATATCACCTCCCAAAGAGATAAAGCTTATACTTTATCTTCCAAAGCAGGAAATGAACTTATCAATGAGATCATCCTTCATAAAAGAATCGAACTTTGGGGAGAAGGTTATGCATGGTTTGATATGAAACGACTGAATACACCACTGGAGAGAATATATCCCGGAACTAACCATACTTTTGGAAGATTCAATCTAGCACCTGATAAATTCAAATTCCAAATCCCAAATAAAGAAATTAATAACAATCCACAGATCAAACAAAATGAATCTTAAATAAAGTATATCAATCTTAAAAGAGCAAGAGCACAATAAAAAGGCAACATTTCAGGATGTTGCCTTACTTTGTTAATTAAAATATAACCATATGAAGCACCTGAATACTATTTTCCAAATATTTTTATATCATCATGATAAGCTATTCGTGTACCGGAATGCGGGACTCCGTATATCCCCCATTTCACATATCCGAACTGTCCATTAGGACTATCACCTGTATAAGTTCTTATGTTTGAATACTCTTTTACAAGCGTATAATCGCTGCTTCCCGGAAGTTTAACGTAATATCTCAGATTTCCCGTGTTGGTAGACGACCAGGTCACATCTACACGAAAATCAAGCCACTGATTGATATAAGGTGTTATATCGGGTACTAAATCTACTAATGATGTATCCGGATTTCTTGTTCTTATAGCATTGCGTACTACTCTTATCATAACAGGAACATAAGGAGGACCTGTTATTTTACATTGAAAAAGGTTGGTTTCTTTTATAGGATCATTGGCATTCCACAGCGGCCAATCTTTTAAAAGTACACTAAATTCATATCTCCGGATATCTCCGTCGTGGAAACGCGCTGCCTGAACTGCCATTGCATCCGACTCGCTTCTGTAATTTCCATCAGAAAAATACGCAGGATCCCCCTCTACTACCTTATGCGCAATAGCATAATTATTACCCGTACTTCCTGTTCGTGGTACCATATATGCAGCATCCGGAGCTGTAGCACTTGTTCCGTTTACACCGGGAATACCAGAGTCTGTTGTATTGGTTTCGTAATTAACTTCTAATAATTTCTGATATGTATCCGCAGCAACATTTTTCTGCCCTATGTCTGCATTGGGGTTAATATCTGAATTCATTTCTGATCCGGCAGTACGACAGGAACTGCCCAATAGCAGTAATAAAAATAGCGCACAACTGCCTAATGCATTTATTTTTTTCATAAAATAATATTTAAGATTGGTATTACGAATGTAAATATTCTTACCATAAATTATTTACAACACAATAAATTTATTACTAATACGTTTTCGTTAAATTTTATCTGAATTATCATTTTGTAATACTGAATTGAAATACTGACATTAATTTATATTTTAGCAAAACCAAATCTAAATATTACTAAAACCATGAAGAAACATTTATTTTCCGCAACTCTTGCTGTTGTATCAATCATTTCGTGCTCACGACCGGAGATCCACTCCAGTGCTGCAGAATTAGAAGCGAAGCAATATGCTTTACAAAATAAATCTACATCAGAAGATCAGACTTATTCATTCAGTGTTATGCAGTTCAATATCTGGCAGGAAGGCACTCAGGTATCAGGAGGTTACGATGCTATTGTTAATGAAATAGCAGACCGTGATCCTGATTTTGTAACCCTTTCGGAAGTCAGAAATTACAACAATACATCTTTTGACCAGCGTATTGTAGCTTCTTTAAAAGCTAAAGGAAAAACATATTATGCTTCCAGAGGAGACGATAATGGCGTCCTGAGTAAATACCCTATTAAAGAATATTCGGCTTTTAGCGCTTATCACCGGCTTGTAACCGAAGTTGTTCCCGGGAATGAAGTTGTTATTTACTCGGGGCATTTAGATTACACTCACTATGCCGTATATTATCCCAGAGGTTATGATCCTGTTACCTTCAAAGAATTACCGGCACCTGTTACAGACATAGCTAAAATCACGGAAATGAATGATCAGTCTAAACGACCTCAGCAAATTCAGGATTTCCTTACCCGCGCAAAACAGGATATTGCAAGCGGTAAAGTAGTGATTCTGGGTGGAGATTTCAATGAAGCCTCACATTTGGACTGGACAGAAGCGGTTAAAAATTTATACGACCATCGTGGCACTGTTATCAACTGGAGTTCTACAGCTACTCTTTCCAAAGCAGGTTTTAAAGACAGCTACAGAGTAGCCTATCCGGATGAGGTAAACTATCCGGGATTTACATGGCCTGCGCAGTCCTCTTGGACTCCTAAATCGGATGAACGGGACAGAATAGATTATATTTTCTATTATGACAACGGAAATATTTCTGTAAGCGACAGTTATATAGTAGGACCAAAAAACACAGTAGTAAAGAATATTTCGGTTCCGGAAACCTCAAAAGATAAATTTTCTGAACCAAAAGGAATCTGGCCTACAGATCATAAAGCAGTATGGAGTACTTTCAAGATTAAAATACCTCAGAGTAATGCTAAAATTGTATTAAACAAAACCAGCTATAAACTGAACGAAACAGTTCAGGTTTCCTTTAGCAACGGATCCTCAGATCCAAAAGCATGGATAGGTATATACAAACAGGGACAAACTCCGGGGACTAATTATTCAACAAAATGGCAGTATACAAATAACATCAACGGAACATTAAACTTTGCCTTAGATACTCCGGGATCATACTATATTGCTTTCTTTAAGGATAATGCTTATACCGAAATAGCGCCAAGAGTTTATTTTACGTGCGGGAATTAAACTATTGAAATCAAGTATTTCACCTAAATAAAAAGAGAACATTTCCAATGTTCTCTTTTTATTTGCAGATACTACATTTATGAGGTTACAGCTATGTATCCTGTAAAAAAAAGTGGACAGTAGCAGAGCTACTATCCATTAAAACTACTAGTTAACAAAAATATAATGATGGTTATTAAATCTCCCTTCAGAATACTAGCAATTTTATACAAACAAATGATTATGGTTAATGATTAATTTTCATATATATTCCATTCAAATTTATTATATAGAAACCTCTTCAATATTTACATTTTACTCCTGTATGCAACGAACTGGTGCTCCTCTTTGCACATAATGAGAAGCATTATATTCAAACCAATAGCCTTTTGCCAGTCCGGTATCTGGAAAATAATAATATGCTGAACCAGTTTGGGGATTTGGAACTCCCCAATTTCTACTTGACCAATATACAACCGTTAAGCCTCTTTCTTGAAGCGATCCCGCACCAGGATCAAATTCTTCTCTATACCCGGCTGCCGGAAAAGTAATTTGATATTGCCCTTTTTTACTTGTAAGTGTTAATCTGGCATCATAATTTGCAGGACTATTATTCCAGGTTCCTTTTTGTTCAAAACTGGTAGCTGAATTTAATATACTATATTCATTTTCCGTAGGAACTCTATACCCTGTTTGACAAGGGTCATTAAATGTATTTTTAATTGGTGTAGTTTCCGTTCCGAGATTCCATGCATCAGAGGTCTTTACCTGAGTTGATAACCAAGGAACGGATCCACTGGTTACTTGATCAGCTGATTGGGAGATATAGCGATTTGTTTCGTTTACTTTTGCTCCCCATTGGAATTTAGCTCCATGTTGTTTGGCTGAGTATGTTGCATTTAATGGTGTTTCGGGATTATAATTATTACTTATAGAAATCTTCTCACCTGCAGCAACACCAACATTATATCTATCCCACCTATATCCTGCTATAACAACATAATCACCATTAGCTTTCGTCACATTATTAGCATCTGTGTATCTGTCACTATTGAATTTTAGTTTTAATGTATAAGCTTTACCTGGTTCCAAACCTGCCCCGGCCGTCCCATCTATATTAATTGATACAGGTGCGGAATTCTTGTCATTACCAATTACTACAGCGCCAGTCGGCAGAGTAATAGTCCCCTTATAACCCGTTTCACTACCAGTATTAATAATAAGAACCTTTTCATTTCCAACTGCAGCTTTAATTCCTCCCACAGAAATAGTTCCGGGAGATCCGCCTGTCACAATACCCGTAGTATTCCCATTTTTAAATCTCACACTACAACCTGTATAAAAACTACTGATTGTTGCCGTTGCTCCGGCTCCTGATTCACTAGCCAGCGGATAACCTCCTTTTATATAATTCGGCTGTCCATACAGTCCTGTGGCATCACTGGCATCCATACTTATCGTTATTTTACTGAACTTATGTTTTAAATGTACATCCAATGGCGTATTTCCACCAGTAAGAAGCACATCTTCATTAATTGCAAACATTAAATCTGAACCACTCGTTCCACCAGTAAAAATCCCTAAACCCAATGTAGCCACATTGAGATTTGTTGTAGGTGCTGCAGGCGGTGCAGTTGTTGCTCCCAAAGAATAAGTTACAAAAGTATATTTCTGGTTTCCTACTAAATTAAGACTACCGAACATCTTTTGATTGGGGTTAGAAGCATCTCCTAATTCCTGTCCTAAATAAGTTCCGTCTTGTTTATATACCACAACGACATATTTAACTGGGTTAGAAATACTTCCAAGTTTATCCGCAACTGAATTGATTACTGTTGATGCCTGTGTTGGTATTTTAACCGGTGAAATTTCAGAAGCTAATTCTGCTGTAATATTAAATGGTCCTGATTGAATTTCCTGTTTGTTTACAAGAGCTTTTGCAATACCACTGTTATTTACTGAAGCCTGTAGAGCATTATGGTCTGTTTCAAAATCTGCATTAATCAGATTGAAGCTTATACCTTGTAACATTGCATTTTCAGATAAGTTATGATCTGTATCATTACTCCTGCATGAATAGGTGAAAATCAGAATACCTGTTACAGCAAAAGCATTTATCTTTCTAAGTAAATTTTTATTCATCTTTTTCTTTTAAGGTTTTATATTTTTCTGACTTATATTATTTCCACCATTCATTACCTGGCTCTCCACTTCCGCCACTCCCCCCGTCTATCCAAGGGTCAACATCTACTCCAGCTCCACCTCCGGGTTGCACTGTAGACCCAGCAGCTATGCCTTGTTCCAGTTCTATAATTTCAACCTCCAATATTGGAGTGAGATACTCTCTTTTTTCACATTCATTATCAATACATTTAATGCTTCTTCTTTGTTTTTTCATTCTAATTATATTAATTGTTTTTCATCCCGAATTTTAAATCCGAAACAAAGAGAATAATAAGATTTTACCTCATCAAAAAAACGCATACCATATAGATACCACAGAATTATAAACATTTATTTATCAGGTCATTAAAATTGAAAACATAATTATTAAATATTTAAGTCACGAATAAATTCTTAGGAACTTTCTGTGGGAAAACAGAAGGAGCCATTTATAATATTTTTATTGTTTACAAAACAAAAAACGGATAGCCAGAAATTTGACTATCCGATAAACTGTTAATGAATTTATATAATGCGAAATGAAAAAAACTTTAACCCCATAAGTAAGATTAGCACTACAAAATAATTAATAACAGTTTTATATATATACATTCTATGATTATAAAGTGGTATTATTTTTTTCCAAAAACCATAAGAGAACCTTCATACTGTGTTATTTTCCCCGAATTGATAACAACAGCTGATATTTTTTCAATAAAGTTTTCTTTCTGCTGCTGCTTAAGAAAGTATGCCGTTCTTCCTGCAAAATCAGTATACAATACCGGAGATTTAATTCTGGCTGTTATTTTTTCAAAATCCCGGGCAAATTTATCTGAATCCTTCAATACCCTTGTGTGAATATTAATCCAAGTTTCAATAACATTAGTCCATTGTCCTGATGTATACAGTATTTCCCATTGCAAGTCATTGGCTATATATTCTAAAATATTTTCAGCCCGATCACTATCGCTTTGAGAAAGTTTTGTGCCTATGCCACGGGGAATATTCATAATCTTAATCAATTCACCAACATAGTGAACACGCTTTCGCAGCTTATTCTGAAAAACTTCATACAGCTTTTCCTGTTTTTGAATCTCCTGCTGAAATATTTTATAATTCTTATCTGTTTCAGGATATACTTTCTTAGCCTGTTGCATGGCATCATATCTCAAAAAGATATTATTCTGCTGCGTGTATAAGCTATCCATTTCCTTCATCATATTATTTCCAACATAAATAGTATTATTTTGATCAGGCTTGGGATCCTTAGAGGATACTGAAAAATCTTTTCCGGGAATCAGCATATCTAATCCTCCTCCCTCTTTTGTATTGGTAATCAGCCATTGACTTATCCCCGTATACGTTTTATATTCTTCAGGTATTGTTAAGGTAAATTTGCCATCTTCCGGAATATCTCCCTGACAAACAGTTCTTTTATCATCACCTTGTAAAATAATAAACTTATAAGTTTTACCTGCGAAATATGGAAATTCCATATGTATCTTTTGGGCCAGTAACCCTGAAAAAAACAAACAAAAGAATAATACTGATTCTATTTTCTTTATCATACTAAAATAATGATCCTAAATTTTCGATTGTTCCAGAAATAAACCGGCAGTAAGGACAATACTGCCGGAAGATGTTAAAATAATATAGTTAAATGATTGTTTTATTCTGCAATACAACGAACACTAAATCCATATAAGTAAGCATAATTAGTAATAAATGCAGTATTACTTGAAAATCTAAACTGCCCTCCATAACCAGAACTGTTTGATGTTGAGGACCAGTAATTTCCTTGTCTACCAACATCTATAAACGTACCATAGGTAAACGGCCCTACCCCTGGAGGCACCTTATTTCCTGTAGCCCCATAACGCCCTGTATTAGCCGGTAAAAATAAAGTAACTCCATTCCCTGGTGAACTTACCTCGAGCCCGGAATCAAAATTGGGATAAAGTCTGTTCCAACTCCCAACTTGCGTTAGTGTATTATTACTTATAAAGCCTGTCCATTGTGCCTTTGTAGGAACACGGTAACCGGAAGGACAAGGATCATTTGCTGTTTTAGAGGCATCTAGCCATGCATTATCCGAAGGTAAAATAGTATTCCATGGACTTGCTGTACCAGTTCCAACGATCTGATCATTAGCCTGAGTAATCTCAGGAGTGCTTTTTCCCCATTCATATAAAGCCCCCATAATGCTAGCAGAAGGCGTAAACGGATCCTTACTTGTATCTGCTCCAAGATTGTGGCACATAAAATCTTTCCAAACTCCTGAAGCTACATATGCACCACATTTTTTAGCCAATGTTATGTTCAGGTTTCTTTTCCAGCCTGGTCTTATGGCAAAAGCATTAGGTACATTAATTGTATTTGTGACTCCTCCTATTTTAATATCTGCAGAGAACGATCCCGTAGTTAAACTGCCAGTATCTGCATTTACCAATACAGGCGTAGCTGTCTGAGTACTTCCCGGAAATGCTCCCGGAAATGCAACCTGTGCATTAGACAAAGTTGTGCGTCCGGACATATTTCCCGAAGATAAAGGGATAATTCCGTTTGTATAATGCGGTGTAATACTGGCATTAGCGATACTTTGTATTGGCCCTAATGATCCTGAGAGGATTTTCGTTGTAATCTGAGCTAATTTATGGTGTAATGTTATATTAAATGTATTGGTTCCGCCTGGATTAACGGGAGTAAATCCTTGCTGATAATACATAAAATCCCTGTTGGCATTATCATAATTAACCTGTGCCGTACTAATATTTGCTTTTTCTCCCACACTTATCGCAGGAAGTGAAGTAGCTCCGTAAGAATACACAACCATATTGTATGGTGTATTATTATCCAGCATTAAAGGCACTGGAGCAACACCTATAGTGTAATCCTGATGGGTATAATAAGCCCCATCACTTTGCTTATATGCAATAATACGGAATTTAATTCCGGAAGTTAACGGATCTCCCGGTATTGCTGCCACGGGATTAATACTTGCAGAAGTATTTAATGAAGTATCCGTACTTAACTTTACGACCAATACTGTACTCGGGTTAATTAAAACACTGCGTGACTGTTCCAAGCCATTCGTGGATATAATACTTCCAGTTCCTATAGAAGCCTGTGGCGCATTTGATTCAGTTTCAGAAAATTCCGTCCCCAATAAATTAATATTTACAGCTACAGGCCCGGAAGCTCCTAAATTATTATCTGAATCTGCAGTTCTGCAGGAACTCATCAATAAAAGAAATGATACCAGTCCCATTCCTGTTATGCTTTTTTTATTTGTTTTCATAAAGTTCTCAATATATTAAAACCCAACAGTAACATTTGTATCTGACTCTTGTCCCGTCCAATCTGTTTGCACATCGCTTACAAGTCCACCTGTTGTTGGCGGAGTCGTAGGGTCCGATCCTGTTGCAATCCCTTCTTCCATTTCTATATACTGGACTTCAACAACAGGTGGAATATATTCTTTCATTACACTTCTTGTAGTTTGTTTTTCATCTCTGTTTTTCATCATATTATAATAAATTTTATTTGTTGTGGATGCCTTTAGGGATGGTAATAAAGGCGGCTCGGTTTTCAGTAGTTTTAACCCTAATCCAAAAGGTTATTACCGAAGAAATAATGATTTTGTGTTTTCAGAAACAAAGAGAGTTAAAGAATTTCAGGGCGCAAAAAAAAACGCTACCACTTAGACACCATACAGCATTAAAACACTGAATTACATATAATTAAATAACAATTAGCACAACACCTATTTTGAGATAAGCACCACAAAAAATAAAAATACTTATGCATAATCACTGCGGAAATACAGAACAGAAATTTGAATAATAAAAAATATAGCCACCTTCAGGGTGGCTATAATATTCAAAATAAATGCATATTTATTGTCGTAATTTTTATCCTATTTTATTGATCCATGTATATATATCTTCGTCTGAAGGAATATTGAGTTTTTTCCGAAGTCTGTTTTTCCTATTCTGTATGGCAGATGGGGTTACAAAGGTATAAGTAGCTATTTCCTTTGTAGAAAAATTAAGTTTAAGATAGGCGCAAAAAGCAAATTCTGAATTGACAATATCCGGATATATCATCAGAATCTTTTGACAAAAGTCAGGATACACTTCTCTGAAACGTCCTAGAAATGCAGGATCATTATTTTTCGCCATAACAATGACCTCTTCGAAGGCATCGTTGACTCTACTTTCCAGTTTTCTTATATCTTCCTGGCCCTCGGCAATCTGCTTTTGCTTTTTCTTTTTTATTCTAATAATAAAATATCCTGTAGCAATCAGTATTATTATTATTCCCAAAGCTGACAAAAGAACAAGTCTCCTCTGTACAGTATCTGCTTTTTCAGATTCTATACTTTTAATTAGATCTACGGATTCCTGTATTGTTTTTTCTTTTGCAGAATTCAGACTGTCTTTTATATGATAGAATTTATTGAGATACTCTTCCTGTTTAACTTTATTTTTCTCTAATCCATATATATCTGATATTAGCTTATAAGCAGGAATCAATTCATCAGTTTTTTTCTTTTTTTTAGCATCCTTTAATGCCAGTATTGCAGACTCCAATGCTTCAGGATATCTTTCCTGTTTCATCAAAATCATCCCCATTGTCCTGCCCGACCTGTAAAGCGAAGTATTAACAGTTCCTCTTCTGGCAACTCCCTTATTTACGTAATAATATGCAGAATCCATATTATTTGTATTTTCTACATGATATTCGGCAATAGAAAAATATAGTGTCGATTTTTTCAGAGATTCCGGAGAAGGCGTAGAAAAATGCTCCAGTTGTGTATCCCAATACTTAGCTTTCATCATATAATAGTATACACTATCTTTATTAACCCCTTTGTAACAAGAATATAACTCTGTATACGCAGATCTTTTGTAAATGAAAAGCTTTTCTTGTTCTTTAAACTCATCAGCAACCTGTAATAACTGACGGGAAATTTTGAGTGCTTCTTTTCTTAGCCCCATATTACGATAATTACTCTCTATTAGCATTAAAACCGTATAATTAAGCTGGGGGCTTCTATTCAAAGTATCTTTAAATTTATACCGAATAAGGTTAGCATATTCTAGACTTTTCTTATAATCTCCAATATTGTCATACTCGTAAGCTAACATAGTATAACCCCTGACAATACCTTTTCTGTAATTAATACCAATAGATTTATTTAGTATTTCCCTGCTTAAGATTATATTCTCAATATATTTATTTTCTTTAGAAAGCTTAAGTCCTTTTTCCATTAGAACATCGACTTCTTTATGGGAGCTTTGAGAATATAAAGAACCTGTACATAAAATTCCCAAAATAAAAACAAAAAACAAAACGCAATTTTTTTTCATACACTCAATACAGTATTTTACAGCATATATTTTTATAAAAAACAACAGAATTTACAATTTCAATCTATATAATAATAAATATACCACAATATAATTAACACATATATAACATATATTTAATTATATCGATACAATAACAATATGTGGAAATTTAAAAGAAAATCAGCTCAAACCGTATAATTAATCTAAGCTGAAATTCAGATTAGATTTTTTTAAAACAAATCTCAGATATATTTGATTGTGAAATTTTAAAAAGCGTCCTTTCACAGAGCAAAATTACACTATTTTCAGAAAAATAATCTTAACAACAGCCATAATCCAGTATATTAAAACTAGATATTTGTCGACATATAAATAAACAATACAGATATGGTATCTGTGTGGTGTCTGTTTTTTTTGTATTCATCAATATTCTTATTCTATTTGCATCAGAAAGCAATTAAACATCTTTAAATAACAATGAATACAAATAATGTTTTTTAGTTCAGTTTACTTATTTCAAGCTAAGCTAAAACAGAAATAGGCTCAATGAGAAAATTATTATCAAATTAGAAAAAAACGACATCTCTAAAAATCCAGATGATTCCAGAGATTGATGAAAAAAAATCACTTATTACTTCAAGCACAACAATAAGACGATATAGTATTAAACTTTTCATTTGTTTGTGTTAAAGAGCCGCTGACAATTTCCGTGCAATTATGTATGTATTTTAATCATATAAGATCAGATACTATATCGTTACTCTACAATTCAGCGGTCTTTGCGGGCAGGTTCGCAAGTCCTGCCCGATTTCTTACAACTAAGGATTATAATTCAAATTAAAAAAGTTATGTTTAAAAAATTAAATTTCACTAAATCTATAATCAACAATCAATATCTGATTATAAGTTCGGGGGTAATTTTCATTATAACAGGTATCAGCTATTTTACAGTTTCAAACATACATGTTTGTTTATTTTTGACAGGCTTATCCTTTATGATTTCGAGTTTACTTAATATTATCTTTTTCTTCAAAAACCGATATACAATAGAAGGTTGGGGATTTTATCTGGTTTTCTTAATGATTGTTTTAAACGGAGGACTATATTTCTTACTTAACACAGAAGCTGGCATTACATTAGGAATAGGAATAATTTGCTTGTTTAATCTTTTTATCTTTTTAGGCTTTATGATAGACTTAAAGAAATATGCATTCTCGAACAGTAACCTCCTTATCACGGTCAATATTATTATCATCATTTTTTCAATTATTCTTCTAATAAAATCTCCTTCAACTCTTTCAACTGCAATTAATATAATCCTGGTGGGAAGCAATTTTATATTTCTAGATTTCGAACTAAAAAAGTTAAAAAAAAGATATGCTTACATAAAGCAGCTTACAAAAATTTAAAAACAACAAATTAAAACTATGAAAAAAAACATCTTAAAATTAACCCTTTTGGGTGGAGCAATGATTTGTTTTGGGCAGAGTATAACCGGAAAATATTCAGAATCTGCTATCATAGCTCCTGATAAAATCAGGAATATCATGCAGAATAATGTTGTCATCACCACAGACAAAAATTCATCTAAAAAAATATGGATTAACAACCTAATCGGCAATACAACATTCTATGCGATAAGAAATACAGTAAACGATGAGAAAGAAATCTATAATATTCCACCTCAGAATATTGGCAACTATATTGTAAACATAGGATGTATTGTTTTTGATAAAGAAGAGAAGCAGATTTCTATTGTACTTAATAACAAGAGTAATTGCGCTGGAATATCCCAATCTGATTATGGAAATGTTTCATTGGGAAAGAAAGAAATCAAAACTGGTAGTACTAAAATAGGTTCCAATGATAAAATTTCTACAAGAACCGGAAATATCCAAATAAATAAAAAGGGAATAAATATAAATACGAAGGAAGCTCTTTCCGGTGTGCAGTATGTTGGCACTAAAATATAAGAAGAACACAAATTGTGATGTTAAATTACAATGATAAAAAGACCGCTTTTTAGTGGTCTTTTATTCTATTTTTATCATTAAGAATCGCAAAATAGTTCATTACATGATTAAATGGACCACCACATCGTAGCACTTTATATATAAACAGATTAATCATCACAAATTTTATTTCTATTCAAACATCATTGAAATTTGATTATTGTTTGAACTTTTAATATAAATCTTACCCAAATCAATAGCTACCCTTCCCTTATCTTTCCTTAGAAATCTAAGCTCCTTAATCATACTATATCTCCTTTCTGCTAGCCTCAATTCAATTGTGACTGAATCTAATTTATAGATTACCAATTCTGGTTTCTGCTTTTTAATTTTAATATTTAGCGCTTTAAATTCTTTAATCATTTTATAAAAATCATTAGCATTTGCATTAATCACAATACCCGATAAATCGATAATCTTTTTATTTTGATCAAATACCTTTTTTAAAAAATCCTCTCTCTTAAAGTCAGAATAATTAATATTGAATAAATAATTTAAGAAAGCAGGATTGTATATGGCATACCAAGTTGCAATACTCCCCTTCAAATCGATATAGAAAAAGGTATACCATAATATTTCTTTACTTCCAAATGACCAGTTAGCTTCACTTTTATGAAATTTTAAATCTTTAAATTTCTGAATACTTTTTTGTACAGAATCCAGAGTGGTATTATAAGTATCCCATGAAAATCCGATTCCTACAGATCCAATTTTTTCTTTGAATCTATTCTCAGGTCCCATAATTTCTAAATATGTAGATCTGAACCTCATATAAATAGTCGTTGCAGAATTATCTACCGGAAGAAAATTCGGAAGTCCTTTGTCCTGGTTTGCCAAAGTATTTAACTCATTACTCTGTTTTAAGGCATTAAATGTAGTAGAATCAACAACCACATATATATGGTTTACTTTAAGATCTTTTAAATCAGAATTACCTCCTGATTTCTGGCCAGAAAGAGCCATACTTACAAAAAGGATTAAAAGTGAAAATATTTTATTCATCTGTCCAGGTGTTTAGTACCCTCAAAACTAATCAATTTTAATTAACGCAATAAAGTTTCATTAATTATTAAAAAGAAAACTCTGAGAAATCAATATTTTCTCTATATTGCAACTATATTGCATTAATGTACTTTTTGATTCTTCCTTTAGAATATAAACTATCGTTTCTAAAATATATTAATCAGCAAATAATTGCAGATACACCAATGAAAATTAAAATATTAAAAAGAATTAAGCATTTTTTTGAAAGAGAGCATTATCCGTTTTTCCGGCAACTGGATACAATGGACTGTGGCCCGACATGCCTCAAAATGATCACCAATTATTATGGAAAAGAATTATCTCTAAATCACTTACGAGAGTTGTGTGATGTCCGCAGCCAGGGGACTTCTGTGACCGGATTAAAATATGCCGCAGAAAAGCTTGGATTTAACACATTTCCTGCAGAAATAAGCCAGGACGTATTGCTAGAAAAAGCTCCAATGCCTTGTATACTCCATTGGGATCATAATCATTTTGTTGTTCTATGGCATCTTACCGAAACTCATGCCTATGTTGGAAATCCGGCACTTGGAAAAAACATGCGTTATGCTCTCAGCGATTTTATGGAGCATTGGAGATTACCCGGACAAGGTGATAAAGGAATCGCCTTTTTTTTAGAAACGACAGAAGTATTTGATCAGGTAGAAAATTCCCCAGAGCCACCAGTACGTCTGTTTTCTTTACTGAAGCGAATAGATAATCATTATAAAAATATTTCTTTTATTATATTAACGCTTTTGGCTGCTACTCTCTTAACATTAGCAATCCCATTACTGACCCAGGCTGTTGTAGATAAAGCTATTACCAGAAAAGATATCGGAATATTATCGTTGATCTGCATTGGTCAGATTCTACTATTCACAGGAAGAATTTTTACAGATTTTTTGCGCAGCAGATTACTTTTTAAGGTAGGGATGACTATTAGCATAAAACTGATATACGAATTTGTAGATAAGCTGATGCAGCTTAAACTTTCTTTCTTCGAATACAGAAACAGCGGAGACAATCTCCAAAGAATTTATGATAATCAACGAATAGAAGAGTTTCTTACAAAACACTGTGTCAGTGCAGGGCTTTCCATTATAATTCTTGTTGTTAACGGCGGACTGTTATGTTACTACAATTGGAAGCTTTTCTTATTGTTCTTATGTGCCAGTATTATTAGTGTATTATGGACTAATCTTTTTGAAGAAAAAAGAAGACGCCTGGATCAGCGTACATTCAGTTTGCTGGCCAACACACAGCGCCACCAGATAGAAACCTTTGAAGCGATGACAGAAATAAAACTGACAGGAGCGGAAATGGAAAAAAATCAGATTTGGAAAACCATGCAGGAGGAAGCCTATGCCGTCAGGATGGAAAGTCTAAAGTTAGACCAACGGATACAGGGGGTTGCTCTTTTTATTAATGAAACAGCCGGAGTATCAACAACATTTTTAACAGCTTCTTTGGTCATTAGCGGAAGTCTATCCCTTGGGGCAATGCTTGCCATTACATATATGTATGGAGCATTAAACGGTACAGTCAACCAGTTATCAGATTTTATACGTTCTATGCAGACCGCAAAATTCAGTTTGCAACGTATTTCAGAGGTCGAATATGAGCCAACAGAAGATGCTCATTCAAGCTTGACTATGTTTGAAGGGAATCCCGGTTCAATAGAATTGCATAATGTCCATTTCCGTTATGGCAAACTATCTCCTGAAGTATTGCAGAATATAAATCTGACCATTCCAGCAGGAAAGGTGACTGCTATTGTCGGAATGAGCGGGAGTGGAAAAACAACACTTCTGAAACTCCTGCTCAAGTTTTTCCCGGTCACACAGGGGACAATCACTTTCTGTGGACAAGATCTTGAAATGATTACTGCAAAAAGTTTACGCAGAAATTGTGGAGCTGTAATGCAAGACTCGTTCATTTTTACAGATACAATAGCTGGTAATATTTGGATCGGAAGTCCCGAAAAAGACCTAAATAGAGTAAAAAATGCTTGTGAAATGGTCAATATGAAGGACTATATAGAAAGCCTTCCCCTCTCTTATGAAACTCTAATCGGCACAGACGGAACCGGACTTAGTGAAGGACAGAAACAGCGTCTGCTTATAGCACGCCTTATCTATAGGCAACCTGACTATATTTTTCTGGATGAAGCCACCAACTCTCTGGATGCTAATAATGAAAAATTAATTGTTGAAAATCTGAATAGCTTCTTTATGGGCAGGACAGTTGTCATTGTGGCTCATAGGCTAAGCACCGTAGTCCACGCAGATAATATCATTGTTATGGATAAAGGAAGCATTGTTGAACAAGGAACCCATGAAGCTTTAACAAAGTCAAGAGGAGCCTATTTTAATTTAGTTAAAAATCAATTAGAACTAGGAAAATAATAAAAAATGAGCTTGAATATTTTACCTTATATTTTCACACGATTCGCTGCATTGCCCGTAACAAGACTGAATACACTCATTATTCCTGATACTCACCATCAGCTGAATACCTGGCAAAAGATTACTGACTTCCATAAAATATGTAATGAAAATTTATGCAGCCAATTATATACCCTTATTGAAAAAAGTTCTGATAACCTGGAACAGAAACGGCTGTTAAACTTAAAGCGCTCTGTTTACAACAACCGCCAAAATGCTTTGACAATGGTTCAAAAAATACAACCGGAAACATTTGAACTTTTTAAAGAATATTGGCAAGAGTGGCAAAATGCAAACGTTGTCTATAAAGAGTTTTTACAGCTATGGGAAGCAGAATTTCAGAATTACCAATCATCACACAGAAAGGAAATTAAAAAACTCATTGGAGAATATCCTTTCCGGAATGGTATTTTACTTTCCAGCAAAGATCTATATGACCAACTAGATGATTTCGCTGAGACACTCCCCTCTGTCAATAAAGATAGCGAACGTATTGAGTTCAGTGTTCTCCGTTATCTTACCCGAATGGTCTATAAAACTTCTCCTTTCAGTACATTCACTTATTTAGGCCTTACAAAAACAGTAGCCAGTAATAATACCCATTCAGTTTCAGCTGATCTTAATTGCAAAATCAGGCTAAACAATAAATTACTGAAAAGAGTCAAAAAATTGATGGAACAACATCCCGCCCTGCGGGGACTGTTATTTGTAAATACCAATAGCAGCATAACAGAAATTAATGGTCGTTTTACTTTCCTGATGAACAGTGCAAATATTGAAGTTTTTCAGGAAATACAAGCCAGTGGTATCAATCAGTATATCAAAGAACTGATTAGCAGTTCAGAAGAAAGCATAACATTATCTGCTTTGGCGGAATTTCTTTCATCACAAATTGATGCTGCACTTCCTGAATTACAAGATTACTTACTAAGACTTGTTGATGTCGGTTTTTTAGAACTGACTCTGGAATGTTCTGAAATCTATCCTGACTGGGATAGCCATCTTTTTACATTTCTTCATAAACATAAAGAAACAAACCCTCCTGCAAACCAACTCTATCAACTTATTCTCATTTTGCATGAAGCAAAAAAAGAATTTGGTACAGCTGAAATACCTCAACGTGAAATCCTTCTCCAAAAGACCTCCGAAATTTTTGATCATATTATTTCTGATCTCGAAAATCAGGCGGGTATTGTTAAACTACCCAAAAAGGAAATGCAAACTGTATTGGACGAAATTCTTCACCGATATAAAAATGGAGAGGGCTTTGAAAAACTTCCGTATCTGCCTGTTGATTATCGCCAGGAAGGCTTTATTTATGAAGATGTTTATACATCTGTATCTCATATAATTGACGAAAATTTGATTCAGGAATGTGGACAGTTACTGTCTGACCTTGCTAACCGATTATCGGCTTTTGATGTCAGAGGTCATGAAAAAAATAACGTTACCAATTTCTTCAGGTCCAGATATCAGCCAAATCAACAGATACCTCTTGTCACATTTTATCATGAATATTACCGTCAAAAAAATGAATTTGAAACCCAATATGATATAACTCAAAAAGAAACTGAGAATTCATGGTCTGATATTTTTTGGAAAGCCCTTCATTATGAACCTCAAAATCCGGATGAAATAAAAATTTGTCAAAAGAATCTTAATGTCCTTCCCTTATCAAAAAATAAGACCTTAGCAGGATCTGCGTTTTTACAGTTTTTTGATGATCCATCAGGAGGAAAAACAAAAGCTGTTGTCAATGGTTTGATGCAGGGAATGGGCAAGATGAGCGGGCGGTTTCTGCATCTATTCGATGATGAAGTATCAGAAATACACAGAGATTACAACAACCGGCTATTCCCAGATCAAATACTCATAGAACTTAATGATGATTCCAGTTTTAACGCCAATATTCATCCTCCATTGCTGGATCATGAAGTAAAAATGCCATCATCCAACACACAAATGAAAAAAACACAACAGATTCCATTAGATCAAATAGCTGTTGTATACGACTCAGATAAGGATTTATTATGTCTGATAGAGACGGTTTCAAAGAAAGAGATTTACGCATTTGATCTGTGTCTGGAAACCATAACAAACAGATCTAATCTTTATCAGCTTATGTCATTGTTCAATCCATGTGTCTATGCTAGTTATTATCCGTTAATCCAGGCTGTCGATAGAAATTTTTCTAAACAGTTTACCAATGAGGATATTCAGATTTTTCCAAGAATTGTTTTTGAAGACCAGCTTATCCTCCGGCGCAAAGGGTGGCTACTAAATTTAGCTGCTATTCCTGTACAGGGAAATGATGAAAGTGATAGTATTTATTTTCTGCGTTTTCATCAATGGCTTTTAGAAAACATATTGCCTTCTTCCCTCTTCCTTTATTTGCAATCATCTTACATCCCTGAAGACGATTCATCCGAGAAAAATACAGGATACAGGGACGATTACAAGCCTCAATTTATAGATTTCGAACAACCGCTCCTTTTTAATCTTTTCAAAAAGCTTCTGAACAGAGCCTCTTCTTATATTTATGTGGAAGAATCCCTGCCTACAGTCGACAATTCCCGCGAAAGAGTTTCTGAACATTTGATCCAATGGTATAATTTTTAAGCCGATGAAAAAAAACTGGGAAACTTACTATCTGTATTATGAAGATCATGCAGACCGGGTATTAAAAGAAATTGTACATCCTGTTATTGAAGATATACAATACAAATTGAAGAAAACGGTAAAGTTTTTTTTTATTCGCTATTTCGAAAATGGTTATCATATTCGTTTAAGAGTTCTTTTATTTCCCGAAGAATCTCCATTGTTTCGTTCTATACTTACTTATTATATATCAGATTCCGATATAAAAATTATTTTGAAAGAAGCCCAGTATATTCCGGAAACAGAAAGATATGGTAATTCAGACACTATTGTTTATGCAGAAAATCAATTTTATGCATCATCACGCTTTGTTCTTAATCAACTGACAGAAAGTGTTCCTATAAAAGTATCTGAAAGATATTCCATTGCATTGAATACCCATCTGGCATTTTTAAAAGGATTGGGATTGTCCTCTGAATACTGTCTGCAATTATGCGACAAATTTGTAGAAAGCTGGCTTCCGATACCTGCTTCATTTGATGCTAATGAACAGGAACAATACAAAAAGAGTCTTTTGGCTGCTTTTCAGCAGCAATTTGATCTTTATAAAGATTCCTTATATAGCAACGCAGTGAGCTTCTGGAATTTACCTGACACTTCGAGAGATTCCTTTACACTAGAGTTTATTAAAATCAACAGAGAAATAAATAAAAAATATACTGACTCCCATTTACCTGCTGAAGCTATAGATGAAGCATTGCTGAGTTTTATTCATATGACTAATAACCGCATTGGAATTATAAACTCTGAAGAATCTTACCTGCTTTTTTTAGTCAGACAAACCATCACCCTAATCAAGGATTATGACCACTAATAAAGAACTTAATGAACTGGAAACCGGATTGAATGAAATAAGTGAATTTCTTCTGTCTAAAATAAAACAGGACCAAAACGGATTTTATTGGGATACTATTAGTTATGATCATAATGCCGGAGAATTTTCTTTTGCATTCAACCCGTCACTTTGGAACGGAACCGGGGGAATTGCCTGGTTTTTCCTCGTATTGTATGAGAGTACAGGCAAAACCGATTATCTCGAAATAGCCGAAAAATCCTTTTCCAAAATATATCACTTTTCCATTAATCATAATATAGCCGGAGCCAGCCTGTATGATGGAATATGTGGCACTATCTACTTTGGTTTGGAACTATTCCGGGTTACAGGTAAAAACCTGTACCTGAAGCAAGCTTCAGAGCTTTATGATCGGTATCGGGAAAAAATACTGGCTGAACAGACGGAAGATATGCTGATTGGGATATCAGGAATATTAATTGTTCTTACACTGCTTTATCATTTTACCAAAAGTAATAGCCTATATCATGATATAACGGTATTGGTTACAAATCTTCTCAAAAAATCCTTGGCTGCTGAAGCAGGAATTAAATGGGGAAGCAATCAACTCTCTGTAGATTCTTTATGTGGTTTTTCACACGGAAATTCAGGTATTGGTTTCTCTTTGCTGCAACTTGGAAAGTATTTTAATAATCAGGAATTTATCTGGTTAGCCGAACAGGCATTCCTGTATGAAAGCCTGTATTATAATCCTGAGAAAAATAACTGGATGGATTTAAGATGGGAAAATTCAAAAAACGACCTTCCAAATCTATTCGACTGGACAAAAGAAACTTTTCTTCCTGAAGATTTCGACCTCAACGCATGGGCACATGGAGCCTGTGGTATTGGAACAGCAAGAGTTGCAGCATTCAAAATAACTGCTGATAGTGTCTATAAAAAAGACTGTATAAAAGCATTCGAAAGATGCAAAAGAGATATTGAGACAAGATCCAAGCGTAATCATATTCTGTTTAGTGGCTATGGTGGACTCGCTGATTTCCTCATCCAATACCACAACACATTTGGTGATAAAGAATCTATGGAACTTGCAACAGAGATTGTTAAGGAAAGTTTAGAAAAAAGCAGGCAAACCGGACATTCTGAATGGGGAGTTCAAAACAGTGAGGATTTGGGACTAATGACGGGTACAGCTGGTATTGCTTTTTCATTACTTATGATTACAAAAGGCAAAACTTTTAATTCCATTCTTCATCCGGAGCTCCCAGATTCTGATATTTCTGTTACAAATAACAATACTCTGAAAAACATTAAAATAAAAGAAACTTTTTTCAGGACCTATTATCCTAAGACTATTGAAATACTGGAAACTACCATTCAGCCCCGAGACGCAATATATGACTCTCAAAACTTAGATGATTTTAGTAATTCTTTATTAAATCTAATAGAATGTTTACCTCAGAAGGACATCATGTCTATTTCTGATATTTACTTATTGGAAACAGCCAAAATACAATTCCTGAAAAAGCATAAAGGTACTTTATGTTTTCAGACACGGCTAACAATGTTACAGAATGATTTAGACCAAATCTTAGAAAATAATGAGGTAGACTTTTCAGAAAGGCTATTTATCCGCAATCCTTTTATCCATATCCATGAATCACAGTTGAACTGGAAAGAAAGTAATAACAGGGAATCCGGTGCCGGAGTCTGTTACAATGTTTTTTACAGCACAGATAAGGAAACGTTTCACCTTATTATAGATCCATTTTCTGCAATAATCCTTAAGCTATTAGAAAAACCTTTAAGTATTGAAGAACTCGCAAATCAGTTTCAGTACTCCCATGAAGAAAAAGAGATGGTAGAAAGAAAGTTAACTGACCAGATTAAGGAACTGCTTAAATCATTTTTTATACGAATCCGATAAAATGGTTTGATGTCTATAAATGGATATTGATTAAACCAGTTCTATATTCTGGCGAAAAATAATTACAAAAAAGGGCTGCCTTTATATAAAAGCAGCCCTACAATATAATCCCTCAATAATTAACACTGAACTGTTCCACAAACGTGAAGTCTGTCCTGTGTTTTTATTGTATGAGTTGGGTGGTCATGATCTCCTGCCGCAGAAATTCCTAAACCACCCTGAAGTTTTTTGGATAAATCTTTATCCAATGCTGTTACGAAGCTTTCGATCTTAAGATCTTCAATTTTAAGCTTCATCTTTTTGTTGTTTTCCATAGTAAAACATTTTATAATTTGGCCTACTGTTTAAGGGTTTCGGCTTTCCCTCTTTTGTAAAGATAAACATTTTAACGCAACTAAGTTGCATTTAAATGTTAAAATTTCATGCCTACCTGTAATTTAAAATTAAAAGGATTGCTTTCTTTATACATCCAGTTCTGCCCTATCACAGAACTCCAATCCGCATTATACCTGTCTGTTACATTTCCATCCGTTATATAGCGTCTGTTTGCCAGGTTATCAAATATTCCCCTCACAAACCATTTTTTATGCTGATACATAATACTGGCATCCAGTTTTATAAAATCCGGTATACGGACTCCGGGCACATCTGTTTCCCGCAGTAAGGCTGCTGTTTGTCCTATGGCCAATGATAGTCCCTGAAGTTTTCCTTTCTGAAATTTGTACATAAACCATGTATTGATCTGATGTCTTGGAACGCTTGAAAATCTTTTACCAACAAGTTCCGGTGCATAAGGATCTTTTGAATAAACAGAATTGATATAGGAATAATTAGCTGTTAAGGTAATATTCGGGTAGATGGAACCAATTATATCGACTTCTATTCCTTTATTTCTAACTTGGTTTAGCTGCGTCATCAGACCATTTGCCGGATTCTGGGAAAACGTATTATTTCTTATAAGACGATAAGCGCTTACAGAAGTAGATAATAACCCACCAAACCAGTCCTTCTTCAACCCAAATTCAGTGTTGTAGGTTTCCATAGGCTTCCATTCTTTGCCTTGTGGATCTGTTCCCGGCATTGGCTCGAAACTCTGATCATAAGAGAAGAAAGCTGCAAAATCTTTTTCAATAAGATAAGTTATTCCTACTCTTGGACTAAAGGCATAATGTCTGTAAATCTTACTGTCGCCTTCAGGTGAAAAAGGACCTTTGAGATATCGGTTACGTTTATTCCTGCTATATCGGAAGCCAGCATCGATAATCACACGATCCCATAATTTGAAATTATTGTAGAGATAGGCTCCTATAGTTACATCTTTTGATTTTGTATAATCAATTTGATCATCAGCCTCAGGTTGAATCAGCAGGTCTCTGTTGATACCATAATTCATTTGGCTCCTGTTAAAAATAAATTCATTTGCTCCCTGGATATGTTCCGTAGTACTTTCACTGCTATTAAAATCGAATCCTGTGAGTATTGTATGAACAATATCTTTGGTCATATTATAACTGCCATTCAAAAATAGCTGAGTATTATAGGTCAGGTATTTCTGTTTATTTCTGAAACTTGAACGCAAAGCATTCCCTGCTTCATCAAACATTGGCGGATTATAGCTTTTAGTTCCTCCTAAAAGGCTCCATTGATCCAGGGGTGTACTTTTAATGGATGACTGGGATACTATTTTCCATTTATCATTGAAATTATGATTAAAGACCAGCCTTCCGTAATGCTCATCAAGCTTTGACACAGGAAGATTTGGATCTCCCTGATAATTAGCTCTCCAAGGATGTTTCTGAACCATATTTTCAGATTCATACTGAATGAAATTACTTGATTCAAGAGCTCTTCCCTGAATCATATTCCACTCTGCAAGAAGGAAAGTATTTTTGCTAAAATTATATTGGATAACAGGTGCAATGACAAATTTTCTCCGCTTAGCATAATCAAAATAATAGCCTTGTGATTCATAAGCCGCATTCAGGCGAAATGAAAGACCTTTCTCTTTTACCGCGCTTCCCAAATCAACAGAAGCTCTGTAAAAGCCAAAGCTCCCGGCAGTTATATTAGCTTCTCTTATCCTGCGGGGCGTTTTGGTATTGATGTTTAAAGATCCCCCACCTGATCCCATTGAATTGATAAATCCCGCAGGCCCTTTTATAACATCCACCTGCTCTATCAGTGCAACATCTTCTTGTGACAGGCCTCCAGCAAAAGAAGGCAATCCATTTCTGAATGTACTGACAGGGTTAAATCCACGAATCTGGGCATTGAATGTTCCGGAGAAGATATTACCAGCCCCGGTAGCATCACCTATATAAATCCCACTTACATTTCGAAGCACATCTTGTACATCAAATGCTCCCTGAAGATTGAGTAAATCACTTTTAATACTTACAATATTCTGAGGAATTTCTAATAGCTTGTCATTTCTCTTCAGGTTTCCCGAAAGACTGTCTGTTTTAATCTGCTTCATCGCGGTTAGTATGACCTCATCAATATATTTTGCAGACACAGAATCTTTTTTCTCCTGTCCATATATTAAAGAAAATGTTCCGCAAAGGGCTGCCGTTACCAGGAGGTAGTTTCTCTTCATTATTATTTTTTTATTGTTTTATTTTCTTTATCAGGAATAAGCTCCCCACACAGAATACTATGCTTATAAGCCACAAACTCCATATACCATATGTAAACTCCGACAGGTCTACTTCATGGTATTTCACTTTGAACTCTGGTATTTCTTTCAGCTCTTCCGGAGAGAATGAAGACAATGTTCTTTTTCCTTTCTCCATTGAAAAAACTCTGTTGTAAAAACAGTTTTGCCATATACGCTGAAAATCTTTAACATCTTGTTTATATTGCAGGTAGTCTTTCCGGCTGGTATGAGCTAGCAGGGTGAACAAATGTTCTGTATTTTGAACCGGATTATATTTGATTAAACTATGAGCTGTCTGATTAGCCATATTCTCATTTTTCCATAAGGAATCTACTACAGCTTTCATTCGATTTTGTTTAATCTGATAGTATCCCGCAAAAAATGCATCATTTTGGTTGTCCAGAGTGTCTGCCGGAGTATACGCTGATTTATATTGTGGATAATTTCTGTAAAAACTGTCAGTAACAGACTTTGGATTCATCGCCCATACTTCATCACTTATTAATCTGTCTTTCTCCTGGAGATCCAAAAGCTTAAGTTCAGAAGGGTTTCTCAATTGTGCTGTCTTATTAATCACCAGAGGTAACAGAAACAATAAAAAAATCCAAAGTGCAAGACACGAAAACAGGTTAAATACACTGTTTCTATCCAGAGAAATAATTATAAAACACAGAGAAAACCAAAAAATACAATATGACAGCAGTAAAAAGAACCAAAGAAATATATTCCAAACGGAAGGATATCCTGATGGAGAAAGCAACATCCCTAACGCATTTAAAAATACTGCAGCCAGAAAAACTAAGCCTAAGCGAAACGTAAGCTTAATAAACAATACACGTTTTATAGTTCCGCCCTGAAGAATCAAAAGACGGCTAATCCCATTTTCTTTTTCCGAAGAAAGAGTGTTGTATACCAAAACTATAATGAGCAATGGAATAAGGTATAAATTAACATATACAAGATCCAGGCGTCCTTCAAAAAGAATAGCAGGATTGGTTATCTCCCTGTCAACAGCGGCATAATCTGTATAATAATTAACCTTCTCCGTAACAGGAGTTACATCTTTTATTCCAGCAGCCAAACCCGTCAACGGATAAGGATAATCAAAAGCGATCCGCGGATATCGGTAATCTATTACATAGGGATTCCCTGCATTTTCTGCCTGCTTTTTTTTCTCAATAGTCAAAGTATCACTAAAAGCCTTCAGGGTATTATGATAATCTTTAACAGATTCTTTCTTTGCCTCGTCAATAGCTTTCAACTTTTTATTTGTCAAAGCATTCCCGGAGTAAATAGCATAGCCTCCGATTACAAAAAACAGAAAAAAAAGGACCCAGACAGTTGGCTGGCGAAAAATATGTTTCCATTCGTATAATAACAACATTACTCTATCCTTCATATCTTAAAAATTATTTCGCTTAATAATTAACCTGAAAGAGAAAATTAATATCAGAGTCCACAATAACAATGACAGAATAGCAATTGTATGATCATGGATAACAGATCCTGCAGCAGGGTACCTGTAGTTAAAATCCGGAAAACGGCTATAAAAATCTTGGTTATTTACTTTTACTTTCCCGGAAACAGCAATTTCAAACTCTCTTCTATTCAACCTGTTTATCATATTATTTCTATACTCTTCGGCTTTATTAAAGAAATCAATATGATGCTGTACATCTGTTCCGGTAAATGCCATAGAAAGCTGTCTTACCGCTATAAAAGGATTGATAAGTCCCATGTAATTCATAAATTCCTGCTGCTGATTAAACTTCCCCTCTACTTTCTTAGAATAAAAAGCGTTTACTTTATTTTCATAAGCTTCGGCTTGAATAAGATCAAGAGCAAAACGGACTTTTTCCGGTAACTGGTCTATACTGGCCGCATTGAACTGATTAAGATGTTTTTTTAAGTAAACCTCAGATCGGGAAGTATAATCCCCATCATTCCCAAGCCCTTTGTCGAAACCTGTTTTAACATTATGCTCAAATTCATGATAGGAAGGTAAAGGATAGAGATTATCCGCTACTGAAGTACTGAATTTAGGAATTAACAGAACGCTGAAAACCCATACCGTAATATTAGCCATTAATGAAGACCAGGACGAGCGGCTTAAAGCAGAAATCAACAAAACTCCACCTGCAACAAGCAGAAAATATACTGCATATAAAATAATCCAATATCCTGCTCTGATCAAATAACTGACAGATTCACCCTCAAAAATAAGTCCGGCAACCATTATGACCAATGATGGAACAATAAACATTAGAGCCGCAGTGTAAATAGCCATAAATTTTCCTGCCAACAGTTGCCCAAATGAGGCACCTTGTACAGATAATACCTTTAGAAATCCTTTTTCACGTTCAGAAGAAACAGAAGAAAAACCCAGTCCAATAATAATCAATGGCATAAACCATTGAAAAAAAAATGCTGTATTCAAATCGGGCCGTCTCATAAATGCTTCCAGATCCGGTAATCTGTAGGAGTGCATTTGTGGTCTTTTATGAGCTTCTACCCTATATTGATTCTCTGAATAAACATTAGTACCCGATTCCAAAAGGGATAGATAGCTGACAGGCTTAAAAAGAAATGTTCCCCAATGTGCAGCGCTATGATTATTCCGGTTCTGATCTTTCCATTCGCTGTCTATTATTTCTTTAGCTTGCTTATTTTTAGCTGATGCTGCGGTAAGCTGTACATAATTGCTCCCCCAAACTCCTAATAAAATAAATGTATAAAAGAAGATAAACAGCTTCAGTCCATTTTCCTGAAATGCTTTGAATTCATGTTTAGCTACTAAAAATGTAATTTTTAATTTAATCATTCATTTACTTTTGACCATTATTATATCAACATAAAGCTTCATCAAGAACCAATCATTATTGCAACACTGTAACAAAAATAAAAATACTTTTGAAATAAACGCATCTGTGTTGCAATAATTTTTCAAAGTTTTATTCTTGCATATAATCCAGATAAATTTTTTCCAGCTCATTGGCTGTTACATCAGAAGCTGACATTTCCTTCACCAGTAATCCATTTTTAAGGATTCCTATACGACTGCATGTCTCTCTTACTCTGAAAATATCATGTGAAGCCATCAGAATAGCCGCCCCATTTTCTGCCAGTTTCTTCAGTAAAGCAGAAAGTTCATTGCTTGCTGAAGGGTCAAGACCACTCGCCGGTTCATCCAGCAGATATACTTTGGCTTTTTTGGCATAGGCTATGGCAATTCCTACTTTTTGTCTCATTCCTTTGGAATATGTTTCCGTTTTTTTATTTTGAGAGTCTATCTGCAATCCGCAATCCGAAAGTATATTTGAAAGTTCCGCTGTGCTGTATTTTTTTCCTGCAAGTTGACAGAAATAATAAAGATTCTCAATTCCCGTCAAATAGGGATAGAGGTTTACATTTTCAGGAATATAGCCTATGATTTCCCGGGCTTCCTTCGCATTTGTTCCAGTATTTATATTGTCAAGCAGCGTTATCCCTGAATCTGGCTTTAGAAATCCCAACAACATATTCAATGTAGTAGATTTCCCTGCACCGTTCGGTCCAAGTAATCCATATATTTCTCCTTTCTGTACGGATAAAGAAAGTCCATCCACAGCCAATTTCCCCTTATAAGATTTACTTGTATTCTCAATATTTATCATAGTTTTCAATGTATTTGATTCAGATATTTAAAAATCACCTTAATGCAATATTGTTTCAAAAATAAAAATTATATTCATTATTGCAACAAAGTATCATTAATTACATCAAAATTTAAAAAGGAGGAAATAGAGAAATACAATGGCAGTAAGAGAAATCACAATACTAATACATGAGTCCGGAATAGCGTCAAGAGTATTATTTTATCTGTGTAAAAAAAACTATTGGAATTACAACCTCATAGGTTTTTGAAACCTATGGGGTTATTTATGGTATTCCATAATTAAAGAAAATAACATAAATATATTTTTGTCAAAAATTTATCTATGAAAACAATTTTATTTCTAACTTCTCTAATATTAATTACATTATCTTGTAATCAAAAACGAAATGAGTCTGGTGAAAACACAGCTTTTATTAAAACTAATATAAAAAAAGATTCAGCCATAACTTTATTAAATACAGTAGACTCAATAATGAAAAAAGCTATAAAAAAAGAGATTTCACCAAAAGAAGTTAATAAACAAATTGAGCCATTGATGAAAAAATATGAAAAATACCTTTCTGAACTTTCAACACAAGATTCTATTGAAATTCAGAAATATAGAATTGATCAAATTAATAAAATGATTGACTTACAACTAGAACAACAAAAATAATCTGATATGGAAGACAAAAACAATTCAGAAATCATCAATAGAAATCATCCTGCCTTTAATAATAAGAATGCTGAACCTTTTTACAATATTATCATGGAAGGACTGAAAGGTGAAGTAGATGGGGAGCATTTTTGGGATACAGTTTCAGAAAATGCAGTATTTGAATTTTTGTATCATATTCCAGGCTTCACCACTAAAATAGAAGGCAGAAAGGCTTATATGGATTGGTTTGGTGGATATAGCAACATACTTCATTCATCGGATAACCTAAAAGTATATAAATCCACAAATCCGAAAAATGTAATTATACTGGAATATCAGGTCCATGGTATAGTGCCTTCTACAGGAAAATCATACGGTAATCGCTTTTGCTCTGTTATCACCATTGAAAACCGCAAAATAATCCATTGGCGCGATTATATGGATTCTCTCGCTGTTATGCTTTCTGTAACGCCTGATTAACCTTTACATATCCCGTCTGAATACTATCCTATCACCAAATGGAGAGGTATTGGAAATTTTTATAATGATAGATAGTCTCTAACAGGAAATTAATAATATTTCACATTCTATTATTTTGTTCTCCATACTCATTTCCGTAATTTTATTGTCTGTAAAAACAGAACTCACATAACATTTAAACAATGGAGAAATACAATTACGGAGTGATTGGCCTCGGAGTAATGGGGCGCAATCTTCTTTATAATATTGCTGATCATAATTTTTCAGTTGCAGGATTTGATCTTGATGAAGAAAAAGTAAAAGAATTACACGATGGTGCTACTTCCGGAATGAAGGTAAAAGGGAACACTACTTTGGAAGACTTTGTATTGGCACTGGAAATTCCAAGAAAAATTATCCTTATGGTTCCTGCAGGCAAGCCTGTAGATGCTGTTTTAGAAAATATCACACCACTTCTAAGCCCGGGTGATATTGTTGTAGATGCAGGTAACTCTTACTTCGAAGATACCAACAGACGTATTGCTGATTTAGCAGCAAAAAATCTACACTTTATGGGAATGGGTGTTTCAGGAGGTGAAAAAGGAGCTAGAACAGGTCCCAGCATTATGCCGGGTGGAGATCTGGAAGCCTTCCGTCTTCTTCAGCCAATGCTGGAAGCTATTTCGGCGAAAGTTGGTAATGAAGCCTGTACTGCATATATGGGGAAAGGTTCTGCCGGAAACTATGTAAAAATGGTGCATAACGGAATTGAATATGCTATTATGCAGCTGATTAGTGAAGCATACGATTTGCTGAAAAGAGGAGCAAATCTAAACAATGACCAATTATACGAAGTTTTCAAAGAGTGGAATAACGGAGAAATGAATTCATTCCTGATTGAAATTACCCGTGATATTTTCCAACAGAAAGATACTCTTACAGATGCTTACCTTGTAGATAAAATCCTGGATAAAGCCGGAGCAAAAGGAACCGGAAAATGGACTTCTGAGCAGGCAATGGAAATTGGAGTTTCTATCCCTACCATTGATATTGCTGTGACTTCACGAATTATATCTGCTTATAAAGATGAAAGAGTTCAGGCTTCAAAACTGTATTCAGAAAAAGAAATTACAAGCCCGGAAAATACAGAATTATTCATCAAAGAAGTTGGTGATTCCTTATATCTGGCTACATTAATAAGCTATGCTCAAGGCCTTGCCTTATTAGTAAAAGCATCTAAAGAATATGATTTCCAAATCCCATTACAGGATGTTGTAAAAATCTGGAGAGGCGGTTGTATCATCCGATCAGTACTGTTAGAGAAATTTTATACAGCCTATTCCAAAAATCCGGAGCTTTCTAATATCTTGCTGGACCAGGATATCTCTGTTATCGTTAAAGAAAAAATTGCTTCTTTACGAAAAACAGCAAGCTATGCAGCTTTAAACGGAATCCCGGCTCTGGGAACTCAATCCGCTCTGGGATATTTTGATGCTTATACAACAGAATCTCTTCCGGTAAACCTTCTTCAGGCTCAGCGTGATTATTTCGGAGCACATACCTATCAGCGTGTTGATCAGGAAGGTACTTTTCACACTTCATGGCAATCTGCAAACAACTAAAATCAGGAAATAATGAGCGAAGAAAAAGTCCTGCATCCGACTACTATTATCATTTTTGGGGCAACAGGAGATTTAGCAAAGAGAAAGTTATTTCCGGCGTTTTATAATTTGTATATAGATGGCAGAATGCCTGAACATTTTAATATTGTGGCATTAGGCAGATCGGAAAATACCAATAAAAATTTCAGAAATTACGTCGTAGAAAATCTGGAAAATTTTTCCAGAAAAAAAGGGACTCCTAAAGACTGGTCAGGATTCAAATCTCATATTACCTATTTCCAGCATCAACTGGATCAGGAAGATTCCTATCAGGCACTGAATCAGAAATTAGAAGATTTAGACAAGGCATACGGAACCAGAGGAAACAGATTGTTCTATCTATCAATTGCCCCTAATTTTATTACTACAATTTCTAATCATATTAAGAATGCTTCTTTAGCTCCTGATCCTGCAAAAGATCGGATCATTATAGAGAAGCCTTTTGGCCACGATAAGCAGTCTGCCATTGAACTTAATAATCTTCTTGGCGAAACTTTTGAAGAAGAACAGATCTACCGTATCGACCATTACTTGGGGAAAGAAACGGTACAGAACATTCTGGCATTCAGGTTCGGAAATTCAATTTATGAACCTTTATGGAATCATAATTATATAGAATCGGTGCAGATTACAGTAGCTGAAGAGGTTGGTGTAGAAACAAGAGGTGCATTCTATGAGCAGACAGGTGCACTAATAGATATGGTACAGAATCACCTTTTACAAATCTTGTGTATGGTGGCTATGGAACCACCTGCTTCACTGGAATCAGGTGAAATCAGAGACCGTAAAGTGGATGTTCTTAAATCAATACGCAGAATTTCACCCGATCAGGTCGGCCATTATGCCGTAAGGGGGCAATACGGCCCGGGTATCATCAACGGTGTTGAATCTAAAGGCTACCGCCAGGAAAACGGCATTGCTCCTGACTCCAATACAGAGACTTTTGCCGCTGTAAAATTCTATCTGGATAACGAGAGATGGCAGGACGTTCCGTTCTATGTCCGCACCGGAAAGAAAATGAAAGAAAAGCATTCTTACATTACGATTCAGTTTAAGCCGCTTCCCCACTCTACATTCTCAAACAGTTCGCACCATCTTTCAGCCAACAGACTTATCATCAATATCCAACCGATGATGGATATCAGGTTGCAGTTTATGACGAAAAAGCCCGGACTTTCATTGGTTTTAGAGCCTGTGGAAATGATTTTTGATAACTTTGCCTGTCAGGAAGATACGCCCGAAGCTTATGAAACATTGCTACTGGAAGCTCTTTTAGGAGACCTTACGCTGTTTATGCGTTCAGATCAGGTAGAAGAAGCGTGGGACGTAGTAAAAACCATACAGGAGTCCTGGAAAAATAATAAAGACACCTCTTTCCCTAATTATGCAGCAGGAAGCTGGGGACCGGAAGACAGCATGGAACTTGTGAAAAGACAAGGTCATAAATGGGTGTAAACTATAATAATAAAAAAAGAAGAAATGAATATTACGGTATTTAATGATCTGGAAAAACTATATAAAAAGGCAGCAGATACATTTATTGACCTTTCAAAAAAATCTATTGAAAAGCACAATCGTTTTGTGGTAGCACTTAGCGGCGGCTCTTCTCCAAAAGCTATTTTCAGTTTGTTGGCTACTCCGGAATATGCAGACCAGGTTGAGTGGAATAAGGTTTATTTTTTCTGGGTTGATGAAAGATGGGTTCCTTTGGATGATGAGAAAAGCAATGCACGGATGACCTTTGAGACACTTCTGGATAAAGTTCCTGTTAACAAAGATCAGATCTTTCCTATGTACCAAAACGGAACGGAGCCTGAAAAGTTTGCTGAAGTATATGAACAACAGATAAGGAATGTTCTTGGAGATGAAGGTATTTTTGATTTCATCCTTCTGGGTATGGGAGATGATGGCCACACAGCCTCTTTATTTCCGGGCGAAGCAATCCTAAATGAAAACCAAAAATGGGTAGATGCTTATTACCTGAAACCTCAGGAAATGTTCCGCATCACTTTGACTGCACCTCTGATTAACAAAGCAGCAAATATTCTGGCTGTTGCATTTGGGGAATCTAAAAAGCATGCGCTGAACGAGGTACTGAATGGCGAATACAACCCTGCACTATATCCAATGCAGCTGATTAACAAAAAAGAAAGCTTTCAGTTTTTCACTGACGAGAAAGCCAAAGGATAAATTCTATAAATAAAAAGACCACTAAATAGTGGTCTTTTTTATGCTTAAAAAAAATTATTCAGATCGTTTAGGGATTCCAAACAAATAACTGGTAATAATCGGAACTACAAATAAAAGAACAGTAGTTGCCGAAATCAGAACTTCCATTGTATGACCGCTCAGAAACTCAGCCAGCGATGTGGTTGGATAAAAATGTTCGTACAATGACAATGTGAGCTTAACTCCTAAAATTGCGATAACAATAAAAGCGATGGTTTCTAAAAAAGGAAACTTTTGCATTAAACGCACAAACCATTGCGCTATAAATCTCATGGCTAAAATTCCTATAAAAACGCCTATAGTAACCAAAAGTAGATTTTTTGAAAAAGCCACAGCTGCAAAAACATTATCTATAGAAAATGCCAGATCCATTACTTCTACTAATGCTACAGTCGTCCAGAATTTCCCTAAAAGCCCCACAGAATTTCTATAGAGCCATCCGGATTCTTTGGGGTGCTGCTCTTTCTGTTCTTCTTCTCCATCTGAATTTTTATTCTTTTTAATAAACCAGTCCAGCGCAATATAAATAAGGTATAAACCTCCCAATGGTTTTACCCACCAAACAGAGATGAGTACTGAAGCGAAAACAAGCGCCAGACCACGAAATAAATATGCGCCCCATATGCCATACTTAAGTGCTTTTTTTCTTTGTTTTTCTGGCAGATCCATCACCATTGTTGCCAAAACTGCTGCATTATCTATTGATAAAAGGCTTTCAATAAGAATTAAGTTAGCAATGATGATTACAGATTTTGTTGGGTTTTGAAGAATCTCTTCAAAAAGAATAGAGAAATCGGAAAGTATCATTTATATATTAATGTGTTTTTGATTTATTTTCGAAATAACGGCACCTCCAATAGCAATCCCTATAAAATTGGTAACAGCTCTGGCCTCATTCATAAAACGGTCTACGCTATACAACAGGGCAATTTCTGACATCGGAATTTTTCCAAACCTATCTAGTGTGAACACAAGAGCTAAAAAACCTGATCCGGGAACACCTGATGCTGTTTTTGAAGCTATTGAAACAACAATAAACAGCCAGATATAGTCTGCATAATCTAAATGAATGTTATACAACTGGATAAGAAATAAACAGGCAATTGAAAGATAAATACAGGCACCGGCAAGATTAAAATTATATCCAAGAGGAATCACAAAGCGAAGGATTTTCCTGTTATAACCCTGAGATTCCATCTTTTCAAAAATCATTGGAAAAGAAGTTTTTGATGAAGAAGTTGCCAGTACAAGTACAATCTCTTCTTTGATGCTTATCAGAAAATCCCAAAGATTAATTTTGAAGAGGTAAGATACCGTTCCCAATATTCCTATAATAAAAATAATACAAGCCAGGTATACCGTTGCAACAAGTTTGCTCAACGGCAAAAGGGTATTGATTCCATATATAGAAATCCCGTAAGCTATGTTGCAGAAAACCACAATGGGAAGAGTAAAATACAGATACTTTATTAGTTTATAGAATATCTCCCTGCTGTTATCTAAGAACAGAAGAACTCTGTCTTTATTTTTAAAGAAATTGATAGCTATACCTCCTGCAATTGATAACAGAAGAAGTATCATATAGTTATTGACATACAGCAGCCTTCCGGAGCCAATTACAAGTGTTCCCGACACATATTTACCAACTGATGTAATATCGATTCCTGTATCAGCACCGGGTTTTAATAAAAATCCAAAACCAAAGCCCAGTGCAATACTTATTGTCGTAATCAGAAGAAAATAGCAAATCATTTGCATAATGACCCGAAATGCATTTTGAATACTGAAAACATAGCTGACTCCGTAAGTAATTGCAATAAAGATTACAGGCACTATCAGGAATTCCAGAATCAGAAAAAAGTAATAGCTTACAGTCCTTAATTTCTTTCCTATTTCAGGAAAATAATAGCCCGTTAATGCTCCACAGATAATTGCAGCAAATACATATAAAGAAAGACTTCTTACATATGTGTCAGTAAAAGTTTTTTGTCGGGAAACAGAACTCATCAGAAAGTTACCATGTTAAAGTATATAAGAATACAAAATTATCTAAAAACTAAATAATACCCAGAATCAATGCTCCCACAAGCATAACAATTGAAGATCCAATTGCCCACTTTAGTGTGAACTTCAGGTGATCCGAGAATTCAACACCTGCCAGAGAAACCAGCAAATAGGTAGAAGGCACCAATGGGCTTAGAAGGTGTGAAGCCTGCCCTACTAAACTCGCCCTGCCCAAAACATCAGGCGGAATTCCCAATTGGGTTCCTGTTGCCGTAATAATAGGTAATATCCCAAAATAGTAAGCATCATTGGTAAGAAAAAACGTAAGAGGAACACTAAATACTGCTGTAATAACATTCAGAAAACCTCCCCAACTCTTTGGGATAATCTCTATCATACTATTCCCCATCGCCTGCATAATACCTGTACCATTTAAAATTCCTGTAAAGATTCCGGCTCCGAAAATCATTCCTGCAACCGATAATGCATTGCCGGCATGTTTTGAAATTATTTTCTGTTGGTCTTTCAACTTAGGATAGTTAATAATTGCTGCAATACAAAATGCAATCATAAATGCAATTCCTAAAGGAATAATATCGAGAATCATTACACAAAGAAGGATAACTGTAAGTATAAAATTGATGATCAGAAGCTTGGGACGTCGAAGTGTATTATCCTCATCTCCAACGATGTCCTGCTTGTTGTACTTGGTATATTTTCCGTATTTGCTTATCCTCTTTTTTTCTTTTGTCCCTAAAATATAAGCAACAATAAAGACCCAGATAATCCCTATAACCATTACCGGAATCATTGGAACAAATATTTCAGTATGCCCAAGTTTTAAAGAGCTCATCACACGGGCTGTAGGACCTCCCCAGGGCAGAATATTCATTATACCGCCTGCCAACATAATAATACAGGTAAGCACAAGAGGATTCATTCCCTGTTTTTTGTAGAGCGGAAGCATTGCTGCCACCACAATAATATAAGTAGAAGAGCCATCTCCGTCCAAAGAAACCAATGTTGTAAGAAGGGCTGTTCCTATTGTAGTTTTCACAGGATTATCCCCTACAATTTTCAGTATAAACTGCACAAGCGGCTCAAAAAGCCCCGTGTCAATCATTAAGCTAAAATATAAGATCGCAAAAATGAGCATTACCCCTGTAAGTGCAATTTCTTTTACGCCTTCCTTCATCATTGTACCCAGTTCCGGACCGAAACCTGCTACCAAAGCAATAAGAACCGGCACCAAAACCAAAGCAGTAAGAGGCGTCATTTTTTTATTCATGATGAGCCCCATGAAAATAGCAATCATTAAAAAACCAAGAAATGTAAGCATAGCTATAAATTCGTTATGATGTTATTGTTTTTCTTTTTTTCTCCAGTCAAAATTGTTTCTGAACCCTAAGAATCCATAATTACTGGTTTTTCCTGTTTCCAGCTGGTTTATAAAAGCCAATTCAATAGCAGAATTCCTTCCTACCTTTATTCCAAACCCTGCTGTTATACGATTACTGTCAAAAGGCTCATCTTTCACCATATTCATCCTTATTTCATTCTTCAGAATTCCATATAGCTTCTCCTTCTCTCCTTTCCTGTTAAAGGGGATCCTTATGGAAAGGAGATAACGGATTCTTACAATAAATTCATCAGGGTTGTTTAGGAATCGTTCTTCCACACGAAACCTATTGGAAATGGAAGTTCTTCCGATATTACTTTCCAGAGTTACCTGCTGGAAAGGTCTTTTCTCGTAACGTATTCTTTTCGTATTATCAGAATTATAGGATTCCAGAACAAGGAACATTGCTCCGGCTGCAGGCTTTACTCCTTTTGCTACTTCATAATCGAGATATGCATTCAGCAGGAAAAGCCTTGTATCATATGCCAGGTCGAAAGAACGATACTGCGTAAGTGCTGTCAAAGTACTTTTATCCGATACCTGAGCCGTCATTAGATACTGAAACCACATATTATAATTATCTCTGCTCTGGCCTTTCGAAAAACCGGCAAAAAATATCATAACAATGAAGGTTAATATTAATTTAGTTTTCATGTAATATTTGGTTAACATTATAGTTTCTCAAATATATTTATTCGGAAAAGTGCTTCCGGAATTTTTCAATCAATGGTAATTTTTATCAACGAACAGCATTTTGAGTCGAAAAGATATTATATTTGGCAATTCCCCAAACAGGAGGTATAAAGATGTTTTTAATAGCCAACATAATTATAATATTACTGATTATAAGGATTTTATTTAACCAGAAAATTCTAAAATCACTTATGGAGTATCGCTGGAAGCTTTTGCTAAAGTTTCAGCATATTTTTTTCTTTTTCGTGTTTACTTTAATGATCTTTTTTACCGAAAACTACTTCCTCAACATGCCGGATCTTATTTGGAGTGTTATTTTAAATAGTATTTTTAATATTGGAGTTTATTATTTGGTCTATTATTATTTGGTGCCCCATTTCTACCTTTCAAATAAATATCCGGAGTTTATTCTTTACGCACTTATATGCTTTTTAGTTTCCAGTCTTTTCAGAATTCTGTGGGAGCCTGCTTTATTCAACATGAATTTCAGTAATGAAGTTTCTCATATCAGTTTCCTGTATAATGTATATATCTACCAGGGAATTGTAATATTGGTTGCATCATTTCTAGGGATTACCAAAGACAAGTTCTTAATCGAACAGGATGTTATCGATTTAGGAAAGCAGAAAGACGAGCTGTATCTCAATTTATTAAAGTCAAAACTAAACCCTCATTTCTTACTGAATACACTTAATAATATCTATGCCAACAGCTTTACACCTTCTGTAGCAACCTCTAATTCTATTTTACAGCTTAGCAAGCTTTTGCAGTACATTATATACGACAGCAGTAAAGAAAAAATAAATGTATTACAGGAGTTATCTTCTGTGGAAGCTCTTGCAGCGCTATACCAGTTAAAATATAACAATAGACTCGACCTTGTATTTGACATTCAGGATAAAGAAACGCTGGAACTTATAGAGATTCCGCCCTCTCTTTTTCTTACTCTTTTTGAAAATGCCCTGAAGCATTCTGCAATAGGAGAAAATCCGGAAAGTTTCATAAGACTATCCTGTAAAACTGAAGATCTTGTTCTAGTTTTTAAAGTCATTAACTCCTTTGATAAAAACAAAAAATCACCCATTGATACAGGATACAACGGATTAGGTAATAAGGCTATTATTCGTATATTAGAAAAATACTATCCTGAGAAATTCAACTTTTCTTCGGAGCAAGATGGTGATTTCCATTATAAAACTGTTTTAAAAATTAATTTAAATGAGTGACCTGACTGTCGTGAATATTGATGACGAATATCCTGCCCTGCAAATCATAAAACAATATTGCAAGCAGATTGAAGGCATTGATTTATTGAAATCTTTTCAGAATCCGCACGAAGCATTAATATATCTTGAAGAGAATAAAGTTGACCTTATTATACTGGATATTAATATGCCCGGAATAAACGGGATCGACCTTTTACAGCAGCTCTCCTACAAGCCGCTTTGTATTTTTCTGACATTAGAAACCCAATATGCTGTAAAAGCATTTGAACTGGATGTGGTTCATTATCTTGTAAAACCTGTAGACTTTGAGACCTTCAACAAGGCTATCAATAAAGCAAAAGATTTTTTACAGTTTAAAAACCTCTCTAATAACAGTCCGCAGAAAGATTTCATTATGTTTAAATCCGATTATATAATGAATAAAGTTTTCTTAAAAGATATTCGATGGATTCAGGGTTTCGGGGAGTATATTATCCTTATCACCCCTTTGAAAAAATATATGATATTGGAAAGAATGACAAACTTCGAGGAAAAATTTAAAGACTTCGGATTTATAAGAATCCATAAATCCTATATTGTTTTATCTTCTTCTATCAGTTCTTACGACTCTAACAATGTCTACCTAAAGGACGGACATAATCTGCCTTTAGGTAGGACCTACAAAAGTACTTTAAAGAACATTTTTACAATATAATTAAACTATTTCCCTGGCATATATTAAGAGTTCCCATAGCTATACAATATGCCAAATCAAATAGCTATGCTTAAAACTTGTAACTATATCCTAATCTTATCACCTGAGTTTCGTAATAATCATCGCTTGTATATTTAAATCCGGAACCCTGAATCTGTTTTTTTATAACCATAGTGTTCAGAAGATCTGTAGCATTCAGGAATATTTCCCCTTTTCCATTCTGAACAGATTTTTTCATACCCAGATCTATTGAAAATCTCGATTTTATTTTCCCTTGCGGTATAATATCCGGGGCTAAATATATTGCTGTTAACTGAGCATCGAAACCATTTGAAAATCTGAATGTATTATTAAACTTTACATTTCCTGAAACAGCAGTCTGTTTATCGGCTGAGAAAAAGACAGGCTGTGGATACAGATTCTCAACTGAAAATGCATCGATCTGGTTTCTGTATATGTTTCCATTAATATTGAAAGAGTATATTTTCGAAACTTTCTGATTCCAAATCATTTCTAATCCCGAATTATAGCTTCGTCCTGCATTTTGGAATACTGCATAGATTAAGGTACTTTCCGGAACAATACTGGAAATCCTGGTAATCGTTCCGTTTGCAAAACGATGATATAAAGCCGAATACAAGTAGCCGTTATTCCAATTATATTTATGCCCCAGTTCTATTGAATTGGTAAACTGAGGTCTCAGTCCGGGATTCCCTACTTTTATAATCTCTGCATCATCATATTTTGGAAAAATTCGGATATCTACTTCATTAGGACGGTCTACTCTTCGGTTATAGAATATTGATAATTTGTTATGGTCATTTAGTTTATAGGCCAGTCTCAAGTTTGGAAAAGGCTGTGTATAATTATAGCTGTCACTTTTATAAGTAGGATGATTTGGATTAACATCGTACTGAATCTTCACATACTCTAATCTCAGTCCCAGTTCGGCTTCCCATTTTGCATTTTCAAAGACATAATTTCCGTAAACGGCAGGAATCAATTCTTTATAGTTTGCCCATCCGCCTGCATTCACATCTAATACAGAATTAGCTCCCGGTATAAAATTCATATTGGTCGGAATACTTCTGTTTCTTAATTTAATTCCGGTTTCTATACGCCCATATTTTAAGGGCTTTATATAATCTACATTAAAATCATATACCTGCTCATCGGATAGCAATTTAAAAGCATCTGTTCCGGTTGAAGTTGGTAAATAGTTGTCGTAGAAATATTTTTCGTCTTCACGATGGAATGTATAATTAAACCCTACATTTAGTACATGCCCGGCTTCTTTGAATTTATGCTGATAAGAAGCAGTGCCCATTACAGTCGTTTTCAATTCATCTTCTAAAAACTGCCAAAGTCGCTGGCGCTGAGAGAAATCTCCATTGAAAAAGGGCTGGTCACCACGGTCTATAATCTTTTCGCTTCCATAAAGTCCGGAAATTGTCAGTGTATTTTGGGAATCAATATTCCAGTCGAATCCAGCTTTTGTAGTCAGATAATTTGTATTTCTGTTTCTTTTTAACTGGGAATTAATGATATTTCCGTTATCATAAGTTCTGGTGACAAATTCATTTTTATTAAGCGTCTGCGTGTATAAATTATCAACCTGAAGAAAAACATTTATTTTATCTTTCCTGTAGTTTAATGACAGCGAAGGATTTATCTTTGGCGTAATTGTATACTGTGGCCTTATCGTAGGAAGATTCTCTTTCCTTATCCAAAACGAACCTGTACCATAAGTAAATCCAATCTTACCATTCCAACCGTTTTGCTTATTTTTCTTCATGATAATATTAATGATCCCGGCATTTCCGTTTGCATCATATTTTGAAGATGGATTATTAATAATCTCGATTTTATCAATTGCCGAAGCAGGAATATTATCCAACCCCGACTGGCTCCCAAAACCGGTTAATGCGGTCTGCTTACCATCGATTAACACTGTCACTTTATCATTTCCACGAAGTTGCACTTTCCCATCCTGTACAGTAACACCCGGTAGATTCTGCATGCTTTGCAGAATGGAACCTCCGCTTTGGCTGATATTATCTGCAACAGAATAGGTCTTTTTATCAAGCTGATTGCTTATTTCATTCTTCTTTGAGGACGTTAAAACAACTTCTTCAATTTTGGTTTCTTTGTCGTCCTTAATTTGTTCAAGTTCTATAGACGGAATGTCAAGAAATTCTGAAAGACTGCCTATAAAGACAGATTGTGTATAAGGGCTATATCCTGAAACAGAAGTTTCTAAATAATAATTATCCGGCTTTATTCCTGTTATAGAAAATCGTCCTTCTTCATTGGTAATCGTTCCGGATACAAATTTCTTTTCTTTCGCAGTCTTTAGGGTAACTGTGGTATAAGGTAAAACCGTTTTGCTTTTATTGGTTACAATTCCTGAAATAGTGACAGAAGCTACCTGTGCAAATAAGGAATTGACAAATACTAATGAAAGGAATAATGAGAAAGCTAAAATCTTTTTTTGCATGAATTTGTATCTTTAAGATTAATCGATGATACAAATTTGCAATCCGATTTAGAAGAAATTTAGAATTCTACAGACTTACAGAAAAAATATGCTGATTATTTTCAAATCTGTAATTAACCTTCCATCCGTGGAATGTACATATCTCTTTAATAATTGCCAGCCCTAAACCACTGCCTCCTTTATGAGATGATAATGTTGAGAATCTTTTAAATAATAAATCTGTATTCAATTTTTCCGTTCCGGAATTCGATATTTCAAATAGAGATCGGGTAAGCTTTACAAAAATTAAACCTCCAGCCGGAGTATGCCGGATGGCATTTAAAATAAGATTATTAATTAGAATTTCGGTCAGACTACTGTTTCCCTGTACTCTTACTTCCTCATGAATATTCTCCTGTATTGTAATACTCTTTTGCTCAAAATGTTCTTGTAAAATATCTATACTTTGATGAAGCAATGCATCAAATGAAATCGTTTCGGTATTATCGAATTGGTTATTTTCTATTTTCGCAAGCAGCAAAAGATTCTTATTGATTCTGGAACTTCTCGTTAAGGCATTATTCATTTCCTCTGTAATCTGATATTGTCCTTCCGTAAGGTCTTTACTCTGCTGCAGAATATCCAGTTTGTTTTTCAGAATTGCCAATGGCGTTTGTAATTCATGCGAAGCATTTTCAGTAAACTCTTTCTGCGTTTTATAAACTGAAACATTGTGCTCTATCAATTTACTTAATGAGCTATTCAATTCTTCAAACTCCAAAATATCTGTCCGGTTGAATTCTATTTTGGTCTGGTGATTCAGATTAAAACTTTTTAACTTATCCAGGGTATTCCGAAAAGGCTTCCATACAGAGTTAGAAAGCTTTCTGTTGATCAGTAAAAACCCTAAGACAATTGCGATAAAGAAAAAAAATGTAGTAATTGCAATTACTACAATTGTTTCCTGGGATTCTTCAATATTGGTCTGAACTGTAAAACGGAATGGTTTGTTGTTGACATAAATAACTGTGGAAAGTGCTCTGAAGCGGTCAATATCTATTTCTTTAGTATATGGCTTTTGCTTCTCGTAGGTAAAAATACTATCCTTTAGTTTATCATGATTTCTGATATTCTGAATATTTGTTCCGGGCTGAATATCATTCCAGAGTTTTATACTTTCGGATAATTTTTGGTCTGTCAGGTTCATCCTGTTAAGCTCATAAGCTGTTTTTTCAGCAGTAATCTTATTGTGTTCATCCAGTTCAGCCTTCCATATTGTATCTACCACCCAATAATAAACAGGAACACTAATGATTAATACAAAAAGTACATACATTAGAAAAGGCTTGGTTATTTTACTTAACAATGGCTTCATAGAATACTATTTAGAATTTTCTTCCCATTTATAACCGGTTCCATAAACTGTCTTTAAATATTGATTGCAACCGGCATCATATAATTTCTTTTTCAGATTTTTTACATGAGCATACACAAAATCATGATTATCCAGCATATCTGCGAAGTCTCCGGAAAGATGCTCTGCCAAAGTACTTTTCGAAATCACTCTGTTTTTGTTTCCTACAAAATAGATAAGTAAATCAAATTCTTTTTTGGTAAGTATAATTGTTTGATCATTTACAAATACTGTTTTTGCCAAAAGATCAATCTGCAGTTCATTTTGTATTATAACATTTGAATTGCTGAACTGTTTTCTGCGGATAAGAGAATAAATTCTGGCCATTAATTCTGAGAGATGGAATGGTTTTGTAAGATAATCGTCTGCACCAAGATGCAGTCCTTTTATTTTGTCGTCCAAAGCATTTTTAGCAGAAATAATAATGACTCCATCCTGCTTATTTTGTTTTTTTAATTCTTCTAATATCGTAAGACCATTTCCGTCGGGCAGTGTAATATCCAATAGAATACAGTCGTAATGAAAGTTCTCTATCTTTTGCATCGCTTCTTTAAATGTGGGCGCAAATTCACATAAATAGCTCTCTTCCGAAAGATATTCGGCTATACTTTTTGCCAATTCCGCTTCGTCCTCTATTATTAGTAGCTTCATTTTACAAATCTATAGATTCAATTCTGAATTAATTTTGAATTAAAATAGAAATAAAACTTTATTCCTGAAATACAAGATTAAACATACTTTTATTATTACAGCTTCCAAATCATGTATTAATGATACTCAAGATTATGAGAAAAGACCACTTTTTAGTGGTCTTTTGATCTTTATGACTGTAATATAATATCGGGATTCTCTACAGAAAAATTCAAGGCTAATGAATCTGTTGAAAACCAATTAAAAATTATTCTATGCTTTAGAAAGCAGTTTTACCTGCTTCGTACTCGCCAGTATACTATAGGATAACATCCCTACTGCCAGAAGTGCATAACATACCAGAATAATTATATTTAAAGCTCCTACTGCATATTCTGAAGAAAAAAACTGGCTTATAAGGGTTAGAAATGATAATCCTAATCCGGCTCCTAAGAAATAACTTGTAGTTCCTAAGCTAGATGCTACTCCATAATTAGCTGGTTCCACATCCTGAATTCCGAGCACCGATAAAGCGGTAAAACAAAAAGTCATTCCTATTCCCGAAATGCAGGCTGCCCCCATCAGTACGAATACCAAAGGATGTCCGATAAAAACAGAAACCAATAAAAGCAATGCACCTGTCAACATAAATACCCATCCTAAAGCTCCCATTCGAAAAGAATTCAAACGTTTTGATATATAAGGCAGAGCATATTTAGCAACCAATGCAGACAGTATACTAAAAGGAACGAGCATTAAGCCTGAAGATGCAGCATCATAGCCCATATCTTTCTGCAGCATTAATGAAATAAGAAACAAAAAGCCGATGAAAAATGCCCCTAATAGAAAAAATGCGAGATTAGAAATTACCAGTGACTTGTGTCTGAATATCTGCAGATTTACTAATGGGTAAGAAACAGTTCTCAATCTATAGATTACAAATTTTAAAAATACTACAGGGAGCACTAAAGAAGCAATAATGATTACAGGATTTTCTTTGATATGTGCCAATTCATGTACACCATATGTTAAACTTAAAAATCCTAATACTATAAATACAGCAGAGATCATATCTGTTTTAGCAGCTTTATCCGGTTTATCTGCTGGCAAATAATAATATGCAGCGATCAATGTTACAAGAAGGATGGGCACATTAATCAAAAATACCCAATGCCAGCTTAGATAAGTACTTATAATCCCACCAATGGACAGTCCACTTCCCGAACCTATTGCCGCAAAAGAACCAAAAATTGCCATTGCCCTGTTCCGTTCCTGTTCTGCCAGAAATGTATTTGTTACAATTGATACAGCAGAAGGCATTATAAATGCTGCACCCAGCCCCTGCAACGCACGGAAAATTGCCAGTACTTCAAAACTTGTAGACAATCCGGCTCCTAATGATGCCAGCATAAAAGTAAGTGCCCCAAATAAAAATATCTTTTTTCTTCCTAACTGATCTGAGAGCTTTCCGCCAATAATAAGAAATCCTCCAAAGAAAAGAACATAAAATGTCTGCAGCCATTGTGCTGTCTCGGATGTAATATGGAACTGTTCCTGAATAGAAGGAATCGCCAGATTGATTACTGCAATATCCAATGCTTCTACAAAAGTTCCTATTGAAGCTAAAATTAGTATTATTTTTTTTCTCCTGTCCATCATACTTTAATTCAATAATTCTAAATAATAGCCTTTGTCCAACTACAAGTTCTTTACCACATAGTGTCAGTTAGAACCAAACAAAACACTATATAACAACCACTTACAATACAAAAAGCTATTTTAACGCTGCAAAAATCAAAATAAAAACCATTCAGAAAAAGGACATTTGTCCCAACTATGATAAAATTTATACGTAATTGGTCAACTTATGCTACCCTTTTGTTGATGTTTTTCAGGTAATTAGAAAAAAAAATCAGAAATATTTACATTTTTTAAATCTTCTCCAACACGCTATAAATCTGGATTTATCTCTTATTTTAATTGCATATTAATTATTCATTTGCACATAAAAACAATATTTTCTTTTGGATTTGATATAAATTTGTATATTAGCATCATGATATGATAAAAATTATATCATAAAACCAAATCACGCTTAATTAATTATTATGAAAAAAACATCCATTCCTCTATTGATGGTAGAGATACTATCATACACACCTCCCAATTTGTGTGTATAGAGAAAAGCACTTCAATTTCAGAAATCAATCAGTACAGAACTTTAGCATGAACACTCCTAAATTGGAATTGTTGCATAGCTATTCGGCAACAGCTCGATTTTATCATCTGTTTTAAAAAGTAGTTTATACTGATTTGTATATTCTGAAATAATTAACAACGATTTTTTACAGAAGCAAGGTATTCTTATATAACAGTTTAATATGATATTTATTAATCTTAATTATATACAAAATTGATAGAAATAATAGTTAATTAAGATTATGCCGTAAACAAAGCCGAACTGTAAATTGTCTAAAAACATGATTGACACATTTTATTAATAAGGTCAGGAAAATTAGAAACCAAATTTAACACTAAATATTATGGAATTACACAAGAAGATCCTACTTGGATCATTTATCTCAGTTGCATCGGTATCATGTAATACCAGCGATAATGTGGACGAAAGCACTCCACAAGGATTAACAGAATTGAAAGCTGTACCAAAAGCAGATATTCCTGCTGGCTTTGAAAACACACACATGTGTAAAGATGTTTATCTTCCGGGAACTGATCCAAGAGGAGCTGTTATTACAAGTACAAAATGGCCAAATGGCAGCGTTATCACTGTAAGTCTGAACGGTGGAACGGCCAAAGTTCGTAGCAAAGTAATGCAATATGCTAATGAATGGTCTAAGTATGCTAACATCACTTTTAAATTTATTACCAGCGGAACAGCACAAATTCGGGTTACTTTTACACAGGGAGCAGGATCTTATTCCTATTTAGGAACACAGGCCCTTAACCGTCCTTCTAACTCTGAAACAATGAACTTCGGTTGGTTTGACGATTCAACAACTGATACAGAATTCAGCAGAACAACGATTCATGAATTTGGACATGCTCTAGGTATGATACACGAGCACCAGCACCCTTTAGCTAATATCCCATGGGATAAAGAAAAAGTATATACCTATTATGGTGGTTATCCTAACTATTGGTCAAGAGCACAGGTAGACAGTAACCTGTTTGCAAAATATTCTACTACACAAACGCAATATAGTGCTTATGATACACAATCTATTATGCATTATAGCATCAGTAGCAGCTTGACAACAAACGGATTCAGTGTTGGCAGCAATACTGTTCTGTCTTCTACTGACAAGCAGTTTATCGGATCAGTATATCCAAAATAAGAACTACATTTAATTAAACAATTGTCTACCCTGTGTGATCAGGGTAGACTTTATTTATATATGTTTATATATGATTATGAATAAGTGGCCCCTTCTGTTATTTCTTGGTTTTCTCACTTCTTTGGCAAGCGCACAGGAAAAAGAGCGACAATCTTACATTATACCATATGTTGGCTGGAATCAGGAAAAACTCAACTGGAACATTGCCGGCAATGAAAACGGGCAATACCCCAATGTATTATCTGAATTAAAATGGCAGCAGTTACGTGGCCCGGAAATGGGAATTATCTCCGCTGTATCAATTTCATCAAGGTTTCAGGTAAGGTGGGATTTCAGTTACCAGGCAATTACCTCGGGAACAGTAAATGATACAGATTACGCAGGCGATAACAGAGCGCTTAAAACTGCTGAATTCAATTTAGAGGCCGATAAAGGCTATACAATTAAAACCCGTCTGGAATTATCTTACCTTCTCTGGGCTAACCAAACATTCTCTTTTAGACCACATGCAGGATATTTCGGAAGTTACCAGAAGCTTTATATGCTGGATGGTGATACTCCGCTTATTCCCGGAAAAGAGTTAAAGAGCACTTATAAACCCGAATGGCACGGTGCAGTTCTTGGCTTAGAAACAAACTTCAAAAAGGAAAACTGGAATGTCAATCTCGATATCAGTGGTATGTATTTCCCCCAATATTCGGCCACTGCAAACTGGAATCTTCGGGAAGAACTCAGAAGGCCTGTCAGCTTCGAACACAGATCCAAAGGAGCAGGTTGGGATGCAGGACTGCGTATTGGATATCAGCTCGGCCAGCATATTCAGCCTTTTGTATCTGCAAGATATACACAGATAGAAGCAGGAAAAGGAACGGATAAATTATATATGGCAAACGGAGACATTTACAAAAGCCGGCTGAATGAAGTTAATTCTACCAGCATCAGTATTGGCGTAGGTGTTAAAATACTATTTTAAGATACAAACGCTATATAAATGAAAAAAGACCACTAGTTAGTGGTCTTTTTTTTCTAAGTGAGTATCGATCAAAAATCTATGGCATCACAGGGACTGCCAATCCAAAATCTACTAACGCAACGTAAGGATTCCAGTATTCTCTATAGGTTTTAATTTTTCCTTTTTCCATAGTAACCAGCGAAATATAACTCTGAGTATATAGTTTCCCTGTTGGCTTGATGATAGCAGTTCCTTCATATTGGAACAAATAAACATCCGGCTTTTCTGTTGCGATTGCTTTCCAGCTCTCTCCCGGACCTACATTCAAATTTTCCATATAAGGAGTAAGAGAGCTAAAATACTTGCTAAAGACATCAGGGCCCTTCAGTTCTTTAAAAAAGAGACCAAATTCTTCGGGAGCGTAAGGAAATTCCCAATTGCCATCTGCCGTAAAATATGGAATCATTCGTTTCGGATCTTCTGTCCACCCATTAACAGCATTACAAACAAACTTTGCCACTTCTTGCGGATCTTTTGACCCTGTATAAGTTGTTTCATCTAAATTCATAAGTTAAATATTAATGTTTTTATATAAAATACCCTCCTTTCTCAGTTATTTACAAGTGGTTAAACAGAGACAGGACACCTAAAATCTTGCTAGATTTTTTGATAATCAGATAAGAAAAATATATCTTTTCCTTTTTACAGTATTTAGATTGGGGCTTTGGTTCTAAAGAGACTATTCAGTAATCTATTGCTATATAATATTAATCAGGATACAGGATAATGAATTTCATGAAGATCTCCTCCGACCTCCATTCGAATAGATTGATCTATTCCTCCTATATAAAAAGGTTTAAAACCATTATTTCTGATAACTATTTCAATATCTTCCTGAATACTTGTATCATCTATCGCATAAAACAAAATAGTTTCAGGGATTTGATTGGCTTTAGCCTGGAGACTTTCTGCAGTGAGGGAACCTAAAGCTTTTGCCAATTTCGCTCCATTGGGTAGGCCCAAAGCATTTATTTCACCTGCTGATTCACCATCTTCGATGACCCTTCGAAATCCTCCTTTCCCATCGGGGACAATGGGATTTGATACATCAATTATTATTTTATCTTTTAATAATTGTCCATATTCAGCAAAAAAATCTTTATACCCTGTAAACCAGATTGCCGGAATGATTATTTCGGCCTCATTAATTGCATCACGGATCTCTTTAGCAACAGCAAGGCCATCTGTTTCAGGTTTCTGTGAGAATGAAATGGCGTCTTCGATATTTTTTGATGCCACAATAATATTCTGTCTGTTTTTGACAAGATTTAGGGCTATAGTTTTACCTAAAGCACCCATACCCACTATAGCAACTTTTTTCATCTTTTTTTAATATTGATTATAGACCTGTTTTGTATTTTTAAATAACAGATCTTATTATAAAATATAATAATACACAACGGGGATTAAAAAATATCCTGGCTAGGGAGTTAGTTTAAAGCCTCCGTCCACATCAATAATAGCACCCGAAATCCATTCAGATTGAGGACTTGCTAAAAATGTTACGGCATCGCTGATATAAGCGGGTTGTCCAAGTAACTTTAAAGCCTGATCTTTTAAAAGTATTGCACGTCCTTCATCCGTCTGAAACCAAGGATTCAACCCTGTATCGATAGCTCCTGGCGAAATTGCATTAACCGTAATTCCCCGATTACCAATCTCCCCGGCCAGATACTTTGTAAATGCTTCGATAAATCCTTTAACCGCAACATAAGTAATAAATCCTGGCGCATACGTCTTCTTAAGAGATGACGAAATATTAATAATGCGTCCCCCATCATTGATATGGGGCAGTAGCTTTTGTGAAATAAAAAAAACTGCTCGTAAATTAATATCAATTATTGCATCAAATGTCTTTTGATCAATCTCCTCAAATAATTTTACGGGTGCAATGCCTGCATTATTTACTAGAATATCAATCTTATCTACATTTAATGAATTGGCAATTGTATCCCCGGCATCATGATGGGATAAATCTACCTGAATAAGCTGCTGAACAATACCTCCGGCAGAACGGATTTCATTTACTGTTTCTTCCAGTGAAGCTGTTTCAAGGTCGTGCAGGATAATGGAAGCTCCTTCAGAAGCAAGCTGCTTTGCTATAACAGCTCCAATCCCTCTGGCAGAACCTGTAATAAGCGCTATTTTCCCAGTTAACTTTTTCATATTTTTCCTACTTATTTTTTTAAAAAGGACCGTTATTATGTGGAACAACATCCGGGAATACTGCTGCTACCTGCCATTGTTCTACAATTTTCCCATTGATATCAATCCTAAAAACATCCCAAAACGTATGGACTTGTTCGCGGATTGCTCCCTCGGACTGTACTGCAACAAATTCTCCCTCTGCAACAACTCTGAAGATTTTTTTATATTCTTTTTCATCACTTATCAATACCTTCTTAAGAGCTATTACTCCATCCCCGATAGCCGGATTATGTTGGATCACATCCTCACTTACAAATTGATTAATTTCATCAATCTTACGGTCAATAAGAATATGATTTACATAATCTGATCCTATCTTTTTACTGATTTCTGTGAGTTCAGGATTTTTAATTTCTGCTTGTCCGTCAAACTGGCTTCTTCCCGAAACACTTGCCGGAGCTAAAGGAACAGAAGCATCCCAATGTTCTGCAATCTGATCATTTTCTACTCTGAAAATATCAATACCTACAACCGCTTCTCCGCCTGTCATAATGTTGTTTAACCAATTATGATGTATACCATGCATCACAACAAAATCGTCATCACCTATAAAACGGATTGGCTCATAACTGTAATCCGGGCGTAAGGTTGCTAATAAATCTCTTAGTCCATCGGGACCATTTTTAACATAGGGACTATGCTGGCGATAATGTGGATTTACATATTTTTCAATTACACCAGGATCATTATTGGTCATTAATGCAGACCACATTTCTGAAACGACTTCTTTTGCTTTCATAAGATTTTTTGTTTAAAATTTATTAGAAACTGTTTAAAATAAAACAAGGCTGGAAATTTTATAATTTTCATGAATAATTACAATTTATATTTATATTATTAACATGTAAATACATTTTTATTATATTTTACAACCATTATCCAGCCTTATTATTATTACAAAATTATTATCTTTACCCCTGAAAGTCAAGTACTAACCTAGAGGAATGCTACCTACGTACAGGTTTGAATTATTAATTATCAGTAGCTTAAATGATGAAAAAAGATGAAAAAAAATTAGAGGACTGCCCGATACGAAGAACTTTTAATGTAATTGGAAGTAAATGGCGATTATTACTTATTGAAATCATGAGAGATGAAAAGAAGCGATACGGTGAACTAAAACGACATATTCCGGAAATCAGCGAGAAAGTTTTGAATGAAGAATTAAAGGCGTTGGTAAAAGATGGCTTTCTAAAAAAGAAATCATATCCTGAAATCCCTCCAAAAGTAGAATATAGCCTTACTGAAAAAGGAGAGAAAATACTTCCTATTCTTGATGCCATTACTTTATTTTCTATGGAGTACATGGCCAATGGAGAAGAAGTAAATCAAACGTGCAGCACAAAAAATACTCATCCTTAAATTTTACCTTTAAAGCTAAGCTATAAACACACAGATTGCGACCATTTAAAATACAACATTTTACAAATAAAGACCACTAGTTAGTGGTCTTTTTCTTTCTAAGTGAGCGCGGGAGGAGTCACCTCCAAGCTTTAAAGCTCTAACCAATGGTATAAATAACAGTCACACTTATATCAGTTATTTAATAGATATCTGTCTATTCTTCCATTACAATAAAAAACTATATAATATCAATCTAATTTTTATATTTGCACATATTGGATTTTATATGCCAATAACAAGCAGATTTATAAATAAAAACTAACCATAAACAAAGAATACCAAATAATGGACAAAATTAATTCATTAATTATTGTAACTATAATTTCTTTGTTTATTTCAGTTTTCCTTGCCTTATTTCTAATTACAGTTAAAACAAAGTACAAAACAAGTAATTATCTGTTTGCAGCTTTTCTATTGATAAATGCATTAGATCTTAGTCATCCTTTATTCGATTTAATAGCTGATGGCCCTTCAAATTTTGGAATGTTCAGAACTACATTTGCTTTCTTACAGATTCCGGTTTTCTATCTTTATGTAGTATCAGTTTGTTATGTTGATTTTAGGCTTAAACCTAAATATCTATTACATCTACTTCCATTTTTAATTGTGAATGTAGTTTTACTACCTCGTTTTTACATGGTAGATCCTACCTCTAAAATTAATTTTATTTTCAATCGCCAAAGTAGAATTGAATTACAATTCACCCACTTTCTTATTCTTATTCAGATAGTTTTATATTTTATTGCTGTTTTTAGGATATTAAGAAAAACAAAAAAGCTATATCTGGAAAATTATGCCGGAGCCAATATTAATTCCTACAATTGGCTGTTTCAGTTTACGAGCGTTCTGACTTTTCTATATTTAATGGCCATTTTAAAAAATGCTTTTAAATTTTCTGATTACCCATATATCTCCGAATGGATAAAAATTATAATCCTGGTATTTCAACTGTTTATCATTTGCTGGTACCTATTCAAAGCATTAAGCAACCCTGGTTTATTTAGAAATGTTGATTCTAAATTAAAACTTGTTTCTGAAATTGTTTCAGAAGAAAAAAACAGTGAGCCATCAGGAACACATGAAAAAGAATATAATGCAGAGCTCCTGAAGCTAAAGGAATATATGACAGAGGAAAAACCTTTTCTGAACTCTTCACTGACAATTCAGGATGTTTCCCGTGAAATTAAAATTCCTGTCCGGGAATTATCACTTTTAATCAATCATCAATTAGGGCAGCATTTTTATGATTTTGTGAATGCTTATAGGATAGAAAGTGCTATGGGTATTCTAAAAGACACGACAAAAAACAAGGTAACTATCCTTGAAATTTTATACGAAGTTGGTTTTAATTCAAAATCTTCTTTTAATACTGCTTTTAAAAAGCATACCGGCAATACACCAACCTACTACCGTAAAGCGATATAAATCAATTACTTGTAATTATTCGTACTCTTTTTCGTAAAGATTCGTACTCATTTTTTTACACAAATTCGACCGATTGCATTTATTCGGTCGTATAGCTTATACCTCTTCTACATCTTTGTATCGAAATAAATGTTTAACATCAAATACGATACAATGAAAACTTCATCAAAATTTTTAGCAGCGCTGTTATTTATAAGCAGCTTTTCTTTTGGACAAAACATTTCCAAAAAGATTGATTCTATAATAAGTGACAATTATAAAAAAAATCCGGAGGTAGGAATTAGTGTTGGGTATATCAATAATAACAATGAAGAATATTATACAAGTTATGGTAATCTGAATGCAGAAAGTAAGATTCAAATTAATAAAAACTCCTTATTCGAAATTGCGTCAATCACTAAAATCTTGACCTCAAATTTAATTGCTCAGGCAGTTCTGGATCATAAAATAAAGTTAGATGATTACATAGACGGATTCCTTCCTAAAGAATATATATTACACCAGAATCTTAGAAATAGAATTAAAATTTCGGATCTGACATCACATCAGTCAGGTTTACCTGATATAGATTTTGCAAAATTGATAGAACAGGATCCGCAACAGCCTGTGAATAATGTAACAGCACAAACTTTAGCCGCTATAATCAATAATTGTAGCGAACTAAAGGATTATGGTAAATATCGTTATTCTACGATTGGATATACTCTATTAGGACAGATAGTGGAAAAAGTATATGGTAAGACTTATGATGAGATCATTAGAGCCAAAATAATAAAGCCATTACAAATGACTAATACATTAACCAAAGATTTTAATGTAAAAAACAGAACAACTGCTCACAATCCGGAAGGAGGCATTCAGGAGTTTTTCAAATGGAATATTACAGCACCAGCAGGATTGGTAAAATCTACGGCTTCCGATATGGTTAGATTCTTAAAAGCAGTCCTTAATAAACAAACGACAGTAGGTAAGGCAGCCATTATCATGGAAAGAGTCGTGTACAAAGATGAAAAAAGGGAAATGGGACTAGGGCTCAACATCGTAACAGATGATAAAAATACAATTTATATGAAATCAGGAGATTCTATGGGTCAGTCTTCAATCATCTGTTACAATAGGGATAAAAAATGGGGAATTATTATACTCCTTGACCAGAGAAATTCAAAAATGAGACAAGATCTGTTGAATAAAATTTATGATACGGTCCTGAAATAAATAATGCCGCAAATAAAACAGCCTGAAAGCCATTTTAACTATAAAAATTATACAATGAAAAACACTTTATATCTGCTAATAGTTACACTTATAATATTGAGTTGCCGTACGAACAATAATATATTGACCTCAAAAAGGAATTATAATTTTCTTACAGATAGCTTGAAGATCAATCAACAGTTAGAAAAGTATAAACTTCCCGGGTTCAGCCTTGTCGTTTTTGAAAATTATAAGATTGTCTATTCCAATCAATTTGGATTGAAATCTGTAAATTCTAAAGAAAAAATAGACGAAAATACCGCTTTTTCAACAGCATCAATTTCAAAACCAATAACAGCACTTCTTTGCCACATTCTTGAAGAAAAAGGCTTAATTAATCTGAGTGATCCAATAGATAAGTACTTAAAACGCTGGCATCTGCCGAAAAGCAAATTTACGGAGAATAATAGCCCTACCTGGAAGCAGTTTTTGAATCATACTGCTGGTACAAGCCAAGGTGGATTTGAAGATCATTATGAAGGAGATACAATTCCAACCATCACGCAAAGTCTTTTAGGGCAGATACCAAGATATGATAAGGAAATTGAATTCCTTTTCACACCAGGAACCAATTTTGAATATAGTGGTGGTGGCTATGTAATTGTTCAAATGGCATTGGAAGATACTCTGAATAAATCTATTGCAGAACTTGCACAAGAGTATATTTTTTCTCCGCTTGGAATGAAAAATACTACAATGATTCAGCCTAACGAAAAAGGATTTTTATCAAATGTAGCGCTGGTTCATGATAAAGATGGAAAGGTAATTAGAACAGGATTGCCAATAACACCACAAGTGGGCGCTTCCGGAATGTGGTCGACACCTACAGATCTGGCTAAACTTGCTATCGAAATACAAAATGCTTTACGCAATAAAAACAATAAAGTGATTTCTCATTCCGTAGCAAAAAAAGTAACCGAAGTAACGGCTTTTAAAAATGCGGTTGGAGGCTGGAGCTACGGATGGCAAAAGTCTTTTGGTTATAGTAATTATGATTGGTTTTCATGTAATGGTTCTAATACCGGAGTTGGAGGTAATGTTCTTGCTTCCATGACGGATGGTAATGGCATGGTATATCTTGCCAATGGTGAAAAGCCAAATCGTTTTCCTGTCATGAATCAGACCAGAACAAAGGTTCTCACCTTGATGGATTGGAACAAAACAACTAATGAGGATACTCAGGAAATACCATTAAGTATAAAAAAGCAACTCATCGGGACTTATGACGATTTCTTATACGGACAGGGAATGGAAACCAAAATAGTAGAAAAGAATAATCTTCTTTATGTTGAATCTATGCTTTTGGATTTTTTTAAAGGAAAGAATGATAACAAACTGTTATATCTCAAAAATGGATTGTTCAAAATTGTAGATTATCCAAACCTATTGAAACTGGATTTCAGTAATGGAAAATTGAATTCTGTCACCTTACAAAGAGATACTTTGAAAACTAAAATTCTGGTTGGTAATAAAGATAAATAATAACTGATTCCCCATGAAAAATCACTCAAAAGCAATACTATTTTTAGGAATAAGCTTTCTCCCCTTCAACAGCTTTTCACAAACCAAAACGCTCAACTTAACGAAAAACCAGACCGATCTTTCCGATAAGTTATCAAAATATATGCAAGCCCAGGCAGACGTGAATGGATTTAGCGGCACCGTTCTGATTGTCAGAAAAGATGCTGTGCTTTTGCGGAAGGCTTATGGTTTAGCAGATTACGAATGGAATATTAAAAATACAATAGACACCAAATTCCAGTTAGCATCGGTAACAAAGCAATTTACAGCAACCGCAATTCTTCAGCTAGTAGAAAAAGGAAAATTATCACTTGATGACAAATTAAATAAATTTTTCCCGGATTATCCTAATGCCGAAAGTGTTACCATTCATATGTTGTTATCACATTCTTCCGGACTTGCCTTAGGCTTTAAAGAATTGGCTTTAAGTACCATATCAGCTGATTCTGCCTATAATGAGATAAAAAAAATACCATATGAATTTTCGCCAGGAACTAAAAGCGAATACAGTAATATTGGGTATTATTTATTAGGTAAGATTATTGAAAAAGTATCAGGAGAAGAATATGCAGTTTTTCTGAAAAAAAATATATTTGAAAAAGTAGGAATGAAGAACACTGGAATTAGTAATAATGATTCGATAATTCTGAAAAAAGCAAAAGTTTATTACCATACGGAAAATAAGTTAGCTCATAATCCATATATCAACTGGGGATTTAACATTGGACATGATGGCGCTTATTCCACTATTGAAGATTTGGCGTTATGGGACAAAGCACTTTACAGGACATCTATTTTATCAAAAGAAATGAAAAACCGAATGTTTACCTCCTATAATGATCACAACTTTGGATATGGCTTTCTTGTCAACCCTTTCTACAATCAAGGGCATCAATTAATCGCACATGATGGTGGTTTTTTTGGAACAATGACTTCCTTCAACCGTTATACAGATGATGGTTTGTTTATCACTGTTCTTTCAAATAATCAGTCTCCGGCATATATGCTTGCATACGGATTGGCTGCAATATGCTTTGGTAAAGAGGTTGAACTCCCATATCATCATAAGAAAGTCAGTAATAATCTGTCTCTTTACAAGCATTTTGAGGGTGATTATGAAGATATCAAAATTCGTAACGACAATGGAAAGATCTATTATAATGACTTTGATATTGAATTACTTCCGGAATCAGATTATAAATTTTTCAGATCAGATGATGACAACAGAACTGTTGAATTTATTAAAGATTCCAAAGGGGAATACTCTACTATTAAACTGACTAAAGCCGGAGTTGCAGAAATACGAAAGAAAACATTTTCAAATAAACAATAACCAAACATAATAAGTATTATTACAATTATTTAGCAACAATTCTGCAAATAACATATTTATTAATTATAAATTTTCTCTATTTTTGATGATACTTGAAAACATCATAAAATCAATCAACCAAAACAAAATAAATATGTCCTTTCAAACTTATATTAAAAATATTGAAGAAAAAACTGAAAAGTCCCGTTCAGATTTTGAAAAACTTGCCGCTGAAAAAGGATTTACCGAAGATGGTAAAATCAAAAAAGGAATAAAAGCAACAGAAATAATCAACTGGTTAAAGGAAGATTTTGAATTGGGACATGGACACGCTACAGCAATGTATGCCTATATTAATGGAAAACGTGAATAATAAAGATTAGTTTTTTATTAATATACGTCCATAAAAACAAAATATCCCTCCTTAAGGAGGGATATTTATACGTGAGCGCGGGAGGAGTCGAACCCCCAACCTTTAGAGCCGTAATCTAACGCTCTATCCAATTGAGCTACGCACCCGTTTTAAGTCTGCAAATATAGCATTTTTATGTGATTATACCGCTATCTATCCACATAAATATCAATATTTTTATTTCAATACTGAAATCACTTCCAGGGTATCTTTCAGCTGGAAAATAATATTCCTTATTTCAAAACAGGAATTTTCACATAACTATCTGTATACCATTTAATCAATAAAGGCTCTCCAGCATCTTTCATTGTTTCGGTACTTACATCCTTTCCGGTTCCGTAATTAAGTTGAGAAAATGGATTTTTATTGACATTAACTGCAACAACCAAGCGGCTCCCTTTATCCAGATGCTTACTAATCAAATGTGTATTGGAAAAATCTATTACTGTTGCTTCTCCCGGCTTCAGAAGGTTTCTTTTCGTTATATCTTTAGCATAACTTGCCCGGCCTATATAATAAGACAAATGAAAATACTCCCCGTTCGGTGTCAACTCATATAAAGTAACTCCAATATCAGCATCCCTTTTATTAATACTAAGTTTCAGCTGCCCCAGAAAAGAACCATTTATTAAAATTGCTTTATCCATTGGCTGGCTAATAAATACAAAACCATTACTCGCATCAATTTCTTTTCTGACAATTGGTGAGGGATAATAATCGTTATTACTATTTTCTCTGTCCCTGAAATCTACTGTTTGTTCCAGATATCTTTTATCAGAAGGCTTTTTAGTCACTAATGAATAAAAAGAATCCTTTTTTAAATCTGATAAATAAAACTTTAGAAAACCATTATACATTTTGTCTAATCCTGAAGCACCTCTCCATTCATTACTTCCCATAACTTCATAAGTGATTCTGTCTTTAAGAAATTCAGGTTTTTTTCCACTCTTCAGAATATAATCAAACCATTCATAAGTGATCTTTTTTATATCAAACAAAGCCACTTCATCTACTTTATAATCATTAATAACAGGCTCACCTCCTCTTTGTGTACCAAAATGTCCATATGGCCCTATAACCAGATAATAAGGTGTCTTTGGATTGTATTTTTGAAGCTCACGGAGATAATACAGGCTCGAATTTTGAGAATCATTATAATAACCATCAAAAGCAAGAACCGGAATATTAATTTTAGCAAATTCTTTTTGGAAGGGGGCCATATCCTGCCAGTATTGATCAAAATCAGGGTGCATTATCCAACGTTGAAACCATTTATTGGGAGCTCCGTCAATACTATCCATTTTATTATAAGCAGCCCCGCTATACCACCAGTCAAACATCATTTTCCGAAAACGTTTCCTGTCATTGTTGACTTCATTATCAAGAAATTTATTATTTCCCACGTAAAAAGCCCATTCATAATTGGGGTTAATAAATATATTATTTTCCATCGGATGTCCCATCCCCGGTCTATTGGCAACATAGGGAACTATTGTTTTGAGTGCCGGATGCAAATTTTTACAGGCAGCCCATTGTGTAAATCCATTATAACTGCCTCCATACATTCCTACACTTCCGTTACACCATAATTGCTTACTGATCCAGTCAATAATTTCATAAGCATCCTTTGCATCAGTTTCATAAGGGTATATTTTATTGGGACTATATCGTTTTCCTCTGGTATAAGCCACCACACCAATATATCCCCGGTCTGCGGCTTCTTTTAGGGATTCCAGATCCCGGCCTTTATCTCTGACATAGATCGTATACTGCAAAATAACAGGTAATGGCTTTGTTACATTTTTCCTTTTTACAACTATAGCGGATATGCTGCCCCCGTCTTTAGTTGTAATCATAACATTATCCTGGATACTATAAAGACTGTCGGAGTCTGTTTTTATAATGTCTTGCGACTGTCGGAGATCGAAGCAGTAAGCTTTAAAAAGGATAAAAAAGAAAATAAAAAGTAATATTCTTTGTATGGTTCTCATAAGCATATTATAATTTGAAAGATATTTTTTTAAGCTATTTCTTTTCTAGCCTATAAATACAAAATTATAAAAAGCAAACATTTAAATATACATAATTATCAATTTTACAGCTGGTTACAATAGAAAAATCTGTTATTTCCAATATCAATAGTATGATGTAAGGCAATACATCTTAGTATAATCCACGTTTTGAAAATTCAATTCCTTTCCTTTTTGATCTGTATCGGGAAAAATAAAGGAGGATTAAAATAAAAAAGACCACTAAATAGTGGTCTTTTTCTTTCCGAGTGAGCGCGGGAGGAGTCGAACCCCCAACCTTTAGAGCCGTAATCTAACGCTCTATCCAATTGAGCTACGCACCCGTTTAAAGGTTTGCAAATATAGTACTTTTTTTCTTTCTTTGAAGAATGAAAGCACTTTTTTTGTCATCGGGTCTCCTATTTTTTCTGTTTTCTTGTAAAAAAACAGAGCAGAATTTTCCAAAAGAAGATACTCAGATTTCTCAACGACTTCATTTTAAAGAAGATAAAGATAACTTCCGAATTACCTCCGGAAAATTCGATATTGAGCTAAAAAAATCAGTTTTTCCGCTAAAAAAAGTGATTTTCCTAAACTCAACGCTCATCGGATACATGACAGAGCTTGGGTTGGAAGATAAAATTGTCGGAGTCTCCAGTCCGGAATATATATTCTCAGAGAAAGTTCAGCAGCTTATTAAAGCCGGAAGAATCCAGAATGTGGGATCTGAACAAAAATATGACATAGAAAAAATACTGGCTTTAAAACCTGATGCTGTTTTCACTAACTACATCGCTTCATTTGAAAATACTTATGAACTGCTGAAGAAAAATGGTATTAAGATCATCTTTCTTGATGAATACATGGAACAAAAGCCTTTGGAAAAGAGTGCTTACTTGAAATTATACGGAAAGCTATTTGGTATTGAGAAAAAATCAGATTCTCTATATAAGCTTATCGAAAATAACTACAATCAACTAAAACTTCAGGCTTCTCAGGCGAAAGACAAACCAGAAGTTATCTGTAATGAGATGTATGGAAACCAGTGGTTCGTTCCGGGTGGAAACAGCTTTGCAGCGCAATACTTTAAAGATGCCAATGCCAGCTATCCATGGCAGTCTTTACCTAATGAAAATTCGGTTCCGCTAAGCTTTGAAGAAGTTTTTGCAAAATCTACCAAAGCAACTTATTGGGTAAATGTTGGAGAATATAAAAAGAAAAGCGAATTATTGGCCTTTAATCCGGTATATGCAAAACTTCACCCTTTTAAAAACGGAAAAGTTTACAGCCTTTATGGCAGCGTAAAAGGTAAATCCAATGATTATTTTGCTTCCGGCGTAGTCCGTGCCGACAAAGTACTTCATGATTACGTGAATATCTTCCATCCAAATCTGTTGAAAGATACAGCTATGGTATACATGAAGGAGCTTAAATAAAAAATATAATAATACAGATCATTTAAACCATCCCAATGAAAAGAAATCTAGCTTTTATATTTGCTGCATTAGGATGGTTTGCTGTTATTATACAATATTATCTGATGATTGAGAGCAGGACTATTTCTGTTCCTGAAGCCACAATAAGGTTCTTCAGCTTTTTTACTATTCTCACCAACATACTTGTAGCTCTTTATTTCAGTATTATTTTCTTCTCCCGAAGCAAATCAGTTTCTTTAATAACCGCCCCCGGAACACTTACATTTATTACTATTTATATTACCATAGTGGGGTTAGTTTATCAGGTGGCACTGAGACACCTTTGGCACCCTCAGGGAATGCAGAGACTCGTTGACGAATTACTGCACTCTGTTATTCCAATCTTAGTTATTCTCTTTTGGTACCTGTATGAACCAAAGAAAAGTCTGAAATATAACCTGAGCATAAAATGGCTCTCCTATCCTCTCATCTATTTCATCTATATTCTTTTACGCGGAAATCAGTCCGGTTTTTATCCTTATCCTTTTGTTGATGTTTCAGTATTAGGATTTGCCGCTGTTATCCAGAATGCACTTTTTCTGTCACTTTTTTTCCTTGGGTTATCTTTAGCTTTTATTTTCATAGGAAAACAGCTGGATAAAAAATAGATTCATCAATATATTCTGTAATAATCAAAAACCTCCTTATATTTGAACAGTTGCAGAAGTATATGAAGATCGAAGCAGAATTTTATAAACCAGAAAACAATATCCTGAATAAGTATATTGAAGGGTTTTATTTTATTTCCAAACAGGAGATTGAAAATTCTTTTAGTTATCAGACCTTTCCAAACAATTATAACATTATTTCCACTTATCTGAATTCAGATGTAAAACTGGAAAAAGGTAAAATCACAGTTTCTTCTGCCGAGAACAAGTTTGCCTCTACTCTCGTAAAAAAATATATTACGCCAATAGAAATTAAAGTCAACGCAATAGTAGACGAAATTACCATCTATTTTAAACCTGCCGGCCTCAATTATTTTGTAGATGATATATCCTCTCTATTTGAAAATGATTTCAGCTACTTCTATCCTTTTAGTGATTATGAAGCTGAAATGACAAAAATATTGTTAACCAAGGAGAGAAATATTCAACTGGAATTATTGGAAAAGTATTGGATTTCAAAGCTTATTCAAAAAGATCTGACCAATGTTGAAAGCTGGATTTCAGATGTCAATTCCACAATGAGTATAGAAGAAATTGCAGAGAAAAATCAGATTTCCAGACAATATTTTAACAAGATGTTCCGGAAATATATAGGAAAATCTCCTTCTGAATTTCGGAAAGTTAATAAGTTTAGAAATTCAATTAGCCAGAAGAATAAGAATACCAACCTTATCGAACTATCCCTGGATGCTGATTTTTATGATCAGTCCCATTTTATCCGGAATTTCAAAGAACTCACCAAAGTAAATCCTGGTTCTTTTTTCAATAATGTAGACATCTCTAAAGAAAATATCTGGCTGTTTGAAGAATAGTTTCCATTTGTACAATTATAATAGTCCGGCACATTTTATTTTTGCCCAACACTATTATAAAACAACATGAAAAAGATATTTTTAGCATTATCACTTACGGCAGGATTTCTATATGTAGAAGCGCAGGATAATGCTATAAAAACAACAGAGCTCAATTTAGCTAAAAATTACCTGAAAATAGCAGCCCCAATTGCAAAAGAAATCGGGAGTAGCACCATTGTAGGTCTTGGAGAAGGAACACACGGAACCAAAGAATTCAATGAAATAAGAGCTGCAATTTCTAAAAACCTGATCACCAAACAACATTTCAGCATCATATGCTTTGAATCGCCATATGGCGATATGTTCTATCTGAATAAAGCTGTTAATTCTGATACCGACATTAAAACTGCCATGAAACAGTATCTCCTTTCTATATGGCAGACTAAAGAAATTGAAGAATTCTTATTATGGGTAAGAGATTACAATAAGAAGAATAAAAATCAGATTTTGCTTTCCGGAGCTGATTTCAATTTTGTTTCCAATTCGGCTAAAATCCTTGAAAATGAATTTAAAAATAACAGCACACTAAAAGCTCTAACAGATGATTTGCTGGCTAAAGCAAAATATCAGGATGAGATGTGGAGTAAACGAAATGATAAAAACTTCCGTGTCGATATGCCGGCAGTTATAAAAAACGGTACTCAAGCCTACGAATTGGCCAGTAATATAGAGGAAACGCTAAAGAAAGATAATATTAGTATCTCTACTGAAGCTAAACTGGCATTACAAAACATCAAATTAGGCTTTAAAGTGATGTATGAGGCGAGCAAGCAAAACTATGATATTTCAAGAGACCAGATGATGGCAGAAATGGTTACTAAGACTCATCAGCTTTATGATAATAAAAAAGTTATAATTATAGCTCATAATGGACATATAGCTTTTACTTTCCCTTTTTCTGATGATTTAGGTATGGGAGGCTACCTCAAAAAGCAGTTTGGTGAAAAATACTATTCATTGGCTACATTAACAGCGTCTGGTACTTATAGTGCAACTTTGGATAATACAGATACTAATGATAACAAATATCAGGCATATCCACTCCCTGCCCCATTAAAAGACAGCTGGCAAAATTATTTTTCAGAATTTAAAAATGAGAATTTTTACCTGAACCTTAGGGGTAGCAATGGAAATCTGAAAGGGAATTTCTCTTTGGCTCTATGGGGATACTTCTATCTGGATCCTGTAAAGTTTGAGAAAAACATATACACTCAGAAGATCAGTAATTTGAGTAATTACTTCGACGGCATTATTTTCCTCAAAAAAACAAATGCCTCTGAACATTTAAACTGATATCGTAAAACTATAATTAACAAAGAAGGAGCTGAATCTTAAAGATTCGGCTCCTTTATTTTCTGTCAGATATTAAAAATATTTATCTGTTAAAACATCGGATGTGCATTTGCAGCTTCTTTTGGAACATCTTCCTGAGCATCCCAGTGCTCAACAATTTTACCATCTTTGATTCTGAAAATATCAATAGTCGATTTCAGACTTCCATCCTCATTCTTATTTTTCAAATGTATAAAAACTAAATCTCCTTCTGCAGCAATATGCTGTACATCTATTTTAGTTTTAGGAGCCCCTTCAAACCATTTTGCAGCCGCTTCTTTAAAAGCTTTTGCACCATCTGCCACAGTAGGATTATGCTGGATATATTCAGGTGCTATATATTGATCTACTGCCGACAGATCTTTATCACCAAACATCTTTTGATAAAAATCCAATACCAATTGCTTATTAGCCGCTGCCTGATCTTTTGAATCATTTGTAACAATTTCTTTAGTGGCTACAGTTTCCTTTTTACTGCAACTTGCAAGTGCCACCACTCCCATTGCTGCCATTCCAATAATTAAACTTTTTGTACTCATTTTAATTTTTTTTCAAATGTATAAAAATATTCTGTAACAAAAAATATTACAGTTTAAAATATTTTATTACCTTTGCATCATCATTATAATAAAAATGCTTAACAATTTAAGATTTGCAACAGCTATTCATATCCTTATCCTTCTGGAAAAAAATCCGGAAGTATGGATGAGTTCTGAATATATCGCAGGAAGTATAAATGTAAACCCTGTTGTTGTAAGAAAGGAAATAAAGAACCTGAAAGCCTTAGGATATATACAGAGTAAAGAAGGTAAAGGCGGCGGTGCTAAACTAGCAACAGATGCAGAGAAAATTACACTTGCTGCAATATACCGCAGTGTAAGCGAGGATCAGAAAGGTAAACTAAATTCACCGAATCCGGCTTGTCCCGTAGGAAGACAAATTAATGAACATCTGACAGATCTCTACGAGGAAATTAACAGAAAGACTGAAGAAGTTTTAGGGCAATACACATTAGAAAATTACAGTAAACAATTTAAATAAAAACAAGATGAAAGTAGCAGTAATCGGAGCAACAGGATTCGTTGGCTCACATATCGTAAGCGAATTAGCAGAAAGAAATCACGAAGTAACAGCGATTTCCAGAAACACAAATGAAAATCAGCTTTCTGAAAATGTAAAATCTGTAACAGCAGATGTAACTAATACAGCACAGCTGGCAGAAGTACTTAAAGGTAATGATGTTGTAATCTCTGCATACAATGCAGGATGGACAAACCCAAATCTTTACAATGATTTTCTTGCAGGATCTGAAAGCATTCAGCAAGCCGTAAAAGAAGCTGACGTTAAGAGACTGATTATAGTTGGAGGAGCCGGAAGTTTACTAATTGATGGTAAGAAAATAGTTGATGGGCCTGACTTCCCTGAAGCATACAAGGCAGGAGCAAAAGCAGCCAGTGACTATTTGGATATTATCCGTAAAGAGCAAAATCTTGATTGGACATTCTTCAGTCCTGCATTAGCTATGAATGCAGGAAACCCAGGTGAAAGAACAGGAAAATACAGAACAGCTCTGGACAGCCCTGTATTTGATGCAGATGGTAATTCTTACCTTTCTGTGGCAGATACTGCAGTAGCTTTAGTAGATGAAGCAGAAAACCCTAAGCATATTAAAGAAAGATTTACCGCTGCTTACTAGACGTTTTTCGACTCAGAATAAATAAAAAATCCTCAAATAATTGAGGATTTTTTATTTATTATTCCTAAATTAAGGCTTCAAAAGCACAAACAATTAATCTAAATTAAATTTATATGACTATGGACAATTACAACAACCCTGGCAGACTTTGGTTTCTTCCTCTTATTACGGGTATCCTCTTTATCGTTGTAGGAATCTGGATTTTCAAAACTCCAATGGAATCTTATCTTACTCTTTCAATATTTTTCGCTGTAACTTTCCTGATAAGCGGACTGTTTGAAATTATTCATGCATTAAGCAATACTCACCTCCGCAACTGGGGCTGGTCACTTGCTGGCGGGCTTATCGACTTATTATTCGGTATCATTATGATCTCGTCTCCCCTGCTGTCTGCTACTGTACTGGCACTGTATGTAGGTTTTATTATTTTGTTCCGTTCCTTTATGAGTATAGGCTTTGCTCTTAACCTAAGGGAGCTTCATTCCAAATCATGGGCTAGCCCTCTGATCTTTGGAATAATAGGTGTTATTTTCGCCATTATTATGATTGTTAATCCTGCGTTTGGAGGTTTAAGCATTATCATCTATACAGCATTGGCGTTTATTCTTGTAGGAATTGTACAGATTTCATTCGCTTTTATGATCAGAAAACTGAAAAGATAAATACTCTTTCTTAAAATAAAAAAATGAGACAGTCCTTTTTAGATTGTCTCATTTTTATTTTATAAAAAAGCCTAAATAAACTGCTTTCCAACAATAATACCATACAAGGCAACTAAAAACAGAACAGCTACTACTAATAAAGTAATAGGTTTATACCTGAACTCAATGCCCTTTTTCACTGCATATTTGTAATAAAAAAATGTTCCTGCTAAATACAGTCCGGTAAATATTAGTATCAAATAATTAACGCTCATAATATATTCTTTAATCTAATCTTTTTGGACAGTTACATCAGTTATTTCATAGCTGTAATCCAGACCTTCATCCTTCATCGTCTCTTTACCTGTTTTATAATCTTTTACCAAAGATTCTTTTTTCACTCCTTTATGAGGATAAACAATGCGTCCTGTAATCTTTACTTTATCGGAGGTTTTTAATTTATTCCCGTCTTTATCAAAGATAACAACATCCGACTGCTCAAATTTATTGTCAGTCCCTGCATTAATCAATACAGTATTTTTCCCTTCACCATAGTTCATACGTATTCCGGTGATGACTTTATTCTTTGTCTGAATTATATAAAAATCATTAAAGACTTCAAACTCCATAGAAATAGTGTTCCCTGTTCTGGTTAAAAATGGTGCTTTAAACTTTCCCGCCAGCTCTATCACTTGCCCATCATATGTATAACTATTTTCTATTTCTTTGGATAGCTTTACACTTTTGTTGTTATAAAATATAACGAGAAGGACAAATACGACAATTGCCAGCGGAATTACTTTTGTTTTAATAGTCTTCATTTTGAATATAAATTTAATTTGGTGTTAATCAATACAATAAAGCTCTGTTTCTAAAATATCAAACCTATTTAAAAGCTAAATAAAAATTTCACAAAACTTTGATATAAGTTGACAAATATAAAATAAAATCTTGTATTTGATCCGTCACTTGCTATTTATACTCACATTCTGCTAAGAACCTGTCTAAAAATAATGCTAGACTTCGACAGGCTCAGTCTGACACCTCTAAAGGAAGATACTTTGAATAAGCTATGCCATTTTGAGCTGAGTTTATAGGGAGCTTAGTCTATGGTGAGCCTGACGAACTAAACTATCGAAGAGTATTAACAATAAAATTTAAACAGACTCTAATTCCGGAACAAACATTATCCAGCTATATAGTGCGGGAATTTGTTTTAAATTCTTAAATTAAAACATTGAAAAACCAAACTAATTAACAATATGAAGGAGATCTTTTTAAAAGTCAAAAAACTTATTGATGAAGAAAACTTCGCCGCTTTAAGTGAAATAAAATACAATAAACCAGAGTCCTTTAACTGGGTAAAAGAAATTTTTGAAGGCGTTCATTTACTGGAAAGACCCGAAAAAACTGCTTTATTATGGACAAATGGAACTGATACAAAAGAATACAGCTTCCTGGCACTAAGTAATGAATGCAATCAGATATTAAACTTTTTACGTAAAAAGGGTGTTCGGCAGCATGATATTGTACTGACACAAATGATGCTGGAGCCGATTAACTGGACTGTTATTCTTGCAGTAATTAAAGGAGGTTTACAACTTATTCCTGCTGCCGGTATACTAGGCTCGAAAGATATTGCGTACCGTTTTGAAAAAACATTACCAGTGGTGGTTTTCGCCAATGAAGATAATGCATATAAAATTGATGAAGCTGAAAAGTTAACCGGCAAAAGCATAAAAGTGAAAATCCTTGTTGATGGTAAACGTGAAGGCTGGTATTCTCCGGATGATATCATACATGAAAGTACTGAAGCAGAAGCTGCAGACACAGCTGCAGATGATACGTTATTCATGTTCTTTACTTCCGGAACTACAGGATTACCCAAAATTGTATGCCATTCACAGCTTAGTCAGCCATTTGGACATCTTACCACAGCATCGTGGATTGGGTTAAAAGATAGCGATATTCATTACAACATTTCACAACCCGGATGGGCAAAGTTTTCATGGAGTAGTTTTTTCGCACCATGGAATATAGGCTCTACAATTTTTGCTTTTCATACCAACGATCGTTTTAATGCAGCAAGAACATTAGAGCAAATACAAAAACACAAGATTACCACACTTTGTGCCCCTCCAACAGTGCTTCGCTTATTGATTAACGAAGATCTGAAATCCTATAACTTTAGCCTCCGTCAATGTGTAGCAGCTGGCGAACCACTAAATCCGGAGATTATTGAGCAGTGGAAATCCGGCACTGGCATTGTAATCAGAGATGGCTTCGGCCAGACCGAGACCAGCTGTATTGCAGGCAATCTTCCAGGAAGCAGTATAAAATTCGGATCAATGGGAAAGCCTACCTTCCAGTATGACGTGGTTATTGCAGATGAAAATGGAAAAGAACAGCCTCTGAACGAGGAGGGCAATATTTGCATAAAGATGAATAAAGGTGATATGAATGGCGTTTTTAAAGGATACTTATATGCTAAAGATAAAGAAGAACAGGTATTTAAGCATGGGCTTTATTATACCGGTGACAAAGCTTACAAAGATGAAGACGGTTATATATGGTTTATAGGCCGTGACGATGATGTGATCAAAGCTTCCGACTACCGGATTGGTCCGTTTGAAGTAGAAAGTATTCTTATAGAACATGAAGCTGTTCTGGAAAGTGCTGTTGTAGGCTCGCCCCACCCTGTAAAAGGTTTCGAAGTCAAAGCCTTTATTATATTACAATCCGGAGTTCAGGCATCTGCAGAGCTTGCTGAAAAACTATTTCTTTTCTCAAGAGAACATCTTGCCCCTTATAAAATTCCACGTATTATCGAATTTGTTCAAGAGCTTCCAAAAACCATCAGTGGAAAAATCAGACGTGTAGAATTAAGAGCAAGAGAAGCCGAAAATAAAGCCAAAGGACTCCTTTCTCCCGATGAATACAATTACAGCAAGAAATAGCGTCTTTTTGACAAAACTTTTTTTATTATAAAAAACTATGTAAAAAAACTCCTTATTAATGATAAGGAGTTTTTTTATGACATTATTCACAAAAAATTAACACAAATTTTATAAAAAAAAGATTTGACAATTTTGTTAAACAAAAAATTCGAAGTACATTTGTCGACGAAAATGTCAAACAATAATGTCAACTGAACAAAAAAAAGAAGACACAGAAGAGTTAATTAAAAAAACTGCTATGCAGCTATTTTTTGGGGAGGGCCACTTCAAAGCTACAACTCAGGAAATTGCTGATGCTGCAGGAGTTAATAGAACTTCTATCAATTATTATTTTAGATCACGGGACAATCTTTTCAAGGTTGTCTTCGAAGAAGCTATAGAGCAAATGCATCAAAACCACAATGCAATTTTGCTTTCAGAACTTCCTTTCAGGGACAAATTAAGTCGTTGGCTGGATGATGAACTGGCATCTGCCCTGAAATATCCTTTTCTGGAAATTTATATTGTAACCCAACTATCATCCGATAAATGTGCACATATAAAAGATGAAGAGCATGTAGAATCTATAACCAAAGTTCTGGAGAAGGAGCTAAAAATAGAAATAGAAAAAGGAAGTATAAAACCCATATCAACTATTCAGTTCATGCTGAATATTGCTTCACTGGTATCATTCCCTACCTGCATGAGGCCTTTACTTCAGGAATCTTTTAAGCTAAGTGACAGTGATTTCGAGCAGATTCTTAAAGAAAGAAAGCAAGTGATACTGGATACGATATTTATTAATTAAGATAATAAACTAAAATATGAATAGAAAAAATAATGTACGTATTGCTGCATTCTTACTTATGCTGGGCGCTTTTCAAGCCAATGCACAGCAGACAGTAAGTCTGAAAAATGCCATACAGTACGCATTACAAAATAAGGCAGATGCTATAAAAGCACAGTTAAATGTCCGTAATGCGGAATATCAGATTGCAGAAGCAAAAGCCGGTGCACTACCTACTCTTACAGGAACCGGAGCATTGAACTACAATCCTATTCTACAAAAAAGTGCATTACCTGGAGATATTTTCGGGCAACCAGGGCAAATCGTTATGGTACCTTTTGGGCAAAAATGGAACTCTAACATTGGAGTCAGCCTTCAACAGGCTCTTTTCAATCAGCAGGTATTTATAGGATTAAAGGCTGCCAAGACTACAAAAGAGTTTTATCAGATCAACAAACAGCTGACAGAGGAACAGGTTGTAGAGAAGGTTTCTACTGCATACTATCAGGTATTCTCCCAACAGCAGAAGCTTGAAGCTGTAGAAAGCAGCTATGAAAGTACACTGAAAGCAAGAAACATTATCAAAAGTCTTTTTGAAAACGGACTTGCTAAAAAGGTAGATTTAGACCGTACCAATGTAAACCTTACAAATCTGGAAACAAACCGTTCTCAGTTGAAAAATGCTGTAACCCTTCAGGAGAATGCACTAAAATTCTACATGGGTATGCCTATTGAAGAGCCTATTGCATTGGTAAAAGAAGATGTACAGGTTAATCCGCAATTGCTTACGGATCAGATCAACACAGATAACAGAACCGAAGTAAAAGTTCTGGAAAAGAAAAAACAACTGCTTCAGTATAATGTAAAAGCTACACAGGCTGCTTACTATCCTACTCTTTCTTTAGTAGGAAATTATGCTTGGCAGGGACTTGGTGCCAAATTCCCGATTGGTAACGGAAAAAGCCAGGGAGTTTACTGGTCAGACTATGCTTCAGTAGGTTTATCACTTAATATTCCTATTTTCAATGGTTTCCTGACTAAATCAAAAGTGGATCAGGCAAAAATCCAATTAGAGACGCTTGAGCAGGATCTGAAAGATACCAAACTAAACATGAGTCTGGATTATCGCAATGCTAAAGCACAAATGGAAAACAGTCTGGATGCTATTAAAAATCAGACGGCTAACATGGAGCTTGCACAAACAGTACTGGACAATACCCGTAGCAATTACCAATATGGGCTGGCTACTTTAACAGAGCTTTTAGATGCTGAAAATGCTTTAGTACAGGCTAAAAACAACTATTCTAATTCTCTATATGATTACAAAGTTGCCGAAGTACAGCTTTATAAGGCCCAGGGTGAACTTTTAAATTTAACAAAATAATAAACTATTAAATTATAACAAAATGAAAATTGGTAAAACATTACTTTATATTCTCATAGCTGCAGGACTTTTGGGTGGTGGAGCCTATATCATTAGCAAAAACCAGAAGGAAACCAATAAACAGACAGCTATTATTGCAAGTAGCAATGCTGAAATTCCTGTAAATATAGTTACAGCTTCTTTTGAACATGTTAGTGCGGATTATTCTTCAAACGGAACATTTGCACCTTTACAGAATATGCAGCTTTCATCTGAGATTGCCGGAAAAGTAATTCGCGTTTTGGTAAAAGAAGGTGACTTCGTACACGCAGGACAAACTGTGGCAACGATTAAGAAAGATGCACTGGAGGTTGATCATTCAACAGCTCAGGCTGCTTATCAGAATGCTGTTGTAGACAATCAGCGTTATGAAAATGCATATAAAACAGGCGGTGTAACCAAGCAACAACTTGACCAATCCAGACTTCAGCTAAAAAATGCTAAGAGCTCATTAGATCAGGCAGGTATTAAGATTGGTGACTCCAATGTAAGAACGCTAATTAGTGGTTATATCAACAAAAAAACGGTTGAACCAGGTGCTGTAGTATCTACAGGAACACCGCTTTTTGAGATCGTAAATGTTTCTAAACTGAAGTTACAGGTAACTGTGAACGAAAGTGAAGTAGCAAAATTAAGAATCGGAGATCAGATCAAAATAAAAGCAAGCGTTTATCCTGATAAAGAATTTTCAGGTAGAATTACGTTTATTGCTCCGTTAGCTGATGCTTCTCTTAACTTCCCTATCGAAATTACGGTAGACAACAATCCAAACAATGAGCTAAGAGCCGGTATGTATGGTACAGCTGTTTTTTCTGCTAAAGAAACCGGAATGCAGCATGCTTATATGACTCTTCCTAAAAATGCTTTTGTAGATGGTGTGAGCAACAACAAAGTATTTGTTGTACAAAAAGACAACACTGTAAAACTGACAAAAGTAGTTGGCGGAAGAATTTTTGGGGATAAAATTGAAATTATCAGCGGGCTGAATGAAGGAGACAGAGTTGTAACCAGCGGTCAGATTAACCTTACCGACGGTACTAAAATTTCAGTTATCAAGTAAGCAGGCAGTAGCCACAACTAAAATTAAAAAGACGTGAAATTAGCAGAAATATCCATAAAACGACCAACCCTGGTTATTGTATTGTTTACAATACTAACTCTGGGTGGGATACTCGGTTACTCCTCCATGGGGTACGAGCTAATCCCGAAATTCGAAATCAACGTAGTCAGTGTTTCCACCATTTATCCGGGAGCATCACCTGCCGAGGTTGAAACAACCGTAACCAAGAAGATTGAAGATGCCGTTTCTTCACTGGAAAACGTAAAGAAAGTAGAATCCAAATCATTTGAGAGTTTATCACTCGTTACGATTACCCTGAATGCAGGCGCTGATACCGATTACGCACTGAATGACGCTCAGAGAAAGATTAATGCCATTATTGCAGACTTTCCGAAAGATGTAAAAGCACCATCACTACAGAAGTTCTCCCTGAGTGACCTTCCTATTATTACAGCTGGTGCTACTTCTAATTTGAGTAGTGTAGCTTTCTATGACCTTTTGGATAAAAAAATCCAGCCGGTACTATCAAGGGTAAAAGGTGTTGCACAGGTAAACCTTATTGGTGGACAGGAAAGAGAAATTAAAGTAAATCTGGATAAAAATAAACTGGAAGGTTACGGACTATCCATTCCACAGGTACAACAGGCGATTCTTACATCCAACGTTGACTTCCCTACCGGGAACGTAAAAACCCGTGAAAATAGTACTATCATCAGATTATCCGGGAAATACAAAAACGTAGAAGAACTTGCTAATCTTGTAATTGCTGTTAAAGACGGAGCACAAATCAGACTTTCGGATGTTGCATTTGTAGAAGATGCTCAGAAAGATGCTGAAAAAGTAGCAAGAATTGACAGAAAACCTGCTATCCTTCTTCAGGTAGTAAAGCAGTCTGATGCCAATGCCGTTGAAGTAAGTGAACTTACAAAACAAACGATAGAAAAAATTGAGAAAGATTATGCACAACAAGGTGTAAAACTTAATGTTGTAAATGATACCTCTACATTTACCCTTACTGCTGCAGACAACGTAACGCATGACTTGTTTATCGCGATTATCCTTGTAGCCGTGGTAATGTTATTATTCCTTCACAGTATCCGTAATGCCTTTATCGTAATGGTATCCATTCCGGCGTCACTGGTTGCTACCTTTATTGGTATGGCACTAATGGGATATACGCTGAACCTAATGAGTTTACTGGGACTTTCCCTGGTTGTAGGTATCCTTGTGGATGATGCGATTGTGGTACTGGAAAACATCTACCGACACATGGAGATGGGTAAAAACAAAGTAAGAGCTTCTTATGATGCAACTGCGGAAATCGGTATGACAGTAACCTCCATTACATTAGTAATTGTGGTAGTATTCTTACCAATTGCGATGAGTACTGGTTTGGTATCTAATATTATCTCCCAGTTCTGTGTAACCGTAGTTATTGCAACGTTGCTATCATTATTAGCTTCCTTTACTATTGTACCTTGGCTATCTTCAAGATTTGGTAAACTTACACACCTTACAGGAAAAAATATTTTCGAAAAATTCATCCTTGGATTCGAGAAACAACTGGACAACTTCACTCACTGGGTATCCGACTTACTTAAATGGTGTCTGAAAAACAGATGGACAAAGATTTCTACAGTAGTTATTGTAATTGTATTATTCTTCATGTCATTTGGTTTGATGAAGTTTATCGGGGGAGAATTCTTCTCTAAAATTGATAAAGGTGAATTCCTTGTTCAGATAGAACTTCCTAAAGATGCGTCTGTAGAAAAGACCAACTTTATGACACAGAAAGCAGAAGACTATTTGTCTAAAAAATCAGAAGTTGTAAAAATGATTACAACCGTTGGCCAGCAAAGTGATGGTTTCGGTGGAGCTCAGGCAACAGCATACAAATCAGAGATCGATGTGATCCTGGTTGGTAAAGATAAAAGAGCAGATAACTCATTCGTATATGCTGCTAAGGTTAAAAATGAACTTTCTAAGGTATTAGTAGGTGCTAAAATTAAAACAGTACCTGTAGGTCTGATGGGTGCGGAACAGGCTCCGTTGGCATTAGTAGTAACAGGACCAGATTTGAAAAGCATCAACGAATTTGCTAATCAGGCAATGGCACAACTAAAAACGATTAAAGGGGCATCCGAAGTAAGATTATCTTCCGAAGGTGGTAACCCGGAAATTAATATTGCTATTGACCGTGATAAAATGTCTGCCCTAGGATTAAATATTCAGGATGTAGGATTGACAATGCAGACGGCATTTAGTGGAAATACCGATGGTAAATTCCGTGCAGGTGACTATGAATATGATATCAACATCCGTTTCAATCAGCTGAACAGATCAAGTGTAGACGATGTAAAAAGCATCATCTTTGTAAATGGTAAAGGAGAAAAGATCAAACTGGATCAGTTCGCTACTATTACAGAAGGTTCAGGACCTAGCTTCCTGGAGAGAAGAGATAAATCTCCTTCTGTAACGATCAACGCACAAACTGTAGGTATTCCGACAGGTACCGTTGCACAGCAGTGGGAAGCTCAGTTCTCTAAACTGAAAAGACCTTCAGGAGTTAACTATGTATGGAGTGGTGATATGGAAAACCAAAGTGAAGGTTTCGGTACTCTAGGTATTGCCCTTATGGCTGCTATCATCCTGGTATACCTTGTAATGGTTGCTCTATACGACAGCTTTGTATATCCGTTTGTGGTATTATTCTCGGTTCCGTTATCTCTTATCGGGGTATTAGCAATCCTTGCATTAACCAATAACTCTCTGAACGTATTTACCATTCTTGGGGTCATCATGTTGATTGGTCTTGTATGTAAGAATGCGATTATGTTAGTAGACTTTGCTAACCACAGAAAAGAAGCCGGAGAAAGTACATTCAATGCGTTGCTTCAGGCTAACCATGCCAGACTTCGTCCAATTCTTATGACCACTATTGCGATGGTTTTCGGTATGATCCCAATTGCATTGGCACAAGGAGCAGCGGCTGAGCTTAACAACGGATTAGCATGGGTAATTATAGGTGGTTTAACATCTTCATTATTCCTTACCTTAATCTTTGTACCAGTTGTATATTCTATATTCGATAGCATTATTGCACGTTTCAACAAAGGTGGAAAAGTAGATTATGCTAAAGAAATGGTTGCAGATTATGAACCATTAGAAATGAGTGAAGACGGCTTTACACCAAAGCACAATCACTAAATAGTAGTAAATAGTTTAATTTATGTTTATAGGATCCCGGCAGATATTTTTTTCTGTCGGGATTTTTTTTATTGTACTTTTGGTTTAAATAAATACTAATGAAAAAAGCTACAATACTTTTCTTAATCGTGACTAGTAGTTTAATTTTTGCTCAGGAACAAACAATTTCGCCTGCAAAAAAAGAAAAGATAAAAACTTTTCTAAAGCTTACTAACGTATTAGGAGTTGCTAATCAGGTAATGGACAATATGATTAATTCTTATCAGACCTATTACAAACAAGTCCCTGCTGAATACTGGAACGAATTAAAAAAGGAAACATCCAATACAAAAGACTTCGAAGAACTTCTTATTCCTATATATTCCAAATATTACACAGAAAAAGAACTGGATGATATCATTGCTTTCTATAAAACATCTACTGGGCAAAAAGTAATAAAAACAATGCCGGACATGACAAAAGAATCTATGCAGGCAGGACAAGAATGGGGCATGAAGCTTGGACAGAAGGTTATGAAGAAAATTAATGAAAAATATCCTGCTCAGAAAGAAGTAATTATGGACTATCCATCTTCTAAATAATATAAAACTATATGAAATATCCCATTATAATCACCTGCTTTGCCTCTCTTTTGACATTTGGTCAAACTGCTAAAGCTAAAAAAGCAGAATCGTTAATCCGTTTGGAAGAATCTGAAGCAAACTTTAAAAAAGATCTTTCTGCAAGCATTACAAAATTAAGAGTTGCGGACAACAGGAATCTTTCACCAATATATTATCAGACACTGGAATCCGGGCTAAACTATCAAAGTATGCTGAAAAGCCTTGTACCGGTCTATGAAAAATATCTTACCAACGAGGAACTGGATGCCAGAATAAAGAATCATAAAAGCAAACTTCAGAAACCTCTAAATAATAACCACACTTTCGATACAGAAAGACAGAAAGCCGTTATCCAATGGCAGACTCAGGCAAAGCTGGCAGCTGAAAAAGCTGTATCTAAATAATTAAAAACGTCGAAAATAAAATTTATTTTCGACGTTTTATTTTAATCGGATTTTGCCTGGCATCAAAAACATCACTAATCTCTATCCTGTTTTTCTCTTTATTATACCAGTATATAATCTTATAATTTTTATAAACTAAATATCTGAAACTTTGAATACGGTCTAAAAGTAATTCCTCTTTTTGACCAATATCCATTTGGAATGTTAAAATCTCAGTGCTCTCAATAATATTAGTAATTAATTTTATTGAAACTTTATAACCTGCTTTGATTTTGTAATAGTCAAAAATTTTCTTTAATTCTTTTTTAGCAAAATTGGTCCAAAATATCTTTATTGCCATTGCTTAATTTCAGAAAGCAATTCATCAGATGCAATAACGTTATCATTCTTAGAATCTTCTAAAGACCTATCAATTCTGGAATTAAATTCCTCAACTGTAAAAGGTGAAAAATCATTATTATCCTTCAATATCCCCTCTAAGCGAGAAAGTAACTCTTCGCTTTGTATTTTCAGAAACTCCTGGATAAATTTTAATTTTCTGGTTTGAATATCCATTTTAATAATCTAAAACAATTCAAAGTTACAAAATAAAATCATAAAACTTTAAATAACAAAAACTTAAATAAAAAATCCTCAGTCAATGCTGAGGATTTTTTATTTATTAATTTAAGAATAATTCATATTTCTTATACTCGTGCAGAAGCCTTATCGTTTCAGCACTTATATCTACTGAGGTCTGCATTGAATTGAGTTCTACATAATGATTTTCAACCGGATCTTTCAGATAGAAACTTAGTTTATGTACCCCTTTGTTATGGGCAAAAGTACGTCTGAAAAATTCTATATCATCCTGATCTACTTCATTAAATGGCACTACTAAAGAGAGTTGGTTGGCATAGCGATCAAAAGCTTCTTTAAGATCAATAACCTCCGTAACATTTACATACAGTCTGTCAAAGTCTTTGGAAGGAGCAAATTTGATCTTAAAAATCACAAATCTATGCTCTCCTAGCTTCTCTCTCAGGCGCATATAGTCTTTATCATTCAGTCTGAAAGAATAGGAACCTGTGTAATCTTCCAATGTAATAAAGGCGATCTTAGTCCCGCTTTCATAACCATCTCTTATCACATACTCCGTAATAAGACCGGAAACCATATATTCTTTGGAATTGTCATTTCCTTTACTCCGGAATTTTTTCTCTTTTAACTTTGAAATTTCTGCCGGTGTAAGGTTAGAAAAATCTCTTTGAAGCACAAAATCTCTGTAAGGATCCACCTCATCCAGGTTCAGGAAATTAAACTTCCCTCTCGGGTCCACTTTTTTAATAACCTCTTCGATAATTTCATCTCCGTCTATCTCCAACATATCAGCAGGGAAATCAATATCTGTAGATACTTCATCCTTATCATCCTGCTCTTCTACTTTTTCATTTTCAGGAGCCTTCTCCAGTTCTTCATCCAGTTTTTTACTGACCACCGATTTTTTACTCAATGCTCCCTGAATAAACTTATATTGATAATAGAATTCATCCAACGGATGTGCAGAAAGATAGAAACCTATGGCTTCTTTTTCCCGGTTCAGTTTATGCATATTCTGCCATTCCGGAGCCGGATTTATTTTTGGTCTTTCAATCTGAACCTCATCTGCAAAATCAGCAAATAGAGAATTCTCCACCGAATTTTTACTGTCCTGAAAACTGCTGCTATATCTTAGTAAGCGTTCAATATTTGTTCTTCCTGCTGTATCTACATCGAAATATTGGGCACGGTGATAAGAATCTAATTCGTCGAAAGCTCCGGCAAACACCAAGCTTTCCACTACTCTTTTATTTAGTTGTGACGAAGGAATTCTTTCAAAGAGACTGTAAATATCTGTAAATCTCCCCCCTCGTTCTCTTTCCTTACAAATAGCTTCAGACGGTCCTTCTCCAATCCCTTTTATCGCACCAAGTCCAAAACGAATCTGCCCTTTCTCGTTTACTGCAAATTCATATTCAGATTCATTAACAGACGGCCCCAATACATCTACTCCCATTGCCTGACAGTCCTCCATGAATAGGGTAATCTGCTTGGTATTGTTAATGTTATTACTCATTACACTTGCCATATATTCAGCCGGATAATTGGCTTTCAGATAAGCAGTGTGATAAGCGATATAAGCATAACATGTAGAGTGAGACTTGTTAAATGCATATTCTGCAAAGGCTTCCCAGTCTTTCCAGATTTTATGAAGTTTCTCTTCATCCAGGTTATTTTTCTTCCCGCCTTCAATAAATTTAGGGAACATCTTATCCAGTACCGCTTTTTGCTTTTTACCCATTGCTTTTCTCAGCGTATCGGCCTCACCTTTGGTAAAGTTTGCCAGCTTCTGAGAAAGCAGCATTACCTGCTCCTGATATACAGTAATTCCATAGGTTTCCTGTAGATATTCCTGTGTCTCCGGAAGGTCATAGATAATCTCTTCCAGACCATGCTTACGGTTGATAAAGTTCGGTATATACTTAATAGGCCCAGGCCTGTACAATGCATTCATGGCAATAAGATCGGCAAATACCGTAGGCTTTAGCTCACGCATGTATTTTTGCATACCGGCAGATTCATACTGGAAAATTCCAATCGTACGTCCCTCTTTAAAGAGCTGATAAGTCTTGGCATCGTCCAGCGGTATATCATCCGGAATAATTTCAATACCGTGTCTGTTCTTAATGAGCTTAACAGCATCTTTAATAATGGTAAGCGTCCTAAGTCCTAGGAAGTCCATTTTCAGCAATCCGGCACTTTCAGCCACCGAGTTGTCAAACTGAGATACCAAAATATCCGCATCTTTTGCTGCAATGGTTACCGGAACCAGATTACTGATATCTTCCGGCGTAATAATTACCCCACAGGCATGGATACCTGTATTTCGAATACAGCCTTCCATCTTGTAAGCACTGTCCAGCACATTGAAACGGCCGTCGTCCGGATTGTTTAGAATTCCTTTTATTTCATCTACCAGCGGAAGATCTTCCGGCTTGAATTTCTTCAAATCGGATTTCATTACTTTCGCAATGTTCATCCCCGGTGTATTCGGAATTAGTTTTGCTATATTATTGGTTTCAGGAATAGATACATCCAGTACTCTTCCCGCATCTTTAATAGCCGATTTACCACCCAATACTGAGTAGGTAATAATCTGTGCTACCTGATTTTGTCCATATTTATCGATTACCCATTTAATAATCCTGTCACGGCCTTCGTCGTCAAAGTCGATATCGATATCGGGCATCGAAATCCTTTCCGGGTTAAGAAAACGCTCAAAAAGGAGATCATATTTAATAGGGTCTACATTGGTAATTCCGATACAGTAAGCTACAGCAGATCCTGCTGCAGACCCCCGTCCCGGACCAACCGAAACCCCCATATTTTTAGCTTCGTTACAGAAATCCTGTACAATAAGGAAATATCCCGGATACCCTGTTTTAGCAATAATATCCAGCTCAAAGTCTAGTCTTTCCCTTATATCATCGGTAATTTCTTCATACTTTTTCCGCGCGCCTTCATAGGTAAGGTGTCTCAGGAAGTTCATCTCCCCTCTTTTACCACCGTCATTCAGATCTTCAGCATCCTGGAATTCCTCAGGGATATCAAATTTAGGTAAGAGAACATCTCTTTTTAGTTTATAGGATTCAAACTTGTTCAGAAACTCGTCATAAGCTATGAAAGCATCAGGATACATCTGGAAAGCCTGTTTAATCTCTTCACTATTTTTGAGATAAAACTGTTCACTGTTCAGACCTTTTCTTTTCCCAAAACCTTTACCTACAGGTGTAGAAAGTTTCTCACCATCTTTAATACAGGCTACAATATCCTGGATTTTGGCATCCGATTTTCGGGTATAATAAGTTTCGTTCTGCGCCAGTATTTTTACATTGTGCTTATCCGCAAACTTCAGCAAAATCTCATTAACATAATCTTCCTCATCCATCTGGTGATTCTGTATCTGCACATAGAAATCATCACCAAATTCATTCAGCCACCATTGGAAAACTTCTTCACCACGCTGCTCCCCCAATTCCAGAATGGTAGAAGGAACTTCACAAGACAAGCTTCCTGTCATTGCAATAAGATTGTCTTTGTATTGTGATATTAGTGCACGGCTTACCCTTGGAACTCCGGCATAATAACCTTCTTTAAACCCTATAGATGAAAGCTTTGCCAGATTTTTATATCCTTCAAAATTTTTAGCCAATAATACAACCTGAGTTCTTCTGTCCGGATCATCTTTAGTAAACTGTCTCTGCTGATAACGCTCCGAAATATAAAGCTCTAGCCCCAAGATAGGTGTAAGGAACTTTGCACTGTTAATTTCATCATAGTTATCCGGCTTTTCTTCAGCAGCTTCGGCATCCTGCTTTTTCTGCTTAAGATTTCCATTGAACTTTTCAACCTCATCGATAAACTTAAAAGCTCCCATCATATTGCCGAGGTCAACAAGGCCTACAGCCGGAAAATTATTCTTTTCGGCTATGGAAACCATATCAGCCAAACCAGTCGTCGCCTGTAAAGTCGAATAAATACTGTGGCTATAAAAATGGAAGAAATTCCCAATATCGATATCATCGGTATCACCAAAGTCAGCCGTTTTTTTCCGTTTCTTAGAATCAGCAACCTGTCTACGGATAACAATATCGAAAGGTTTGAAGACAGCAGGATTATGATCCTTAAAGGCCTTCATCTGTACATCGTCGAAGAAAATTCTATCCAGCGGATAAACTTCCAACCTCATCATTTCGAAGAATGCCTGTGCTGTAGCATTTACGTCGGCTGCGGCATTGTGGGCTTCATCGAATTTGTGTCCGAATAATTTTTCAGAGAGTTCCTCTAACTTAGGCGATTTGAACCTTCCACCTCTACCTCCAGGGAGCTGACATACGTTGGTACCAAACTCCATCGTATCAACGATAGGTTTGTCTTTTAGGCTATCCTCCAATTCCTTTCTAAGAAATTCAGACCCTACAATGCTGTAGTCAAAGTTTACATTATGCCCTGCAACTACTTTCGTTTTTTTCAGTACTTCTTTAAACTCATTAAGTACCTCTTTAAGATCGCGGCCTTCACGCATCGCCATCTCTGTAGATATCCCGTGGATGCGGTATGCATTAAACGGAATATCGTAGCCCTCAGGCTTTATAATATAATCCTGATTCTCTATAAGATTTCCATGCTCGTCGTGTAACTGCCATGCAATCTGAACCATGCGCGGCCAGTTGTCGAAGTCAGTTAAAGGAGCATTAAAATTTCGGGGTAAACCAGTTGTTTCTGTATCAAAAATCAAGAACATAATCCATCAGAAATTTGAGTAAAATTACAAAAAAAGTGAACGTAAAAAAAGTTTCAGGTTCAATTGATTTTCTGTACAACATTGTATTTCAACATAAGCTTTTTTCATTACAAAACATATAAAACCTAGCTTGAACAAAAATTAACAAATTGATTTACAAAAATTTAAGTACATTAATCCTTCAAAAATATTTTACCTAACGATCGTTAAGTAAATTTGGTTATATTTGTTAGCACCTCAAAACAAAACCACAATAGGTACATAGCTTATGCTGACAAAAAAATATTTAAATGAATTAACCTACGAAATTATTGGTAGTGCTATTGAGGTGCACAAGGTAATGGGCATGGGGTTGCTGGAAAGTGTTTACCATCAATGTTTAAAAGAAGAGTTATTGCATAGGAAAATAAATTTTCTAACAGAGATGAAAGTTCCGGTAACATATAGAGGAAAGATACTGGATGTTGATTTCAGATGCGATTTGTTTATTGAACAATGCATTGTGGTAGAGCTAAAATCTGTACAAAATTTAACACCAGTATTTGAAGCACAGCTTCTAAACTATATGAAACTACTGTCCTGCCCGAAGGGCATTTTAATAAACTTTAATTGTTCTAATATTTTTCGTGAAGGACAAAAAACATTCGTTAATGAATATTTTAATGCTTTACCAGATCTATAAAAGAACTATGTTCCTATGTGGTTGAAAAATGTTGCGGACCTTTTTAATTTATAATGATAATATGGAAGTTGACTTTAAAAAACATCTCGATAAAAAAATACTACTACAGGCTTTTGAAGACATGATGAAAGCCAGAGCTATCGCTAATTTGTATGATGAAAAAAAACAAATCTGCAAATATGTACATAGTACTTCCCGCGGACATGAAGCTATCCAGCTGGCAACAGCCTATCATCTTCAGAAACATGATTGGGTAAGTCCATATTATCGGGATGAGAGTATGCTTTTAGGAATGGGATACACTCCGTACCAGCTAATGTTACAACTGCTTGCAAAGGCAGACGATCCTTTCTCAGGTGGCCGCTCGTATTACAGCCACCCTTCCAATCTAAGTGATGATTATCCAAAAATGATTCACCAGAGCAGTGCTACCGGCATGCAGGCAATTCCCACAACCGGAATTGCACAAGGCATACAATACATAGAGCATTTTAGCCTGAAATCATATCCTACCCCGCCAGTTGTGGTTTGCAGCTTTGGTGATAATAGCGTAACCGAAGGTGAGGTAAGCGAAGCTTTCCAGTTTGCAGCACTACACCAGTTGCCTATTATTTTCTTGGTACAGGATAACAATTGGGGAATTTCTGTAACTGCCGAAGAAGCCCGATCACAGGATGCTTACGATTTTATCGCAGGCTTCAAAGGCATCGAAAGAATGCGTATTGACGGAACAGAGTTTCCGGAGTCTTATCTGGCTATGAAAAATGCTTTCGACTATGTTCGTACCGAAAGAAAACCAATTTTAGTTTGTGCTAAAACTGTTCTGATTGGTCACCATACTTCCGGAGTAAGAAAAGAAATGTACCGTCCTTTGGACGATCTGGCTAAACATGAAGCCCATGATCCGGGAAAAAAACTATGGAAATACCTTCTGGAAAATGGTATCAGTGATGATCAGTTAAAAGAAATTGAGAAGAATGCAGAAATACAGGTTCGTGAGGATTTTGAAAAAGCTTTGGCTGCTGAAGATCCAAAACCTGAAGATGCTGTAAAATATATTTTTGCTCCTACTCCTGTTACAGAAGAGAAAGGAGAAAGAACACCCGAAAACGGACAAAAAATAGTAATGGTAGATGCCTCTATACATGCGATTGAGGAACTGATGCGCAAACATCCCGAAGCATTACTATATGGTCAGGATGTAGGCGGCCGTATTGGAGGTGTATTCCGGGAAGCTGTTACACTGGAATCTAAATTTGGTACCAAAAGAGTTTTCAATACCGCTATACAGGAAGCCTATATAATTGGTTCTACAATCGGTATGAGTGCATTAGGACTAAAACCAATTGTAGAAGTACAGTTTGCTGATTATATCTATCCGGGAATCAATCAGTTGATTACCGAGATTTCTAAATCCTGTTATTTAAGTGAGGGGAAATTTCCGGTAAATAATATCATCCGTGTACCAATTGGTGCTTATGGTGGTGGCGGGCCTTATCACAGCGGTAGTGTTGAAAGTATTCTGGCTAATATCAAAGGAATTAAAGTAGCATACCCGAGCAATGCAGCTGACTTCAAAGGTCTGTTCAAAGCAGCATTCTATGATCCAAATCCGGTAATCATGCTGGAACATAAAGGTTTGTATTGGTCTAAAGTACCTGGAACCGATGAGGCAAAAACCATTGAACCAGCAGAAGACTATATATTGCCATTCGGGAAAGCGACAAGTACAATGACTGCAACCGAAGAGAATATCAGTAAAGGAAAAAGTATCTGCATCATTACATACGGAATGGGTATTTACTGGGCCAAAGAAGCTGCTAAAAGTTTTGAAGGTCAGGTAGAGGTTGTAGATCTCAGAACTCTAGTTCCAATGGATGAAGAATATGTTTACGAAGTCGTAAAAAAGCATGGTAAATGTATTGTACTAACCGAAGAGCAGATACAAAATTCTTTTGCAGAAGCTCTAAGCTCCAGAATATCCCAGGAATGCTTTAGATATCTGGATGCTCCTGTCACTCCTGTAGGTGCTCAGAATGTACCTGCAATTCCGATTAATATAGATTCTGAAAGAGAAATACTCCCTAACCCCGAAAAGCTTAAAAAAACAATAGAATACTTGTTAAATTGGTAATACAGAATACTTTATAAATCAAATTTTGTTTCATAAATTTGACTTATGAAAAAACTACTGCTACTGCTTATTCCAGTTCTTTATTCTGCTCAGAATAAAACCAATTCCATAAAGTCAGATAGTAGTACTTCATATAAAAATATCAAGGAAATTGTTTTAAGCAACAGAAGTAATCCTCGGGCTCTTGCTATACTGGCAAAAGCCAATAGGAACTTCAAACAGAACAGTCCTAAAAGTCAGGATTCCTACAGCTTTAAGGCCTACAGTAAATTTTCAGTAGACTTTGACAAAGATTCTATTGCCAATTATCAGAACTATGTAGCACGCAGGATTGATTCTTTGAAACTCTTAGGTGATAACCCTGAGTTTTCCAAAAGAAAACGCAAAGATTCCATAGAAGATGTAAGCTATAAAGATATGCTTACCACCAGCAAAATGTTCCTTTGGGAACGTGCTATGGAGTATAAATACAATAAAGAGCAAGGTGAACATATCGATATTCTGGACAATAAAGTATCCGGATTAAAGCGTCCTCTTTATGATGCTATTGCTTTACGCTCTAATATTGGTCAGATCCCTGATGAAATACAAAAAGAAAACTGGACATTATACCGTTATTACCTTACGGATTCTATTCTCCTGAATGGTAGGGAAACTTATGTTATTGGTTTTAGAAAAACCAATATTACTTTTTCCAGAAAACGTAAATATAGCGGTTATATCTATATCGACAAAGAAAATTATGCTGTAGCGAAAATAGAAGACCATGGCAAGGATAAAACCGATTTGGAACATATATCCATATGGAAGCCTATTAATAACAGCTGGTTTTTGGAAAAAGAATACATGAAATCCAGAATTGGTAGTATACCGTTCAAAAACAAGGATAGCAAAAAGAGGTTCAATAGCTATTTTTATATAGAAAACAATTACTTTGACTTCAAAGTACCTGACAATAAACTTACACCTGATGATTTCAAAGGCTACACTTACAGCATAAAAAATACTACAGGTACAGAGCTCCCAAAATATCGTAAAGATAATTTCGATCAACGGGATAATAACACCTATTACAAAATGGACAGCCTCTTTAAGGCTAAAAAAGTAGAATTTAAACTTAACTTTTTAGCTGGAATTACAAGAGGAGACTTCCGTTTTGGTATTATAGACTTCCCTATCGACAGATTCTTCGACATCAACAGGTACGAGAATTTCAGATTTGGACTGGGAATGAAGCTCAATGAAAATTTTAATCCTTATGTGTCACCAGATGCTTATGTTGGCTATGGTGTGCGGGACGGAAAGTGGAAATTCCGTGTAGGTATAGATGTAAGGACTACCCTTGAAAGGGATGCTGTACTTCGTTTAGATTACACTGATGACGTTGGTGCATCCGGGCGCTTCAGGCAGAATCTATGGGTAGGTAAAATGAAGATTATGAATACAGGTGCAGGGCTTCAGACACTAAACTACTACAGATACAGAGGTTTTAAGCTTTCTTATTTGGACAGCCCTATTAACTCTTTTATGTATAAAGTAGAAGTTTCAAAATATAAAGAAGAAGCGTTGTTCGATTACCTGTATAAGGGCCAGGATAAGATCTATGATAATTTTTCTACTGTTGTTACTCTAAAATATTCTCCAAACAGTAAATATATCATGACACCAACAGGGAAAGATATGGTTGAACAGGGGTATCCGGAACTGTATTTCAACTGGGAAAAAGGATGGACAGATCTAAAATACAACCGACTGGATTTGCTTGCATTATACCAACAGGAAAGTATATTAGGACAAACCGGACTTAGGGTTTACGGAGGTTATGTTGGCGGTGACTTCCCATTCTGGAAAACCTTTGAAGGCGGAGGTCTGGCTCCTGAAGGAAAGAAAAGTTTTATGAGCCGTTTCAATCTTACGACTTACCTGGGTTTTGCAACTATGCCTAGTGGAAAATACTATCAGGACAAATTTGGTGCGTTCTATATCAGCCATCGTATTCCATGGCATTTTAAAAGCTTCGGTCAAAATACTTCCAGCTTTGACCTTGTTTACAAAGGAATTATAGGAGACTTTAAAAACCCTGAATTTCATCAGATAAAGTTTGAAACACTAAACAAATTGTATCAGGAAGTTGGTGTCGAGTGGAATAATTTCCTGAGCACTCAGTTCAATCTTGGATTCTTTTATCGTGTTGGCCATTATCAAACCAGTAATTTTACCGACAATTTCGCTATTCAGCTGAAATTAAAGATTTTAGGATTCTAAATCCATACAGCTAAAAATATATCAATCCTGTATTATGTACAGGATTCTTTTTAATATCGCTATATTTATTATATAATGGTTCACTAATCTTAAATTATAATAAAAACTTTTCAATAATTTAACAGCAGACACAAAAATATTTTGCATCTTTAAAAGCTATTTTTTCAAAAGATTAAAGTGCTAAATATGAAAATACAATTTTTACTTCCTTTGCTATTGGCATGCTCGGTTAGTGCTCAGCTAAAAACAAAACAAACTTCTATCCACGAGTCTATTGGATTGGAAACCGACAAAGTTTTCAATAAACTTGTTGAAATCAGAAGAGATTTTCATGAAAACCCTGAATTAGCAGGTCATGAAGTTCGCACTCAAAAAGTTTTGGAAAAGTATTTACTCGATCTGGGACTAGAAGTCCAAAAAGATCTATATGGACACTCTTTAATAGGAATTCTTAAAGGAGGAAAAAAAGGAAAAAAAATAGCATGGCGTGCAGATATGGATGCTCTACCTGGTAATAACAATGACAAAGTATCTTTTAAATCTAAAAATAAAGGTATATGGCATGGCTGTGGCCATGACGTGCATATGGCAATTGGTCTTGGTATAGCCGAAGTACTGTCAAAATATAAAAAGGAGCTGAAAGGAACCGTTTATTTCATATTTCAACCAGAAGAAGAAACTTTTGTCGGCGCAAAGAAAATGATTGATAATGGCTTGTTTTCTAAAATAAACACTGATGAAATCTATGGACTTCATGTAACAGCATTACCTGTTGGCCAGATTATGACTAAACCGGAAGAAGTGTTCGCTTATCAAACAAGAGTAAAAATTGAACTAAAAAACGCACTGCCAGATAAAGAAGTAAAAGAGCTCTCAAAAAAAATATCAGCTTCATTATCCCGTACAGAAAATAATAGTAAACCTTGGGAGATACAATATATAATTGATCCTAAGGTAGGACTAATGAGCCCTAACACTATTTTTAAGAACTACCGGATAATAGATGAAAATTTCATTTCAGGTTCTGATGATAAAAGTTTTTCTATGAAAGCTTATATTTATGAAACAAATGCTGATAAACTGAAAGAAATTATTCCACAGATAAGGCAGGTTTTAGAAACCAACGGTTATAAAGATCAACTATTGTCTGTTTCTTATATACAGGAAAATCCAACAGTTTTCAATGATAAAAATTTAACCAGTCTTGCTACAGAGACTCTTGAAAATATTTATGGGAAAACAGTAATGGTTAAAGATTATGGTCAGGTTCCTTATTTCAATGATGATTTCGCTTATTTTCAACAAAAAAAACAAGGTGTTTACTTCTTATTGGGAGGCTCAAATTTAAAAAAAGGAATTATTGCAATGAATCATACGCCGGATTTTGAAGTCGATGAGGAAAGTATAAGAAATGGTGTTAAAAGTTTTTCATCCCTTATTTATGAAAGATTAAAATAACTTTTATAAAAACCATATATTTGTGTATACTAACATCTTATCACATTCATTACTATGAAACTAAGGAAATTAATCACTGCTTTATTTATTGGATTATTCTTCTCTTTGCATGCGCAGCAAGAGGATGCTAATAAGATTCTTGAAAAATCCTTATCACAGGCAAAAAAAGAAAATAAAAATGTCCTGCTCATTTTTCATGCTTCATGGTGTGGCTGGTGCAAGAAAATGGAAAAGAATCTAAATTCTGACGCAGTAAAGCCTCTGATTGATAAAAATTATATTACCGCTTATGTTTCTGTACAGGAGCGAGGTGAAAATATTAAGAAATATGAAAATCCAAATGGACAGGATTTAATGAACAAATATCAGGGAAAAGAAGCCGGACTTCCTTTCTGGGTAATGTTAGATGCTAAAGGAAGCGTACTGGATAATTCTTTTGACAAAAATAAAGAGAATATCGGATGCCCGGCATCTCCTGAAGAAGTAGCAGAATTCAAAGAAAAACTACAAAAAACATCTTCTTTAACAGCAAGTCAGTTACAAACTGTTTATGATAATTTTGTTCAGAAGAAGAGTTAGTATTTATACCACCTTTGCCTTACGAACAATCTTCACCAACAATGAAGGGAAAAACCTTTTAAGATATACCCCAAAGGTTTCTTTTCCACCAATAACAGCCTGATACTTTTGTTTTGCAATTGCCTTCAGCATCTTCTGTGCAAAAATATTGACAGGTATTCCATTGGCTGTAGCATCGTCCATTGTATTTTGAGCTGTTCCGCTACCAGTAACGGCATTGATGGAAATATTGGTTTTTACAAATCCCGGACAGATCATTGTTACCAATACCTTATCATTATAAAGTTCTGCACGCAAAGCATCAAAAAAACCATGTAAAGCATGTTTAGCCGCAGCATATCCACTACGCATAGGTGCACCAAATAGCCCCATAAGACTGGATACAACAACAATTTGTCCGCCTTTATTCTTAATCATGGATGGAACAACTGCCTTAGTAAGTGCAACGGTACCTATAAAATCAACATCCATCAGGCGCTTATCCACCTCTATAGATGTTTCCATTGCCAATGAACGTTGTGACAATCCTGCATTATTAATCAGTATATCTATTTTACCAAATTTTGCAATAGCATTTTCTGTGATAGCCGGCATAGCAGTATAATTTTCCAAATTAACAGGAATTACAGCATACCTCTCTTTATCCAGTCCGGCGTTCTGAGCAATTGAATAAAGCTGATCTTTCCGTCTTGATGAAAGAATAATCTTTGCATTACTCTTTACTGCGAGTTCCTTTACCAATGCCTCTCCAATACCAGATGATGCACCCGTTATCCAGATTACTTTATTATTAAAATAAGCATTCATAATCTGATTTTTTATTGTGATTATAGTCTTCCAATATATTTTCCTGCTTTCATTCCGGAGAATATACAGCCTCCAAGGAATGTACCTTCCAAAGCCCTGTATCCATGCATTCCGCCACCACCAAAGCCAGCAGCTTCTCCTATTGCATAAAGCCCTTTAAGCACTTCTCCATCGCTTCCCAATACCTGGGCATTCAGATTAGTTTCTATTCCGCCCAAAGTTTTACGGGTCAGAATATTAAGACAAACAGCAATCAGAGGTCCATTTTCCGGATCCAGGATTTTATGAGGTTTTGCAACACGTCCGAGCCTGTCTCCTAAATATTTTCTTGTACTTCGTATATAGTTGATTTGTGTATCTTTTGAGAACTTATTATCCAGCTCACGATCTCTTTCTTCTATCAGCTGTCTGATGCTATTATAATCCAGAAGATAATCTCCGGAAAGTTCATTCATCTTTTTTACGAGTTCCTCCAGATTATCGGATACTATAAAGTCCTTACCATTCTCTTTAAAGGCTTCAACAGGAGCTGGTGCTTTTTTACCAAAAATCCGGCTCAGAAAAAGGCGGTAGTCTTTATTGGTAATATCAGGATTCTGCTCTGATCCCGAAAGTGCAAATTCTTTTTTAATAATCTTCTGGGTCAAAATAAACCAGGAATACCCATAGCCTGTATCCTGAATATACTTTAGCGTTCCCAGCGTATCGAATCCTGGCAGAAAAGGAGCAGGCAGGCGTTTCCCTTTAGCATCAATCCATAAAGATGAGGGTCCTGGTAATATTCTTATTCCATGTTTTGGCCAAATCGGATTCCAGTTCTGCAAGCCTTCTGTGTAGTGCCACATCCGGTCTCTGTTGATAATATTGGCTCCTGCATTTTCTGCAATGCCTATCATCTTCCCATCTACATAGGCAGGCACACCACATACCATATTTTCGGGAGCTTTTCCTAGCCTTTCAGGCCAATTCTTTCTTACCAGTTCATGATTCGCACCAATTCCTCCCGATGCTATAATGATATTCTGGGCTTTGTATTCAAAATGGCCAGTTACAGTTCTGTTTGTTGCAACTCCTCTTTCTTTATCATCCATTTCCAGAATATTTCCCTTAACTCCTGCTATACTACCATTTTCTGTAATTAATTCTGTTACCTGATGTCTGAAGTTCATCTGAAGTAATCCTGCTCTTTGTGCTTCATAGGCTTTTTCTACAAAAGGCTTTACAACACCAGTACCTGTCCCCCAGCTAACATGAAATCTGGGCACAGAGTTTCCATGACCGCTTGCATTGCCATCTCCTCGTTCTGCCCAGCCTACCATAAACATAAGTTTGATTCCCATTTTGCTTATGTATTCATATTTATCATGAGCCGCAAATTTCAAATAAGCTTCAGCCCATTGTCTTGGCCAATGGTCTTCTTCACGATCGAAATCAGCTGTTCCCATCCAGTCCTGTTTTGCAAGTTCAAAGGAATCCTTAATCCCCATTCTTCTCTGCTGTGGGGAATTGATCAGAAATAATCCACCGAAAGACCAGAATGCTTGTCCACCTATATTCTGTTCTGTTTCCTGATCCAGCAACAAGACTTTTTTTCCGGTGCCGGTAATTTCCATAGCAGCAACCAATCCTGCCAATCCACTTCCGATAATGATAGCATCCGGATGAAAATTATTTTCCATTTTAATAAATTCTGATTTTGACGAATAGAACTAAAGCACTTACTACTAATAACATAACTATCAAATATAATAAAAAGTATCTGTTTTTATTTCAAGAAAAACAGAACTACTCTACTATACATATAAAAACAAATA
>NZ_LSGQ01000028.1 GCF_001675285.1 Elizabethkingia miricola
TTCGTGGTGCTCTTTTATAAAAAATATTTAAGTAAACACAATTAATTATTACTATGGCATACTTACTTTAGTAAAACTTGTAATATTAGAACCTGTGGTACCTAGTCCCAATTGTCCGGAATCATTATATCCGGCAGCCCAGAAACTACCATCTGTTTTCATGATAACCGAGTGTTGTGCTCCCGCATTTATTAAGGCCACTTTATCGGTAACCATAGTAAATTGATTGCTATTAATTGTACTTCCTATACCCAGTTGTCCATAGATATTGGATCCTGTGGTCCATAAGGTGTTATTCGTTTTGAGTATCATAGTGTGGCTTGTACCCAGACTTATAGCTTTTACCTGATCAGCAACCTGTACAAATTGGTTTAGCGGAGTATTGTTTCCTGTACCTAATTGACCAGCCAAATTAGCTCCTGTAGCCCAAACAGTGTTGTCTCTTTTTAGAATTACAGAATAAGTTTGGTAGCCTGTGGCTACAGCTTTTACATTATTAGTAATAAAGGCCGGATAAAGCTGATTACTGGTGTCACTTAATCCTAGCTGATAGCTGCTATTAGCTCCTGTTCCATAGACAGAACCATCCGTTTTTAGGATAAGTGTATGAGCGTAGGTAGCAGAAACAGCAGCCACATTATTGGTGACCATGGTCATAACATTGCGGTATTGCTGATTTCCAATTCCCAGCTGTCCAAACTGATTATTGCCGGTTGACCATAAAGATCCATCATTTTTAATAGCATAAGAAGAATTGACACCGGCAGCTATGGCTTTGACGTTATTTGTTATGAGAGCAGGTGTATTTAGAGTGGTGTTATTCCCGGTACCTAATTGACCGTCATAATTATAACCTGTAGCCCACAATGTGCCATCTTTTTTTAGTATTAAAGAATGTAAGCCGTTTGCGGCTACTGCCTGTACATTATTCATTATAAATACAGGGGTATTTCGATTATTGTTGTCACCAAGACCTAATTGTCCATAGCTGTTTTGTCCTGTCCCATACAGATTGCCTTCGGGGCTTACAAATAAGGTATGCCAGTTTCCAGAGGAAATTTGCCACTGTGCTTTTACCAATGTATAAGAATTTCCCAGATAGGTAACTGTTATTATACCATCACCTTCTTCAATACTAAATCCTGGTATACCGGATGGACCTTGTGGGCCTGTTGGACCGGTAGGACCACTCGGACCAGATGGTCCGGTTGCAGGCACCGGATTTCCTGAGGAGTCCCGCACAATCTGCCAGCTGTTTCCATTATCATAGCTTATCATCCATTGATTGGCTGTAGTATTCACCTGTAATAAAGGTGTTATACCATTTGTACCATTGCTGCCGTTACTGCCATTAGAACCGTTTTGCCCGTCTTTACCTGTAACCGGTAATTTATTACCGTTTTGTATTATAAAGTTTCCGTCCAAAGTCCAGTAGTAAAGACCGTCGGTATCTTGTTTTACTCCTATAGCCGGAGCATTTACACCATCTTTTCCATTTGTACCATTCGTACCGTTGGTTCCGTCTTTTCCATTGCTCAGGTTAATTGTAGTACCATTACTCATAGTAAGTGTATATCCTGTGGAGGTCGCTTTGTAGGATATAATACTTACATTTTGTTGCAATGCGGAGGTAATTGCTTTTAGGGCAGTAATATCAGTATTCATGAGTTTTACAGCAGCTTCCAGAGCTGCTATACGTGCTGCCTGGCTGTTTAATTGATCTTGTTGCTGCTGTTGTTTGCGCATAATTTCATCGAAGTCTGTGCGCTGGCAGGAGGTGACAGACAGCAGCAAAAACATCCATATAGAGAAAATAAATTTAGTGCTCATAATAGTATGGTATTGGTTACAAATAGTTTAATTATTATTTATTGAGTGTTTATATCGAAGCTAACGCCAATGGACGTATAAAGCATTAAATTTTCCTTCCATGCCGGATACGTACTAATCCCGTCGTATTTATCATCGTTTAACCAACTGAATGATGAGCGCAGAAACAGTTTTGTCTGTTTATTAATTCTGTATGAAAATCCAAGATCCCCACCCATAGAGTAACTTAATGATTTGGGTTTAGTACCGTCTGTTAGCTTTTGATTGCTTTTTATGTTGTAGATTCCTGTAGAAAAATCATTGATAAAAAAATGAGGGGCAATTTCTATGTTAAATTTTCCGCTATTTCTGAAAATTTTTAATACCTGTACTGGCAAACGCAATCCATATCTGGAAAGCCGAATTTTACTGTAAATATCTCCCAGCTTATAACTCCCCTGAGTGTAGTGTATAACACCCTGGTTGTCTATTAAATCATTGGTCTGCCATTTGGAAGTTCCAATATTACCGGTCATATAATCTGTATTGACCTCAATAGCCAGCCAGTCTGTAAATCTGTAACCAGCAAATAAGCCTCCGCCATAGCCGGGACGAAATTTTTCTCCCGTAGAAGAAAGATCTCCCCAAAATAATGGAGAACCGGCTTGCGCCCCGATATAGACTTTAGACTCGGAAGGGTATTTTTCTTGGGCATATAATATTAGAGAACCAGAAAAAAATAAAACCAGAAAAAAATATATTTTGATCATAACAGAAAGGTATCTGCTAACAAAATTAATTTGGCAGAGAAGGGAGGACAATACCCAAAAGCAGGTATCAGTAAGCTATGCAATTTTGTATATTTAGAGTAACTTTAATAATAATCTTACCTACCTGTTTTTGGGTAATAGATATAATCTGAAATTTTATCAACTTTACAGAATATGAAGTTGTTATACCATAAATATTTAAGTGCTGTTCTTCTGCTTTTATGTTGTTGCATAAATCAGCCGGTTTATGCTTCATCTGTGAATGATACTTTAGCTGTAACAGGAATAGACAGATATCCTGTTAATAATTATTTATATTGGTTTCAGACAAAAGAAAAATTATCGGCAGATAAAGCTTATCAGTTGCTAAAAAATGGAAAAGGACAAAAACTTGCTCCTGAAGTCAGTATAAATTCAGGAGTGGCCGGAAACTATTACTGGCTTACATTTACAATAAAGAATACATCCGGATCGGAGAATAATCTTTTTTATAAATTCAATTACCCTTTTCTTAATAATGTAGAAGCCTACAGGCTTACTTCATCGGGTTTTAAAAGGTTTATGAAAACTGGCGCCGAATCAGAATTTGATACACGGGATTACCCTTATCATGACTTTGTTTTTCCTATTAGATTAGAAACCGGAGAGTCTGCTGTTTTTTTAATTATGGCTGAACGAATAGGAGAGCGGTTCAGTACAACTCCGGAGTTAATTAGCAATAAACTTTTTAAAGAAGAAGAGCAGCGGTTGTATATTATCATAGGTGTGATTGTCGGTATTATGTTTTTTAATACGGTAATCAATTTGTGTCTTGGAATTTCTCTGGGGGACAGAATACATTATTTGTACGCCGCTTATGTAATGGCTGCATTGTTTTGGGTGCTTAGTAGTGTTGGTGCTGATTATCAGTTTCTTTTCCCCCATTGTCCGCTAATATTCAGTATATCTCAGTTTTCTGCCGGTGCAGTAACCATGATTTTGATGGCACAATTGGGTATTGCTTTTTTGGAACTGAAAAGAAATAGTATCAAGTCATATTATATACTAAACCTTTTTAAATGGCTTTTAATTTTTTCACTGATCTCAAAAATCGGATTAGATTTATGGTCTTCTGAACAACAGAAAGCAATCAAAATAACGGGTAATCTGTATCTGATTGCAATTGCCGGAATTGCTATCTCTATAATATGGGCTGCTATTTTACGGGTAAAACAGGGATTCCGGCCAGGATGGTTTTATTTGGCTGCAGTATGTTTTCTGGCAGCTAGTATTTTCAAAACCTGTTATGTTATTCTTACCACTAATGATTTATCCGTTTTGGTATCCCCGCCAACAAGTATTCAGATTGGTTTAATTATAGAATCACTGATTATTTTTGCAGGTATTATTTACCGATATTCTGTTCTTAAAAAAGAGAAAAAAGAGCTGGCAATAAAACTTACAAACCAGAAACTTGAGATGACACAAAACATAATTGCTGCTCAGGAAGAAGAACGTAAAAGACTAGCGCAGGATTTGCATGATGATTTAGGAGCTACCCTTAGTACTTTATTGCTTCATATTACCAATCAGCATGATATAATAAATAATCCCCATAATGAACGGAGCATTGAAATTACACAGAAAGCATTGGCTGATCTCAGAAATATTTCTCATGATTTATTACCCAAAGATTTTTCGACAATTGGTCTTTTCCAGACTTTAAAGAACAGAACTGATGAGCTGAATAGTTTTGCTCTTATACGGTTCTGGCTTAATATAGATGGGGAAGATAAGCAATTGAATGAAATACAATCGGTCATACTGTACAGGATAATAAATGAATTAATCAACAATACAATTAAACATGCAAAAGCTTCTCAGGCTAATATAGATCTGATAATTGCTGATGAAAATGTAACACTGATTTTTGAAGATAATGGTATAGGTTTCAACGACCACAATAATCTTAAAGGAATTGGATTAAAAAATATACACTCACGTGTAGCATTTCTGGGAGGGCAAATAAATACCGATTACAATAAACAAGGAACAACTGTAATTATTGTTGTTCCGTTGAAAAATACACAATAATGAATATTACAAACGTTATAATAGCGGATGATCATGCTCTTTTTGCCGATGGGCTGGAGCAGCTTGTACATTCTCTGGAGGGGTTCAGAGTTACAGGTAAGGTAACTGATGGCAAAATGCTTATGCAGAAGCTGAATACAGTTTTTGCAGATATTATTCTGATGGACATTAATATGCCTTATTTAAACGGAATAGAAGCAGCACAAAAAGTTTTGTCTTTGTACCCGAAAATGAAGATTGTGTTTATCAGTATGTATTACAACCTCCAGTTGATGACTCAGGCAAAAGAAATTGGAGCTACAGGATATATTATGAAAGATGTGACAGCTGCAGTATTGAAAGAAGCTATTGTAAATGCTAAGAATGGGGTTCAGACTTTTTTACCTCCTGTAGCGAAGGACATTTTGATAAATAATATGATGAAAGATCAGGATCCTTTTTTACTGCATTATAAATTATCTCCAAGAGAAATGGATATTATACATTTGATAAAAGAGGGGAATGCTACCAAACAAATAGCAACATTGCTCGAATTAAGTGTTTTTACAGTGGAAACTCACAGAAAAAATATCAACCGGAAACTAAAAGTCCAGAGTACAGCCGAACTTGTTGCGCTTATGCATAAGTTTAATCTCTGATTTTATGATAAAAAAATACCCGGAAATTTCCGGGTATTCTTAATTTATGACCTTTTCAGGCTATTTGTAATCTATTATACAAAAGGAAGTTTTACAACTTTTGCAGGGATATCTTTGTTACGGATTCTGATGAAAATGTCAGAGCCTAATTTGAAGTGAGGCTTTGCAACATAAGCTAATCCAACTCCAATTTTTTTCATTGGGGACATTGTTCCGGAAGTTACTTTACCAATAACATTACCTTCAGCATCTACTACTTCATAATCATGTCTTGGAATAGCCTTCTCCTGCATTTCAAAACCTACAAGTTTTCTGGTGATACCTTCTTCTTTTTGTTTTGCAAAAACTTCTTTAGAAACAAAATCTTTATCGAATTTAGTAATCCAGCCAAGACCAGCTTCAATAGGAGAGGTTGTATCATCTATATCATTACCATACAGGCAGAATCCTTTTTCCAGTCTTAGTGTATCTCTGGAAGCCAATCCGCAAGGAATCATTCCAAACTCTTCTCCGGATTCAGTCAATGCATCCCATAATTTTTCAGCATTTTCGTTTTTGAAATAAATTTCAAAACCTCCTGACCCTGTATAACCTGTATTGGAAATAATTACATCCTGAACACCTGCTACAGCACCAATAGTGAAGTTGTAGTAAGGAATATCAGCTAACTGAGTATCTGTTAACTTCTGTAAAATTTCAGTCGCTTTAGGCCCCTGAATAGCAATAAGAGACATGTCATCTGATGCATTCGTCATCTTAGCACCAAAAGTGTTGTATTTAGAAATGTGATTCCAGTCTTTATCAATATTGGAAGCATTTACTACAACAAAGTATTTCTCATCAGCAATCTTGTATACAATAAGATCATCTACAATTCCGCCATTTTCATTCGGAAGGCAAGAATATTGTGCTTTACCATCTTCTAATGTATCTACATTATTAGTGGTAACTTTTTGAAGAAGTTCCTTACTTCCCGGTCCTTCAATAAAAAATTGTCCCATGTGACTTACGTCAAACATACCGGCCTTTTCACGTACCGCAAAATGTTCTTCAGTAACTCCGGAATACTGTACAGGCATTTCGAAGCCAGCAAAAGGAACGATCTTGGCACCAAGAGAAACATGCTTGTCAAAAAGTGCTGTTCTTTTCATTTTAAAATATTATTTCGATTTATAATTTTGTTGATTGTCTGTTATAGGTGGTGTCTGTATTCGTCCCAGATAATTTTAAACCATTCTGTGAAAAGCTCGGGCTTATTAGCAATCTCTTCGTCCAGCTCTTCCATGGTAACGAAACGTATAGCAGAAACTTCATCAGGGTTTAACTGGTATTCACCATTATAAGTTCCGATGAAAACATGGTCCAGTTCATGTTCCCATAAACCTTGTCCTACATCTGCCTTATAAATAAAATGGAATTTTTCTTCCAGTTCACAATTGATACCTAATTCTTCATGGATTCTTCTTTTAGCACCATCTAAATAAGTCTCATTTTCGCGAGGATGCGAACAACATGCATTAGTCCATTTGTCAGGAGAGTGGTATTTGGTTGAACTTCTTTGCTGTAATAGCATTTTGCCTTCCTGATTAAACAAAAATACTGAAAAGGCCCTGTGTAATAGCCCGTTCTGGTGGGCTTGCATCTTTTCCATTACACCCAGTACGTCATCGTTTGGGTTTACAAGTACAACTTTCTCTTCCATTTAGGAGCAAAAATAGCTATAATCAATTGATTTTCCTAATCAAAATATTCGTTAAACTTATAATTTTTGGATGTTTTTTTAATAAATTTGTTTGCTTGAAAACTAATATTTATTATGACGATAAAGAAAAATACACTTATCGCAGCATCAGGTTTGTTTTTGTTAACACTGAATGTTTCTTGCGGTAAAGGAGACCCAAAAGCGGCTGCGGCACAGCAGCAACAAAAACCTCAACCATACCAGTTCATAACAGTAGAACAAGGGCCAGCTACAGTCTATGAAGAGTTTCCTGCACGTTTGCAGGGAAAACAAAATATCGAAATACGTCCGAAAATTGATGGATTTATAGAAGATATTTATATAGATGAAGGGGCATATGTGAAGCAGGGACAGGCTCTCTTCAGAATCCGAAATCCACAGTATGAGCAGCAGGTAAGGGTTGCAGAAGCTGCCATAAGAAGTGCGCAGGCAGATGTTGCTACAGCTCAGATGCAGGTAACGAAGACCAAACCATTGGTAGATAAGGATATCATTTCCAAGTACGAACTTCAGGCTGCTCAGCTGGCATTACAGGCAAAGCAGGCTAACCTTGCACAGGCACAGGCTAATTTAACAAATGCCAAAGTGAATGAAGGTTATACAATGATTTCCAGCCCGGTAACCGGTTATGTAGGAACATTGCCATATCGTCATGGTAGTTATGTAAACAGTGCTACACAGGAGCCGTTAACGACGGTATCTAATATCGGAAGTATTTATGCTTATTTCTCGGCTAACGAAAAAGAAGTATTAGAATTTCTGAAACATGCAACAGGAGGAAGTATTACAGAGAAGCTGAAAAATGCACCTAATGTTAGTTTAGTTTTATCAGATGGTAGTGAATATAGAGAAAAAGGAAAAATCGAATCTATGAGCGGTCAGGTGGATCCTCAGACCGGATCATTTATGATGCGTGCGACTTTTCCAAACGAAAACGGACTTATCCGAAGTGGATACAGTGCTACGCTTAAGCTCCCTACCTATCTGGAAAAAGTAATTATTATTCCACAGAAAGCTACTTACGAAATGCAGGGTAAAACCTTTGCTTATATAGTAGGAGCTGACAACAAAGTAAAATCAACAGAAGTAAAAGTAGTTCGTCTTCCGGATGGTGTAAGCTATGCCGTGGAATCTGGACTTAAGGCTGGTGATAAAGTTGTTGTGGAAGGAGTTGGTATACTGAAAGACGGAACTGAAATTGTTCCTAAACAAACCAGTCTTACCGCTATTACTCCAAAAGCTAACTAATATTAATCATAAGGAGGAATCCTTATAATCTCATTTAAAATTATGTTTAGAAAATATATAGAAAGACCGGTACTCTCTACCGTAATATCTATTATCATTGTGATATTAGGTATTTTAGGTATTGTGAGTCTGCCGGTATCTCAATATCCTGACATTGCTCCGCCCACAGTAGTTGTGAATGCCAACTACATGGGAGCGAATGCGGATGTAGTACTAAAGAGTGTTATTATTCCGCTGGAAGAGCAAATTAATGGTGTAGAGGGGATGACCTACATGTCTTCTTCTGCAACCAACGAAGGATCAGCATCTGTTTCTGTATTCTTCAAGCAAGGTGTAAATCCTGATATTGCTGCAGTAAACGTACAAAACAGGGTTTCCCGTGCCAATAGTTTACTACCCCGTGAAGTAACGCAGGCCGGGGTAACGGTTGTAAAAAGACAGAGTTCCAACGTATTAATTTATACACTGAAGAGTGATAATCCGCAATACGACCAGGTATTTTTACAGAACTACATCAACATCAACATCATCCCAAGAATGAAAAGGGTAAACGGGGTTGGTGATGTAACCGTATTCGGGACAAAAGATTACTCTATCAGAATCTGGCTGGATCCTGATAAAATGGCTGCTTATGGGCTAGTTCCTAGTGATATTGGTGCAGTCCTTAATGAGCAAAACATTGAAGCTGCCCCGGGTAAAATGGGAGAGCAGGGAAAACAGAGTTTTGAATACACACTGAAATATAAAGGCCGTCTTACCAGTACAGCCGAATTTGAGAATATAGTATTAAAAGGAAATATTGGCGGACAAGTCTTAAGACTTAAAGATGTTGCCAAAATAGAATTAGGAGCTCAGGATTATTCCGGGAATACCTTTACAGACGGACAGGCTGCTATCGGGGTTGCTGTAGCACAGACGGCAGGATCCAATGCCCAGGAAGTTATCAACGGTTGTGTGGCAGTATTAGACAATGCCTCAACATCTTTCCCTAAGGGAATTACCTATACAACAATGGTAAATGCCAATGAATTCCTGGATGCCTCAATTGAAAAAGTACTTCATACCTTATTTGAAGCCTTTATCCTTGTATTCATCGTTGTATTTATATTCCTTCAGGACTGGAGATCTACATTGATTCCGGCGATAGCTGTACCAGTAGCAATTATCGGTACTTTCTTCTTCCTGAATCTCTTTGGATTTACGATCAACCTTCTTACCTTATTCGCATTAATTCTTGCAGTAGGTATTGTTGTGGATGATGCTATTGTCGTCGTTGAAGCCGTTCATTCCAAGTTAGAGCAGGGTGAAAAATCACCTAGGCGTGCAGCTATTTCTGCGATGAATGACATCTCCGGAGCTATCATCAGTATTACACTTGTAATGTCTGCAGTATTCGTACCGGTGAGTTTTATCAGTGGCTCTGCCGGGGTTTTCTATAAACAGTTTGGTTTAACACTTGCAATTTCTATTGTACTGTCGGCAGTAAATGCATTAACGCTGAGTCCTGCGCTTTGTGCAATATTCCTTAAGCCACATGCAGATCATGGTGAGGAGCATAAGAAAAATATTATGCAGCGTTTCTTCTCCAACTTCAATACTGCATTTACAGCGACTACAATGAAGTATACTCATGGTGTTAGTTTCCTTCTTAGAAGGAAGTGGCTTACATTAATTGCTTTATTAGGTTTTGCAGGGTTATTTGGCTGGCTGATGGTATCTACACCTAAAGCTTTCGTACCAAGTGAAGATATGGGAGGGATATTCTCGGATATTGCTTTGCCATTAGGAGCTTCACAGGAAAGAACCGAAGAAGTATTGTCACAGATTGAGAAAGTAGTATCTAAAATGCCAGAAGTAGACCACATTATGAAAATTTCCGGAAGGGGGATGATCAGTGGTACGGGTAGTAACTACGGGATGGTCATTGTAAAATTGAAACCATGGGCACAGAGAACCGGTAAAGGTGAATCTCAGGATGCTGTACTTGGAAAACTGTATGCGCAAACTGCAGGTATTAAAGATGCACGTATTATTTTCTTCGGAAGACCAACTCTTCAGGGGTTTGGTAACGCTGCAGGTTTTGAAATGCAGCTTCAGGATCAGAAGGGAGGTACAATTGATGATCTGAATAAAGTAACCAATGACTTCATCGATGCTCTAAAGAAAAGACCGGAAATACAAAATGCTTATACATCATTTAACCCTAACTTTCCACAATACCTTATTGATGTGGATGTAGCATCCATTAAAAATGCAGGTTATTCGGTATCAGATGTATTGAATGTAATTCAAGGATATTTTGGTGGGGTATACGCTTCCAATATTAACTTGTTTGGTAAACAGTACCGTGTAATTTATCAGGCACCACCTAATCAGAGAGCAAACGTAGAAAGCTTTGATGTAATGAAAGTAAGAAGCAGTACAGGTGCTATGGCGCCGGTAAGCAGATTCGTTACACTGAAGAGAGTATACGGACCACAGAGTATCAGCCGTTTCAACTTGTTTACTGCTGTTACGGTAAATGGTACACCAAATCCGGGATACAGTTCGGGTGATGCTATCCAGGCTGTTCAGGAAGTTGCTGCACAGGTAATACCATCTGGTTATGGATATGAGTTTTCCGGGTTAACAAGAGAAGAAATGAGCGCGGGTAGTCAAACGGTTATCATCTTTGCACTATGTTGTATCTTCGTATACTTCCTTCTTTGTGCACAGTATGAAAGTTATATGCTTCCGTTTGCCGTAATGCTATCATTGCCATTTGGTTTAGCAGGTGCATTATTCTTTACCTGGATTACCGGAACATCTAATAACATTTATACACAGATTTCCCTGATCATGCTTATTGGTCTATTGGCGAAGAACGCGATTCTTATTGTCGAGTTTGCCCATGCAGCAAGATTAAAAGGTTTATCTATTGGTAAAGCTGCACTAAGAGGAGCACAGCAAAGATTACGTCCGATCCTTATGACATCTTTTGCCTTTGTATTTGGTCTTATACCATTGGCCATTGCTGCGGGAGCTGGAGCAGTTGGTAACAATGCTATTGGTATTGCGGCGATCGGAGGGATGCTTTTCGGAACAATCTTCGGAGTATTCTTTATACCAGTATTATTTGTCGTGTTCCAGTTCTTACACGAGAAGATTTCTATTAAGAACGAAGAAAGTGCGGATGTACCAAAACTAACAGATTAAAACATGAAAAGAATAAATAATATATGGCTTTTTGCAGGTGCTGCGTCGATGCTGGTTGTTTCATGTAAAGTAACCGATCCGTACCATAAACCTGAAATTTCAAATGAAAAGCTAAACCGATTATATGGTAAAGAAATCAATGCTCAGGATAGTTTGTCTACTGCAAACGTATCCTGGGATAAGATTTTCACGGATGCCAATCTACAGAATATTATCAGAAAAACAGTTCAGAATAATCTGGATCTGAAAATTGCAATTTCCAGAATTCAGCAATCTGACGCTTATTTCAAACAAAGTCAGATGGCCTTTTTGCCAACTATAAACGGAGGTCCGACAGCTACGATCTCAAAAAATAGTCCGGCAGCACAGGTTAATCCGCTTTTCCCTACACATCATATTGAAAACTTTCAATTAGGTATTAATACCGGTTGGGAAATCGATGTTTGGGGCAAGCTGGCTTCTGCTAAGAGAGCTGCTTATGCAACGCTTTTATCCAGTGATGCATCCAAAAGAGCTGTTCAGACCCAATTGGTAGCACAGGCAGCTACGCTTTATTATCAGTTGTTGGCTTTTGACAAGCAGCTTGAAATAACCAATCAGACTATCGATATCAGAAAGAAACAACTTGAAACCATTAAGGCATTAAAAGAAGGTGCAATCTTAACGGGAGCAGATGTTGCTCAGAGTGAGGCCAATTTATATGCTGCACAGGTTTCGGTTCCGGATATTGAACTGAATATTAAAACTACCGAAAATGCGCTGTCTCTGCTGATGGGCGAGCCGCCTTTAGAAATTGAAAGAAGCAGCATAGACGGACAAGCTGTTTACTCAGATCTGAAAACAGGAGTTCCTTTACAGATGGTAAGAAACAGACCGGATGTGCAGATGGCAGAGTACAACTATCAGCAGACATTTGAAGCTTTGAATGTGGCTAAAGCAGATGTTTTTCCTGCGCTTAACATCACGGCAGCATTTGGACTGTCTTCTCTGAAAATAAAGGATTTATTCAGAGATTCCTTTATGTATTCCGCCAGCGGAGCTCTTAGCCAGGTTATTTTAGGTAAAGGAACCAAAAGAACTCAGGTTAAGGTTTCTGAAACTCAAAAAGAGCAAGCTTATCTTACTTATGAGAAAAGCGTAATTACAGCCGGAACTGAAGTATCGAATGCTTTGTATTCATACCAAATGGCTGTAGCTAAAGAAAACACCAGAAAGCAACAAATTGAAACACTGGCGAAGGCTGTTGATTTCAATATGGAGTTGCTAAAATATACTTCTAAAACTAATTATACCGATGTATTAACGTCTGAGCAGAATTTACTGGCAGCACAACTTGCTGGAGTAAATGATAAACTGCAACAGTTGGTGGCTTCTGCTAATTTTTACAGAGCCGTAGGAGGAGGACAATTTTAAGCGAGATATGAACGTTAAACTAAAACTATGGAACTAGAATTCAAAGACCATCTCAGCCCGATGCTGAAAGATGGAGTTATCAATTATCTTATTGATATCGACGGAACGATTACGGACGATGTCCCGAATGAAGAACCGGAAAGGATGAAAACATGTAAGCCGTTTCCGGACGCGCTTGCAACCATCAACAGATGGTACGACGAAGGGCACCAGATTTGCTTTTTTACATCCAGAACCGAGGATTTACGGGAAATTACCGAAACATGGCTGAGAGATAATGGATTTAAGTTTCATAGTGTTCTTTTGGGCAAGCCAAGAGGTGGGAATTACCATTGGATAGATAACCACCTGGTAAAGGCTACACGCTACAAAGGAAAGTTTACAGATATGATAGAAAAGAAAGTGAAAATAAAAGTTTTTAAAGATTAATATGAAAAAGATTTTAGCCAACGATGGGCTTTCAGGGAGTGGAATAAAAAAACTAATTAATTATGGCTTTCAGGTCATCACAGATAAAGTTCCGCAGGAAGAACTAATCTCCTACATTAATACCAATCAGATCGATGTTTTATTAGTCCGTAGTGCAACAAAGGTACGCACGGATATTATTGACAATTGTCCTTCTTTAAAGATTATCGGAAGAGGAGGTGTCGGAATGGACAATATAGATGTAGAATATGCCAGAGAAAAAGGGATAAAAGTAATTAATACTCCGGCAGCATCTTCTGAATCCGTTGCAGAGCTTGTATTCGCTCACTTATACTCCGGAATTCGTTTCCTTTATGATTCCAACAGACAAATGCCGGCTTCAGGAAATACCGAGTTCGAAAAGCTTAAAAAAGCTTATGCTGGTGGTATAGAGTTGCGTGGTAAGACAATAGGAATTATTGGTATGGGCAGAATTGGTATTGAAGTAGCAAGAATTGCTCTTGGACTTCGTATGAAAGTGATTGCTGCCGATACATTTGTAGGAAAAGCAAATATCGAAGTAGACTTCTATAATGGTCAGTCTATCAATGTAGATATTATTACTGAACCGATTGAACAGATACTAAAAGAAGCTGATATTATTACATTGCATGTTCCTGCACAAAAAGGTTTTGTAATCGGGAAAGAGCAACTTGATATGATGAAAGATGGTGTAATGCTTATTAATTGTGCCAGAGGTGGTGTTATAGATGAAGAGGCGCTAATTGAAGCTCTGGACTCAGGTAAAGTACGCTTTGCCGGTCTGGATGTATTCGAAAATGAGCCAGCTCCTTCAGATAAGATATTAGCACATTCTAAGATTTCTTTGTCTCCGCATATCGGGGCAGCTACATTAGAAGCTCAGGATCGTATTGGAGAAGAATTAGCAGATCAGATCAACGAAATTTTATCGTAAATACATTCAGTATAAAAATACAAAAGGCCGGAAGTTTTCTTTCGGTCTTTTTGTTTTAAAAATTAAAAATATACAAACCTTATAGGTTTATTTAAAAGAAAGTTAAGATTTATTTACTGTTTAAATTTTTTAAACTTTTGTATTAGTTTTATAGCTTTCACCATTAATAAAACCGTACAAAAAAGGCCGGAATATATTCCGGCCTTTCTTTATCTGATTAGAAGAGTAATTAGTTCTTCTTTAATTGATCGCGAATTTCCATCAATAGCTTGTCAGTAGAAGATGGTTCTGCTGCAGGCTCGTCTGCTTGTTTCTTTTTCATTTTGTTAATACTCTTAACCATTAAGAATACTACAAAAGCTAATAGTAAAAAGTTGATAGCAACTGTAATAAAGTTACCATAAGCAAAAATTGCTGCATCTGGTGCCAGTTCTTTAGCCTTAGCCAAAGTAGCGCCTGCCGGGATAAGCTCGGAGCCTTTTCCCATTGCAAAATAAATACTGCTGAAATCAGGTTTTCCTGCGATAGCAGCAACAATTGGCATTACAAGGTCATCGATTACACTGGTAACAATTTTACCGAATGCTCCACCAATAATTACCCCTACTGCCAGATCAAAGGCATTACCTTTAATTGCAAATTCTTTAAATTCTTTTATAAATCCCATAGTGCTTTGTTTATTATTTGTACAACAAAAGTAATGAAAAATTATTTTTCCAGTTTATTTTTTTTAGAATAAAGCATAATAGCAAAGCCTGCAAGCATAAAAGGAATACTCAAAACCTGTCCGGTATTAAGTCCGGCAAACTGAATAAACTCATCTCCCTGAGGCTCTTTAAGGAATTCTACAAAGAATCTGATTGCCCATAAGATAATGAAGAACAAGCCAAATAGCCATCCTTGCTGATATTTCTTATCAGTCTTACGGTAAAGGTACCAAAGAAGGATAAATAAAAGAACGTAACCTATTGCCTCAAATAACTGGCTAGGGTAGCGAGGTACAGTAATACCATATTCGCTGCTCTGCTGAGGGAATAATATTGCGAAAGGAGAATTAGGGTCTACCTGTTTCCCGATAATCTCAGAGTTGAAGAAGTTCCCCATTCTTACAAAAGCACCACCTAGAGCAACTACAATTCCAAGTCTGTCATAAACCCAGAAAGGATTCTTTTTGATAATTTTATAGGAATAGTAAAGTGTTGTAAGGATTAGGGCTATTGTAGCACCATGACTGGCAAGACCCGAGAATCCGGTAAACTTGAATTCAGGTTTTGTCTGAATAGGTAAAAACACAGACCAGAAGTCTTGTTTGAATAATTCTGGCTGATAGAAAATAACGTGTCCTAAACGAGCACCTAGTATTGTACCAATTAAAGTCCATGTAAAAAGGGGATCCAGGTATTTCTGGTCTACACCATCTATCTTGAATATTCTTTTCATCAGGATATAACCAAATCCAAATGCAAAAACGAACATTAAGCTGTAGAAGTGTAATGTAATAGGCCCTAACTTAAATCCTACAGAAGGATCCCATATCTTATATGGAGTTTCCAGTTCAGCTTTCGCCCCTTCCTCTATATCATTTTGCGGATTCAGAGGCTTATAGAAATATTTGTAATCTTTTGGATTACTGGTGTCTGCCGGTTGGAATTTTTTATTCAAAAGCTTGTAACCATGAATTTTATATTCCTCGAAAACAGGAGTAGAAGCATACTCGTTTACAGAACTGTTCAGAATAATCAGAATGTTACTGTTTTGGGGTTTCTGAGCGAAGCTTCCGAAATCCCTGCCGGATGTAGTGGCAAAGATTTTCACAGGTATTTTTTTCTCTTTGTTTACAATCAGTGTTCCGTCGGATAATCCGTCAGTGTGATTCTGAGAGAATAGTCCCTGAGCGAACAACGCAAAAACGAATAAGTAGATTCTTAGAAGAATATTGTTCATTTATAGATAGTTTATTATTAACATTTATGTTTCTTGGGAACAGGATCATAGCCACTGCCTCCCCATGGATGGCAACTTAGTATTCTTTTGGCACCCAGATACCCTCCTTTAAACAGGCCGTGTATTTTTAATGCTTCAAGTGTATATTGCGAGCATGTGGGTGTATATCTGCAGTTTTTTCCCAGCCATGGTGATATAGCATACTGATAAAATCTTATCAGCATAACGAAAGGGAAAATCAGTATTTTATTTAACATTCTCGACTTTAATACTCACAAAAATAGGCGAAATTTCTGTAAATTTGGAAACTTAAAGCATTAAATATTATGCTTTCTATTCTGATTTCATGAGCACAAATATCCCTTTAGCAGAAAAACTGCGACCAAAGAATTTAGATGAAGTTATCGGGCAGGAACATTTAACCGGTCCAAATGGCCCTATACGTAAAATGGTAGAGCATGATACACTTAATTCTATAATATTCTGGGGCCCTCCGGGAACTGGGAAGACAACGCTTTCAGAGATTATTTCAGAGAATTCCGGAAGGAAATTTTTCAAACTCAGTGCCGTGTCCTCGGGTGTCAAAGATGTACGTGAAGTTATAGAACAGGCCAAGCAGCAGAATCTTTTCTCAGGCAAAAGTCCAATTCTGTTTATCGACGAGATCCACAGATTCAATAAGAGTCAGCAGGACAGTTTGTTGCATGCTGTAGAAAAAGGCTGGATTGTTTTGATCGGAGCAACGACCGAAAATCCAAGCTTTGAAGTAGTATCAGCATTGCTGTCAAGAAGCCAGGTTTATGTTTTAAAAGCTTTAGATTATGAAAAGCTTGAAAACCTTGCAGATGTTGCTGTCGAGCGATACAATAAAGATTCCGGAACAAAATTCAGCTTAAAAGATAAAGCAGCATTTATCCAGTATTCCGGTGGTGATGCCAGAAAGCTTATTAATTCTGTCGAAATTGTACTGAATCAGTTTCTCCATAGTAAGAAGACAGAAATTGAGAATGAAGATGTACTAAGTGTTCTTCAGGAAAATATGGCACTCTATGATAAAAATGGAGAGCAGCATTATGATATTATCTCTGCCTTTATAAAATCCATAAGAGGTTCAGATCCTAATGGTGCTGTCTATTGGCTGGCCAGAATGCTGGTAGGAGGGGAAGATATTAAATTTATTGCCCGCAGGATGCTTATTTCTGCTTCAGAAGATATTGGATTGGCAAACCCAAATGCTCTTATTATGGCTAATAATTGTTTTCAGGCAATTAATGTCATCGGTAATCCGGAAGCAAGAATTCTTCTAAGCGAATGTGCGGTATATCTGGCAGTGTCGCCAAAGAGTAATTCGGCTTATATGGCAATTAACGATGCTATGAGCTTGGTAAAGCAAACTGGAAATCTTCCTGTGCCGCTGCATTTGAGAAATGCACCTACCAAATTGATGAAAGAAATGGATTACGGAAAAGAATACAAGTACGCTCACAGCTACGAGGGTAGTTTTGTAGATCAGGAATTCTTACCTGAAGGGTTTTCCGGAACAAAATTCTATAATCCGGGGAATAACTCTACCGAGAAGAAAATAGATGCAGAACAGGAAAAGAAATGGAAGGGAAAATATAAATAGATTAGAAGTTAGAAGCACGAAGTCAAGAATATTCTTATTTCTAAATTCGTACTTCTAACTTTGTATTTCGTACTTAAACTAGCTTTCCAGCATATACTCTGAGTAATGGCCTAAAGGTTTTATATTAGCGCCAATACTTTCCAGTTCTTCAAATGAATTTTTAATCAATACTTCTTTCCAGGGACCATCGATATTGATGAAGAAGAAGTAATTTCCTAAACCAGTCTTAAGGGTTCTGGATTCTATCTTGCTAAGGTTTAGTTTTCTCCATGCAAAAACAGACAATACCTGATGCAAACCTCCGGCATGATCTTCAGGAAGTGTTACCAAAAGACTTGTCTTTTCCGTTACTTTTGGCAGTTCGGTTGTCCAATCAGCCTTTTTCTTAGAAATAACAATAAAACGGGTATGGTTTTGTTCAAAATCCTGAATATTGCTATTGATGATTTTTAAACCATATAATTTTGCTGCAAAAGAGTTTGCTACCGCCGCAATTTTGCGTTCAGGAGTTTCTGAAACCTTTTTAGCTGCAGCGGCTGTCGATGCAAATTCCTGTTTTACCACTTCAGGATAATTTTTGTTCAGAAAGTGGTAAGACTGCGCAAGTGCCTGAGGATGTGAATAAATCTTCTCAATTTCCTCATTGCTATCATGAGAAGGATGAATCATCAACTGATGTGAAATAGGCATTACAGCTTCGGCTTCTATAACAATATTACTGGTGTCGTACAGATAATCCAGAGTCATAGAAACAGTTCCTTCAATAGAGTTTTCTAAAGGAACTACAGCTTTGTCTACCAAATCATTTTTAACCGCCAGAAAACAGTCCAGAATGCTGGATTGTGGAATCAGTTCTTCATTTGGGAAAATTTGGGTAGCGGTTAGCTGGGTAAATGAGGCTTGAGGCCCGAGGAATGCTATTTTCATAACACAAATGTATGGATTTATCTGTTTTTTCAGAAAGCTTTAGGGTAATTTATTTATCTATCTACTTTAATGTAAATCAAAATGCTTGTTTTTAATTATTTGCATCTCCTTTTTCCAGACCTTCTTCAATTTTTTCCTGTGCCTCAGCATGATCTTCAGCATTAACATCAAATTTTTCACTCTTATCCTGTGATCTTATGACTAAAGAGAGACTAATAGGGAAGTGATCGGATTCAACAGATTTTTCAACTTTCATATTGACTAAACGGAAGTGCGGACTTATAAAAAAATGATCAAGAGGCCATCTCAGAAACCAGTATTTTGCATGAAAAGTATTGTACATTCCACGGCCTCTGCGGGCATCTAATAATCCACTTGTTTTTAGAAATAATTTTGTAATGTGCGACCAGGCAACGTCATTCAAATCCCCAAAAACAATAGCTGGTTTTGCATACTCTTTTGCCTGTTTACCTACCAGAAGAATTTCGGCGTCTCGTTCAGTGCTTTCTTCATTTTCCTGCGGAACCGGGGGCGTGGGATGTATACCATAAAGCCGTACCACATTGTCATTATATTCTACATCTGCGATGATTGAAGGAATCTCTTTACTGACCAGATATCTGACTTCTGAATGTATTAATTTTAACTTCGAGTAAAACAATAGACCATAAGTGTTATCTAACGGTACTTCAATTTTATAGGTATATTTATCTGTAGCTTTTTTTAGGCCAGTTTTCCATTGATTATCTGTTTCCAGAAGAAATACAATATCCGGATCTTTGGATTCGATTAGCTGGCAAAGTTTTGTGTGATTAGTGTTATCCTGATAGACATTACAAACCAATAAATTCAATGCTTTCTCTCCAGACTTCGGAACTGTTCTGTCAATCATTTTCTTGCCTAAAAAGGTATAGGGAAGAATGAGATAAACGAGATAAAGAACGCATAAAATCTGAAGCCCTAAAAGAGCTTTCTGAAAGTTATTAGGTTCCTGGAATATGAAAGGCCAAACTATGGAAAGGGTAATAAGAATAACGAATTTTTGAAATCTTGGGTAATCAAAAATCCGAAAGGTCCAGTAATCGTTTTTAATAAACGGAATCAGCACACTTGCGACTGCCAATACCGATAAAATTTCAAAAATTATCTGTAGTACAGCCATTTTTTACTCTGATTTCATTACCGGTGTTCTTTCCGAAATGCCATTAGCATTAAATGCTTCAATCTGGAAGTAATAGGCATCGCTCTTATCGGCTCCGGTAAAGTAATATTCATTCTTACCATACACCATAATGCTTCCGTATAATTTGTCCGGAGATTTACCAAAATAGATAACATAACCATCTGCCAGATCATTTTGTTTCCATTTAAACCATACACTTCTTCTATCAGCATTTTTTCTTGGTTCTGCTCGGAGTGCAGCAAAGTTTTCTACTGCCGATGGTTTTTCTCCGGCTCCCTTACCAAATACACGGAATCCACTTAAAGCAAACTTTCCTGTAGGCATTTTCAGGTTTTCCATTTTCAGAAAACGTGCTTTCACCGGAGTTTCCAGTTCTATATAATCGTGTGGTACATCTTTTTGGTTTCTGCTTTTGTCTACAATTGTTTTCCAGGATTTTCCGTCATTAGAAGCATAAATCTTATACTGATGCATCTTGTTTAGTGTTTTGCCTAAAAACTCGGCATCCTGATCGGCATAATTGATCTGTATGGCGTTGACTGTAGAGATATCACCTAAATCTGTCTGATACCATTCTCCGGCATTTCCTGTTTTTGCACTCCAATAGGTTTTAATGTCTTCATCTACTGCGAGATTTGGCTGAAAGCCACCTAGAGTAGAGGAAACCTGAACAGGCTTCTGATAATTGAGCAGCATCCATCCGGCAAAAAGCCCTTTGCTGAAGTCTTTTCCCTGTGCGTATTGTGGAAGGTAAGTAGGATAGTCACCATAGGCTGTATTGGTGTACATAACATCATCTTTGTCGAATCCGGCAGGCCAGATACCCATTCTCCTTTCAAAGTTGTTTTTAGTCGATATAACTATAGTAGAAATATGCCACCAGTTTTTGTAATTATCTTCAAATGTAGCGCCGTGTCCGGCTCCTCTGGCAAATCCGCCAGGTTTGTAAGAAAAAGGATTATGGCTTTGGTAAGTGAAACCTTCCAATGGTTTGTCGCTTACATAGACACCATCTCCGTAACCACTGAATTCTGTTCCCGGAGCACCATACTGCAGGTAATATTTTCCATTATGCTTAGTCATCCATGCGCCTTCTATAAAAGGTGGCAAAAAGGTGTTGTCATTGTATTCTCCAAATCTTTCCCAGCCATGCTCTGAAGGCTCTAGCCCTAAAAGAGGTTTTACATAACCTTCAGATTGTAAAGTCTTGGTATTAATCTCTGTTCCCAAAATAGGGTAGGCGTTACTGGAGCCCCAGTATAAATAAAGCTTGTCTGTATCTTCATCATAATGGAAGGCAGGATCCCATGCACCTACTTTAAATTCTTTTACAGCAATTTCCCAGTTGTCTTTTGTGGGATCTGTACTTTTCCAGATAGGGAAATCAGGATTGTGAGTAGAACCAATAACATACATAGCATCTTTCATTACAAAGACAGCTGGTGCACACAACTCATCATATACCTTATGTTGTGGAAGAAGGAATTTACGGGAGACAAATTTCCAGTTCAGCATATCATCGCTCCACCAGTAGCCCCACTGGTTTGTCGAAAACATGAAATATTTTCCTTTGAAAGTAACGATTACAGGATCGGCAGTAGCCCTGTGCTTTCCCTGTGTTGCAAAATTAGGAATAGGCGTGTAGCCATAATCTACATTTACAGGATTGGCATAGGTTTTTTGCTGGGCATTGGCTATAAATACTGAAAGTATTGCTGCTCCAAAAAGAATCTTCTTCATAAACTAGTATATACAATCAAAGATAAAGGAAATCAAATGAATGTAACCTATTAAAAAACGAATACGTGTAATTTAGTTGCTAAATATGAAGAGCGAAATAAAAAAAACCGCAGGAAAAATCCTGCGGAGTAATTCATTAAGAGTAGTAAAAAAAATTAAGATTTAACTTCAGATCCCATTCCTTCACTTGAAGACTTAAACTTAAGATCTGGAAAGCTATGAATCTGATATTTATTCCTTACATCGATTTCTTTTTTCAGATTTTCATAACTTTTAGCATCGTCAATGGTCATATTTTCAAACCAATAAACTTTTAGCACATTATTCTGATCGAAAACCAGTTTAGCTTTTTCAGCTTCACTATCGGTTTTGATCACAACGCTGGCCATATAATTAGCATTCACATCTTCGTTCAGATATACAATATAATCTGAATTACTAAATCCGGAGTTTTCCAGGTCGGTCTCCAGTTTTTTGTAGTCGCGTTGATTATTAAATAATCCGGTTATGATATTAGACATGGCAAAGATTTTTTTAATCCTCTATAAAGTTATTAAAAAATATTATATAATAGTAATAAAATATTATTCAATACGTTCATTCTTTATTTCTTCTACAATCTCAGGATTTAATAATGTTGAGATATCCCCGAAATTACTGAAATCTCCTTCAGCGATCTTTCTTAAAATCCTTCTCATAATTTTTCCTGAACGGGTTTTTGGAAGTGCCGACACAAACTGAATTTTGTCCAGTTTGGCAATTGGACCAATACTATCTGCAATCAGGAGATTGATTTCTTTTTTCAGATTATCTTTATCACGGTTTTCACCAGTTTCTTTAAGGATTACATAGCCGTATAATGCATTTCCTTTAATATCATGAGGGTAACCTACGATTGCAGATTCAGCAACAGCAGGGTGAAGGTTGATGCTATCTTCAATTGGTGCAGTACCCAGGTTGTGCCCTGATACAATAATAACATCATCTACACGCCCTGTAATACGGTAATAGCCAACTTCATCTCTTAATGCACCATCACCTGTAAAATATTTGCCAGGAAAAGCTGAGAAATAAGTTTCTTTATAACGTTGGTGGTCTCCCCATATTGTACGCGCTATTCCCGGCCAAGGAAAGCGGATACAAAGGTTTCCGGTAACCTGATTTCCGGTAATTTCATTACGCTTATCATCCATTAATACAGGCTGAACTCCCGGAAGCGGTAAAGTTGCGTAGGTAGGTTTAGTAGGTGTAACAAATGGAATAGGGGATATAAGGATACCACCAGTCTCCGTTTGCCACCAGGTATCTACTATAGGACACTTTTTCTTTCCTACATGGTCATTATACCAGTGCCATGCTTCATCGTTAATTGGTTCACCAACGGAACCGATAACTCTTAGGCTGCTAAGGTCATGCTTGTCTACCCATTCGGAGGTCTCTTTAGCCAGAGAACGGATAGCTGTTGGCGCAGTATAGAATTGGGTTACTTTATGTTTCTCAACTACCTGCCAGAAGCGGTCTGCTTCCGGATAGCTAGGAACTCCTTCGAAAATAATAGTGGTAGCACCATTACACAGAGGACCATATAATATATAAGAATGTCCTGTGATCCAGCCTATATCTGCGGTACACCAGTAAATATCATTTTCCTGATAATCGAATACATTCTTAAAGGTATAAGCCGTATATACCATGTATCCTGCACATGTATGCAACATGCCTTTTGGCTTACCGGTAGAACCGGATGTATAAAGTATAAATAACGGATCTTCTGCATCCATTACTTTGGTAACAAAATCGGAAGATGCTTTTTCGTAATAATCATCCAACCAGAAATCTCTTCCTTCTTTCATTTTAACCTCAGTATTGGTACGTTTTACCACCAATACTTTGTCAATGCCTGTGTCATGATTATCCAAAGCCTCATCTACAATACCTTTAAGGTCGAGGGCTTTGTTCCCTCTATAGCTGCCATCCGAACATACAATTACTTTAGCGCCACAATCCTGTGCTCTGGAAGCTATGGCTGAAGAAGAAAAGCCGGCAAAAATAACAGAATGTACAGCCCCCATCTTTGCACAGGCAAGCATTGTTACTGCCAGTTCCGGAATCATAGGTAAGTATATGCATACACGATCGCCTTTTTCTACTCCCAGTTCAGTTAGTACATTGGCCATTTTGCATACTCTTTCATGCAGATCTTTGTAAGTGATATGTTGAGCCTCTTCTTTGGGGTCGTTTGGTTCCCAGATTATAGCCGTTTTGTCTCCTCTTTCATTAAGGTGTCTGTCCAGACAGTTTTTAGTGATATTCAGTTTTGCATTTTTAAACCATTTGATGTCGGCTTCTTCCATGTCATATTCCAAAACTTTGCTCCATCTTTGGTACCATACGAAGTTTTCGTCTGCAATTTTGTCCCAGAATTTTTTAGGGTTTTTAATGGATTTTTTATACTGTTTAAAATACTCAGGAAGGTTGTGCACCTTATAGTTGTTACTCATGGATTATAGATTTTTGTTTTTAATCAATTCGAAGAAGAAAGTTAGTGATTTTTCAGTAATTGCAGATATAACTTTTCTGTTAATATGCCTTTTAAGCGGATAAATCTTTTATAACCAATATTTATGATAAAATTTAACCTTTTTTAAGGAGTATTATTTGTTTAGCATTAAAATTTTGTTGTATATTTGCACCCAATGGAAACATTGCACCCTACTATACAAGTACAAGACGTGAAATTTGATGGCTTACCAGCCATAAAGATATTTATTTTTTAAAACGAAGGCTTTTTGGTCTTCGTTTTTTTTATGCTTAAACTATAGATAATATGCTAACAATAACCGAACTAAGTACAGAAAAGATTGAAAAAATTCTCGAAGAAGCTGCTGAATTTGCTAATGGTAAACAAGCTAAAATTGTAGGTGATTGCTTTTGCGCAAACATGTTCTTCGAAGACAGTACCCGTACCAAAACAAGTTTTGATATGGCTGAAAGAAAACTCGGACTACAAGTCGTGCCTTTTGAAGCAATGACGAGTTCGGTTAACAAAGGAGAAAGCTTATATGATACTGTAAAAACAATAGAATCTATAGGGGTAAACATTGTGGTCATTCGTCATAAAGAAGACCATTACTTTGATCAGCTGGAAAATATTAATATTCCGATCATCAACGGTGGTGACGGTAAAGGAAACCATCCAAGTCAGTCATTGTTGGATTTGTTGACAATCAAACAAGAGTTTGGAAGCTTTGAAGGACTAAAGGTTGGTATCGTGGGCGATGTGAAGCATAGCCGTGTTGCCAACTCAAATGCTCAGGCTTTAAGAAAACTGGGAGCAAAGGTTAGCTTTTCAGGTCCATCCAAATGGTTTGATGAAGGCGCTATTATCAATGGTACTTATCAACCTTTGGATGAGCTTATAAAAGATGTGGATGTACTAATGCTTCTTAGAATCCAGCATGAAAGGCATGATGATAAGATGAGCTATACAGATGCAGAATACCATAAGAGGTACGGGTTGACATTAGAGCGCGAGAAAACAATGAAACCTAATGCTATTATCATGCATCCGGCTCCAATAAACAGAGGCGTGGAAATAGATGATACTCTCGTAGAATGTAAACGCTCAAGAATCTTCACTCAGATGAAGAACGGTGTTTTTGCAAGAATGGCTATTTTAAAAGACGAGCTGGAAGCAAAAGGCTACACATTCAAAACTATATAAGTAAGAAAAGAAGAAAGCAAATAATTTAATATAAAAATATAGTGTACAACATGGATTGTACATTGTACAGGAAAATAAAATGAAGAAAAAGCTAATATTAGAAAGTGGCGAAGTTTTCCACGGGGTGGGATTCGGTGCCAATGTAGACACAGAAGGAGAAGTAGTTTTTAATACCGGTATGTCCGGCTATCAGGAACTTATTTCAGACCCTTCATATTGTGGTCAGATCGTATGTATGACATATCCGTTAATTGGGAATTACGGTATCAACAGAGACGATTATGAATCTATCGAACCTGCTATGAAAGGATTAATTGTGAAAGAAGTTTGTGATTTCCCTTCTAACTTCCGCAGCCAAATGGATCTGGATGAATTCTTTAAGCACAAAAACCTGAGTGGAATCTCCGGAATCGATACCAGAAAGCTTACGAGACTTATCCGTAGCAAAGGTGTTGTTAAAGGAAAAATCGTTGATGAGAATGCAGATGAACAAGCTGTTGTTGAAAAGCTAAAAGCTACAACATTCCCAACTAACCAGATTGAAGCTGTATCTACCAAAACCAACTATGCAAGCCCGGGACGAGGGTTAAAAGTAGTTTTAGTAGACTTTGGTGCAAAACTGGGAATCCTTAGAGAACTCACTCAGAGAGATTGTGATGTAACAGTTGTATCTCAGGATATCACAGCCGAAGAAATCATGATGATTAACCCGGATGGGATTATGTTGTCTAACGGTCCTGGTGATCCGGAAGATGTACCACATGCTCTTGAAATGATCAGAGGTCTTTTAGGAAAAGTTCCAATCTTTGGAATTTGTATGGGGCATCAGCTGATAAGCCTAGCTTGTGGAGCAAAGACATTCAAATTGAAATTTGGGCACAGAGGAGGAAATCACCCTGTATTAGACCTTAAAACAAATAAAGTAAGCATTACCTCTCAAAACCATGGTTATGCTGTAGATCAGGAATCTTTAAAGAATACTGATCTTGAAGAAACTCACATAGCACTAAATGACAGAACCAACGAAGGTGTAAAACACAAAATACATCCTTGCTTCTCGGTTCAGTATCACCCGGAAGCTAGTCCAGGTCCTGAAGATGCAAACTATCTATTTGATGAGTTTATTGATATGATGAATGAGTTTAAATCTAAAAAAGAAGTTCACTAAGATGGCAAAACGTACAGATATAAAAACTATTTTGGTAATTGGTTCCGGACCTATTATCATCGGACAGGCTGCAGAATTTGACTATGCAGGAACGCAGGCTTGTTTGGCACTAAAAGAAGAGGGATACCGAGTAATATTGGTAAACTCTAACCCTGCAACAATTATGACAGATGTAGAGATTGCAGATAAAGTATATATCGAGCCTATCTCTCTGGAATTTGTAAGCAGAATTATCCGTAAAGAAAGACCAGACGCTTTACTTCCTACTTTAGGAGGTCAGACGGGTCTTAACATGGCGGTGGAACTTGAAAATTCAGGAATCCTAGAAGAATGCAAAGTAGAAGTTTTAGGAACTAAACTTTCAGCAATTAATCAGGCTGAAGACCGTGACTTGTTCCGCGAACTAATGAGAGAACTGAAAGAACCAGTTCCTGAATCTGAAATTGTAACAACAATACAAGGCGCATTAGAATTTGCTCAGAATATCGGCTACCCGGTAATTGTAAGACCAGCCTTTACACTTGGTGGAACAGGTGGTGGTATTGCATCTAATGCTACAGAGCTAAAAGAAATTACAGCTAATGGTCTTAAATACAGTCCGGTTACACAGTGTCTTATCGAAAAATCTATTGCCGGATTCAAGGAAATAGAATACGAGGTAATGCGTGATGCAAACGACAACGCCATCGTAGTTTGTAACATGGAGAATATCGACCCTGTAGGTATCCACACAGGAGACTCTATCGTAGTGGCACCATCCCAGACATTATCCGACAGAGAATATCAGCTTCTAAGAAATGCTTCTCTGAAAATTATCCGCGCCCTTGGAATTGAGGGGGGATGTAATGTACAGTTAGCTTTAGACCCGCATTCATTCGATTACTATATTATCGAGGTTAACCCAAGAGTTAGCCGTTCATCTGCCTTAGCTTCAAAAGCAACAGGATATCCTATCGCAAAGCTTGCTGCAAAAATCGCAGTTGGTCTTACACTGGATGAAATGATGAACCCGGTTACCGGTAAAACTTATGCTTGCTTCGAGCCTGCATTAGACTACGTGGTAACAAAGATTCCTCGCTTCCCGTTCGATAAATTCGAAACAGCAGACAGAAAGCTTTCTACACAGATGAAGGCAACAGGAGAAGTAATGGCTATCGGAAGAAACTTCGAAGAGTCTATTATGAAGGCTATCCGCTCACTGGAAACAGGAATACAGCACTTGGGTCTGAAAACTAAGGCAGCAGATGCTTTAACTCCGGCTGATATTGAAAGAAGAATTCGTGTAGCTGACGACGAGAGAATGTTCATTATAGGAGATGCTTTAAGAAGAGGTTACTCTTGGGAGCAAATCGTAGAGTGGAGTAAGATAGACAAGTTCTTTGTATGGAAATTCAAAAAGCTTGTAGACTTTGAAAAAACTATAGCTGAGAATGTTAAGAATGCTGAAGTTCTAAAAGAGGCTAAGAAACTTGGATTCTCCGATGTGAACATTGCTCACCTTTGGAATGTAACTCAGGATGAAGTTTACAAATTCCGTAAGGAGAACGGAATCATTCCGGTATACAAAATGGTTGACACTTGTGCAGCAGAGTTTGAATCTGAAACACCATACTTCTACGGAACTTATGAAGAGGAAAACGAAAGTGTTGTAACAGATAAAGAAAAGATCATCGTATTAGGTTCTGGACCTATCCGTATCGGACAAGGGGTTGAATTTGATTACGCAACGGTACACTCTGTATGGGCGATTAAAGAGATGGGTTACGAAGCCATCATTATCAACAACAACCCGGAAACAGTTTCTACAGACTTCTCTATCTCGGACAAATTATACTTCGAACCATTAACGGAGGAAGATGTAATGAGCATTATCGACCTTGAGAAGCCTAAAGGAGTTGTCGTACAGTTTGGAGGTCAGACAGCGATTAACCTTGCTGATAAATTAGCTAAACATGGTGTTCAGATTCTGGGGACTTCATTAGAAGATCTTGACAGAGCTGAAAACAGAGATAAATTCGAACAGGCACTTCAGGAGCTTGGAATTCCACAGCCACTAGGTAAAACATGCTTCTCTAAGGAAGATGCAGTTAAGATTGCTAACGAAATTGGATATCCGGTTTTGGTGCGTCCAAGCTACGTGTTAGGAGGACGTGCAATGGAAATTGTATACAAGCAAAGCGAACTGGAACATTACATGGAATTTGCTGTAGAAGCAAGCCCGGAACAGCCGGTACTAATCGACCGCTACCTAACAGGTAAAGAGGTTGAAGTAGATGCTATCTGTGATGGAGAAACAGTGGTAATTCCAGGGATTATGGAACATATTGAAAGAGCAGGTGTCCACTCCGGAGACTCTATCGCAGTTTATCCGCCACAAAATATCTGCCAGGAAAATCTTAATGATCTTGTAGACTACACCATCCGCCTTGCAAAAGGACTTAAAGTAGTTGGATTAATGAACATTCAGTATGTACTAAGCGAAGGAAATGTATATGTAATCGAGGTTAATCCAAGATCCAGCCGTACAGTACCATTCTTAAGTAAAATTACCGAAGTACCGATGGCAAATATCGCTACAAAAGCAATCCTTGGTAAGAGTCTTAAAGAACAAGGTTATGAAAATGGTCTGGTACCAAACAAAGAAGGAATCTTTGTAAAAGTACCGGTATTCTCTTTCAGCAAGCTTCACAAAGTAGATATTACCTTAGGACCTGAGATGAAGTCTACAGGTGAGGTAATGGGGAAAGATATTACTCTGGAAAAAGCACTGTATAAAGGTTTAATCGCTGCAGGAAGAAAAGTGCCATTACATGGAGCAGTATTGTTCACTGTAGCTGATAAACATAAGCCTGAAGCATTTGATTTAGCTTCCAGATTTGCGAATATTGGGTACAAGATTTATGCAACAAACGGAACAGCTAAATACTTCGAAGAAAACGGAGTTCGTGCTGAGGTGGTAAATAAAGTAGATGACTCTGCTGAAGAAGATTTAATCGACCTGATCCAGAAAGGAGGAATCCAGTTTGTGGTAAATACGATGACTAAAGGAAAAGAGATCGAAAGAGATGGTTTCCGAATCCGTAGAGCAAGCGTTGAAAACGGTGTACCATGTTTAACATCCATGGATACTGTAGAAGCTTTGGTAAAAGTAATAGAATCTATGACTTTCCAAATGCAGGAAATGTAATCAAAAACTTATTGATAAATAAAAAGCTGCTAAGAAATTAGCAGCTTTTTTATTTTAATAAACTTCTTTATTATTTCAATGACCAATAGAACATTTCTTCGTCCATTTCTGTTTCTACGAAGCTTAATTTTGTAAGTAATAACGCAGAAGCATAATTATCAATATAGCTTCGTGCAGTTATTTCTTTAATAATTCCGGTTGAAAAAGCCCATTGGATAAGTGCATTAACAGCTTCTTCTGCATAGCCCTGTCTTCTTTCCTCTTTTTTTATTCCGTAACCTATATCTGCATTTTGCTCCGCACTGTTGTAGCCTTTAAAACCAGCATCACCAATTACTTCTTTGGTATCTTTTCGTATAATCATCCAGGATTCAAATCCGGTAGGTCCATTTACTAAAGATAAATTATTCAGGATTCGGGGAAGTGTTTCCAGAAAATCTGTATCGGGCCAGTTTATTCCTCTCTTTATGTTTAATGTGTCCAGATCACAGTAGTTATTATTCAAAATATTTTCACACATTTCTTTTGTAAACGGAATAAGGATTAATCTGTCGGTTGTAAGTTGTTCAATCTGTAGTTTTTCGGCTTTCATAAATTATTAAAATACGCTTGATAACGCGGTTCAAAACTACTCATTTAATTTTAAGATAAATAAAGGTATTTTGTAATTTATATTTCAATAAAAGAAAACCTGTTTTTATTCGGGCGTTTGCAAAATGTTTTTTACTTTTAAATAAAAATTTCCTAATGAAAAAACTCGCCTTTAGTTTAGCCTTATTTACAAGTGTTCTGGCTTATTCACAGTATACTTTACCTGTTGCCAGTCCAAGAGCCGCTACAGAACAACAGTTCTCAGTTTCTAAAATCAAAGTTGATTACGGAAGACCTTTCCTTAACGGAAGAAAAATTTTTGGAGGTTTAGAACCTTATGACAAAGTATGGCGTTTGGGAGCTAATTCTGCAACCTTAATTTCATTTGGGCAGGATATTTTATTTGGCGACAAATACATAAAGGCAGGGACTTATGCTTTTTATGCTATTCCTAAAGCTAAAGAATGGGTTCTTATTCTGAATAAAGGTGTCGGAAACTGGGGAGCATACGATTATAAAGAAAGTGATGATGTTGCAAGAATAACCGTTCCGGTTAAAACACTTACGAGTAAGACAGAAGTTTTTACAATTAACCTTACACCAGTTAATGCTTCGCAAACAGATATTGAGATTTTATGGGACGATATTCAGGTAAAGCTGCCTGTAAAAGTTGCCAATGAATCGGCTGTCAATCTTATTGCTGAACAGCTGAAGAGCATTAAGAAAATCGACAGTGACGCAAGAAAAACTGCAGAGAAAAAATAAAACATACAGGCGGGCGAAAGCCCGCTTTTAACTTTAAAAATAATGACAAACCAAATGACAACTGTTCCTATTCCTGAAGTTCTGGAAAATGATGATGTAAAACTTGTTCTGGTTAATGAATCAGATTTCGAAAAGATTTATAAAATAGCCTCTGATCCTAAAGTATGGGAACAGCATCCGAATCCGACCCGATATCAGAAAGAAGTATTCAGAACCTTTTTTCAGGGAGCTTTAGAAAGTCATGCTGCTTATCTCATCTACGATAATAAGTCCGGAGAATTGGCGGGAAGCACTCGCTTTTATGATTATAATGAAGAGGATAACAGTATTTTTATAGGGTATACTTTCTATGCAACTAAATTCTGGGGGACAGGTATCAATCCAAAAGTAAAACATCTGATGATGGATTATATATTTCAGTATGTGGACAAAATAAACTTCCATGTAGGTGAAGATAATAAACGCTCGCGTATTGCTATGGAAAGATTGGGCGCTAAGCTGAAAGAAATTATAAGAGTTGCCTATTTTGGCGAGCCTGACCGTATTAATGCATGGTATATAATAGACAAACCTGAGAGTGGTAACTAAATATATTCATTTCTGTAATTATTAATTTTTAAAGTGGATTTTCGTTTAAAGATATTCTGTTCGGCAGCAGAACATAAAAGCTTTACCAAAGCAGCCCAGCTCAACTTTATTACTCAGCCTGCGGTTACCAAAAATATAAAAGAACTGGAAGGGGAGCTTGGAGTTAGCCTTTTCGAACGTAAGAATGCAAGAGTTGAATTAACTCAGGCCGGAAAAATATACTATGAATATGCGCAGCAGTTGCTGAAAGTATATGAAGAGGCTCAGTATAAAGTAAATGAGTTGAAAGGAAGCTTTAATGGAGGGCTGAATATAGGAGCAAGTACTACAATCGGGCAGTATATACTTCCGAAAGTCTTGGCTGAGTTCAAACAAAAACATCCTCAGATTATCATCCAGATGCTGAATGCCAATACTGAAGAAATTGAAAAAGAATTACAGGAAAGTAAAATTGATCTGGGCTTTATCGAGGGACATTCCGGAAAGTCCAGTTTGAAATATGAGCCTGTAATGGATGATGAGATCGTTGCTGTTGTACACCGGAATCATCCATTATTTGCTCAGGAAGAAATCAGTATTAACGAGCTTAGAGAACAGGATTTTGTTCTTCGTGAAAACGGCTCAGGTAGTCTCGATGTTATAGCAGATATTTTTAATAAAAATCAAATACGTTTAAAAGATCTTAAAGTTCAGGCTCAGTTAGGAAGTACAGAGAGTATCAAAACATTTTTAGAATATAGTGACTGTATTGGTTTTCTCTCGATTCATTCTCTTAAAAACGAATTGCTATCTGGTAAGTTTAAAGTACTGGAGATAGAGAACTTTAGCATCAAAAGAAAATTCAATGCTGTCTACATGCATGGCAACTTTGATGGCATACCCAAACTGTTTTTAGATTTCTTTTATAAGTATAACAAAAAGTTATAGATTATAATATTTTTTGATTAGTTTTTGGAATGTTTAATCCCGAGCTTTGCTTCATAAAATTTAAAATTATGAAACAAGCAACATTACTTCAGAAAATACTATTCTTTGTATTGCTTATCTTTTGTGTTACACCATTTGTGGAACCACCATTAGCTTTAATATTAGGATTCGTGGTAAGCTTTTTTATCGGTCATCCTTATATAAAGCATAACTCTATTGCTGCTAAGTATCTGTTGCAATTTTCAGTTGTAGGGCTTGGTTTCGGAATGAACCTTACAGAAGCTATAAAAGTAGGGAAGGAGGGATTAATATTCACAGTAGCTTCAATATTTTTCACTTTAATCGTTGGCCTTATTATAGGTAGATATCTGAAGATTAATAAATCTACGAGTACATTAATTTCAGGCGGAACAGCTATTTGTGGTGGTAGCGCTATTGCGGCGCTGGCTCCGGTTATCAATGCTAAAGATGAAGACATCTCAGTGGCTATGGCCTGTATTTTTATTCTGAACGCCTTGGCATTACTTATTTTTCCGGTTATCGGCCATCAGCTGAATATGAGTCAGGATCAGTTTGGATTATGGTCTGCTATTGCGATACATGATACAAGCTCTGTTATTGGATCTGCCCAGAAATATGGAGAGGAAGCGCTGAAAATAGCTACTACTGTAAAACTGGAACGTGCTTTATGGATTATCCCGGTTTCTATTTTATTGTCAGTACTGAATAAAGGTTCTGTGAAAAAAATAAAAATACCATACTTTATTCTGGGATTTATTGGTGCTATTTTATTGGCTTATTATTTCCCGCAAATCAAACCTTTTGGTGAAATAATGGTTTTTACAGCTAAAAAAGCATTGAATATAACATTATTCCTAATCGCATCCGGACTAAGCATAAGCTCAATAAAAAAAGTTGGTGTAAAACCTTTGGTACAGGGTGTGCTACTCTGGATATTTATTTCAGTAGGCTCTTTGTTGGTAATAATGGAAGTGGCGTAGGTTATTTTGTATACCTACTTAAAGCATCCTTTTAGTGCATCGGCACCAAAGTAGAAAACTACCAGCCATACCAGCCCCTTCACTGTAAAGAAGATTAAACCTGCCCAGCCAACTCTCTTAAACCATTTTTTAAACTTCGATTGATTCTCTTGTGGTAAATTCTCCATGTTAATAATACATTGAAGACAAAAATAAGCAAATATTATAATATTTGCTTATCTTATTTGTATTAATTCTAATTAAGATTCTGATTGAGTATAATCGCTGACAAACTTAGTGATTGTATGCATTAAAAATATAGCTGATAATCGGGATTGTATCATTTTCCATTTCTCTTTAATATTGACTCGTACGATGAATAAAATTTTGGATTATGAAAACAGTAATATTGAGAAGTTTTTTTATGTTGACTTCCTTCATCGCCTGTGCACAGGGAAAAAAAGATAATCCAACATTAACTTCCTCAAAAATGAAAAGCATAAGTATCGTTCCGTTTTTAACGAAGCAGAAGAATTTCATCTATGTAGAGAAAACAAGTTTGAAACCTGTTATCGAACAGAAATTCAGGACTGCATCGTTATTTACAGCTACAGGCTTTGCAATTGTGGGAAATGAAAAAAATGAATCTGCAGTTATAGACGAAAAAGGAAAAATAGTTTTAGATTTTTCAAAAGATGAGATCAATGTAAATGTTATCAATGGTCTTACATTTTTTAAAAAAGAAATTGAGTACGAAAAGAAAATGCCAGCCTGGAAATGGGATTGGAACATTATGGGAGGCGGTGTTAAGAAAGAGCAAACTTATCATAAAGTTGAGATAGGTGTTTTAGAAACCAAACAAGTCTTACTTAGCGAGGATGTTCCATACCTGGAAGATGAGTATTCCCTGAATTTTGTTTCAGTAGATGAAAACCATGTTTTTTGGAATGGAAGTCTTTACGAAATCAGAAAAGGACGTTTAAACAAGATTGAGAATAATATTACTGAATTATTAGAAGACAAACGCTTTATTAAAGCTTCAAATTCAAATTTCACGTTATATGAATTGAGTCAGAAAAAAGCAATTCATAATAGTTTGAAAGGTACCGAGACCCTTTCAATCAGATTTGGAAATGAAACTATAACATTGAAAGAAGTAAATAAAGAACGCTTCGATCCGGAAATTCCTAAACTCTTAACAGAGAGTAAAACCAATGATGTGTATGCTTTTCCGCAATACGAAAAGGTATTTCCGAAAGAAATAACAAAAGCTACAGCTTCACAGATTGGTGTTATTAAAAGAACTTCTTTAGTTTATTCCATAACCAATTCTCCTTACTTTCTATTAGGGATTTTTAATTACGATCATGATGTCTGGGCATATGACTGGCTTTATATCGATACCAAAGGAAATGTTACAGATACGATCGATACTTACAACTTTAAGGTTTTGGATCAGGTCGGATATCTGGTCTGGCCGGATAGAAAAATGATTTTGCCCGATCAATTCATTGACAAAAACTGGAAGTTTGGAAAAATAAGTTATTACAGGGGGATGGATGATTTATATCTTATCCGGATTGAAGACGGAAAAAAGCAAAAAAACATGGGGCTATGGAACAGTAGAACAAAATCCTGGGAGATAAAACCTGAATGCCATAATATTTCCGTTTTGGATACCAAACAACAGATCTATGCTCTTCAAAAAGAGAAAGATGGTTTGTATATACTTTATGATAATAAGAATAAGAAAAGTATAGGATTAAAAGCTTATAAGTCTATTAATTCCGATGGGTTGGTGAATGTTAAAACGGATTCAGGAGAGACTATTTATTACTACATCGATATTTATTCCGGACAGGAATACAAAGAATAATCATGTAGTTTAATCTCAATATTTAATTTAAACATGTTATCATCCGCAGATTTATACCTGGAAAGAGATTTGATTCTTACTGCTTTGGCTTTGTTTTTAGGAGCAGGAACTTCTTTTACACTCATTATTTTATCATTAATTCTATACGGAAAAAACATAAAAAGGCGCTTTACTACGTCCTTTTGTTTCTCATTTTCGGAATTATTGTAGTAGTTTTAGCAGCATTATATTTCTACAACATTTTAATTGAACACCCTGAATCCCGAAGCGGTTACTAAAAGTGAGATAACCAGAATATATAAAACCAATTCAGAACAAGGATAAAAACATAATTAAACAATACACTCAAAATAATATACACTATGATTTTCAGAAAACTATTACCTGTTGTTGCCTTTATAATAAGCATGTCATCTTTTGCACAGATAAGAACAGGAGTATATTTTTCTTCAGATAAAAAATACAAAGAGATTATTGAAGAACTTGGAAATCCATTAGAAGGAAATCCCGTGATGATCGTAACTTCCTTTGTTCCTAACCATGGAAGTTATGTTTGGTATCTTAATGAAAAAAAAGTTGAAAAAGGCACTTATTTCAATGGTATTCCCAAAGATTTACACTCAGGAATTTTTCTGGAAGACCACGGTGGATTAATTCCGCAAATAACCTTTAAAGATTTTGCAAAAGATCTGGGACAACCTATGTACCTCATTAACTATTGCGAAGTTGGCGATGCAGACAAAGATGGTTTTCCAGAGTTTTACCTGACTTATTTTGGAGAATCAGACGGATTAGATGCCAAGCCATTGAAAGTTATTGTCTATACAAAGAGAGGTCAAAAAACACTTTCAAAATCAAAAATTACCGGATGGATTCCATACCAGGAAGAAGATAAGTATCACGAAGAAAGTGATGCAAGTTTCAAGTTATTACCCAAAGCAATAAGACTGAAAGCTGAAAAAATATTGAAAGACGCCAAAAAAGGAATACAATAGAATATGATCATTGGTGGAATTTTATAAAACCACCATTTTCAGGGATATTTTCATACAACAGCTTTGATTATCTTTAAATCAAAGATTTATTAAAAATAAAGTGGTGAAACAATTCATGATTTTAGCTTCATTTCTGACTTTGTTCGCTTGTGAAACAAATGCTCAGAAACTGAATATTACGACTATTTATTCTGAACCGAAACGGGGTACAAGAGAAGTTTCGGAAACAGGAGCTGTACATAACTATACAACCCGTAAAGAAGTTACAAAGCGCCTTAACCCCATGATTGTTATGACTTCCAAAAATGCTGAAATACTGAAATTTCGGATACAGGGAAATATAAGTTCTGATGGACTCAACATTAATCAGGTTAGGAAAATTCGTTTTGAAAAAGGAGAGCAGAATGGTAATAGCATGACGCTGAGATACTATGTAGAGATCAAAAAGATTCCCGGTAAAGAAGGTTCTGATGTAGTGGGTTATAATTATACAAAAGATGAAACTTATAAAATTCCGAACGACGTTAAAATAATAAAAATTGAATTGTACGAAGATCGAATCAAGAATTTATCTGATACAACCCCAAAGCTTATTGCTGAACAAACGTTTAATTTCTTTGCAAAAATATAAACAACTGAGGACTAATCTTTGAATATTCATATGCTTTACCAAACGGAGCGACAGCTGGAGCCTATGGTTTGCTTACTTTTGATGAAATGAATGTTATTCCTGAAAAAGAAATTGGTTTTGAAAATCTTAATAAATCTTACCAATTCAGACCTTAGTAATCATAAAAAAACACAATGATGAAAAAGAATTTAGCTTTCCTGTTTTTAAGTACTCTGTTGATTATCATCTTCAGTTGTAAAAAGCAGGAAAGAAAAAAAACAAATTTCCCAAATTATCTGAAAAATACCAACTGGATTGTTAATGAAGGAGGACTTATAGCTCCGGATGGCGGGAAAACTTATTATATGTCTCCAAGAATTGATACTGCAGTTATTTTCAACTTTCATGCTGTCAACTTTTTAAATGAGGAAAAATTCAGAAGCTATGACGCATGGGAATGTGGGAATGATTGCTTTACTGAGGTGCACGGCAGGTATTATTTTACGGAAGCTAACCAGATCAAAATGGAAGTTGACAGCATTAGCAAGTCCGATTTCTGTGACAGGCCAACACAAATTTTCAATCCATCGAAGGAAATGGTTTTCGATCTTGTAAAAGATGAAAAGCAGTTAAAACTAACAAGAAAAGATAAGTAGAAGATTGTTAAATTGATGCTGAACTTTCGAAAAATGGATTATAAAGCAATAAGAACAGTAAATGGAGAATAAAGAAACCTGGATAGAAGGAGATACACTTTTTTATAGAGATCATGGTAATATTGAGAATGCAAATCTTCATTCACTACAATATGCATATGTACATATTTTAGGAGACGTACCCTTTCTGTTTGTTTTCGCAGATCATCAACACTATATATCTACCGAGCTGAAGGGTTTTGAAGAAGTATATCGCGAACTTTCGGATAGGTTTGGTTTTGACTCCGAAATCTTTTTTGCAGTATGTAAAGCCAGAAAAGAAGATGATAAAGTAAAAATCTGGGCAAAAAAAGTGCTTCGGAATTATCAGATTCTTGACGAATATCCGGATGATGTCGATTTTGGCTATGAAGTTTATGCGGAGCCAAGGCACATGTTATCGTGGGATACTACATACGAGCAATTGGAAAGATCAGACTTTGTAGAGGTCTATTTTACCGATTTCGGTGCCAGATATTTAAGATTCACATATCCGGTTAGAGTAGAAGGTGTTCTTATCGATCAATTAGAAGTATATGCCAACAATATCAGTACTAATCGCCCGGTACAGGAGTTTTTCGTAAGCCTGTATGATGAAACGAATACTGATAAAAGTTATCAGCAATTGAGAGAACTTTGGATTGATGACGATATTGATATTAGTCAGTACGGTTATGAAAGAGAAGACCAATGTTATCTGCAATTTGTTTTGACAAACGGTATAAATGCCTCTATTTGCTATACTTATGATAAGGGGTATTCTTATGACGATGGCAGCACATCACTTCATTTCTATAACAAAAGGGAATACAGGTATTTTTTAGAAAATAAAGAATATGAAGAAGTGATGGAAATATCCGGATTAATACCATTCGATAACAGTTTGGATATGAAAGTTAATTATATCGATAATGATGGCGTTAAGCATATTCCGTTAAAGTTAAAAGAACTATTGGGAGAGAAAAGTGGTATCTGGATCGACAATACAAATCATAAAATCGGATTTGCGGGAATAGATACTGCATTGATTCTAGACCTTGAAAAAATTAGACATTTTACCTTTCAGAATGTTCTTCCGGCAAAAGGAGCAGGGTATGCAGATCTTATTGTTCATCTTAGTACCGGAAATTATCTGTACGTTTTTATAGAAGATACTTATTTCTTCGATCAATTTGCACAGCAATTGGAGCAAATGACGAAAAAGGTGGTTGAAATTCCTGAAGCATATTATAACTGTTAAAATTGTGCATATCAGATGTATATAGGAAGTACAGCTAAAGAAAGACCAGATCATTTTGTGGTGATAGAAAGCGGAGATTCTGCCACAGAAATTTTAGCATTAATGAAAGAAAAACAGATTTTCAATCTTATTCTGGATGGAAAAACCTGTGATACGGCTATTTTTGGACTTCCTGAGTTCAGAGAAGTCTTCGGAAATGTCAATATTATCTATTTTTCCAACTTCAATATTGACAAAAATGAGATTTTGTATGCCCTGAAAAATGCCATACGTCTCGAAATAAGGAAATGTACATACAAAGGAAAAGAACTGATTGACTGGACTGTTTTTACACGATTAGAAGAAGTTTTCACACCTTATTCCAAACGGTTTGTAAATCTGTTTACACATCCAACGCTAAAAACTATTTTCATTGAAAAATTTACAGAAGAAAATTATCAGTTTCCCAAAAATGAAATAATAAATACATTGTCTGTAGATGGCAGTATTTCCTGTGACTGGTCTACACTCACTCACTTTAATAAATTAGAAGTCTTGTATTTGTCCGAGATTAAATCATTAACCGACATTTCATGGCTGGAAGACCTTAATAATTTAAAAGAACTGGATCTAAGTCTTTGTAAAAATATTGAAGCCATTACAGAAGCTATTTCAAAAATTAAGAGTCTTAAATACCTCCATATCTTTCAGAGCGGTGTGATAGAATCCCTACAAAGTTTAGCCAGTCTTACCAGTCTGGAAGAGCTCACTATTGAAAATAAAGGTAAATTAATGGACAAAAACATTTCTTTTCTCGATAAAATTCCCAATCTGGAATACAGTATCGAAATCGGAAGTTTTGGTACAACAAGCGATAAATAACTAACAGCTTTTGAAAGTTTGCATTTTTGATTTTTTAAACTTTAGATACAGCCTTGGCAAGGTTTCAAACCTTGCCAAGGCTATGAGATAAGCTCATTACAACAATGCTAAAATAGGGTGGGAGTATAAGGAATGTTGCTCTAAGCTAATAATACAAATCTGCAAAATCACTGTAAACAGGGATATTTTAAGATTTTCGGATTTGGTAATTTTAGCGAATGGCACACCGTATCTATTTATACAACTACGATCAGAAAACAAATCAGTCATTCGATACCCATTTAGGCGAATGGAACTATGAAATTCCTGTATTATTATACCCTCTCATCGCAGAAGATATAAGAGTAGAAGGTGTTGAATTTTTCTCTGACAAAGAGCAGGGGATTGTTCAGCTGCGTTACTTTTTCAATCTACTGGCTGATACCTATCAGCTGCATTATAAAAAAGCCTACTACGAACCCGTTAACAAAATGTTTGAGTTCCTGGAAGCATTGCCTTATGATTCCTTTGTACTGAATGCAACAGATGTTTTCAATATGAGCGAGGAAAAGCACAAAGTACAGGCAAAGGAATGGCTTGTGGAGATTCAGCAGAAAAGCAAGCAGTATAAAAAAGCAGTAGAAACTCAGAATCTTTCCCTGTTAGACCCTTTGTTTTCACAATACGGTTATTCGTCATTTCTCGATATTTTACAAACCGACTGGATCAATTACGGATTGGGATATTTTGAAGAGCTTGCTTACAAGAAAATAGCATCTTCTATATTCGAGGAAGAGGGGAAATTTGGTTTGAAAGACTCAAAAGGTACCATTCTGGCTCCGGCTATTTATGATGATATTTTTGAAGCAGATTATTATTACGGTATATCGGTAGTCCAAAAAGAAGGGCTTTTCGGTTATTTGCAGAGTAATGGTAAAGAACTGGTTCCTCCGGTTTATGAAGAAGCCTTTGATGTTTTCGATTTTGAATCAGAGCCTTTGGGCGAAATAAAAATAAAAGGAAAGACAGGAATTCTAAAAGTCTATTCAAATACTTGGATACTTCCTCCTGATTATGACTCAACTGAAGTAATTACTTATGGATTTTTATGTGTGGAAACAGGTGAGAAATATGGGGTTTCTAATTTTGCAGAGATGATTATTCCTGTTGAAAGTGATAATCCTTATGAATATGATTATTTTCCGGAGCTTTTTTATACCAAACAAAAAGGAACCAGCAAACGCAGATATTATACAAAAGAAGGAAATTATCTGGGTGATTTTGTTGAAGAAAGCATTGTAAAAGCGGGTGCCTGTTTCTGGGTTAAACCAAATAAGTTTGATAAAAAAGGCAGGCTGATAGATGAAAAAGGTAATCCTGTAATAGAGGAGGCAGATCAGTTGATGCTATTAGAACGTTTTGATTGTCTGGCGGTTTGTAAAGATAAAAACTGGAAAATTTATAATACCCTGAAACATCAGTTTCTGTTGGAAAATGAGCGGATTACAAAAGTAAACGGAAAACCGAATATCGAATATAAGCACAATGTCTTTACACCGGAAACCCAAAACGGATTAGGTCTTTTTGATGCCGAAAATAATATTTGGCTAATCGCTCCTCATTTTGATATTAAACAGATTCATTATTTGGAAAATGGATTTTTATCGGTTCAAAAAAAAGATGGCTATCAAGTATTTGATTTTGAAAATGGTTTGTCCGAAAAGCTGTACGAGTATATTTCTAATCCTTTAAATTATAGAACGGAAGAAGGACTGTTGTTCCTGTATCTGGGGAATAAGATGTTCAGGATGAATGAAGATAAAAGCATTCAGCTGGTAGAACTCTCCGAGTATGGTTCTATTTATCTGGATCGCTATTCATTCCGGGGAAAAGATTTAGAATACTTTATTTCCTTTTATAATAATTGGAAAGATCGGGCAGGTAGTAATCCTGAGCAATTCATGGAAGCCGAGACCATTAAAAAGATGGCTCTTGATGCTAAGGAAGACCAAAATTATAAGGAAGCATTACGTTTGTTTGAATTATCTGCTCAAAAAAATGATTTGGACAGTTGGGTAGAAATTGGTCTGTTACTTACCGATCCCGAAATTGAAGAATTATTTGATCCCAAGAAAGGAATAGCCTATTATGAAAAAGCAGCACAACAAAACCATGCAGTCGCCTGGAATAATATTGGCGCTTTGTACCACAACGGCACCGGGTATTCATTTAATATCAAAAAAGCAATTAAAGCCTACGAAAAAGGAGCAGAGCTTGGTGACGGAATGGCGCTTACCAATTTAGGTGATCTGTATTATTTTGGTGAACATGTAAAGCAGGATTACAATAAAGCTTTGGACTTTTACCAAAAGGCAGAGAAAAAGTACTACTATAACTATGATAAAATATCAGAAATATATTATCAGTTAAGCGATTATAAAAACCTTCTGGATTACCTGAAGAAAGATTATGAGCAGACTTATTCCGGTATTTATTATGGTATTCTCTATGAACAAGGTTTGGGTGTAAAAACAGATTTGAAGAAGGCTATTAAGTACTACGAACAAGCTAATGCTTATAGTGCTTACGAATATGCTACACAACGTTTGGTATACTACTATGGCGAAAGTTTGGAGTTTAAAAATGAAAAGAAATACCAGAAATGGAAGTCTTTCGCTGAACAAAATGATTTCGAAATTGATTAGAAAGTATTTTATCTATATTTACGTTCCTCAATATAATAAATCTTAATAGAGAGAAGGATTTGATGTACAGGTTATTACTTATATTCACTTTATTTATTTGTCCGTTTTTTGTTCAGGCCCAAGATGCTTTGAGCAAACTAGAAAAGGAATATAATAATGCTTCAGACAAGACAACGGAGCAGTTAAACATAGCTCCTAAATATGCTACTGCCTTATTTTTCCATAACCTCAAACCGAAATCTTATCAGATTTTAGCAAATAATATTTCCATGGCAACAAAGCTGTCTGATGGGAAATATGCCACGATTTTATATGCCGTTCAGGCAATGAATTACAGACTTGATAACAAAGAAGCAGAATCTTCAAAAAGTCTGGAAATGGGAAAGGTTTATAGTTTAAAAACAAATAGTAACGAGGCAAAAGGATATCTGGAATATGCAAGAGGTTGGATTCTCACCCGTAATAACAAAATTACTGATGCCGTAGCTGCTTACCTGAAAGCCATTAATTATTACGAAAATTCACCAACAACTTCTACACTTTACGGAAGATACGGAAATACAGCAAAAGAACTATCTGCAATTTATTCTGACCTGAACGAATATCAGCTGGAAGAAAAATACAGCAAACAGTTTTTATTATTAGCATCCAAACAGAATGATCCCAACCTGATCTTTGATGCCTATATGAGAATGGGGTATATGTTTGAACAAAAATATGTTCAAAACCCTTCTGATAAACAGTTTAGGAATAAAGCAGAACAATATTATGTGCAGGCAATTACGGCCTTTAACAAAAATAAAGGGTCTATGCTTAATAAGAGCAATCTTTCTTATGCTGCCATTAATCTAGCCAATTTATATACTGAGTTTAATCCGGAAAAAGCCATGGAATATGCTCAATTAGCCAATAAAGTAAGCCTGGAAACGGGTGATGCTATTCATATCGCTTCTTCGTTTGGAATTTTGGCAGAGTTGGCCATACAGAATAAGCACTACGATCTAGCTAAGTCTTATTTTCTGAAAGCCTCTATGGAAATAGGAAAAAGTCCTGTCAGAAACCATAATATAGAATTATCTATTCTGGAATCTCTATCCCGAATTAGTGAAGAGCAGGGTAATTATAAAGAAGCACTTGTTTATTATAAAAGTTATGTTGATAAATACAAAAGTGTCTATGATCAGGAAAAATTGGATATTACAAAAAGATTGGAATCGCAGTTTGAGAAAGAAAGACAAGAGCAGAAATATATAAAGCTGCAACTGGAAAGCGATAAAAAAGCACAGGAAATCAGGTTGATAAATATACTTAGGGCACAACGTGAACAGGTCTATAACAACCTAAAACTGGTAGAAGAAAATCAACGTGAACGATTAAAATTTTCAGAATTAGAGTCAGAGAAAAAAGAACAACAACTCCGTCTGGCAAAGTTAGAAACCAGACAGAAGAATAATGACATCAATAACTATAAGAAGCTATTGGCTTTCAAAGAGAAAATCAATACCTACTACACTATTTTTATTGTCATTTTTATCATTTTAATCCTCTTATTACTTTACGCCTATAAGCAACGTGCCAAGTCTATGAAACAAAGAGACGAGTTGCATGCTCTGGCTATGGAAAAAGAGAAACAGAATTCAAAAATATCAACACTTACAGCATTGCTGGAAGGCCAGGAGCAGGAGCGTGGCCGTTTGGCCCGTGATCTTCATGATGGCTTAGGAGGCCTGCTATCGGGTACCAAACATCAGCTTTCCTATTTAGATCCTCATCAATCTGAAAATATAGAAGAGGGCATTTCAAAATCAATTAAGCAAATTGATGGTGCTGTAGAAGAACTAAGACGTGTAGCACATAATTTAATGCCAGATTTATTAGTGAAATATGGTTTGGAAGTTGCTATCCAGGAGTTTGCTTCCCGTATATCCAATAGCGCTTTAGATATCCATACCGAATTTATCAACTACCGTAATTCCTTGTCCGAGGAAAAGCAATTGATAATCTACAGAATCATTCAGGAATTGGTGAATAACGCCATAAAGCATGCTGATGCTTCCGAAATTATTATTCAAGTAAGTCAGGAAGAAAACGTACTCAACCTTACAGTAGAGGACAATGGTAAAGGTTTTGATCACAAAGGACTAAACGTAAAAAAAACCGCTGGTTTTCATAATATAGAATCAAGAGTCCAATTTTTAAAAGGAACGATGAATATCATATCCGAATTGAATATTGGCACCAGTATAGAACTTCAAATACCTATTCATTAAAAACATGATAAAAGTAGCTATAACAGACGATCATCCACTTCTATTAGAAGGACTGAAGAATATTTTGGGAAATAGCAATACAATAGATGTTGTAGATTGTTTCCGAAACGTTTCGGAAATGAATGCAGGTCTTGCAAAACAAGCTATCGATATATTATTGCTAGACATCAATCTGGTAGATACCAACAGTATCGAACTCATAAAACCTCTAAAGAAGAAGTATGGAAATCTCCAGATTATAATACTCAGTGTTCATAATGAGCTGCCTGTAATTAACAGTACTTTGGCTGAAGGAGCATTAGGATACATCCAGAAGAACGCTTCGGTTTCCGAAATCCTGGAAGGGATTAATACTGTATATGCGGGTAAACAATTTTTGTGTTCACAAACCAATTCTGTCCTGGAAAAGAAATCGCTGGATGGGCTAAATCAGGTTCCGAAACTAACACGAAGAGAAAAAGAAATTTTAGCCGAAGCAGCGAAAGGACTTACGACCAACCAAATGGCAGAAAAGCTTTTCATCAGTCCGCATACAGTAGAAAGTCACCGAAAGAATCTTATCGAAAAATTTCAAACTTCCAATCTTAGTTCAGCGATTAAACTTGCGATAGAATACGGTTTGATTATCGAATAAAATAAAAAAGCCTGCTCACATATTGTAAGCAGGCCTTTTATATAATCAAGTTAATTCGGTGCGTGATAATTTAGTCTTTGAATTTCAACGTAGCACGAAATAGATTTTTCTTATCTATTAAATCATATTCGTCATTATATACCGGCTCATACATTAATACGTAAGCATTTCCGTTAAAATCCTTTAGACTGATGGGCTGGTCTACCATGATATCATAAAACCTTGTAATAGTACGTGTAGCAGTCCACTGCTTTAAATTTCCTTTAGGGTTTTTGTCGAATCGGTGATCTTTAGCATCTGTATAGTACCAATATGATGGTGCAGTATCCATTAAAAACAATTCTTTGTCTTTGTTGCACAGCTCTTCTGCCATACCTGTATTCTGAAACCATGCAACCTCCGGATTGTAAGTGTTTGAGGCCGCTGTGTAAATATTCTCGTCTGTAGTTGCTCCAATTAGAAAACCTTCCAGATTTGTAGAATTGATTTCGAACAGGAAAGGAGATTTTCTAAGTTCATAAACATCATTTACAGGCTGAACTACTTTTCCGTCTTGTTTAATAACTACTTTTAAAGACTGTGCAAAAGTGATAAGGTTTAGTAAAGAAAAAAGAATTGTTAAACTTATTTTTTTCATTGTATATCTTTAAATAACTGTAGCAAAGATATTGGAGTTTATCTCCATATACACTGGCTGATTTCAGGGGTTTTTAGCTTATTCTTATCAGTTATTTAATAATGAAAAGCATTTTTTGAGACTGCTAAAATTTTAATTCAAAATGATGTTAGCCTGTTGAACTATCGAAAAGTATTAACTATAAAACTTAAAACATTCTCTTTACTAAAGCAAATTCGGTTTTAACTGAATTTTTATAAATGCTGCTTTCTGCTTTTTACCTTTAGCTGATGCTGAATTTAGTGGAAAGACTTCAGCATAGAAAGTATCATTTTCCGCCCAAAATGCTTTTTTTTCATCTGCTATTTTGAAGTTGGTGAAATTCACATATAAAAGATTGTCTTGTTTTTTTGTTTGTGGAAAGTATTTACTGATCACAAAATTACTTCCTACATCATTATTGGATGAGACAAAGGAAACCCAGTTCTTAACAGGAAGGATTTGTGGATAGCCACTTGTAGCTAAATCAAACATCACTGCATCTTTTACATTGAAAAAAGAATAGTAAGGATCTGTAACTTCGTTAGAATTTTCTTTAAAAACCTCCATGTTTAAGGCTGAAGATCGTCCTATATATTCATTAGCAAGAGGTCCAGTCTCTGTAGATATATCTTTATGCTGTGTAATGATTTCTTGTTTGCCATTTTCAGTATATATCCAGTTGTTGTCTTTCAGTGTTATGTGTGGATTTTTCACCAATGCTTCATCAATTCGCTTTTTTGATGCTGTTTTAAATTCCTGTTCTGACACTTCATCAATTGTACCATATTTATTAAAAGATTTATTTTTAAAGTCATCAGATTCTTTAAACGTACTGCTTCTTATTTCATAAAGATTTACACCTTTTAAAGTCAATTCAAATGCTGCTTTAAATTCCGATTTTAAGACAAAAGCTTCGATGCTGTTCGAAATATTATTATCAATACTGAAGTGAATAGAGTAGAAGTCATCAAATTCTTCAAACCCATAATAATTATCGAGTTTATTATTAGCTTTTTTAAGATGAGCAGCATTTTTATCTGGAGATACAAAAAACTGTACAGAATCCAGTTTGGTAAATAGCTGAAATGGTACATCCTGTATATTATCTACTCCTTTTATCTTTTTAAAATCGGCAAATGTTATGGCTTTTTGTGTGATCTGAGTTTTAGGTTTGTTCGTTTCAGAAATTTCATTTTTAGAATTGCATCCGACAAGAACAACCAGCGTAGAGGATATGAAAAGTTGATTGAAGATTTTCATTTTATATTTTTGAACAAATGTATCAGTCTTCGTATTGGCAACCAACAAATTGACTTTATATGGGGGATAAATGGCTGAAATCAGGGATGTTTTAGGAAAAAGATTTTAGAGAATAAATGAATCAAAGTCTAAAAAGATTTAATTTCAGAAATTAAATTATAAAACCTTTGTTGTAATATATTAGGGACAAAGAACAAAATTATAATATCAACTATTTTATGTTGTAATTCTTCTGACAAAGATGTTAAATTTAGTATAATAATCGGTAAACGACTGTTAGGAATCGCCAAAAATAGTTATATTAGTGAACGAACACTGAATTATAATTAAAATGGCAAAAACCAATCAAAGCTTTAAAATCGAAAAATCTCTTCAGCATCTTGGAATCTCTAAAGACAATAAAGGTGCTTCTTCCGGGACCAAATTTTTTGCAACCGGGAAATCTATTGACTCTTGTTCGCCGGTAGATGGTAAACTAATCGCAAGCGTAAAAACAGCTTCTGAAAAGGATTATGAGAAGATTATCAAACTTGCACAGCAGGCTTCTTCTGAGTTCAGGTTAATGCCTGCACCCAAAAGAGGAGAAATCATAAGACAATTCGGATTAAAGCTGAGAGAATATAAAGAGGATCTTGGCAAGCTGGTTTCTTATGAAATGGGAAAATCTCTTCAGGAAGGCTGGGGCGAGGTACAGGAAATGATTGATATCTGTGATTTTGCAGTTGGATTATCCCGCCAGCTACACGGATTTACGATGCATTCGGAACGTTCACAGCACAGAATGTATGAACAATATCATCCACTTGGAATCGTAGGAATTATATCAGCTTTCAATTTCCCGGTAGCAGTATGGAGTTGGAATGCAGCATTGGCCCTTATATGTGGTAATGCTATTATATGGAAGCCTTCAGAAAAAACACCACTTTGCGCTGTTGCTTGTCAGAATATTATGGCCGAAGTTCTGAAAGAAAATAAGCTGCCGGAAGGAATTTCCAATCTGGTGATCAGCGATCATGTAATAGGCCAGAAGATGGTGGAAAGTAAAGATGTCCAGCTGATATCATTTACCGGTTCTACGGCTGTAGGAAGAGAAGTAGCTTCCAAAGTTGCCGGACGTTTCGGTAAATCTATATTAGAGTTAGGTGGCAACAACGCAATTATCATCACTGAAAATGCAGATTTGGAAATGTCCATTATCGGTGCTGTATTTGGTGCGGTTGGAACGGCAGGTCAAAGATGTACTTCTACAAGACGACTGATTATCCATGAAAGTGTATATGATAAAGTTAAGACCAAACTGGTAAAAGCTTATGGTCAGTTGAAAATAGGGAATCCATTAGATGTGGAAAATCATGTAGGCCCACTAATCGATGATCATGCAGTAAAACAATACGAGAATTCCATTGCTAAATGCAAAAAAGAAGGCGGGAAATTTATTGTTGAAGGTGGCCTGCTAAAAGGAAAAGAATATGCTTCTGGTTGTTATGTGAAACCATGTATCGCAGAAGTAAAGAATGCATACGAAATAGTACAGCATGAAACCTTTGCACCTATTCTTTATATTATGAAATATAAGACACTTGAAGAAGCTATTGCTATGCAGAATGATGTTCCGCAGGGGCTCTCTTCAGCAATTATGACTCAAAATCTGAGAGAGGCAGAGCTATTCCTATCTCACGCAGGATCCGACTGCGGAATTGCAAATGTAAATATCGGAACATCCGGAGCGGAGATTGGCGGAGCATTCGGAGGAGAAAAAGAAACCGGTGGCGGAAGAGAATCAGGATCGGATGCATGGAAGTATTACATGAGAAGACAAACCAATACTATTAACTATGGTAAGGATTTACCATTAGCTCAGGGAATTAAATTTAATATTTAACCCTAAATATTATCATCACAACATTACAGATAAAACTAATATGTAATTAATTAACGAAAAATATAACCCAAATCAAATGAACAATATTGTAGATAATAATCAGGTAAAAGAAACTTTAGGCAGACATATTCTTGCAGACGGACTGGATATGGTAATGGATTTTGAAAGGTCACACGGTTCTGTAATTGTAGATAATCTTTCAGGTAAAGAATATCTGGATATGTTTTCTATGTTTGCTTCGGCAGCTGTAGGCTACAACCATCCATATATTTTAAAGCATCAGGACTGGCTGGGAAAACATGCAACTTATAAGCCTACACTTAGTGATGTTTACCTTCAGGAATATGCTGATTTTTTAGAAGTATTCGAAAGGGTGGTTATCCCGGAAGAATTGCAATATTGTTTCTTTGTAGAAGGTGGTGCATTAGCAGTAGAAAATGCACTTAAAACGGCTTTTGACTGGAAGACAAGAAAGAACTGGCTGCAGGGAAGTAAGACTGAAGCTTCAATGGTCATTCATTTTCAACAGGCATTTCATGGACGTTCGGGATATACATTGTCATTAACCAATACTGCTGATCCTAGAAAACATCAGTATTTTCCAAAATTTGACTGGCCAAGAATCATCAATCCGAAATTAACTTTTCCGGTAACAGAAGAAAATCTGGCTTATACCATTGAACAGGAAGGAAAAGCTTTATTACATATACAGGAAGCTATTCTGGCCAATCCTTATAAGGTTGCCTGTATTATTATAGAGCCTATCCAGGCTGAAGGCGGAGACAATCATTTCCGTCCGGAATTTTTCCAGGAACTAAGACGTATCTGCGATGAAAATGAGATCTTGTTAATTTTTGACGAAGTACAAACCGGAATCGGTATTACAGGGAAAATGTTTATGTTCCAGCATATAGGTGTTGTTCCGGATATTGTCAGTTTTGGTAAGAAGACTCAGGTTTGTGGTATACTGGCCAGTAAAGAAAAACTGGATGAAGTGGAGCATCATGTTTTCAAAGAATCTTCAAGAATCAATTCTACATTTGGCGGAAACTTTGTCGATATGCTTCGACTGAAGCTAATGCTGGAAATCATTGAAAATGAAAACTTATTAGAGAACGTGCAGCAACAGGGACTATTTCTTATAGAAGGTCTTATTCAGTTGCAAAACCGTTATCCGGATTACCTTTCGAATGCAAGAGGGGTAGGGATTATGTGTGCAATAGATTTTCCTTCGAAAGAACTAAGAAACAAAGTGCAGCAACAGTTATTCGCAGAAGAAGATATTCTGATTTTACCATGTGGAGAAAAGTCAATACGTTTCCGTCCACATCTTAATGTTCAGCAAGCAGATTTGGATAAAGTATTATCTGCTATAAATTCTATTATTTCAAAAATTTAATATTATTTTTTTTGTAAATCATTTGCATTTTTGAAATGATTTTATTAATTTTAAACCGATTTAATAATGAAATTGATATGGATTTGAATACAAAGGTGTCGGTTTTTGAAGGAGACAAACCACAAGAAGTACAGTTAATAAAATCTAAACTGGAAGAAGCAGGTATAGAAGCAGAAATTGATAACTCATATATGTCATTTCTCTCTACACCAACTGCAACAAACCTAAAAGTAAAAGTGTATCTGAAAGATGAGAAAAAAGCCTTCGATGTTATAGACGGCTATTTAAAAGAATATAATAACAATTAAAACCCCTTATTCATAATTTTAAATTTTACTTTTTTGAGGCCTCTGGAATCTTTTCCAGAGGTTTTTTTATTGTAAATATTTAATTTTATCACATAAAAGTGAAATAATTGTTTTTTATTCGATTTGTATTACTTAAATTTATCCTAACCAAATAAATATATAAGTATATGAGAAACTTAAAAAAACTTTCAAGAGAAAGCCTAAAAGGGATTAATGGAGGATATAGAATGTGTCCCGAAGATGGAAATTGTGGTGATGGATTTTGTTGTGGACCAGGAGGCTGTAGAAGTATAGCTGGAGCAGGACCTGACACTTATTTATGTAGCCCTCCAACAAGTGGTCCAAAAATAGAGCCTTTTCCAATTGAATGGTAATACTCTAGAATGAAATACAGTTATAATTTGTTATAAAGAAACAGCAACTACTTCAGGAAAGTGAGTTGCTGTTTTATTTAGGTCACTAATATGTAGAAATAAAAAATTAAAACATTATATAGGGATCACAAAAAAGTGAAATATTTATTTTTTATTCAATTTCTATTATTTAATTTTATCATAACCAAATAAATATTAAGAATATGAAAAATTTAAAAAAAGTTTCAAGAGAAAATTTGAGAGCAATTAATGGCGGATATAGAATGTGTCCTGAAGATGGAAACTGCGGCGATGGATTTTGCTGTGCGCCAGGGGGCTGTAGAAGTATAGCCGGAGCAGGACCTAAAACATATTTATGTTATGCTCCAATGTATTAGGGCATATAAAAAGTTAATTTTAATTAGTTATATAGGAAACAGCAACTACTTCAGGCAAGTCAGTTGCTTTTTTTGTTACTGCCATGGAGTATAAGAGGCTGTTTAAATTTGTAGTTAATACTCTTCGACAAGCTCAGAGTGACATGGATTACCCAAAATATCTTCCTCTAGAGGTGTCAGACTGAGTCTGTCGAAGTCTAATATTATTTTGATTTAAGATTTAAACAGGCTCTAAGGATTTAAATAGTAAAATGGTTTAATGAAAAAGTCCCGATTGCTCGGGACTCACCAAATCACATTTATTATATTATGAAAAATATAACTCTGTACTAAAGTTACAATATTTATTTATACAAAATATTGTTTTATTAAATTATTTTCACTGTATATGTCTATAATTACAGATTAAATTTAAGTGTCTATTTATCAAGTAAAAAAGATGAAGCAAAGATTATATTTATTTAGTTTCTTGGTATTTGGTTTAATACTATATCAAGGACAAACAGAAAATCTGAAAGGAGCTGATCAGGAAATTCAAAAGATTTTAGAGGACTATAAAGGTGTTGGTTTATCAGTAGCAATCGTTAGAAAAGATCAAGTAATTTTTTCCAAAGGTTTTGGATATCGAGATCTTGAAAATAAACTTCCGGTAACAACCAATACTCTATTTGGTATAGGAAGTAATACTAAAGCCTTTACATCTGCGTTGATAGGAATATCAAATACTGAAAATAAACTGTCTGTTAAAGACAAACCTTCAAAATATATTCCGCATCTGGAATTTTCTACAGACAGGATGAATGATCTCATAACGATTGAAGATTTGCTAGATCATAGGAGTGGGTTAGGGTCTGTAGATGGTTCGTATATATTTTTTCCTTCGGATAAAAGAATTGACCTTCTGAATAAACTTCCATATTTAAAAGCAAATGGTGAGCCTAAAAACAGCTGGATATATAGCAATTTCGGATATATTATTCTGGGAGTGGTTGCAGAGCAGGTATATAACAGTACATGGGAAAAACTTATAAATGAGAAAATATTCAGCCCGTTAAAAATGAATAATAGTATTATATCAGTTGATGAATTAGTGAAACAAAAAGATTTCTCTTATCCGTATGGTATCTACCAGGATAAAGTAGAGAAAGTACTATTCCAGAAAACTGGGAATGATAATCCGGGAGCGGGAATTAACAGCTCTGCCAATGATATGGCCAACTGGTTGAAACTTTGGTTGAATTATGGAAGTTTTGAAGGAAAACGGATTATTTCTGAAGACTATATTAGAAATGCAATAAGTACTAAGGCCATAATCGATGGGACTCCACCAGCAAAGAAAGATCAGGCTAACTATTTATTTGGTTATGGCTATGGTTGGAATACAAATATTTTCCATGGTCATTACAGAGTATATCATGGAGGACTTGTTTCAGGATTCTCATCTAATGTAGTTTTATTTCCAGCGGATGGATTTGGAATAGTAGTTCTCAGTAATCAGCATAATACGGATTTGCCCTACACTGTTGCCAGTATGCTTGCTCTTAGAATGCTGAGTTTGGATCATAATAAACCTTATAGGTATGAGAAAGAGATACATGATATTTCAAAACCGGAAAAGGAGATTAAACCTTTCAATGAAAATAAAAGGCCAACTCATGCCATGGATTCATATTGTGGTGAATATGAAAATAAAGGTTACGGAGTAATTAAGGTAGTTAAAGAAGGTGATAAGCTGTACGCTATTTTTCCGGCATTTCGATTTGCTTTAGAACATATACAATATGATTATTTCAGGTTAAAATTTACTGAAGAATTCCCGCAGCAAATGAATCCTGATCTTAATTTTGGTTTTAGATTAAATAGCAAAGGAGAAGTTTCTGAATTAGAAATGGATATCCAGCGTGGAACAATTTTCAAGAAGATAAAATAGCTGTCTTTTAAAATGCCAAGAATTGTCTAATAAAAAGTGCTCTGTATAAAATACAAAGCACTTTGGAAATTGGTGTTTTAATTCTGTATGTAGTTAAAGTAAATGCGGAAAAATAAACAAATAGAAAGGATTGATTCTTTATTAAAATTTAGGCTTTATTTTCCGGAGCTAAAATTTTTTCTACCTAAGTGTTAATTCGGATTGCTTTGCAAAGATAACAATAAATCACATTAATGTGAAATTATTTAAAAATATAAATTAAAAATAGAGTAGTAGGAGAGAATCTCTTTTGTATATATTATTAAAATTAAAGCCCTCAGTTAAGAGGGCTTAATTATTTTATCCGTTTGGACAACATACGGGATATGGATCTGTCCCTCTTGGCAGACATACGCTGGTAGGGCCATTACCGTCATTACATACTGGACAAAACATCCTGATACATCCGGTGCCACTTCCACCATTGATTTTTTTTAGTTCAGATTTTGTAATTTTTCTCATAATACTAATATTTATTTGGGTAAGCATAAATATAATCATAATTCTAGTAATTGGGATATAATTTTATTAAAAAATTAAATGCTACGTTTTCAACTACTTATCATTACTATATAAGCATATATTAATGGTTTGAAAATATTTTTATTAAATGTCAGGCAAGGATTTAAAATTGTTGCATTTATATAAATGAGTACTCAAAGTAGAAATTTTTTAATCAACAATTAATTCAAATGAAAAAGTTCATAAATCTGAAAGCTTTTTTACAGCTTGTCATTTTATTAAGTATTCCTTTTATTCTTTCAAATTGCAGAAGTGACAATGATAAAAGACCAAACCTTGTTCCCGGAGACCCAAAGGTTGAAGATGTTAATGGTAATTATGCCGGAAAACTGGGAATATCACAAGGTACTACTAAGAGTGAAATTAATGTTTCCTTTACAGCTCAAAAAAATGTGGTTACATTTACCGAATTCCCGATGAAAGAGATTATTACTTCAATAATTTCTGATCCTGCTAAAGCCAATCAGGCATTAGCTTCAATTGGTAAAGTTAAATATGAAGTTAGCTATACGGCGGTGTTGAGTAAATCAAAAAAGGAAGTAGAGCTTGCCTTCTCACCTAAAGATCTTACTTTTCAGGTTCCAATAGATGGGGTAAATAAAAAAGTAACAGTTACATTTGCTCAGATCAAACAAGGAATATTTACTAAAACTAATACACAAAATCTTAATCTGGAATTAGGAGCTCCTAAAATAACTGTTGAAGGAGCAGCAGTTACTCCTTTTAATCAGATCGTATATAATTTTGCAATGCTGAAAAAATAAGATAAAAAAAGACTTGTTCGGGTGTACTTATACTAGTATATGTACACCCTTTTTACTCATTAATATTTGAGAATACTGTAGATGCCCCAAGAAGATAACCCAGAAATAAGGCTGGTGAAACGATTAGTTATAAAAGAACAAATAGCCTGGAAGGAATTATATAATTCTTATTCAAGGGAGCTTACATCTGTATGCAGGAGATACCTGAAAGGGCAGGATGATATACATGATGTATTGCAAAATGGCTTTATAAAAATGTTTCACAATATAGATTCTTTTAAATATATGGGGCCAGGCTCTCTGAAAGCCTGGATAATGCGTATAATTATTAATGAGGTCCTACAATACATAAGAAAATTTTCAAAAATGGAATTTTCGACAGCTGATGAAGAGCTTACAATCTTGGATAATGATGAAGAACCAGAGTTAACCGATTTTTCTATGGAAGATTTGCTCACAATGATAAGGTCATTACCTGATGGTTACAGAATTGTTTTTAATCTTTATGTGTTTGAAAGTAAAACGCATAAAGAAATTTCAGAGTTACTTTCTATAAGTGAAGGCTCATCCGCATCTCAGTTACATAAAGCAAAAAGAAAGCTTGTAAATCAAATTAATACATGCAAACAATTAAAAAATAAAGGGCTATGAAAGACAAATGGTTAATAGACCTGAAGAATAAAATTGAAGGTCATGAAGAGAATCCACCAGAGGGATTATGGGATAGTATTGAAAATAAAATATTCCCTGAATATGTAAATGATTATGATAAACAAAAGACAAAGTTCAGATTAAATCATATAATAAATGCTATAGGTGTTGCTGCTACAGTTGCCTTATTAGTTTCTGTAATATTTTTTTATGAAGAAAATGAAGTCTTTAGTCACAGAGTTTCGAAGAAATATGTAATAAATAAATCAGAAAAGTCCGACCTTTCAGAGCCATTACTGTTTGATAAATTAGAAAAAAATATATCAGATGTAAATTATAAGACTAATCAGGAAAATAATCCGCATTTTATTTTCAATAAAGTAAAGTATGATTCAAATGACCGGATTGAAGCAAGCTTAAAAAAACAAAATACAAAACAAGATAACAAAATTGATAATCAGATAAATAAACTGAAGGATGAAATAGTTAACAAATCAGAAGATTTGGTTTTGACCTCAGTAATTAAAAATAAAATTGATACAAGTCCCTATAAATCAGAATTACCTTCGGGAAGAGAATTTGTTCAGTTAGATAATAATGATGTAAAGAGTAAATCAATTGTTGATAGTAAATGGTCATTAAATTTTACTTCAAGACAGACAGCCTCTAACTCTTCTACTCAAAAAGGCTACACTCTTATGAATGGCCCTCTTGAAGCTTTACCCTATGATGGAGTTGAAACAGCTGAAAGCCCAATATCTGAAATATTAACTGAAAACATGAATCAGGAAGTTAATACCAATATTAAACACAGGCTTCCAATAAGAATTGGATTGTCGGTTTCTTATCAGTTGAATGATAAATGGTCTGTTACAACCGGACTCATATATACAAAACTTACTTCAGATCTTTTGTCGGGTACGGATGCCAATCAGATAAAAAGTGAACAGGTTATAAAATACATTGGTGTTCCTGTTCAGATTAATTATAATATTTGGCAGAAAGGAAACTTAACTACTTATGTGGGTGCTGGTGTACAAATTGAGAAATCAATATCCGGAATCATGAATACCGATTATATTGTTCATCACCAGGTAAAAGAAAGTACATCTTCAAAAATTAGAATAAATTCATTACAAACTTCAATGAATATTGGATTAGGTGTGCAATATAAGGTTTACAAAAACTTTGGTGTCTATTTCGAACCAGGCATGCGTTATTATTTCAATGACAGAAGTGATGTTAAAACTATTTATAAAGATAAACCATTGAATATGAATTTGGAATTTGGTCTAAGATATTTTATTCATTAATTTAAGCCAAATAAGTAAATAAAATATATCTGGAAGCTCAGTAGTAAAAGGCTTTGATAGGAATTAATAATATACTGAATAAAGGTTATTTTTATATAAGAAACAGCAATAGTTGTAATTAAATATAAATTGTATAATTGGAATTAGTATTTTTACGTCCGATCAAAATGTATAAACATGAACATAAAACTACTAATTTTTTCAATTTTTGTATTAGGCACTACTATTGCCTGCAAAACTGATAGAGATGAGAATTCAGTTATTGCTGATGCATCTGTATCAATTAAAAATATATCCAATAAAATTAAGCTAAAAAAAACACAACCCGCTAAAACTGCAGAGGCTAAAACAGTTTTGGTGAATCCATCAGAAACAATAGATCCAACAAAATCGGACAGACCTAAATAAAAAACAGCCCTAGAAATAGGGCTGTTTTAATTATCCATATGGACAACATATTTCGAATGGTCTCGAACCTATTGGGACGCATGCATAATATGGTCCATCATTATTGGTGCATTGTGGACAAAGTGCCATATAACAAGCTTGGCCACCATTGATTTTTCTTAACTCAGATTTCTGAATTTTTTTCATGATAATATTTATTTATTTGGTTGAGTTGTAAATATAATTATAATTCTAATTGAAGTGATATATTTATTTTGAATTAACTAGTAATACAACATCATAGTTCACTGAATATGTATTATTAGTTTTAATTGAATAGTTCTATTAATAAGCTTTTCTCGCAATAAAAGCGCAATAAAAGAAGGAGTATAGCTATAATAAAAATCGTAAAGTTCGTAAAATAAAAAACAGCTATAACTAATTTAGTTATAGCTGTTTGTAATTAAATGTGGAGAATATGGGATTCGAACCCATGACCTCTACACTGCCAGTGTAGCGCGCTAGCCAACTGCGCCAATCCCCCGATACAGTTGCAATAGTAAATATTTTTTTGGACGTGTACAAAATTTTTCACAAAAAAATACGTTATAATCCTATGTAATCTATATTTTTCTTAATTTTAGGTCTATGATAAAAAAGATATTCTTACTCAGTATTTTTTCTTTATTCATTATTTCATGTTCTTCTTCCAAGGTCGTTACCAAGAGACCTACGGGTGGAAAAAACTATGGTAAGAACTATGCCTTAAGAAATCTTAACTCTAATTTCAGCGGAAGTAATTCCCGAAAAGTAGACAAGCTTTTGCGTACTGCAGAAGATTATATGGGGACACCTTATAAATTTGGTGGCGTAACCAGATCAGGAATGGACTGCTCAGGATTTATTACTACGGTATATGACAGTCAGGATGTAAACCTTCCGCGAAGATCCGAAGATCAGTCTCGTGAAGGCAGAGAAATTTCTATAAAAAATGTAATTCCAGGAGATCTTTTATTTTTTGCAACTTCCGGAGGCTCACGGGTTTCTCACGTTGGAATTGTCCATACAATTACAGGTGGAGAAGTCAATTTCATTCATGCTTCTACAAGCAAAGGGGTGATGATCTCTTCACTGAATGAAAAATATTGGAATAAAGCCTATTTAAGTGCCAGAAGAGTCTTATAAATTTATTAAATTTGTCACTTTAAATTCACTAAAACTATACTAAGCATTATGAGTTTGCAAGAGACAATTGAGAAAATCTGGGATAACAGAGATTTACTACAAGATAAAGAAAACCAGGAAATCATTCGTGAGGTAATTATGCAGTTGGATCTGGGAGAGCTGCGTGTAGCTGAACCTACTGAAAACGGATGGCAGGTAAACGAGTGGGTGAAGAAAGCTGTGGTAATGTATTTCCCTATTCAGAAGATGACAACTATTGAGGTTGGTCCTTTTGAATTCCATGATAAAATCCCGTTAAAGAAAAACTACGCAGATAAAGGTGTAAGAGTTGTTCCTCATGCTATCGCAAGACACGGAAGTTTTGTTGCTCCGGGTGTTATTATGATGCCTTCTTATGTAAATATCGGTGCTTACGTAGATAGTGGTACAATGGTAGATACATGGGCTACAGTAGGAAGCTGTGCACAGATTGGTAAAAATGTTCACCTGAGTGGTGGTGTTGGTATCGGTGGTGTATTAGAGCCATTACAAGCAGCTCCTGTTATTATTGAAGACGACTGTTTCGTAGGTTCCCGTTGTATTGTTGTAGAAGGAGTTCATGTAGAAAAAGAAGCTGTGTTAGGTGCTAATGTTGTGCTAACAGCGTCTACTAAAATTATCGATGTTACCGGTGATGAACCAGTAGAATTAAAAGGTCGGGTTCCGGCGAGAAGTGTAGTTATTCCGGGAAGTTATACAAAGAAATTTCCGGCTGGGGAATTCCAGGTTCCTTGCGCCCTTATTATAGGTAAAAGAAAAGAATCTACAGATCTTAAGACGTCATTGAACGACGCTTTAAGAGAGCATAATGTAGCTGTATAGATTTCTTTTACATGATACGAAATACTGTTTTTAGACTTTGGTCTAAATACGGAAAATTCATAGAGCAACCGAAATATATTTTTAGTATTTATATTTTGGTTGCTGTATTTTCTGCTATTGCCAAATACAGGGGAGGTCCGTCTAAATACAACAACTATCTGATCTTTAAAAATGTTTTCAGAAATACCCTCCTTCAACAAAATCTTTATTTAGAATATCCACTTTTTCATTCTGACAAAAATCATTATGGGATAATATTCAGTGCTCTTATTGCGCCGTTTACTATTTTACCGGATTGGCTGGGAATGATTTTATGGAATATTGCCAATGTAGGTTTATTTATTTACGCTGTAAAGCAATTACCACTTTCTGAAAAAATGAAATCTTTTTTCGCCTGGTTATGCTTTCAGGAGCTTATTACTGCTATGGTAAGTTTTCAATTTAATGTTGCATTAACAGGGCTTATTATACTGTCGGCCTGTTTTATTTATCAGAGAAAAGAAAGCCAGTCGGCTATTGCTATCCTTTTAGGAACTTTTGTGAAAATTTATGGTATAGTAGGGCTTAGTTCATTTTTCTTTGTCAGGAATAAAAAGAGGTTTATTGTAACACTGATTATTGGTACTGCTGCATTTCTGGCTATTCCTATGCTTTATTCATCCGTACATTTTGGACTGCAGTCCTATACCGATTGGTATGTTGAGCTGGTGAAAAAAAATAATGATAATCAGGTTCTGGGAAACATGCAGGACATATCCTTAATGGGGATTGTAAGGAGAGTTATGGGAGATGCCAATATATCCAATTTATGGTTTATAGCTGTTGGGTTACCATTATTTGCTTTGCCATACCTTCGGATTAAACAATATAAAAATCAGGCTTTTCAGCTGATGATATTAGCTTCAACTTTACTGTTCACTGTACTGTTCAGTTCCGGTTCCGAATCTCCGACATATATTATTGCAGTTGCCGGAGTTATGATCTGGTATCTTATTCAGAAAGATAAAACTACTTTTGTAAATAGTCTGATGCTATTTGTTTTGATTTTAACCTGTTTTAGCATGTCAGATTTATTTCCTAAATATGTGAAACAAAACTACATCATAAAATACTCTTTAAAGGCATTACCTTGCTGCATTGTATGGTTTAGAATTACTTATGAACTACTGACAAAGGATTTTAATAAAAACTATCAATTGCAACAAAATGAAGAAAATTAATATTGTAATACCGGCTCATAATGAGGAAAAGAATGTTCCTATAATGAGGGAGCGTATCGCCGCTGTATTTTCTTCATTAAAGGATTATACTTATGAGATCATCTTTGTTAATGATGGTAGCAGAGATACTACCCAGCAGGTTCTTGAAGACCTTGCTGCTCAATATCCTGAGGTAAGGTATATAGAGCTTTCCCGTAATTTCGGACATCAGGCAGCTTTGAAAGCCGGACTGGATAATGCTGATGGGAATGCTGTGATCTCTATGGATGGTGATCTGCAGCATCCACCAGAGCTGATTCCGCAGCTTATTAAAGAGTGGGAAAACGGACATGATATCGTATATACCATTAGAAGGTATAATGAAAATATTTCTTTAAGCAAAAAGCTGACTTCAGATATCTATTATAAAATAATCTCCTCAATGTCTGATTTTACTATAGAGAAGGGAGCGGGGGCAGATTTTAGATTACTGGATGCAAAAGTTATAGAAGAAATAAGACAAAATCATGAGTCTGATCTTTTTATACGTGGATTGGTAAAATGGGTAGGTTACAAACAGAAAGGAATAAAATTTGTTGCTGCTGATCGTGAAAACGGAATCAGTCAGTATACCATAAACAAAATGTTTAAGCTGGCATTAACGGGAGTAACCTCTTTTAGTGTAAAACCTTTATATTTTGCTGCTTACCTGGGTTTTTTCTTTTCCGCTTTATCACTACTATATGTGCCTTATGTTATCTATTCATTTATGAATGGAAGTGAAATATCCGGATGGGCATCCCTAATCATGACAATAGTCTTCTTTGGAGGGCTGCAGTTAGTAATGTTGGGTATTATAGGTATTTATTTGGGAAAGGTATTCAAACAGGTTAAAGACAGACCCCTATTTATTATAAGATCTAAAAATTTTTAAATGATTCTATTAAGTTTTGACATAGAAGAATTTGACATGCCTCTGGAATATGAGGGAACAATCCCGTTTGAAGAGCAATTACAAGTTTCAAGAAACGGATTACAGAATATATTAGCCATTCTAAAAAAACATAATGCCAAAGCAACTTTCTTTTCAACAGTTGTTTTTGCAGAAAATAATAAAGACCTGATTGAGCAACTGCTTTCAGACGGTCATGAACTGGCATCGCATACTTGGTATCATTCAGCGTTTTCAATTGAAGATTTGAAGAAATCCAGAGAAAGACTTCAGGAAGTCTTTGGTACTGATATTATCGGACTTAGAATGCCAAGGATGATGGAAGTAGATGCTGCAGAAGTAGAGAAAGCTGGCTATACTTATAACTCGTCAGTCAATCCTACATGGCTTCCGGGAAGATATAATAACCTGAAAGTTAGCAGAAGATATTTTCCGCAGGGAAATATACTTCAAATTCCAGCTTCGGTTTCGCCATGGAGAGTACCTTTATTCTGGCTGTCATTTCATAATTTCCCTGTGAATATTTACAGATACTTAGCAAAGCGTGCTATAAAAAAGGATGGATATCTTAATATTTATTTTCACCCTTGGGAATTTATGGATATTACTAAAAAAGCCTACGCTTTACCTTCTTATACATCTGTAAATACAGGTGATAAAATGGTACAACGATTCGATGAATTTGTACAATGGCTGAAGCAAAATCAATATACATTTGGTACTTTTAAAGACTTCTTAGAAATAACTAAAAAATGAAGATAGGCTACGACGCGAAACGCTTCTTTCATAACACATCGGGACTCGGAAATTATTCACGTGATTTAGTACGTACACTCGCTGAGTATTTCCCGGAAAATGAATATTTATTGTTTGCCAAAAATCCGTCTGAAAGAACCAAAAGCCTTTTGGAACGCGGGAATGTTATTTTCAAAAAAATAAGCAAGGGTAATCTTGCCCGCCAGATGAAAATGGGAGAAGATGCCCAAAATGAAGGATGTGATATTTTTCATGGTTTATCCGGTGAACTGCCGATGAAATGGAATAATAAAAAGATAAAAAAGATTGTAACCATTCATGATCTTATCTTTCTCAAATATCCTCAGTTCTATTCTTTTTTTGACCGTAAAATACATACATGGAAGTTTAAGAGAGCAACAAAAGATTCAGATCTTATTATTGCAATTAGCGAGCAGACCAAGAAGGATATTATAGAGTATTTTAAAACTCCCGAATCCAAAATAAAAGTAATTTATCAGACATGTCACGAAGCTTTTAAGCAGAGTTTTTCAGAAGACGAATTTACCATTGTAAAGGCTAAATTTAACCTGCCGGAACGCTTTATTCTGAATGTCGGAACAGTGGAGGAACGTAAAAACTTATTTTCAGTTGTAAAAGCAATAAAAGGAACCGATATTCCATTGGTTGTTGTTGGAAAAGAAACTAAATATTCCCAGAGAATCAGAAGATTCATAAGCCAGAATGAAATGGAAGGGCAGGTCTATTTTCTTACCAATGTGAATATGACTGAACTGGCACAGATCTATCAATTGACAGACATATTTATTTATCCTAGTTTATATGAAGGTTTTGGTATTCCGGTTATAGAAGCTCTTTTCTCTAAAACACCTGTTATCACAAGTAATGTAAGCTGTCTTCCTGAAGCAGGAGGACCGGATAGTCTTTATGTAAATCCAACGAATACAGAAGATATAAGATCTAAAGTATTACACTTATGGGAAAATCCTGATGAAGGAAAAAGAAGAGCAGAATATTCTTTTCAGTTTGTTCAGAAGTTTAATGAAAAAGAAATTGCTGAAGAGGTAATGAATGTTTACAAAGAAGTAATTACAGTTTAAAACGGTAGTATATAATTATAGAATATGGAAGAATTACTGGCAATAGGATCTCAATCACTTCGAAAAGCAGCATTAAATGAAGATGTAAAAGCTTATATATTACAAAATGAATCATTATTCAAAGTATTAAAAAAAGCTGCAAATCGATACATTGGTGGTGAAAATTTATCTGAAACGGTCAATAAGGTTACCAAAGAAAATTCTATGGGATTTAAGTGCTCTATAGAGTTTATGGGAGAGAGCACACGTACTGTAAAAGAAGCATTGGAAGCAAAAGATGAATTTATAAATATTTGTCAGACAATTCATAACCAAAATTTAAACTCTACGATATCACTGGATTTATCTCACATAGGGCTCGCAATTTCAGAAGATTTGTGTTTTGAAAATATTTCAGCTATTTGTAAAGCAGCTGGAGATAAGGAGGTTATTGTAAGTGCAGAAGGTACTGAACGGACGGATGCAATACTAGAATTGTATAAAAAAGCTTCCAAAGATTTTTCTAACTTGTCGATAACACTGCAAGCATATCTCCATAGAACAAAAGATGATTTTATAGATATCATTAAAGAGAAGGGAAGAATACGTATGGTAAAAGGAGCATTTGAAACAGAAAAAGATTTATCACTTTCGCGTGGTAGTGCTTTGGACAATCAATATCTGTATTATGTTGAACAATTGCTTTCTCAACAACATTTATGTTCTATCGCTACACATCACCATGAAATCCAGCAAGAGGCTAAAGCTCTTATCAATAAATACAAACCTGGAAAAGAAACCTATGAATTTGAAAGCTTATATGGTATACAGACTGAACAGTTAATCAAATTAAAAGAAGAAGGATATCCTACCAAATTATATTTTGTATACGGAAAGGAGTGGTATCTCTATGTTTGTAATCGTTTAGCTGAATATCCTCTTAATTTGTTTCGGGCATTACAGGATGTTATGGAAGAGAATAATTAGTAATAAATAATAAAAATAAAAGGCCGCTTTTAAAGCAGCCTTTTATATTAGTAGGATTCAGATCCTATAAATCGACATATATTTCGAAGTTTTAGTCCATATATAATCCATATTCTGGTTCTAATAGAGCATCCGAATTCTTACAGAATTTTTTAATTACATTGCTGTGGTTTAACTATTTGAAATGTTATTCAGACGTGATTAGTTCTGATAACATTTAAATTTTTGTTTGCTTATTAATAATTCAAAGAAGAGTCTGAAATCTGAAATCAGGCTCCATAAAGGGTAGGTAAATGTTGCCGGTTTGTTCTTTTCAAAAAATGCATGGCCAATCCAGGCGAAACCATATCCAACGACGGGAACAAACCAAAGGAGGTAATATTTCTCTGAAAAAAGCGAATAGAACAATAGGATAAATACTAATGCAGTACCTGTAAAGTGTAATATTCTGCAGGTATAATCTTTATGCTCAGTAAGGTAAAAATTATAAAAATCTTTATAGTTATCTATTTTCTGGGCCATGATAATAGAATTTACTACTAAGTTAATTAAAATCAGATGACTATGATAGATAAAATTTCAGCCACTTCATATTTTGAGAAGTGGCTGAAATATATTTTGTGTGTTTTTGAGACGTATTTTTATTTAATGGATTTGATAAATTCTGCAGCTTTACTTTCCCAGTTTTCATTCTCCAAAAGAATTTTCACAAAAGCCGAGCCTATAATGGCACCATCTGCATGCTGCGCAACTTTATCGAAGTCAGCTTTGTTTTTAATACTAAAACCAATAAGAACCTGATTTTTCAGATTTAAAGATTTCAGTCGTTTGAAATAATCATCATTATTGATCTCCTGATTGGTACCGGTAGTAGAAGAACTGCTTACGGCATAGAGAAATCCTGAACTTAAGCTGTCCAGATACTGAATCCTTTCATCAGAAGTTTCCGGAGTCACCAAAAAAGTAAAATTGATACCATATTGCTCCAAAATCTTTTGATATTTCTTTTCAAATTCTATAGGAGGTAAATCGGGAAGTATTAATCCGGAGACACCAGATATTTGACATTCCTGGCAGAATTTTTCGAAACCGAATTTTAAAACAGGATTCAGATATCCCATAAGAATTACCGGAATGTTGATTTCATCTTTTACGGTCTTCAATTGTTCAAAAAGCTTAGCAATGGTCATTCCGTTTTGTAAAGCCAATTCATCGGATTTCTGAATAACAGGACCATCTGCAACAGGATCACTATAAGGGATTCCCACTTCTATCATATCGGCACCGGCAGACTGAATAGTCTTCATTATTTGTGCTGTGTCATTCAGCTGAGGAATTCCGGCAGTAAAATATATATTGAGTTTTTTCATTGTTTAGAGATTAAAAGTTAAGCTAAATGCTTCAAATAAGTTTCCATATCCTTATCACCACGTCCACTAAGGCATATTACAACAACATCCTCTTTATCAAATTTTTTCTGGTCCAATACAGCTAAAGCATGTGCAGATTCCAATGCAGGAATAATTCCTTCAAGTCTGGTAAGCTCAAAAGCAGATTTTAATGCTTCATCATCATTTATACTAAAAAACTCTGCTCTTTTTTCCTGGAATAAATGCGCATGAAATGGACCAATACCCGGATAATCCAGCCCTGCAGAGATGCTGTAAGGTTCTATAACCTGTCCGTCTTCTGTCTGCATTACAAGACTCTGACTGCCGTGTAAAATTCCTAATGTTCCCAAAAAGGTAGTTGCAGCGCTCTCACCGGAATATTTACCCAGGCCGCCAGCTTCTGCAGCAATAATACCAACACCGGGTTCATCTACAAAATGATAAAAGGTTCCTGCTGCATTACTTCCACCACCTACACAAGCAATAACGTAATCAGGATTCTCGCGTCCGATATGTTCTTTCAGTTGGAATCTTATTTCTTCACTTATAATACTCTGGAATCTTGCCACCATATCCGGAAAAGGGTGAGGACCTACAACGCTGCCAATGATATAATGGGTTGTAGAAGCATTGTTAATCCAGTCTCTTAAAGCCTCGTTTACAGCATCTTTTAGTGTTTTGCTTCCGGACGTTGCAGGGATTACAGTTGCGCCAAGCATTTTCATTCGGGCAACATTTGGAGCCTGGCGGGCAATGTCTATTTCGCCCATATAAACAATACATTCCAGTCCCAATAGAGCACAAGCCGTTGCGGTAGCCACACCATGCTGGCCAGCTCCGGTTTCTGCAATAATTCTGTTTTTGCCCAAGCGTTTTGCCAGCAGAGCTTGTCCTAGTGCATTATTAATCTTATGAGCACCTGTATGATTCAGATCCTCTCTCTTCAGATATATATTTGTCTGGTATTTATCGCTGAGATTCTTTGCAAAATAGAGTGGAGTAGCCCTCCCTACATAATCTTTAAGCAGAGCATTATATTCTTTTCTGAAATCATCACTATTGATAATATCCAGATAATTGTCTTCCAATTCTTTTACATTTGGATAAAGCATTTCAGGGATAAATGCTCCGCCGAAATCTCCATAATATCCGTATTGATCAGGATTTTTGTATTTCATTTTTAGTTTTTATAAATGTTGGATATGTTGTATAAATTCTTGTATTTTGTCTAAGTTCTTGTCTCCCGGACTATTTTCAAATTTGGAGTTGATGTCCAAAGCAAAAGGTTTTGTTTTTAAGCTTTCTATTGAGGCTATATTTTCAGAAGAAATTCCTCCGCTTAGCAAATATGGTTTTTGTAAATCTAAGTGATCCAGGACCGACCAGTTAAATGTCTCTCCGGTTCCGCCATAAGCTTTTGAGTCGGTATCAAAGAGAAGCAAATCTGCGTAAGTCTCAAATTCTGAAATTTTAGATTTAAGTACTTCGGTATTTACCTCCTGACCAATCCGAAATACTTTAATAATCTGTGTTTCCGGAAGAAGCTTTTTCAGATTGAGTATATATTCTATATTTTCGTCACCATGCAGCTGTATGTAATTCAAATGTGCCTGTTTAGCAATATCAGAGACTATAGCAACATCTTCATTTACAAAAACACCAACCTTTCCCAAATGCTTTATTTCTGATATTTGTTCCAAATTCAAATGGTTCAGAACATAACGTGGTGATTTTGGGTAGAATATAAATCCAATAAAATCAACTCCGGATTTCTGTAATTCCTGAATCTGACTGCGGTGTGCTAATCCACATACTTTAAGTTTCGGTTGATAGTTTTGATTTCCCATAGTTACACTGTTATATTATTTCATAGTTACATTGGATGAAAATTCTTTGAAATTTTGTCCGGGATTTTCTCCTTTCATAAAATATTCTCCCATCAGGAAAGCATCGAAACCTTTCTCCTTTAAGAATAAGAAGTCTTCGGTATTGTAAATTCCGCTTTCTGCAACGGATAATGTTTCTGTTGGAAGAAGGTTTTTAAGATTAACAGAATGCTGTAAATCTACTTTAAAGTCTTTTAGATTACGATTATTAATACCAACAAGATCAATATCAGAATTGAAATGTTTTAATTCCTCTTCAGTATGAATTTCTAAAAGAACTTCCAAGCTTAATGAATGCGCCAATGCTGTAAATTCAGAAACCTGCTCCGGAGACAAACAAGCTGCAATAAGGAGCACTACATCAGCTCCCATAGCTTTGGCTTCATAGAACTGATAAGTATCGATCATGAAATCTTTACGGAGAATTGGGATGTTAATATGTTCTCTTACGGCTAATATATCTTCTTTTGATCCTCCGAAGAATTCTCTATCTGTAAGAATAGAAATACCACTTGCTCCATATTTTTCATAAGATGAGACAACAGAGAGTGGATTTTGGATATCATTGATAATGCCTTTAGAAGGAGATTTCCTTTTAAATTCGGCAATAATGCCGCTTTTATTTTTTACACTTTCTTTTAATGATAAAGTCTTACGTGAGAAGAAAGCGTTGTCTTTTAATTCTTCTATTGAAATAAGTTTCTTAGATGCTGCTACTTCCAGCTGTTTTTGAGTAACAATTTTATCAAGTATATTCATCTTTTTAGTTGTCAGTTATTGGTTGTTAGTTAAATTATTAACCATTAGTTATTTCACTCTATATAGTATAAGAGTTTTAGCTCTTAACCAACAGTTGCAAACTTCTAAATGCTTTCCCACTTTCCAAGCTTTCTCTGCTTAATGTCAGACAAGAATCGTAGTCTCCGTACTTACCTGTATTCTTTAAAGCCATTGCAGCATTGGCTAATACAACAGCATTCTGCTCGTAAGAACCATTACCCTTTAAGATATTCAGGAAAATTTCTGCTGCTTCCTGCTTACTTATACCACCGAATATACTATCTGCCGTGATCGTTTTAAAATGTAAATCTTCTGCAGAATAAATTTCTTCTCCTTTTTCAGAATAAATTTTAGTATCCTGTGTAAGGCTAATCTCGTCATATCCGTCTAAAGCGTGTACCAGCATAAACTTCTCTTTTTGTTTTTGAAGTAAATATTGGTATATACGTGCAATTTCCGGGTTGTAGACACCAATCATGGAATATTTTGGTTTTGACGGATTTACCAATGGCCCAAGAATATTAAAGAATGTACGAAGCCCAAGGTTTTTACGAAGTGGTCCTACGGCTTTCAACGCCGGATGGAAGAGTGGGGCGTGGATAAAACAGATGTTGGCTTTTTCCAGATCCTTTTTCAGATCTTCAGCATTGTTTTTAAACTGATAACCTAATTCTTCCAATACATTTGAAGCCCCACTTGTAGAAGAAACGCCATAATTACCATGTTTGGCTACTTTTTGTCCTGTTCCGGCTACAATGAAGCTGGCCAATGTTGATATATTGAAGGTGTTTTTTCCGTCTCCGCCTGTACCTACGATATCAACAAGATCATTAGTTCCTAAATCTGCAGGAACAGCTAATTGTAATAATGCCTCCTGAAAACCTTCTAATTCAGCAAGTGTAATATTCCTCATTAGAAATACTGATACAAAAGCAGTGACTTCGTTTTCATTGTACTTGTTTTGTGCAATTTCACTAAGTATAGCTTTCGCCTCAGCTCGTGAAAGTGTATGATGATCGAAAAGGTATTGTAATATCTGTTTCATGGATTATTAAGCATTTAAAAAGTTTCTAAGAATAGTTTCACCTTGTGGTGTAAGGATACTTTCGGGGTGAAACTGTACAGCGTGAACATTGTAGTTTTTGTGCTGCAGCGCCATGATCATTCCTTTGTCGTCTACGGCTGTTATTTCCAATTCTTCAGGAAAGTTTTCATTAGCTACAGCCCAGCTGTGGTATCTTCCGGCTTCAAAGTTTTCAGGTAAATTTTTAAACAGTAATGTGTTGTTTTTTATAACCTGTACATCAGTAGCCACACCATGGTATATTTCTGAAAGGTTAATAAGGCTTCCGCCAAATGCTTCTGCAATAGCTTGCTGACCAAGGCATACACCAAAGATTTCTTTTTTTGGAGCATATTCTCTGATCAAATCCAGAAGTATACCTGCTTCAGAAGGAACCCCTGGTCCTGGTGAAAGAATGATTTTGTCATACTGATCTACTTCAGCAAGTGTGATTTGATTATTTCTGATTACGTCTACAGAATGTCCGACTATTTTTTCAATGATCTGTACAAGGTTATATGTAAAACTATCGTAATTGTCAAAAACTAATATCTTCATAATTGTTAATTCTCAATGGTTAATTGTTAATGTTATTTTTTGTGGTTTTAATAATGCTTGTTATCAATTTTATGATCTCAACAGCATCTTCATTAATACTTTCAAATTCTTGGGCTGAAAGATAATCAGTAGCCTGAAATAATTCCAGCCAGTAAATCGTTTCATTAATTTCTTTTTGAGCGATAGATAGCTTATGTATGAAGTCTGACTTACTTTGTGCATGTTCACCTTCTCTTATCATTGCACCTACACTGGTTCCGCTTCGTAATATCTGTTTGCTTAAAATAAATTCTTTTTTATCGCTTGATAAATACTGATAAAGCTTTATGATTCGAACCGCAAAATCAAAACTTTTCTGTTTAATGATATTATCTTCTTTCATAAGCATTAACAATTAATAATTAACCATTTTATTTGCTTTCTTTAAAGCAGATTTTAGAGCATTTAATTTGTTTTTCACTTCCTGCACTTCACTTTGAGTATCGGATTTTGCAACAACTCCGGCTCCGGCCTGGTAATAAAGTGTATTGTTCTTACTAAGTAATGTCCGGATCATAATAGCCTGATTACAGCTTCCGTCGAATCCTACAAATCCGATACAGCCACCATAGTAACCTCTGGAAGTTTTTTCATATTTATCAATAAGTTCCATCGCCATATATTTTGGAGCACCACTTAGTGTTCCTTGTGGGAATGTTGTAGCAATCATTTCAAAAGGATTTGTTCCTACAGCAACGTCTGCAGTAACTTCGCTTACCATATGAATAACATGAGAGAAGAAGTGGATTTCTTTTAATTTGGATACTGTTGTGTTTTTACCCATTATGCTAAGGTCATTTCTTGCAAGGTCTACAAGCATTGTATGCTCAGCATTTTCTTTTGGATCTTTTCTTAGTGCTTCAGCTGAAGCCAGATCAGTTTCTACATTTCCGGTACGCTTAAATGTTCCGGCGATTGGATGGATGATTGCTTTCTGATCTTTTATAATCAACTGGCTTTCCGGACTGGAACCAAAGATTTTGTAACTTCCGTAATCGAAATAAAACAGGTAAGGGGATGGGTTGATATTTCGCAACGCTCTGTAGACATTGAATTCATCTCCTGAAAACTGTTGCTCGAATCTGCGGCTGAGTACCATCTGGAAAGTATCGCCTCTCATCGCATGCTTTTTAGCCATTTCTACTAATTCAGCCATTTCTTCATCAGTAAGGTTGGACTTCTCCTCATCTTTTGTTTCAAAAGGAAATACAGGCGCATTTTTTTGATTGATAAAGGTTTCCAGAGTAGAGAAATCAGATTCCAGACCTTTGATTTTATTCTCGAAAATTGTCATTTCATCATTGAAATGATTGATGGCGATTACGTATTGATATAACCTGTAACGCATTAGCGGAATATCGGTTTCCGGAGAAGCTGGCTTGAATTTGACAGTATCGAAGAATTGAACAGCATCGTAGCTGGTGTATCCATATAATCCCTGTGCCAGATTTGCCAATGGATGCTCAGATTTTTCCGGAATAAAACAATTAGAAAATTCCTGTAAAACCTGTGTGAGTTTTTCACTTCCTAACTCGTATTTTTCGGGTGCCTGATTAGGGAATTTAACTTCTATTTCTGTAAGGCTTTTAACCTCAATACCGGAAATTGCATTTATACAGATAAAAGAGTAGTTGTTATTTGTATTTTGGTTTCCGGCACTCTCTAACAGAATCGTATCGCGGTAACGGTCGCGAAGACGAAGATAGATTCCTATAGGCGTATACAGGTCGCTCAGATAATTTTTATGTTTGGTTGTAATGTTAATGTTTTGGTTAAAATTCATGGTTTAATATTGTAAGTATGGTTAAAAAAAAGACTTCGACACAATATGCCGAAGTCTTAAACTCTTTTCTAATATTATTTATCCTAATTATAATACATAGAGGAAGCGTCCAGATCCGACATAGATTTGGAAAGCCACCACCAGTTAGTATTATTAGTATTAAATTTCATATGTATTATAAATCTGCTTTGGAGCAGTTAATATTTTATCGGAGCAAATGTAAATATTTTTTTGATATAAAAAATACTTTCTGCTATTTTTTTGAATAAAAATTTTTATAAAACTCCCAATTCTCATCTGTATCATGTATGATATCCAGCTCTGTTTCTACATTAGCAGCCATATTAATGGCAACAATTGCACTGTGTACATCGGAAGTGTATACATACCATACTCTTCTGTTTTTACCGGTAAAGGATAGGGCTAAAATAGCTTTGCCATCCTTCGCAAATTCCTTTTCAAATTTATGCTCAAGATTATCCAGTTTACCGAGCATAGTTTCGTCCGGTAGATTTGTTCTATCATTTCCTCTGAAACGGTAAGCAATCTCTAAACGCTGAGAATATTTTCCGGAAGCAATGTGTTCATCAATGTTTTCTTTACCACGAAGGAATACAACATTTCCTTCTTCATCGTGAAACCTGTAGTTAAACCAACTGCTCATATTTTTTATTCAGTTTACTATTTTTATATCCGTAAGTAAAGTAGATTACCAATCCTATTGCTAGCCAGATCAGGAACATTGTCCAGTTGGACAAGCCAAGTTCTGTCATTAGATACAGATTGAATAAAATACCAAGTATAGGGATTAATGAAAATTTGTATTTAAGAGCAGCTATAGCAAGACCTGCCCATACCGCTATGAAAATAACAAGCAAGGGCTTCTCTGCAATAGACTCTTTAATCTGGGCAATGCCAAACTTATTATATACAATGATACCTGTTGCTATCAATAAGATTCCTATCAGATATTTACCATTAATGTATGGGATCTTGAATTTAGCAGTTTTGCTGTATCCTTTGTAATCCAGATATAGGATTCCGGAACATACCATAATAAAGGCAAAGAATGTACCTACACTGGTTAAGTCTACCACAAACTGCATATCCAGGAACATAGCCGGAAGCCCAACCAAAATACCGGTGATAATAGTAGAGTAGCTAGGTGTTTTGTATTTAGGGTGAATTTTTCCGAATTTCTTTCCTAGAAGACCATCACGGCTCATTGTCATCCAGATTCTTGGCTGTCCGATCTGATATACAAGAAGAGCACTGGTAATTGCGATAACAGCACTTACAGAGATTACGCCTGCAATAAAATTCATTCCTACTTTCCCAAAAACAAAGGCTAAAGGATCATCTACACGCAATTCTTTATAGTTCACCATTCCTGTAAGAACAAGAGATATAATGATATATAAAACAGTACAAACTACCAGTGAATAGATCATTGCTCTTGGCATATCGCGTTGTGGATTTTTACATTCTTCGGCAGTGGTGGATATTGAGTCGAAACCAATAAAAGCAAAGAAAACTGCTGCTACACCTTTTAGAATTCCGCCCACACCATTTGGAGCAAAAGGAGACCAGTTTTCTGGCTTTACAAAGAAAGCACCTGCAACTATAACTAAGGCAATAATACCTAGTTTTAGGATTACAAGACCATTGCTTACATTTTTGGATTCTTTAATCCCTACAAACACCAATGCAGTAATTAATACAGTAATTAAACCTGCAGGCAAATCGAAAAGGATATGTAAATTTCCAATAACAGGAGCTGTTTCATATGTTTTGGCTGCAGCAATAATATTACTTGGCAGGTGTTCTCCGACTTTAGCATGTAAAACCTGCTCGTAAGCACGTGATGCAGAACCTGCATCTATTGCCAGCCAATCGGGCCACTTTATACCAAATCCCTGAAGCATAGAAGTGAAATATTCGGACCAGGAAATAGCGACTACCATGTTCGATACAGCATATTCCAGAATAAGTGCCCAGCCAATAACCCAGGCAAAAATTTCACCCAGAGAAGCATAAGCATAAGTATAGGCACTTCCACTTACAGGAATCATAGATGAGAATTGTGCATAACACAGCGCTGTAAAAATACAAGCTACAGCAACCATTAGAAATAGTAAGCTTACTGCAGGACCACCGTCATAAGAAGCCCGGCCTATGGTACTGAATATTCCGGCACCAATAATGGCTGCGATTCCGAAAAATGTTAAGTCCCTTACGCTAAGGATTCTTTTTAGACCAGATGGATCTTCACCATCTTTTTTCGACGCCAGGTCGATTATATTTTTCCTTCTGAAAAGTTGCTTCATAAGTTGGACTTTATAGTTGAGAAGCACAAAAATAAAATAAAATATAATAAAGCTTTAATAAAAATTAACATAATGTTAATTCCCGGAAAGAAAATATCTGGAAATCAATGGCAGAGTAGCAGATGCTATTTTAAATAAAGATTAGGTAAAGTAAGACTGAATTAAATGTTTGTAATAAGCTTTCTGATAAGAGATATCTGCCCCAAATGATAATAACAATGTTCAATCATTCCTTCAATATTTCTAAGGTTAGTACCATACTTTTCATCTATAAAGGCTTCCTGTAATTGTTCATCAGATATTTCTTCCACTTTGGCAGCAAACATTTCTGCATTTCTCATAAAATCATCTGTAAGCTTCTGCCAGTCTGCTTCATTTTCTACAGGAGGCAGATCAAAACTATACTGATCTTTTATTTCAAGTTTTCCTGTATTAAAAGCCTGCAAAACTCCTGAAAGATAATAATTAAGATGAAAGGTAAGTGCTGCAATGGTATTCAGATTTCCAATCTTATGGATAGCTTGCTGCCAGGTAATCAGTTGTAATTGTTCTTTACAGTTGGTATTGGCTATCCAATGTCCGTTGAGAAGCACTTCACGTAATCGATTGGCAATGCCGGTACTTTGTTTCATGATGCTGCATTTTTATTACACTTAATTTTTGATACAGCTAAAATTACAAATTATTCAGACTCAATTTTATAAAGTTAATTTATGCTTTTTTTAACAACTACGGTTTATGGCAATCACTAAGTTTTTAGTACTTTTACCCGAAATATACCACTACTACAATAAATCTTATTGGTTTATCGTTGTAGAAAAAGACGTTTAACACCTACTTTTTATTAATGAGTCCTAAAAACATTCTCATTTACGCCGGGCTTTTTGGTGCAGTAACTCCTGCATTCGCCCAACAATCGGCCTTCTTTAAGAATAGAGAAGAGTACAGAACATCCTTAGCAGAGAAGCTTTACCAGAATAAAATCTATAAAGCAGCACAATACGAATTTGCACGCCAATATTTTTATCAGAATCCGGAGGGAGCCAAGAAAGAGGCATCCCTTTTCTATGATAATATTATAGGCGTAATTCTGAATCAGAATCATTCTGAAGAAGGATTGGAAGCTTTTACAAAAAAGTATCCGAAGAGTGCTTATTTTGCATTGGCGAATGGTCCTTTAGCAGATTATTATCTGGCAAAAAAGGATTTTCCAAAAGCTTTGGAAAGCCTGAAGAAAGTAAATCAGTATAACCTGAGCAAAGAGGAAAATACACAGTATATCCTGAAACTGGGTTATGCCAAATTTATGACAGGTGATACTAAGGGAGCTATCGAAGCATTGGATGAAGCTTATGCCAATGCTAATGATGATGGTAAAAAGGATGTAGCCTATATGCTTGGGCATTTACAATATGCTGAAGGCAATACTGAAAAAGCATTCCAGTATTTCGATACTATAAAGGATAATCCGAAGTATGCACAAACCATCCGGCCTTACTATGTACAGTTATATTTCAATCAAAAGAATTATGACAAAGCTATAGAAGAAGGGAAATCATTACTGAATGAGAATATTTCCAAAGACTATACTGCAGAAGTAAATAAGATTATTGGAGAGTCTTACTTTATGAAAAAGGATTATGCTGCTGCATATCCTTATCTGAAAACTTACCTGAACAGCAAAAGTGTTCCTTCGGAAAGTGATCTTTACGAAATGGGATTCGTAGCGGCACAGATGAAGCGTTATGATGAAGCGGTTAGTTATTACAATCAGCTAATCAGTTCTCAGTCTGCTTTGGCACAAAATGCATATTACCAGCTAGGAAATGCATATTTGGAAGTAGGAAAGAAACGTGAGGCGTTATCAGCATTCCGCTCGGCTTCACAAATGAACTATGATTCCAGAGTTCAACAATTGGCTTACGAGCAATATGCTAAACTGGGTTATGATATCGGTAACCCGTTTGAATCCAATTCTCAGGTTATTCAGAATTATTTAGCTAAATATCCGAATGCAGGAAATTCTCAGGAGATGAAAGGTCTTTTGGTAAAGTCTTACCTGTATTCCGGCAACTATAAAGAGACACTTTCTGCGATTAAAAAGTTGGGAAGCCAGTCTGCAGAAACTGCTAAAATTGAGCAGGAAGCAGCTTTCTTATTAGGTACTGAAGAATTTAATAAAGGAAACTTTACTGAAGCTGAAACGCTTTTTGAATATTCACTGAAGTACAACTACAACAAAGACTTCAATGCCCGTGCACAATACTGGATGGGGCAGAGTCAATACCAAATGGGGGATTATGGTTCGGCAACAGAAACTTTGCAGAAGCTATATAACTCTGGTGTAAACTTCGAAGAAAAGCAACAATTGCCATATGATTTGGCATATGCATACTTTAAGAACAAAAAATTTGAGGATGCTCAGAAATACTTTAAGTTGTATCTGCAAAATCCTAAAGCTGAGTTTAAAAACGATGCCGAGCTTCGTTTAGCCGATACACATTACGCAAACAACGAGCTGAATGATGCTATTGCTATTTATGATCAAAATGCAGATGGCACAGATTATACCCAATTCCAAAAGGCAATGTCTTTAGGATTTAAAGGGGACTCTGAAGCTAAAATTACTGCTCTGAAGAAACTTATTTCCACTTATAAGAACAGTGAATATACAGACGATGCTCAATATGAAATCGGTGTAGCTTATGCATCTGACGAAAGGTATGCTGAGGCGAATGACTACTTTAATCAGGTAATCAAGACTTCTCCGGATAAAGATCTTGTTGCAAATGCTTCCATCTACAGAGCGCAGAACTATGCAGATCTGGGACAGGCAGACAAAGCTATTGCTGAATTTAAAAGTTTAGGAAATACTTACAAAGGGACAGCTTATGCTGACAAAGTAGTAGCTGCAGCTAAGACCGTATATCTTAAAAACGGAGATACAGCAGGCTACCAAAGTTTTGCTTCATCTCTGGGTGTTAAAATAAGCAGTGGTGAGCTGGATGAGATTAACCTTTCTACAGCACAGAAACTTTATGCTAATAAAGATTACAAAGGAGCTATTACTTATTATGAAAAATACCTGACTCAGCGTCCGACAGGTGAGAAGCTGTATCAGGCACAATACGAACTAGGAGAAAGCTATTACCAGACTAAGAATAATACAAAAGCTGTTGTTGTTCTTAATGAGGTTGCAAATACTCAAAACGAATATCAGGAAGATGCACAGGTAAGATTAGCTCAGTTGTACATTGCACAAAACAATCCTGCCGAAGCTAAGAAGTATCTTCAAAATCTTGTGAATTCATCCAATGCCGGCATCAAGAACTATGCTGTTACAGAAATGATGAAGATTGCTGTAGATGCAGAAGACTTTAGCCAGGCAGAAAAATATGCAGATCAGGTTTTAGCCAATACTAAAAATTCTCCTTCAGTAAAAGAGCAGGCTCAGATTATCAAAGCCAGAAGTTCTATGAAGCGTGGTAATGATTCTGAAGCTAGAAAAGCTTATACTGCTCTTGAAAAATCTGCTAACCCGGAGGTTGCTGCAGAAGCGCTATATGCAAAAGCTTATTATCAGAACAAAGGAAAAGCGTTTAAGTCTTCTAACGAGACGATCTTTAAGCTTTCCAATAATTATGCTTCTGAAGAGTACTGGGGAGCTAAATCTTTGGTATTAATGGCTAAGAATTATTTGGCACTAGGAGATAAATACCAGGCATCTTATACAGTAGATCAGATTATTGCTAATTATAAAGATTTCCCGGATGTAGTAACAGAAGCTAAACAGGTGAAATCTCAAATCAAAAAGTAAGTTTTTAAATTAATGCAGCGATGATCCGCTAAATGCGGAAAATAAAAATATACGAATGAAAAAACATATTCAATATATAGCAGTTATCGGTGTTTTAGGAGTAGCAGGAGTACAAACTGCCCATGCACAGATTAAAGAAGAAAAACTGGTTCTTAATCGTAAGCGTGAGCCTGAAGTAAAGAAAATTGAGAAAAAGAAAACTTCTGTTCCTACAGAAAAAAACTTCCCGCCAAAAGGGAAGGACTCTCTGAAATATCAGGTAACTAATATTCCTTTGATTTCAGATTTCAAAACTTCTACTATTAAAGGTGAAGATATCTCTCCTAAATTCAATACAGGCTATAACCGTAACTATTTCCAATTGGGATATGGTAACTATGGTAAATTTCTTGTAGACGGAAATGTTTCCGGAGAAATACAGCCTAATCTGGAGGTTGGTGCAGATGTACATCATATATCTACAAGCGGATTAAAAAAGTACTATAACTGGGATTCTAAACAACAGAATACTGAAGCAAACGTATTCTTAAATTCATACGGTGAAGTAGGAAAGTTGAATGTAGATGCAGGTATCGAACTAAACAACTACAACTACTACGGAAATTACCAGGATGTTATTCAACCAACTAACAATGCAGACCTTAAGCAAAGCTATACCAAATTTGGTGTTAATGCTTATTATGATTTTTATGCTAATAATTATCTGAATGATATCCGTGTAAAAACGGCATTTACCAAAGATCACTTTAATGCTAAAGAGAATTTCTATGATGCATTGGTGAATTTTGCAAAACACGATCTTACCATCAGTTCATCTGACGGTATTAACATGAATGCCGATTTAGGCGTCGGGATACAAGGTGTAAATACACAGTTTGATATTCTGAATAAAAATGAGTCAACTCATTTTGTGGCAAACTTTACACCTGAAGTTACTTTCTTTAAAGGGAATCACTATTTGAAAATCGGATCGCGTTTTACATCGCTTACATCCAAATATCAGACTGCAACAACGGATAGAACCAGAAATAATAAATTTTATTGGTTCCCGACTGCTGAGATCTTAATTGCACCAAAAGATGAAGTTAAGTTTTATGCTGGGGTAGATGGTGGTATTAAACTAAATACTTATACAGATTTGCTACATGACAATCCATTCCTGGTATCAGATCTTCAGCTTCGTCCGACAGAGACCAAATACCATATTTATTTCGGTATTAAGGGTGATATCGAGCAGAACTTTAAATATGACATTAACGCAGGTTACAGCAAGCTGAATGATATGTTATTCTACAAATCGAATAACTTGTTCTCTACAGATCCTTCCGCCCAAAGAAATGCTTACGATTATCTGAATACTTTTAACACTGTATATGATAACGGAAATCTAAGTGAAGTTACCATCAATGCTCAATATTTTCCATTGGAAAACTTAAACTTTACAGGGGAATTAAAATACATGAGTTATTCACTTAAAAACTTTAACAATGCATTTTATAAGCCTGTTGTACAAACAACATTAGGGGCGAAGTATTCTATGCTGAACAAAAAGTTAAACCTTGGTTTTAAAGGTATTTTTGTAACTGACAGAAAAGCGAATGCTTTCGATGTACAGCCATTAGGTACCAATAACCAGTATGCAACTACTGAAACAAATGACAGAAAGGTATCCGGATATGTAGATCTTAACCTTTCTGCAGAATACAAATTACATAAGAACATCAGCGTTTTTGTAATGGGGAATAACCTAACCGGAACATCTTATCAGAACTATTTAGGCTACAAAGTAATGGGAGCTCAGGTACTTGGCGGAATCAAGCTGGAATTTTAAGGAAAATAATTGCAAATTCCCGTAATAAGTACTTATTTTGCAATCCGAATAAGGGAGGCCCCATAGTTTAATGGATAGAATTAAAGATTCCGGTTCTTTAGGTTGAGGTTCGATTCCTCATGGGGCTACAAGCCGCCCGATAAACAGGGCGGTTTTTCATTTTTACCCCCGAAAGTACCCCCGAAAATATTATTTACAATCTATTTTTAAATAAAAAAGGCCCCGATTTCTCAGAACCAACCAAATCACATTCCTAGACAAGAATCTTCTGGGAATTTATAATACTATTCAAAAGTATATAGAAACATTTTTGAAATTTTACGGAATACCGTAAGGAAAAGAAAAACCCCGAGGTTAATCGGGGTTTATGAAGTTTTAATGAACATTTACTTTTTGTAATTCTTTTTTAAAGTCTTTACTTATTATAAGTAACGAACTTATTATAAATACTAAAATATCTACAACAAACCAAGTTGTAATATGTGAGCCATCCCATACATGAGAAAAATAAACAGCAAATATCATAAGGACTGCAAAACAAAATATTTTCAGGTATCTATTTTTCTTTTCAGATAAGAAAACAATAAAAGATCCGACTAGGCATATAATTAATATCAATTGCATTACTATACTTATTTTGGGACTTTCCATAAATAAAGAGGATACAACATCTACTACATAGAAAAAAACTGTAGGTAGACTATCATAATGCAACCCAGGTATTAATAAAAAAGAAATGATTGAGATTAAAGCTAAAATATTTTTCATAATAAATAATATTAATTACAATTTACATGTGTTACAGGTCCTTCGCCACTTTGCTTCGCTCCTCCATTTTTTTCTATTTGATCTTGAACAGTACCTGGTTTCTCCCATTTAGATTCCTGTATAGAAGGTTTAATAATTTGCATCACATCCATAGCAAAGTTAGCACAATTACTATAATACAAACTATATGCTCGATCATTATATTCCGAAGCTTTTCTAAGTATATGTTGTAATTGTTCTGGAGAGACTGACCCCATATTCAATACTGCATCATAATGATCTCCACTATTATCACCCATGATTCCTGGTCCATCAACATTTTGAGGAAAGCTCTGTTCTGGATAAAATCCAAAGGTCCTAATGTTAAATCCTTGTTGAATAGATATAAAAGCATGTCCTATCATTCCAGTAGTATTAGCATATACTTTAATATTTGCTGGTTGTCTTGAATCTAAACATTCCAAATATTTTTTTAAATCATTTATAGGATTTTTAGGAGGAGGGGGCATTGCCATGCTACCTCCATATGTACTAGAACCACCACTCATACCAGTTCCCGGACCACTACTTCCTGCTCCACCACCTCCAGAAGGTTCATCAGGGTATTTAGGAACCCATTGATCAGGAGGAGGAGTTGTTGGATTCTTTTTTGTTATCACTACTTCTTCAATGTCTATAGGCTTTTGTTCATTACCATTTTTTAGTGCTACAGGATTTATTTGTTTTGATATTGATGCTATTGCTCCAGAAGATAGACTGCCTTTATTCTTTTTATCATAGTAGTTCTGAAAAACTTTTTTAATGTCAGCCAGTTTAGCAGAATTATCATTCATGTAGGAGAAATTAACATAGCTTCTTTCTTCATTAATAATACCATACCAAGCTGATGTTACTTTTCCATTTCCATCTGTTACAGGAAATATTATAGCTTTTTTATCTTCTCCAAAAGTTTGAGAAGCTACATCCAACCGTATTACTCCCACAGATTCATCCATCCATTTTGCATAATCGGGATGATTTTGTATAAAATTAGCTATAATCTCTGCAAAAGGTTTAGCATAGCTTATATACTTTTGAGGGGTTGTAGTTTGATTTGCTCCTGCAATTGGTTGAATTATATTATTTTGTCTTTCAAATCTCTCAAAAGCAACGATTTTCTCTTTTGAAGCTACTGTTTGTTCCGTTGTGGTACTATCTGTACGACAGGAATATAAAAACAGATAGTGTAAGAATTCCCCATAATGCAGGATAAAATAAATGTTTTTTCATATATGAAGTTTTTGTTTTTCAGTTCGTTAAACTTATAAATAATTTTCCACATATTTATTTAACATAATTTATTTTCTTTTACGGGAAACCGTAATGACGTGTAAAAAATTTATTGTAATAGAAAATCCCAACAATTCGTGCGGTATTATCATAGTTATATCTTATGATTGAGCTAAAATATTAGTTTTTTGTCGATTTATTCTTTAATATTTAATTGTTATATATCTCTTTATTGAGAATTATAAATATATTTGCGTCCACCCATTTAAATATTAATATAAATGAAAAAAGTACTTACTCTTTTTTTTCTCATCAGTTCGTTTATTGGATTCGTACAAGCTCAAACTTCTATCAAAGAAGATTCTATAATCCAATCTAATGTTTATAAACAATACAAATCAGAATTTGATCAATATGAAAAGCGGCATGGAAAGTATATCCAAACCAACAATACAAAAATGCATTATCTGGAATGGGGAAGTACTAAAAATCCTACCCTTATTTGGATTCACGGAACATATAGCAATGCTTATGAACTTTACGAAATCATAGAGCAGCTTGTTCAGCTTAACTTACATGTTATAGCTGTTGATTATTATGGACACGGATTTACTTCAATCCCCAAAAAGGATGTGTCTATATATGATGTAGCGGATGATATCAAGTTTTTGCTAGATAAGTTGAATATAAAAAAAGCAATTATTGGTGGTTGGTCAAGAGGAGGAAGTATAAGTACAGCTTTTTATAGTGCTTATCCGGATATGGTCCAGGCGCTTATTCTGGAAGATGGCGGTTCAGTAGCCTGGGATTTTGGTGTGAAAGCTTTAGATATTGAGAAAGATATTGCAGAAACAAAACAATATTATAAAAATAAAAAAACATTGGTATTTGATACCGAATTTGATGCCTACTGGTATATGTACAATAATTGGGGGATAAAAGGAAAGCAGGGTGAAAAGCTGAAGAAGGAGATCTTTACATCATATGCAAGGATTAAGAAAAATGAAGCCGGGAAGTATGAAATAAATCCCGCCGCAGAGGAACTGACTGGAGAGAATTCTGCGGAAGAAAATATTGCCATTATTTATACACCATTTACAGCGAAAAAAGCTTTTGGGGCGTCAACACATCAGCTTAATCCTAAAATTATTTACCGTAATCTAAACAAGCCAATGCTCATTTTCGACCCTGTCAGTAAAAATGACTGGTTTAATTTTAAGGATGAAAATACTGCGCTCACAAATGACCATCAGCAATACATTACTCATAAGATTTATAAGGATACCTGGCATGGTGTGAAAGATGAAAGACCAACTGAAGTGATAAAAGATATCAAGACATTTTTAATTCAAAACAAACTTATCAAATGAGATCGTTACTGATTACTATTCTGATTTGTAATTTCTGCATCGCACAGAAAAAAGATTTATTATTAGATAAAACTTTAAAGAAAGATAGCATAAAGGCTGAGTTTGCAGAGCTTTATAATTTAACCAATACCATTCATCCCGGACAGTTTATGTTTTGTTCGAAAGCCAATTTTGACAAAACATATATAGATTTAAAAAAATCAATCAAAACAGATTTGTCAATTGTTGATTATTATAGATTAACAGCCACTTTAATGGCGAAAATAAAAGACGGGCATACTACAGCTGACAGAACGCAAATCAGCAATTTATTGAAAGACAGAGCAGTTTTCCCTTTCAGCATTTATAAAATTAAAAATCAATATTATTTAGATAAATCAACACCGGAAAACAAGGATTATGCTGGGTTGAGAATTTTAAAAATAAATGGAAAAGAAATCAGCTCAATCGTGAATGAAATCCAGAAATATGTTCATCTTGAAGGCCAAAATGAAACAGGATTAAATGCCAGGTTTAGAAATTTCCCCTTTTATTATTTCATTTATAATCCGGTTAATAAATTTGAAATTGAGTATCTGGACCAAAAAAATCAGAAACAAAAAATTGACTTAAATGGAGTGTCATATGAGACTTACACAAAGGAGATTAAAGAAAGTATTGAACCATTAACTACTGAATTTAAGACAGACAATTTAGCAATTTTGAAATTCCATTCTTTTGAGAATGGCTATAATGAAGCTGACAGAAAAGTTGCGGAAAAGAAATTGGACGTTTTCTTTAACCGGCTTGATAGTCTGAAAACCGAAAACCTAATCATTGATTTGCGGGATAATGGAGGTGGCTCTGCTGATATTGCAAACTACTTATTTTCTTATTTGACTAATAAACCTTATTACTACTTTGATTATGTCGGAGCAAAGTATAATACAACAAAGCAATGGAAACATTATGCCCAATATCCTAATAATATTGAGGAAATTATTATAGCCGAAACCAAACGTAAAAATGAACTGAATTGTTATACCGAAACCGACGCAGAAGACTATTGGTGGTTTGAAATCCAGCAAAACAAACCCAATTATTATAAAGGAAAAATCAAAGTTTTGATTAATGGTGGATGCTTTTCAACCACGGGGCATTTACTGGCTTTGATGCGGGAACATAAGATTGGAAAACTTTATGGAGAATATTCTCAGGGAAGTAACTACAGCAATGCTGGTGGACAAGCATTTGTGCTGCCTTATTCTAAAACATTGGTTTGGATACCTACTTCTCAGTATAAAATGAGAACTCCAAGTTTCCAATACGACCCAAAAGGAATCAAGCCGGATATAGAAATACAAATTGAACCAAATGATTTGAAGACTGGGTTTGACAGGCAAATGGATTTTGTAGTAAAGCAGATAGGAGTTGATTGATCCGGGAAATCCAAGCCAAATAATTAAAGGCTGAAATATAAATTCAGCAATAGATATTCATACTTAATGTTTACGAAAAATTATATTTAATGTAACTCTAATTCAGTTTATTGAACATTATATTTCAAGTAATTAGTATCAATATAAATTGACATTGTGGCTTTGGAGCTTACTTTCATACCATAGTAGGAGGCGGGTGACCAGTTTTGAAAGGTATCCTTTCTTAATGTATTTTTCAATATTTTGCCAACTCTTTTATCAGATTCTTTAATCATTTCAAATGATCCGATTCTGCCATTTTTCTTTATTATAAATGTAAAAGTATTTTCGCCAAAATTGATATTGTCAGGAAACCGTAAATATTGGCTCAGTAATAATCGAAACAGATAAGCTCCTCCTTCTTTAAAATAGACATCTCTTTTTGCTCCGCAGCATAGTATTTCTATATTTTTATCTTTACTCTCTGGGCATTTAGATAGTTTATCAACTTTCTTTTGTACTCTGTTGGATAGTATATCTGTTGCATGGAAATACCCTATAACTGGTTTTATATAATTTTGGGAATAGCAAAATACCCCGAAAAGAAAAAGTATAATGTAAAGTAGCTTTTTTTTCATATTAGTGTGATAGTGAGTGCTAAAATAATAATATAATATTGTTTTTAAATTTAGTATGTCCCATATATCCTGTAATTAAACAATTTTTAACTTGAATCTTTTATTTTTAATTATTAAAGATATTTAGTGAATAGATAAATTAATTATTTTTGGTAATTAACTATAATCACTAAATAACAGATTCTAAAAAATGAAAAAGACATTTATATTAATTCTCCTTTTAAACTTATGTGTTCAATTTTATGCTCAAAATAAATTATCATCTAAAGATAGTATCAATACATTCTACAATCAATTATTTAAAAATTTAAAGACAAGTTATTTATATAAAAATGATGTAAACTGGAAAGGAGTTATTACTGAAACAAATCAAAATCTGTCTAAATATGATAATTTCAATTCTTCTTTAAGTGAGATTGAACCATTATTTAACAAAATTGGCGCCACGCATTGTATCATTTATTATAAAGACAAGGTTTATAGTTCAAGTATAAAATCGATAAATGAAAAACTAAGTGATGAATGGGAAAAAGCCTATGCGTCAAAACCGAGTTTTAAAACAAAAGTAATTAATAATGAATTTGGCTATATACTGATTCCAAAAATTATCTTTTCAGATATTAGTGAGAAAAATGTCCATGGAATTGCACAACCGCTCTATGATGAAATAGCAGATTTAAAATCCAAAAATAATTTAAAAGGTTGGATTATCGATTTGAGGTTTAATACAGGCGGAAACTCTTGGCCAATGCTACTTGCTTTATATGATTTTTTAGGGAATAATGATATCAATGGCTCTCTAAATATAGACAAAAAACAAATCAATAAAGTAAAATTAGATAAAGGAGTATATTACGACAATTCCAAGAAAGTATCTTACATAACCCCCCATGGTCAACTATTAGATCAGGCAAAAGTTGCTGTCATAACAAGTGCTGCAACCGGAAGTTCAGGAGAAATTGTTGCATTGTCATTTAAAGGGAGAGCGAATACTATCTTTATAGGACAAGAAACTTTTGGTGCGACTACAGGAAATATAAAATCTTCATTGCCTTTTGGCAGCTATATGGCTTTAACGACATCTTATGACTGCGATAGGAACGGGAATTATTATAAAACTATCTCCCCGGATATTGTAATTTTAAAGGAAGATAATTTCGAAAACTTATTATTGGATAAAAATATTCAGGAAGCTATTAAATATATTACAAGAGTATAATTAAAGAAGGAAAAAAGTTATACTATATTTTAATGCTCTTTTCGTCAAAAGGTTTGAAATAGTCTATTTTAATGGTTTTGATATACTTAGAATTTATAATAAACTATTGTTTGTTGATGGCCTTATTAGCTGGAATTTTTGTTTGTCAAGATGTTTATCGTCGCTGGTACAATTTTACAATATAACAAAATCAGATTCTTAAATAAATTGTATATGTTATTGATATAGTATTATATAAATGAGCTTTTAAGTATCTGTAAATATATTTATATTTGAATAACTCTTATAACTCTCCTCCATACAAATAAAAAATGATATTAAATAGAAATGCCGGAATTGGACTTTTTAAAAAAAATACACATAATGAAGAAGGTCTCTTTCTTTTTGATTTTAATACCCAGGAAAGAATCTATTTAAAAGCATATTCGGAGTGGAAACCCGAAAGTGTTTCACCTGATGGAAATAAAATTGCAATCACAAATTACCCGTCAACAAAAACAAAGTATTCTAAAACAGATCTGATAGTAATAGACCGTAATAATCAAAATGTATTACTTGACACTCATAAATATTTTGTTCTTGATACAGCATTTGATGCAGCAGGAAGCAAACTATTGGTTACTGCACATAAAATGAAAACATTCTGTCTTGATATATTTAAAAATGAAATAATTGCTGAACTTCCTAAAGAATTGAGACTCTACAAGGGAGATTTGGATTCGGAACATAATAGTTTTATAATGCCTTGTGAAAAGGCAAAAGATACTTGCTATACATTTGACTTTACAACAGGTAAAACAGGAATTCAAAAATTTGGAATCAGAGAAAAGATTTGCAGAATTAAGTATTCTATTGATTCATCTCTTATTTATGTTATTTCAGAAGCTAATATTTTGTATTGTTTTGACAGAAATTATAAAATTAAGTGGAATAAAGATTTTAATGATATAGGACGTATTAATTCCTCAGACATATACATAACTGATAATAATATTTTTATTGCAGTGGAAGCACAGGATGTAAAAGCAAATGACTGGGGAACTGATTTTGTAATTGAATCTAAGAATGGGGAAATTGTAAACCAAATTGAGGGGTATCAGTATCGCGGAAGATTCGCAACGAATTATTTTGAAAATAGAATTTTACTTCATACATTCAAGACAATAGACCTGATAACCGGAGATATCTCAGAAGAAAAAGTAATTTAAAATATATTTCGCAGAAGCATAAAGCACTTTCATAAGGGAGTGTTTTTTTGTGCAATTTATCTATGTATTTGAATCCATTCAGAGTTTATCCTCGGTTAAAGAACAATATAATCTATAGATTTACCGATTTCGGTAAGATAAACAATGCATGATATTCTTTTCACAAATTATAACACATTCTTTTACATTCAATTAATCAGGTTAGTACCAAAAATCAGTATTATTGTAAGAGTAAAATTAATACTCCGGAAAGACTATGGAACATTGGGAGCTTCTGTTATTCTTTTTAATTATTGCCTTTGTTTATTCATCCGTAGGCTTTGGTGGTGGATCCAGTTATCTTGCTGTCCTTGCCATGTACAGCCTGCCATACAAGGAAATGCGTTTAACAGCCTTAATTTGTAATATAATTGTTGTTACAGGCGGAGTTTATATTTATATCAAAAATAATCAGGTTAATTGGCGGAAAATACTACCCATTACATTAGTCAGCGTTCCTCTGGCTTATATAGGTGCTGTATTAAAAATAAGTCAGGAAACATTTTTTCTGATTTTAGGGATTACATTAATCATTGCGGCGGTATTATTATGGATAAAAACCGAAACAAAAAGTGAAGAAACAATTTCGGAAGAATCAAAATCTTCTGTTGCCGGAAATAGTCTTTTAGGTGGTGGTATTGGTTTCTTATCCGGATTGGTAGGTATTGGTGGCGGAATTTTTCTTTCACCATTATTAAATTTGATGAAGTGGGATACACCACGGAAAATAGCAGCAACATCCAGTGTTTTTATATTGGTGAATTCCATATCCGGAATTGTAGGACAATTAACAAAATTACCATCCGAAATAGATTTCATAAGAATTCTGAGTTTATGTCTGGCTGTATTCATAGGCGGACAAATAGGATCCAGAATGTCATTAAAATGGAATCCTTTGATTATAAAGAGAATGACAGCTATTCTTGTTTTGATAGCAGGGATCAATGTGTTAATAAAATACTGGTAAAATGAAACTTAAAATATTAGCATTCGGAATTGCAAAAGATATTCTGGGCGGAACAGAAAAAGAAATTGATCTTGCAGAAGGCACAACAGTACAGAGTCTAAAAGTTAAACTTGAAAATGAATATACTGAACTAAAGCGTCTAAGATCTTATTTTATCGCTGTAGACAATGAATATGCAGAAAATGATCAGATTATAATCAGTACAAACGAAATCGCAATAATACCACCTGTAAGCGGGGGATAGGCTATATGATTGATATAAAAATAACAGAACAGAAACTGGATATTACAGAATGCCTTGCTATTGCTCACGATTTAGGGAGTGGTGGTATTGCAAACTTTATAGGAACAGTCCGCAATAAAACCAAAGACAAACCTGTCGTTCGGCTGGAATATGAATGTTACCATTCTATGGCTATTAAAGAAATCCGGAAAATAGCTGATAAAGCAATATTGCAGTTTTCAGTGCGGAATATTGTAGTTCATCACCGGACAGGAGTTCTGTTTCCGGGAGAAGAAGCTGTAATTATTGTTGTAAGTGACGGCCACAGAGACGCTATTTTTGATGCCTGCCGTTATATTATAGATACTATAAAACAAACGGTGCCTATCTGGAAGAAAGAAATTTTTGAGGATGGAGAAGAGTGGGTTTCTGCGCATCCGTGATTTTTGAGGAATAAAAATTTGTATATTTACTATATAAGTCTCTTTTAGATATGAAAGCTAATATGCTGGAAAGCAATTCCGTAAAAAAAGCAGAGATTATCAAAGTTAAGGACAACCTGGGTTTTTCTTATACAGATGATATTGCTGTGGAGGAACCTTTGGAAATAAGAGTGACTTATGGTCCCAAAGAACAAAAACAGAGCAAAAATATATCTGTTACTATGCGGACACCGGGATATGATGAAGAACTTGCTGCAGGTTTTTTGTTCACAGAAGGTATTATTTCCGGCGATCAGCAAATTATAAAAGTAACACATCCTCAAGCCGAATGTTCCAGAAATCAGGAGAATATTATAATAGTTGAGTTGGTCGATGACTTTATCCCTCAACTAATGAAGACAGATCGGAATTTTTATACAACCTCTAGTTGTGGAGTATGTGGAAAAGGATCTATAGAATCTATAAGAACAGTAAGCCCTTTTAACAACAATGATAAAGAAGATTATAATCTGTCTCTGGAAATCTTGTATCAGTTATCAGATAAGCTTCGTTCATTTCAGAGTAATTTTAGCTCTACCGGAGGAATACATGCGTCGGGAATGTTTGATTCAAACGGAAACTTATTGGCTTTACGGGAGGATGTAGGAAGGCATAATGCTTTGGATAAACTTATTGGTCATGCTTTGTTTACAAAACAGTTACCCCTTAAAGATAAAATATTGGTATTAAGCGGGCGGGCAAGTTTTGAACTTATTCAGAAAGCAGCAATGGCAGGGATTCCTGTTGTTGTAGCAATAGGAGCTCCTTCCAGTCTTGCTGTTGATCTTGCAAAAGAATTCGATATCACCTTATTAGGTTTTCTCAGGGATAACCGATTCAATATTTACCATACAGGCAGTAATTTTAAAATCGACAACTTATTATGAAAATAAGAATTAAAGATAATTCAGTAAGATTTCGTCTTACTCAGTCAGAAGTTCACGAGCTAGGAGAAAATGGGATTGTTTCCAGTTTAACTCAGTTTGCAGATCGTCCGTTTATTTATATGGTAAAAAGAACGAATGATACAGAACTTTCTGCAGATTTTGTTGAAAACAGAATCGTCATGAAAATGCCGGAAGCCATGGTTGAGGAGCTCGTAATGACAGACATAGTTGGTTTTGATGGAGAGTCCGGGATTGTAAAGCTTCTGATAGAAAAGGACTTTGTTTGTATAGACAATACCGTGGAAGATCAGAGCGACAATTATCCGAATCCTAATATTAAATGCTAATCGTCCTTAAATAAAAAGGCTATGGAAGGAATTGATAAAAACAAAATTGAAGAAGAGATTCACAATGAGCCTAGTGCCGAGAATCCTTTTACTTTACTTGACCTTAAGCTTACCCATGTAGAAAATAAAGCTGCAGGCGTGCCTGCTGTAATGGCTGCATTTAGTGATTTGTTTGAAGAAAAAACTCCCGTCCGCGGAATGAGGGCATTGTTCAAAATGAATCAGATGGGCGGATTCGACTGTCCGAGCTGTGCATGGCCTGATCCGGATGATGAACGTTCAGCTCTTGGTGAATATTGTGAAAATGGCGCAAAGGCTTTAGCCGAAGAAGCTACAACGAAAACGGTTACTCCGGAATTTTTCAAGCAAAATTCACTGTCAGATCTTGCTAAATTAGACGATTATCAGATTGGTAAAATGGGAAGGCTTACCGATCCTGTGTATTTACCAGAAGGCGGTACACATTACGAGCCAATTAGCTGGGATCACGCTTTCAAAAAAATTGCGGAACACCTCAATGCGTTAGAGTCTCCGGATGAAGCCGCTTTTTATACTTCCGGAAGAACCAGTAATGAAGCTTCATTTGTATATCAATTGTTTGCAAAGGAGTTTGGAACCAATAATATGCCGGACTGTTCCAATATGTGTCATGAAACATCAGGATCTGCATTACGGCCTACTATAGGAATTGGCAAAGGAACAGTAACTTTAGAAGACTTTCATGATTCCGAAGTTATTGTCATTATAGGTCAGAATCCGGGAACTAATGCACCAAGGATGATGAGTGCTCTGGCAAAAGCGAAAAAGAACGGTGCTAAAATTATAGCGGTAAATCCGTTACCGGAAGCAGGGTTAATGGGATTTATCAATCCCCAAAGCGTTAAAGAAATTATTACCGGAGGTGTTCAGCTGGCTGATTTATATCTGCCTGTAAAGATAAATGGCGATATGGCTCTTCTGAAAGCGCTTGAACTTTTACTAATCGAATTTGAGAAGAATAATCCGGGTAGGGTTTTCGATAATCAGTTTATAGAAGAGAAAACCATAGGTTATGAAGAATTCTTAAAACAGTTTGATCATTATAAACTTGAAGAGTTAGCCGAACTTTCAGGAGTTTCTAAAGAAGCATTATGCCAGGCTGCTGAAATGATTGCTTTTAAAAAGCGGATTATCATCAGCTGGGGAATGGGGCTTACCCAACAGCCAAATGGTGTAGATATGCTACGTGAAATTCTGAATATTATATTGCTTAAAGGAAGTATCGGAATACAGGGAGGCGGACTTTGTCCGGTTCGTGGACACAGTAATGTTCAGGGGAACAGAACGATGATGATTGATGAGAAACCTACCGACGAACAGCTTGACCGTCTTGAGAATTTCTTTGGTTTCAAAGTACCAAGGAAACATGGTTACGATGTTGTTCGGGCAATAAAAGCCATCCATGAAGAAAAGATAAAAGTGATGTTTTGCATGGGCGGTAACTTTCTCTCCGCAACACCGGATACCACTTATACAGCTCATGCGCTAAGAAAGCTAAATTTGCTGGTATGTGTTTCTACGAAACTAAACAGAGGGCATTTGGTTCATGGTAAAGAAGCACTGATTTTACCAACCTACGGACGAAGTGATAAAGATATTGTAAACGGAGAAATACAAATTGTATCAACTGAAAATTCTATGGGTGTTGTTCAGGATTCTAAAGGAATGCTGGATGCTGTTTCCGATAATCTGGTAAATGAAACTCAGATAGTCTGCCGTATGGCAATGGCTACTTTAGGTGAAAAGGCAGTTGTCAACTGGCAGCGTTATCATGATAGTTATGATGCTGTTCGTGATGATATAGAACAATGCATACCTGGTTTTGAAGATTATAATATCCGCGTTCGTCAAAAAGGAGGTTTTTACCTGCCAAATGCTGCACGGGATGAACAATATTTCTCTAAAGAGCTAGGTGGGCGTGCTCCATTTACATTAACAGAGATTCCTGATAACACACTTGCTGCTGATGAATACATGATGGCTACTACCAGAACCCATGATCAGTTTAATACAACCATCTACGGATTGGATGATCGTTACAGGGGGATTAAAAATGAACGCCGGGTTATTTTTATGAATCAAAAAGATATTGACAAAGCCGGATTAAAAGCTGGAGACAAAGTCGACTTATACAATTATGATGATAATATCGAAAGGGTAGCACCTTTATTCATTATTGTTTCTTATAAAATTCCGGAGAAAAATACCGTAACCTATTTCCCGGAAACCAATGTATTGGTGTCGGTAAATAATGTGGTGAAAGAAAGCAATATGCCGGCTTCCAAATATGTGAAGATTAAAATAAAAAAACATGACCCCGAAGTTTATAAAAAGGTAGACGAAATGCTTTATCGGGGTGCAATTCAAAGGCCTTAAATTCTTTATTACAATCTATTTATATATGAAAAAAATACAGCTTTTAATATTTCTGCTTGTTTTCAGTTGGGCATTCAGCCAATCGGATTTTAAACTCAAAGTGAATGGTGATGTTTTACATCCGCTGGAACTTTCATTATCCGATTTATCAAGCATGCCGCATAAAAATGCTTCTTTAAAAGACAAAGATGGCAATACCCATATTTATTCGGGAGTTGCTTTGCAGGACATTCTATTAAAAGCAGGAGTACCTTCCGGCAAGGAATTGCATGGTGAGAATCTTTCAAAATACTTACTTGTAAAATGTACAGATGGCTATCAGGTATTATTTTCTCTTGCGGAATTGGACCCTTCTATAGCTGATAAAAATATAATTATTGCTGATAAAGTAGATGGAAAGCCTTTACCGGAAGCAAAAGGTCCGCTTCGGATTATTGCTGAAGGGGAGAAGAAGCCGGCACGAAGCTCTTATCAGGTAGCGGCTTTGGTCATCGGAAAAATTAGCAAATAGCATTCAGTTAAAAGCATTATGATCATACGTAAGAAAGAAAATTGGTTCAGAATGCTCTTTATCTGGCATGGCTCTGTGCTGCCGGCACTATTACCACGACTATTAATTTTATTTGCTTTATCATTATTAGTAGCCTATTTTCACGGAACTGTATTTTCATTCAAGATTCCGCTTAATACAGCTCCATTAACATTATTTGGTTTTGTACTGGCGCTTTTTCTGGGATTCCGTAATAATGTTAGCTATGAGCGTTTCTGGGAAGGTAGAAAACTCTGGGGTGCTTTATTGAATACCTCACGTTCGCTGGTACGACAGGCACTTACTTTAGGAGATACAGATAAAGCTTCTGTATCGGAATTTGTTCAGCTCGTCAGCGCCTTTGTTTATGCACTCAAGCATCAGTTAAGAGGCACAGATCCAAAAGAAGATTTGCAGATCAGACTTACAGCAGAACAGTTCAGTATAGCTGAAGAATCGAAGTATAAACCTGTTATTATGATGAGGCTAATGGCGGAATGGGTACAACAGGCGAGATCAGAAAACAGAATAGATTCTATCCAACAAACCCGTTTTGATGAGAATTTTGATAAACTGGCAGACGTTGTAGGGGGCTGCGAGCGGATTGTCTCCACACCAATTCCGTATAGTTATCAGGTTTTATTACATCGCACCGTTTATATCTATTGCTTTTTATTACCTTTTGCTTTAGTAGATTCTTTAGGATGGTTTATGCCATTTATTGTTGTTTTTATTGCTTACACTTTTGTAGCCTTCGAAGCCATTGCCGATGAAATTGAAGAACCTTTCGGCACTGATGCCAATGATCTGGCACTAAACAGCATGTGCATAATGATTGATGAAACCATTCATGAAATGTCAGGAGAGCATGTAGATGTTTTGCAGAAAACGAAGCAGACAATTATTGACTAGCATTTTGAACGATTTAAGTTTATAATAGGCTGCTTATTAAAACAGGGCTGACATTAAATTAAAACCATTAAGAAATTAAGATTATTAAGCACATTTGATCAGATAGCTAAATCTCATAAATTCCTAAATGTTAAGTTTATAGCAGAATGTCTGGGGGTTACATTATTATAAATAGTACAATGCTATGATTATGCTAAATATCAAATTAAAACCATTAAGAGATTAAGCTTATTAAGTGTATTCGATCCGATGGCTAAATCTTCTAAATGTTTTAAATAATCTTAGAACCTGTTTAAATTTTGATTAAAAAAATATTAGACTTCGACAGGCTCAGCCTGACACTCCTAAAAGGAAGCTATTTTGGACAAGCAATGTCACTCTGAGCCTGTCGAAGAGCATTAACAATAAAATTTAAACAGGCTCTTACTACTAGATGAAATCTCCGTGCTCTAAGAATAGTAGTATGCTAATACAACTTTATGTATTTAGTAGCTATTCTGAATACTAAATAATCTAAGGTAAAACCTGCTGACAGACTGCTGTCATAAGAGCTATATACCTTTGTGTTATAATTTAAAATCTTTAGAACATGAATTTAGTATCAGTACGTATTATTACGGAAAATATCGACAGTTTAATAAACTTTTATGAACAGGTTACAGGCATTCAGGCAATACAATACACTCCTGATTTTGCTGAGATAAAAACTTCAACAGCAACACTGGCTATTGGGAGTACAAGAACATTACAATTCTTTGGTGGGGAAGAAGTGGCTCGGGCTGCTAAAAATCAAACAGCAATAATAGAGTTTTTTATCGATGATGTGGAATTCGTGTATGAACATTTAAAAGATTATTTGTCTCCGTATATAGTACAGGAACCTATAACCATGCCTTGGGGAAATAAATCGTTGCTATTTAGAGATCCTGATGGGAATTTGGTTAATTTCTTTACTCCAGTCAGTAAGGAATCGATTGATAAATTTACCCCTGAAAATAATTAAAAATACTATTGTCAGACTATTTACGCTTTACATTATTGATGCCATCCTTTAGAGAAAATATTTCTTTTTCAGGAAATACATCTTTTATCTTTTTAGCGGCATCCATACTGCGTTTTCCTGATTGACAATATACAACAATAGACTGCAGGGTTGAAGAAATAAAACTAAGCTGATCCTGCAGTCCTTCCAAAGGAATATTTTTTCCACCTATATTAAAATTTTGATGTTCACTTGTACTGCGTACATCTATTATTTCAAAATCTTCCCAATGCCGGGTTAATTCTTCAAAAGTAATTAGAGGTATTGTCTGAATCAGGTTTGTAATCTGAACTGTTGATGATTTCTTTAATTTAATAATCTGGGTTCTGCCATTGTTCACATTCATTATCCAGAGTTTTCCCGCTAAAAGATCTTCAGACCCTGTTAAGTATTTTATAGCTTCATTAGCCTGCATACAGCCTACGACTCCTGCTAATGTAGGAATTACACCGCCTTCACGGCAATTAGGTATTTGGGATGCATTCACATCCGGAAATACATCACGGTAATTAGGGCTATAGGTACCGTCTTCTCTATGTATATTCCAAATACTTACCTGACCTTCATACTGATATATCGCTCCGTAGACCAAAGGTTTCCCGGTAAGAACACAAGCATCATTCAACAGGTACTTTGTTTCGAAATTATCGGTACCTTCGATGATCAGATCATATCCTGAGATGAGGTTTATTACATTTTCAGAGGTTACACGAAAGTTAAGAGGAATAATATTTACAGATGGATTTTGCTGCTGTAGTTTTTTGGCGGCGACTTCGACCTTAGGTAATCCAATATCTTCAGGAGTATATAAGATCTGACGGTGCAGATTGCTTACAGATATAATATCATCATCTGCAATACCAATAGTACCAATACCGGAAGATGCAAGATATTGGGCACATGGACAACCTAATCCACCCATTCCGATAATCAGAACACGGGCATCTTTTAATAATTTCTGAGAAGAAATACCAAATCCGGGTAAAGCTATCTGGCATTGATAACGTTCAGAATAATCTTCCATGTCAATTTTTTTTATTCAGAAATTGCTGTGCTTTCGTGGCTTCTTCTGGTGTGTTCACATTCATCAGGGCATCCGGATTCTGAGGGTTCAGAATAAGAGTGTCACTATTAATTAACACTTTTCTTGGGCAGGTGTTCCCAATTCCTAAGAAGTTTAATAAAATGGGGTAACTTTTAGGCTCCCAAATGGTGATTAAAGGTTCAGGCAACCTATCAAACGGACTTTCATAGGTTGTTGCTGTTTTCTCAGGATCTCGTGATTCTGTAAGAAACTGTAATGATTTCTTATCCAGTAAGGGGAGGTCGCAGGCTACAACCAGCCAGGCTTTGTCTCTTTGAGAACGCAGAGCAGAAAGTATTCCGCCAAATGGTCCCATATTCAGAAAGGTATCTGTGAGTGCATTGTAGCTGGTATCGAAATTTTCTAACTGATCTTGTCTGCAGGAAATAAAAACCTCATCGCAAAATGGAGCCAGTAAGTCTGCAGCATAATAGCGCTGTTCTTTTCCGTGCCATTTCAGCTGGTCTTTAGCTGTTCCCATTCTTGTGCTTTTGCCACCAGCAAGAACAAGCCCGTTAATAGAAGGGATTCTATTCTGTTCTTCTGAAATCATTTTTTCCGCCGGTTTTTTCTATTAATTTAATTTCCTTGATGCAAATATCATGACTTAAAGCCTTGCACATATCATATATGGTTAATGCCGCTACAGAGGCACCTGTAAGAGCTTCCATTTCTATTCCTGTTTTAGCTTCAACCTCCGCTGTACAATAAATCTCAATTTCATTCTGATCATTAATATCTACGCTGATCTCACAATTTTCAAGTCCTATGGGATGGCAAAGCGGGATCAATTCTCCTGTTTTCTTTGCTGCCATAATACCTGCTATAATTGCAGTTTGAAATACAGAACCTTTTGGGGTTTTAAAGTCTCCTTCTTTTAACTTCTGTAATATATGTTCTGGAATATTAACTGTTGCTTTTGCAATAGCTTTTCTTCTTGTAACAGGCTTTTCGCTGACGTTTACAATTGAGGGTTCCAGTTTCTGATTAAGGTGTGAAAAGTCTGTCATTTCTGATTGCTTTATTTAGTTTTACCCAGCTTTTGTTTTAAAAATAATTTTTCTCTTTTTATTTCTGCAGTAAGTTCTTCTTCAGTAGGAAGATAGGGTAAGTATTTAGTGGCAAAAAGTTGCTTATGCTCATTGAGAATCGAATATTTAACAACTGTCTCATCTTTTTCTGTACAAAGTATAATTCCAATAGTAGGATTATCTTCCGGCTGCTTTTTTAAATCATCAAACATTCTGATGTACATATCCATTTGGCCGGCATCCTGATGTGTTAGTTTGGCTATTTTAAGATCAAATAATACAAAGCATTTCAAGATGTAATTATAGAATACAAGATCAATATAAAAATGAGATGTTTCAGTACTTATTCTGAACTGACGGCCTATAAAAGAAAATCCTTTGCCCAGTTCCAGCAAAAACTGCTGTAAGTTTCCAATCAGGGCAGCTTCAATATCATTCTCGCTTGCACTTATTGGCTCCGGAATATTCAGAAACTCGAATACATAAGGATCTTTTATAAAATCTCTTGCTAAATCATTATTTTGCCCGGTACTATACTGAACGGTTTCTTCTTTATTTTGTGTAGAGAGCAAGCGTTCGTAATAGAAGGTATTAATATGGCGTTCCAATACTCTCACACTCCAGTTTTGTTCTGAAGCTTCTTTCAAATAGTAATTGCGTGCAGCATTACTATCAATTCTCATAATGAGCCTGTTATGGCTCCATGTTAATTTGCTACACACTGTGTAGCAAATCTCCGGATCAGAATAGGTAAGATAGAATTGTCGGAAATTTCTCAGATTAGAAGAGGAGAATCCTTTGCCAAATTCTTTGGTGAGTGCAACAGAAAGATTCTTAAGTAGTGCTTCACCATATTCTGCACGCTCTTTTCCGTTTTGTTCTTCTTCTACAATACGTTTCCCAATAAGCCAATAGGCTTCAACCATTACAGAATTTACAGACTGATAAGCTTTCATCCTTGCCTGTGCAAGAATATTCCTTATTTCACTTATGTATGCCAGGTCTGCCATTGCTGATTATTCATAATTGATTAATTCTGGTATTGAGCCTCTTACAAATTTAAGAAACTATATTTCCATATTTTGTAAACTTCTCCTTTTCTGAATATATTTTGTTCTAAAGGCAATTCCACAAAAGCATTTGTTTCTGCAAGATGAGAAAAATCGCCGGAGCCATTAGTGTCAACAATATTTGCAATAAGTTGTCCCTGCTCATTTATCTGAAGTTTTACCTGTGCAAAATATTGTAGAGAGAAAGGGAATTCGATGTCATTACCGAGTATGGCATACAAGGGAGAGCTTTGGGGGATTCCCAAAGATTTTTCCAGCCACGGAATAAAATACCGGTGCAGGCACATAAATACCGAAACAGGATTGCCAGGGAATGCAAACACAAGCTTTTGATTCTGGCTTTTACCGAACCAAAAAGGTTTTCCGGGTCTCTGCTTTATTTTATGAAATAATTTTTCTATTCCCAATTCCTCACATACTTGTGGCAGGTAATCAAATTTTCCCATTGATACACCACCACTCATAAGAAGTATATCATATTGATCTATACAACGGATAAGTTCATTTCTTATCTCTTCATAGTCGTCATTCAGATGAAGAAGATCTACTGTTATTTTATATTTTTCTAAAACAGATTGTATTGTAATTCCGTTAGAGCGTCTTAACTGAAAAGCTGTGGGAGCTAGTTCAGGGCTTATCATTTCATCTCCGGTAGATATAACAGCAATTTTAGGAAGCTTTTTAACCCATAAAGAAGTTTTGCCTACGGATGCGGCAATTCCGATTATGGCAGGGGTAATTAACTGATTAGCCTTAACCAAAACCTCGCCTGCGCTTTTATCTTTTCCTTTAAGGTGTATGTTCTGTCCCTTTTTTATTTCAATATTGATGTGAGCAATTCCATTCTCAATTGTGATATCCTCGTATCTGATAACAGCATTTAACGTATTGTCTAAAGCCGCACCTGTCATGATTTCGATACATTCAGTTTGTGAATCAATCGGAACAGAAGCTTCACCAGCTGACTGAATGGCTTTTATATTAAACGATCGAAGGCCTTCTTCGTATGCAGTAAAGTCGATAGCGATGCCGTCTACTGTTGGTCTGTGAAAAGGCGGTAAATCACGATCTGCAAGAATGTCTTCCACTAAGATTCTTCCTAAAGAGTGCGTATAGGGGATATTCTCTTTCCCAAAATCACGATATTGGGAGAGAACAATCTCTTCGGCCTGTTGTACACTAATCATATCCATTGTTATCCTCCTATTGTAGCCATTGACTGATGAATTAATGATGATGCAATGTTTGACTTTTCAGCTTCCCATCCGTCTTTTGGCTTATGTTGTATGCTGTTTATAATAATATCTTTTAGCTCCTGATCTGTCTTGCCTTTTCTCAGCAAGTCTTTCAGATTTATACCATTGTTTGAATATAAACAGGTTCTGAGCTCACCTGCGGGTGTAATTCGTATTCTGTTGCAATCACCACAAAAGGAGCGTGTATAAGCTGCAATAATACCTATATCTCCAGCATAACCCGGAATTTTGTAATTATAAGATGTAGAACTTTTTGGATCCTTTATTTTCTCTATTCCGGGAAAATAGGTTTTAATATGATCCAATATCCGGGTGTAATTCCATTTTAGTGAAACTTCTGCATTTGTACCATTAAAAGGCATCTCTTCAATAAAACGAACATCAATAGGGAGTTCTCTTGTAAGCGATACCAGTGGTATTATATCATCAATATTATGATCCTCCATAACCACAGCATTAATTTTTACTTTAATCTGATGCTGTATCAAGCTGTCCAGAGTATTCATTACTTTATCAAAACTTTTCCGGCGGGTTATACTAAAAAAACGGTCCGGGTCTAATGTATCCAGACTCAGATTAACAGATTTTACTCCAAAGGATTTCAGCCGGGGTATATACTCCTGGGTAAGAAGTCCGTTTGTTGTAATGCTTAGATCATCCAAACCCTGTAATTGAGATAACTGTTCAATAAGGTTTATACAGTTTTTTCGCACAAAGGGTTCACCACCAGTTATACGGATTTTATTGATGCCTAATTCAGTAAAAACAGAACATATTCGGATCATTTCTTCATCCGTCATCAACTCCTTCTGCTTTATCCAGGAAAGACCGTTTTCCGGCATACAATAGGTGCAGCGAAGGTTACACCGATCCACTACAGCCAGTCTCAAATAATTAATGTCTCTTCCGAATTTATCTTTCAGCATTGATTAAAAGCATATAAACAAATATACTGATTGTTTTGCTTGAGGCGTATCAAACTTCATATCCATGTTTAAATTATGATACGATTATCACAATGCATGATATTTATAATCGAATGTTTTAAATGTAAGAATGATTATTATTGCCGGATTAAACCAACCAGTAGTTATAGTATAATATTTGGTTGTAAATTAGTATTTGTAATAATTCAGAATGAAAGGAGACAAGGCATCATATGAAAACAATACAGCAAAAAATAGTTCAAAATTTGCAGACCTGCATAATCCGGGAAATGTAAATGTAGTATATCAGGATAGTATTACCTCTTCCGAACTCAATAACTTTCCGAATCATTCTTTTACAATTATTATTATTGATGAATGTGAGGATGGTGAATGTATTACGGATATTAATAGCTACGCCCTGAAATCAAAGCAGCTGTTTATTCATCTTCCGGGGAAGGTTTACAACTGGAAACTGTCACCCAATACATTAGGGAGACGGTTGATTGTTAGCGATATTATTCTTGAAACATTTTCGCCAACACTGAAACATACCTATTCTCCGTTGAACAAACATGAAATGATTTTTCCGGATAATGAGATTTATCAAAAACTTAGTGCTGAATTTAGTGCGATACGTAAGGAAATCAATTCTGAGCCTGTATTTCCGGAGCTTATTGATGCCAGAGTAAGACTTCTGACGTTAATGATTAATCTGTGGATGGAACATATTTATGGTACTTCAGCTCTTGTTAATACGAACAATCTTGCTTTCAGATTTCATATGCTGGTAGATAAATATTATAAAAGCCAGAAGAATGTTGCCTTTTATGCTGATGAATTATGTATTACGTCTAATTATCTTGGAGTATTATGCCGAAAGCAATATAAAAAATCACCTTCCGCATTTATTAAGGAAAGAGTTCTGCTGGAAGCAAAACAATTGTTACACAGTTCCGACAAGTCAATTAAAGAAATTGCTTTCGAATTGGGTTTTAGAAATTTTTCCCATTTCTCTTATTTCTTCAGAACTGAGGCAGGGACAACGCCTAAAAGCTACAAACAGACAATGAGCAAAGCAAATGTTAGTTAAAAGGAAGTATTTTCATTATGTTAAATCACTTTTTGGTGAACATTTATTATATTTACATACTAACCAAAATAAATATTATATTATGAAAAAGTTAACCAGAAAAGAATTGAAGAATACAACCGGAAACGGAGGAGGTCCACAAAAGCCTAATGATTCTATTTATCCATGTCAAAATGATTGTTATGGATCAATTGAAGGTGCAATTTGTCCGGGCGGCGGAGTATGCAGATCCTATTTAGACTGTATGGTCTGTTATTATTATTAAAAACTATTGGGATGCTAAAGCATCCCTTTTTAATTTAATCATTTTACCAGTAAGAAAGCTCTCTGAATTGTGTCGGTGTAAGTCCGGTTTTGGATTTAAAAAATTTAGTAAAGTTGGTTACTTCATTAAATCCTAAATTATAAGCTATAGAGCTTATTCCGACTTCCTTATAAATCAGGTTTCGCTTAATTTCCAGAATCATTCTGTCAATAAGCCATTGTTTAGGTGTTTGTTTTTCTGTCAGCTGAAATGCATTTTGGAGGGTTCTGAGGCCAACATTTAATTTCTCAGTATAATAATCCAGATTATACTGCCAGTTCAGATTGGCATTGACAATAGATTTAAATTTCGATACCAAAAGCTTTTCATCATTTACCATTAGCTTAATATCTTTTCTTTCACAAAGACTCTCTACAATTAGAAGTATATTGAATAAATAATTGTTGAGTATTGTCGTCTGGACTTCATTATAAGGTCTTCTCAGTTCCGTGCTTATAAAATTAAATAAAGAAACTACTTCTTCGTATCTGTCTCCTAAATCAAAATAGGGAAGTAGCAAGGGATCGTTGAATAAATGTGTCTGTCCAAAGAATTGTGTCTGGAATACATTCTTTCCAAAAAAATCTTCAGTGAAGATCAGAATCTTGCTTTTGTAATGAACCGGATTATGAAACTGACTGATCTGATTCTGAGAAACAAACAGAATATGCCTTTCTTCAATGTCAAATGTATTAAAGTCAACAGTTAGCCTGCCTTTTCCTTCAGTAAAAAGATGAATAATATTGAACATCGTTTTATGTGACTGAAAGAGCTCTGTAGGTCTGATCTGCAATAACTCATCAATTTCTTTGGTATTGATATACTGCTGACTATCATCAGAATGTAGAAATGGTTCTATCAAAAAATCTTCCATAATCTGTTTATGATTATTTATATTGACCTATAATGAGGTAAATTTAAAAATATGCTAAATATGTTAAACAGATTTTTTGCAATATTATTATATAGGATAATTATATTACCACGTTCTAAATAAAAATAGAGAAGGATGTATATATAAAAGAAAGAACCGCGTCTTCTGATGCGGTCCCAAAAACACAAATGATGAAAAAAAATTTTATAGCAATATATGCTTTTAGAAAAGCCCGATATGCTATTGCAATTAATTGATCGTTGCAAATGTACGATCCTGTTTAGCATTCGTTTTGATAAAAATGCGTAAAATAATGGTAAAAAAGCGAAATGAACTGTTTTATATAGTCTATTCTCTAATTATACTTCTGATTTCCTTACCAGAATCAGACTTTCTGTAAGCATACCATCTATGGTATCGGTTTTATAACTTCTGAAATCGGATTTTTCCAATAGTCTTTTTGAGGCTATATTCTCCGGATCAATATTCCCGATTATATTCATATCAGGTTCGTTTTTTTCTGCCAGTGTGAGCAGTTCCTTACATATTAAAGAACCATAACCTTTACCCCAGAATTCTTTCTTTAGGATGTAGCCTATTTCCAGAAGAGAGTTATCGTGTCTGTATTTTTCCAGTTTACAGTCACCTATAAATATATTTTGATCATTGTAAATTTTAAAATAGCCCAGAGAATTCTGTGTACTGTTTACATGAAGAATGGAAGCAAACTTTGCTTTTGCTTTTTCTTCTGACAACCCCTCACCGGAAACATATTTCATCACATCGTCATCATCCGTTAAAGATCGGAATACATCAAAATCATCCTGATTATACTTGTGCATAGTAATTAGTGCCATCTAACTGATATTCTTTATGACAAAGTTATTATTTTAATATTTTGTTCTTTGGTTTATAGGAACAAAAAACACCTGCAAAATGCAGGTGTTTTAATTTTATCAAGAGAACAATGCTTTCCGCAGTCCCAGAGCTGCCTGCTCCGAAGAAAATTTTACAGCTTCAATGTGATCCAAAGGGTTGAGTAAACCATAATCATGGATAAATCCATTGAAGGTCTGTATTGTTGTAGGAACACCTGCCTCATCCAATTTACGGGCATAGGCTAGTCCCTCATCGTGCAGAATATCATTTTCTGCCAGCTGTACTAATGCCGGAGGCAGGTCTTTTAATTTTTCCAGAGAAGCTTTTAATGGCGAAGCATAATATTCGTTTCGCTTTTCTGTATCGGGTGCATAATTATCCCACATCCATTTCATCATATTAGTAGTAAGGAATCTTCCTTCTGCATATTTCTCATAAGATTCACGGCTAAAATCAGAATCAGCTACAGGCCATAATAACAACTGGAATTTTATTTCAGGTCCGCCTTTGTCTTTTGCCATCAGACAGGTTACGGCAGTCATGTTTCCGCCAACACTGTTTCCTGCAATAGCCATGTTTTTACCATCTACACCTATTTCGGATCCGTTTTCAGCCACCCATTTTGTTGCAGCATAAATCTGATTAATGGCAACAGGGTAGTGAGCGTCGGGTGATGGGGTATAATCTACAAAAACAGCAGCTGCACCACTATTTACAACCAGATCTCTTACCAGCCTTTTGTGTGTAGGGTAGTCTCCTAATACCCAGCCGCCACCATGAATAAACATAAAGACAGGTAGTACCTGGTCCTTAGAATGTTCTGGTTTTATGATATGAATGTTAACGCTAATGCCATCCTGAGTAATCTCTCTTTCTGTTTCGGCAATACCTGAGGTATCTACTTCTACAGATTTCTGAGCATCTATAAGAACCTGTCTTGCTTCCTGTGGTGTCATAGTTTCCATAGGTTTACCACCGCTGTTATTTAATGCATTAAGGAATTCTCTGATTTCTGAAAGAACTTGTGGGTCTTTTTCACCCGGAATTGTGTGTTTCATAATTTTTATTGTTTGTGATAATGATAGATTCTTATTTACCCAATTGCTCTATAACAACTTTTGCCATTTCTTTGGAACTGAACGGATTCTGTCCTGTAATCAGGTTTCCGGTTACAACAATATTTGACGTCATTGGGATACAGGCTTTTTTCAGATCAGCACCTCTTTCTTTAAGAGCAGCTTCTAGATTAAAAGGAACTTCTCTCTTTCTTCTGGCAAGAGTTTCTTCAAACCAATCGAACCCGGTAAGAAATTTTCCTTTGATCAGATATTCACCATTGGAAAGTTTTACATTCAATAGTCCTCCAACACCATGGCAAATAGCGGCAACCATTTTATTCTGCTCATACTGATTACGGATAAGCCGTTGTAATGTAATGTTATCCGGGAAATCATACATGGTTGCATGGCCGCCAGTCAGATAGATACAGTCAAAGACTTCTTCGGATACCTCGGATAGACTTTTGGTATGTTCCAATGCAGTCATGAATATTTCGCTTTCATAGTATTGTTTTGATATTTTATCCAGCACAAGGGGCTTCAGACTTTCCGGGTCAATTGGTGTGTGGCCGCCTAGCGGACTTGCAATGGTTATTTCCCAAGCCTGTTCTTTTGCACTATGATAAATATGAGTAAGCTCGCTAAGCCATAATCCGGTTTTGAGCTTGCCACTTTCATACATTCCTACATTGGTTACAACTAATAAAAGCTTTTTCATATTCTTTAGTTTTCTGAGACAAAATTCGGTATAGAAATAAATTCCAGAGTAACTAAATTAAGGATTGTTGTAACGATATCTCTGTTAAAAAAGTATAAATCTTTTCAAATTACCCTATTGAGATAATCGGACATAAAAAAAGCTCTTTCATTATTAAAAGAGCTTTTAGTTTGGTTAAAAATCCAGAAAATCGTCGCTTTCCAGATAATGATTCAGTGCTTCTATAAGTTGTTCATCTGTTACTACTGGCTGCTGGCGTAGAGCAAGATCTACCACATCCTGAATATCTTCATCAGAACACATATACAACAAACCATTTTCGTATACAACATCCGGAAATACATCGTCATAATCACCATCTACATCTACATCAGCCGGTACTCCAATATAAACCGTTATCCCGGGTTCGAAGATATCCTGTTCCGAATAGATTGCATAAGCAAAATCAGGGTCATAATCCTCAGAACGCTCTTGTTTATTCTTTACTAATGCGAGAAAATCTTCTATTTTAAAATATTGATCTTTAAAACTGCTCATATCTAACTTCTAAATTATATAATATTTGTTACAGTAAGCGAGTAGGCTGATCTTGTAACTCCTTTCGGTGCTGTAAAGATAAGGAGATAATATCAATAAGATTTTAAGGAAAATGAAGTGTTAGGTTACAGCAATATATTTTTATTGTCCGGAATATTAAGTATTATTCCTGTGCTTTTTAATTATGAATATAAATAAAGCAGACTAAAAAGTCTGCTTTATAAAATTGATTTATTCTTCGGCCAGGTATTTCCTGAGTTTATCTATAGCTTGTTCTATTTTGGAATTCTCTGCTTCCCCTTCTATTTTTCTGATAGCATTCTCCAGCATAATCAAAGAATTCGTCCAGTCTCCGGTGCTGTTTTTAAAAATTAATTCATCTACAATAACTTCAAAAACAACCTTTTCCTTTGTTTTGTAAAGTCGGAAACTTACCTGATCGTCTCCGCCAGAAACCACACCATCAATGCTTTTCAGATCATAATTCTTAGGATTAGCATAGATCTTTTTTAAAAGCAATTGGGCATCCTGCATTTTCAATTCCGGCATATTATAAAGTTTGACAGTTTACGGAAGCAATAGTTTTCTTTCATAGAGTGCATTTATTAATGCTTGTGTAAAATTAAATATTTTTATTTAAATCTATTGTTAACAATTTATAGATTTTGTTCTGCTTTCTGAATAATATATCTGTACAATTAGTTTTAGATAGCAAAAAAGAATAGTTTCTCGGCAGAGGATCAGTATATTTGGTATTGTTAAGAAAATATGTAAACAGAAGCTGATGATTGAATATCGAAATATTTTACCAAATGAAAGCAAGGCTTACAGAATGATTCGCCTGGAAAGTCTAAAAGCATTCCCGGAGGCATTTAGTGCAAGTTATGAAGAGTCCGTGAAAATGGAAAAACTCCGACTGGAAGAAGATATTGAAAATCAAAAGCCGGATAGATTTGTAACAGGTGTATTTATAGATAATGAATTATCGGGGATATGTGCTTTTGTGAATGTTGGAAATAATACAGGTAATATTTTACAAATGTATGTAAGAAAAGGATTTCAGGGTAAGAGTATAGGTATGGAGCTTATACAGGCAACTATTCTGGAAGCAAAGTGCAGGTTTAATAATATAAAAGTAGAGTTGGAAGTAAAACCCGACAATACCAAAGCTTTTAATCTTTATAAGAGAGCCGGATTTGAAGAAATTCCTAATGATCTTCAAGAAACTTCGGATGTGGTTATTATGAGATACCTCTGGGATTAACTCTTTAATTAATAAAAAATGCTGACTGGTATGTTTAAGGACAGTCAGCATTTTAGACTAAACTATAAATTACTTACGATACATTTTAGTATAGAGACTTAATAAACACATCGGCTTCGTTAATTAATTGTTTTAATGCCGTTTCTTCCATAGGATAGTGCCCACCGTCTTTTAGGATTTTCACAGTATAAGGTGCTTTAATATCCTTCATGGTAATTTCACTAAGATGAAGAGGTGTCCATTTGTCTTTTTCAGGCTGAGTCAACAGGATTGGACATATGTCAAACTGATTGACAGGAATGGGTAGTTTATAATGAGCATATTCATACATAAACTGCAACTGTACACTTGCTCCGGCTGAAGCATCATCTTTCAAAAATATCTTTAAAGCCTTTTTATTATTGGTAAGATAATTCATTTTAGAAACGGCTTTCATAGGAATTTTGGCTCTTTTAAAACCTATCTTACTAAGCCCATTCATGATGGGAAAAGTAAGCCAATTCGCCCATCCAAATTTTGCAGTTTCTTTTCCTATTGTTTTATCATCATTTTTCAGAAAGCACATTCCGATTATTCCGGAGACTTCATCCATAAAGCAAGCCGAATTGTAACAAATCATTCCGCCAGCACTCAATCCATAAAGAACCGGTTTTTTATAATCCCTTTTAGTTTCTGCATTTACAAAATCCGCAAAGCAGTGTATCCAGTCATCATAGGTTATATTTTTCTGATTTACTTCAGTCATTCCGTAACCAAGATTATCAATAGCCACAACGTCATAACCCAGTTCAGCCATTTTATGACCAAAAATCATGTTCAGTTGTCTTCCGTTTGTACCAACACCATGATGTAGAAATATTCTGTATTTGGCATTAGGATTGGGATAACGATCGAGGTGAATTTTATTACCTTTCCATTCCCATACTTCTTCAACAGGTAAGTAGTTGTCTTTAATCTGAAAATCTGCCGGAAGAAGCGCATTTAGCTCCTTCCATGCACTGTTTGATGAATAAGTTTTCATTTCTGTATTTATTTTTGATGTTTGTAAAATTTCATTCTGAGCATTAATTTTTTTAACAGCTAAAAAGGCTATTCCAAGAGCCAGAATATTTTTCATCGTTTTCATTGCATGTCTTTTTGTTATGTTGACGATGCAAAGTTCAATAACAGAATAATGATTTTATTTAAATTAATTTAAAAAGTGATTTTTGATTTCAGATTACTCAGCCATACATTTGTTATTCCCATAAAGCTGGCAATGTTCTGAGCGGGGAAACGCTGTAACAAGAAACTGTAGTTTTCATATAGCCATTTAAGGTATTCCTCACTTGTCAATCCTAATTGAAAATTTCTGAAAAGGTCTATTGCTAAAAATAGCTCTTCAGTCTTATGTATATAAAACTGAAGAAATTTGATGTTGTTTTGCATCTCTTGCATGAGAAAATCATAATCAACAGCCAGTACTACCGATTTTTCGTTTGCAATTATTTCATATGCCGTTTTCTGATGAAAATAAATGGTGTCATAAGATTTGAAAAATTCACAGAAACTGTCAGTATGAAACATTACTGTTTTTTCCTCTCCTTTTGATGTGATGATATTACGAACAAAACTCCCCTCAGCAATGAAATAAATTTTACGATTGTTGGACTGAAAGGTAATTAAAGATTCATTTTTATCCAGAAGAAGGATTTCACACCTGTCATTTAATTTTGCAATAAATTCATTCTTACCATCTTCCGGTAATTTATCAGCTAGCTTTTGAAAGTATTGATTATTCTCCATTTGAATTATTCATGATTGAATAAAGATAATAAACAAATGTATCAATTTGATTGTGTTTGTATCAGTATTATTTCTTTACTGGAGCAAGCGGCATTGGGGGAGGCGGAGTAGTTGTCAGAGGGATTTTTTCGTATTGGGTTTCTAATCCGGATTTTGGCAGGCCTTTGTAACGGTAGCTTTTATCGGAAGCATCATTACATTTGCTGAAAAATACTGTAGAGTTTAGAATCTCTTTTTCTAATATTCTGCTATAGGATCTCGTTTCCGGTTGTGTTTTTGAGAATTTCCGGACATAACGAGGATCAATAAACGGGTTATCATTATAATATTCCGCGTTTTCATCTATATTCTTACCAATGTATTGATTAGAACCTGAGTCATAATTATAAACTGACATGTCCGGATTAGGAATTACATTATAATGTTTATTGGCAATGATATAGTCCTCTTTTTTCTCTTTGTATTTCGAATAGCTGTTCTTCATATCCAGAAGTTCTTTCCATTGGCTTTGTTTTTCCTCATATTTTAGATAGCCATTTTCTCCACCGAAGTTAGATAGCTTTAACGTTGTTCCTTTTTCATTAGTTTGCATTATGCCGCTGAAATTTTCATATTCGGGTCTTGGTTGGTTATAAACAAATATGAAATCATTATAGCCTTTATCATTCTTATACTTCCATGCGTTATATGGTCTTATCATATCGCTGAATTCCTTATCAGCAAGGCTGTAAAGTGTAAATTCTTTTATATTTTTCTGCATTTCGGATACAAAAGGCCCGGAGAAGCAATTAGGATTGTCATTAAAAATATTTTGTACAGTATTAGCATTGTTAAACCGGATTAGTGTTTTATTTCCTCTTTCAAACCCTGCGTAGTTAATCCTGATATCAGAGCCTAAGGATTTATTCTGTGTAGCATATACCTCAAACAATTCCCGTTTTTCCGGAAAGAAAAGCAATATGTCTTTATCAAAACGATATTCACCAAATACAGCTGTGGCATATCCATATAAAATAAAAGTACCATCATCAAAAAGGTATACACCATCATTACTGCCATATCCACCTGCATATTGGATATATCTTGGATCTTTTTTGTTTTCTTGCGCAAAAATATTCAGGGCAAATAATAAAGAAAGTATTAATGTGATCCGGTACTTCATCTGTTTTTTCGTTTGATTTATGGCAAATATACTCTATATCAGGCTATAATGAAATTGGAAATTTTATCTAAAAAGTTGGTTTATCAAGCCTCATCAAGTAAAAATACTTTGTAAACCCTTTATTTTGCTTATTTTTAGGCAGAAAAAGTAAAACCATGAAGAACAGAATTACCAGCTTACTGTTATTAAGCCTTAGTATAGGTAGTATAGCAGCACAGGAAAAGAAGAACAACGATGAAGCAAAAATGCAATGGTTCCGGGATGCCAAACTAGGGGTATTCATCCATTGGGGAATCTATTCTGTAAACGGAATATCAGAATCCTGGTCTTTTTTTAATAATTACATCAATCATGATAATTATATGAAGCAGTTGGGAGGATTCAATGCTTCCCGCTATAATCCGGATGAATGGATAAAACTGATTAAAGAATCCGGTGCCAAATATTCAGTGATTACAACAAGGCACCATGACGGAATTTCTCTATGGAATTCGAAATCGGATAAAGCTATTACCAGTTTTAAAGATGCTGCAGCTAAAGAAGATCTGATTGCTCCTTTTGTGGCTGACTTAAAGAAAGCAGGATTGAAAACAGGACTTTATTATTCGCTTCCGGATTGGAGTCATCCTTATTACGACGTTAATACGCGTACAAAGAAGCGTTATGATATTGCTAAGGATCCTGTACGCTGGCAGAATTTTATTAAATATTATCAGGGACAGCTAAGCGAGTTGTCGACACAGTTTAAACCTGATTTAATATGGTTTGATGGGGATTGGGAGCATACTTCAGCAGAATGGCAGGCACCGCAAACACTAGCTAACCTCAGAAAATATAATCCGAATATTATTATTAATTCGCGTTTGAATAATCACGGCGATTATGAAACGCCGGAGCAGGGGATACCTGTAGTAGCTCCTCAGAGTAAATATTGGGAATTGTGTTATACAATGAATGACTCCTGGGGATATCAGCCTTTCGATAAAAATTACAAATCACCTAATATGATTGTAAGAACGCTTGCTGATGTAATCAGTATGGGGGGGAATCTCCTTATCGATATAGGACCAAAGGCAGATGGAAGCATTCCTGCAGAACAGGTTAAAATCCTTGAAAACCTTGGAAGATGGACAAAGAAAAATTCAGATGCGATATACACAACCCGTCAGGGTCTGCCTTTTGCAAACTACAGAGGAAAATCTTCTTTGTCTGTTGATGGTAAAAAGCTATTCCTGTATCTGGAAGAGGCAAAAGATTTTGCGAAAATTTATGGGCTAATTTCAGCTCCTGTTTCTGCACAGGTTATCGGAGATACCAATGCTAAAATAAATTATAACCAGGATCAAAGCGGAAACCTTACACTTTCATTTGCAAATACGCAGTTTGATAAAGATGTAACTGTTGTACAGCTTAACTTTAATGAGCTGGTGAAAGTAACAGACAAAATAACAGATCCTGTACCTGCTCTTCAGAATGTACTGGAAAATCCGGAGGCAAAGAAATCTGCTTACGAAATAGCCAATCAATTGCATAAAGGCACTAATCTCCTCAACAATGCAGGAATTACACAGGACGGAATGGATATGAAAATAAAGAAAACATCCAAAACAAATCCTGAGGTGTTGAACTGGATCAGTAAAAATGCTGAAGCTCTGTATGAAACAGGAGCAGGTCTTCCGGATGGACATTATTCTGGGATGAGTGCATTGTCGAAAGATAAACAAACACTTTACTTATTTGTGGAAGGAACACCTACAGGGCCAATAGCATTGAAGGGACTGAAAAATAACATTTCACGAATAAGAATTGCCGGAGAAGGATCCATCATCCCACACCGTATTTATAACAAATTATATTGGAGTGCAGTTCCGGGTATTGTTTATATTGATGTTCCAAAAGAAAGATTGGACAAAAATCTTACTGTTATTGCTGTTCTCCTGGATAAACCTGTTGATTTGTATCGTGAAAAGATAGGTGCTGTGGAAAGTAATCTATAATATTACTTATATAAGAGCCTGTTTTAAATACTCTTTGACAAGCTCAGAGTGACATTGCCCATCCAAAAAATATTCCTTTAAGACTGTCAGACTGAGCCTGTCGAAGTCTAATATTATTTTGAATTAAAATTTAAACAGGCTCTAAAATTTTATAAAGCACTCAGAATTATACTGAGTGCTTTTTTATTAAAAAAAACAATAGCACTTACATTTATTATAATTAAGTTTATATTCAGTTAAAAATTAAGAAATAGAGCCATGAAAAACGAAAATTTAAGTGAATTAAGTACAGATGATTTACGAAAGAAAGAAAAAGTAACAAAGCTTATAACAAGTGTGTTTATTGGACTTTTAACATTATTATTTGTATTATCAATCTATATTACCATAAAGAAAGGATTTACACCATTGTTTGTTGTGGCATTGGCACTATTTCCGATTGTTACACTTAACCTAAAAAATCTGAAAAATATTCGAAACGAAATCGACTCAAGAAAGAATTGAATAAATCCGTACTTATCTGGATTTTTATTTAATTCTCCCAAATAAAAAAAGAAAAACAAGTTATAATAAAATAGATTTCTCCTAAGAGTATCTGACAAAATGATTGACAAATCAGGAGGATATTTTTGCTGCAACGCTTCTGGAAACACCCAAGTTCAGGCAATCAAATACATTGTCAAGCGTTTGATAATAAAATGTTTAATGATTTTTTTTAGACTGTAAAAATAAATTTCATTCATACTAAAAATAAAAAATAGAAAAATCGTAACTTTGCGTCCGTAAAAATCCTTTATGCAGCAAATTAGAAATATTGCAATTATTGCGCACGTTGACCACGGTAAAACAACCCTGGTTGATAAAATTATCCACGCAACCCACATTTTCAGAGAAAACCAGGAAAGCGGAGAGCTTATCATGGATAACAATGATCTGGAAAGAGAACGTGGTATTACCATCTTATCAAAAAACATCTCTGTTACATATAAAGATGTAAAGATAAACGTTATCGATACTCCTGGTCACGCCGATTTTGGTGGTGAAGTAGAGCGTGTATTGAAAATGGCAGATGGTGTTGTACTATTGGTTGATGCTTTCGAAGGAGCGATGCCACAAACACGTTTTGTACTTCAAAAAGCTCTTGAGCTTGGACTGAAGCCAATGGTGGTTATCAATAAAGTAGATAAACCAAACTGTCGTCCTGAAGAAGTTCATGACCAGGTATTCGATTTATTCTTCAACCTAGATGCTACTGAAGAGCAGTTAGATTTCCCTACATTCTACGGATCATCTAAACAAGGTTGGTTCAATAGCTCTTTAGAGCAGACTGATAGCATTTTACCATTATTAGATGGTATTCTGGAATATGTTCCGGAACCTAAAGTAGAAGAAGGTAACCTGCAAATGCAGATTGTATCTTTAGATTACTCTTCATTCTTAGGTAGAATTGCAATTGGTAAAGTTGTAAGAGGAAGTCTTAAAGAAGGTCAATGGATTGGTCTTGCACAGGAAGGCGACAAAATTGTAAAAGGAAAAGTTAAAGAATTATATGTATTCGAAGGATTAGGTAAGAAGAAAGTTAGTGAAGTACAGGCAGGTGATATCTGTGCTGTAGTTGGTTTCGATGCTTTCCAGATTGGTGATTCTTTCGTAGATCTTGAAAATCCTGAACCATTACCAAGAACATCTATCGATGAGCCTACACTAAACATGACATTCTCTATTAACAATTCTCCTTTCTTCGGTAAAGATGGTAAATATGTTACCTCTAACCACCTTAGAGAAAGATTAGAAAAAGAACTAGAGAAAAACTTAGCACTAAGAGTTCAGCAGACAGGTGACGCGAATACATTCCTTGTATTTGGTAGAGGTATTCTTCACTTATCAGTTCTTATTGAAACGATGAGAAGAGAAGGTTATGAGATGACAATTGGTCAGCCTCAGGTTATCCTTAGAGAAATTGATGGTGTACAATGCGAGCCTTATGAATCTTTAGTAGTAGATGTACCTGAAGAATTTGCTTCAAGAGTTATCGATCTTGCTACACAAAGAAAAGGTGACCTTCACATTATGGAAACTAAAGGTGAAATGCAGCATATGGAATTCGAAATCCCTTCAAGAGGTCTTATCGGATTGCGTTCTCAAATGCTTACAGCAACTGCAGGTGAAGCTATTATGGCACACCGTTTCACAGAGTATAAGCCTTTCAAAGGTGCTATTCCGGGAAGAAACAATGGTGTATTGGTAAGTAAGACACAAGGACCAGCAACAGCATATTCTATTGAAAAATTACAAGACAGAGGTAAGTTCTTCGTAGATCCGGGTGAGGAAATCTACGCAGGTATGATCGTAGGAGAACAAAATAAGCCAGGAGATCTTGTTGTAAATATTGTTGAAGCTAAGCAGCTAAACAACATGCGTGCTTCCGGAAAAGATAAAGATGGTGGTATTGCTCCAAAAATCTTATTCTCATTGGAAGAATGTATGGAATATATCCAACATGATGAATGTATCGAGGTAACACCTAACTTCATTCGTATGAGAAAGAAAATTCTTAGCGAAGAAGAAAGAAAACGTGCAGAAAGAATGGCTAAGGATTAATTTTAATCATAAAGCTTCATATATAAAGCCCCTTTCGAGGGGCTTTATTATTTAACATATATTTCTAATTTTCTGATTTCTCTTAAGTTTGGAACCTTATAGGTTTAAAAAATCATAGCTGAAAGCCATTCATTTTTTCTATTATATCCTTTATGGTTTAAAATTTGTTACTTATTACACAGTTTGAGTTTAGACAGCCTTAGTGTTTAGAAAAAAAAGCTATCTTTATTTTTAAGATTAAAACATAAATAGTATTATGAAAATGATTTATCTGAAAAGGTTAATGGTATTGGCGGGTATAGTTGTTGTAGGTATGGTAGCCGCACAAAAACAAACCATTACCAAAGCACAACTTCCATCCAATGCTCAGGATTTCCTGAATAAATACATCAGTGGTAAGCCATTTATTTATATTAAAAATGCAGAAAATCCTAATGATGTAGACTTTACTGTAAAATATAGTAACGGAGTAGAAGTAGAATTTCACAATGATGGTGAATGGGAAGAAGTAGATGGTAAAGGTAATGCCATTTCTACAGGATTTCTTCCGGGATCTCTAACCAATTATACAAATTCTAACTACAAAGGAGACCCTATTGTATGGGTAAGCCGTGAAAAAGGTAAGTATGAAGTAAAACTAAAAAGCGGGCTTAAATTAGAATTTGAGCTGAACGGAACGTTTTCCAAAATTAATTAAGGTTACTGTACTTATTAGTCGATATTTTTCAATTTATTATATAAAGCTGCAAGATTTTGCAGCTTTTTCATTTTTCAATTTGCATTATTTATATATTTGGGATCAAAATTTAAACTATGCAAAAACTCAAACTATGGGATGCCACTATGATCGTTATGGGATCTATGATCGGTAGCGGAATTTTTATTGTTTCATCCGATATTATGAGGCAGCTCGGATCCGGATGGTGGCTATTAGTTGTCTGGCTTATCACAGGTGTTATTACGGTATCGGCGGCATTATGCTATGGGGAATTATCCGCTATTTTCCCAAAAGCCGGAGGGCAATACACTTATCTTACCGAAGTTTTTGGCAAGCTTACAGGATTTTTATACGGATGGGGATTATTTACAGTTATACAAACCGGAACTATTGCTGCGGTAGCTGTTGCATTCAGTAAATTTACAGCCTATCTTATTCCGCAGCTCAATGATGCTGCACCTTTATTTCAACAAGGTAGTTTTAAGATTACCTGGCTTCAGATTTTAGGTATTGGTATTATCCTGTTGCTTACCTATATCAATACCAGAGGTATCAAAAGTGGGAAAATAATACAGTCCGTTTTTACAGCTTCAAAAATTATAGCACTTTTAGGACTTATTGTTCTGGGGCTTATTTTTATTAAAGATTCACACCTAAGCGAAAATTTAAATATTGGAACAAAGGCTTTTCAGAATCTGAAAGGAGAAGAGTGGATGCCTATTAGCGGAAAAGCTATTTTGGGCGGAATTGCAGCAGCAATGGTAGGTTCTGTCTTCAGTAGCGTTGCATGGGAGAGTGTAACTTTTGTTTCTGGGGAGATCGAAAATCCTAAAAGGAATGTAGTCCGTGCAATGGTTATTGGTACAGCATCTGTTATCATACTTTATTTTCTCTGTAATGTGGTTTATCTAAGTGCATTATCCCGTGATGAAATCGCTTTTGCAGCCAATGACCGTGTTGCTGTTGCTGCTGCAGAAAAGATTATGGGAAATACCGGAACCATTATTATGGCGGTTCTCGTTATGATTTCTACTTTTGGTTGTATCAACGGACTTGTTCTATCCGGAGCCCGAGTATTTCAGACAATGGCTAAAGACGGATTATTTTTTAGCTCAGCTATTAAAAATAACAGAAATAACGTTCCGGAGAAATCTTTATGGCTACAAGGAATATGGGCTTCATTATTGTGCCTTAGTGGACAATATGGAGATATTCTGGATATGATTTCCTTTGTTATCGTATTATTTTATATGCTTACTGTTTTTGCCGTAATCTGGCTGAGATTTAAAAAGCCTTTTATTCCGAGATCTTACAAAACTTTTTTATATCCCGTAACACCTTTGCTTTACCTCGTTATCGGAATTATGTTCTGTGTTCTGCTTATTATTTACAAACCAAATTATACGTGGCCGGGATTTATTCTCCTTCTTTTGGGACTGCCGGTCTATTTCCTGATTAGAAAGAAGGTGTAGTTTATGTAGATTAAAGTTTGAAAATATGTGTAAATATTGCTTTGAAAATGAATTGATGAGTTTTAAAAATTAGAAGTTAAGTAATTATTTCATCGCTTTAATCTAATAAATTTCTAGTTATTGTGACTATAGTATTACACTAATTATAAAAAGAATATAATGCTAATTCTATATGAATTTACGGAAAAATGCAATGTAGATATAGATTTTTATTATATATTTATAACAATTGAAAATACTAAATTACAAAAAGTATGAAGAAAAAAATACTCTTTGCTCCATTGTGGGGAGTTTTTGCATTATCCTTACTTTCATCTTGCCGAACCGAAGATGGACTTACTCAGAAACAGCAAGAAAAAGATTTACGTTTCTCTGTTTTTGTTCAAAAAAATGGAAAACCAATTAATTATGCTGATGGTTTTGCTTTTCTGATGAAAAGATATTATGGAGTGCAGAAAACCAACTTATCTGGCGTTAATAATAAACCAATAATTGGGACTATAGCAAATGCAGATAAAACCACTTCTGTCACTCAAGATGGACAATCCTATGTTGAGTTTAATATCAAATCTCAAATTATTACAGAAGAAAACGGAGATAAGTGGATTGTATTTCCAAAAGTCCAAGGAAATAGAGTTATTGGGTTAGTATCTGCAAGCCTTACTGAAAAAGGAACTTATGTAAAATACCATAATTATAATGAACAAGATGAGTTGTATAAACTAAATGTAGTTGAGTTTCAAGAATCACTAAATAAATTTCAACGGAAATTTAAAACTTTAGCACTTAGTGCAAGCATTAATCCTATTGCAGGATTAGGATGTAGAAAAGAAGATGGTGAATGGGTCGATTGTAGTATTCCAGATGTTATTATTACCGTACCAAAGCCTAATCCAGGAACAACAAACCCATCAGGACCAGGTGGTGGCGGTGGCGGTTGTCAAGAACATGCCAATTGTATTGATCCTAATGGCGGAGGTGGTGGAGCTGGTGAAAGCCTTCAAGATTTATGTGGTAAAGCATCTGCAGCATCTAAGAAGGCAACAGAAAATTACAAAAATGCTGCAGTACAGAGCGCTAAAGAAGCAACCCAAAATGCTTATAACAATGATCCTGCTGATGCTAAAAAAGAACACACAACAATGATTGAAAATAGTAACGGACAACTTTCTAAAGGGAAAACCTTCGATGGTAACGCTGGAAATGTTACAGGTGAGGCCACTTCCAGTACTGTTGGTGATATTCATAATCATAATGAGGATATCCCTCCTTCCCCGGGGGACGTTTATGGGTTAATAGAAATGGCTGAATCCTTTCAAAATTACAGAACTAAATATATATACACTCAGCAGGGTACAGAATATGCATTAATAGTAACGGATATAGATGCTTTGAAAAGTTTTCTTAAAATGTATCCTCCTGAAAGGAGATCTGATTCTAATAGAGTTTTTACTAATTTTCCGGGAAATTTAAAAACAGAGTGGCAAGATATTTCAACCAATGATGGTTATAGTAATGCTAGTAAAACATCTTTGGAAATAGCCACAGCATATATATTAGATAAGTATAATGCTGGTGTAGCTATTACAAAAAAGAATAATACAGGTAATTTTAATAAAATTGGAGCTGTAAGGCTTGATTCGGGATATAACCAAACTAATTGTAATAATTAAATAAGATCTTATGAAAATTTATATAAAACTAATATTAATATTAACTATTGTGTTTTCATGTTGTTCAAACGCTCAAGTTAAAAATCCTCAGGCCGAAGCAGTAGCAAAGGTAATTAATAATGATTTAAATTATAGGGAAAGACCTTTATCAGAGGTGCTTAAACAATTTCCAGATATGAAAATGATAATGGTAATACCTGATTCGCCAGAAGTTGGAGATATTACATTTGTAATAAAATTTGTTTCAAATGAAGAATACAAGCGAGAGCGATCCAATGGTAAAAACCCTACAAGTATCACTTTATATGTTAAACAAAATCCAATTCGTCAAATACCCTTACAAATAGGTAGAGAAGACATTAGCATGCAAGGGGCCATAAAAAAATATGGGGAACTCATTGTGATGGCTGTGTCTAATTAATTCTTTTTTGAGGAGAAAAATGTATAATTAATTACAATGAGAGTAGTATGAAAGAATATACAACTTTAACTTTCTTTCTATCAACATTTAGTTTTATGTTAGCATGTGTGCAGTTTAAACATAATCAGAAAGAAGAACTCATCGAAATTAAAATAATAAAAAAATTAAAGATTATATAACAACGACAAATTCTCTGATAAAAAATGGTATGCTTGATAACCATTTTTACATTAATAATATCAATTACTGTTTTATTTTGGATTATCAAGTTCTGATTTTTATTCTTAAATTTAGTTTAGATAACTTTATGTAATTATTTATGGGAGAATTTATTAGAATATATCAGTCAAACATATTATTTCAGGTTGAAATTGTTAAAGGTAAACTTGCTGCTAATGGTATTGAAAGCTTTGTGAAAAACGAATTTGTAAACAATCTTTCTGTGATGCCAATTAATCAGGATTACATACTTTATGTTGCTGAAGAGGATGCCGCAGAAGCAGAAAGAATTATTAATGAAACCAGGGATACAGAAACCTGATTTTAATTTGGTTAAAATTCCGTGCAAAAGCCTGTTATATTTTGTAATTTTGCAGCATGAATTCATTAGTAGATAAATACAATATACCTGGCCCGCGCTATACATCTTATCCAACCGTTCCTTACTGGGATCTTGAAAGTTTTTCTGTAGAGGGTTGGAAGAAGTCGGTGATACGTTCTTTTAAAGAATCTAATGCGGAAGAAGGGATCAGTATATATATTCATCTTCCTTTTTGTGAGGCTTTGTGTACTTTTTGTGCATGCCATAAAAGAATTACAAAACAACACTCTGTAGAAGAACCATATTTGGAAACTGTTCTGAAAGAATGGCAGCTTTATCTGAATCTTTTCGACGAGAAACCGAAGCTAAAAGAACTTCACTTAGGAGGCGGGACTCCTACATTCTTTTCTCCGGAAAATCTTAAGAAACTTCTCAGCGGAATTTTTGAAACTGTAAAAATTGCGGAACATCCTGAATTCAGTTTTGAAGGACATCCGAATAATACAACATATGACCACCTTAAAACACTTTACGATCTGGGCTTCCGAAGAGTAAGCTTTGGTGTACAGGATTATAATGAAAAGGTGCAGAAAGCCATCAACAGAATACAGCCTTTTGAAAATGTAAAAAACGTAACAGAATGGGCTCGTGAAATTGGCTATACAGGAATCAGTCACGATCTGGTATTTGGTTTACCTTTCCAAAACTGGGAGTGCATGGAAAATACCATTCGTAAAACATTGGAGCTAAAACCAGACAGATTAGCATTCTATTCTTATGCACACGTTCCATGGATCAAAGGTGTAGGGCAGAGAGGCTTTGATGAAAATGATTTGCCTTCCGGTGATGAGAAACGCAGATTATACGAAGAGGGTAAAAGCTTACTGGAAGAATTGGGTTATTTCGAAATAGGAATGGATCATTTTGCATTACCACATGACGATCTTTATCAATCTATGAAGAAAGGGAAGCTTCATCGTAACTTTATGGGATATACGTCTTCTAAAACTCAGCTAATGGTAGGTTTAGGAATGTCCGGAATATCCGACAGTTGGTATGCATTTGCGCAAAATGAAAAAACAGTGGAAGGTTATGAGCAGATGGTAAATAACGGAGAATTCCCAGTAGTAAAAGGACATATATTAAATGAAGAAGATCTTATTATCCGTAGGCATATTCTGAATCTGATGTGTAGACTGGAAACATCATGGGACGCAGAAACAGCTTTTCCAGAATTTGAAAATGCAATGGACAAATTACAGGAAATGCAGAAAGATGGCTTGGTTGAGCTGTCTGAAAATGGTATAAAAATAACTGAAGAGGGAAGAGCCTTTACCCGAAATGTTACCATGACATTTGACCTGAGAATGTTAAGAAAACAACCGGGAACAAGGATATTCTCCATGACAATATAAAAGATTCAGAAGCTTCTTGGCGATGATGATATCGCGAAATAAGAAACTAGCATATTAATTCTGCAGAACTAGCTATAAATCCACATTAATACAGGTTTTGCAGAATTTTTTAATTTAAGATCAATAATTTTCATTGCATTATTAGATACTGTAGGGCATCCCCAGCCTTCCGGACTGCCTTTAGGAAAAACTTCTTCATCACTCATTTTATCCCACGAGTGAAATACAATAACGCGTTTCAAAGCATTGCTGTTTGTTTCTTCCAGTCCATGCATCAGATATTTTACATGAATACCCCAATTGCTGTATCCGCGAGCACCAATTTTATATTTTCCCAGAGAGGACAGGTGACTTCCATCTTCATTACTAAATTCAGCTTTAGCTGCAGATTCATCAGAAGACCAGCTATTTGCACCACAACCATGTCCTACAAGATATTCTTTAGCAATTTTATTCTCCCTGAAATCCCATATAAAAAAGCGGTTAGTGCCAGAATGCATACTCATGTCTATCAGAATACAGAAATCGGTATTAAATTTATTTTGTCTGTTGTATAATAATGCTTCTTCTGCTTTTTGTTTTAGCTTTTTAATATCTGTTTTTTGCTTTACAATTGGCTTTTCATCATTCTTTATAACAACTGGTGTATGTGGATGCTTTTTCTCTTCTTTTTCCTGACAGCTGGTAGCTAAAAAAGCTATAAAAAAGAATAAAAAGATTTTTTTAGACATCATTGGTTTTGTATTAATGGCAAAAATAAAGATAATTAAGACAGAATTATTATTACTCTTATAATTTCAGGTGTAGATTACTGTCAAATTTACATTCTTACCGCACTTGAGAGCAGTTAAAAAGAAAATTGTTAAAATTTACTAAAAATCATTATATTTGCGCCTTATAATCAATGAAAAATAGTCGTTAAATCATAAAAAAATGCAAGGAAAAGGACTCATTACCACTATTGCAATCATCCTCGGATTGATATGCATTAATGAACTCCTGCCGAGTTTCTATGCGAATAGAATTGAGAAAGAGGCACAAGCTCTTTCCGGAGGCAATGAAGTTAAGTACAAAAAGGAATTAGAAAAGTTGTCCAAAGACACGCTTAATCTGGGTTTCACAAAACTGGATTATCGTTCTGCCAAGGAAAAAGAAATGAAACTTGGTCTGGATTTGAAAGGAGGGATCAACGTTTTGTTGGAAATTAATCAAAGAGACCTGGTTAATGATTTAACGAATTATTCCACAAACCCAGTTTTAGTAGAAGCTCTGAACAGAACAGATGCTGCACAAAAGTTCTCTACTAAGACATACATCGATAACTTTTTTGTTCAGTTTGATGCTGTAAACAAGGAAAAAGGGACAAATGTAAAACTTTCTAACCCTGAAGTTTTCGGTACTCAGAAGCTAAGTGATCAGATTAAATTCAATACACCTGATGACGAAGTAAAAAAGATTATTTCTAAGAAAATTGATGCCTCTGTAGGTTCAGCTTTTGAAGTAATCCGTACGCGTATTGATAAACTAGGGGTAACACAACCGAACGTACAGAGAGTACCTGGAACAGGTCGTATCTTGGTTGAAATGCCTGGTATCAAAGATATTGACAGAGTAAAGAAATTACTACAGACTTCTGCAAGATTACAATTCTGGGAAGTACAAACTGCAGGTGAAGTTGCTCCGTATTTCCAACAACTTACTTCTGTTGTAATGACAAAAGGAGATTCTATTGGTGTTAATAAGAATATGAATCTTATCAATACTCTGGATATGCAGAATGGTGCAAGACAGAATGGAGTAGGTAACGTTAAACTTTCTGATACAGCTACTGTAAATAAATTATTAAACAGTGCTCAGGCTATTAAAGCGCGTCCGGCTAACCTTAGATTTACAAAGTTTATGTGGGCTGCAAAACCTGAATCTAATACTCCGGATAATCTGACATTATATGCAATCCGTGGAACAGCAAACAACAAAGCTCCGCTTGATGGTGCTGTAAAAGATGCACGTGTTAACTACGACCAGATCGGAAGAATTGAAATCGGAATGCAAATGGATTCTGATGGTACTAAAGTATGGAAAACACTTACTGAGAAAAACATCGGAAGACCAATCGCTGTAACTCTGGATGACAATGTATATACTGCTCCTAATGTAAATACAGCAATTCCTAACGGACAATCTGTAATTACAGGTAACTTCAGTCAGGACGAAGCTAAAGATTTAGTAGATGTACTAAACTCAGGTAAACTTCCTGCTACTGCAAAAATTGTTCAGGCAGATGTTGTTGGACCTTCATTAGGTGCTGAATCTATCAACGCTGGTGTTATGTCATTCATTATTGCGTTTGCCCTTATCATGGTATATATCATTTTCTACTATGGAATGGCTGGTGTTTATGCGGTAATTGCGATGATTATTAACTTATTCTACGTGTTCGGTATTATGGACTCTATCGATGCTACACTTACCTTACCAGGTATCGCGGGTATCGTATTATCCATGGCCATGGCAGTAGATACGAACGTAATCATTTATGAAAGAACCAAAGAAGAATTATTTGCAGGAAAAGGAATCCGTGAAGCATACAACGATGGTTTCAAGCACGCTTTATCTGCGATTATTGACGGACACGCAACAACATTACTAACAGCTGTTGTATTATATATTTTCGGTACAGGACCAATCCAAGGATTTGCTGTAACCTTAATTATCGGTATTCTGATGACGTTCTTTACTTCTGTACTATTGTCGAGAGTAATGATCTTCAGCAGACTTGGAAAAGGTAAAGAGATTTCAGTATGGACATCTTTCTCAAAAAATCTTTTCAGAAATATCTGGATCGACTTTATCGGGAAAAGAAAATGGTCTTACATCTTCTCTACTATATTGATGATTATCTGTATCGCATCTATCGTTACAAAAGGCTTCAAATTTGGGGTTGACTTCAAAGGAGGAAGAAGTTATGTTGTAAGATTTGATAAGCCGGTTGTGGCTTCCGATATTCAGGAAGAGTTGGCTCCGATATTTAAAACTAATGACGGTAAAAACGAAGCTGTAGATGTTAAAACATTTGGTAACTCTAATCAGCTTAGAATAACAACTGACTACAAAATTGATGACGTTAACACAACTGTTGACTCTGAGATTGAACATAAATTATACGACGGATTAAAGAAACACCTTCCGGCTAACGAAACATTCGAAGCTTTCAAAAGTTCTGATGTCGGACATGCAGGAATCGTTTCTTCTACGAAAGTAGGACCTACAGTAGCAGATGACATTCAGGTTCACGGTACATTAGCAGTTCTTGCTGCTTTAGCGGGAATCTTCATCTACATCTTATTAAGATTTAGAAAATGGCAATTCTCTCTTGGTGCTGTTGTGGCATTGTTCCACGATGCGGTAGTAATTTTAGGGGTATTCTCCTTATTCTACACAGTAGCGCCATTCAATATGGAGATCAACCAGGATTTCATTGCAGCTGTATTAACAGTATTAGGATATTCCATTAACGATACGGTAATTGTATTTGACCGTATCCGTGAATACCTTAGAGAAAGAAAATCTATCAGCCTTGCAGGTCTGTTTGATGATTCCATCAGCAGCACGTTGGGTAGAACATTCAACACTTCATTCACTACGATATTGGTTATCCTTGCGATCTTCCTTTTCGGAGGTGATAATATGAAGGGCTTCATGTTTGCATTATTAATCGGTATTGGTTTCGGTACTTATTCATCCATCTTCATCGCATCAGCAATTGCTTATGACTGTTTGAAAGGACGAAAAAAAGACGCCCCGCCAGTACATGAGATAAACAAATAATAAAAAGCCCCGAAATTCGGGGCTTTTTTTATTATTAATTTTAAAATAAACAATATTACAGTAACAATTCATTATTTTTGTTGCGCTTTTTTAAATTATGGAAAATAAAAAGACGAACACCGCGATAGGCTTTATATTCATCACAATGCTTATCGATATAACAGGATGGGGTATTATTATCCCGGTTATACCAAAGCTAATAGAAGAACTTATTCATGGTGATATCAGTGAAGCCGCAAAATATGGAGGCTGGCTAAGTTTTGCCTATGCATTTACCCAGTTTATATTTGCTCCTCTGGTGGGCAACCTTAGTGATAAATACGGGAGACGTCCCATTATCCTGATATCTTTATTGGGGTTTGCGATAGATTATGTATTTCTGGCATTATCTCCAAATATTATCTGGTTATTTATCGGTCGTGTTATAGCGGGTATGACGGGAGCAAGTATTACAACAGCCAGTGCTTATATCGCCGATATTAGTACAGAAGAAAACCGGGCAAAGAATTTCGGGCTTATTGGAGCTGCTTTTGGGATGGGATTCATTATCGGACCTGTATTAGGCGGACTTTTAGGACAGTTTGGTTCCAGAGTTCCCTTTTACGCTGCGGCAGTTCTTTGTTTAATCAATTTCATATACGGTTACTTTATTCTTCCGGAATCTCTGGATAAAGATCACAGGAGAGAATTTGAATGGAAAAGAGCTAACCCTATAGGATCATTATTTATGCTGAAGAAGCATCCTAAAATGTCGGGGCTGATATTAGTACTTATTCTGATATATATTGGTGCACATGCGGTACAAAGTAACTGGTCTTATTTCACCATGTACATGTTTGGATGGAAAGAAAAAGAAGTAGGATTATCTCTTGGACTTATTGGTTTATTAGTAGGACTTGTACAAGGGCTACTAATACGCTGGATAAATCCTAGAATTGGAAATGAAAGAAGTATCTATTACGGACTTGGATTATATGCAATAGGAATGTTACTATTTGCTTTTGCTACTGAAAGCTGGATGATGTTTGCCTTTTTAGTACCTTACTGTTTAGGTGGTATCTGCGGACCTGCATTGCAGTCTGTAATTACCGGTAACGTATCCAAACAGGAACAAGGTGAGTTACAGGGAGCATTAACCAGTCTTATGAGTGCAACTGCTATTGTAGGGCCACCATTAATGACAAACCTGTTTTTCTACTTTACGCATGATCAGGCACCTTTTCAGTTTCCGGGAGCTCCATTTTTCTTAGCGTTTATAATGTTGGGAATGGGGGCAATAATTGCTTACTTTAACTTTAGAAAGAAATAAAATTGCTGAAATTAAACTTAAAAACAGCAAGGTTAAGAATATCTTTTGTAATTTTGATTTATGGAACTTAGCATAGGAGAAATGTTAGTGGTGGCATTAGTCATCGTAGTATTATTTGGACCGGATAAAATACCGAGTATCGCACGCGAATTAGGACAAGGTGTCCGTAAAATGAAAGGTGCGATGGAGGATATTAAAACGGAGATTATGAAGGAGGCTGATAATCCGATTTCAGACATCAAAAAAGAGATTGATAAAGTAAAGCAAACTGTTACCGATATTAATCCGCTTAATGATGTACAAAAGCAGATAGAGGATATGAAAAACTCTGTAAATCCAATGGATCAGCATACAGCTGATACGTCTTCTCCGGCTCCGGAAAAAACTACAGAGACAATAGCCCATACAGAAACCGAACAAATAGCTTCAGCCGAGAAAAAAGTTGATCCTTTAAGCGATGAACATGTTGGTCCGGTAAGCCGATAGAATATGGAAGAAATCATTCATTCGGATAAAGAGCTGTTACTATACCTAAATGGTCTTGGATCACCAGGTTTTGATTCTTTTTGGATCTATATGACCAAACCATTGGTTTGGATACCTCTGTATCTTTTATTAATGTTTCTGGTTTATAAGAAATATTCTGTAAAGAATTTTTTATTTATCCTTCTTTTTATAGCTGTCGGAATTACAGCAAGCGACCAGATCGCCAATATTTTTAAATATGGTTTCCTGAGACTAAGACCTTGTCACGATCCGGAACTTATTAATCATATGCGTTTGGTTACCTGTGGCGGAAAATATGGATTTTACTCTGCACATGCGAGTACCACTTTTTTTCTGGCTACATTTTTAAGTTTCCTTATCGGGAGAAATTATAAGTTCCTGCCTTACTTGCTTTTTTTATGGGCAGTAGTGGTTTCTTACAGCAGAATCTATTTAGGAGTTCATTTTCCTGGAGATGTCGCTGTTGGGGCTTTAATGGGCTTCTTATTGGGAGGTTTATTCTCTACACTGGCATTGAGATACGTGAGCAAAAAATAATAAATATAAAAAAGGTTCTTCGCTTTGAAGAACCTTTTTAGTTTTTATATCCTAGAGGTTATTAATCATTATGATAAGGTTTTCCTTGCAGAATTGTAGAAGCACGATAAATCTGTTCTACAAAGAACAAACGAATCATCTGATGGGTAAATGTCATTTTTGATAATGAAATTTTTTCCTGAGCTCTGCTGTAGATTTCTTCAGAAAACCCATAAGCTCCTCCTACAAGGAATGCAAGATGCCGGGTAGACATATTCATCCAGTTATCTATTTTGGATGCAAATTCACGGGATGTAAACTGTTTTCCCTTTTCATCCAATAATACAACAGTATCTGTATTATCCAGATAGTTAAGGAATAACTTAGCTTCTTCTTTCTTTAACTGAATATCAGTAAGGTTTTTGGCATTTTTAACGTCAGGAATTTCAATGAATTCAAAATTGAAATGTTTCGGAAGACGCGGAATGTAATAAGCAATGAGTTTCTTAATTTCAGCATCATCCGTTTTGCCAATACATATTAAACTTATACGCATTTTATTATCTTTGCTTTTGCAAATATAGATGAATGCCTTTAAAAACGCCTCAATTAATCATTAGATTTCGTGATTTTCTCGATAGCATACACCTGCCTATGTTAGGTATTTCGCTGTTGAAAATGTTTGAAATCTATGGAGAGGGAATTTTTAAAAATCCTGTTATCAGACAAGCTGCAGCAATATCATGGGCTTTTTTCCTAAGTCTTTTCCCTTTTTTATTATTTCTGCTTTCAATTCTTCCATATCTGCCGCATTACGATAAGCTCCAGTTTTATATATTCGATGTTATGCTGGCCAATATATTACCGGCTGATATAAAGGTTTATGTTACAGAATATCTCCAAGACACACTTATTCCTAACCTTAAAGGCATCAGTAATTTTGTAACCATTATACTCGCCTTAATATTTGGAACAAACGGAACACATGCCCTCATTATGGGTTTTAATCTGAATACAGATGTAAAGCGTACTTTTTTCAGAAACTATGGAATTGCATTACTCATAACAATTGCTTTTGTAAGCATTACTGTTTTGTCTCTTCTGGGAATTTATTACGCAGAGGTTGTAATGAAACTTTTCAATCCGGTAAACAGTATTTCCTGGTTGGTGAACAATCTTACAAAGATTATCAGTTTCATATCATTCCCTTTATTCTATTTCATCTTGCTGGCTTTATTTTACTGGGTAGGCTGCCTTAAAATTAAAAGATTCAGTGAGGCTATTCCGGGGGCTATTTTCAGTACTTTGCTATTTGGTTTTATTACTTATGTTTTTGCCTTTTATGTACGGGATATTGCGCGTTATAACTTCTTATACGGTTCTATTGGTTCCATAATACTGGTTATGATCTGGGTAAACCTGAATATCATTCTTATTTTGTTTGGTAACGAGCTTAATCTGGCAATAAAAAAAGTAAAAATGGACAAAAAGATAGGAGATGAGCTGGCGGCACAAATAGAACAGCAACAGTTTCTGCAAACTTCATCTGGTCCTAATAATAGCGATCACAATATCCGGTTATAAAAAGGGCCGTGATAAGCAAGCTTATACACGGCCGAGGATAGATGATTTGGTATCTTTTATTAGAATCTGTAAGAGACTCCTAATGTATAATTTCTGTTCTTAGTTGTATAACCGATTACATCTACATAATCTTTATTGAAGAGATTACCGATGTTAAGATAAGCATCAATATTATGTACGATCTTCTGGTTGATGTTCAGGTTGAATAAATTGAAATCGGCTACTTTAACATTTTTGGTACTAAATGAAACAGAGTCATAATATGCATCATTTCTCTTACCTACAAACTGGTGAGAAACGGTAATTCTTGTTGATGCAAAAGGCTTCACCTCTACATAAGAGTTAACTCTTTGTTTTGGCTGGCGCAGCATTGTTGCTTCTTTATCTTTTTCTACAAAACTATAGTTCCCTCCAAATTTAACCATATCAATGATCTGATAGTCGAAACCAACTTCAAATCCTTTTACTTTATTTTCGTCTATATTCTGGAAGCTTCCCGTATAATCAGGATTAGATACATAAGCGAAAGCATCTTTTTCTTTTCTCTGGAATAAGCTTACATTAAAGTTCAGGCTTCTGTCTTTTTTACCAAAACTTAAATCAATTTCATGGGATTGGTTTCTTTCTGGTTTTAGATCAGGGTTTGGTAAAGTCCAAGGAAGTGATCCATAGTTCTGATAGAGGGTAGGAGCAATAAATGCTGTAGCAAAAGAATATCCGATTTTGAAATAGGTGTCATTAAATTCTTTCAAATAGTATGGATTTACACTATATATCCAGTGGTTACCAAACTTAGAATTATCAGTCATTCTGACGCCTGCATCTAAATTGAATCCTTTATAATTTGCATTGAAATTTGCGTAAGCATCAAAACTATGAAGTTTTGTATCACCGCTTTTCAGGACTTCTTCCATATTATCCTTACCATATGGAAGACTTTTTGATCCCATTCTCTGATCTTCATATTGTACACCTACAGTAAAATTAAAGTAATCATTTACTTTATAATTGTTGTAAAGCTCTGCAATAAAGTTTTTCCCATTGTATGAAAACTGATCCTGATAAGAAGCTCCTTTTATACTTTGCCCTAACCTGTCTACATCCGTATAACGGGTATTGAATACTATTTTACCATTATGGTATCTGTAGTTAGCATTACCGCCTACATAAAACTGTTTGTCGTTTCCACGGTTCTGTCCATCAGTGAAAGCTCCTGTATCATATAAATAGAGATTATGATTCCATCCTCCATTAATATTAACATCAAAATTATTTCCTGAATAACCTATACCAGCGGAAAGGTTCTGTTTTTCCCAACCATCTTTATCAAAGGTGCTGTCACCTTTAGCAGAAGACAAGCCTTGAGATTTTTCATTGAAGGCATTGAGCTGATAATTAAATTTGTCAATTTTCCCTCTTAATGCTCCATCTTGTGCATATGTATTATAAGACCCGGCTCTTGCAGTAAGAGCTCCTTCAATAGCTTTTTGCGATGCTTTTTTTGTTTTTACATTGATCACAGAAACTGTAGCATTAGAACCGTATAATACAGAAGAAGCACCATTCAGTATCTCAATGCTTTCTACATTTTCCAGAGCTAACAAACGAAGATCGGCTGCAGTATAGTCATTTCCGGTAACATCTCTTAACGGAACTCCATCTAATAGTATAACTATATTAGCGTTTTTACCTCCTCTTACCCTCATTATTTTAGGTTCGGAGGCGTTATTAAAATTACCTGTAATCTGGAATCCTGCCACCTGATCCAATACATCGCTAAGGTTTTGTCCTTTATATTTTTCCAGATCTTTATTGGTGATAAGGGTAACATTTTTACCTGTTTTATAAAGCTTCTGAGACGTTTTAGAAGCAATGGTTACCTCTTCAATCTGGCCATTTTTCTCTTCCTGAGCATATAAGCCGGAACCAACAAAAAGAAGAGCTCCGATTACAAATAGTTTTTTATTCATGAATAAAATTTAGTTAAACCTGTATCCGGAGAAATAAGAACAAATAGACCTAATAATATTTATAGGACAAATAATCCGAACTTTTCCTCCGAAAGTTGTTAATTAATAATTATAGTTTCAGGCAGGTCTCCTGGCTTTCACATTTCTGTGCCTTCCCGTAATTACAGTGGCTTTGTACAGAAATACTTCAGTGATCTACAGTTGCGGGGACAGCTCTGGTGTTACACCAGATTCCCTTTTCATCGGACAATGCCGAACCTGAATTTTTGCAAATATAAGAAAGTTATAAATAATTTTTGTCGAAGGAGAAAGGCAGTAAATCTTTTACACTGTAGCATTTAACTGTTTTTCCTTGTGTAGACGCAAAATAAATTTCAATAGGAGAGCTTTGTTTACTCTCGTATTCTAATATAGATTGTCTGCATGAACCACATGGCGGAATTGGAATATTATTGTCAGCCATCTCGTTTTTTGGGCCGCCAACTACAAATATTTTTTTAATTTCCTGTCCGGGATGGTTTGCTGCCAACCAATATATAGCAGTTCTTTCAGCACATAATCCTGAAGGATAAGCTGCATTCTCCTGATTATTACCAACAATAATTTCACCATTTTCCAGAAGGATTGCACATCCTACAAAAAACTCCGAATAGGGAGCATAAGCTGTTTTACGGATTTCAGAAGCTGTTTCGAATAGCTTCTTTTCAGTATCGTCTAATTCCGATATGTTTTTATAAACTTCAAAATGAATGTTTAAATCTTGTTTCATTCGTTACAAATAAAGGGAGGTAAAATTAATCATAAATATCGAAATACAAACTATTATAATAAAGTATGCAATTTTAATCAGCACATAGAAAGAAAATCAGGTATTTGCAAATCCGAAAAAAAAGATAATTATAGTATTGTTATAATTCTTTCATCCCAGAAAACTTTATCAAACAATACTGTTTTAACGAAATTTAATATATAGAGAGCAGGATATTTTATATTTTCTAAAGCCTTGTTTTTGTACTATTTCCTAAATATAAAGTTAATAAAATGCTAAACAGGTGTTAATATTAACTTAAAATACGAGGGATACTTTTGCAAAAAAACTGAATGAAACGAGTATTATTATCTGCTTCAGTTGTATTATTACCTTTTCTGCCTTATGCACAGGAAGTTGGTAAAAAAGATACACTGAAACAGAAAGAGAAGAACATTGATGGAGTTGTAATTACTGCCTTGGGAATTGGTAAAAAAGCAAAGAAAATTGGTTATTCCACTCAGGAAATCAATACCAAACAGTTCGAAACTGTAACGACACCCAGTGTAGGAAATCTTTTTGCGGGACAGGTTGCCGGACTTAATGTCTCCAATCCTCCGGGAATGCAGCAAAAACCAACTTTTACATTGCGTGGAAACTCTAACGTTATTATTGTAATAGATGGCGTTATTGTAGACGACAAAACATTCCAGGCACTGGATCCTTCCAACATCGAGAATATTAACGTACTAAAAGGAGCTACAGCATCTGCATTATACGGTTCCAGGGGTAGATATGGGGCCATTCTGGTAACCACCAAAAGTGCTAAGAAAAGTGGATTTACAGTAGAATTTGGCCAGAACACTATGTTTACAGCTGGTTTTACCAATCTTCCCAAAACACAAACAGAATACGGAAACGGTTCTCACGGTAAATATGAATTCTGGGATGGTGCCGATGGGGGAATCAATGACGGAGATATGATCTGGGGGCCAAAATTTGTTCCTGGAAGAAAGCTTGCTCAGTGGAACAGCCCAATACTGGATAAACAAACTGGCCAGGTAATTCCGTGGTATGGTAACGTAGCCAATACTCCGTATAATGATAAATCAAGATACGAAAGAGTACCTACAGACTGGACTTACCACGATAACCTGAATACGTTTTTGACACCTTCGTTTATCAATAATACAAACTTCGCAGTTAATTATAAGCATAATAAAGATACCTACAGACTTTCCGGAAACTTCATGAATTTTGATGACAGAATTCCTGAATCTTATCTTAGAAAATACGGAGCTAACTTCTCCAGTAATACATACATCACAGATAAGTTAAGCTTTAATACAAAATTGGCTTATAACAGAACAACTACCCCAAGTATGCCTAACTATAACTATGACCCGAGCGGACATATGTATACCATACTTATCTGGATGGGTGGTGACGTAGACGGAAGAGATCTTAAAAATAATCTTTGGGTAAAAGGAAGAGAAGGCTATCAACAAGCAAACTGGAACTACGCTTGGTATAACAACCCATGGTTTGGTGCTAAAAACTTTAAAAACAGTGTTGCGACAGATGTCTATAGCGCCCAGACAGGATTAACTTATGAAGCATCCGATGATTTTACAGTGAAAGGTAAAATCTCTTATGTAGAGAATGATACTAAAAATGAATTAAAGAGTCCATATTCTTATTTCAACTACGATGCACCAAGAAATGGACGTTACAGAGTAACAAACTCTAAAACTATAAACCTGAACTACGATGTCCTTGCTACCTATAATAAGGCCATTACAGACAATATTAATTTAACAGTTAATGCCGGAGGGTCAGGATTCTACTATAAGTATAAAGATGACATAACATCTGTAGACGGATTAAAAGTTCCCGGAGTATATTCTTTCGATAACTCGATAAAGCCTTTAACACGTGACTATAATATTAGCGAAAAATTAATTTACAGTGCTTATGGTACTGTGGATTTAGAGTTCTACAAAACTTTATTTGTGAATGTTTCCGGAAGAAATGACTGGTCATCTACTTTGCCGAAAAGTAACAGATCTTATTTTTATCCGTCTGCATCCTTCAGTTTATTGCTGAATAATATAATTCCAATGCCAAAAGCTTTTGATATTGTAAAACTTTATGGTTCATGGGCACAGATTGCATACGACTTCGATCCTTATGCTATCCGTAATTATTACCTGAACAACGGTGGAAATACCTTTAATGGAAATCCTTACTACACATATCCATCGGTATTAAACAAAGAAGGGAACATTGGTCCTGAGAAGACAAGATCTTATGAAGCTGGTTTAAATATCGGTATGCTGAATAACAGAATTAGCTTGGATGTAGCTTATTACAATACACTGGATTATAATAATATTCTGAGATTCCCGGGTTCACAGACTTCTGGTTTTGCTACAGAAGTGGTAAACGGAAATAAATATACTACAAATGGTGTAGATATATCCTTAAGCCTTGTACCTATTAAGAACAGAAATTTCCAATGGAAATCTTTACTTAATTGGAGTAAGTCGGTTCAGAAGATCACTGAAATCTATCAGGGTAGAGATAACTATAATAACATTAAGCTTAACGAACGTACTGACAGTTTCTACGGTTATACCTGGAAAAAGAATGCTAACGGAGCGCTTATTTTAGATGCTAATACAGGTCTTCCTACAAGAGCAGATGCTCCTTCTTATCTTGGACATTTTAATCCGGATTGGACATTTGGTTTTACCAATACCTTCAAATATAAAAACCTTAGTTTAACTGTTGGTATTGATGGTAGTTTTGGCGGCGTAATGGAATCTGTAGTTGTTGAGAAAATGTGGTGGGGTGGTAAGCATCCAAATTCTGTACAATATAGGGATGCAGAATACGATCAGGGTAAATATACCTTTGTACCAAACGGAGTTAATTACAATCCAACGACTAATACTTATACACCACATACAAAAGCAATAAGCTTCCAGGATTGGGCACAGAACTATCCATACCGTGCAATGGTAACAGAAAGCGAAAGTAAAGAATACGCAAACGTTTTTGACAGATCATTCATCAAACTTCGTTCTGTAGTGTTAGAATATGATTTCACATCCATACTAAATCCTAAAGGCTTTGTAAAAGGACTTACTGTAAACTTATCCGGATACAATCTGGCGATGTGGAAGAAATCTAAAAACCTTTATTCAGACCCAGACTATAAGATTGGAGGAACTGGCATTGGTTCAGGCCGAAATGCAAATTCATCTAATGACATTCAGGATCCTTCCAGCAGATGGTTTGGTGTTGGGTTTAACTTAAAATTCTAAAAAAACAATGAAAAAATATATTATATCAGTTCTTGCAGTACCTTTCTTATTACTGAGTTCTTGTGAATCTGACTTAACAAAAATTAATGAGAACCCCAAGGATCCTGCAAATGTAGATCCTAGTGTATTGCTTACCAATGTAGCGAGACAATCTTTCCCGGTTGACAATAGCTCTAATTCGGCATTAAGAATGCTTGTAAATACAGGAGAAGAGAACGATTATCAGTACCTGAAATGGAATAATGCTTCTTTCGATGCTTACAAAAACATTTTGCTGAATGATGTAAAAATGATGGAGGAAGCAGCCAAGAGTAATAATAAAAACTATCAGGCAATAGGTAAATTTTTCCGTGCACTTCATTTCTATAATCTTAGTATGAGGGTAGGAGATATTCCATACTCAGAGGCATTAAAAGGTGAAACTGATAATATAAGATTGCCAAAGTATGACAAGCAGGAAGATGTTTTCGCAGGAATTCTTGCTGAGTTGAAAGAAGCCAATTCATTAATCAATACCAATGATAAAATTGGTGGAGATATCGTTTATAACGGAAACATCGAAAGATGGAAAAAGCTAATCAACTCATTCCGTTTAAAAATCCTTATTACGCTTTCTAAGAAAACTAAAGCAGGAAATATTGATATTAAAAATGAATTTGCGAGTATTGTAAATTCTGAAAGATTAATGGAATCAAATAGTGACAACGGACAATTGACTTTCTTTGATTTGGCTAACAGCCGTTATCCAACTTTTAACAGCAGTTCCTATGGTTCCAGTTTATATATGTCCGATACATTTATTCAGTACTTCAAGGACAGAAAGGATCCAAGAATCTTCACTTTCGCAGAGCAAACTACTTCCGCGAAAGAAAAGAATCTTGCGCTGACAGACTATAATGCATACCAGGGTGGAAATCCTATTTCACCTTATTCAGATAATGCAAAACTAATAGATCAGAAGATTATCTCAAAAGTAAAAACACGCTTCTACCTGGATCCGGTAAATGAGCCAAGTAATATCCTAAGCTACTCGGAACTAAACTTTATTTTGGCAGAAGCCGCAGTAAGAGGGTGGATTAATCAAAGCGGAGCAAAACAATACTATGATACTGCAGTTAAGGCTAGCTTCGATTTTTATAAAGCCAATGTGAAAGATTCGGATAAATTATTTGCAGGTTTTGACATTCCCAATTATTTAAACAGTGCGCCTGTTGCCTATAATACAGGTGAAAGCACTGATAAGCAAATGGAAAGAATTCTTACTCAGAAATATATGACAATGTTCCATCAGAGTCAGTGGACTGGTTATTATGATGCACTTCGTACAGGTTATCCGAAATTACCAATCGTTAGTGGTGGTGTATTTCCTAAAAGGTTCAGATATCCTCAGGATGAATACAATACTAATTCGCGAAATCTGAATGCAGCAATCAGCTCTCAGTATGGTGGGAAAGATGATATTTTCCAGACACCATGGTGGTTACAATAACTTTTTCTTCATAATTACACTTTATTTTTAACAAAAGTCAGGGTCTCAGATCCTGACTTTTTTATTATGTGTCGACAAAAGTTATATTATTATGATCTGTACATGCCAAATCATTGACCATTATCAGTTATAAGACAAATGAATCGAAATAAAGTAATTAAAAGTTAGGAATAAGCAAAGTTACTGAGCTCCAAGACGAATTAAGAAGCCTGTACTGTTTTAATACTAGAATAAGATATTACTATTTAGATTTGGCTTTTACTTTAATAGCCTTTATTACAGAGTATAAAACATTAAGCATAAGTACAACAGGAATAATTCCGCCTACGATCATATTCATTCTGATGGTTGTAGAAAATCCCAAAGCTAAACCTGATGTAAGTAAAATCATTAGTAGCCCGGAGATAAATAAAGTATTCTTCAATTGATTTGGATTTGAGCTAACGAAATTAACAAAATATTAGATATTCTTTATAGATATATTAACTATAATATGTTAAAAAATCATAAATTTTAAATACTACTAAAATTTTAGTTGAGTGAATCAAAATTTTGTTTACATTTGTTATACTAAGTTTTTAGTTATAAAATAATCCCTATGAAAAATAAAAGTCTTACCAAAGCAGAAGAACAGATTATGCAGTATATGTGGCAATTGGAAAAAGCATTCCTAAAGGATATTCTGGATTTATTTCCGGAACCGAAACCACATACGAATACTGTTTCTACGCTTATTAAAATTCTTATAGAGAAAGGATTTGTAAACTATACTTTACATGGACGCCAGCACGAATACTTTCCGGTTGTTTCGAAAGAAGCTTATAGCGGAAAATCGTTAAAAGGACTGATGAAAAATTATTTTGATGGTTCTTACCGTAATGTTGTTTCATTTTTGGTAGAAAAGAATGAAATGAGTGTTGAAGATCTTGAAATGCTTTTACAGGAACTTAAAGATAAAGAATAATGGAAATACTACTATACCTTGGAAAAATGCTATTATGCTCTGCTATTATGTGGAGTTATTACCTGCTTTTTTTGAAAGATAAAACCTTCCATCACTATAACAGGTTTTACCTTCTAGCAACAATAGTAATAAGTTTATTCTTACCATTATTAAAGGTAGAGTACTTTACTATAGAAACTGACAATAGAATATTTCTTCTTCTCCAAAGTTTCAGTTTACAAACAACAAAGCAGGCGACTGCTGGTTTTGACTGGAAAAGCATTGCACTTTTCATCTTATTAGTAGTATCTATAGTTCTTTTTATAAGATTACTGATTGGTATTTATAAGATTAATCGAATGAAAAATCAGTATGACGGAAAAGAGCTGAAAGGCGTTCGCTTTTATATAACAGACTTACATGATGCTCCGTTCTCATTTTTCAAAAATCTTTTTTGGAAAAAATCTATTGAAATAGATTCAGACCTTGGAAAGCAAATCCTGAAACATGAAATGGTACATATAGAACAGAAACACAGCTGGGACAAGTTATTCATAGAATTTGTACAGGCCGTATTCTGGTTCAATCCAATTTTTTATTGGCTTAAGAAAGAGCTATTCTTAATCCACGAATATCTTGCCGATAAAAAGGCAGTAAAACAGAATGACACAAAAGCATTTGCGCAGATGCTTTTGGCAAGTAAATTTTCCGGAACACATTTACCTGCAACAAGTCCATTCTTATCTTCTAACCTCAAAAAAAGATTACAAATGCTCACTAAACCTCATTACACCAAATTTAGTTATGCGCGCAGGGTAATGGCTCTTCCGGTTTTATTCGGAATTTCTTTCACCTATTTAGTTACGGCTAAAAATAAAGAAATTGCTAAAACCAATCGCGAAATAGCAGTAGCTATCAATGCATTACAACAAGACACTATCGGATCAGGAAATAATAAGAATGTACACATCCAGATTAATGAAAATAATAACAGAGGTTCTCTTTTAACAAAAATAGAGCAGGCTTCCGACAATGCTATTTTCAAAATCAATGGTAAAGCAGTTACCAAATCCGAGTTCACCGAATTCTATCACCAAAACAAAAAAGCCCGTTATGCTTACAATCATTCTGGAACTTCTGGTTCGGGTACTACAATTTTTGATGCTTATGATCTAAGTTCAAAAGACCTTTCCGGAGACACTAAGTCCAAATTTGCAGAAAATAGCAAAAGATTTAAGAACAACCAAAGAAGTATTATTTATAATGGCAATTATGTCCGTTATGAAGATATGACAACTGAACAGAAAAAGGACTTTGATAAAGCCATGAAAGAGGCTCAGAAAGCAAAAGATTATATTAATTCTGCTGAGTATAAAAAAATAATTGCTGATGCCAAAAAAGCTGGAGAAGAAGGAAGAAAAGCGGCAGAAAAAGCAAGAGCTTATCTTAATTCTGACGAATACAAGAAGATAATGGAAGATTCCCGTAAAGCTGCTGAGATAGGAAGGAGGGAAGCTGAGAAAGCAAGAGCTTATCTTAATTCTGACGAGTACAAAAAGATAATGGAAGATTCCCGTAAAGCTGCTGAGATAGGAAGGAGAGAAGCTGAGAAGGCAAGAGCTTATCTTAATTCTGCTGAATATAAGCAAATAATGGAAAATGCCAGGAGAGAATCAGAAAAAGCTAGAAATTACATGAACTCTCCAGAGTATAAGCAGATAATGGAGAATGCTAAAAAGGCTGCCGAAGATGGAAGAAAGCAGGCCGAGAAAGCCCGTGAATACCTTAACTCTCCGGAATATAAAAAAATAATGGAAGAGAGCAGATTGGCTGCTCAAAACTGGAGTAGTAAGTTTAAAGACAGCTTTAAAAATGTAGACTTTTCCGGAACTTTTATGACCAAAGAAAAACAGAATAAAGTTTTAGAAGAATTAAAGAACAGTCTGAAAGACAAAAACATGAAGGATGAAGACATTCAGAAGATTCTTGAAAATGTAAAGAAAAACTTTAGCAATTCTTCGAAGATTGGTACTGCCATAAATATCTCCGCAAAAACAGACTCTCCATTTGTTATGGCTGTAGCCGGTAATGAACCTAAAAGCTATAGTTTTACTTCAACGTACTCTACAACAGGAGATGATGTTGGTAAACCATCTTTGAAAATAACTTCTTTTGGAAAAGATGCTGAAGTTTATCTAAATGGTGTAAAAGTAGAATATGATGATATAAAAGATATCAATCCAAAAGAAATACAAAGTATGAGTGTTTCTAAGAGTACAGGCAAGAAAACCATTATAAAAATTCAGAAAAAATCTTAATAAAAGGCTGCGGAAGCAGCCTTTTTCAAACACCAAACCCATGAAATTCACAATTACCTTTTTATTGTGCATTAGTATTCTTATGCACTCTCAGACCCGACGATATATCTACCAGTTAACTTTTACAGACAATATTGTCAAGAATAGTAAACGAAATGTTGATATGGTATTGGACATTAACCCTAAGGATGTAAAATTCTACGAATATGGATTTCTGGAAACAGATTCTTTAAATAAGCTTCCGGATGCGATAAGACATTATAGAGGTAGTGAAACGAAACAACTATTAAAGAGAGATCTGAATTCTTTTAATAATACCAACTTTTACAGAGTTAGTGACTATTTTGCTTTTCCTTCAGAAGATCCTATTAAATGGACTTTATCTAATGAAACTAAACAAATAGATACTTATAAAGTTCAGAAAGCTACAACTGATTTTGGTGGAAGAAAATGGACCGCGTGGTTTGCTCCGGATATTCAGATTAATGAAGGTCCTTATAAATTCAGAGGCTTACCTGGATTAATTTTTGAAATATCAGACAATGAAGGACATTTTCATTATAAATTAGTGAAAAATAAAAATTATAGTAAAACACAGTCTACCGAGAATTTTTTAGAAACCTATTATGGCAAATCACCCACTAATATATCTATGGTCATGTATAAAAAATTATTTTTAGACTATTACAATGATCCCTTTGCATGGGCTAGAGGAGCACCTGAAGGCAGATGGAGTATAAAAATCGGAGATAAAGAGTATAAGACAAAAGCAGACTTAAAAGAAGCAACCGAAAATTCACAAAAAGAAATGCGTGATAGTTACAATCCAATTGAAAAGAATAACGCAGTAACACTAAGATAATATGAAGAAAATCCTCTACTTATTCCTTGCCGGATACGGCATACTCTATGCACAGAATCAGAAATTTGTGTATGAATACAAATTTATATCAGATTCTACCAATGCAAGCGATATTAAATCTGAAATCACCCATCTGGAGGTTACTTCAAAAGGTTCATTGTTTTATAGTTATGAAGTTTACAAAAGTGATTCTTTGGCGAAAGCAGATATGGAGAGGCAGCTTAAGGCAACAAATAGCATTAATGTTAAAACTAATATGCGAAAAGGCCGATTCAGAGATAGAATATATAAAAGCTATCCTGATTTTAAAATTACACAGGAAAGTTCTACAACAGGAAAAGCTTTAAAGGTTATCGATGATCGTAAACTCGATTGGAAGATATTGTCGGACAAACAAAAAATAGGAAACTATGAGACTCAGAAAGCCGAGACAACTTTTGCCGGAAGAAAATGGACAGCATGGTTTACTACTGAAATTCCGTTTCAGGATGGTCCATATAAATTCCATGGGCTTCCTGGCTTTATTGTTAAAATCGAAGATACAAGCAAATCTCATGTATTTGAACTGAAAGAAGTAAGTAAATTGGTGACTCCTTTCAATGGAGAATTTATTTTATCCCAGAAAGCTGTAGATATACCTTATCCTCAGTATGTGAAAATCTACAAAATGTACCGAAAGGACCCCACAGCAGAGTTTAAGCAAAGAATGGCTACTATTTCGAATCAAGTTTTAAGAGATTCCAGTGGTAATCCTATAGACATGAATAAAATGATGAAAGAGCGTGAGTTACAAGATTTGGAAAGACTAAAAAAAGACAATAATATTCTAGAATTGGATTTATTAAAGTAATTATGAAAAATGCAATATCAATTTTTTGTTTGCTTATTGTATTAACTGTACAAGGGCAAGTTCAGCGGTTTATTTATGAATATAAATTTACCAATGACTCTTTGAAAAAAGATTCTTTGAAATCTGAGTATATGTTTCTGGATGTTCTGAAAACTGGCTCAAAATATTACAGCAAGAAACAATTTGATTCTGATTCTATCCAGACAGTTGCCATTATCAAACAAATGAAAATGAACCCTGGCAGTATTTCTATAAATAAAAGCTTCGGTGAAGGAGGGATAGATTATATTATAGAGAAAAGCTATCCTGATTTCAGAATCGAGTTCAATACTTCTGTAGGGGTTGGCTTTGGGAATACAGATTACAAAGTTGTAGACGACCGTAAACTTAGCTGGAAAATATTACCGGATAAACAAAAAATAGGGGAGTTTGAAGCTCAAAAAGCAGAAACTTCATTTGCCGGAAGGAAATGGATAGCATGGTTTACTACCGATATTCCTTTTCAGGACGGGCCGTATAAATTCCACGGACTTCCCGGGCTTATCGTGAAAATTGAAGATGCCCGACATACCCATATTATGGAGCTAAAGGCTGTAAAGAAAATTCCTGAACGCCAGCTAACAAAAGATGAAATAGATGCGGTTGCTTATAAAGAAAAAATGGGAAAGAGATTATCCGTGAATCAGAATCAATATAAAAGACTCATCGAACAATACAAAAACGATCCTGTACAAGGCTACCGTGAAATGATGAATAAACCGAATACAAAAGTCAGCATTAATATCGACGGACGTATTATTAGTGACAATGCTGAAATTTTGAAGCAAATGGATAAAACTGCACGGGAGCAGATAAAACGCGATAATAATCTTATAGAACAGCAATTGTAATAAAAGACGCTATGAAAAAATTAGTATTTCTTCTTTTCATATTTTGTATTGCTTTGCAGGCCTCAATAGCAGCACAAAGATTTACTTATGAGTATAAATATGCTCTAGATTCTACACGAAAGGATTCTTTAAACACTGAGCATATGATTTTAGATATCAGTAAATCAGGTTCCAAATTCTACAGTAAAGCCAAATATGAAAGCGACAGTCTTATAAAAGCTGAAGTAGAAAAGCAAATGAAAATGGGCTCTTCCAACATTCAGATGAAATCAGGATATAAAGGCAGCATTAATTTCTCTGTAGAGAAAAATTACCCGGACTTCAAAACCTATTTATTAACTAATGTCGGAGCTATAGGTGGTGTATCTAAGTATAAAGTTTTGGACGACAGAAAAATGGAGTGGAAGATTCTGAAAGAGCAACAAAAAATAGGAGAGTTCAATGCTCAGAAAGCCGAGACTAATTTTGCCGGCAGAAAATGGATAGCATGGTTTACTACTGACATTCCTTTTCAGGATGGCCCCTATAAATTCCATGGACTTCCCGGTTTAATTGTGAAAATTGAAAGTGCAGATAAAACACATAGCATGGAACTGAAAGGCGTAAAAAAAATGACAGAAGAGCAGCTTACAGCAAGCAATTCCTCTGAATTATCCATCCTGAGAAATAAACCACTGGATATTTCCCAAAATCAGTATGTGAAACTAGTAGAACAGTATAGAAAAGATCCAGGGCAGAGCATGCGGGAACTCCTCAACAGACCCGGGATGAAAATGAAATTCAATGTAAACGGGAAAGAAGTTACAGATTCTAATGATATGATTCGCCAGATTGAAAAAACAGCGAAAGACAAATTAAAAAAAGAAAATAATCCTATAGAGTTAAAACTCGATTAAAAGATAAAATCCAGCTTAATTATAAGTTGGATTTTTTTATTAAAAAAGGTTCCGAAAATTCAGAACCTGATATCACAAAATATTGTTTTGTGATAAAACACACATAGATATTATTATTATTATTAAAACGTATTGAACCAGTCTGTAACAGCCTTGAAGTAATAATCTGGCGGCTGATGGCCTCTTGCACTTCCGCCTCCGGAATATTGGCCATAATCATACAGGGTAAGCTTTACCTGCGAGGTTCCGGGATAAGTCAATGTAACGTCTCCTTTATTCCCAATTGGTTTTGACGTATTATTATCAATACTTCCGCCGTTTTCATAAACCCAAAAATCTGCCTGCTGTTTCCCAAAGTCCCCGTCAATACTATCATCTTTAAAATAGTCATCTTTAAGCCCAAAAAATATCCATACTGCTGTATTTGCACGATAATTTGGATCATGGATGAAATTCCCGTTATTTTCAAACCAATAAGGTTTATTAGCTGCAACAGGAGCCACAGCTCTAAAAACTCCTTTTAGAAAATAAGCCGTAACATTGGTCATATCTCCACCCCATGAATGTCCAGTTGCAAAAATACGGTTACTGTCTATTGAATAGTTTTTTTGTATCAGCTCCAAAAGTTCTTTGGTAAACTCAATATCATGTTTACCGTTAAATGGGGCTGCATAATCGCCCAGTGCCCATCCTTTTATATCTTCGCCATCCTTGTCCTGCCAGATGTATTTCTGGTCAGGATAAACAAAAATAGTATTATCCATAAGCTTTTCCAGTCCCGAAACATTGGAGTTCCATCCTTTACCCATCCAATCATACATAGATTTACCAGTTGAATCAGTACCTGCAAAAACAAACAAAAGTTTATATTTTTTGTCTTTGCTATAATTCTTAGGAATAGAGATGTAATAACTTCTTAAACCTCCTGCTGCTTGTGAGAAAGTGTAAGTTTTCTGCCCGCTCTCTATATTGTCAGCAGAAAGAACGGATGAGGCTTTTACTTTTGCCTCTAATTCTTCTGCTGTCCCTAGTTCCTTACTTTCACAAGAAAAGAATAGCATAAAGCTTATAAAAAAAGCTATTTTTAACGCATAATCTGTAAATACATTTTTTGTTTTCATATATTAAGTAATTTGGATTTATCAGAATAAACTAGTTAAATCTCTCAGGTCTGAAAATATCAATATCAACAGATAGTTTTTCTCCATTAGCGATTTCAGAAACAGTTCTTCCGAAAACCGGTCCCAGGCTTAATCCCATCATTCCACCACCACCTGCGATTATAAGATTCTTTAGTTTAGAAGATACTCCGAGATAGGGAAGTCCGTCTGGAGCGCATGGTCTGTAACCATACCAGAGTTCAGATTCTTTTGGAATAGCTATCTGAAAATCCGGCATATACTTCGGTATAGATGCAACAATACCTTCAACCCGATTCATATTAATTTTATGATGATGCTGTGCAAGTTCCATTGTTCCACCAAACCTTATCTGCCCGCTCATAGGTGTTACCGCAACTCTTGCTTCCAATAGTAATGCGGCATGTTCGAGTTTATAAGCTTCATTTTCTGGTGTATACATAAAAGAGTAACCCTTACCCGGCATTAACTGTATTTTTATACCTGCTTTTTGTGCCAATTCAGGGAGAAAAGAACCTCCTGTCATAATGTACTGATCTGCGGTAAATTTCTTTCCGTTGGCAATAACTGCATTAATTCTGCTTTCCGAAGTCTCAAAGCCCGAAACACGATGCTGAGTATAAAAAGTAACACCATTATTCTTGAGATAAGAAATCATCTGTGTCATTAATTTTCTGGGATCCAGATGACCATCGCATTTGTAATTTATACCACCAATAACATCCAGATTAATGTTCGGCTCTAAATCCTGAATTCCTTTCTGATCCAAAACATCAACATCTAAACCTAATTTTTCAGCAATATGGGCTAACTCAATTTCTTCTTCAGCAACCTTTTCTGTTTTATACAACATTAGAATACCATTTTGATTAAGCTCAAAATTGAAATCTTCAGTTTTAGCCAATTCATTATACAACTTGCTGCTGGCTAAATTAAGATCTCTTATAGCAGGTGCGGATGCATCAACATGCCTCTGATTAGAATGCTTTAAGAATTGTAATCCCCATGAAATTAGTTTAGAACTTAAAGAGGGTTTTACATAAAACGGACTCTTAGTGTTGAACATCCACCTGAACCCTTGTGCTACAACACCGGGTGCAGCCAAAGGTGTAAAGTGGCTGGGTACAATCATTCCGGCATTTCCATACGAACAATTATTGGACAAATCATTTTGTTCCAGTATCTCTACCTGCCAACCTTTTTTTAACAGATAATATGCGGAGCTTAGTCCTGCGATTCCTGCACCTATAATAAGTGCTTTTCCTTTATTTTGTGTCATATATGTGTTTACATAACCTGAAATCCCAACCAATAAGGATCTTCATCGTCGATAATAATATGATTATAACCCGTAATTCTGGCCCATCCTTCGACTGAAGGAATAATAGCAGGCTTCCCACCGATTGTTGCTGCAGCCTCAATTCTGCCAATAAATTGTGACCCTATATAGCTTTCGTGAATAAATTCTTCACCTTCTTTTAGCTTTCCTTTAGCATACCACTGAGCCATTCTTGCAGATGTTCCCGTTCCACAAGGAGATCGGTCCAATGCATTTTCACCTACTAATACAGCATTACGCCCACTTGCTTTAGAATCCACAGGCTTTCCTGTCCACTGAATATGGCTTAGCCCATTAATATTTTCATCTTCAGGATGTATAAAACTGTATTTTTCATTTAGTAATTTCCTGATTATCTTTCCGTAATGAATGAGCTGGCTTGCTGTGAAATCTGAAATATCTCTAAAGTTTTCCTGTGGATCTATAATCCCGTAAAAATTACCACCATAGGCTACATCAACTTTTATCAAACCCAGATCCGGACAGTCAACTTCCAAATCTTCTGCATACAGAAAAGATTTTACATTTGTTAGCTTTACAGATTTCACCTTTTTGCCCTCCTGTACATAATCGATAAGAACCAAACCCGCAGGAGTTTCTAATCTCAATTTACCCGGGACTTTCGGAGCCACCAAACCTTCTTCTATAGCAATAGTTACGGTGCCAATAGTTCCGTGTCCGCACATAGGAAGACAGCCGCTGGTTTCAATATAAAGTACCCCTGTATCATTTGCTTCATCAATAGGAGGGTAGAGGATACTGCCACTCATCATATCATGTCCTCTGGGTTCGAACATCAATCCTTTACGAATCCAATCATATTCTTTCATAAAATGGAGTCTGCGCTCCATCATTGTATTTCCTTTTAAAACAGGGCCGCCACCCGCAACAAGGCGCACAGGGCAACCGCAGGTATGAGAATCTATACAAAAAAATGTTCTGTTCATCGTTTTAATTTTTTAATGATCCTGAATTCACTTCTCCATCAACAATCCGGCTAATTTGAAGTATATTTTCGTTCTTGAGTTCTTCCGGTAAAAATTCATCCGGCCAATTCTGAAAAGTTATTGGGTGAACAAACCGTTTCACGGCATCTGGCCCTACAGATGTAAAGCGGGCATCAGTAGTCGAAGGATAAGGACCACCATGCTGCATTGCGTAAGCAACTTCTACACCCGTTGGCATTCCGTTGAATAAAAGTCTCCCGCATTTATCTTTTACAATATTTATTATATCAATATTCAGGTGTACGTCTTCATTGGTTGCAGCAATAGTAATAGTCAATTGCCCTTGTAACTGTTTTGCAATCTGAAACATTTCATCTTTGGAATTGCATTTTACAATGATTCCAAATGGACCGAAAACTTCTTCGCTTAAAATATTGTTTTTAATAAAATTAGCTGCCGTTGTCTCTATCACAATAGCACGTCCTTCCCATTCCATAATATCTGAATTAACTTCTGAAATAATAGAAACATCAGGCTGAGAGCAAACCAGTTTTTTATATTTTTCAAAGTTTTCAAAAATTCCTTTATGCAACATATTCACAGGTGTTACATTCAGAATTTCATTCTGAAGTGCAACTTTGAAACGTTCAAAACTATCACCAGCTTCGGTAATGAATATTCCGGGATTGGTACAAAACTGTCCGACACCTAAAGTTAACGATGCAACATATTCTTTAGCCAGTTGTTCAGCTTTAGCACTTAACTGATTCTGAAATGCAAACACAGGATTTATGCTGCCCATCTCTGCAAATACAGGGATTGGCTCTTTACGCTGACTCCCTAAATCAAACAATGCCTTTCCTCCTGAAAAAGAACCCGTAAATGCTGCTGCTTTTATTTCTTTATGCTGGATTAAATAAGCACCAATATCATTAGATTTCCCGGTAATATGACTGAATACACCTTTCGGCCATCCAAATTCTTTTACAACTTCTGTTATAGCATCTGCCATTATCTGTGATGTTTCAGGATGTGCAGGATGTGCTTTTACAATAACGGGACAACCTGCTCCAATAGCACTGGCAGTATCGCCGCCAGCTGTAGAAAATGCAAACGGAAAATTGCTGGCTCCAAAAACAACAACAGGACCCAAGCCAACATTGTATTTACGCAAATCTGATTTTGGTTGGGAAGCTTGTGGAAGATCTATTCTGGCTTCTGTATAAATTCCGGTAGACACAGCTTTGGCATAACTTCTCCATTGCCCTATAGTTCTTGCTTTTTCTCCTGTCAATCGGGCTAATGGCAAAGACGTCTCCGCAAATGCTGTGGTAAGCAAATTTTCACCTAATCCTTCTATTTTGTCCGCAACAGCATTCATAAATGCTGCACGTTCTTTTATCGTCGTATTTTTTAAAAATTGATAGGCATCAGTAGCCTGCCGAACTTTCTGATCAATTACCTGAAAAGATGTTTCTTCAATCATAAATAGATATTTAGTGTTAACCTAATACAGGACGATCAGCAATACCATCAGTAATTATTTTATTAATTCTGTCAGCTTCCTCGCCATGCAACTCCAACCTTGGTGCTCTTACATAAGGATTACTTATTCCTTCGGCAGATGCAGCCAGTTTTATATACTGAATAAGTTTCGGATGTATATCCAATTCCAGCAAAGGCATAAACCAACGGTAGATAGCCACAGCTTTATCATAATCTCCGGCCTTAACATAATTATACATTGCCATTGTTTCATTTGGGAAAGCATCTACAAGTCCTGCGACTAAACCATCTGCCCCCAGCATCAGGGTTTCCAGACAAATTGTATCTACACCACCCAGTATTTTAATTCTTTTACCAAAACGGTTAATCATTCTGGTAACGTTTGCAAGATCCCTTGTAGATTCTTTAACAGCCTGAATAGTAGGATAATTTATTAATTCATCAAACATTTCCAGAGTTACATGAATTCCATAATCTACAGGATTATTATAAATAAGAATAGGAAGATCTGTTGCTGAAGCTACAGCTTTGAAATACTCTACAACCTCACGATTGTCTGCCTTATAACGCATTGGCGGAAGCAGCATTAGCCCATCAGCACCTAATTCTTTTGCTTTTTTAGCATAATTAACTGCATTTCGGGTTGTATTTTCTGAAAGATTAAGAATAACCGGGATTCTGCCGTCTGTGATGGTTTTAGCAAATTTAAGAAGCTCAAATTTTTCTTCCGTTTCCAAAGCACTGGCTTCTCCTAATGTGCCGGCAAGAATAATACCGTGTACACCCGCTTTGATTTGGGCTTCGGTATTCTTTGCAAACATATCAAAATCTATTTCTCCATCCTTTGTAAAAGGAGTTAACACAGCCGGGTAAATTCCTTCCCAGTTAAGTTTTGTACTCATATCAAATATTTATTTTTCCAAAACTAACAGAATTTTAAATCCGTAAATGTTAATATTTTAATAGATTCTAACCGTATTTTAACACCTGCTAAATTTCAATCCATTATAGTCTCTTTATATCGCTTTAGATACTCTTTGGGTGAATATTTCATAATAGTACGAAATACACGATTGAAATTGGTCAGGCTATTGAAACCACTATTGAAAGCAACAGAAGAAATACTGTTCATACCCGAAGATGTAAGCAGTTTACATGCCCGCTGCACGCGTAATTCATTGAGATACTGAATATAAGTAATGCCTGTCCGTTTTTTGAATGATCTGCAAAATGCCTGTGGTGTAAGACAAGCTTGTTCTGCAATATCATCCAATGTAAGTTTTTGTTGGGCAAAGTGTTTCCTGATATAACTTTGAGCGTCTATAATTCTTTTATCGTTGTCAGAAATGTGATTAGACATATTCTTGCCAGCAGACAGTGGAATATGTGATGTTTTATTCTGCATAAGATTATTAAGAATCTTTACAAAGCAGATAATCTGTTCTATACCCTTTAGCTGTTGTAATTGTTTTATTTTACTGCTGATATCTGCTTTTAATTCTTGTGATACCTGAAAGCCAACTTCAGAATCAGATATAAAGTCTTTTAGTTCTTCAAATTCAGGTAAGTCAAAAACGCCGGAAATCTTCTTGTGAGGGTCAAAGAAAATAGAAATTGCATGAACTTTGTGTTTTTCATTTTTCTTAAAATCTGCTTTGAAAACATGAGCTTGATTAGCACCCAGATAAAAAATGTCTCCATCACTGAAATTCAATAAATTTTGCTCTATTGCCAATGTTCCGTGTCCTTTCACAATCCACATAATCTGTGTTTCGTCATGACGGTGGAAATAAGGATAAAAATGAGTCATAATATCTTCCTGAATACTAATACTTTTATTAGTATTGGCAGGCACAGAAAACTGAAGACTTTTCATATAAGCTAAACTATTTGGCCAGGTGTTAAAATACTGCCGAATTTAAGCAAAATATAAACACTGGATATCATATTAAAATCCAATCTTTACATCCTGTTTATTTTTCATAAGCAACCCCTTTGTAAACATTATAAAATCGTAACTTTAAACCTTTAAATAACCAATATTCATAATATGTTTTCATCACAAACTTATCAAGATAGAAGAGCCGTATTAAAAGGCAATGTGGCTAATGGAATTTTGTTGTTCCTGGGAAATATAGAAAACCCGGTAAATTTTGAGCACAACCCATATTACTTCCGCCAGGATAGTACATTTTTATATTACTTTGGAATTCAGGAACCCAGGATTGCAGCCATTATTGATATAGAGGAAAATAAAACCATTATCTTCGGAGATGAGCTTAGTATAGACGATATAGTCTGGATGGGCAGACAGGAAACATTGAAGGAGAAAAGTCTAAAAGCTGGTGTACAGGAAACCTTACCATATGCAGAACTTTATAAATATATTCAGAAAGCCCAATCAGCAGGAAGAAAGGTACATTACCTTCCTCCATATCAGCCTTCCAATAAAATTTTGCTGGGTGATCTTCTTGAAACCAGAATCACAGAATTACAGCCATCTGTTGAGTTCATTAAAGCAATTGTAAAACAGCGCTCTATAAAAGAGGCTCAGGAGATTGTACAGATAGAAGAAGCTATAAATGTATCCAATGAGATGCATTTATTGGCCATGCGTATTGCCCGACCAAGGGTTAAAGAATATGAGATTGCCAATGCAATCCAGCATCTTGCAGCAGATCAAGAATGTCAGATGTCTTATCCACCTATTGTAACGATAAACGGAGGAATTCTTCATAACCATTACCGACTGAACACGCTAAAAAGTGGTGACCTTTTTCTGAATGATTCCGGTGCAGAAACTTCAATGGGTTATGCCGGTGATCTTACCAGAACCTTTCCGGTAGACAATACTTTTACAACTAAACAGAAAGAGATGTATGAAGTAGTTCTGAATGCTTTTAATAATGCACAGCAATTATTAAAACCCGGAACTAAATTTAAAGATATTCATCTAAGGGCTTCACAATACCTGGTAGAGGGTCTTATAGATTTAGGATTAATGAAGGGTAATCCGGAAGAAGCTGTAAAAAATCATGCTCATGCTTTATTCTTCCAATGCGGATTAGGGCATATGATGGGATTGGATGTACACGACATGGAAGATTTGGGTGAACAATATATTGGCTATACCGAAGCAGAGCCAAAAGACACTAAAACTTTTGGACTTAAATCTTTGCGTTTAGGTAAAACATTGGAAACCGGATTTGTATTAACCGTAGAGCCGGGTATCTATATGATCCCGGAATTAATTGATATGTGGCAGGCGGAAAATAAAAATGCAGAATTTATCAATTATGATAAAGTAAATGAATACCGGAATTTTGGCGGTGTACGTGTTGAAGATGATTTTCTGATTACCAACGACGGATACCGACTTTTAGGAAATGGACTTATTAAAACGGTTGAAGAAATTGAAGATTACAGAACCCAACATTTAGCTTAATTAAATACCAGATATGAAGAACATAAAAAAACTAGTTAACCTGGCGTTTTGTTATTTGTGCATTTCTCCACTGATAGCACAGAACAAACAATGGACGCCAGATGGTAATGCTTATTATTCGTTTACCAAAAACGGAATCGAGGTTGTAGACCTTGTTAATTCCGGGAAAAATCAACCATTTCTTCCAAAAGAAGCACTTATTCCTACAGGAAGCTCAACACCGCTGAATGTACAAAGTTTTCAGGTGTCTCCGGACGGGAATAATCTGTTATTATTTGCCAATACAAAACGTGTATGGCGGGTGAATACAAAAGGGGATTATTGGGTTTTCAATAAAAATTCAAAGAAACTTACACAGCTGGGCAAAGGTTTACCCGAAGCCTCTCTTATGTTTGCTAAATTTTCACCAGACGGTAAGAAGGTAGCTTATGTGTCTAAACACAATATTTATATTGAGGATCTTGCAAACAATAAACTAAATAAGATAACCAACGACGGCACCGATAGAATGATTAATGGAACATTCGACTGGGCATATGAAGAAGAATTCGGTGCTAAAGATGGTTTCAGATGGTCTCCGGATGGGAGTAAAATTGCTTACTGGAAGCTGGATGCCAATGGCACTAAAAACTTTTTGATGATTAATAATACCGATAGTCTGTATTCATTTACTATTCCGGTAGAATATCCAAAAGTAGGAGAGAACCCTTCAGGTTGCAGCATCTGGTTTTATGACCTTTCCACCAATACCACAAAAAAAGCTAATATAGAAGGAGATGAAGTACAGCATTATATTCCGAGAATGGAATGGGTATTGGATTCTAAATCAATAATTTTACAACAGCTGAACAGAAAACAAAACCAGAGCAAAATTATTCTGGCAAATGCTTCTACAGGAGCTAGTAAAGCTATCCAGTCGGAATCTGATCCGGCATGGATTGATGTAAAAACAATGTGGAATGATGGTGACCCAAGCGGATGGGATTGGATCAATAACGGGAAGGAATTCCTTTGGCTATCCGAAAAAGATGGCTGGAGACATATTTATAAAATAGATATGAACGGAAAGGAAACATTAATTACAAAAGATGCTTTTGATGTTATAAAGCCAGAGTTTTTTGATGTGCCTAATAAGCTGATCTATTTTTCAGCTTCACCTAAAAATGCTGCTCAGGAATATTTATATAAAGTGAGTCTGGATGGGGGGAAAGCAGAAAGAATTACACCGGAAGCCTATACAGGATCTAACAAATATACGATATCGCCAAACGGAAAGCTCGCTATATTCAATAACAGTAGTGTAGATGGTGTTTCTGCAGGTACAGTAATCTCTCTTCCTGACCATAAAGAATTGGTAGCTGCAAAGAGATCCGCAAAAGCAGATCCTGCAAAATCTAAAGCAGAATTTTTCCAGATAACAACCCAAGATGGTGTTACTTTAGATGGATGGGTAGTAAAACCTAAAAACTTTGATCCAACAAAAAAATATCCAATTGTTTTCACAGTATATGGTGAACCCGGATCCCAAACAGTAACGGATAATTTCTACACAGGCTGGAACAGCTTATATATTGGTGATATGGCTCAGGACGGCTATCTGTATGTTTCTCTTGAAAATCGTGGTACACCTGCTCCAAAAGGACGTGAATGGAGAAAATCCGTTTACCGTAAAATCGGACAGCTTAATATTCGGGATCAGGCAATGGGTGCCAAAGCTTTATTTGCAAAATGGCCATATATAGATACTTCCAGAGTTGCTGTATGGGGCTGGAGTGGTGGTGGATCTTCCACATTAAACCTTTTAGGTCAGTATCCTGAAATTTACCAAACAGGAATCGCCATTGCACCTGTAGCCAATCAGCTATTTTACGATAATATTTATCAGGAAAGATACATGGGGCTTCCACAAGAAAACAGAGAAGATTTTGTAAAGGGTTCTCCTTTGGCTTATGCAAAAAACCTGAAAGGAAATCTTTTATTGGTTCATGGAACTGGTGATGACAATGTACACTATCAGAATACTGAAGTCTATATTAATGAGTTGGTAAAATACAACAAGCAATTCCAGTTGATGTCTTACCCTAACAGAACCCATTCTATTAGTGAGGGGGAAGGAACATCGCTTCACCTCGCAACGATGTTTACGAAATATTTAAAAGAACATTGTCCTCCGGGAGGAAGGTAACAAATAAAAAATCCCACATTTCTGTGGGATTTTTTATTTTATGCTATCTCATTAACTATCCAAGTTTCTTAGCATCAGCTACAAACTGAGCTAAACCAAGATCTGTTAATGGGTGCTTTAACAAGCCAAGGATTGAAGGTAACGGAGATGTAATAACATCTGCACCAATCTTAGCACAGTTAATAATGTGCATAGGACTACGGATAGATGCTGCTAAAATCTCAGTATCATACATATAGTTGTTATAGATTGTTCTGATTTCCTCGATTAGGTTAAGACCGTCCGTAGAAATATCATCAAGACGTCCTAAGAAAGGAGAAACATAAGTAGCTCCGGCTTTAGCAGCTAAAAGCGCCTGACCTGCAGAGAAAATTAATGTACAGTTCGTTTTAATTCCTTTCTCAGAAAAATATTTCAACGCCTTTACACCATCTTTAATCATAGGGATCTTCACTACGATATTTGGGTGGATAGCAGCTAATTCTTCTCCTTCTTTAATCATTTCCTCATAAGTAGTAGAAAGAACTTCAGCAGAAATATCACCATCTACAATCTCACAGATTATTTTATAATGCTGCTTAATAGCCTCAGCTCCGCTAATACCTTCCTTCGCCATCAAAGACGGGTTGGTCGTTACACCATCAAGAATTCCTAAATCTTGTGCTTCTTTAATCTGCTCTAAATTGGCTGTGTCGATAAAAAATTTCATTTCTCTTTTAGATTTATAAACTTTCACAAAGATACGATTTGCTTTGGCATTCCGAAAAAATAATATAAGTTCTTCCTTTTACTATCCGTAAAAGCTTTATTTTTGTTTGTCTATACAACATATATATATGAACATACTCTTAGCGTCCACTTCTACATTATTTGGCGGACAATATTTAGAATACATTCGGGAAGAAATTATAAAGCTATTCAACGGAGCAGACGAAATTATCTTTGTACCATTTGCACGTCCGGGAGGTATTTCTCATGATGAATATACAGATAAAGCAAGAAGTTTTTTTTCTACCATTAATATAAAAGTAAAAGGATTACATGAATTCGATAATCCTGTAGAAGCATTAAACGAAGCTAAAGGTTACTTTACTGGAGGTGGTAATACATTCCTTTTGGTAAAGACCTTACATGAAAAGGGATTACTTTCTGTATTGAAACAAAACGTAGAAAGTGGTAAACCTTATATGGGAGCCAGTGCCGGATCTAATATCGGGGGACTTAATATGAGAACGACCAATGATATGCCTATTGTATATCCACCAAGTTTTGAATGTATGGGATTGGTACCCTTTAATCTGAATCCGCATTATCTTGATCCTAATCCGGAATTACACCATAATGGTGAAACTAGAGAAACCCGTATTCTGGAATTCTTAACCCAGAATGATACGCCGGTTGTAGGATTGCGTGAAGGAAACTGGATCCGAAGAATTGGCGATAAAATAACAACTGAAGGTTCTGAATTAACCAGAATTTTTGAAAGGGGCAAAGAACCTTATGAAATAGAAGCCGGAAGTGAACTGAGATTTTAAAATAAAAGGTTGTCACAAAACCAAAAGTATTATTCTTTGTCATCCTGAGCCTGTCAAAGGATCTTTGACTATTAGTACTTTATTAATGACAATGTTTCGACCAAGCTCAACATGACATCTTTTGAGACAACCTCTTTTTATTTTGTAACTAAAAGTGTTTATCCATAAGTTCCATTAACCAGTCCGGACACTTGACAACTTTATTTTTTTCAGCATCCAAAAAGAAAAGAGTAGTGGATGCCTCCGTCAATTTTTCACCCTCTTCATTATATATTTCATAATCGAAAATAATCCGAACTCCCGGACGCTCTTTTACCTTCACTTCAATCCTAAGTTCCTGATCATAAAGAGCTGGCTTCAGATATTTAATATTATACTCCGAAACCGGAAGCCAAATTCCACGTTTTTCAATCTCATCATATGACATTCCGATACCCCGAAAAAGTTCCACACGAGCCACCTCAAAATAGGTTGCATAGTTACCATAATATACATATTTCATGGGGTCAGTTTCAGCGTATCTAACTCTTAATGTGCAAGTTGTACTAATCATTTTAAGTCTTTATCTATACTTACAAATATATTTTTTAATAAGCAAGAGTCAAATATTTTTTTTTACTAATTTTAATTTTCATATTTGTCATCCTGTTATTTTCAAGACGCAAAAATTACTATCTTTCTATGGAGCAGAACATTACTTTGATTTGGGACAATTGCCTCAGCTTTATGAGGGATAATCTCAATTCTATTGAGGAAAAAGAAGGTGTTAATAAATTAGACGATTCCTTCGATTTACTCTTTTCAAAAGTAAAGCCTGTTTCTTTATTAGAAAAGAACCTGACATTACAGGTTCCAAGTGATTTCTATCGTGAATATATTGAAGATAATTACCTATCTCTTCTTTCAGCAGCTTTAAAGAAAAACATCGGTAAAGGTGTAAAGCTTTGGTATTCTGTAATGGAAAACAAACCGGTAGGAAAAGTTCCACCAGTAACTATACAGATGAAAGGTCAGTCTATACAGACACCAAGACCTCAGGAAGTAAGAAATCCTGCTTACGCTCAGAATGTAGTAAATCCATTTGTAGTTCCGGGAATTAAGAAAGTTAATATAGACAGCCAGCTGAATCCTTCATTGTCTTTTGATAATTTTATTGAAGGGGAGAGCAATAAATTTGCTTCTACAGTAGCAAGAACTATTGCTAAAAGACCAGGAGCAACATCCTTTAATCCATTATTCCTTCACGGAGGTGTTGGGGTAGGGAAAACCCACATTGCACATGCAATCGGACTGGAGGTTAAGAATCTTTATCCTGAGAAAGTAGTACTATATGTATCCTCCGAGAAGTTTATTCAGCAGTTCGTATCCGCAGCTAAAGCTCAGAACAAAACAGATTTTGCCAACTTTTATCAGATGATAGATGTGTGGATTATCGATGATGTACAGTTCTTATCCAGCAAAGTTGCAACACAGGATATGTTCTTCCATATTTTCGATCATCTTCACCAAAATGGTAAGCAGATTATCCTGACATCGGATAAGGCACCTGCTGACATTCAGGATATTCAGGAAAGAATTGTTTCCCGATTCAAATGGGGATTATCTGCAGAGATTAAGTCACCGGATTATGATACCAGGAAGAAAATCGTTGTAAACAAACTACACCGCGATGGTATTGTACTGGACAACGAGCTTATAGATTATCTTGCAACAGAAGTTAACTCTAATGTAAGAGAGCTTATCGGTATTATCAATTCAGTTATTGCACACTCTATGATTGTTAAGTCTGAACTTACAATCGGATTGTTGAAAGATACAATTAGTAAGATTGCTGCTAATCAGAAAAAGACAATAAATATCGCTTATATTCAGGATGTAGTATGTAAATATTTTGGTCTTCAAAAGGACAGACTATTATCCAAAACCAGAAAACGTGAGGTAGCATTACCTCGTCAGCTAGCTATGTATTTTGCTAAAGAATACACCAATGCTACTTTTACAAAAATCGGTGAAGAGATGGGAGGTAAAGACCACTCAACCGTAATGTACGCATGTGACACAATCCGTGACGTTGCGAAAGTAGATAAGGAAATGAAGAAATTCATTAAAGAAATTAAGGATAAGATATTTGAATAATAGCTACTAACTGACTGTTTACTTTTATAGTAAACAGTATATTTTCTTCTGTAAATTTATACTAGCATGAAAATTTTAATGGTCTGTCTGGGCAATATTTGCCGGTCTCCTTTAGCTGAAGGAATTCTAAAATCTAAACTTCCGGACCATTATATAGTAGACAGCGCCGGAACAATATCTATGCATGAAGGCAATCATCCTGATAAACGCTCTGTGAAAGCTGCGGCGTTACACAATATAGATATTTCCAAACAGCGTTCCCGTCCCATTCAGCCCAAAGATTTAGAGTCTTTTGACAGAATATACTGTATGGACCGTAATAATCTGAAAGACGTATCTGCCATGGCTAAAAATGAAGAACAAAGACAAAAAATATCTTTGATACTCGATGTTCTTCATGATAACAACAATATCGAAGTTCCCGATCCATATTGGGGAAATCAGCAGGATTTTGAAGATGTATTTCAGCTACTGAACAAAGCCTGTGATATTATAAAATCTCAACTCTCAGAATAAAAACAGAACCAATGCTTTTCTTACTACCTGCATATCTTTCGGAAAATACACCTGTAGAACATTTTGGCTCAGCAATCAAAGAATATATCCTGCAGACAGATTATTTCTTTGTAGAAAATGAAAAAACAGCCCGTAAGGTCATTAAATTCTTTGCACCTGAAAAAAAGCAGTCTGATTTAAAACTGTTTTTACTCGATAAGTATTCAGAAACTGCAGACCTAAAAGAAGCCCAGGATCTTATGAAGAAGGGGCAGGACTTTTGTCTGTTGTCTGAAGCCGGCTTACCTTGTATTGCGGATCCCGGAAATATAATGGTAGCATGGGCACATCGAAACAATATAAAAGTAGTCCCTGTAAACGGACCAAGTTCTATTATATTAGCCTTAATTTCCAGTGGATTCAATGGACAGCAATTTACTTTCCATGGTTATTTACCTATAGATAAAGGAGAGAAAAGAAAACAAATCCTTCATTTGGAATCACTAGTTCAGAAAACAGGCTATACTCAGATTTTCATGGAAACTCCATACCGTAACAACCAGTTACTGGAGGAACTTACCAAAACACTAAATGGCAAAACATTGCTTTCCGTAGCAGCCAATATTAATGACCCGGAAGGAGAGTTTATTAAAACCCAGAGCATTAACGATTGGAAAAAATCTAAAACTGATTTTCATAAGATTCCAGCTATTTTTGTTTTAGGAAAATAGGCCGTTTCAGCTAAACTTTTTTTACCTTTAATGCATTGAATTTTCTGTGTATGAAGGCATTTTTATCTTGGCCGTTTTATCTTAAACTGGCTTCAGTACTTATTAGCATAATGATCTTGGGTTACCTGGCTATTCAGGGGCAGGATTTAATCATTCCTATGATTATGGGTTTGTTATTTGCAATATTACTCGTACCTGTATGCAACTTTCTGGAGAAAAAACTAAGATTTAACCGTTCTATATCCGCAATTGTAGTCAGTGTATTGGGGTTGGCTCTAATAGGACTTATACTATATCTTATAGGGGTACAGACTACCAGTTTTTCAGAAGACTGGCCTGCTTTTCAGAAACAGATTACTGCAGCTTTTGATAGTATTCAGGATTGGATTGCCCATAAATTTGGAGTACAAAAGCACAAGCAGCTTACTTATATCAACGACCTTGCGCAAAAGTCATTAAGCACCGGGACTGTTATTGTTGAAAAAATGCTAAAATCAATTACCTATATTCTGATGCTGATTGGTCTTACATTCCTGTTTACTTTATTTATTCTGATATACCGAAGACAGCTGGTTCGCTTTATCATTATGTGTTTTGCAGACAAGCATAAAGCTGTAGTGATGGATGTTGTAAACAGTATCCAGTATATGGTAAAGAAATACCTGATAGGCCTTATTATACAAATGGTCCTGGTAACTATTTTATCTTTTATAGCTTACACTATTATCGGAATAAAGTATAATTTCCTTTTGGCTATTATCACAGGGATATTCAATGTATTACCATATCTGGGGATTTTAATAGCAACTGTATTAGGTATTTTTGTGACTTTTGCCACTTCCTCGGCTGCCAATGTGCTATGGGTTTTAGTAGGAATGGTTGCCGTACATGCCGTGGACGGAAACATTATCATGCCAAAAATTGTAGGATCACAGGTTAAACTAAATTCATTAATTGTAATTATTGGACTTATAGTAGGAGAAAGTGTTTGGGGTGTTATGGGAATGTTTCTTACAATTCCAATTATGGCCATTGCAAAAATTATTTTCGACAGAGTAGAAGATTTAAAACCTTGGGGCTATCTAATGGGGGATGACGATGATGCAAAAGAATATGGAAAGGAAGAGCTTCTGCCAATTGAAGAGGATGAGACAGAAATGGAAATAGAAAAATAAACAAAACCTCTATGCACACCAAATCTGTTATATATCTATTCTTTATCTTTTTTGCCGGGATTATCTATAGTCAGCAAAAGAAAGTCATCCATCAAACTGTAAAAGGCGATCTTAATAAAGATGGTATTCCTGATTTAGCGATTGTAAAGGCAAGTAAAAATGATGCTATAACAACTTATATTCTGGAAATATATTTTCTGGATAAAGAAGGGAATAAAAAACTTGAAGTCAATACAGCAAATGCAATAGAAGCTTCTCAGCATGGTACCGGAGATAATCTGGAAAATATTGAGATTGTAAAAGGAGCCTTACATATCAATTATAGCTTCCTAAGAGGCCAATCCAAGCATATTTTCAGGTATCAGAATAACGGATTCGAATTAATTGGCTTCAGCTATGGTGTCTCCGACGGGCAAGGACATATTACAGACGTAGAATTTAATCTCTCTACCGGCAGATATATTAGTAAATTATCCAATTACGAAACCGGCCAAACGGAAAGTAAAGAGGACAAAATTGTTAAAATAAGACCTCTTCCTAATCTCAGAAATTTTGAGCCTTACAGAAGCAATTATTTTTATTAGGAACATCATATTTGGATATCATATTTAAAAGCTATAACTTGCTCTCTGATATTGAAGAATATTGAAATGAACTTTTCTAATCAACTTCAGAGTTGTTTTGGTATTGTAATTCTTACATACCTTCACGACGATAAATTCTTACAAAACTCCAAGGAGTTTATTCATTAATCCCTGCCGAAGTTCGGAGCAGGGCTATCTCTTTATTTTTATAATTCAATTCTATTATGGTGTATTTCTACATCGGATAAATTACAGCGTATAATTTATCCGGATTCCGGGCTATAAAAGTATACACCATCAATTAAACTTATTAATTTCAAGAAAAATGTCAGAACATATTATTGTAACAACCGGAATTTATGATGTAATCAAAGATCAGCTAAGAAGAAAGAGAGTAACACCTGAACAGGAAATAAGATTAGCAAATGAACTTAAAACTGCTAAACAGGTACTTAGAAGAGATCTTCCAAAAGAAGTTGTAACCGTTAACAGAAGAGTTGTTATAAAGGATCATACTGCAGACACAGAAAAAGAATACATTTTTGTGCCTTCTACAAAAGCAAAACCGCAGAAGAATAAATATTCTATACTTTCGGATATAGCTTTGGCAACGGTAGGTTATAAGGTAGGAGATGTTATAGAATGGCCATTTATAGATGGTGAAAGAAAAATTGAAATCCTGAAGGTAGAACCTTTCGAAAACTAAAATAAATAAGGCTGGCGAACTGCCAGCCTTTATAATTAATCCTCATTTCTAAATTCACTGATAAAGTGAAGTTTGATATTCGGGAATTTTTCCTGATTCATTGTAATCGTAAATGATGAGTCAGCTAAGAACACCAACTGATCATATTTGTCTCTGGCTAAGAAGCGCTGCCTTAGTCTTGCAAATTCTTTGAACTCTTCAGACTTCTCGTCAGCTTCTACCCAACAAGCTTTATGAATATTAATTGGCTCATAAGAACATTTTGCTCCATATTCATGCTCCAGACGGTACTGAATAACTTCATATTGTAATGCACCAACAGTACCAATAATCTTACGTCCGTTCATTTCCATTGTAAACAGCTGTGCAACACCTTCATCCATTAACTGGTCTATACCTTTTGCTAACTGTTTTGCTTTTAACGGATCATCGTTGTTAATGAAACGGAAATGCTCCGGTGAGAAAGAAGGAATACCACGGAAGCTCATTACTTCTCCGGCTGTTAATGTATCTCCGATACGGAAGTTTCCGGTATCGTGCAGACCAACAATATCTCCCGGGAAGCTCTCGTCCACAATCTCTTTTTTATCTGCAAAGAATGCATTCGGAGATGCAAACTTCATTTTTTTATTTTCTCTTACCAACAGGTAATTTTCATTTCTTTTGAAAGTTCCCGATACAATCTTTACGAAAGCAAGTCTGTCACGGTGCTTAGGATCCATATTAGCATGAATCTTAAATACAAAACCACTGAATTTTGCTTCTTCAGGTTCTACAAGTCTTTTATCACTTTCTTTAGGCTGGGGCATTGGCGCAATTTCGATAAATGCATCCAAAAGTTCTCTTACTCCAAAGTTATTCAATGCAGAACCAAAAAATACTGGCTGAAGGTCTCCTTTCATATATGCTTCGCGGTCGAACTCAGGATATACTGAAGTAGTTAATTCAATTTCTTCACGAAGTGCACTTGCAGCTTTTTCACCAACTAATTCATCTACTGTTGAATCATTGACATCTTCTATTTTTATAGCTTCACCTACCTTTTGCTTTTTATCCTCTAAAAATAACTGGATGTTGTTTTCCCAGATATTATAAATTCCCTGGAATTCGGCACCCATACCAATTGGCCATGAAAGAGGTGTTACGTGAAGCCCTAATTTTTGTTCAACTTCATCTAATAAGTCGAACGCATCTTTACCTTCACGGTCTAGCTTATTAATGAAAACCAGCATCGGGATATTACGCATACGACAAACCTTCACTAGCTTTTCAGTTTGTTCCTCAACCCCTTTAGCAACGTCTATTACTACAATCACACTGTCTACTGCAGTAAGTGTACGGTAAGTATCTTCAGCAAAATCCTTGTGTCCTGGTGTATCCAGAATATTAATCTTATGATCTTTGTATTCAAATGCCAAAACAGAAGTTGCAACGGAAATTCCTCTCTGACGTTCAATTTCCATAAAGTCAGAAGTAGCCCCTTTTTTAATTTTATTGCTTTTTACAGCTCCTGCCTCCTGAATTGCTCCACCAAAAAGTAAGAGTTTTTCGGTCAATGTTGTTTTTCCGGCATCCGGGTGGGAAATAATCCCGAAGGTTTTACGTTTTTGTATTTCTTGTAGTAAGTTCGACATATTGAATTTTAATGAGTGCAAAAATCGGGATTTTTTACGAGCAAATCAAATGATCTTGTTATATTATAAAACTTACTATTATAAATAGAAGTGCTATAATACCAAAAACAACACCCTTCATATAAATATCCTTTTTGAATTGTTCAGGAACAAAGTCTAATGTATTTTCATTAAGATAAAAATCCTTGTAAATGTCAGCATTAATAATAATGTCGGGTCTAAACAATTTTATACCTTTAAGGAAATGAGCAATAAGGCTATATTTGTTCTTCACGAAAACAGAGTTGAAATCAACAATTCTTTTTCCGACTTGTCCATTGGCATCTTTTTCGAAGACACAGAGATTCATTTTAAAGGAACGATATTTTCCGGAACCAGAAGACTCACTGTAAACATCCTTGCTGTAGATATCAGGATTTTTTGTAAGGTCATTGAAGAGTATTTTTTGAATCAGTTGATTTTCTTTATTAAAAAATAAGATTCCCAGATTATTAATTTTATACCAGCTTATTCTACGCTTTTTATTATTGATTGTATCATAAATAAGTAAGCCTGCAAGTGAAGCCAAAATGATAAAAAAAACAAAAAATAAAAATCTGTAAGTATCATCTATTATTGGTGCATAATCAGTGAAAGTCAATAAAATTAAAATCAGAAGAACAGTAGCAATAATAATGAATACAATACCAAGCATAAATCCCTGTAGAAATCTTAAAGATTTAGGAAAATATGATCCGGATATCATTTCAGGAAAATCGATTTTCATAATAATTCAAATATAATAAAAACAGACAAAGGATAATTGCAATAGCTATGCTAATCACAAGTAAATATAGACAGGGACATTAGCAAAAAAGAAGCACAAACATTATCTTTGTTGTTCAAATCATTTTAATGGATAAAGATTTACATCCCGGAAGAAATTACCTGTTTGGTTGGAAAGAAGCTATACTCTTAGCAGTTACATTTCTATTCATGCAGTTTTTACTGGCTGGCTGGTCAGCCTTCGAAATGTTTGTGCTTCATGATAATCCGGCTTATAAAGATTATTTTATTATTATTTCTTATATCCTAACTTTTACAGGATGCATATTTGCATTCGATCAGTTTATTGTAAAACCCACAGGCAGCAGGCTTAGTTTTAATATGCGTACTTCGCCTTTTTCTACCTATCTGCTTGTATTTCCGTTAATGATTGGCGGAATATTTATTGCCGAATACACTTCCGGATTACTTCCTACAACAGGAGAATTTTTTGGTCCTTGGTATGAACAGGTAACCAGTCTTTTTGCAAGAATGTCTCTGGATCCGTTCACAATGATTTTAATGACCAGTTTTTTCGCTCCGATACTCGAAGAAATACTTTTCAGAGGTATAATTCAGAAAGGGCTGATTAATAAAGGTGTTTCTCCGGCTAAAGCCATTATTATCTCCGCTATAGTTTTCGGAGTTGTTCATGGAAATCCCTGGCAGTTTATGGGAGCAGCAATTTTAGGCAGTGTAATGGGATTGGTTTATTACAAAACCAAAACATTATTACTCCCAATTCTTTTACATGCCTTTAACAATCTAATATCGTCACTGCTTGTCATTTATACCAAAAAGGAATCCTATTCCGAATTTTTCGGAGTTCCGGAAATCTATTTATTATTAATTGGTATAGTTCTGACAGCTGTTTTTGGCTACTTGTTTATTTATAAAAATAAAATTCATTATAACGATTAACGAAGATGGAAATTCTAGTTGCAACACACAATCAACACAAGAAAGAAGAAATTCAGCAAATTTTACCCGATTACAATATCACAAGTCTTACCGATTATGATCTTTTTGAAGAAATCATTGAAGATGGTGACAGTTTTGAAGCAAATGCAAAAATAAAAGCTAAATACTGTTTTGAAAAGACGGGGAAACCAAGCCTTGGAGACGATAGCGGATTAGTGGTACCAGCATTAGACGGAAGACCAGGAATCTACTCAGCAAGATATGCGGGCGATCATGATTTCAAAGCAAATATTGTAAAAGTCCTTGGCGAAATGGAAGACAGAACTGATCGCGAAGCTTACTTTATTACTGTTCTTTGTCTTATTTCTGAAGGAAAAGAAGAATATTTTGAAGGCAGGGTATATGGTACTTTAACATATAAACCAAGCGGAGAGAAAGGTTTCGGTTATGATCCGATTTTTATTCCTAAGGACCACAGTATTACATTTGCTGAAATGCCTGCAGAAGAAAAAAATAAAATCAGCCACAGAGCCAATGCTTTGAAGAAGTTTTTAGACTATTTAAAAGCATAAAACGTATATTTGTTATAAAATTAAGTATAAATTTTGGGGGCATATCTCACTATTTTAGGTTATAATTCAGCAATACCAACCGTTAAATCTTCACCTACAGCACAATTCCTGGAAATGGATGAACGCTGTTTTCTTATCGACTGTGGTGAAGGAACACAGGTACAACTGAGAAAAGCTAAAGCAAAGTTTTCTAAGATCAATCATATTTTCATCTCTCATCTTCATGGAGATCATTGTTTCGGACTGCCCGGACTTATTGCTTCATTCCGACTTTTAGGAAGAGATCAGGAATTGCATGTCTATGGACCGAAAGGAATCAAGAAGATGTTGGAAACGATATTTGAAATTACTGAAACCCATCGCGGTTTTCCAATTATTTATCATGAACTGGAGGGAGATCAGTCTCAGAAAGTTTATGAAGATGATAAACTGGAGGTATGGACTATACCTTTAGACCACCGAATTTACTGCAACGGGTATCTTTTCAGAGAGAAACCAAAAGACAGGCGCTTGAATATGGTCGAGATTTCTAAATATTCTGAAATTGAAATATGCGATTATCATAATTTGAAACGTGGTAAGGACTTTGTTTTATCTGATGGATATGTGCTGAAGAATGAGGTCTTAACTACAAATCCGGAACCACCCGTATCTTATGCTTTCTGTTCTGATACCAGATTCAAAGAGGATATTATACCAATAATTGAAAATGTAGATTTGTTATATCATGAATCTACGTTCCTGCATGATCTAAAAGAAATGGCAGATTATACAGGGCATACCACGGCGAAAGAAGCTGCAATTATTGCACAAAGAGCTGGTGTTAAGAAACTTATTTTAGGCCATTTTTCTAACCGGTATGCAGACCTGACCGTCTTTACTGATGAAGCCCGTGAATATTTTCCAAATACTTTTTTACCAATAGCTTTAGAGCCTGTAAAAGTATAAAATGACCGAAAAAGAAATTTTTGCATTTCTGGATGAAAAAGCAAATGCTTTCAATCATCCGGAATATATAAATAGCGATCCACTTCAGATTCCACATCGTTATTCTGTGAAACAGGATATCGAAATTTCAGGATTCTTTGCAGCTACATTAGCTTGGGGAAACAGAAAAAGCATTATTACGAATGCTACTAAGATTATGGACTTCATGGGAAATTCTCCCTATGATTTTGTGATGAATGCCAAAGAATCTGATTTTAAAAGTATCGAAGATAAAGCTGTACACAGAACTTTCAATGGGGAAGACCTGAAGCAGTTTGTTTTCAATCTGCAAAGGCTCTATCAGGAACAGGAATCCCTTGCTTATTTTTTCAAGCCAAAAGATGATGAACAAAATTTCTATCATGCTTTAGAGCGTTTCAGGACAGCATTTCTTAATGAAAATAATCACCGTTGTTACAAGCATGTAAGCAGTACATATAAAAATTCTGCAGCAAAAAGACTGATTATGTACCTGAGATGGATGGTAAGAAAAGATAAAAGAGGAGTAGACCTGGGAATATGGTCGGACTTAGATCAAAAAAAATTATCCTGTCCTCTGGATGTACATTCCGGAAATATTGCCAGACAATTGGGAATACTGAACAGAAAGCAGAACGACTGGAAAGCTGTTGAAGAATTGGATATAAAACTTAGAACGTATAATTCCGAAGATCCTGCACTTTATGATTTTGCACTTTTCGGATTAGGAGTAACAAAAGAATTAGAATAGAGTAGTAGACTAAGACTCTTCTCTGAAAATACAAACGCCATAGATTCAAAATCTATGGCGTTTGTATTTTGATAAAAATATAAAAAAACCGGAAGAGTAATCTTCCGGCCTATAGTTTTTATATTTTGGCGATGTCTTAGTCGTTACTTCTTCCGCCTCCGAATAATCTTAAAAGGAATAAGAACAGGTTGATAAAGTCTAAATAAAGCGTTAAAGCTCCCATAATAGCCATTCTTCCCATTAAGGATTCATCTCCGTTTAGTTCAAGGAAATAGTTCTTAATTTTCTGAGTATCATAAGCGATAAGTCCTACAAAAACTGCAACACCAATGTAAGTTGTAATCCAGTAGATCATTGGACTCTTTAAGAATAGATTTACTAAAGAAGCAATGATTATACCTACCAACAACATCATCATGATTTTACCGATTTTTGTTAAATCTGTTTTGGTAACATATCCGTAAACACTCATTACAGCAAATGTACCAGCTGTAACAAAGAATGTTAATGCAATAGAAGAGAAGGTATAGATTAGGAATATTAATGATAATGTTAAACCATTTAATACTGCATAACCCATAAATGCAGCAATTGCAGTAGTCGTAGACATTTTTGCAATTCTAGCGGATAACCAGATTACCAATCCAAACTCAGCAATGATTAATCCATAAAAAAGAAGTTTATTAGCCATAATTGCAGTAATAAGAGTTTCGCTCCCTGCAACCAAATAAGCAATTAAACCAGTTACCACTAAAGCCAGTGACATCCATCCATAAACTTTCGACATGTACTTCGCCTGACTTGCTTTCAGTTCTTCAGGCACTACCTGAATTGTCCTTGGTTCGTAAGTGTTTTGTTCCATTTCGTTATTTTGATTAAATACAAATATAATTATTTCAATTGATTAAATCAACTTCTATACCACGGATTAAGCTAAGACAATATGACACTAAAATTTAAATTACAAAGCAGATAAATTTTATAAAATAGTTCTGTAAATAAATAGATTATATCCGGAATAAAATTATCTCACAGGATATTGATAAATTTTAATCATTCCAGTTTGTTATTTGTTTATTTTTACCGAAATTATTTTTATGCCGAAAAATTATTTTCTGCCTTTCACAATCCTCTGTATCTCTGCCTTATATGGACAAGAGTATGCCGTAGGCAATATAAAAGATGAATTGAAAAAGAAAGCAAACGCTGTCATCAGAAAGGACCAGCAAGATATTACAATAAAATCCATCGATCAGATGGAAATAAAGTACTCGAAAGCCACAACTGTTCTTAACCAGAGTGGAGCTGAGCTTGCTTATATAACTATTCCTTATGATAAATTATCCAGGCCCAGCCAAATAAAAGTCAGCATACTGGATGAAAATGGCAAACAGATTAAAACTTATTCAAAATCCGATTTTAAAGATTACAGCCATGGTCAAAATTTTGTTCTGTATACTGATGACAGAGTATTATTCCTAACTCCCGAAGCCTCTACCTTTCCGTATACTGTAGTTGCAGAATATACTGTGAATACCAGTAATACAATATTTTTCCCGAGTTTTATACCATTTCACTCCTATAAAATATCTTTAGAGAAAGCCAGTGTTAATATTAAAAATACATCTGGTATCAATCTAAGAACCAAGGTTAATCCTAGCTTTATAGCAACTCCTTCAGAGCAACGTACCAATGACATTATTAGCTATACCTTTACAAATGTTCCAGCCGTTGAAAATGAGGTAAAGTCTCCGGATTTGGATCAGATGCTTCCCAAAGTACAATTTTCACTCGATCAATTCAGCCTTGAAGGGAAGAAAGGAGATTTTAAAGACTGGAACAGTTTTGGGAAATGGTATTATAGCAATCTTCTTCAACCATCGTCTGTTCTCACAGAAGATTTGAAAAAAGAAATTGCAGCACTCAATCTTCAGGGGAGCACCGAAGATAAAGTAAGAAGCCTCTATCAATATATGCAGAATAAGACCCGCTATATAGCCGTTGCAATTGGTATTGGTGGCTGGCAGCCTATGCCTGCAGATGATGTACGCAAAAAAAGCTATGGTGACTGCAAGGCATTGTCCAATTATATGAAAACACTTCTGGATGCTGCCGGAATAAAATCTTATTATGCCATTATAAACAGCGATGACAGCGTTATTAATTTTGATGAAGATTTTCCAAAAATGGGAGGCAATCATGCTATTTTGATGATTCCTACAGAAAAAGATAATATCTGGCTGGAAAATACCTCACAAAAAACAGCATTTAATCACTTAAGTTATTCAACTACTGCCAGAAACGTTTTAGCAGTAGATGAGAACGGAATAAAAATTATAAAGACTCCTGTCTACGATGCCGGAAAAAACAAGAGCATCATGAAAGCTGAAATAACGATTAACAGTGAAGGTGGTGTTAGCGGTAAATCTACTTTCAGTCTTACAGGATGGCAGTACGATATGTACCTCTCATTAGATGGCCAGAGTAATAAAGAAGCTTCTGATGCTTTAAAGAGCAGATTCAGTGAACTGAATTATGAAACAGCAAATATCAACAATTTCAAAAACAACCGTAATGATGCAGTAATGTCATTCGATTTTGATTATCAGGCAAAAAATTATTCAAAAAAGATCGGTCAGGATTTACTTTTCCGGGCAATTCCTTTCAACGAATTAACATCCATCAATAATACCGAAGAGCGAAAACTACCTTTTGAAAATGCATTTGCTTATGCCGATGATTATGAAATCATATATAATATTCCTGCTGGATATAAAATATCAGAAATACCACAATCACAGTCTATAAACTCTGTTTATGGAAACTATTCCTTGAAGGCAGTCACTAATGATAAAAACCAGATTATCATTAAACGACAAATTACAATTAACAGAGGAAGTTACCCAAAAGAACAGTTTGCAGATTATCTCGCATTCCGTAAAAAAATTGTCAGCGCGGACAATTCTAAAATGCTAATTACTAAAAACTAGATATTAATGAATAAACTAATTTTACTTGCTTGTTCAGGGATTTTCACAATGAGCTATGCTCAAAAAGATAAGTTTCTGAACTATCCTAAAGTATCTGAAAATGATATGAAAAAAGAAAAATCAGCCATCGACCCGAATGCCGGTGCTGAAATTTTGTATCGCTCAGTACATTATTTCATAGATCCTAGTAGTAACATGCTGAATCAGGAAGTTTACAGTCAGGTAAAGATCTATGATAAAAATAAAGCAAAAGATTATCTCACAGTAGAACTGAATCTATATAAATCTACAAAATCCTCTGATGCAGAAATACTTACTGCTCTAAAAGGAACGACTTATAATTTTGTCAACGGAAAAGTTGAAGCTGACAAAGTAGAAAAAGAAGATAAGTTTAAATCAAAAGAGAGTAAAAACTACGAGGTTTCCAAGTTTACATTTCCTAATGTGAAAAATGGTTCTGTTCTGGAATTTAAATATAAAAGAATATCTCCATTTTTCTGGTATGTTCCAACAACAACGATTGAAAAGGATATTCCTGTAGTCTACACAGAATATGTATTCGATATGCCGAAATACTTTGGTTATAATATCAATTATACAGGTAGCTTAACTCCAAAAAACAGGCATATTGCTGAAGAATTCTTGTATGGAGTAGAAGGCAGAACATACCGTTTCGGGTTTGAAAATCTTAAACCATTTGAAGAGGAAGAATATGTACTGAATAGTGACAACTATAAAACTAAAATTTCTGCTGAACTAAACTCTGTAGCTTACAGAAGTGGTGAAGTCAAAAACTATGCAATGAGCTGGGAAGACATCCGAAAGCAGCTATATGAGCATGATGACTTTGGCAGAGAACTGAAAAAGAAACTTCCTTCAGGCTTTATCCCCGCCGATATACTGACGGAGAAAGATGAAATGGAAAAAGCAAAAAAAATACTTGCTCTTGCTCAAAAAAGCTTTAAGTGGGACCGCGTACATGACTTTACATCAGATAATGGAAGCAATAACCTTATTAAAACAAAGATCGGAAGTGTTGGAGATATTAACCTGACTCTTGTAAAGATGCTTCGTGAAGCTGGTATAATAACTAATCCATTAGTATTGTCTACAATCAACAATGGTTTTATCAGCTATAACCCTTCTATGAACAGCCTTAATTATGTTATAGCATGTTCTGAAATTAACGGGAAACTTTATATTATGGACGCTTCCAACAAACAATCCCTCATCAATGTTTTACCTCCAAAAATATACAATTACAGAGGATTTATCATGAAAGATAAAGAGGTAAAAGAAGTAAATCTGGAGAATGAGAACAGTAGTAAAACATTTTTAACAGTAAATGCTACACTTAATCCGGACGGAACAATTAAAGGCAGCTTTTCCGATAAAGATACTTCTTTGTATTCTATGGTCAATAATGAGCGTTATGAGGATGATAAAGAAGAATACCAGAAATCATATTATAAGGATCGTTACAAGTTTCCGTTTACCGATATCAAAACGGAACTTTTACCCAATAACGATTTCGAAACAACATTCAATTTCACCGCCGATAATATGGTGGATGCAGTGGGGAATAAGTTTATCATTAACCCTTTATTATTCTTGAACACTGAAAAGAATCCATTTGACCAGAAAGGTGAAAGAACAATGCCTATAGAACTTTTAACAGGCTACGAAAAGATAAAAAATGTTTCTCTTACTATTCCGGACGGCTATGTTGTAGAAAACCTTCCAAAATCCAAAAGAATAGTTACAGAAGACAAAGAAATCTCTTATACTTATGAGGTTTCTCAGGATAAAAATAAGATTAATATAAAAACTTCAACCATCGTGGCAAGCAGCAATTATCCTAAAGGATATTATGTTGCTTTCAAACAAATATGGGATACCATGCTGAAAAAAGAAGGTGAACTGATTACTGTAGTAAAGAAATAAAAACAACAATTATAGAAAATAAAAAGAGAGGCTAAAAGGCCTCTCTTTTTGTTATGTAAGTACAAAAGAAGTAAAAGCTTAGCATTCGCTCCTTAGTATTCTACAGTACTATAAGCTGTTTTTCTTAATCGATTCAATAATTTCATCGATATACCCAAAAGCCACAGATACAACAGTATCTGCTGCGCCGTAATAAACACATACTTTTTCGCCATCCTGCAATGCAGCGCACGGGAAAACTACATTTGGAACATCACCTGCAAGTTCATAGCCCGCAGCAGGAGCCAATAGGTAATCTTTACTACGGTACAGAACTTTATCAGGATTGTCTTTATCTAAAATAGCAGCCCCCATAGAATAACGGAAACCATTACAAGTATTAATTACACCATGATAAAACATTAACCATCCTTCTTTGGTTAAAAACGGAACCGTACCAGCACCAATTTTTGTACACTGCCATGCACTATCCTGAAAAGGAGCTACTTTCATTACATTACGATGCTCACCCCAATATTTCATATCCGGACTAAAACTGATATAAATATCTCCGAATGGTGTATGCCCATTATCACTAGGTCTGCTGAGCATAGCATATCTGCCGTTAATCTTTTCCGGAAAAAGCACACCATTTCTGTTGAAGGGAAGAAAAGCATTCTCACACTGGAAAAACTCTTTAAAATCAAAAGTATATGCAATTCCTATTGTTGGTCCATGATAACCATTACACCAGGTAATCCAATAGCGATCTTCAATAAAAGTTACTCTTGGGTCATATTTGTAATCAGATTCTATCATCTGCGTATTGCCAGCCTGCATTACAATTGGGTCATGATTAATATCCCAGTTAATTCCATCCTTACTAAAACCTGCAAATATATTCATCTGCACAGCCTTGTTATCGCATCTGAATACTCCGGCAAAACCATCTTCAAACGGAACAACTGCACTATTAAAAATACTGTTTGAGCTGGGAATATGATAGCGCCCTATAATGGGATTATTACTATATCTCCACATTACATCTGTACAGTTTTCAGGTCTTTCCTGCCACGGAATTTCTATTTTTGTCGACATATAATTATCTATATTTTAATTTGTTATATTTTTAGAAGTTTCATCATAAGTAAAAGGCACAAAATAAGTAATCAATAGTGCCGGTATTGTAGCAATCAGTACAAAAATAAAGAAATGTTTATATCCAACCATATCACTGATATAACCACTCAGCATTCCTGGCAGCATCACTCCGAGATTCATAATCCCTGTACCAAAAGCATAATTAGCCATTTTATATTTTTCCGGAGCAATTTGCTGCATCATAAACAGCATAATGCCCACAAATCCGAACCCATAACCAAAATATTCAACTACAATTCCCAATGTAATCAGGTAAACATTTTCAGGCTGCCAGCAGGCTAAAAACACATAAACAACATAGGGAAAATTGAATACGCAGCATAGGGTAAATAAAGACTTTTTAAGCCCTCTTTTAGATACGTACAGACCAGAGATAAGAGATCCTGCAATAAATGCTATAGCTCCGGCAGTTCCATATACAAGGCCTATTTCTTCTGTAGAAAGTCCTAATCCGCCTTCATTACGATTTGCCTTTAGAAAAAGCGGTACAATTTTAACGGCAAATCCTTCTGCAAAGCGGTACAGAATAATAAAACAGATATAGTAGAATATATGCTTCTTTGTAAAAAAGTTTTTAAAGATAAAAAGGAGTTCCTTAAAACGGTCTTTCAGTGTAACATCTGTAAATTCACGAACCTTTCCGGATGGAAGCTGTCTTATATTGAACAGACCAATAAGCAGCATAATTCCGCCATAAATAAGCATAATAACAGTCCATCCCGGAGTTACTCCCATTGTTTTTTCCAGAATACCGGCTAAGTAAATAATAAGTCCACTGGTAAAAACTTTTGCCACATTGTAGGCAGCACCCTGCCAACCAATATAACGGGATTGTTTCGCAGAATCCAGTGTGTCCATATAAAGTCCGTCACCTGCAATATCGTGTGTAGCTCCGCTGAAAGCCATTAATGAAAATATAGCTATAGAATAAGCAAAATAATGGGGTAGCGATAAAGAAATACAGACCAAACCAAAACAAACAGCTGTAAATATTTCTGTAAAGACGACAAAATACTTTTTGGTTTTAAACATTTCCAATACAGGGCTCCAGAGTGGCTTTATCGTCCAGGGAAGCATAATAAGAGAAGTCCAGAAAGCAATGCTTTTATCAGGGATTCCCATACTCTTGTACATTATAGACGATGCTACCGAAATAGCAACAAAGGGCAACCCCATAGCGAAATATAAACTTGTTATCCAAAAAGCAGGATTACTACGTTTCTCCTTATTTATCATTACATCCATTAAAGAATTAACAAAGATTAAAGATAAAAGTTTTATTTCAATTATTAACCTATGCCTGCAATAAAAAACTCTGGTAAATCCAAAATTTCACCAGAGTTCTATTTTATTAAATGATAAATACAGATAGAATACCTGCTTCAAAAATTACTTATTCTCTTTCCAGAGTTTTGTGATATAAATGAAATCCTGTACACTAAGTTCTTCAGCACGTTTACTCATGAATTCATGATCTGCCAGAGCTTCCGGGATTCCCAAAACTTTCCATGAATTACGAAGTGTCTTTCGGCGCTGATTGAATCCTGCTTTTACGATCTGTTTAAACAATACTTCATTTCCTTCCAGTCCTTCTTTAGGATTTCTGACAAGACTAATAACTCCTGATTTTACCTTTGGTGGGGGATTAAAGACGTTTTCATGCACTGTGAAAAGATATTTCACATCATAATATGCCTGAACCATTACCGACAATATTCCGTAATCTTTTGTTCTGGGTACAGCTGCAGTACGTTCTGCAACTTCTTTCTGAAACATACCTGTCATTTCCGGAATACGTTCGTAATTGTCAATAATCTTAAATAAAATCTGAGAAGAGATATTGTATGGGAAATTACCGATCACAGCAACCTGCCCTTCAAATTGCTGCGGAATATCAAGCTTTAAAAAATCATTCAGGATATGATTTTCAAGTTTTGGATAATGAAGCTTTAGGTAGGCTACCGATTCCTGATCAATTTCGGCAACAAAAGTTTCCTGTTCCTTATCTAGTAAATATTTGGTCAGTACTCCCATACCCGGACCAACTTCCAGAACGGCATCGTATCCGTCTCCGGATAAACCATTTGCAATTTTGGATGCGATGTTTTCATCGGTTAAAAAATGTTGTCCAAGGTGTTTTTTAGCGGTTACTTTCAATTGAGTTTTAGGATTTAATTAACATTCATTTTTCCTTTGTCAGGTGCAAATTTCGGAAGTTTTTTTCTATTTTAGCAGAAAATTAATCTTGAATGGCAAAAAGTGTAGACGATTTTAATAAGAAAAGACTCAGATCCAGCAATATAACTGTTGTAATTAGTATTGCGCTGGTTTTATTTTTAATTGGTCTTTTTGGTTTAATCTTAATTAATGCCCAGAAATACTCTGACTATATTAAAGAGCAATTGGTAGTAAATGCTTATTTCGACGAACATCTGGATGTTAAAGACAGTGCTAAAATTGCAAAATTAAATCAGGAAACTTTTGAAGCTGTTCAGAAGTTGCCATTTGTAAAGAAAGCTACATTTATCACTCAGGATCAGGCAGCAAAAGAGGCTAAAAAAAGTTTAGGGATCGACAGTGATGCTCTTTTTGAAGAGAATATTTTCCCTGCATCTGTAGAAGTTGCTTTAAAGCCTGAATTTGTAGATCCTGCTAAGATTAATGGCGTTGTTAAGCAATTATCTCAGGTACAAGGCATTAAAGAGGTTAAGAACGACAGCAGTCTTACAATTGATGTTTACAATAACCTGAACAGAATCTTAACATGGATTCTTGCATTCTCTATTATTTTCTTAATTGTTGCAATTGTACTTATTAATAACTCTATCCGTCTGAAAATATTCTCTAAGAGATTTACCATTAAAACCATGCAGCTGGTAGGTGCGCAACGTCGCTTTATCCTGATGCCTTTTATTAAGGAAGCTATTATCCTTGGCCTTATAGGAGCGGTAATTGGTTTAACTGTTCTTTTCGCAGGATGGTATTATTTCACTACTGAGATTGGATCTGTATTTATTACCGATCAGACCAAATTCGTTTATCTTGTTATCTTAGTTTTGGGAGTAGGAGTATTAATTACTGTTTTAAGTACTATTTTTGCAACCTGGAGATTCCTAAGAAGTAGAATCGACACTTTATATTATTCTTAAGAATGAGCAAAAAAAATCAAAATATCGTATCAACTGATTCAACACAGGAGAACACTTTTTACTTTGGTAAGAAAAATTTCAAATTTATGCTTATCGGGTTGGCTTGTATTATTGTAGGTTTCTTTTTGATGATGGGACCAGATGCTAATACAACACCTGATGGTAAATACGATCCTAATTACTGGAATGAGGGGATCAATTCGATTCGCAGAATCAGAATTGCACCATTCCTTGTTATTGCAGGTTTTGTTATTGAAATTTATGCCATCTTAATTCGTAAAAAAGACTAATGGATACTATTCAGGCGATTATTTTAGCTATTGTAGAAGGACTTACCGAATTTTTACCGATTTCATCTACAGCACACATGGGGTTTGCAGCAAACCTTATGGGAATGGAGGAAACGGAATTCCTTAAAATGTTTCAGGTTTCAATTCAATTCGGTGCTATTTTAGCAGTTGTTGTAGCTTACTGGAAAAAGTTTTTTGACTTCAAAAATCTTAATTTTTATATTAAACTAGCCATTGCCGTTATTCCGGCACTAATATTAGGTAAGTTATTCGATGATAAAATTGAAGCTGTTTTGGGCAATCAAATAGCTATATCTACAGTATTGGTATTAGGCGGGGTCGTATTGCTTTTTGTAGATAACTGGTTCAAAAATCCTACAGTATTGGATGAGAAAGAAGTAACTATAAAAAAGGCATTAACTATTGGCTTTTGGCAGTGTCTGGCAATGATGCCGGGAACCAGCCGTAGTGCAGCTTCTATTATTGGAGGTATGACACAGGGGCTTTCCAGAAAAGCTGCTGCTGAGTTTTCTTTTTTCTTAGCTGTACCAACAATGCTTGCTGTAACGGTTTACTCTATTTTTGTAAAAACATGGGGAGAAGGAACTGCACAGGCAACTAAAGGATACGAAATGCTGCTTAGCTCACATGATAATCTTATTCTTTTCCTTATAGGAAATGTTATCGCTTTCGTTACAGCACTTATTGCTATCAAATCTTTTATAGCATTACTGAATAAATATGGATTCAGATTCTGGGGTATTTACCGTATCGTAATCGGTTTAGCTTTACTGATCTATTTTTACTCCGTAAAATAATTACTATTTTTGCAAACATCATATTAAAAGGAAAATGTCAATTTTCCTTTTATTTTTTATATTATACCAACAAATGAAATTTACAGCAGAAGACATACAGGCAGGACAGATATTATTAGTAGACAAACCATTGGACTGGACGTCCTTTAATGCTGTAAATAAAATAAAATGGAAGCTAAGGCGTGAGTTTAATCTTAAGAAAGTAAAAGTAGGACATGCCGGAACTCTTGACCCAAGAGCGACAGGGCTATTGGTTATATGTACCGGAAAAGCGACAAAACAAATTCCACAAATTCAGGATGCTTCTAAAGAGTATTGGGCTGAAATAAAGATTGGTGTACAAACGGAATCTTACGATACCGAGAAGCCGGAAATTCTGCCTCAAGATATTTCGGAAATCAATGAAACAAATATTCATGATGCTTTGAAAAAGTTCCTTGGCGAAATCGATCAGAAACCGCCTATTTTTTCAGCTTTAAAAGTTGATGGTAAAAGAGCCTATGATCTTGCCCGTGCAGGTCAGGAAGTAGATATAAAAGTCAGAAAAACCACTATTCATTATATAGACAGAGTAGAGATCAATCTGCCTTACGTTTCTTTCTATGTCGGATGTTCCAAAGGAACTTATATCCGTTCTCTGGCACACGATATAGGGCAGGAGCTTGGTGTTGGTGCATATTTAACACAGCTTCGCAGAACTAAAATAGGTGAACATACTATAGAAAATGCTACTGCTGATTATTTAGAAAACGAATACAGATTCGGGGATACAGAGGAATAAAAATTTCCTTGTGTCTTTTATAAACGAAAACACCTCATTGACTTTAATCATCTATGAGGTGTTTGTTTTTATACCAAAATTATTAAGTTGTGCAGAATACTAATTCATGCTTCTGTATTCCAGTGGTGTCATTCCTGTTTTAGCTTTAAAAAGTCGTGAGAAATACTGTGGATACTCAAAGCCAAGAGCAAATGAAAGTTCACCAACCGATTGATCTGAATTCAGTAACATATTTTTAGCTTCTTCAATCAGATAGTAATGAATATGATCCTGAGCATTCATACCGGTTTCTCTTTTTAAAAGATCACTGAGGTAATTTGCTGATAAATGTACTTTTTCTGCTAAGTATTTAACTGTAGGCAATCCTTTTTTATTCAGATCTGCTGACTGAAAATATTCTGTTAAAATATCCTCTGTTTTTGACAGAATATCACTGTTTGCAGCTTTCCGCGTAATAAACTGCCTGTCATAATACCTGGTGCAATAATTCAGTAATAATTCGATATTGGATACAATAAGCTTTTGGCTGTGTCTGTCTATATTTTCAGACAGTTCCATATCTATCTTTTGTACAATATCATAAAGCGTTTGCTTTTCTTTATCCGATAAATGAAGCGCTTCATTAGTCTCATATGAAAAAAAAGTGTATTCTTTTATCGCTTTACCTAATGATGTACCCCGGATTAAATCAGGATGAAAAAACAGACCCCAACCTAACTTATCATCCCTTTGTTCCACCTCAGTATCCATTATCATCATTTGCTTTGGAGCAAGACACATTAAGCTTCCTTCCTGAAAATCATAAATTTTTCTGCCATAACGAATTTTATTACAACTGTAATTTTTAAACATTACAACATAAAAATCGCTGGTAATACGTGTTCCTTCGTCAATTTTATCTTCTACTTTACTGAAGTCAATAACTGCGACCAGCGGATGCTTAATCTTGGAGCCAATAAAATAATCAAAGGCTTCGGATATACTATTTATATGCAGGATAGGTTTCATATTCTCCCGTATTTTATTTCAACCAATACAGCAAAGATAGAAAGTTATTGCTTTGGCAATAACTTCCTAAATACTAAAATATTGTGATTAATTCTGTTAGATTAGTCCAAATTGTGTTTTAATACCATTAATAAATGTATTGTCATCAAGCTGCTTTCTGTTCTCTACAAGCATTCTGGCATCTTCACCGGCTGTATATCTGATTTGATTTTTTCCGTCAGTAGCTGCTTCATAAATTACATCTGCCACCAATCCTGCAGGAGAAGCATTTGCGCTCATTACCGGCAGAGCAGACATTAAGCTTTCTACTAAAGGCTGATATTCTAAAAGAGTTTCATCATTACTGAAGTCAAAAGAACGGCCTCCGAAATCTGTGGCAATCATACCAGGTTCTACAATTTTCACTTTACCTCCAAATTGTTCTACTTCATAATTAAGAGCTTCAGAAATTCCTTCGACAGCGAATTTTGTTCCGTGATAAAGCGCTCCTAGAGGAAATGTCATCTTACCACCAATAGAAGATACATTGATAATAATTCCGCTTTTATTTTGTCTAAAATGGGGTAGTACAGCTTTAGTAACATCTAAAAGACCAATGACATTAGTATTAAACTGACGTACAATTTTCTCACGTGAAAAAGACTCTAACGGCCCGTATGCACCATAACCTGCATTATTCAGCAACACATCTATCTTTCCAAATTTTTGTTGACCTTCAGCTACTGTACTTTCAATAGATTGCAAATCCAGCACATCTAATCTGCTTACCAATACATTCTGTAACTGTGTAAGCTCAGTTTCATTTTCTGGGTTACGCATTGTAGCAATAACATTCCAGCCTTTAACATGAAATAATTTAGCTGTCTCTTTTCCTATACCACTACTAGCACCTGTGATTAATATTGTCTTGTTCATTTTTATTGTTTTAAAATTACAATACAAATGTCAGCAGAATACAAGCGCTTCAATTAATACAAAAAAAGGTTAGTTGTATACAAATTCTCTTTTTTCGCTGAAAATTATTTTGGTTTATAAAAAAGTCTTGGTTCTTCCCCTAAGTGTGTCTACAGCAACAACAAAGGTTTGTATGATTGATTGCTGTGTATTGTCAGAATAGAGATGCTCATCCCATTCTTCTAATGCAACAATATCACTGATAACAAACAAAGCCCCGATAGAAACTTTTCTAAACTGAGCAACAGCAAACATAGATGCAGCCTCCATTTCAACAGTATCTATACCCAGCCCACTATAATATTTAATTTCGTCGATTGTTTCACGATACATGGAATCGATAGTCCATGTACTGCCATTTTCATAAGGAATGTTCATGTTATCTAATGATACTCGTATAGCATTCGTCATTTTATCGGATGCGTAAGCATACATTTCTTCCGGGAGATAGTGATAAGAAACACCTTCATCACGAACTGCTTTTTGACAGAGAATAACAGTACCTGCAGGATTATTTCTTTGTAATCCTCCTGCGTGTCCAATCATAATATAATTTTCTATTCCCTGTGCAATAAGTATTTCAAATAAATGAGTGCTTGCCGGACCTCCTATACCAAAATTCCCAACAATTGCTATACCATCATATTCATCTTGGAGTATTATAATTTCAGCTGTCCAGAATCGCCCTGAACTAACTTTATAATTAGACTTCACATACTCCATAATATATTCTTCATAACAGAAAATAACAGCTTTCGGAGTTTTATTATCCGGGAAAACATCTCTGTCTGCTTCGAAATGATCTTTGGGGGTTAAGATAACCTTCTGAGAAAAATTCTTTGGGAAATTTGGTATTGCCATATTTGATTAAATATTATATGATGAAAAGCTAAGCTTCAATTTCTCCCTGCAAATCCAGTAAATATTTTTTAATTTTAAAATAGCCATCATATAAGCTATTGTAATAAGCATCTATTGCAGTATTTAGTTGGGTAATGTGATCCGACTGATAGGTATTAAACTCAAAATAAGTCTGGTTATTGTCATTAAATTTAGTTAATGCTTCCAGGTCTTTATCCTCCAAATGTTTACTAAATACTGATTCTTCTTTCAGCTTTCGTATTTCTTCTTTGAAAGTTTTCTGAACTTCCAATAATTTTGAACAATGCACTTTAATAACATCCATTTCCAATGTCTGCGACATAAAATGTATAAATGGCAGAAACTCATTAAGACTCTTTATATATTGCTCAAACTGTTGTTCGGCTGACAGCAAATCTTTATAGGAATGAATATACTGGTCCTGTCTATTTTCATTGCTGGCTTTGTTATAGAAATGCTGATAAACAGACTGATCGTTTTCTTTAATAGAATCACTAATTTCTTTAAGTCTGCCTTCAAGGCGCGGAATAAAGTTTTTAGCCTCTTTTCTTTCATACTTTTGTCCGTCATAGTCGAAGAGTTTAACTTTAATACTTTTATCAACTATTGATTTCAGGGTATTGATATCTTTCTCTAAAGCTATTTTCTCATATACTAAAGCGACTTTCTTATCACTATACAATTCTTCAACTGGAGTATTGTTTTCAGCAGTATCATCAATATTAATATCTATTGGATTGTGATTGGTATAATAGCCGTTAAATATTTTGGGGAAGCTGTAATTCTGATGCTCTTTGCGAAAGAGTTCCAAAAAGCCTTCAGCATTGATTTTCTCAGCTTTTTTATCCATTCCGTTAATGCTGTATAATTTATTTGTAAGAGCTTCAGCATAACTGTCAAAGTTATTTAACAATGTTTTCGCCAGATCATTATTAGTATTTACAGAAGGAATATTCTCTTTCTCAATAGCCTGCACACGATCTTTTATAGAGGGGTGCGACGACCATTTATCTTCTATTTCCAACTTAGACAGATTGTACTTTTCAGATTCCTCTAATGTGACCAATGGAAGCTGATTAACAACTTTATGGCTGTATTCCTCGGCATAAAAGTCCATTAATAATGTTTGGTCTGCATACAGATTATCAGTATAATAGGTCTTATTGTGAGCATAAAAGAAGTTGAGCGGTTTTGAGAAAGCCATTTCTGAAAGACTGAGTCTAAGTAATGACTCTGCTGAAACCCTGGATCCAACAACATGGGCTGCAATAGCATCCGCATTGAATTCCATCTGGCGGCTTAACGATAAATGCTTGGAAAATAACAGGTCAAATAATCTGGCTAATATCCATTGTATACCACGGATAAAATAAACAGCTATCATCACAAATAAGTAGAAAATAGCATGAACCCCGGCAAACCCACTTATATTCTTGAAAAATTTCTCGTTGTTATAGAGCATATCATATAACATTTTCTGTGCCTGATTGGTATAGCTTCCAACTTTCATACTCCTTTGAGAGAAATGACCGAATTCATGAGCCAGAATAGATTTCAGTTCGCTTACTGTTGTTGAATTTATAAGTCCCAGACCTATTGTAAGATTTTTCTTTACAGGCAAAAACATACTCCAGAAACTGGAGTCATAACTTACAAAAGCATTAACATCTGTGGTAAGGAAGACATGCTTAGGTGCCGGTGCTCCAACTTGTTGGTAGGTTTCTTCTATCAGTTGAAATAGTGCAGGTTCTTTTTCCTTTGTAATTCTAATCTTCTCATAATTGTCTTTAGAGACAGAGAATAAAAACTTGATTAGAAACACAAAAACAATTCCCCCCATACCAATCATTGCCCCTGCAATAAGAATAGTCCAGAATCCAATTTTAAAACTCTTCAGAAATGAAATAGCTAAAGAGATGACAGCTAATAAAATAGCCAGAGACACCAGAATCAGGATAAAATAAACGGTAAAAAAGAGAATAATGGAAAATACTGATTTCCGGACTTCTTTTTTATAAGTGTCTGAAATCTGTGGTAAAGACTGCATCATACTTTTAACTTTGCTGTTAAGATAATAATAATTTCAAGAAAAATAAAAAGTAACTACCTCAAAAGTAGATCATTGGACAGCAATATACTCTATGTCAATATATTATTCAAACATTGTTGATATATTTTTAAAATTAGCCATAAAAAACTGCATCAATATGTTGATGCAGTTTTTTATATGGTAAAGTTATAAAAGGGTAGAGGTATTACATTTTAGTCCTGACTTTCAGGAAGATTTACCAAATCAAGCGCCATCTGAATATTAGCACGCTCATAAGGACTTGGACGCCCAACAATTCTCTTGAAGCCTAATTTTTCATATAAAGTGATGGCGGGTTTCAGGATTGTGTTGCTCTCAAGATAAAGATTTTTAGCTCCGGCATTTCTTGCCGCATTTATGATAGCTTTCCCGAGTAATAAGCCAATATGTTTTCCCTGTGCTTTTGGAGATACGGCCATTTTTGCCATTTCATAATCATACTCATCATCAAACATTTTAATAAGAGCACAAACACCAACAGGCTCACCTTTGTATAATGCAACAAATATTTGCCCACCCTTATCCAAAATATATTCCTCAGGATTATCTAAAGCCTTATAATCTGCTTCTTCCATTATAAAATAATTGGAAATCCATTCTTCATTCAGCGCTCTAAAAACTGTTTTATACTTCTTCTCATAAGGAATAACCTGTACATCTTTAGCTTCTCTGGCTTTTTTTTGATCCAGAACTCTTTGCAGCAAAGTTCTTTTTTCTAATAGGTATTCCCATTCTTTCACTGCTTCCCAAAGATTATAATTGGCCTCATTAATCATATTCTCTACAGCTGCATCTATATCTGTATACTGATCCTGAAGCTGAGAGGAAAGAGATTTGCCTTTATTTGTAAGCCCTACTAAGTTTCTGCGCTTGTCTTCAGTTTTCAAATTTTCACACAAACCCGCCTTTATCATTTCTTTAATTGTCTTAGTTGCAGAAGGTTGGGAGTGGCCTATATATTCAGCAATTTCTGTAATAGTCAGAGGACCTTCTTCAACCAGTGTATAAAAGGCTGGCAGCCACTTTGCCGAAAAGTCATTTTTATAGATTTCATAGATTTTATCTGCATCATCAGCCATTCTTGCAGTTAAAAGACGTAGTCTGCTCCCTAAAGCCATCTTTCCTGTTTTCTCAAATATTTTCATTTCATTAAAGTATTAAAATAACTAATTATATAACTAGTTATGCAAATGTAAAAAATATTCAAATACCAAAAAATATATTTATTAAAAAATTGTTCTAAATAGAGGATAGCTAAGAAAGAAAAGATCTTTACAAAATAAATTCATTTTTGAGTTTATAAATAACAAAAGAGACCAGTTAATGGCCTCTTTTATGTTTGTTCAATATATTATTGATCAAATAATGATCAATAAATATTAATATTTATCCGTTAAATACCGATAATACTTAATGTACTTATTGAATCTTTTCAGATCTCTCTCTGTAAGCAGCCTTGGCATTCTTTTCAGATCCATATTATCCGTCAGATCATTAATTTTGACGGCTATTGCAAGGGGGCTTGTTTCTATACGTTGAATCAAAATGTCATAATCTTCTTCATCATCAGTCTTGGTAATGCATCTTACAGCCTCAACAATATGAGGGGGAAAACCTTCATATGCTAAGTCTGCCAATGTAAAATCCGAATCTTCAATAACATCGTGAAGAGCTCCTACAATTTTTTCATCCAGTGTTTTACCCAGATTAGAAACTCTTAAAACATGATCGATATATGGAGCATCGTACTTGTCTTTTTGCCCTTTATGTGCTTTTACAGCAATTTTAATAGCACGATGCAACTGTTCCTCTTTTGTCATAAATTATTTAGAAAGTAGAGGGCAAATGTAATAAATCGGCTTTTTTTTTGAAAATGAATTTTTATTTATTTTCTTTTTTTTCAGGCTGAGGCAATAATCGTGTTTGTGGTGTAGGGGTAAATTTATAAGCTGGCTTTTCTTCTTTTTTCAGAATATGATATTTATTCTGTTCTTTAGGCTTAGAGTTCAGAATTTTATATTTGCTGGCAGATGCAGAGTCCACATTCTTATAAAAGCTTTTTGATTCCTTTGTCGTAGATGTTTTATTTTTTGAAAGAAGAGAATCGTTCTTTTTTGTTTGTGAAAATACTAAACCTGTTAATAAGACAGCAGCTGTAATAAAAAACTTTTTCATAACTTTTGTTTTAGCCAAAATTATAAAAAACAACATTGACTATCTGCACTTTAACTAAGATTAACTTTTGCCAAAATTACGGATCCAAAGGTTCTGCCGGATTAATTATAAAAGCTTCTGGTGTAGGTTTGTATTCCAACAGTAAGTCGCTGATCCGTTTACCTATGATATAAGGAACAGTACCCAGTTCTTTTAAACTGCGCTTGTCCATTGCTTTCTCTACATAATCGATATGGGTTTTGCTGCTGGATACCAGAGACCATTTATCTTTTGGAAAGCCATAATCCAGTATCATACGTCCTGCATTTCTTACATTAGTTGTTGTATGTCTTGCAAATGGATCAATGATAATTGCAGAGGCAGGAATTCCTAAAACATCAATCATATAACGCTTCATTTCCACAGCCTCTATATATTGTGTTTTAAAAGGATGAACTCTACCCCCGGAAACGATAATAAATGGTACTAATCCTTTTTGATAAGCTCTTAATGCCTGTCTGGATCTAAGTATTCCCAATGGACTTATCTTTTGTCCATAGATTTGCGGACCTGCTCCCAAAATAAGTAAAGATGCATATGGATATTTTGAAAAATCAGTTTTCTTTATCCTTTCGAAAGCTTCTTTATTTTCTGTTTTAGTCAAAGGTTCTAACTGAGCTGCATCCCAACGCTCATTTGACTCCAGCAATCGGATCGCAGATAACAATGTCTGATCGAAAGCTCTCTTTTCTGTATCTGCAGCTACATCAAACCGAACATTTCTCAGCAGTTCAATGTAATTTTTATCCTTTACATTAAAAGAAATAGAATCTATCTCCGGATAATTAGGTTTTTTACCTGCTCCATAAATATCAATAACATCATTCATCGCTGTTAAGTCCTGCAACAATGCTTTTTGCAGCATTTCTTTTGGATTCTGGGATTCCTGTTTTTTGTATTTCTCTGATCTGAAGAGTGTATTTTCTATAAAATTCAGAAAATTTTTATTTTTCACATATAAATCCTGAAATTTATTATTCAGAACTGTAATTTCAGAATCTTTCCATTTTAGAGCATTAATAAGACAATCTGTAGTAGGGCAGTCTTTTCCATCATCGAATCTCTTATTTCTATCATTTAGCATTGTTTGTACAGCAGGGTCTTTATATAACTCCTGTACCAAGGAAGGATTATTCCGGAATGCATATGTCAAATAATAATTCTTATAAATTTCCCATTCCTGCGGGGATTGAGGTTGCTTTTCCTGAGCAGAAAATGTCTGTAGGGTGATGGCTATACTCAATATTGCAACAGTTCGGATTTTTGAGATCATAAAAACTAAAATTTGTATCCAAAGATAATTATTAAACGTGAATTAAACATTTAGCTACTAAAACAATTAATTTTTCACTAATCATTGCTAAGTATTAACAACTTTAAGTTGAAAAAATTGATTAACACTGGGCGACAAGTTATTATATCAATAAGTAAAACATTAAGGCACAAAGATTTCACCTGATGGTAATTTTTTTACACCATTTAGAGCCTGTTTAAATTTTATTGTTAATACTCTTCGACAAGCTCAGAGTGACATTGCCTGTCCAAAATAGCTTTCTTTTAGGAGTGTCAGGCTGAGCCTGTCGAAGTCTAATATTTTTTTAATCAAAATTTAAACAGGCTCTTAGACATTAAGGTAATTAAGCAACGATCATTGCTAAGCATTTACGGCTCTGCGGTTTTAAAAGTAACATAAAGGAAAATGAAACTTTGCGTTTAAAAAAATTGGTCTATGGTAATACTGATAATAAAAATGTTGTGCTTTTGTAACTAAAAACAGAAAAACGCCTCACAAAAGTGAGGCGCTAAAAAAACTATTTGTGATTATTAAATCCTAGTATGATCCTTTATTAACGAAGTGTGCAGCAACTTCTTCAGTTAACTTCACTACGTTTGGATGGTTTGTATACTTTGTAAATCTTCTCAGACCTGAAAGCATCATACGCTGCTCGTCGCCTTCTGCGAAAGAAATAATTCCTTCCTTAGCAGCAACATTAATTTTTTCTACAGCCTTGTATAAGTTTAGTCTTGCCATTGCAGCTTCTACGCTCCCTTCAGCAAAATGTTTCTCAGCTCTTAGGATTGCTGATTCTGCCATATAAATCTGATTCAGAATTTCAGAAGCATTTAGTAATAAGTGCTGTTGCTTCTCAATCTCAGTCATATATTTTTGAAGTGCAGATCCTGAAACCATTAAGAATACTTTCTTAAGATTATGGATAATTGCTTTTTCTTCAGACATATAAGCTGAAAAGTCTGGCGTTTCGAATGAAGGAATTCCCATCAATTCTTTTCCTACAGCCATTGCAGGAGAAAGCAAATCTAATTCACCTTTCATAGCACGCTTAATAAGCATCCCTACAGAAAGAAGACGGTTAATTTCGTTAGTTCCTTCATAGATTCTGGAAATTCTGGAGTCTCTCCAAGCAGCTTCCATTGGTGTATCTTCAGAGAATCCCATACCTCCGTAAACCTGGATACCTTCATCCGCAGTATGCTGTGCAAGATCAGATACATAAGTTTTAAGGATTGAGCATTCTACTGCAAATTCTTCTACACCTTTTAGTTCAGCTTGTTGATGATCCAACCCACCTGCTACCAACTCTTCAACTTTATCTTCGATGTCTTTAGCAGCACGGTAAGTACCAGCCTCACTCACGAAAGTACCAGTTGCCATTTCAGCAATTTTCTTTCTGATTGCTCCAAAAGTAGAGATCGAAACACCGAACTGCTTTCTTTCGTTAGCATAGTTAACAGAATGATTCATTATACGTCTTTGTGCATCCAGACATGCAGCCGCAAGCTTAATACGCCCAACGTTCAATGCATTTAAGGCAATTTTGAATCCGTTATTTCTTTCTCCTAATAAGTTCTCTACAGGAACTTTCATATCATTGAAGAATACCTGACGAGTAGAAGAGGCGCGGATACCTAATTTGTGCTCTTCTTCACCAAAGGTTAAGCTATCCGGATTTTCTAATTCAGATTTGTTAATAACGAAACCTGTAATATTTTTGTCATCGTCTATTTTTGCAAATAATGTGAAGGTCTCAGCAAATCCCGCGTTAGAAATCCACATTTTCTGTCCGTTGATGATGTAATGCTTACCATCTTCAGAAAGTTTTGCTTTAGTTTTCCCTGAGTTAGCATCTGAACCAGCATCTGGCTCAGTAAGGCAGTAAGCACCAAAGTGATTACCCGTTGCCAGATCCGGAAGATATTTTTGTTTTTGCGCTTCGGTTCCGTAAAGAACTACCGGCAATGTACCAATACCAGTGTGTGCACCATAAGCTGTAGCCAATGAACCTGTAGCTCCTGAAAGATAGTCACAAGCCATTACTGTTGTTACAAAGCCCATTCCGATACCACCATAAGCTTCAGGAACAGCAATTCCTAAAAAGCCCATCTCACCAATCTTACGCATTACTTCTTCAGTATATGCATAATCTTTTTTCTCGAAACGTTCTCTGTTTGGAACTACTTCACGATCGATAAATTCCTTAGCGGAATCACGCATCATCTTTTGATCCTCGTTTAATTCTTCGATACTGAAAATATCTTTTGCTTCAATATCTTTTATTAGGAATTCTCCTCCTTTAATTGTGCTCATATATATTGTGACTTTTTTAATTATAGTAATTCAAAAACTGAGGCAGCTCCTTGTCCTGTACCTACACACATAGAAACTAAACCATATTTATTACCTCTTTTTCTCATTTCATCCAAAAGCTGTACTGTCAGTTTTGTTCCTGTACAACCTAGCGGGTGTCCTAGTGCAATAGCACCTCCGTTTACATTAAGAATATCAGGGTTCAGTCCTAATTCTTTCTTAATAGCCACAGACTGAGAAGCAAAAGCTTCATTAAGCTCTATCAAATCAATATCATTGAGAGAAAGTCCTGCCTGTTTCAACGCTTTAGGAATAGCATAAATAGGTCCTATCCCCATAATTCTTGGCGGAACTCCAGCGGCTGCATAAGATGCTAATCTCGCAATTGGAGTCAGATTGAATTCTTTCAGGAATTCTTCCGATACTACCAAAACAAAAGCAGCCCCATCCGACATCTGTGAAGAGTTACCTGCAGTAACAGATCCTCCATTAGCAAAAACAGGTCTTAATTTTGCAAGACCTTCCAAAGAGGTATCTTTTCTTGGTCCCTCATCCACAGAGAAATCAAATTTCTTAGTCTGCGTTTTTTGGTTTTCATCCAGGAAAGTGTACTCTACAGGAACGGAAGCGATTTGATTTGCAAATCTGCCTTCAGCAATTGCTTTTAAAGCTTTCTGATGAGATTCGAATGCAAACTGATCTTGTTCTTCTCTGGAAATATTGTATTCTTTTGCTACAGCTTCCGCAGTATAACCCATTCCCCAATAGTAATCAGGATGATCTTTTGCCATATGAGATTCCGGAACCGGCTTATATCCACCCATAGGAATATAACTCATAGATTCAGTACCTCCGGCAATAATACAATCTGCCATACCAGTCTGGATTTTTGCCGATGCTAATGCAATAGCTTCAGATCCTGATGCACAATATCTGTTTACGGTAACACCCGGTACTTTGTCTGTATTAAGTCCCATAAGGGAAATAAGACGCGCTACGTTAAGTCCTTGCTCTGCCTCCGGCATTGCATTACCAACGATAAGGTCATCTATTCTGTCTTTATCTAATTGTGGGAAATCACCCACTAATTTTTCAATAACTGTCGCAGCCATTACATCTGGTCTTGTAAAGCGAAGTGAGCCCTTCGGAGCTTTACCAACTGCTGTTCTGTATCCTGCAACTATATATGCTTGTTTCATATTTTTTGGTATTGTGTACAAATTAATTTCTAACTTCTAATTACGAAGAGGTTTTCCGTTTTGTAACATATACTGAATTCTTTCCAGAGTTTTTCTTTCACCACAAAGCGATAAGAAAGCTTCTCTTTCAAGATTCAGTAAGTATTGTTCGGATACATCTGTAGCTTCAGAAAGATTACCTCCGGCCATTACAAAACCTAGCTTATCAGCTATTTTTTTATCGTGTTCAGAAATATATCTTCCGGCAAGCATTTGGTCAGTTCCTACATAGAACATCCCCAAAGCATCCTGTCCAAGTACTTTTACTTTCTCTTTGATTGGTTGTGTATACCCTTGTTCAGCTAATTGTAAAGCAACTTGTTTTGCTTCAGCAATCTGACGGTTTTTATTTACAACAACGATGTCTTTGTGTTTCTGTAAAATACCCATATCATAAGCTTCGTATGCAGAAGTTGCTACTTTAGCCATGGCGATATTCATAAAAGCATCACGCAATCTGTTTGTTTTTACATCATCCGCAATTACTTCTTTCATTGTCCTTACAGTAAGTTCTTTGGAACCACCGCCTCCAGGGATTACACCAACACCAAACTCAACAAGTCCGATATAAGTTTCTGCCGCTGCAACAACTCGGTCTGCATGCATCGTCATTTCGCATCCACCACCCAAAGTCATACCATGAGGTGCTACAACAACCGGAATAGAGGAGTAGCGAACTCTCATCATAGATTGTTGGAAATAGTTAATAGCCATATTCAGATCATCCCAATCCTGGTCTACAGCCATCATAAGGATCATAGCAAGGTTAGCTCCAACCGAGAAGTTAGCAGCCTGGTTACCGATTACTAATCCATCGTATTCTTTTTCAGCTAAATCAATTGCTCTGTTTAACCCGTCTAATACTTCACCTCCAAGAGAGTTCATTTTAGAACGAATCTCAAAATTGATAATACCATTTCCAAGATCCTCAATTGCAGAACCGGAATTACTCCAAAGCGTTTTATTCTTTCTGATATTATCCAGGATAATGAAGGCATCTTGTCCAGGAATATTAGCATACTGGTTAGCTTTCTCATTAAAGAAAGTTTTTTGTCCTTCTTCATTGATTTTATAGAAGCTTGTACCTTCAGCCATATTTTTCACCCAGTCAGATACTTCATATCCGGCTTCTTTAGCCAGTTCTATACCTTTCTGAACACCTACTGCATCCCAGATTTCGAAAGGACCGTTTTCCCATCCGAATCCTGCGCGTAGAGCATCATCAATTTTATAAATTTCATCAGAAATTTCCGGAACTTTATTAGATGCATAAGCAAATAGGGCTCCCAGCATTTGTCTGTAGAATTCACCAGCCTTATCTTTTCCGCCAATCAGTACTTTGAAACGATCGATAGGACGGTCAATAGTTTTTGTTAACTCCAGAGTAGGGAAGCTTGCTTTTCCTTGTGGTTCGTATTGAAGAGTTTCAAGATTAAGGCCTAAGATTTCGGATTTACCATCAGCATTTTTCACTTTTTTAAAGAAACCAGCATCGGTTTTAGATCCCAATAGCTTGTTGTCAATCATGTATTGTACAAAATCAGGTAGAACAAATTGATCTTTGAAAGTATCTGATTCTGCACCGCTGCCATAGATTCCGTTAGCTACGTGTACTAATGTATCCAGACCCACTACATCCGCAGTACGGAATGTTGCAGATTTTGGACGGCCGATAACCGGTCCTGTTAATTTATCAATTTCACCAACTGTTAAGCCAAGCTTTTTCACAGCGTGGAATAAATTCATAATACCAAAAGTACCAATTCTGTTGGCGATAAATGCTGGAGTATCTTTTGCTAAAACTGTAGTTTTACCTAAGAATTTAGCACCGTATTCCATATAGAAATTCACAATCTCAGGATCGGTTTCCGGAGTAGGAATAATTTCTAAAAGTGGTAAATATCTTACAGGATTAAAGAAGTGTGTTCCTGCGAAGTATTTTTTAAAATCATCACTTCTTCCTTCAATAAGGAAATGAATAGGAATACCAGAAGTATTAGAAGATACTAAAGTTCCCGGTTTTCTGTATTTCTCAATCTTTTCGTATACAGACTTCTTAATATCAAGGCGTTCTACAACAACCTCTATAATCCAGTCAGTATTTTTTATTTTCTCTAAATCGTCATCGAAGTTTCCTGCAGTAATTCTGCTTACAAACTTTGGAGAATAGAGTAGTGCAGGACTTGCTTTAGGAAGTTTTTGTAAACTTTCGGAAGCAATTCTGTTACGAACCGCTTTGTCTTCTAATGTAAGACCTTTAGCTGTTTCCGCATCAGTAAGCTGGTTGGGTACAATATCCAGCAGCAACACTTCTACACCAATGTTGGCAAAATGTGCAGCAATACCGGACCCCATAATCCCAGAACCAAGAACGGTAACATGTTTTATTCTTCTTTTCATAAAGATTTGGAATTTTATTTCTTGTTATTTAAATCGTTTGCTATATTCAAAATATCACGCATTACTTCCTTGAAAGTTTCCAATTTTTCAGGGTTAATGGTTTCGATTACTCTTTTGTTGAAATTAACCACTACTTCTTTTGAAAGGTTCCTGGAATTAAGCCCTTTATCGGTAAGCTTTATTATAACCTCCCTTTTATCTGTAGTTGTTTTTTCTTTGTAGATATAACCGTTGTCTTCAAGAAGTTTTATGATTCTTGTAAGTGATGTTGGCTCGATAGCCATCTTTGGTCCAAGGTTAGTGCTCCTTGTTCCTTCTTTAGGATCGATCTTTAAAAGTGTTAAAGCCTGAACAGCTGTTGAATCATATTCCTGAGCGCGCTCCGAGTACATTTTGGAAACGGCCAGCCAGGTCTGTTTCAGAACAAGATCAATGTTATCAACTCTTCCTTTGTTATTATCCATATCAATATTAAATTCTGGTCTTCTCAAATTTAATAATTATTATGCATGCATAATATCATAGGAAAGTTAATTTTTGTTAAAATATTCGAAACCAACACTTTAAAAACTATGAAAAGCATAATACTATGCATGCATAATATTAATTTAAAGCTTCCGAACTATCAGATTATTAAAGGTTTCTGATTAATTGAACAATTTCTTCAAAGCTTTCAGCTTTTTTTTGAAATGTATCCGAAGAAATATCCCAAATACCATCCTGAAAGATAAAATTGAACTGGGAAAGGTCTTTTTTGAAGTTTTTTTGAAGCACTGAGAAGAGCATTTCTTTCTGTAACTGAGGTGCTTCAATATGAGGAGTTACAAATGCTTTATTGAAATGAAAAAGGGCAGGAGCTGTCAGCTCCGGATGGGTGGACAGTATATCCTCCGCAATACCAGAATATAATCCTCCTTCTTTAATATACCAGATCTTATCAGAAAATTCTTTTGCCAGTCTCCAATCATGAGAAGAGAACAGAATTGTTTTATGATATTCTTTTGCCAGCATACGAAGTGTGGTAAGAACAATAGTTTTGTTCTTCTCATCCAAATGCGTTGTAGGCTCATCAAGAATAATAACAGAGGTGTTTTGCACTAATGCACGACCAATAAAAGCTTTTTGCAGGTTCCCGTCCGACAGCTGCTGAAGAGGCATATCTGTATATTCCTGCAGTCCAATCTTATTAATAATATCAACAACCTCTTCTTCATCTTTCTTGTTAAGAGAAAAATAATATGGGTAATGTATGTACTTTCCTAAACTTACCAAATCCTTTACTTTAAATCCGTTTGGAATAGTTGCTTTGGAAAATACTACTGAAATCTTTTTAGCAATTTGTAGTGCAGACAAAGTATTTATTGACTTTTCAGCGAGTAGAATATCACCGTTCAGCAATTTGTTTTCACCAAGGATACTTTTTATAAGCGTTGTTTTCCCCTGTCCGTTATTTCCCATCAATAGACAAACTTCTCCCAGCTTTAACTCCGCACAGATATCTTTTACCAAAGCTTTCTGGTAACCAATATCAAGATGTTCTAATTTTAAAATAACTTCAGACTGCACGACGGTTCATTTTAACAAGCATGGTCAGAATAACAGGAACTCCAAACAAAGAAGATATAATATTAATAGGCCAATGAGCCAATTCCGAGATAATGGAAAACAACTCTAACAAACAGGCACCAAATAATATATTGAGAATCCATTGCTGCCATAACTGCGCAGGATTCCATAGCATTCTGCAAAAATGAGGAACTACAATTCCGATAAACAGAACAGGTCCCAAAAATGCGGTAATACTTGCTGATAACAGAGAAGAGCAAATAATAACAAGGTATTTTAGTCTTTCCAGATTTACTCCAAAAGATTTAGCATAGCTTTCCCCCAGTGCATTTCCCATTAAAGGTTTTATTGATCTGAAACATAAAAACATTCCGACTGCGACCAAAGTACCTACAATAGCAATCTGAGAAAGTGTTACCTGATTGTTGGCACCAAATGACCATAAAACATAGCTCTTTAAAGATTCGCTTTGTGCATATACCTGCATAAGACTTACAATAGCACTGGCTAAGGCAGATATAAGAAAACCAAAAATAATAAGGTAGGTTTTATCGGTAAAGGCTTTGGAATATGCCAGTAATATAAGCATTAACAAAAGACTGCCGGCAAATGCAGCCATACTGATAAGGCCACTTTGCAAAACTTCTGGCAATGTAAAATCTTTAGTAAGAAAAATATAGCTGGCAACAGCCAGAGAAGCCACAGAGGTTATTCCTAAAACTTCAGGCCCCGCCAATGGATTCTGAAAATACTCCTGCATAAGAAAGCCACTTGTAGGAATTGATATTCCTGCCAGAAATATTATAATAACTCTGTTAATACGTAACTGAGCTATTAATGAAGTGCTTTCATCAGAAGAAAAGAAATCAGTAAAATTCAAATCAGTAAAGCCTATATTCAGATTGATAAAGGCTAAGATAAAGAATAGGGCCAGAAGCCCTATACTTATATTTCTAAATTTCACTGACATTCAGTCGGTTATTTAAACTCGTTAAGTTTACTCTGCATTTCCTCTTCGGAAAGTGTACCAACTTTCTCGAATACTTTATTTCCTTTAGACATTCTGGTAAATGGTATGGCACCACCATCCCATGTATTGGTATTGCTTTTAGCAAATCCAGGAGCTGCATTTACCATATCAAACAATACTATATTACTACTTAGTCCCTGGATATTTCCAAATTCTTTAACTTTAGTATTCCAATCTTCCGGCTGGTCTACACTTACAAAAGTGAATTTAACTTTCTCACCTTTTAGTTTTTCCATTTCAGTTTTAAAATACGGAATCTCAATCATACAAGGTCCGCACCATGTTGCAAAGAAATTAGTAACATACAGTGTATCATTATCTTTAGTCTTTAAAAGCTCCGCTACTTTATCCTCTCCAAAGATCTGCAATGCTTTTCCGGAATCTTTAACTTCCCCTTCCGGATTCGGAACCATTTCAGTTCTGTCGTTATTTTTATTTCCTGTTACAGGGGAATCTGTTTTTTTACAAGCAACAATTGCTGACAGTATTGTAATCCCAAAGAATAGCTTTTTCATCTTTTTTTATATATTTTTGTGTTAATGTTAGAAAACGTTACCATAAGAAACACAGTTCAATTTCATTGGCTAAAAATAGTCAAAAAAAAGCGATTGACAAAAACGAGCTTTTCCCTGACCTTCGAAATTCCGGAACATTTAAAAGATATTTTCCGATATGAATCAGGACAATATTCTGCTATAAAACTAGGAAACAGACAAAATGATTATTCTTATACCTCGGCACCTTATGAAAATGAGCTAAGCTTTGGAATTAAATACAGTAGCGAAGAGAGCTTTGCATATCACCTTTATAAGAGTCTGGAATCTGGAGATGTTGTTGAAATTTCGGAACCACAAGGGCGTTTTACGATAAGATCCAGACCAAATGAGAAAAGAACTATTCTTTGTTTTGCTTCAGGAATAGGAATCACACCTATTCTTAGTCACATGAAGAACATTCTTCATAATGAAGTTAATACAAGATTATTCCTGTTTTATGGAAACAGAGATAAAGAAAATATTGCATTTATAGACGAACTGTCCGACTTGCAAACACAATATCCAGACAGATTTCATTCGTTTTTCTTTTTCTCCAGAGAAAAAGCTCAAAACCTGATGTTCCAAGGAAGGCTGGATGCAAAAAAGGTAAGTCTTATTATCAACCAAATTCTTGATCAGGATGAGGAAGATGAAGAATCTACAATATGGGACGCTACCGATGAAGTCCTTATCTGCGGTCCCGGCGAAATGATTAAATCTATTGCCAATGCCTGCTATCAGCATGGTATAAGAAAACAAAATATTCATTTTGAACTTTTTGATGAGTTTAATGAAGATATATATGAAATAGAGGAGGAATTACCTGTAGTAAAAGATATTGAAGTAAAATTCACTCTTTTTGGTAAAAAATATGAACATCATATTCCCTCTAATGAAACCAGAATACTAAGCGCTCTTTTAGAAGCAGGATTTGACATCCCTTATTCCTGTAAATCCGGATTATGCGGATCATGCAGATGTCATTTGGAAGAAGGAGAAGTTTATATGGTAGAAAATGAATATCTAACAGAAAAAGAAACAGATTCCGGTTTGATTTTACCCTGCGTTGGTGTAGCTTTATCCAGAGAAATTAATTTAAACTTCGATAATATCTGAGAAGAAAGATTTACATATTAATAAAGGCGGTTATCCGCAGTTCAGAAATCCTTATTTTGCTAATGTTTTTAGCCAACATATGGGTTGTTGCGCTTACTGACGGGCGTACCTTTACAAAACTGAGCAAAGTTCCAGCCCAGAAGTGTGCTCTAGTACTTGGTACTTCCCCAAAAACTATCGGTGGCAGGGCAAATCCATACTTTATAACACGTATGGATGCTGTTACAGCTTTGTATAATATCGGGAAAGTAAAACGTATTATTGTAAGCGGAGAAAAAAGTAAGAATTACGACGAGCCTAAAGCTATGAGAAACTATCTTATCTTTAATGGGGGGATACCACAATCGGCAATTATTGAAGATCCTAAAGGTTTTAATACTCAGGCCAGTATTTTCAGATGTAAGTATATTTATCAGGAAAACAATGTTATCATTGTGTCTCAGGGATTCCATAATTTAAGAGCTTTATTTATGGCACGAAATGAAGGAATGAACGCCTATGCTTTTGATGCTCAGGATATAAATAGTAATGAGAGCTTTTACCGGAACCATGCACGTGAGTTTTTAGCACGTGTAAAAGCTGTCGTTCTTTATGTATTTAATATCTCTCCGGAGATTTCAGGAGAAAAGGTGAAAATAGATTAATTTTCAAATAATTTACTTTCCCTGATCTTTTAACATTTTCCTTAAAAAATCTATTTCTTCTTTCAAAGATTCAATATGCTTTTCATTTTCATTGGAAGCATTATAACCCTCATTTACAACATTAGTATTTTCTTCACCAAACAATAAAGCTACAGAAACACCTAATACTCTGGCAATTTTTTGAATTTTAGGAACAGTAAGTCTGCTGTCCTGTTTTTCTAATCTCCCATAATTGCTTTGAGAAATATCGAGTTCATAAGCCATATATTCTTGTTTAATTCCTTTTTCTTCACGGATTCTTTTTATCCTAGATCCAACAATATTCATATTCTAGATACTTTTATGCATATTTTTAATTATTTTATTCAAATTAAAGTAATTTATACTAAAATAGATATTTAATTTTAAACTACTTACAAAACTTAATTCATAAAAATGTTTATGTAAGTAGCGGAATCCGAAAAGCTTATAGAGTAGGAGAATCTATAATAATTTAAAAATGAAAACCTTAAAAAAGCTTTCAAGAGCAGATCTTAAGTGTGCTACAGGAGGATTTTTGCAAGAACTTAGTCCAAGCGGCTGTTATGTATGCTGTTGGGAAGGAACTAACAATTGTAGTACTTCGGTAAATCATGATCACACTCCCGGAACCGGAAGTCTAACTTGTGTTAGCGGAGTCGAACTAAAAAAATGTTAACGGGTAATATAAATAAGGTTAAGTAATTATTTGACCTTATTTATTTTTAATCTATACTGAACATGAATATTCCTATAAAAAAAATAATGGTTCAGGTATTATTATTACGAATATTAATCACATATGGACAAGGTCATTCCATTGAGTATATAATGACTTATAAATCTTCATTAGAAAATAATAAAAAAATTCTCAGTTATACTTTTTGGATATTCTGAATAATGAATCATTATTTCGATCTGAAAAATCAAGAGATTCTGATTCAATACAAAATAAAACAGGTTACAGTGGCAGCGGATCAACAATTTTTAATGATTATTTCTACATAAAGAAAAACATGAATAATAATTCAGTTTATAGGTTTATATCTGTGCCTTTAAGTACCGATAAATTTAATATTAAAATGACTGAGCCACTGAACTGGAAGCTTTCTTCTGATACAAAAGTAATTGAAAAGTTCAGATGTCAGAAAGCTGAAGTTGAATATGGAGGAAGACGATGGATTGCTTGGTTCACTGAAGAAATTAGCATACCTGAAGGACCGTATATATTCAATAACCTACCCGGATTAATAATTCAAATTTCTGACAAAAATAAAGAATATGTATTTCAACTGATCAAAATCAAAAAATACTATCACAAAGAATTATATACAACCAAAATGGGTAAAGAAATAACCCAGAATGAATATGAAAAAATACAAATTGATTATTACAATGATCCTTTTGCTTTTGTTAAATCTCAAAATTTAAAACTGTAACTGACGACGGAATGGGAGGAACTAAAAAATTAGATTTTAGAGAAATGACCCAAGTCATTAGAGAAAGAATAAGAGAAAATAATAACCCTATAGAAATCAACTACAACATAAAATACAAACCGTAAAATAAATCCAGTCAGCATTGTTATTTTCCAAATCTATATCAATCATGAAAAACATATTCTTTATTATTATACCAATCTGCATTTACTGTACTTCCAATGCACAGGTAAAACGCTTTATATATGAATACATTACGGTTCCGGACTCTACAGATGTCGCAAACAAAGAAATTAATATAATGTATTTGGATATTACCCAAAAAGGTTCCGGTTTTTTTGATGGGCAGAAGTATATATCGGATTCCACACTAGTAAGCATGGCCAAAAAAAATCAGTTTATAATGCCTCCAAGAGACTCTAAATTTATTGATTACAGAATAATAAAAGAACATCCTTCTTACAAATTAACTTTCCTTGTTAGTACCTATAATAAGAGATTGTCTGTCACTGATCTTAGAAAGCAGATATGGCATATAGAAAAGATAACTGATAAATACAAAGGGTTTAATGTACAAAAAGCCATTACTGATTTTGCCGGTCGAAGATGGATTGCATGGTTCACTGCTGACATTCCGATTCCAGATGGCCCTTATAAATTTTATGGTTTGCCCGGGCTTATATTAAAGCTTGAAGATACTATCGGTAGTCATAAATTTAACTTAACAGGGATAAAGAATAATATTCCTGACTACAATAATTATCCGGTAGTAAATACAAGAAGTCCCCAAATAGAGATATCACAGGAAAAATATATTGAGATTTATAAAGAATATCGAAGAGATCCTGCTAAAGACTATAGAATAGAGGTAATGAAAGGAAATATATTCGACAGTCAGGACGACAATGGGAATATTAAAACCCCACAACAAAAACTAAGAGACCACGAAATTTTGTTAAAAAACAAGCTAAAAAAGGACAACAACATTATCGAACTGGATTTGCTAAAATGATTTCACACATATTACTTTCATCGTAATTGACATTTTTTCTATCTTTGCCAAAATCAAAGTAAATGCTCGTAATAGGTATCGCAGGTGGTACAGGCTCAGGAAAAACAACTGTAGTCAACAAAATCCTTCAGCAACTTAATATTGAAGGTGTAAATGTTCTTTCTCAGGACAATTATTATCTAGACAATCAACATCTTAATTTAGCGGAAAGAGAAAAACTTAACTATGATCATCCAAAGTCTATAGATTTTGACTTACTTTTAGATCATGTAAAGAAGTTAAAAAATCATGAGGAGATAGATCAGCCGGTTTATTCTTTTGTAACTCATTCCAGAACAGGAGATCATATTCTTATAGAACCAAAAAATGTTCTTATTGTAGAAGGTATTCTGGTTCTTACGAATAAGGAATTATTAAAGGAATTCGACCTTAAGGTATTTGTTCATGCAGATTCAGATGAGAGATTAATCAGAAGAATTAAGCGTGACACCCAGGAGAGAGGCCGCGATCTGGAAGAGGTACTACATCGTTATCAGACAACTCTGAAACCTATGCACAATGAGTTTATAGAGCCATCTAAAAACGAAGCAGACCTTATCGTACCAAATATGCGACACAATACTGTTGCAATTGATTTTTTAACAACTGTTATCAATAACTCGTTAAAGAAACAAAGTGTATAAAAATGGATAATCTTATTAAAGATATCAAAAAACCATCTTCAGGATTCAGATTTCTCCGGAAATATGTTCTGAACAAATATGTCATTACTATAACTGTATTTCTGGTATGGATGACTTTTTTCGACAGTACATCTTTTTTAGTTATTAATGAACTAAACGGAGAGATCAAGAAATATGAAGAACAATTGGATTATTATAAAAAGGAATATCAGAAAAATGATAATTTTTATAAGAAGCTAATGTTCAACAAATCTGAACGTGAAAAATTTGCCCGCGAGAACTATTTCATGAAGAAAAAAAATGAAGAAATCTTTATTTTGGTAGTTGACAGCGCTAACAGTGTAAAAAAATAAAATATGTCTTTTGCAAAAACGAATCTTCAGGATTGGGAAAAACTGGTTGCTAAACAGTTAAAAACTGAAGATATCTATAAAGTATTGGAAAAAGAAAATATTGAAGGCTTGGAAATCAAGCCTTTTTATACTTTAGAGAATATTGTACCTGTAAAACTTCCCCGTCTGGAAGAAAATATGCATTTGGTTGCACCTTACAATGATTACTTATTGGAAGATGCTTATGCATTTCTTATCAAAGAAGAACCTTTACAATTACAGGACAAAGCATTCTTTTATGAAGATGCTACTTTAAATACAGCTGCTGCAAAAGATAAAAACAATAATTATTTTTGTCTTCAGGATATCTTTAAAGGGATAGAACATGGAGAGACTTTTAGCCCTGAAACAGGAAAAGCACTTCTAAACGCAGAGGCAAAAAGGAAAATAGGAATAGACATTTCAATTTATCAGAATGCAGGAGCCTCAATAGTTCAACAACTTGCTATTGCTCTTTTGAAGACTAAGGAACTTACAGAATTATATGGAGAGGAAGTATTTGAACAAGTAATATTCAGAGTGGCAGTTGGCAGTCAGTATTTTCTGGAAATCGCAAAGATCCGTGCCCTGAAAATTTTAATAAATCAGCTATCCAAAGAATATAGCAAAGAGAATACTCCCTACATTTTTGCAGAAACATCTTTGCGAAATAAAAGTCTTAACGATCCCGAGAACAATCTTATCCGAAGTACATTAGAGTTAGCTTCGGCAATGATTGGTGGAGCAGATGCAGTTTATGCAAACGACTACAAACTTTCGGAAACAAATTCAGTATCTGAGGAAATATCTTTCAAACAACAGATTGTACTGGCTTATGAAAGTATTATCAATGTTTTTGAAGATGCAACCTCCGGAAGCTTCTTTGTAGAAGATGCAACTAAAGACATCGCTGAAAGAGCATGGGAACTTTTCCTTGAACTTGAGAAATCAGGAGGCTATATTAGTAATCTGGAATCTGGAAAAATTCAGAAACTGGTATATGATCAAGCAATTAAAGAGCAAAACTGGTTAGATGAGGGTAAAATAAAGCTTTTAGGCGTTAATCTTTATCCGGCATTAGAAGCTAAAACAGCACCGGAAGAACTCTATAATCGATCTGTGATAAAACCTGTCCGGTTAGCCGAACGTTATGGAGTTTAGCCATATCCTTCGTCCTGAAGTACAACGATTCATTAAAGACAATAGCCGGCAGGATCTTACAAAATTATTACTATCTGGTTCACCTTTCAGTGATGTTAGTATTCAGGAAATAGCCCAACAGATAAAAGGCAGACAAGCTGCGGAAAAGAAATTTCCATTCTTATTACAGGATGGTATTATTTTCCCGCCACAATTAAACCTGGAGCAAGCCTCCTCCGAAACAACTGCAGCCTTCAAGGCAAGTTTATTTTCTGGTGAAAGCTTATTAGATCTTACCAGTGGTTATGGTATAGATGCCTATTATCTTTCAACAAATTTCAGTAAAACAACTCTTGTAGAACAGAATAAAAATTTACTTGAAATAGTATCACATAACTGGTTGATTCTAAATAAAATTAATATAGATTACATAAACTCAGATTTAGGTGTTTTTTTAGAAAATAATGATCAAAAATTTTCTCTGATTTATCTGGATCCAGCCAGAAGAGATACACACAATCGAAAGAAGTTTTTACTGGAAGATCTGTCTCCCGACATTACTGAAATCCAAAATAAATTATTTGAGTTCACGGATAAAGTAGTGGTAAAGCTATCTCCACTTATGGATATTTCTATGCTTGTATCTCAGGTATCGGGCATTTCAGAAATCTATATTATTGCTGTAAAGAATGAAGTTAAAGAACTTTTAATTGTTATTGAGAAAGACTTTAATCAAAGTCCCGCAGTAAAAATTCATAATCTGGAAAGCAATGAACCTTCATTGGAAGTTGCTTTCAGCACTATTCAGCAATCAAAACCTATTTTTGGTGAAACATCTGAATATATATACATTCCAAATAATGCTGTATTAAAATCCGGAGCATTTAACTTTATCTCTGAATACTATAATCTGTCGAAACTTCACCCTAACACCCACCTATACACATCAATAGATTTTATTGAAGATTTTCCGGGCCGGGTATTAAAAGTAGTACCTGTAGAAGCAAAGAAAATAGAAAAAGGGGCGCGTTTTAATATCATTTCTAAAAACTATCCATTGACTCCGGATGAAATTAAGAAGAAATACAAAATAAAAGATGGTGGAAATCAGTATCTAATCTTCACACAAAGCCAAAAAGGAAAAATTATTTTAAAATCAATTTAAATTGCTTCATTATTTGGCTTAGAAATGTAGAATTGTTAATTTTGACACCGGTTAATAAAAGAGCATAAAATCAGCTATGCTGATTCTATAACGATAAAGAATAATAAAAAATAGATATATGAAAAAATATATTTTATCTGCAGTAGCAATTGTTGCCATAGCATCTTGTAGCGCTCCACAAGGAGGAAACAAAAACACGATAAAGAGAACAGAGGATGTTGCTCGTTATTCAGATAATATGGAGCCTTCTGAAACAGAACCAAACTTTGCACCTTCACAAGCTGAAAAGCCAGCAATGACTGACAGTACTAAAGTTGCTAAAACTGCAGAAGTAAAAGCAGTGAAAGACTCTGCTACAGCTAAGCCTATAGCGGAAGCTAAAAAATAATCAGATAACATTTATCATATCAAAATGTCTTGCGCTTCGCAGGACATTTTTTATATTTACCTAAATTAAAAATTATTATGTCAGAAACCCAAAATTACATTCAGGAGAATAAACAACGTTTTCTGGATGAACTTTGTGATCTATTAAAAATAGCTTCTATCAGCGCTGACCCTGCATACAGTAAAGATGTTCTTAACTGCGCAGATGCTGTAGCCAAGCATTTAAAAGAAGCAGGAGCGGATCAGGTTGAAGTTTGTGAAACCAAAGGTTACCCGATCGTTTATGGTGAAAAGATCATTGATCCTAAACTTCCAACTGTATTAGTATACGGTCATTACGATGTACAGCCACCGGATCCGTTAGAGTTATGGGAGAGTGGTCCATTCGAACCAGTTATAAAAACTACACCTTTACACCCCGAAGGAGCTGTATTTGCAAGAGGTTCTGCGGACGACAAAGGTCAGTTCTTTATGCATGTAAAAGCTTTTGAAGCAATGATGAAGACTAATTCTTTGCCTTGTAATGTAAAATTCATTATCGAAGGAGAGGAAGAAGTAGGATCTGAAAGCCTTGGAGACTGGATTTCTGAGAATAAAGAGAAGCTGAAAAATGATGTAATCTTAATTTCAGATACTCATATCTATTCAAACGAACAGCCAACTGTAACTACAGGGCTAAGAGGTCTTAGCTATGTAGAGGTTGAAGTTGAAGGACCTAACAGAGATTTGCATTCCGGACTTTATGGCGGAGCAGTACCAAATCCTATCCATGTTCTTTCAAGAATGGTGGCTCAACTGATCGACGAAGATGGGAGAATTACAATAGACGGATTCTACGACAATGTAGAAGAAGTTTCTTTGGAGGAAAGAGCAGAAATGAATAAACTGAAAGATGATCCGGAAGGGTTCAAAAAATCTATTGGTTTAAATGGAGTAGAAGGCGAGAAAGGTTATACAACTTTAGAAAGAACATCTATCAGACCAACTTTGGATGCAAACGGAATCTGGGGAGGTTATACTGGTGAAGGTGCTAAAACGGTAATTCCATCAAAAGCCTTCGCTAAAATTTCTATGCGTTTGGTTCCATATCAAACACCTGAGGAGATTACTGAGAAATTTACCAAATATTTCCATAAAATTGCTCCTGAAAATGTAAAAGTAAAAGTGACTCCACACCATGGTGGTATGCCATATGTTTTACCAAGTGATTCAGAAGAATTCCAGGCAGCAAAAAAAGCAATGGAAAAAGCTTTCGGAAAAGAAGTGTTACCTTACAGAAGCGGTGGTAGTATTCCTATCACAGCGTTATTCGAACAGGTATTGGGAAGTAAATCTGTATTAATGGGCTTCGGATTGGATTCAGATGCAATCCACTCTCCAAATGAGCACTACGGACTATTTAACTTCTACAAGGGCATTGAGTCTATTCCATATTTCTTTGAATACTATACGGATTTAAAAAAATAATGAAATTTATGCTAAACAATAAAGTAGCATACATCACTGGCGGTACCAAAGGCATAGGCTTGGGTATCGCCAGTGTTTTGTTAAATGCAGGAATGAGAGTGGCCATTAGTGGCAGAAATCTGGATGATGCAAAAGCTGCGGCAATGCAACTTTCCAGTGATCCTTCAAAAGTCTTAGCGATACAATCCAATGTACGCAACTTTGAAGATGAAGACAAAGCACTTCAGGAAATTAAAAATCACTTCGGACAAGTTGACCTTGTAGTAGCAAATGCAGGGCTAGGTCATTTCGCCCCCGTAGATGAACTTTCTGTTGAAGCGTGGCAGGATATGATAGATACAAATCTTACAGGCGTTTTTTACACCCTAAAAGCATCTGTAGAAGCGCTGAAAAAATCTGAAGGTTATTTTATTTCTATCGCCAGCCTGGCAGGGACCAATTTCTTTGCTAACGGCTCAGGGTATAACGCTTCCAAATTTGGTGTTGTAGGCTTTACACAAGCAGCAATGCTGGATCTTAGAAAGTATAATGTAAAAGTTTCTACCATAATGCCGGGGTCTGTAAAATCACACTTTAACAATCATAGCCCGGGAGACAATGATGAATGGAAAATTCAGCCGGAAGATATTGGGGAACTGATTGTTGATATGATGAAAATGAACCCGAGAACATTGCCATCTAAAATCGAAATCAGACCTACACTTCCAAAGTAATTGCAGAGCCTGATTCAGGATTACAAAAACTACACATTAATAGCTGTAAAACGCAATATTAATCATTAATTAAAAGCAAGTCATTGTAATCTGTGAACTAAATGATAATTAATATGCTATGTATATATTTTGATAAATTTAGTATGCATGCATAACATTTTTTTATTAACTTAGCCAAAATTCAATACACAATTTCTAATTATGAAAATATTAGTATGTATCAGCAGTGTACCAGATACAACTGCAAAAATAAACTTCACAGCAGATAAATCTGCATTCGATAAAAACGGAATTCAGTGGGTAATTAATCCACTTGATGAATTTGCTTTAACAAAAGCTATAAAATTACAAGAATCTCAGGGCGCTACAGTTACTGTGATCAATGTAGGAGATGCAGGGACAGAACCTGTTATAAGAAAAGCATTAGCTATTGGAGCCAATGATGCAGTAAGAGTAAATATCGAAGCTAAAGATAGTTATTCTACAGCAAAAGAAATTGCTAAGATTGCTCAGGAAGGCGGTTACGATTTGGTGATAGCTGGTAAAGAGTCTATCGACTATAATGGTGGAGCAGTACCTGGAATGGTTGCACAAATCCTTAACCAGCCATTTGTTAACGCTTGCGTTGGTCTAGACGTTAATGGTGGCGAAGCTACTGCTGTAAGAGAAATTGAAGGTGGTAAAGAAACTATCTCTGTAAAACTTCCTGCGGTTATTGCCGGACAAAAAGGAATGGTAGAAGAGAAAGATCTTATTATCCCGAATATGAGAGGTATTATGTCTGCAAGAACAAAGCCTTTGCAAGTTGTTGAACCTTCTTCTACAGAAGTTAAGGTTGAAGCTGTTTCATTTGACAGTGTTCCGCCAAGAGCTGCTGTAAAATTAGTTTCTCCGGACAACTTAGATGAATTGGTAAGATTACTTCACGAAGAAGCAAAAGTTATCTAATTATTCATTTTTCATCTAAAATTCAAAATTTATAATTTTAAAAATTTAAGAAAATGGCAATATTCGTATATGCAGAAAATATAAATGGCGTTTACAAGAAAGCAGCTTTCGAAGCAGTTTCTTACGCTAAAGCGGTTGCAGATAAGGCTGGTGACAGCGTAACTGTTATTGCAATTAACCCTACAGATTCTTCAGATGTTCTTTACAAGTACGGAGCAGATAAAGTAATCAATGTAAAAGATGAAGGTCTTAAAAACTTCAGTGCTAAAGCTTATGCACAAGCTGTTGGCGAAGTTTTGGATGGTAACGTTATTGTTTTCCCTCACACTACAGATGCTTCTTCAGTTGCACCAATGCTGGCAATTTCTAAAGGAGCTTCATTAATTACCAATGTAATTGCAGCACCAGAATCCATTTCTCCTTTCCAGGTAAAAAGAAAAGCTTTCTCTGGTAAAGGTTATATGCATGCAAAAGCAGATGCTTCAAATGTTGTAATTACTGTTTCTCAGAATGCATTCGGTATAAAAGAAAATCCTGCTTCAGGTTCTGAGGAGGTTAAAAACCTTTCAGTAGCTAATGAAGATACTAAAGTAATTAACCACGAACAGTCTTCAGGTAAACTAGACCTTAAAGAAGCTGAAATCGTTGTTTCTGCAGGTCGTGGTATGAAAGGACCAGAAAACTGGGGAATGATTGAAGACCTTGCTAATGTTCTTGGAGCAGCTACTGCAAGTTCTAAGCCTGTAGCAGATATTGGCTGGAGACCTCACGCTGAACACGTTGGACAAACAGGAAAGGCAATTTCTCCAAATCTTTACATTGCTGTAGGTATTTCTGGTGCAATCCAACACTTAGCGGGTGTTAATGGTTCTAAAACAATTGTAGTTATTAACAACGATCCTGAAGCACCTTTCTTCAAAGCTGCTGATTACGGGGTAGTTGGAGATGCTTTCCAGATTGTTCCAGCTTTAACTGAAAAGTTAAAAGCTTTCAAAGGATAATAATTTTGAGGTAAAAATTTCAAAATCATATAAAACATCGTGGCTTATTGCTACGATGTTTTTATATTTGTAGCTATGGATTATAAGAAACTAATCATAAGAGGCATTTCATACAGCCAAACCCAAATGGGAGCTTATGCACTGATCCTGGAACAGGAAGAAACAGGAATAAAACTGCCTGTTGTTATAGGTAATTATGAAGCACAATCTATTTCTTTGGGGCTAGAAAAAGACATTCAGCCACCAAGACCTTTAACCCATGATCTCTTTTCAAAATTTATCACCACTGTAGGTTATGCATTGGAGAGTATTATCATTTATCAGATCATAGACGGAGTATTCTTCTCCAATTTAATTCTTAAAAACGATCAGAACGAAAAACTGATTCTGGATGCGCGTACATCCGATGCAGTTGCTATGGCAGTTCGTTTTGATGCACCTATTTATACCACAGACGAAGTTCTTACAGAAGCAGGTATTATGTTGGAATTGTCAGACAATGACGATAAAACAGAATACAAAGCTGAAGACGAAGAAGAGGCTCCTGAGATAAAAGGTTATGAAGTATACACGCTTGAAGAAATCCAGGAAATGCTAGACAAAGCAGTTCAGGAAGAGGACTTCGATACAGCTCTTGAACTTCAGCAAGAAATAAAGAAACGAAAAAAGAATATTGATTAATTTCAATATTCTGCCCTATTAATAAACTTATGAATATAAAATTACGATTAACCCTACTCAATTTTTTCCAATTTTTTGTTTGGGGTGCCTGGTTAATTACCATTGCCAATTATTGGTTCGGTACAAAACAATGGGACGGAACCAAGTTTGGCGCTGTCTTCAGTACTATGGGATTTGCCTCTATTTTTATGCCGACACTTTCCGGTATCATTGCCGACAGATGGATTAATGCAGAACGTCTTTACGGAATATTACAAATACTGTATGCAGCAGTATTATTTTTTCTGCCTCAGGTAGCGGATCCGGGAACTTTCTTCTGGGTAATGCTTATAGCTATGTGTTTTTACATGCCTACAATTGCCCTGAACAACTCTATATCTTATACTATTCTAAAAAATGAAGGAAAAGATGTTGTTAAGGATTTCCCACCAATTCGTGTATGGGGTACAATCGGTTTTATCGCAGCAATGTGGATTACCAACCTTACAGGAAGCAAGGCAAATGAATACCAATTCTATATAGCTGGTGCATCGGCTCTTCTTTTAGGACTTTATGCTTTTTCCCTGCCTAAATGTCCTCCTAAAAAGCTTCTGGATAAGAACGCTAATATTTTCCAGACATTAGGATTAGATGCTTTTAAGCTATTTGCAAATTACAAAATGGCTTTATTCTTCTTTTTCTCTATGTTTCTAGGTGGCGCATTACAGCTAACCAATGCTTATGGAGATGTTTTCCTGGATGAATTCAAGCACTATCCAAAATTTGCTGAATCTTTCGTCGTGAAATATTCTACCATTATCATGTCTATTTCTCAGGTTTCGGAAACGCTTTTTATCCTTGCAATTCCTTTCTTCCTGAAAAAATATGGTATTAAAAAGGTTATGCTAATTTCTATGCTTGCATGGGTATTGCGTTTCGGCCTATTTGGATTAGGAGATCCATCTACAGGACTATGGATGATTATATTATCATGTATCGTATACGGAATGGCATTTGACTTCTTCAATATTTCAGGATCTTTATTCGTAGAAACCAATACAGATGCTAAAATGCGTTCGTCTGCACAAGGCCTGTTTATGATGATGACTAATGGTTTTGGTGCTGTATTCGGAAGCTTAACCTCAGGATGGCTAATTGACAAATACTTTACTCAGAGCTACAATAAGGTTTCTGATCTGGCTCAACATCTGGATACAACCGCAGATAATTCTCATTTTTTAAGTTTCTTATCTAAACAAAAAATAGATGTATTAGCTGATGGCATATTGTCTCAGCCTGTTATGCTGCGTGACTGGCATGATATCTGGTTGACTTTTGCGGCTTATTCTCTTGTAATTGCTGTATTGTTTGCTATTTTCTTCAAGCATAAACATGATCCGCAGGAAATAAAAGATGCAGGACATTAATTTATAACAAACATTAAAAATAATAAAAGCTTTTCTGAGATTCAGAAAGGCTTTTTTATTATATAAACTATTCATGTAAAAGAAATGTTTATATCAAAATTTTCACAGTTCATTTTTTGTAACTATATTTATTAAGCACAAACAAGTAATGAGAATAAAAACATATTCTATTTAAGTCAATAGAATTATTTATAAACATAACTTAAACTATACTAATGAAAAAAGTTACATTACTATTTGTGTGTTATCTTTCACTGCTTTCTCATGCACAAAAAAGATACATTGTCGTCATTCATGGTGGTGCCGGCACTCTTCTAAAAAAAGACATGCCACCTGAACTAGAGCGGCAATACAAAGAAAAACTAAAAGAAGCTTTATACAAAGCTTATGAAAAAGTACAGCAAGGGCAAACCGCCATCGAAGCCGTAGAAGCAGCAATTGTTGTAATGGAAAATAGCCCGCTCTTTAATGCTGGCAAAGGTGCTGTTTTCACCAGCGAAGGAAGAAATGAATTGGATGCTTCCATTATGTATGGTAAAGATAGGACCGCAGGTGCTGTAGCCGGAGTTACTACAATTAAAAATCCTATAAAGGCTGCTGTTGCTGTTATGCAGAAATCCGAACATGTGATATTGATTGGTAAAGGTGCAGAATACTTTGCAAAGGCACAGGGATTAGAAATTGTAAATCCCAAATATTTCTGGACACAGCACAGATGGGATGCTTTGCAAAAGGTAAAAAAAGCGGAACTAAAAGCCAATCAGCCAAATGCTGTTAATCAACGATATCCTGCCTATTATCTGACTGACAAAAAGTTTGGTACTGTAGGCTGTGTAGCATTAGATAAAGATGGTAACCTGGCAGCTGGTACCTCAACCGGAGGTATGACTAATAAAAAATATGGAAGAGTAGGTGATTCACCGATTATAGGGGCTGGTACATACGCTGACAAAAATATTGGAATATCAGGGACTGGTTGGGGCGAGTTCTATATTCGAACCTCAGCAGCCAGAACTGTATCTGCAAAATATGAGTATCAGAATAAAGACGTAAAAACTGCCACGCAGGAAGTAATGTCTGAAATAGAAAATATGGGTGGTGATGGCGGTATAATAGCCTTGGATAAAAACGGAAATATGGCAATGAGCTTTAATACCGAAGGAATGTACAGAGGCGCTATAACCAGTAATGGTGAAATCGAAGTGGAAATTTATAAATAAACACACTATGAAAAATACATTTATTTTAATGCTTATTGTAATTTTCGGATTCGTATCAGCTCAGATTCCTAAGGGTAAGCTGCTAATAATTGGCGGTGGAGACAGTCCGGATTTCCTTATCGACAGAATGGTAAAAGAAGCAGGGCTAAAAAAGGGAGAATATGTAGCCATTTTCCCACAGGCCAGCTCCATTCCTGATTCTTCATTTATTTATACTTCCGAAGATTTTGAAAAAAGAAACCTGAAAACCCTTAATTGTTATTTTAATAAGGGTGAGAAGCTTCCAAAGCCCAGACTAGATTCCCTGAAGAAAGCGAAGCTTATCTTCATTAGTGGCGGCGATCAGACTAAATTCATGGAACTTATTAATTCATATCCGGAAGTAAAGGACATAATAAAGACATCTTACTTCAACGGAAACATGATTGCAGGAACCAGTGCCGGAGCAGCTGTAATGAGTGACATTATGATCACCGGAAATCAGCTCAAACACAAAGAATACAACAGTACTTTCGATAATATTGAAAACAATAATATCGAGACTCAAAAAGGACTTGGATTTATTACTTCTGCTGTGATCGATCAGCACTTTATTATAAGAAGCAGATACAACAGACTGCTATCTCTGATTATAGACCATCCTAAATTAAAAGGAATTGGTATAGATGAGTCTACTGCAATACTTATAAAAAACAGAGAAGCTGAAGTTGTAGGAAAAGCACAGGTAATTGTCTTTAAAAATCCCGGACAATACAAGACCAGCTTAAAAGATAAACCCGGAGCAAGAGCTATCACATTAGACATTTACCTGAACGGAGAACGATTTAAGTTATAATCACTGTTTTATAACATTTTGACCAATATTTTCTGTGTGACTACAGAAGATATTAATTGTATAGAAGGTAACTGCATACTTATTTCATAGCCGTTATCCGGCTGTTTGTTGTTTGTATACTAATTAACACAATAAAAATCACTTGATATGAAAGTAAATTACAAAGTATTTACTGCATCATTATTTTTTATGGGAGTGTGTGTCTATAGCCAGAAAAAAGACACCCTGCCTAAAGAAAATAAAATTGATGAAGTAATAGTTGTTGGCTATGGAAAGTCAACCAAATCCAGAATGACAGATAATGTTGCTAAGATAAGCGCAGAATCTATTAAAGAAATTCCTAATGCTAACTTTCAGAATGCATTGGTAGGTAAAGCTGCTGGTGTACAAATTAGCCAAACCAACGGCAAACTGGAAGCTGGGTTCAATGTTAATATCCGTGGATCGGCAAGTATAAGCGCAGGTACTGGTCCTTTGTATGTAATAGACGGAATTCCCATGATTAACCGCGATGAATCTACAAATAGTGCTCCGGTCAATCCATTAATTACCCTAAGCGCCTCAGAGATTGAGTCAGTAGAAATTCTGAAAGATGCTTCCTCAGCCGCTATATATGGTTCCCGCGGAAGCAATGGTGTTGTACTTATTACTACTAAAACCGGGAAAAAGGGAAAACCCAGACTTAGTTTTAACATCTCACAAGGATTTAGCAGTCCTACCAATAAAGTGAAATTTCTAAATGCCAAAGAATATGTAGAATTATTACTGGAAGCCGGTAGAAATGTAAACGATGAAGATTTTGTAATCCGCAGATTCAACAGATATTCAAATAATACTGACTGGAGAAACGGAGCCATAGATACCGATTGGCAGAAATATATTTTCCGGCAAGGCTCTGTAAGGGATGCGGACTTCTCTGTTTCGGGTGGAGATGATAATTACAACTATATGTTCACTGCATCCAACAATGACAGTAAAGGTATTATCAGAGGAAATGATTTAGGAAGGAATACTGCAAGACTTAATATAAGTGCTAAGGTTACTGACAGACTAAAACTGGGTATGAATCTGGGTTTCTCCAGAACCAGCATAGATAGGGTTGCAAATGATAATGCTTTTGTCACCCCTATGCAGGCTGTAGCACAGGCTCCAATATCGCCTGCTTTTATAGATGGAGAACCTTTCGCAGGAACGCCTTATGCCAACTTTTTGTTAGAAGATAAATATGCGAATTATAATACATTAATAAAAAGATTAACGGGTAAGTTATCTGCGGAATATAAAATTCTGAAAAATCTGACTTTTAATTCAGACTTGGGCTATGATTATTACAATCAGAAGGAGAAGAACTACAGAGGAAGGAAAGTCCCGCAAATGTCTACAGATGGTTATGCTTATAATTCCTGGGTAGATACAGAAAATTTAGTTTTCACCAATTATCTTAGCTATAATCTTAGATTAGGTTCCAATAACATCATTGCAGTAGCAGGTACCGAATACAATAAAAACAGAAGAGAATTCGGGAGTGTAACCGGCATAAGATTCCCCTCAGATGATTTTCAGAATATAAATAGCGCAGGAGAGATTACAGAGGGAAAAGGTGAAACCAGTGAATATACATTCTTCTCATATTTTGCCAGAGTAAATTATGATTATAAAGGTAAATATTTATTAAAAGGCTCTATACGCCGAGATGGCTCATCCAGATTCGGGCAGGCAAATCGTTATGGTGTATTTCCAGCCTTCTCCGCCGGATGGGTAATTTCCAAAGAAAACTTTCTGTCAGAATCTAATACTATTTCTTTATTAAAGATAAGAGCAAGCTGGGGAAAAACCGGAAATGCCGAGATAGGAGATTTTGCTGCAAGAGACCAGTGGCAGGCCACTAAATATAAACAGTTACCGGGGATAGAACCTTTACAACCTGCTAATCCAGACTTAACCTGGGAGAAATCTAATCAGACCGATATAGGTTTAGATTTTGGTCTATTTAGTAACAGAATATCCGGAGAAATAGACCTGTATAACAAAAAGACAAATGGACTGCTATTTCAGCAGAATATTCCATATACCTCAGGCTATGCCAATATATACAGAAATATAGGGGATATGAGCAATAAAGGTTTTGAAATTGTACTGAATACTCAAAATTTCAGAAAAGAGAACTTTACATGGAACACAAGCTTTAATATTGCAAGAAATGATAATAAAATAACAGCATTACCAGACAACAATGCCGATCAGATTATAGGAAATACTATCCTGAGAGTAGGAGAAAGATCAGCCTCTTTTTATCTGACAGAATACGCAGGTGTAGATCCTGCAAACGGAGATGCTTTGTATTATAAAAACACATTAAAGCCTGATGGTACGTTAGATAAAACTACTACCAATCAATACAGCCAGGCGAACAGAATTGTTGCCGGTACTTTTACCCCGCTCTGGATTGGTGGTCTTACCAATACACTGGAATATAAAAACTTTGACTTATCCTTTACCTTATACGGAGAATTTGGAGCCAGTATGTATAATTCCGGAGGAAAATTTATGTCTACAGCGGGCAGCTGGTTCGATAATCAGACCGCTGATCAGATGAACAGATGGCAAAAACCCGGGGATATTACCAATGTACCTCAGGCAAGGTTGGGTGAAGAAAATGGCACACAGGAATCTACCCGATACCTTGAAAAAAGAGACTTTGTAAGGCTAAGAAATCTTAGCCTGGGTTATACCCTTAATAAAGATTTAATGAAATCATTGGGTGTAAGTAAGCTGCGAATATATGTATCTGCAATTAACCTTCTGACATTTACTAAATACAGCGGCTATGATCCTGAAGCTTTAGCAGATACAGGAAGAGGCGGAGGTGGCGCTACCTTTTATTCAGCTCCGCCTGCCAGAACATTTACTTTTGGTCTTAATGTTAACTTCTAAAAACAAAAAAAATGAAAATTAAATATATCATATTAGGTTTATGCGGACTATTATCAGTAATCTCATGCGATAAGGAGCTGGAAATAAACCCCGAACAAAGCATAACAACTGAAAAGGCGGTCTCTACTCCGGAAAATATAAACAATATCCTGATAGGTGCATATGCCAATACCGGCAAGTCGGATCTGTTGGGTGGTAATTTGCAAATGTATGCGGACTTATTGGGAGATTCCGGTTATGTTTCGTGGTTCGGAACTTATCCGGATCTGCGTACTATTTATAGTAAAAATATAGTATCTGATAATGTTTATGTAAGAGATACATGGCGTACTGCTTACAAAGTTATATTTGAAACGAATCTGATCCTGGAAAATCTGAATATAATAACTATCGAAAATGATAAAAAAAGAACAGAAGGTGAAGCAAAGCTCCTTCGCGCCTTAAATTATTTCGAACTGGTGCGCTGCTATAGTAAAGCATATATAAACGGAGCCAATAATACACAACCAGGTGTACCTTTGATTCTGTCCGGTAAAATTAATTATAACGGAAATCTGTCGGTTGCCAGAAATACAGTAGAAGAAATATACACTCAGGTTATAAAAGACCTTACAGAGGCTATTACTGTGCTACCTATAAATAATTCTTATTACGCCGATGTTTATTCTGCAAAAGCGTTGCTTACCAGAGTATACCTACAAAAAGGAGATTATAAAAAAGCCCGGGATATGGCCAATGATGTAATCACTAACAGCGGAAAAAGCCTGATGCCTGACTACAACGATGTATTCAATACTTCTCAGAATACACCCGAAGATTTATTTGCCATACAAGTCACATCACAGTCGGGGACAAATGATCTTATAACATTTTATGCATCTGAAGCCAATGGTGGGCGTGGGGGAGATATTGCCCTGAAAGATGAATTCCTCAATCTGTTTGAAGCAAATGATGTACGAGGATCATTTTATTATATTAATCCCTACGATGATAAACTTACCAGTAAATACACTAATAGGTTTGGGAATCTCCATGTAATAAGACTTGCTGAAATATACCTTATAAGAGCCGAATCTAATTTCAGAGAAAATACTTCTTTAGGGGCAACATCTTTAGATGATATCAATACGATAAGAAACAGGGCCAAAGCTTCAATATTAAGTTCAGTATCATTAGATGATATCCTAATGGAGAGAAGGAAAGAATTAGCTTTTGAAGGTTTTCTTTTGCATGATATAAAGAGAACAGCAGGTAGTGTAGGCTCTTTACCATGGAGTAGTGACAAACTAGTTTTCCCCATACCATTAAGAGAAATGCAGGTGAATTCCAAACTGGTTCAAAACCCCGGATATAACTAATATTGAGTTATATACTGAAAAATTAAAAAACATTAAATTTTTATTTTTTTCAGATAAATATTTTGCGGATTAATTTTTTGTCTATACATTTACACTGTTTTTAGAGAACAAATGAGAGTAAATACTATTATTACATCCACTTCCACAACGACAATTATTCAATTGCCGCAGAAGGGTTGTATTAGTATTTGACGACAAAAAATATAAATTACACAAGGCCTTTCTGAGATTCAGAAAGGCCTTTTTTTATTCCTGATAACCATAGATATTGATATGAAAGTTTTAAAATTTGGAGGTACTTCAGTCGGAAGTACAGAAGCCGTAAAAAACCTCAGGTTTATTGTTGAAAGAGAAAAGGAAAATGATAAACCTTTGTTTGTTGTATGCTCAGCATTCTCAGGGACTACCAACTCCTTACTGGAAGCAACTGAAGAAGCATTATACAACCGTGACTATCAAAGTATTCTGGATGGTATAGAGCAGCGTCATTATGACATGATAAAAGAAACACTGCCTGTATCGGTTCAAAATCCTTTACTTATGCTCGTTAAAGGCAATTTTAATATTCTGGAAGACTTACTTTCCAGTGTTGCACATTTAGGGGAGCTTTCCGACAGAACAAAAGCAAAAATTGTTTCATTGGGCGAGCAGCTATCCTGTCCAATTATAGCTGCATACCTCAATACCTCTATGCCTGCAGAATTTAAAGATTCAAGAGACTTAATCCATACCAATTCCAACTATCTGAAAGCTGAGGTTAATTTTGATGCAACCAATCGGAATATTCAGCAATGGGCGCAAAATCTGGAAAACAAAGTATATGTTGTCACTGGTTTTATAGCCACTGATAAAGATAAAATAACAACTACACTGGGAAGAGGGGGTTCAGATTATACTGCGGCTATTCTTGGTGCAGCACTCAATGTTCAGGAGGTACAGATATGGACAGATGTCAATGGTTTTATGACCGCTGATCCAAGATTGGTAAGAAATGCTTATTCTCTGGAGTATTTAAGCTATCAGGAAGCTATGGAACTTTCATATTTTGGTGCTAAAGTAATCTATCCGCCTTCATTAGTACCTGTTATCTCCAAAGAAATTCCGATATGGATTAAAAATACTTTCGAGCCAGAACATCAGGGTACTATGATCCATGTAGAAAGAGAAGCTCATGACAAAGCATTGATTACCGGGATCTCTTCCATCAATAATGTGGCACTTGTTAATGTTGTGGGAACCATGATTCGTCTGAAAGGCTTCAGTGCCAGATTATTTGGTACTTTATCCCGTCATGACATCAATATTATCCTGATTACACAGGCAAGTTCTGAACATAGTATTTCGTTTGTAGTTGCATCAGAAGATGTTGCCAAAGCCCGATTGGCAATAGAAGAAGAGTTCCATTCTGAAATTACAACTGAGAAGCTGCAGCATCCGGAAATCGATACCAATATCAGTATTGTGGCTATTGTAGGGGAGCGTATGAAAAAAACAAAAGGTATTAGTGGCAAGTTATTCAGTACTCTTGGGAAAAACAGCATCAATATTATAGCAATAGCACAAGGTTCTTCGGAGCTTAATATATCTACGGTTATTTCTAAAGATGATCTTACAAAAGCTTTGAATGTAATTCACGATGCCTTTTTACTATCACCTGTTAAAACTTACCACGTCTTCTGTGCAGGTACAGGGAATATTGGTCAGGAATTCCTGGGACAGATCTGTCAGGAAGCAGATAATCTGATTGAAAAGCATAAAATAGAAATCAAAGTATTGGGAATAGCCAATACCCGAAAAATGCTTTTAGCAAATGGCAGTCCTGTTAATATTGCCGGATGGAAAGACCAGCTTGAAGAAAAAGGATTGCAGGCCGATTTAAAAACCTTTATACAGGAAGTAAAAAAATACGAATTACCCAATACTGTATTTATAGATAATACTTCCAGCAAGTTTGTAGTAGAAGAATACGAAAATCTTTTTAGGAATAATATATCGGTGGTTACCTGTAACAAGATCAGTAATTCCGAAAGCTATGCTCAGTATCTAAATCTGAAACATCTGGCTGCTAAAAATGGTGTCAGCTTTTTATATGAAACCAATGTTGGAGCAGGATTACCTATTATAAAAACACTTAATGACCTGGTGATAAGCGGAGATGAGGTTGTAAAAATAGAGGCTATACTTTCCGGAACTATATCTTATATATTCAATAATTATGTTGGTGACAGGACTTTTGAAGAGGTTGTAAGAGAAGCTCAGGAGCTAGGCTATACAGAACCGGATCCAAGAGATGATCTTAATGGGCTGGACTTTTCCAGAAAAATGCTGATCCTTGCCAGAGAAAATGGATTACCATTGGAACTTTCCGATGTCAACATCAGTAGCTTTCTTCCGGAGGCTTGTCTAAAAGCAGATTCTGTAGAAGACTTTTATAAAGAGCTTAAAAATAGTGAGCCACATTTTGCAGCATACAAAGAGCAGGCTGCTAAAGAGAATAAAAAACTAAGGCTGATTGGTATTTTGGAAAATAATGAAATAAAAGTTGAAGTGATGTTGGTAGACAATACTCATCCGTTCTTCAATCTTTCCGGTAGTGACAATATTATATCGTTTACAACTGCCAGATACCAGAATACTCCTTTAGTAGTTAAAGGTCCGGGTGCAGGAGCTTCGGTTACAGCGGCTGGCGTTTTTGCAGATTTAGTAAGAGTTACCACATTATAAGCATATAGAAAATATAACAAAATACTCTGCATAGGTCCTATGTGGTTTAAATAAAACAGACTATTCAAATGAAAAAAATAAAATGTTATGCCCCTGCAACTGTAGCCAATGTAGTATGTGGCTACGATATATTAGGCTTTGCTATAGATAATCCGGGAGATGAAGTTATTGTATCATTCAATAACAATAATAAAACGGTAATTACAAAAATAGAAGGCGACCAGGGAAAGTTACCGCTTGATGCCGAAAAAAATGTGGTTGGACACGTGGTGAATCTGTTCTTAGAAAAAATAAACTCCAATCAGGGTGTTGATATAGAATTATACAAAAAGATGCCTCTGAACAGTGGTCTTGGTTCCAGCGCTGCCAGTAGTGTAGGAGCATTAGTAGCCGTGAACGAATTATTTGACAATCCTTTATCCCGACAGGAACTTCTGCCGTTGGCTATGGAAGGAGAGCGGCTTGCTTCAGGAAATGCTCATGCAGACAATGTTGCACCCTCTTTATTAGGAGGCTTGGTTCTTATTCGCAGTTATGATCCTCTGGATGTTGTAAAACTTCCTGTCGAAATGGATCTGCATGTTGTGTCTGTACATCCGCATGTCGATGTACCAACAGGAGAAGCCAGAAAAATTATCCGCCAACAGGTTCCTTTGAAGAAAGCCGTGGAACAGTGGGGAAATGTAGCAGGTCTCGTGGCAGGTTTTTGCACAAATGATGCTGATCTTATCGGCCGCAGCATGAAAGATGTAATTATAGAGCCGATTCGCTCTATGCTGATTCCTTATTTTGCTGAAATGAAGCAAACAGCGCTTAATCATAATGCAATTGGATTTGGAATTTCAGGCTCAGGCCCTTCTGTATTTGCTTTATGTAAGAATAAAGATGAAGCGGAAAAAATTGCTATCGAACTTCACAAACTTCTTTCTGCTCAGAATATCAGCTGTGAATCTCTGGTTACTAAAATCAACAATGAAGGAGCTGTAATACTATAACCACCAAACTAAATAACAATGAAATATTATTCCACAAGAGGAAAACACAGTGTCACTATACAACAAGCCGTACTCAATGGCTTGGCAGATGATGGCGGGCTCTATATGCCGGCATATATCCCGCAGTTACCTGCATCTTTTTTTGAAAACATCGGGAATAAATCTTTACCGGAAATTGGCTTTGAAGTAGCAAAGTTATTTTTGGAAGATTCCGTTCCGGATGAAGTTTTAAAAGAAATGATCGATGAGGTTCTCAACTTTGATATTCCGGTAGTGCCGGTTCATCATAACATTTACAGTTTAGAGCTTTTCCATGGTCCTACGTTAGCATTTAAAGATGTGGGGGCAAGGTTTATGGCGCGACTGATGTCCTATTATGCAAATGGAAACGTTATGAAGGTAATTGCAGCAACTTCCGGAGATACGGGTAGTGCTGTTGCAGCAGGTTTCTATAATGTACCAGGAATTAATGTATATATTCTGTACCCTAAAGGTAAGGTAAGTCCATTGCAGGAAAAGCAGCTTACAACATGGGGGGGTAATATAAAAGCATTGGAAATCGAGGGAACTTTCGACGATTGTCAGGCGCTTGCCAAACAACTTTTAGCCGATGAAGAATTACAGCAACATCAGGTAACTTCTGCCAATAGTATTAATATTGCAAGGCTTATCCCACAGAGCTTTTACTATTTCTGGGCTTATGCACAACTAAAAAAAGAGAATAAAAAGATTGTCTTTAGTGTACCAAGCGGAAACTTCGGGAATCTTACAGCGGGACTACTCGCTTATAGAATGGGATTGCCGGTGGATCGCTTTATCGCTTCTACCAATATCAACAATGTTGTGCCTCAGTATCTGGAGAGTGGCACATACGAAGCCAGACCATCTCTTTCTACTGTCAGCAACGCTATGGATGTAGGGAATCCAAGCAATTTTGAAAGAATGAAAGATTTGTTTCAGGAAGATGTTGCTAAATTCAGAAAGATTATATCTGGCTATTACTTTACCGATGAAGAGACAAAAACTACAGTTCAGAAAGTATATAAAGAATCCGGTTATCTTTTAGATCCGCACGGCGCTGTTGCCTATCTTGGATTAGTACAATACCAAAAAGAACAACAGGAAGATTTTAATGGTATTTTACTAGAAACTGCTCATCCTGCAAAATTTATAGAAACTGTGGAAGAAAGCATTTTGGAAAGGATTGAAGTACCGGAAAAGCTTTCAGCTTTTGGAAAAAAGGAAAAAGTAGCAGACCTGTTCCCTGTAGATTTTCAGCAGGTAAAAGCATTTATCAAACAACATTAGAATAAAGAGATGACTGCTTCCAAAGACCAAACTAAAAATGAATCATTTTTCCGGAGCATAATCATTCGGTAGCGTGATGAATATATTTGGTGTCTTTGTATAAACTCTGATTCATTCAAAATAAAATTTAAGTTTAATTTATCTACCACGGAAAGCATTGTGCAATAGCGCAATGCTTTCTTTATAACATACCATTTAATCCGGACAGAAACACTATACCTGACAAATAAGTATTTTTTGTATTTTAGTGGGATAAATTTAGCTATGAAGAATGTGCCTTTAGTAGGTTGTTTATTAGTATTTGCAGGTAGTTTTCTTCCCTTGGTTCATATCCCTCTCGTAGGCAACTGGGGTTACTGGAAGTTGGATCACACCATGGCCATTATGGTATGGTCTGTTTCATCTATTGCACTTGCAAGTATAATATTCAATAAGGTAAAACTTCCCCGCATTCTGGCAATAATTTTATTATTCCTTTTCGCTATCACATTATTTGCTATAAAAGCCAAATCACTGAATTTTTTCAGCTTTATTCCTTTTAAAGGACTCCAAAATACTATGGCAGGAATTGTAAAATTGTCATGGGGATGGCTTTTTGAATTCTCAGGAGCCGTGCTTATGCTTTTAGCGAAAAATAACAAGATATAAAATCAAAATTTATAAACCCTAAAAATAAAATAGTAATGAAAGAAGTATTCATCGTATCTGCAGTAAGAACTCCTATGGGAAGTTTTATGGGGAGCCTTTCAGGTGTTCCTGCCACTCAATTGGGAGCAGTAGCCATAAAAGGAGCTTTAGATAAAATAAATTTAAATCCTGCAGAAATTCAGGATGTATACATGGGAAATGTATTACAGGCAGGAGAGGGACAGGCACCTGCAAAACAGGCTGCATTAGGAGCAGGTCTTCCGAATACAACACCAACTACAGCAGTAAATAAAGTTTGTGCTTCTGGTATGAAAGCAGTTATGATGGCTGCGCAGGCTGTAAAAGCTGGAGACGTTGAGGCTATCGTAGCAGGAGGTATGGAGAATATGTCTCAGGTTCCACATTATATCGACGGAAGAAATGGTGTAAAACTGGGGGATATCAAACTACAGGATGGCCTTCTGAAAGATGGTCTTACCGATGTATACAGCAAACAACATATGGGTAACTGTGCCGAATTGTGTGCTAAAGAATACAATATTACCCGTGAAGAACAAGATGCATTTGCTATTCAGTCTTATGAGCGTTCTGCAAAAGCATGGTCAGAAGGGAAGTTCAAAGAAGAAGTTGTTCCGGTTAGTATTCCGCAAAGAAAAGGAGAGCCGATAATCTTCGCTGAAGATGAAGAATATAAAAATGTAAAATTTGACAGAATTCCTACATTACCGACTGTATTCCAAAAAGAAAACGGTACCGTTACAGCAGCTAATGCTTCTACATTAAATGATGGTGCTTCAGCTTTAGTATTAATGTCCAAGGAAAAAATGGAAAGCTTAGGTCTTAAGCCTTTGGCAAAAATAGTTTCTTATGCTGATGCCGCACAGGCGCCTGAATGGTTTACTACAGCGCCTGCAAAAGCTTTACCAATTGCCTTAGCAAAAGCTAACTTAACAATTAATGATATCGATTTCTTCGAATTCAATGAAGCGTTTTCTGTCGTAGGCTTGGCCAATAATAAAATCTTAGGTCTGGATGCTGCTAAAGTAAACGTAAATGGCGGAGCAGTAGCACTAGGACACCCGCTGGGAAGTTCAGGTTCCAGAATTATTGTAACCCTTATCAATGTACTTAAACAAAACAATGCTAAGTATGGAGCTGCTGCTATTTGCAACGGTGGAGGCGGAGCATCTGCTATTGTTATAGAGAACATCTAAAATTATCAAATTATAAACTATTCCATGATAACAGAGAATACCAAAAACAACAAAAAGGTAATGAAGGCCTGGGCCTTCTATGATTGGGCAAATTCAGTATATTCATTAGTTATAACATCAACTATTTTTCCCATTTATTATGCTATTCTTACAACAGCATATGAGAAAAATGAATATGTTGCAGCCAGCCATAAATGGATAAAAGTTCCGGTAAGGAATACCATTAAACTTTTCGGCAATGAATACCACCCGGATGCTGTTTACGGCTATTCTCTTACCATATCATTTCTGATCGTGGTATTGTTATCACCTATTTTATCAGCTTTAGCCGATACTATAGGGAATAAAAAATCTTTCCTGCAGTTCTTCTGTTATCTGGGAGCAACATCATGTATGGGATTGGCATTGTTTACCAGTATGCACACTGTTTTTCTTGGATTACTATTCAGTATTACAGCCAGTGTAGGTTTCTGGGGAAGCTTGGTATTTTATAATTCATTCTTACCGGATATTGCAACACCTGATCAGCAGGATGCACTTTCCGCTAAAGGATATATCTATGGTTATATAGGTTCAGTAATCCTTGTTGTAATCTGTTTATTACTAATTATGGTAGTAGCACAGACGCCGAAACAGGCGATGATACTTACACGGATCAGCTTCCTTCTAACCGGAGCATGGTGGTTTGGTTTCTCTCAATACACTTTTAAGCATCTTCCAAAATTTGGGAAACTAACAGACAAGCTGCCAAAAGATATAGTATTGCTTAATATCAAAAACTTCTTTAAGACCCATAAAGATAACGGGGGTTATGCCCATGTTGTAAAGGAAAATATTCTTTTCTATAAAGAGATTACAAAAGAAAGCTTCAGAGAATTGTTCAGAGCAGGGAATAAGCTGTTCACAACACCCAACCTGAAATACTTCCTTATAAGTTTCTTCTTTTATAGTGTAGGAATGCAGACAATCTTTTTAATGGCAACATTATTTGGTAAAAGCGAAATTAACCTTTCTCAGGAAAAATTAATTCTTACCCTTATTGTTATACAGATTGAAGCCATTATAGGAGCTATATTCTTCTCATGGCTGTCCAGAAAAATAGGAAATAAGAATGTAATCAGTATTGCTGTTATATTATGGATGGTAGCATGTTTATCTGCTTATTATCTGAACAAAGAAAACCCAAATGTGGAATATCAGTTCTATGGCGTTGCCGGAATTGTAGGGCTTGTAATGGGAGGTCTACAGGCAATGTCCCGTTCTACATTCAGTAAGCTATTGCCACAGGATAGTATGGAGAATACAACTTACTTCAGTTTTTATGATGTACTGGAAAAAGTGGCGATCATTTTAGGTACTTTTATATTTGCTACGCTTATAGAAAAGTATAATAATATGAGATTTGCGGCTCTTTCTATGACAATCTTCTTTGGAATTGGGTTAATATTTATCCGTTTTCTGAAGCTAAAAACAAAGAAATAAGAAAAATATAAAGATAAAATAATAAGAGAGAGCCTTTAAAAGGCTCTTTTTTAATGCCTTATAAAAACAAAAAACCCTGGCCGAAGCCAGGGTAAAAACTAATAACCATGAAAACTCAAATTAAACATGAGAATCGAGTACAAATTAACAAAATTTGTGCCAATAAAAAAATAATTTTCAAAAAATTTATTATTCTTTCCCTAATAGAATTTTATTCGCCAAAAAATAAATGATTTTTGTATTTTTGCCCTGTAAAATTTAATACACAATGTCAGGACAAATTACCTTTACGATGATTAAGCCAGATGCAGTAGCAGACGGCCACATCGGAGCAATTTTAGGAAAAATTACAGAAGCAGGATTTAAGATCAAAGCAATGAAGTTAACTCAACTTACTATTGCTGATGCTAAAAAATTCTATGAAGTACACGCAGAAAGACCTTTTTACGGAGAATTAGTAGACTTCATGTCTTCTGGACCTATCGTTGCTGCTGTTCTTGAAAAAGAAAACGCTGTAGAAGACTTCAGAAAACTTATCGGTGCTACAAACCCTGCTGAAGCTGCTGAAGGAACAATCAGAAAAATGTTTGCAAGATCAGTTGGTGAAAATGCAGTACACGGATCAGATTCTGATGAGAATGCTTTAATTGAAGCTTCTTTCCACTTTGCTGGAAGAGAAATTTTCTAATTAATTTCTTTCAGAAAAAATAAAATAACGATCTCATTATGAGGTCGTTTTTTTTATTTCTTTAATTTTTTGTCGTTTATTTTAATACTCTTTCAATATTCTGCACAATAAAAAGCATTAAATAATGTTATATCTGTATAAAAAAGCATTAAAATTAGAATTATGAAAAAAGTATTTTTGACCCTTTTAAGCGTTTTTACCCTAAGTACAGCATTTATTTCCTGCAATGATGGCGGAGATATTGCTATCGAAACTCAGGTGGTAAAAACAACTGATCTGCCAGCAAAGGCTCAGGCGCTTATTAATACATCTTATTCGGATGTTCAGGTTAAAGAGGTAAGAAGAGCTGATTTGGGGGATAACAAGTTTTTCTACGCCGTTGAATTAGCAGATGGCAGCAGACTGGACTTCGATACAAACGGAGACTGGGTAACAATTGATAGCAGAGTAAAAGCAGTTCCTGCAACTGCTGTACCTGCAAATATTTCTTCTTATGTAAAAACAAATTATCCTTCTAAGGACATTATGTACATTAACAAAAATGTAAAAGGTTACTTTGTTAAACTTACAACCAACATCAAGTTAAGCTTTGATGCTAACGGAAACTTTGTAAGCAACGACTGGTAGTATTTAAAAGTATAAAAAAAACCGGAAGAAATGTTCTCTTCCGGTTTTTTTATGTCATAAAGACATATATACTGTCAACAATTACTTCTTCAGCTCTTCAATCATAGCTGCAGGGTTCTCCGCAGAGAATACAGCATTTCCGGCAACCAATACATCAGCTCCGGCTTCAAAAAGCTTAGCTGCATTATCTTTGTTTACACCGCCATCAATTTCAATTAAAGCCTTAGAATTATATTTCTCAATCAATGCTTTTGTCTGATGGATCTTTTTGTAAGTATTTTCTATAAACTTTTGCCCTCCGAAACCAGGGTTTACACTCATTAAAAGTACTAAATCTACATCCACAATAATATCTTCCAAAACAGATACCGGAGTAGCAGGATTTAATACGACACCAGCTTTTGCTCCTAAATCTTTAATCTGGTGAATTACTCGGTGCAGATGAGTGCATGCCTCATAATGAACAGTAACCAAATCTGCACCTTCTTTCACAAACTCTTCTACATACTTTTCAGGCTCTACGATCATTAAATGCACATCGATAAACTTTTTAGCATGCTTTTTAATAGCCTTCATTACAGGAAAACCAAAAGAAATGTTAGGTACAAAACGTCCGTCCATTACATCCACATGAAACCAGTCTGCCTCGCTGTTGTTAATCATTTCAATATCTCTCTGCAGATTTCCGAAGTCTGCTGAAAGTACCGACGGAGCAATTAGTTTGTTTTTCATTTTTACTTATTACTTATTTATATTCTTAGATAAAAAAGAGGACAAAGCTTATTAAAAACTTTGTCCCATATTAAATTTACAATCTTGTCATTGTTTCAGCCAGAATTACTTTCCTAAATAAGATTTAAGAATTTTGCTTCTGCTGTTATGCTTTAATCTCTTAATAGCTTTTTCTTTAATCTGACGCACACGTTCTCTGGTCAGATCAAATGTTTCTCCGATCTCTTCAAGAGTCATAGGGTGTTTACCGTTTAACCCGAAGTACAATCTTACTAAATCTGCTTCTCTTGGTGTTAAAGTATTCAATGCTCTTTCTATTTCAATCTGTAGAGATTCAAGCATCAAATCTTTATCCGGAGAAGGAGATTCACCTGAGCGAAGAACGTCGTAAAGGTTAGAATCTTCACCCTCAACTAATGGAGCATCCATAGAAAGGTGACGACCCGAGTTCTTCATGGATTCTTTAATATCCTCTTCACTCATATCCAGTACTTCTGCCAATTCTTCTGGTGAAGGCGGTCTTTCATTTTCCTGTTCTAAGTGAGCGTAGGCCTTATTAATTTTATTAATAGAACCAATCTTGTTTAAAGGAAGACGAACAATTCTTGACTGTTCTGCCAATGCCTGAAGAATAGACTGACGAATCCACCATACTGCATAAGAAATAAACTTAAACCCTCTGGTCTCGTCATAACGTTTCGCAGCTTTCATTAAACCAAGATTCCCTTCGTTAATCAAATCGGGAAGAGAAAGACCCTGATTCTGGTATTGCTTAGATACAGAAACCACGAAACGAAGGTTAGCTTTAATTAGTTTTTCTAAAGCTACTCTGTCTCCTGCGCGAATTTTCTGTGCTAAATCTACCTCTTCATCAGCTGTAATCAATTCTACTTTTCCGATTTCCTGAAGGTACTTGTCCAACGATGCAGTTTCCCTGTTGGTAACCTGCTTGGTAATTTTAAGTTGTCTCATAGTATAAATACTCACCCACGAATTATGGGCTACAATTATATATACGTATGGAATAACAAAAAGGTTACAACTTTTTTATTTTATTTTCATTTTTCTTTATCTGTGTAAATTTTCTTTTGACGAAGTTTTTTTGTAGATTGGCTCTCACAAAACAAATTCCATTATGAAAAAGACCATAACCATAGCTGTTTTAGCTGCATTACCTTTGTTTATGACAAGTTGTAAAAAAGACGCTACGGGCTCTAAAAACAGTACGGTTGAAGTAAAAGAGGATGATGCCAATGCTGTAATAGACTTTAACAATAAGTTTCTTAAGCAGTATAAAAGCCGTACAAGTAGCATAGAAAGTATTATAAAATACGCTAATGATGCTGTGAAAAAATCAAGTGGTGGAGATGTATTAATTATGTCTATGGTATCTCCATCATTCGAAAGTGCAATGGATAAGATTGATGCTGTTCCTGCTGGCTTTGGTAAAGTGAAAGGTGATATCGAAAAAGATTTTAAAATTTTCAGTGAGACTAGTGCTTCTATCAAAAGTAAGTATGAAGAATTAAAGTCTTATATGTCTGCTGAAGACTATAAAGATGACAAAGGAGCTAAAGCAAAAAAAATTCAGACAGAGATAGAAGCAGGTGCAAAAGATTTTGTTGATGCTGCTGAAAGAATTCTGGTTAAAATAAAACCAGCTGCTGATGCTGCTGAGGAAATCACATTAAAAGATCATCCTCTAAAAAAATATATTCTGTCTTCCAAATCAATGCTTAACAGTATCGACAATTCCTATGAAGCCTTTAATAAGCAGTTTACTGATGGAAAATATAACGAGGCTGAAAGTCAGAAAGCATATGATGAAGTAAACAAATTATGGGAAGCCAATAAGGCTCTAAAATTTGAAACCAGTGATGCACAAAGCAAATATAAAGGTACAAGCTATGATAACCTTAATAAGAATGTAGGAAATTATATGGACAATCTGAGAAAGTTAATGAGAGATGCTAAGGGTTCCGGAAAAATATCTGATAGCGATATGAGAACACTGGACAACTACTATGACTCTATTATTTCCAGTTACAATACATTTGTTAATTAATAACATATCTATAATCAAAATAGAAATCCCGGCAAGTCCGGGATTTTTATTTAATACAAATTGTACTTAATTATCTTAAATTATAGTTTTACCATTTGTCCGACTTTTTTCCAGTTTTCATCAATTTTTAAAGATACGGCAATATTAATTCCATTTTTAGAGGTTTTAAAGGCCGTTCCTTCTCCCAATTGAGCATTAATCTGTTTAGGTGTTAAATTATAAATTGCTCCAGTAATGGGATCTATAACCAGTCCTATGATCCCACCAAATAAAATATTACCTAAATACCAAGCATTGAATTCTTTAGTAAGTTTAGTTTCATATGGTTTATACCCCTCTAATTTTATCATTACGTTATATCCTCTTTTCCTTTCAAGTTTTGTTTCAAAAGGAGTTTTTCCCACTTCAACTTCATCAATAAATACAGTTGCTTCGCTAGGAGTACTCGTAAATTTAATTGCCTGCTTACTTCCTGAAATAATTGTAGCGCAACTAGTTGTTGTAAGAAACAAAGCCGAAAAGGCTAAAATAAAGTAATTTTTTTTCATATAAATTATAGCTTAATTAATTTGCAATTGATATTGAGGTAAAGAGGTTACGTCACCCTGGTAATAATAAAATTCAATCTTCATTCTATAACAGGTACTCCATAAACCAGGTTCTCTTTTTTCTGCAACTTTTACAATATTGGCTCCGTTCTGTCTTGCAAGTTGGCGAGCTTGTATTAAATTAGAATTAAAGCTGCAATCTGTAGAAAATCCGGAATCTCCAAATTTGGCTGTCCCCATTTTTTTTGCTCCTTCAGGAACTTTATGTGTTGTATCTAAAAATGCAACTTTATCATTTATTGTTAAAGGCTTTCCAGAGTCACTGAAAGCAGAGTTTACAGTCGCTGAGCAACTCGTTAAAAAGATAATTGTACTAAAAATGAATAATGCTTTTTTCATGTTATTTGAATAGTAAGTTATAGCATAATTTTATTTTATTTCACCGTTTAGTGAATTTTCTGGCAAAGATAAAATTTTAAATTTCATAAAAAAATAAAAATCAAAAAATCTCACTTTATATTAAATATTATGTTAAATATTATAATATTTTACAACATTATAATCATGCAAATCAGTGATTTGAGTACTATATTAAAAAAATAAATATTCCTTAATCTTTATCTTCATTTTGTTTTAATTAAATTCATCTCTTTCCTGAAATTTCACAAATCATCATTATCTTTGTAACCTTATGGAAAACACAGATTTCATTGAAGTGTATGGTGCCCGCGAGCACAACCTGAAAGACATTAACGTAAAAATTCCACGTAACGAATTAGTCGTTATTACAGGGCTTTCCGGTAGCGGAAAATCATCACTGGCTTTTGATACAATATTTGCAGAAGGTCAAAGAAGATACATCGAAACTTTTTCGGCCTATGCCCGACAGTTTTTAGGTGGATTGGAAAGACCTGATGTTGACAAAATAGAAGGTTTATCTCCGGTTATTGCCATCGAACAGAAAACAACTTCTAAAAACCCGCGTTCTACAGTAGGTACGGTTACCGAACTGTATGATTATCTCCGCTTGCTTTTTGCAAGAGTTTCGGATGCTTATTCGGCAGATTCAGGAGATAAAATGATTGGTTACTCCGAAGAACAAATTCTGGAAGCTATCCGTGAAAGCTATAACGGTCAAAAAATACTGTTACTATCTCCGGTTGTAAGATCCCGAAAAGGGCATTACCGTGAGCTTTTTGCTCAATATTCCAAAAAAGGATATCTACAGGCCAGAGTAGATGGTGAATTAATCGATATAGAACCTGATCTAAAACTGGACAGATATAAAACTCACGATATAGAAATTGTTGTGGACCGCCTGATTATAGGAGAGGCTGCTTCTGAAGCGAGAATTCAGAAGTCTCTGTCTACAGCATTGCATCTCGGAGAGGGGATTGTAATGATACAGAAGTTTGGAGAAGATAATTTCAGGTACTTTAGTAAAAATCTAATGGATGCGGTAACAGGAGATTCAATACCTTTACCGGAGCCCAATACTTTTTCTTTTAACTCTCCAAAGGGTAGCTGCCCAACCTGTAAGGGACTGGGTAATATCAAGAAGATTAATACAGATTTTTTTGTAGAAAATCCTAAACTTTCTATTAATCAGGGTGCTTTATTACCACTTGAAGATATTAAGAACAATAAATGGCTGCTTACTCAGATCAAATCTATTTTAGACCTTTATGACCTGGATTTGTCCACACCTTTCAATAAAATTCCTGAGGAAGCATTAGAGCTTATCTACAATGGCTGTCATCAGGATATTGTAAAAGATCTGAAACATGCCGGAATCAGTAAGAAGATTAAAATAAACTTCGAGGGTCTTATTCCTTTCCTGGAACAGGTTGTAGAAGATAAAGAAAACTATGAAGCTACTTTAATAGAAAGACATTTTACTACTGATGAAGTATGTCCGGATTGCCATGGAGCAAGATTACAGCCTTCCAGCTTACAGTTTAAAATCGACGGTAAAAATATTTCAGAAGTTAGTGCTCTTTCGCTTTCTGAACTTCAGGAATGGCTGGAAGCGGTTAAAGATAAATTCTCTGAAAAGAATAAAATTATTGCCCACGAAATTCTGAAAGAAATTCAGAGCCGCCTGGGCTTCCTTCTGGATGTAGGATTAGATTATTTAAGTCTTAGCCGTGCAACCCGTACACTTTCAGGGGGAGAATCTCAACGTATCCGTTTGGCAACACAGATTGGATCTCAATTGGTAAATGTTCTTTATATTCTGGACGAACCGTCTATCGGTCTTCATCAGCGTGATAACGAAAGACTTATCAACTCTCTTAAAAATCTTAGAGATATTGGTAACTCCGTTATTGTAGTAGAACACGATAAAGATATGATTCTGGAAGCAGATCATGTACTGGATATTGGGCCTAAAGCAGGAAAGTTCGGTGGTGAGATCCTATGGCAGGGAAAACCAGATGAATTGATAAAAGCAGATACCATAACGGCTGACTATATTACCGGTAAGAGAAAAATAGAAATTCCTGTAGAAAGAAGAAAAGGAAACGGTAAATCAATCGTCTTAAAAGGAGCAAAAGGGAACAATCTTAAAAATGTAAATCTTGAAGTACCGTTAGGACAATTGGTTGTGGTAACCGGTATCTCCGGAAGCGGGAAATCCTCTCTGATTAACGGAACATTGTATCCAATTCTTAACAGACATTTCTACAGAAGTGTACAGGAGCCTTTACCATATAAGAGTATTGAGGGAATAGATAATATCGACAAAATTGTAGATGTAGATCAGTCTCCTATCGGAAGAACCCCACGTTCCAACCCTGCAACTTATACAGGAGTTTTTACAGATATACGAAACTTGTTTGCAGAACTTCCTGAAGCTAAAATACGTGGTTACAAACCGGGAAGATTCTCTTTTAATGTAAAAGGCGGAAGATGCGAAACCTGTCAGGGTGCTGGACTGAAGCTTATTGAAATGCATTTCCTTCCGGATGTTTATGTACATTGTGAAACCTGCAACGGGAAACGCTTCAACAGAGAGACACTGGAGGTTCGTTACAAAGGAAAATCTATTTCCGATGTACTGGATATGACCATTAATGAGGCTGTGGAATTCTTCCAGCCAATACCAAAGATTTTTGCAAAGGTTAAAACTTTGCAGGATGTTGGTTTAGGTTACATTACCTTAGGTCAGCAATCTACAACACTTTCGGGTGGAGAGGCTCAGCGTATAAAGCTAGCTACGGAACTGGCTAAAAAGCAAACCGGAAATACGCTTTATATATTAGACGAACCTACTACCGGGCTTCATTTTGAGGATGTAAAGGTCTTGCTAAATGCAATAGAGCAGCTGGTGGATATGGGGAACTCTTTCATCATTATAGAGCACAATATGGATGTTATAAAAATGGCAGACCATATTATAGATATAGGACCGGAAGGGGGTAAACATGGAGGTAAGATTGTTGCAGAAGGAACTCCTGAACAGATTATTAAGAACAAAAACAGCCTTACAGCTGAATTTTTGAAAAAAGAATTGTAATTTGGATTATGGATAATTTTGAAATCAGAAACATGCAGGAAACCGACGGTCAGTTGGTACTGGATATTTTCAAAGAGGGTATTGACGGAAATAATGCGACATTTGAAGAAAATGTTCCAACCTGGGAAGCCTGGAAAATCAATCATTATGAGAACTGCAGACTTGTAATAACTGACGAAAACAGCACGGTTATAGGATGGGCGGCTTTGTCTCCTGTAAGTAAAAGACCTTGTTTCAGTGGTGTTGCAGAAGTAAGCATCTATCTTTCTAATGCTGTGAAAGGGCAGGGACTTGGTACACTGCTTCTTCGCAGACTGGTTAATGAAAGCGAGGAAAATGGTTTCTGGACTTTACAATCCGGTATTTTCCCCGAGAACAAAGCAAGCCTGAATACTCACCAGAAATGTGGTTTCAAAGTTGTCGGTACCCGTGAGAAAATAGGCAAGATGCCTGATGGAACCTGGAGAGATATTATATTGGTTGAAAAAAGAAAAGAAGATTAATACTATTTAGCTTCTGATTCATCATAAACTATATACAGGCACAGACTTTCCGTTTGTGCCTGCTTTATAAACACCATAGGAATAGAATTTAAAATATGTCTGAAAAACAATATACTTTTATTAAATCCGGGAAAAGGCTAATCAAATTAAATTTTGACGAAATCTCTATCATTAAAGGACTTGGCAATTATGTGGAAATTATTACAACAGCCAATAAAAAACTGGTGTATTATAAATCATTAAAAGATCTGATTGAAAACCTTCCGGAAGAATTTATGAGGGTTCATAACTCGTTTATTGTCAACCTCAGAAATGTAGATTATTTTGAGGACAACCATTTGATTGTAAATGATCAGAAGATTTCTGTTGCAAAAAGCTACAAAGATTGCCTGCTGAATAGTATAGAGAAATTATTGCTCTAAATAACTTCGCTCAGGATAAGAAAAAACAATCAAAATATTGTCCACTTCTTTACCTACGATAGTATTCAATACAATTAATTTTCATGATATGAAAAATTAGAAATATGCTCCGGACTTTCTTATCCAGAAATCAGAATAAATAACAAAACCCTGCACCTGAATAAAAAAATACAACAGGTAAATAATAACTTTTCATGGCATCCGAAGGCATACTAGCTTTGTTGAAAAATAAAACAAATTATGTCCTCACAATCAAGTTCAGAAAACAATTCCTTTATAGCAGATGTCCTGTCTGTTGACTCAATAATTAAAGCTTCATACGAGGTCGTATCCGGTGAAAAGGGAGCTGAAAGGCAATGGAAAAGAGACAAATTTCTACACCATCCTAAAGCGGTTTATTCTTTCACAGACCGATCTGGTGAAAAGCAGGAGCAAGTCGTTATGTCAATTGGAGAATTTCAGCATGAAACAGACGAAATGGTCTTAGAAACGGCTTTCTATGAAAAGGAAATTAACCGCGAGGTAAGGATTTTCGGAAATATAGCCCACGTTTGGAGCACTTACGAAACCCAATTAGAAAAAGATGGTCCTGTCGTAAGAAGGGGAATCAACAGTGTACAACTTTTCTTTGAAAATAACCGTTGGTATATTATATCCTGGATTTTCGATAAAGAACTGGACAGCAACAGAATTCCTAAAACTTTTGACAGGAACTGATATGATATTTTGTTTATTTGAAGTACTGCTTATGCTTCTGGAATATTTCTTCTCAAATAACCTTCATAATCTGGTATTTCTGCCTGATATTCTGTTTCCATAAAAGGAGAGGAGAGTATAAAATCTGCGGTAGCACTATCACATGCCATTGGTGTATTCCATACCACGCAAAGTCTTATAAAGGCTTTTACATCGCTGTCGTGTGGTTGTGCTTCCATAGGATCCCAAAAGAAGATTACAATATCTATCTGACGTTGTGCAATCATAGACCCAAGCTGCTGATCTCCTCCCAGCGGGCCACTCATCACTCTTTTAACTTCTACACCCAAATGCTCTTCAATAAGCTTCCCCGTCGTTCCGGTCGCTATAAGATTATGTTTGGTCAGTTTATCAGCATGTTTCTGTACCCATCTTAGCAGATCATCCTTTTTATGATCATGTGCTACGAGGGCAATAGTTTTTCTTTCGGGCAGAGTTCTTATACTTTTCATGTTTTATTTTCTATGTGGTTACTTTTAAGTTTATGGTTTTAATATAATTATAACATCAGCCGATAATTATATTGTGATTAGTTTCTCTTACAAAGTTAATTTTTAGACATAAAAAAAGCAACCGTTCAGGCTGCTTTTATATAGATATCGGGTTTATCTGTCGATACTTCCCATTACTTTCTGGGCAAAGCCATTTAAGGCATCTTTTTCTGAGGCTCCGGCCTTTACCTGAGCGTGCACTTCCTGCGCCCCGCAAATATTAGTAATAAGCTCTCCGGCAACATCTAAATCTTCATCGGAAACACCTCTGAATTCAGTGAATTTTTCCAGTACTTCAAGAGTAGCATCTAATTGCTCTTCTGTACAGTTTTGATATAGTTGTCTGATAATTGGTAATTTCATGTCTTAAGCTTTAATTTCGTTGAACAATTCGTTTAAAACTTCAGCTTTATTCGTCTGAACCTGATTTTTTAACTGACCTCCTTCAAAAGCAGCAAAAGTAGGTAAGTTGTCTACGTTCGCTAATTTTCTGGATTCAGGAAGTTTTTCTGCATCTACATAGTAGAATGGAACATCTTCATTTTCAGAAGCCAGTTTTTTAAATTTAGGCTTCATAATTCTGCAATTACCACACCATGACGCACCATATTGCACCATCACTTTAGCATTGCTGTTTATAATTTCTTGTAATTTATCTTCTGTTAATTCTAAAAACATCGTTGTATTTTTTGTTAAAATTTGGGTATAAAAAATGTGATAATCAGCAAAAGCTAACTTAACCAATTATCACATTATATTTTATTTTTACGGATTAGTGCTTGCTAAGGTACTCAGCTACACCTTTTCTGTCTGCATTCATTGCATCTTTACCTTCTTCCCAGTTTGCAGGACAAACTTCTCCGTGCTTTTGTACGTGTGTATAAGCATCGATTAGTCTCATGTACTCCTGTACATTTCTTCCTAATGGCATATCGTTTACACTTTCGTGGAAAATTTTACCAGTTTCATCGATTAAGTAAGTTGCTCTGTAAGTAACATTACCTCCTGAGTAAACTTCTTCACCTGTTTCATCATCATAGTCTACATCCTGATCTAAAATACCTAAGATAGAAGAAAGATGTCTGTGCGTATCTGCTAAAATTGGATAAGTTACCCCTTCAATACCACCGTTATCTTTTGCAGTGTTTAACCATGCAAAGTGAACTTCATTAGTGTCACAAGATGCACCGATTACGATAGTGTTTCTTTTTGCAAATTCTTCAGTAGCATCCTGGAATGCGTGAAGTTCCGTAGGACATACAAAAGTGAAATCTTTTGGATACCAGAATAATAATACTTTAGTTTGCTTATTTACAGCCTCTTCAAGAATATTAATTCTTAAGTTATCACCCATATCGGAGATTGCGTCTACTGTTACATTTGGGAATTTCTTTCCTACTAATGCCATAATTCTTCTGTTTTTTTATTAATTAATAATTATTGATTATCTAATTTTGTGATACAAAGATATAATATAAATTCTATTGATAAAATATTTTTCAATAAATAAAATCTATCAAAATAATTTTTGAAAATCTCTTACTCTTACTTATTAATAACCAAATATTTCAGCCAGTGTAAGCTTTTTAAACTCACCAAGCTTCTTCATATCTTCTTCTTTTACTTTATTTTCACTAGCCACTATACAGTAAGTATAATTCTTACCACTAAGCTCCTTGGAATGGAAGTTTTTGATATCATTAAAACTCATCGTCTGGGTTTGCTCATATATATTCTTACGAATATCAAAATTGTTTCCTAATTTCTGAGCTTTGATATAATTGAAAATAATTCCGTCCTGAGAAATTCTTTCTGATGCCAATGTTTTCTTTAATCCGTCTTTAGCCGTAACGAATAGTTTTTCAGATTCCGGCAGGGTAGTAAGCAATTCATTCATAGCAGCAGTTGCCTCGTTGAATTTATCTGCCTGAGTTCCTACATAAGCTGAGATAACATCTCTGTCACCTTTTTTACCAGGGGTAGAGTAGTATGATGAAGTAGAGTAAGCCAATGCCTTAGATTCTCTTATCGTTTGGAATACAATGGATCCCATTCCGCCACCAAAATAGTTATTGAATAAGCTAATTGTCGGAACTTCTTTAGCATTATAGAAATCTGAATTTCTGGACCACGCTACCTCTGACTGAACCATATCATAATCAGCAAAAAGCACTTTATTCTTATCCGAAGTAGTTTGAGTAAATGTTTTGCTCTGAGTAAAGTTTTTGAATGCAGATGGGGACTTATGAAGAGGTTTCAACGTTGCTACAAGCTCTGCTCCAGCTTTTGGTCCATAATAAAGAACCTCATGTTTGTAGTTGAACAGATCATGTAAAATTGCAACAAGATCCTCAGCTTTCAGTGCATCTAATTCAGCATCTGTAAGTACATTATTAAATGGATTCTGAGCACCATACTGAGCATAGCTTCTTAATCCGGCCATAATAGCACCTTTATTCTGCTTAGCATTTTGTCTTCCTTTTTTCAGCCTTGCTTTGAATGCTTGTAAAGCTTCTTCATCCGGCTGACAGTTTTTAAGAAGATCTTCAAAAAGACTTATAGTCTGTGCAAAATTTGAATTAAGACCATCTAATGTAATATAGGTTTCTTCATTACCTGCGCTCACATTGAAGCTGGCAGCCAACTTATAGAAATCTTTACTTATATCTTCCGAAGATTTATTTTTAGTCCCCAGGAATTCTAAATAACTTGCTGCTAAAGGCAATAGTTTATTATTCCATTTTCCAACACCGAAATAGTAATGCAGACGGAACAGATCATTATCTGTATTTTTTACAGAAAGAATATTTAATTCGCCTAATTTAGATTTCTGAATGTCCTTGTTATAATCCAGCCATACTGGTTTTATAGGCGATTCAGGCATATTATTAACCTTTACCAGGAAAGGGGATTGTGCATCACGATTAACTTCTACAGGAGTAATAGGTGGTTTCTCAACTTTCACTACATTTTTGTCTGCACCTTTTCTTTTGTAAACAGCCACATAATTATTATCATTAAAATATTTATTAGCAAAGTTTACAATATCCTGTTTGGTAAGAGCAGAAATCTCACCGATATAATCCAATGTAGATTTATGATCCACACCGGATGTAAATTCATTCATCAGGTTACCCGCACGGGAAGTGTAGCTCTCGTCACCCTGAATTGTATTTTTCTTTACATTATTTACAATAGAAGGGATTAGATCATCTGGGAAATCTCCTTTTTTAAGTTTGTTAATTTCCTGCAGCAATAATTCTCTAACCTGATCCAAAGTCTGTCCTTCAACAGGATTTCCCTGTAAAAGCATTACTGAATAATCTTTTAAAGGATATGCAAATGCTGATGCTCCCAGAAGTTTTTGCTTTTTAATCAGATCCAGATCAATAAGTCCGGCCTGTCCATTCGTCAGCATTTCACCTACTAATGAAAGTAAACGAGCATCTTTAGTAGATGCACCTGGGAAACGGAATCCTATCATGATATTCTCCGGATTAGGTCCCCATACTTCTTTTACCACAGGTGTAGAAATAGGATTCTCCTTTCCAGGATTATATTCAGGGATTTGCTTTGTCTGCATATAAGAAAAAGCCTTATCTATTTTAGCTATAAGCTCGTCCGGATTAAAATCTCCCGACATAATAACCCCCATATTGTTAGGTACATAATAGGTGTTATAATATTCACGAATTGCTTTTAAAGAAGGATTCTTCAAATGTTCGATAGTACCGATGGTAGTTTGTTTACCATAGTTGTTCTCTGGGAAAAGTCCGGCAAACATCGTTTCAAAAACCTTACGTCTGTCATCATCCAATCCACGATTCTTCTCTTCATAAACAGCTTCCAGTTCGGTATGGAAAATACGCAATACCGGAGCACGGAAACGTTCGGACTGTAACGCTAAAAATTTATCCATAGCATTAGCAGGGATATCCTCTGTATAAACAGTCTGCTCAAAAGAAGTAAATGCATTGGTGCCTTGTCCGCCCATAGCACCCATCATTTTGTCGTACTCATTAGCAATTGCAAACTTTGCAGCCTCGCCGGATGCCTGGTCTATTTGTTTGTAAATAGCTTTACGCTTTTCTACATCTGTTGTTTTGTTATACTCTTCATATAATCCATCTATTTTATCCAAAAGCGGTTTTTCCTTAGACCAGTCTTTTGTACCAAATTTATCCGTTCCTTTAAAAAGCATATGCTCCAGGTAGTGAGCCAATCCGGTATGATCCGCAGGATCGGTTTTGCTACCAGCTTTTGTAGCAATGTATGCCTGAATACGGGGTTCTTTTTTAGTTGGACTTAAAATAACGGTTAATCCATTCTTCAGCGTATAATACCTTGCTGATGTAGGGTCATTTGTTACATATTTATAAGTATATCCGGCTGAAGTAGCCTCTTTCCAGTCGTGTTCCTGGCTTTGTGCAAAGTACATATTGCTGAATGTTGCAGCAATAGTAGTTGCAATAGTAATTTTCTTAAAAAAATTCATATATTAATATTTGGATAGGGTTTCTTTCATCCTTTTAGCAGCTTCTATAAGGTCTGCTTCGGAAGATGCATATGAGAAACGTATACATTCCGGAGCACCAAACGAAACACCACCTACACAAGCAACTTTGGCTTCATCTAATAAGAACATTGCAAAGTCGTCTGAATCTTTAATTTCTTTCCCGTTTAATGTTTTTCCAATATAGTGGGAAATTTCAGGGAAGATATAGAAAGCACTCTTAGGCTTGTTTACTTTAAAACCAGGAATTTCTTTCATTAGATCATATACAAGATCTCTTCTTTTCTGGAAAGAATCGATCATAGACTGATAATGTTCTTTTCCTGCATCCAATGCTACAATGGAAGCTCTTTGAGCCATTGTATTAGCACCAGAAGTCATCTGTCCCTGTACTTTATCACAAGCTGAAGCCAACCATGTTGGTGCAGCACAGTAACCGATTCTCCATCCTGTCATAGCGAAAGCTTTAGACATTCCGTTGATTACCGCTGTTTGTTCATATACCTGAGGGAATTCTGCAATACTTGTATGTTCTCCTTCATAATTAAGATATTCATAGATCTCATCAGAGATAATGGTAATATGAGGATATTTAGCTACAACATTTGCGATCGCTTCTAATTCTTCACGGGTATAGTAACTACCAGAAGGATTACAAGGCGAACTGTATAAAATTGCTTTTGTTTTTGGAGTAATTGCTGCTTCCAATTGTTCTGCAGTCATTTTGAACTCAGTGTCTATAGAAGTTTCAATAAAAACACTTGTTCCGCCAACAACTTTTACCATTTCATCGTAGCTTACCCAATAAGGAGTAGGCAGGATAACTTCATCTCCATCATTGATAATAGCAAAAAGTACATTAACAATAGATTGTTTTGCACCATTAGATACTACGATCTGATTTGCTTTATAATCCAGATTGTTATCTCTTTTCAGTTTTCTGGAAATCGCCTCACGAAGTTCCAAAAATCCCGGAACAGGAGAGTAGTGGCTGTAGTTTTCATTGATAGCATCGAATGCTGCTTGTTTTATATTATCCGGAATATCGAAGTCTGGTTCTCCCAAAGTTAAACCTATTACATTAACCCCTTGCGCGCGCATTTCTCTTACTTTGTTAGACATTACAAATGTCTGAGAATAACTTAATCTGTTCAGTCGATCCGAATATTTTTCCATAGTTTTTAATTTTTATTGCTAACAAAGGTAACGGATTATCCGAAATTTTTCGTGGAATTATCATTATTTTTGTGCTCTAAAAACAAAGTATGTCAGCAGACCTTATCTTAAAGTATTTCCCCGATATAACTGAAAAACAGAAAGAACAGTTCGAAAAACTGGAAAACCTGTATGCAGAATGGAACCAGAAAATAAATGTAATTTCCAGAAAAGATATGGATGCTTTATACGAAAAGCACATTTTACACTCATTGGGAATTGCTAAAGTAATGCCTTTTGCAGAAAATACTAAAGTGCTGGATATCGGTACTGGTGGAGGATTTCCGGGTATTCCGTTAGCTATTTTATTTCCGGATACTCATTTTACATTAGTGGATAGTATCGGAAAAAAAATTACTGTAGTAAATGCTGTTGCCGAAGGTCTTGGATTACAAAATGTAAAAACATACCATGCCAGAGCTGAACAGATTAATGAAAAGTTTCACTTTGTTGTCAGCCGTGCAGTTACTCAGATGCCTGTTTTCCTTACATGGCTGAAAGGTAAATTCGAAAAAGAGAATTTCAACCCTAAACACAATGGTGTTCTATACCTTAAAGGCGGAGAATTAGCAGAAGAACTAGCTGGTATTAAAGCAGAAATCTTTAATCTGAAAAATTATTTCGAGGGAGAATTTTTCGATACCAAAAAAGTAGTATACATTTCTAAAGGACACGTTTAAATATTCGGAAACTTTAGATTTATTAAAATAACAGCATATTCTTCTACCAGGAAGAATATGCTTTTTTCTTTTTAAGGAAATAGTCCAGCCCAAAAATCTTATATCCATAAAAGGAAAATAATCCCAACAGCATAATATATAAGACTTGTGGAAGAAAGAAAAAATAAGTAAGCCACGTAAAATTATCCATTGGACGGACACCCATCTTAGGATCAATCGGAATAAGTTCTGTAGGAATAGAATGAATATCTTTAGTGGTAAGTGCTACGATCATAATGATAATAAGCGAGAAAGAGCTAAGCCTAGTCAGTAGGCCCAGTAAGAGCAATAATCCCCACAGAGCTTCATTAAAAGCTACAAAATGAGCCATAAGCTGAGGGTCTGAAAAACCTATTTTAATCATTGTATTTAGCATGTAGCCCTGAAAAACTGGGTGGAACAATTTATTGAGGCCAGTAATAAAAAAGAATAAGCCTATACTCATCCGGCATATTAAATAAAATACATTCCCTGCTTTGTTTAAACTTTCTGGTTTCATTTCTATACATTTTAATCTGTTATCTCCTTCTTAAAAGACAAAAGAGCCGGATACCAATTATCACAAATAACCCAAGACCAAGCACCTAACAAATATAACTAAAAACAAGTACTAATTTTGTTTAATAATCGTTAAAAGCTATATAAAACTTTATACAGATTTAAAGTTTGGAATACTATTTGTCACAAACAGCAAAAATAAGTCACTTATGAAAAAAACAGTTTTTGTACTCACTGCAGGTGTATTAACGGCGGGAAGCCTTATGTCATGTGGTTCAAATTTAGGAGGAACAATGGGGGTTGGTGCATTACAAAATCTTCTTTTCAATGCCAGCAGCCAGGGATTCAGCATATTAGGAAATCCACAGGAATTCATGACTAATGCACTGATTCAGTCTGCAATGCCGGAAGAACTCCGCAAAGTAAACAATACTCTGGAGTCTGTAGGATTAGGCAATCTTGTGAAAAAAGAAAAACAATATATTGCTGAAGCAGCAAAGCTTACTGTCAATACTTCTAAACCAATCGTAACTCAGGCCATCAGAGAAATGACTGTTACAGATGCAATTAACATTGCTTCCGGTGGAAAAGGAGCTGCCACAGCTTACCTGAAGAACAAAACAAGAGAAAAATTAATTGATGCTATTCAGCCGCAAGTAGATGCAAAACTTAATGAATACGGAATTGTAAAAAGTGTGAATACAGCGTTAAGCGGAAGCAGCATCAGTGGTATCTTGGGTACAATTCTGGGGACAGATAAGAAAAATAATGTAAATGCCGCATCACCAATTACCAGATTAGCTTCCGAGCAGATGGTAAACGGACTATTCTATGTAATTGAAAATTACGAAGTAAACAACGTTACCAATCCCAATGCATGGAAATAATCTAAGTTTTATTAAATTGCAGCATTATTTCACTAACCTTTTATAAGGTTTTACATAAAGATCATGAACAAGGAAAACAATATTAACAAAGCACCTAACCCGGAAGAATTTTATAAGAAGCTGCATACACAGCTGGAAGAGCACCATAATTTCCCGGAGGACTATACTTTCAAATTCATTATCGAAAACAATCCAAGTCTCCTGACTGATATTTATAAAGTTTTCGATGAAACCAAAAATACGTTTTCAACGCGGGAAAGTAGTAATGGAAAATACATGAGCTGTACCATTGTAGCATTTGTTTTGGATGCAGAACACGTAATAAAGCTATATAAAGAAACAGCTAAAATAGAAGGGGTTATCATGTTATAAACCTGAACTTTAAAAATATTTAAATCCCGACTTTATGTTGGGATTTTTTATATTCAATACACTCATTAAAACCAGATTTTCAAATAAACAGTTTAAACGTTATCTTTGCACAAATTATTTTTTAATGAAATGTGGTATCGTAGGTTTACCCAATGTAGGTAAATCAACTCTTTTTAACTGTTTAAGTAACGCTAAAGCTCAGAGCGCTAACTATCCATTCTGTACTATAGAACCAAACGTAGGGACTGTTTCTGTTCCGGATCAGCGTTTATTCGAACTGGAAAAGCTTGTAAAACCAGAGAGAGTTTTACCTGCAGTTGTAGAGATTGTAGATATCGCAGGACTTGTAAAAGGAGCAAGTAAAGGTGAAGGTTTAGGAAACCAGTTCCTGGCTAACATCCGCGAATGTGAAGCTATTATTCATGTACTAAGATGTTTTGAAAACGACAACATTACTCACGTAGAAGGTACTGTTGATCCGTTAAGAGATAAAGATATTATCGATATCGAATTACAGCTTAAGGACTTAGAAGCTGTATCTAAAGCAGTAGATAAAGCTAAGAAATTGACAAAATCCGGTAAGAGAGACGATGTTTTAGCTTATGAAACTTTAGTAAAACTTTCAGAATTTATCGAAAGCGGAAGAAATGCCAGAGAATTTCCAATGGATGATTTCCAGGCAGGAATTATTTCTGAAATTCAGTTGTTGACAAACAAGCCGGTTCTTTACGTTTGTAATGTAGACGAGAATTCTGTGAAAAACGGTAATCCTTGGATTGAAAAAATCGAAGCTATGGCAAAAGCTGAAAGTGCTCAAACTATCGTTTTAGCAGCTCAGATCGAAGCTGACATCAACGAACTGGAAACTTTTGAAGAAAGACAAATCTTCCTTGAAGAACTTGGATTAGAAGAACCAGGTGTAAACCGTCTTATCCGTGCCGCATATACTTTATTAAATCTTCAGACTTACTTTACTGCAGGAGTAAAAGAGGTAAGAGCATGGACTATCGGAAAAGGATGGACTGCTCCACAGGCTGCCGGTGTTATCCATACTGACTTCGAAAAAGGATTTATCCGTGCAGAAGTAATTAAGTATGATGACTATATCCAATATGGTACTGAAGCTAAAATTAAAGAAGCTGGTAAACTTGGAGTAGAAGGAAAGGAATATATTGTACAGGATGGCGATATCATGCACTTCAGATTTAATGTGTAAATAATCACTTAAAATATATAATAAAAGCTTCCCATGGGAAGCTTTTATTATATTATAGCCATGTGATAAGTTTGCA
>NZ_LSGQ01000029.1 GCF_001675285.1 Elizabethkingia miricola
GTGGCTGTTTTTTGTATAAAAATATTTAAATTATCTTCTTCCTCCGGTATTGGAATTGTTATTCTCATTACTGGATCTTTGTTCTGTAGATCCTGAGTTTCTGAAACCATTATTGTTCATGTTATTATTAGAACGGGTTTCTACACGAGTTTCAGGACGTGGCTGGTAATTGTTGTTATTCTGGAAACCATTGTCTCTTCTTCTGCCATCATTGTTTTCGGCTCTGTAACCCTGGTTATTGTTGTTACCATTTCCGTATTGGCTGTTTCGGAATCCATTATTGTTATTAGTATTACCCCAGCTGTTTCCTCTGTTGTTATTGTTCCATGAATTGTTATTTCGGAATCCATTATTCTGGTCTCTTCCGGAAACAATTCTTTTCTCTACGTATATTTTTCTTCTGTTATTATTATAGAAGTATGGTCTTCCACCATCGTAATAATAGGAAACACCTCTTCTGTAGTAATAACCATCATTTCCCCAGTAGCCGCCAGGACCATAATAATTATAGTTAGGACCACTGTAGTATACGTTATTCATATAATAACCTCCGTCATAATATGGATTTCTATTATTGTTATAATATCCGTCGTTATATCCATATCCGTCTGTATAAACACCACAGGAAGCTAAAGTTCCTATAGTGAAGAGGCTTAGTGCTATTTTTGATAAAAGTTTCATGATGTGTTTAATCTAATTGGTTTGATTTATTTTCTTCTTTCTCTTTAATGCTTTTTGACCAGTCGATGTAACCCTGTATGGAGATTATAGTAAAGACAATATATTGTATTGCTGTTATACCTAGCTCTTTATAAATCATCATAGGAATACATATTAAATCTCCTATAATCCAGAACCACCAGCTCTCTACCTTTTTCTCCGCCATTAGCCACATTCCTGCTAAAAATATAGAAGTCGTTAGAATATCCATATAATTAGCCCAGTCTAAATGACTTAAATCCAAAATGATGCCAATCATTGAAAAACCATTGTTAATGTATGGTTTGTAATAGTAAACAAGTGTTACAAGTGCCATACTAAGGGCAAAAAGAATCGCGCAGATTTTCCATTCTCTTTTTGCAGCGCGGGAAACTTCAACATGAATATGATCTTCCGAGCTCTTGGCCCACTTAATCCACCCATAAATACTCATGCTGGTATAATAAAAGTTGATGAGCATATCCCCCCATAATCCGAAATGATATAGAATATATACGTATATAGTTGTACTGATAATACCAGTAGGATAGACCCAGATATTTTTCTTAGCCGAGAAATAGACACTTAATAAGCCAAATATTGCGGCAATAGATTCCAGTAATATTTGTTGCCATGAATAGCTGAGATAGGGCGCAATAAGATAATTGAGAATGTCCATAATGCCCAAAGATAAAGCTTTTCCGGCCTATTATTTATAGAGGGGATTGAAAAATGAAAATTTACATTTTAGTCTTATGTGAGAGGGGAAAGACAAAAACAATGAGTTTTTATTGCTAAAAAAATGTTAACATATTGTAAAAAATTTCTACTTTCGTAAATCTAAAAAAAACTGAAAAAATATATGGCGAGTATTTGGGCAAAGAAGCCGCTTAGTGCCTACGAGGCAGATATGAAGAAAAGTGGACTGAAAAAAGTCCTTGGAAAATGGAGCTTAACAGCAATAGGGGTTGGCGCTATTATTGGCGGCGGAATCTTTGTTCTTACAGGAACCGGAGCGTATTATCACGCAGGACCTGCACTGGCAATATCCTTTATTATAGCAGGGATTGCCTGTGTTTTTGCTGCATTATGTTATGCAGAATTTGCATCTATAATCCCGGTTGAGGGATCTGCGTATGCTTATGCTTACGGAACTGTAGGTGAAATTTTTGCATGGGCCATGGGATGGTGTCTCATTCTGGAATATGCTATGGCAAGTATGGCCGTGGCAGTAAGCTGGTCCGGGTATTTCACTAAATTTCTAAAGATATTCGGAGTACATCTGCCGGCATATCTTACATCGGATCCGGCAAGTTATACGGGAACAGGCTTCTCTATGAATTTACCGGCATTTATTCTGGTATTATTACTTACAGCACTATTGGTAAAAGGAACTAAAGAAGCTGCGGGAGCAAATAACCTAATTGTATTATTAAAAACGGCAGCTGTAATTTTCGTAATTATTTCCGGAGCTTATATCATCTTCTCTAATACTGATCTTTATAGTGCAGTAGATGGTGTGAAAAACTGGAAACCTTTTATTCCGGATGAAACCCTGATTAAAAACTCTGAAGACAAGATGGTCTCGGCCTACGGTATTAAAGGAATTATTTCCGGAGCTGCAGCAATATTCTTTGCATATATCGGTTTCGATGCCGTTTCTACCCAGGCAGGTGAGGCAATTAATCCTAAAAAGGATGTTCCTTTTGCAATTATCACATCATTATTAATCTGTACAGCATTGTACATTTGTGTGTCTTTAGTACTAACAGGGATGATGAATTATACAGACTTTAATCCAGCAGGAAAATATCCTGAGGCAATTAAAGCTCCTGTAGCATATGCATTCGAAATTGCAGGTAAACACTGGGCTAGTAATATTGTAACGATTGCAGCTACTGTTGGATTGATCTCTGTAGTAATGGTAATGATGATGGGGCAGTCTCGTATCTTTATCGGTATGGCAAAAGACGGATTGATTCCTAAATTCTTCGGAGAACTTCATCCAAAAACAAGAACACCATACAAAGGTATTATCATATTAGGATTCGTTGTAGCTTTTGTAGCAGCACTTACACCAATTTCTACTTTGGCAGATATGACCAGTTTCGGGACCTTGTTTGCCTTTACACTGGTATGTATTGCAGTATGGGTAATGAGAAAGAAAGAACCAAACCTGAACAGACCATTCAAAGTTCCTGCTTACAAATTAGTTGTAGCATTAGGGGTAATTATCAATATCTATCTGATTTTTAATCTTAGTGCCCACGCTTTGGAATTATCTGCAGGATGGTTAGTGCTTGGTATTTTTGTCTATATATTCTATGGTAAAAATAATAGTAAACTAAATAATCCGGATAAAATAACGGAAGACTAATTAACGTAACCCGCTCCGGCGGGTTTTTTATTGAATTATTATGAGAAAAATATTGTCTTTGGGACTATTATCTGTCTCTTTTCTGGGGTTTTCCCAGCAGATTGAATTCACAACTTTACTGAAAGATAAAATCAGTATCCGAGCTCTGGAGGTGTCAAACGGTAAAGTATGGTATTCAGGTACAGGATCTAAGTTTGGTTTTGTAAGCGTAAACGATACATTGGATAAAAAACAAATCAGGCTTTCTGATAAAAATCTTCAGTTTCGCACGCTGGCACAGGATAAAGAGTATTTATATGCTATTAATATTGAAAGTCCGGCTAACTTTTTCAGAATAGAGAAGAAAAGCCTGAAGGCAGAAAATGTTTTTCAGGATAATGTACCAACAGCATTTTATGATGCTCTGCATTTTACAGAAGGCGGAACAGCATATGCATTTAGTGATACTGATGAAAGTCTGAATCTGAAACTGGCGCAGATGGATAAAAAAGGGGTATGGAGTATACCTGATCATAAAATTCAGTTAAATAAGGGAGAAGCAGCATTTGCGGCAAGCAACACCAATATAGCATCTTCTAAAAACTATTTATGGATAGCAACTGGGGGGATGTCTTCCAGAATTTTGAGACAAAATCTAAAGACTCAAAAATGGGAAATCTTTAATACACCTTTTGTACAGGGGAAATCGTCTCAGGGAATGTATTCTGTAGATTTTTATGGAGATAAATTTGGAATTGCTGTTGGTGGAGATTATACAGCGCAGAAAGAAAATCAGAACAATATAGCGACTACAACTGATGGTGGAAAAACCTGGGAAATACAAGCTTCCGGCAAAAATGGAGGCTATATGACTTGTGTTAGAATTAAACCGGGATCGGGAGGTAAAGAAATTGTAGCAGTAGGAGATCAGCATATTAGCTATTCTGCCGATTATGGAAAGACCTGGAAAGTTATTTCTGAAGAAAAAAATCTGTATGTTTGTCAATGGCTGGATAAGAATACTGTAGTTCTTGCGGGAAATAATAAGATTCTGAAAATGAAATTCCAGTAATATATTTAAAAATGAATACAATTTATAAAAGTTTATTGGTACTTACTTCTACTGTTGTAATATGGAGTAATTGTACAGCTCAGAAGACAAAGACAAATAATGAAATGTATATGTTGGCCGGGACATATACAGCAAAAGGAAGCAAAGGTGTTTATGTTTATAAGCTAAATACAGAAACAGGAGCTTCCAAGTATGTAAGTGAAGTTGCTGTGGAAGATCCTTCCTATCTGGCAATTAGTAAAAATGGTAATTATGTATATACGGTTACCGAGAAAGAAGATCAGCAGAATTCTAAGGTCAATGCATTCTCTTTTGATAAAAAAACAGGTAAGCTAAGCTTTATCAATAGTAAGCCTGCTGGCGGCGGAGCACCTTGTCATATTAATATATCGCCGGATGGTAAGCATGTTGTAACGGCTAACTATATGGGCGGAAGTGTTACGGAATATACGATTAATAATAATGGAAGTTTAGGTGATGCTTCACAGAATATTGTGTTTTCCGGAAACGGAACCGATAGAGAACGACAGACCCAGCCTCATCTTCATTATGTAGAGTTTTCACCGGAAGGGAAATATCTGTTTGCTGATGATCTTGGTACGGATAAAGTCTATAAATATCAGGTGAATAAAGATGCTTCAAAGCTTTTGACTTCTGATAACTCGTCTTCGGTTAAAGTAAAAGATGGTTCAGGTCCGCGACATTTAGCATTTCATCCTAATGGAAAATATGCATATCTGATTACTGAAATCTCAGGAGATGTTATTGCTTTTAATTATAAAAACGGTACACTGGAAGAATTTCAGACTGTAAAAGCAGATTCACTTAATGCTAAAGGAAGTGCTGATATTCATATCAGCCCGAACGGAAAATACCTGTATGCTTCCAATAGATTGAAAGGTGATGGAATAGCTGTTTTTTCAATTGATCAGAAAAACGGAAAGCTTACAAAAGTAGGGTATCAGCCAACGGGTATTCATCCGCGTAATTTTGCAATCACCCCCAATGGTAAATTGTTATTGGTAGCTAACAGAGATAGCGACCAGATTCAGGTTTTTAAAATCGATGCTAAAACAGGTTTACTGAATAATACAAATCAGGATATTAAACTCAGTATGCCGGTTTGTATAAAATTTACAAAATAGAAAGAAAATCAGTGGAGTAGCTGTTGTTGCAGCTGCTCTTCTGTTATTTTCTCCAAATTTTCATAGTGTACTGTTTGCAGTATCTTTGCAACAACCTGATCTTTTTCATTAGCGGCATCCATCGGAATAGAGTTGAAAACCATTTTTTGTGAGTCAAAGTTGGTTATTTTTTCCTCCTGATATATTTCATTTCCGATAAAGAAAACTAGTTTGTCATCGGTAATTTTCCAGTATGTTTCTCTGGGCTCACTTTTGTAACAGTTCTCAACAGAGCCTTCGTAGTAATTATAAATTGCGGTTCCATCTGCTTTTATGATGTAATGTCTTTGCAGGCGGCACGCATCAAAATCCTTTTTTACTTTTTTATTATTTTCATAAAATCCAGCTTCTTTAAGTTTCCATATTCCGGTAATAGCTTCAGGGGAAATTACTTGTTGCGCAAAACTAAACAGACTAAATCCGGTAATTAAAAAACTCAAGGTTTTCTTCATAAATTGTGTTTTAAAAAAGGATCTCCAAAAATACATTAATTTTATAAATTACAGTAAATCATTGTGGATGTTCGGCTCTTAAAATTCCTAATTTAACCGTATCTTTGAGGAAAATTTTTCAGACTATGATCGAGTGGAAAACCGCAAAAGAATACGAAGATATTACTTATAAAAAATGTAATGGTGTAGCAAGGATTGCTTTCAACAGACCAGAAATTCGCAACGCTTTCAGGCCAAAAACAACTTCAGAATTATATGATGCTTTTTACGACGCATATGAAGATCCATCAATAGGGGTAGTTTTACTATCCGGTGAAGGTCCGAGTCCAAAAGATGGAGGATGGGCTTTCTGTAGTGGTGGAGATCAAAAGGCACGTGGTCACCAGGGTTATGTTGGAGAAGACGGAAGACATCGTTTGAATATTCTGGAAGTACAGCGTTTAATCCGTTTCATGCCTAAAGTCGTTATTGCGGTTGTTCCGGGATGGGCTGTAGGCGGAGGACACTCACTACACGTTGTATGTGATCTTACTTTAGCAAGTGAAGAACATGCGATTTTCAAACAAACAGATGCCGATGTTACCAGCTTCGATGGTGGTTATGGTTCTGCATACCTGGCTAAAATGGTTGGGCAGAAAAAGGCTCGTGAAATTTTCTTCTTAGGGAGAAATTACTCTGCACAGGAAGCTTTTGAAATGGGAATGGTAAATAAAGTTGTTCCTCATGCCGAGTTAGAAGATACTGCTTATGAATGGGCGCAGGAGATTTTAGCGAAATCACCAACTTCTATTCGTATGCTGAAATTTGCAATGAACCTTACTGATGATGGTATGGTTGGACAGCAGGTTTTTGCAGGTGAGGCTACTCGTTTGGCTTACATGACAGATGAAGCTAAAGAGGGAAGAAATGCCTTCCTTGAAAAAAGAAAACCAGACTTTGGAGAAGATCAATGGATCTCTTAAATAAGAAGTTGGAGGTTAGAAATTGGATTTAAATAACCAGATTCTAACCTCTACCTCTAATATCTAAATATTATGATTGAATGGATAAAAGCAGCTCGTCTGCGAACATTACCACTTTCCCTTAGTGGTATTATTTTAGGCTCCCTTATTGCAAAATGGAAGCTTAATTCTGTAGGAGAAAGCTGGGATGTATGGGTTTTTGTACTGGCTTTAGTGGTGACGCTTTTGTATCAGGTGTTATCTAATTACGCGAATGATTACGGTGATGGTGTAAAAGGTACAGACAAAAAAAGAGCAGGAGAAGCGGAGGCACGTGCAGTGGCTTCGGGGAAAATAACAGCAAAACAAATGCGTAATGCAGTCATTTTGTTTTCCGTATTGTCATTGGCTTTTACTGTTTTATTATTATATAAAGCATTTTTTCCGGGGCATATTCAGGCATTTTATGTTTTCATAGGTTTAGGGATTGCCTGTATTTTTGCAGCAATTGGTTATACAGTAGGAAAAAGACCTTATGGTTACATGGGGCTGGGAGATGTATTTGTATTTATATTTTTCGGACTGGTATCTGTAATGGGCTCATATTATCTGTTTACTAAAACATTCGACTGGCAGATGATTTTACCGGCAACAGCTGTAGGGTTGTTCAGTGTAGCTGTTCTTAACCTGAATAATATGCGGGATATAGAAAGTGATGCAGAGAGCGGAAAGCATACTCTTGCATTAAAAATGGGCTTTAAAAAGGCTATGATTTACGAGATCATCTTGCTACAGTTACCTCTTATTCTGATTTTAACTTATATGATGGTGTATGAAATCAGAAGTTATTATGCCTACATATTTATTATTCTTTTTCTGCCTTTAATGGCCTTAAGAAGAAGGATAATGGAAACTAAGGAACCCAGAAATCTGGATCCTTACCTGAAGCAAGTTGCTATCATGTGTTTTGCAATGAGCCTGCTTACAGGGATAGGTTTGAACCTGATTAGATAAAGAGAAATAGAATGAGCAGAAGGCTTACTATAAAATTAATTTTCTTTCTGTCCGTTCTGGTTGGATTAATTTTCCTTTATTTATTATTAAGGGAATTTATAGAAGGGTTAACAATTTCGGAACTTGAAATTTTCCCTTCTGTTCTAATGTTTGTTGCAATAGGAAATGTGTATGTTTCGGTCTTGCTTTTAAGAAAAAAGATTAATCCATACGCCTGGCTTTTAGTAATACAGATTTTATTGAATATATTTTTTCTGCTTAATTTTTACTATTATTTCTATTACGGAATAAAAGTATGTAGATAATGCAGATTATTTTTTAGTACTCATAAGATCAATATTTGTTTAAATAAAAAAATAAGAGAATATGAAATTCACTTTTTTAGGACAAAACTGTTTTTTGTTCACTTACAAAGGAAAAAATATCCTTTCAGACCCTTTCTATAATTATCAGAAAGAACAGTCTGGATTTGATATTAAAGCACACAAAATTGACTATATTTTGTTAACGCATGCACACGGCGATCATATTGCGGATGTGGAAGAGGTATTGGCTCATTATCCGGAAGCAACTATTATTGGGGTGCCAGAAGTATGCGGTTATTTTAAAAACGCGAAAAATACATGTGATATTAACCTGGGAGGATCTGCAAAAGTTGAAGATCTTAAGATCTCTATGGTGCCTGCTCATCATACCAGTTCTTTTCCGGATGGTACTTATGGCGGTGTACCGGTAGGTTATATTTTCAGACTTCCTGAAGGAAAAAATATGTATTTGGCAGGTGATACTGGAGTAATGGCCGATATGGAATTGTTCCCAAGGCTTTTTGGTAAAATCGATTTATCTATTCTGCCGGTAGGAAGTCACTATACAATGTGTCCGAGAAAAGCTGCATTTGCTGCAGGCGAATTATTGAAATCTCCGAAAGTAATTGGATGTCACTTTGATACTTTTCCTCCAATTGCAATTAATCACGACAGTGCAATGAAGCATTTTGAAGAGAAAAATGTGGAGTTGGTTTTACCGAAACTGGGTGAGGAATTTGAATTTTAAGAAATAAAAAATGGCAAGCTACCTACATCACACCGCTACGACCAATTACCTTTGCTGTGTTCCCACCCTGGAGGATTCTCAGGAGCTGGTTGTGTAGGACTTGCCAGTGCAAATATAGAAATTATTTACGAATCCGGAAGAAAGATCCAAGAAAAAAAGTGTAATGATCCCCGTAAAATGGGGTAAATAGCTGATTTATAAATTAATATTTTTATTATTTTTTTTCTGAAATCGGACTTCCAACATCTATTATTATTAAAAATATGACGAAAAATCCTGTAGCTATCGGGTTAGTGTTGTTCGGAATTACCATGTTGGCGTTCTTTGTAGTGTACTATTTTTTTGCAAATGCCAGTTATTATAGTACCTCTATGAAGGTAAATGCATTTGGAATGCCTTTTTTGTATGCAGTTGGAGGATTTCTCTCTGTATATTGGTATAGAGGAGCTGGGAAAATAACTTATCCACAGGCTTTTAAGCAAGCTTTTGTAACATTATTTATAGGAGGTTTCCTTTCTGTAATGTCCATTTTTGCTTTTCTTAATTATGTAGATACTGATGCCAGAGATTTACTCAATCATCAGTATATTCAGACCGAATTAACCAATCTGGATGAAGCTTATGCTAAGCAAAAGTCTGAAGCAGTACATCTTAAAGATCAGAGTAAAATTGGTGAATTAGACAAAAATTATAACGATGCAAAGCTTGCAAGAGAAGCTGCAATAAAGGAAAATAGAAATTATTTTTCATTTAGTTTTCTTTCTGCCGTTTTTGGAGGCTTTATGTTATTTTATCTACTTTTGTCAATCGTAATAGCAGCGTTTTTGAAGAACAAAAAACGCTACGAATAAAATTAAAAATACTGAATGGATCTTTCTATTATTATCCCGCTTCTTAATGAAGAACAATCTCTTGAAGAGCTTTTTTCCAGAATAGACAATGTATGTAATGAGAATGATTTCTCTTATGAAGTATGGTTTGTGGATGATGGTTCTACCGACAATTCATGGGGCGTTATACAACTACTTTCTGCATCACATCCGCAGGTGCACGCTATAAGATTTACCCGTAATTATGGTAAGTCTCAGGCTTTACATGCTGCTTTTGAAAAAGCTAAAGGCGAAGTTGTAATTACTATGGATGCCGACCTTCAGGACTTCCCGGAAGAAATACCAGGACTTGTAGAAAAATTAAGAGAAGGGAATTACGATATTGTAAGTGGCTGGAAAAAGAAGCGTTTTGATAATGTAATGACTAAGAATATCCCATCCAAATTATTCAATGCTTCGGCAAGGAAAGTTTCGGGTGTTTTCTTACACGATTTCAACTGCGGATTGAAGGCTTACAAAAAACAAGTTGTTAAAACTGTTGATGTATACGGGGATATGCACCGTTATATTCCGGTGTTGGCAGCTCATGCAGGATTTAAAAATATCACTGAAAAAGAAGTAAAACACCAGGCTCGTCCTTATGGTACTTCCAAATTTGGGGCGAACCGTTTTATCAGAGGATTTTTGGATCTGATAACTTTATGGTTCGTAAGCAGATTCGGCGGACGCCCGATGCATTTCTTTGGTGCCGCAGGTACAGTAATGTTTATTATAGGTTTTCTTTCAGCTTTATGGTTGGGGATTTCTAAGCTAATAGATGTTGCAAGAGGAATGTACGGACATCTGATTGCAGATAATCCTTGGTTCTATATCGCATTAACAATGATGGTCCTTGGAACTCAGTTGTTTATTGCAGGATTCCTTGGTGAGATGTTGATCAGAACAAATCGCGAGCGCAAAAATTATCATATTGAAGAGATAATTTAATTAAAAATAGCTAAATTCAAACTTCAATTTTTAAACGGATGAAAAAATTACTTTATATATTTCTTGTCATCGGTTTGGTTTCATGTTCCAAAGTGAGACCAAAGGGAGAGATCGCAACAAAAGATGTGAATATTCAGGATTTTAACAAATTGGATGTCAGTGGGAAATTTAAAATTTTCTATGTACAAAATCCTAAAAATATGGTTTCTGTAGAAACCTATCCGAATGTCTTTGATAATCTTAAAATTGAAGTAAAAGATAAAACGCTTTATATTTCAGAGAAAAGCAAGACAGAAGGTGTGGATATGTACAATATTATGCTATACTCTAAAAATAACTTAGAAAGTATAGCAATGGCAGATTCAACAGATATTACAATTTCCAGCCAGATGTCGGTGCCGGCATTTAAACTGAAGATTAAAGACAATGCTAAATTTATGGGTTCTGTTTTAGCTAATAAAGCAGATGTAACTATGACTAACAAAGCAAAAGCAAATCTTTTAGGCAGAACGCTGGATGCAAATATTGCGATTAGTGACACTGCGAGTATTATTTCTCCTTACTGGTACATTAATAATCTGAATATAACTTCTAAAAATGGAAATTATTCAGAATTTTCAGTGGATGATGAACTAAACGGAAGTTTGGGAAATACTGCAGAATTAGTATACTACGGTAATCCGCAGAAGAAAATTAAAGTAACTGATAAAGCTAAATTAGAACAAAAACAAAAACCTTAATATATGACGTCATTAGATAAAGCAAAATTGTGGCTAGGAGAAGGTTTCGATGATGAAACGAAAAAAGAAGTTCAGGCATTAATAGATAATAATCCAGCTGAACTGGATGATGCTTTTTATAAAAATCTGGAATTCGGAACAGGAGGTATGCGCGGAATCATGGGCGTTGGCACCAACCGTCTGAATAAATATACATTAGGACAGGCTACACAGGGATTAGCAAACTACCTTCATCAACAATTTCCGGGTGAAGAAGCTGCAGATTCGGCGAAGACGGAGGCGAGCCAAATTAAAGTTGCTATCGCTTATGACGTTCGCCACAACTCTCCGGAATTCGGAAAGTTAGTTACAGATGTTTTAACAGCAAATGGTATTAAAGTTTTATTATTTAAAGAACACAGACCAACTCCTGAATTGTCTTTTACTGTAAGAGATAAAAAATGTAATGCTGGGATTGTACTTACAGCCTCACATAACCCACCGGAATATAATGGTTATAAAGTATACTGGAATGACGGAGCACAGGTAGTTCCGCCAAACGATAACGGAATTATTTCTGAAGTAGAAAAAACTCAGTTTAATGAAATTAAATTCGACGGAAACGACGATTTAATTGAATGGATAGGCGCAGATCAGGATGATGTTTATATCGATGCTTGTATTGAAAATTCATTATATCAGAACGTTGGTAGAGATCTGTTGAATATAGTTTTCACTTCTATCCACGGAACAACATATACAACTATTCCTAAAGCTCTAGCAAAAGCGGGCTTTACAAGAGTAGATCTGGTTACGGAGCAAATGATTCCAAGCGGAAACTTCCCGACAGTAGAATCTCCAAATCCTGAAGAACCAGCTGCACTTTCTATGGCAATGGATCTGGCTAAGGTCACCAATGCCGACATTGTAATAGGAACGGACCCGGATGGTGACAGATTGGGAATTGCTGTAAGAAATCTGGATGGAGAAATGCAGTTGTTAAACGGAAATCAGACCAATACATTCCTTACTTATTATATTTTAGATCAGTGGAAAAAACAAGGTAGAATTACCGGAAAAGAATTTATCGGATCTACAATCGTAACTTCTGATATTTTCTATGATATTGCAAAGAAATTCGGCGTTGACTGCAAGGTTGGATTAACCGGATTCAAGTGGATTGGTAAAATGATCCGTGAAGCAGAAGGACAGGAGAAATTTGTTTGCGGTGGTGAAGAGAGCTTTGGATTTATGACCGGAGATTTCGTTCGTGATAAAGACTCTTGCGGAAGTATTCTTTTAGCTTGCGAAATTGCTGCATGGTGCAAAGCCAACGGTAAAACAATCTATGAGTACCTTATCGATATCTACAAAGATCTTGGAATGTACTATGAAGGATTGGTAAATATTACGAAAAAAGGCAAAGATGGTGCAGATCAGATTAAGCAGATGATGACAGATTTCCGTCAGTCTCCACCAAAAACTTTAGCAGGATCGGCTGTAGCAGAAGTAAAAGATTTCCAGGAGCAGACAAGTCTTGTAATTGCTACGAACGAGAAGTCTGTAATGAATGATATTCCGAAATCTAACGTATTAATCTATTATACAGAAGACGGAACAAAAGTATGTATTCGTCCTTCCGGAACAGAACCAAAGATTAAATTCTACGTATCTGTGAAAGAACAAATCTCTTCGGAACAGGATTTTAAAGATAAATTAGTTTCTCTGGAAGCTAAAATCCAGCAGATTAAAACAGACTTGAATTTATAATCAACCAAATAAAAGACCGTTAATCTATAACTGTCCACTAAAAATATGAAAGTATCTAAACTAGCCGCAAATCTTATAGGCTCAGAAATTGTAAAAATAGGAAATGAAGTTAATGATATGAAGGCTAAAGGAGCCGAAATCGCTAACCTTACTATTGGAGATTTGAATTCCAATATTTATCCAATCCCTGCGGGATTAAAAGACGAAATTCAGAAAGCTTATCAGAATAATCTTACCAATTATCCGCCAGCAAACGGATTATTGGGACTAAGAACGGCTGTTTCAAAAGATCTTAAATCAAGATGGGGATTAGATTATGCGGCAGGTGATATTTTAATTACTGCAGGGTCACGCCCCTTAATTTATGCAGTTTATAAAACGATTGTAGATGAAGGTGATAAAGTGATTTATCCTACACCATCTTGGAATAACAATCATTATGCATACCTTACTTCAGCTAATGCAGTAGAAGTAAAAACGACTCAGGAAAACAATTTCCTGCCAACAGCAGATGATTTAAGACCACACTTATCAGGTGCAGTTTTATTAGCTTTATGCTCTCCGCTTAATCCTACAGGGACAATGTTTACCAAAGAGCAGCTTTCCGAAATCTGTGAAATGGTATTGGAGGAAAATAAAAAACGTGGTGCAGGCGAGAAGCCTTTATACCTGATGTATGATCAGATTTATTCTAATCTTACTTTTGAAGCAGAACATTTTAATCCGGTTTCTTTATTCCCGGAAATGAAAGAATATACAATCTATATTGATGGTATTTCTAAATGTCTTGCTGCAACAGGAGTACGTGTAGGATGGGGATTCGGGCCAAGTCTTATTATGGGCAAAATGGCAGCTTTGTTAACGCACGTTGGGGCATGGGCTCCAAAGCCCGAGCAGGAGGCTACAGCTAAGTTTTATGAAAACCAGGAAAATGTAGATCATTTTGTTACGGATTTCAAAGATAAATTACAGGCAAGCTTGAAAGTTCTACACGAAGGAATTCAGGAGATTAAAAATAAAGGATTGGCAGTAGAGAGTATTCAGCCTATGGGTGCTTTATATCTTACAATTAAGCTTGACTTTATTGGTAAAACAAAACCAGACGGAACTAAAATAGAAAACTCTTCAGATTTAGTATTCTATTTAATTCAGGAAGGCGGCGTTGCATTAGTACCATTCTCTGCTTTCGGTTGTGAAGTTACAGAACCATGGTTCCGTGCATCGGTAGGAGGTCTTTCTCTTGATGAGATCAAGAACATGTTACCAAAACTGGAGCAAGCACTTGCTAAATTAGTATAACATTCAGTTATAAGTTATGAATGATGAGTTATGAGTGAAAACAGCATCATTGGACAGAAGAGTTTTGAGTTTGCCATTTGCATTGTAAATTTTTATAAGAAATTTACTGCAGAAAAGAAAGAATTTATAATTTCTAAACAAATTATGCGTTCAGGAACTTCTATAGGTGCAAATGTCAGAGAAGCTCTAAATGGACAAAGTAAAGCTGATTTCATTCATAAACTTTCAATCGCTCAGAAGGAATGTGATGAAACTATTTATTGGCTAGAATTGCTAAAAGCAACCGATTATATAGAAGAATCAGAGTTCACCAATTTACATTCCCGAGCATTGGAATTACTTAAAATTATTAGAAGTATTATTATCACAAGCAAGAAGAACTCATAACTTATAACTCATAATTTATAACTTTAAAACATGAAAGTAATCGCAGTTATTCCTGCACGTTATAATTCTACCAGATTTCCCGGAAAATTAATGGAAATTCTGGAGGATAAAACTGTAATCTCTACAACCTATAAAAATGTTGAAGAAACAGGTTTGTTTGATGATGTTTTTGTAGCTACAGATTCAGAGATTATCTTTGAAGAAGTAACAAGAAACGGAGGCAAGGCTGTAATGACAGGTGAGCATGAAACGGGAAGTGACAGGATAGCAGAGGCGGTTCAGAATATCGATTGCGATATTGTGATTAACGTTCAGGGGGATGAACCTTTTCTGAAAAAAGAACCTCTTGGCCAACTGATAAAAGTATTCGAAAACGATCCTAATGCAGAAATTTCATTAGCTTCGCTGAAAATAAAACTTCATCATTTTGAAGAAGTACAGAATCCTAATAATGTAAAAGTAATTACCGATAACAATGGTTTTGCTCTTTATTTTAGCCGTTCTGTAATTCCTTATCCAAGAGAAGAATCTTTTCAGGCAGAATATTTTAAACATATTGGCGTTTATGCTTTTAGAAAACAGGCATTACTTAATTTTGCCAGACTTCAGCAAAAGCCTTTGGAAATAGCTGAGAAAATTGAATGTATCAGATATCTGGAATACGGGATGAAGATAAAACTTCTCGAAACCGATTTTATCGGCGTAGGTATCGATACTCCGGATGATCTGAAAAAGGCTAAGGAGATTATAGCTAATAAAGGCTAATCTCCGGAAATATTAACTTTAAAAATATTTATGAAGAAACTTATTTTAGTTGTACTTGTTGGTGTCTGCCAAATGTTTTTCTCCCAGACAGCGGAGCAAATTATTGAAAAAAACATTCAGAGTACAGGAGGATTAACACAGTGGAAATTGCTTAACTCTATAATGTTACAGGGGAAAGTAGTTCTGGGTGTTAGTGAAGAATATCCTGTGAAAATATTCCAGCAAAGACCTAATCTGAAAAAAACAAGCTTTACCATAAAGGGAAAAGAATATGCGATTGAAGGTTTTGACGGAGAGAAAGGTTATTCTATGAATTTTGCAACGAATAAGCTGGTAGAAGTAAAAGATTATGTTGCAGAAAGTTTCGATACGGACTTTATAGACTATGATTCTAAAGGGTTTGTAGCAAACTATCTGGGCAAAGAAAAAATAGGTAATGTAGATTGCTTTAAAGTAGAATTGGTAAAGAATGTAAACAAAACTGTTTATTACTTCGATGCCAATACGTATATGCTGGTAAGAGAGATTAACAAAACAGATATTCTTACTTATTATGATTACCGTAAAGTAGGGAATCTGTTAATGCCATTCAGAATTGAATCTTCATCTCAGAAAAAAGAAGGAGATTATGTACTTTTGTTTAGCAAAATAGAAGTGAATAAAGTATTCCCAAATAATACTTTTAAATTCTAATAAAATATAGATATTATAAAACGAGCATGATTCGTTAATAATTTCAAGGATGAAGACTATCATGCGGGTTCCATCCGACCAAATTTTAAAAAAATATTTACAGATGAAAAAGTTCTTATTATTTGCATTGTCTGTGGCAGGAGTTCTTTTTATTGCAGCACAAAGCAAGACTATCTATAGCTATAAAGTGGAAGGACTTACAGGTGACGAAATTGATTTCTCTAAGTTCAAGGGGAAAAAGATTCTTGTGGTAAACACTGCTTCTAAATGTGGTTTCACACCTCAGTATGCAGACCTGGAGAAAATCTACCAGGATTATAAAGATAAACTGGTTATTGTTGGTTTCCCGGCAAATAATTTTGGGCAGCAGGAGCCAGGAACGAATGAAGATATCCATAGCTTCTGTGAGGCTAATTACGGAGTATCTTTCCCTATGGCTGCTAAAGTTTCTGTAAAAGGAGAAGATATTGCACCAATATTTAAATTCCTTACAGAAAAGAAGCTAAATGGAGTAAAAGACACTGATATTGCATGGAACTTCACGAAGTTTTTACTGGATGACAAAGGAAAGTTAATTAATTCATTCCCGAGTAAAGTAAAACCTACAGACGAGGCTATTGTAAAATACCTGAAATAGTAAAAGCAGGGCTTTTAAAAAATTACAAACAGCAGATTCAATTGGTCTGCTGTTTTTTTATTATTAATATGAAAAATGCAGCCCTTAGAGCTGCATTTTGTATTTCTTAGAATGAGAATTTAGGGTTACTTAACCAATGTAAGTTTATTTCCTCCGGAACTTTCATTCTTTCAGCGATCTTTTTATAACGATCAGACAAACGACACAGATAGTCCTGAGCCTTTGTAAATCCATCCTGTAAACCAGTTAAAGTTTCAATTTTCCAATACTTAACAAGGTGGTCTATAATAGCAGCATAATCCCATGTAGTATATACACCAATTTGCTGAGTAATAGCCGAGAAATCGATAAATATATTGCTCTTTGAAGCCTGGTCATCCATTAGCATAGCCGGCATAGAGATCTGCTTACGCATCATTCTTTCAAAAGCGGCAATAGCACCATTAGGATCTTTCTTGAAGATTTCTGTCATAAAAGACTTATAGGCATTTTCATGTCTTGCTTCATCACCTGCAATCTGCTTACAGATTTTTGACAGAACACTATCTCCAGCCTTATCAGCCAGTTTCCCTGTATTTACGTGAGATATTTTTGTAGCTCTTTCCTGGAAAGAAGTATAGATAATAGACTGATATGGATCTTTCTCTGCATCCGGATCGAATCCGTTGTAGATAAGGCGGTGAATTGTTTGCTCTACCTTTTTCATATCACAACGTCCACTCAGGTACAAGTATTTATTCAGAAGATCACCATGACGGTTTTCTTCAGCTGTCCATGCTCTGGACCATCTTGCCCAGCCCTTATCGGAAGTTACTTCTTTATCTTCATTGAAAATTAAACTGAAATAAGTCTGGTAGCTAGGTAATGCCTCTTCAGTGATCATATTTCCTACCAATGAGGTGATTACAGTATTGGGAATGTTAGCCGCTCTTTCGCGTAATTTTTTAATCTCGTCCAATGCATCCTCCCTTTCCATATCTGGTAAAAAGTCATTAGGCTGCCAACAATCATCCGGGTCCATTAATTTATCATCAACGGCCTCTGAAACAAAACTATCCATGGATCTGATCACGTCAAATCTATCATGGTATTCCTGCAATTCTTTCGTATTCATTTTCCTCTTTTCTTTAATGCAAATTTATCTATTATAAATTAATATAGCTATTAAAATTTCCATTATTTGATTGGATATCATTTTTATATTCTGTGTTTAATTTTTATTTTGTTAAAAAAGAAGTCTTATGATTATTTATATTTCAATAATTATGTTTTGCATACAGTTTTTAATTAAAACTTTATAGATATTTATAATATAATTAATTAGCAGAAAATGCTGGATAAAAATTCCTATTTTTGGAAAACTAATAACCAAAACAAACATCATGTTGAATCATTTTAACAAGGCACTGTTGCTTACAATGCTTTCATCTGCCTCTGTAGCTTATGCTCAAAGGGTTACAGAAGATTTCAATAAAGACTGGAAATTCTTTCAGCCCAGAAACGAAACTTTTAATTTTAACTTCGACAATGGACAGGATTTTAAGCCTTCCAATATTGATCTGTGGGAAAGTGTTACACTTCCTCACACTTTCAACAAAGATGATATGCAGCGGGATAATAATTTTTATACAGGAAATGTATTATACCAGAAGAAATTTACAGTAAGCGATGCGCAAAAAAGCAAAAGAACATTTTTGAAGTTTGAAGGAGTAGGGAGCGTTGCAAAGCTTTATATCAACAATAAATTTATTGGTGAGCATAAAGGAGGATATTCTCAGTTTGCCTACGAAATTACCAATTCGGTAAACTATGGTAAAGAAAATGTACTGACAGTTATTGCCAACAACCAGGCTCGTAAAGATGTTATTCCCGTTAATCAGTTTTTATTTCCTATTTATGGTGGTATTTATCGTCCTGTAAGCATGATTACGACTAATAAAACCAATTTTGTGGTAACAGATTATGCTGCACCCGGAATATTTGTTAGTCAGAAAAAAGTTTCCTCCAAGAGCGCAGATATAGAAATAAAAGCAAAACTGGAAACTACTGAAAAAACGGTTCAGAATGCTATACTGGAGACTTCTGTTATTAATAAGGAAGGTAAAGCCGTAGCGGTAGTAAAAAATCCTGTGAACATAAGTCCGCAGGGGACTACTTACATTACCCAGAATATTAATCTGAAGAATCCGCATCTTTGGGATGGTGTGCGCGATCCTTACTTATATACAGTATCTTCCAAAATTATTGTTAATGGTACCGATACAGATGTTCTAAAGCAAAACCTTGGTGTAAGAACTGTAGAGGTGATTCCTGGAAAAGGTTTTTTTCTAAACGGAAAACATTACCCAATGCACGGCGTTTCACGCCATCAGGATGAATGGGGATATGGTTCGGCATTGTCTTACGAACAGCATAAAAGAGATATGGACCTGATGAAAGAAATGGGTGTTACAACTATCCGTTTGGCTCATTACCAGCAAGCTCCGCAGATGTATGAACTGGCAGACCAGTATGGATTTCTTGTATGGGCAGAAATTCCTTTCGTAAATGCTGTTTCTTATCAGGAGAACGACAATGCGAAACAACAAATGACGGAATTGGTGAAGCAAAATTACAATCATCCTTCTATATATATATGGGGTGTACATAATGAGGTCTATTCCAAGACCAAAGACGAACAGGTTCCTGTATTATCGCGCCAGCTAAGTGATATTGCAAAGACAATAGATCCATACCGAATGACAGGAGCTGTAAATGGTTATAATCAGGTAGACAGACCGGAAAACCTGACAACTGATATTCAGGGAATCAACCATTACTTTGGTTGGTATGGCGGTAAAATTGGTGACCTTGAAAACTGGGCACAAGGACTGGAAAAGAATTTTGCACAGTATAAAGTAATCCTTACCGAATATGGGGCAGACGGAAATATGGATATCGGTGCTGAAGAAGTAAAACAACCTGCAGATGTGGTTTCCGGGAAATCATTTCCGGAAAATTATCAGACAGAGACCCATATTCAGCAATGGGCAATTATAGAAAAGCATCCGCAGATTGCCGCTTCTTATGTATGGAACATGTTTGAATTTGCAGTTCCGATGTGGAACCGTGGTGGTGTAAACTCCCGAAATCTGAAAGGGCTGATTACCTTTGACCGCAAACGTAAAAAAGATTCTTTCTATTGGTATAAGGCCAATTGGAACCCGGAACCAATGATATATCTGGCGAACAGAAGAGATAATATGCGTAAGAATCCGGTTTCTAAAATTCAGGTATTTTCTAATCTGAAAGAAGTTAAAATATTGGTTAACGGAAAAGAATATCAGGCTAAAAATGGTGTGAATGCGAAACATTGGGTAATAGAAAACGCTCAGCTTCAAAAAGGAACAAACACCATTAAAGCTATTGGTAAATCCGGTGGAAAAGAACTAACCGATGAAATGACATGGACTTTAGAGTGAGATAATGTAGCAATGTAACAATGTTACAGGACTAGTATATACTCTATTACATTAAAATATTGTCTGACAACCAATAACCAAAAACTAACAACCAACTAATACCATGAGAAAATCAATGTTTAATTTAAGTCTTCTGACCGGGCTTTGTATGAGCGCTATAATGCAGGCTCAGGCATGGACTGGTGAAAAGCAGGAGAAGCCTAAGGAAAGGGTCGCTTTGAAATACGGTCCTATCACACCAGCTCACCGGACAGATGAAGCGATGCAAAAATTCAGAGAATACGGATTAGGGCAGTTCATTCATTGGGGAATTTATGCAATTCCGGGAAACGAATGGAATGGTGTAAGTGCCAGAGGCGGTGCAGCAGCATCTGAATGGATACGTTCCTGGAGTGGGCCAACAGCTCCTAAGGATTGGAAGAATACCTATGATAATCTATATAAACAGTTTAACCCCAAAGATTTTGATGCCAAACGCTGGGCGAAACAGGCTAAAGATATGGGGGCTAAATATGTAATCTTTACAACAAAGCATCACGATGGCTTTGCTTTATGGCCTACAAAGTACTCTGCTTATAATATTACAAAAACACCCTATAAAAAAGATATTGTAAAGCAGATTGTAGATGCTTATGATGCTGAAGGGATAGATGTATTCCTGTATTTTTCTATTTTGGAATGGAACAATCCGGACTACCTATATAAAGCACCCCAAACAGCAGAAGAGAAAGCTAAATATTCTAAATTTCTGAAGTATACGGAAAATCAGCTACTGGAATTGTTGAAGAACTATCCACAGATTAAAGGCTTCTGGTTCGACGGAACATGGGATGCTTCATGGAAAAGTGCGTATGAATTTACCTATAATCTGGAGAAAAAACTTCGCGAAAAACATCCAGGCCTTATTATTGGCAGCCGTTTCCGTAACGACGAAAACCAAAAGCGACACTTTGATACTAACGGAGACTTGCTGGGAGATTATGAACAGGGATGGGAACGCAAGCTTCCAAAAAATTACGAATCCCTTAACGGGAACGACTGGGATTGTGTGATGACTATTCCGCCAAATGGTTGGGGTTACATGAAAGATTGGAATGGAATTTATACCAAAACACCGGATGATCTGATCGAAATGCTGATGCGTTCACGTTCTATGGGAGGTAATTTTGTTATTAATTTCGGACCCGATGGTAACGGAAATTTTCACCCCGAAGAGGATAAAATAATGAAAGAGATAGGTGAGTGGACAAAAGTAAATGCTGAAGCTATTTATAATGTAGAACATTCTCCAATGTCTCTTTACAACTATGGATATTTTACAAAGAAAGGTAATAATACTTACTTAACGGTGTTTAACAGGCCTGTTAATCAGATTGTGAGATTAGCGGTAGAGAAGAAAGCTACAGAAGTTCCGGCATCTGCTTCACTGCTTGTAGGCAACAGAAAACTGGAATTAAAACAAAGCGATATGGGATTGGATTTGGATAAGAATACATACTATGATATTATCCTCCCGAAAGATTACCAGACAGATAAAGCATTTGTTATAAAAATAGAAATGAAACAGGGATCTGTGAAAACAGACAAATTAATGGATGCAAAAATGTAATAAAATAAAAAAGCGAAAACCCAGGTTTTCGCTTTTTTGTTATTTAAAGAAATCTATTGTTAGCTGTTTATCTTCATCCAGTCTTTCAATCAGTTTTTCAAGACTTTCAAACTTTATCTCATCATGAAGATAATCTCTGAAGTAGACGGTAATATTTTCTCCGTATATATCCTGATCAAAATCCAGGATATATACTTCAGTTGTTTTTTTAGTTCCGTTTACTGTAGGATTTGTACCGATGCTCAGCATTCCTTTGTGCATTTGTCCGTTAAGTTCTACATCTACGATATAGGCTCCGTTTTTAGGAAGCAGCTTTATAGGATCTACATCTATATTGGCGGTTGGGTAGCCAATTGTTCTTCCTATTTTTTTACCTGCTACGACTGTACCACTTACAGGGTAGTGGTAACCTAAAAATTCATTAGCTGTTATTATATCTCCTTCAGATAAAGCATTCCTTATTTTTGTTGAGCTTACTGCAAGTCCATTCACAAGAACAGCTTTGGTTTCTTCCACAACAAAATTGTTTTCAGAAGCCATTTTTTCGAGAAGCTCGAAATTTCCGCTTTTATTCTTTCCGAAATGATGATCGTAGCCAATTACAATATGCTTCATATGGAGTTTATCCAGCAGAATATGTTTTACAAAATCCTCTCCGGAAAGATTTCTGAAGTCATCATTGAATTCCTGAAGGAATGTTTTTTGAATTCCAAAACGTTCTAAAAGCTGTAGTTTTTCTTCCAGAGTATTGAGTAATTTTATTTCAACTTCTGGTTGCAAAACCTTTCGGGGATGCGGCCAAAAAGTGAGCAATGCACTCTCCAGCTGGTGGGTTTCACTATGCTTTTTTAGTTTTTTTATAATTTCCTGATGGCCTTTATGTACTCCGTCGAACATTCCCAACGACATTGTAAGTCCCATTGCATCGCTATATTCAGCTATATTTTTTACAATTTTCAAGGTGAAAAATTTTAGGCATTACAAATATGATAAAAATCTTTTTCACAGACAATGCAGATATGAGGAATATCACTATATTTGCACTCAAGAAAAAAATTAGAAATGGCAAACCAAATTCAGGGAAAAATTGCACAGATTATCGGACCGGTAATCGACGTGGTATTTCAGGAAGTAGAGGAACTACCAAACATTTATGACGCACTTGAAGTTGTCAGAGAAGGCCAGAAAGGTCTGATCTTAGAAGTTGAACAACACATCGGTGAGGATACAGTGAGATGTATCGCTATGGATGCAACAGACGGACTTCAAAGAGGACAATCTGTAATAGGACATGGAAGACAAATTACTATGCCTATTGGTGAAGAAGTAAATGGTAGATTGTTCAACGTGGTAGGAGATGCTATCGACGGACTTCAGGAATTATCTAAAGACAATGGTTTGCCAATCCACAGAGAAGCACCTAAATTCGATCAGTTATCAACTTCTGCTGAAGTACTATATACAGGTATCAAAGTAATCGACCTTATCGAGCCTTATGCAAAAGGTGGTAAAATTGGTTTGTTCGGTGGTGCTGGTGTAGGTAAAACAGTATTGATCCAGGAATTGATTAATAACATCGCTAAAGGACACGGTGGTCTTTCTGTATTCGCAGGAGTAGGTGAAAGAACAAGAGAAGGAAATGACCTTCTTCGTGAGATGTTAGAGTCTGGTATTATTAAATATGGTGACGAATTCATGCACTCTATGGAGAACGGTGGATGGGATCTTTCTAAAGTTGACAGCGAGTTGATGAAAGAATCTAAAGCTGCTTTCGTTTTCGGACAGATGAACGAGCCACCAGGTGCAAGAGCACGTGTAGCCCTTTCTGGTCTTACTTTAGCTGAATACTACCGTGATGGTGGTGAAAGCGGACATGGTAGAGACGTTCTTTTCTTCGTAGATAATATCTTCCGTTTTACACAGGCTGGTTCTGAGGTGTCTGCACTTCTTGGTCGTATGCCTTCAGCGGTAGGTTACCAACCAACTCTAGCTTCTGAGATGGGTGCGATGCAGGAGAGAATTACTTCAACTAAAAACGGATCTATTACATCTGTACAGGCGGTTTACGTACCTGCGGATGACTTAACTGACCCGGCTCCGGCTACAACATTTGCTCACTTAGATGCAACAACTGTATTGGATAGAAAAATTGCTTCATTAGGTATTTATCCGGCTGTAGATCCATTAGCATCTACTTCAAGAATCCTTGCTCCGGAAATTATTGGTGAAGAACACTATAACTGTGCTCAGAGAGTAAAAGAAATTCTTCAGAGATATAAAGCTCTTCAGGATATCATTGCTATCCTTGGTATGGAAGAACTTTCTGAAGAGGATAAATTATCAGTTTACCGTGCAAGAAAAGTACAGAGATTCTTATCTCAGCCTTTCCACGTTGCTGAGCAGTTTACAGGTATTCCAGGTGTGTTGGTAGACATCAAAAATACAATCAAAGGATTTAACATGATTATCGATGGTGAGTTAGATCACCTTCCGGAAGCAGCTTTCAACCTTAAAGGTTCTATCGAAGATGCTATCGAAGCCGGAGAGAAAATGTTAGCTGAGAACAAATAGTATTGCTAATTGCTGATAGCCCATAGCTATTAGCTGGTAGCCTAAAGCAATTAAAAATGATTATAAAAATATTAACCCCGGAATCTGTAGTGTTTGAAGGACAAGTAGATTCAGTTCTGGTACCAGGTATCAGTGGTGATTTCCACATCATGAAAAATCACGCATCAATTGTTTCTGCACTGAAGGAAGGTGATGTTAGAATTTTCTCAGCTGGAATTTCAGATAACTATGCTAAGAATTTTGAGACCGTAAGTGCTGACAAAGGTGAGTTTGCTTACAAAATCAAAAGCGGAGTAATAGAGTTTAATAACGACAACGGAATTATTCTTTGTGAATGTTAATTCCCTTGTTTAAGGATAAAAAAATCCCGGATCATCAGTGATTCGGGATTTTTTATTGTTATAAATAGTTAAATGGCACGCCCTTGGCTATAAACACAGGTATTCTTTTATATATTTGCAAAATTATTTTATAAAAGGAATGCTGGTTCTGACGATGTGAAATCTTATGATGAAAAAACTACTATTTTGTTCGTTAACCTGTGTGATGCTCGTGAAGGTAAACGGGCAGCTAAAACTAACAGGTAAAATAACGGACTCCAAATCTAGAAAACCGATTGCTGAAGCCCTGCTTAGTAATCAAAGCAATACTGCAAAAACAGACAGTAACGGACTTTTTGAGCTTGTTGTTCAGGATAGTATCGGTATGATTTCTGTAGAAAAGAAAGACTTTCTATTGCAGGATGTACCTTTTGATTTTCATAAAACATCCATACTGGATATTGCACTGATATCATCTGTGAAAACAGAACAGAAGAATATAGAAGGTGTTGTAATCAGTGGAAAGAAAAAGTATAAGAATAAAAAAGAAAATCCTGCCTACGCAATTCTTAATGAAGTATGGAAGCGCAAATACAGAAATGCTTTTGATTCGTATGATAATTATAAATACGATGAATACCAAAAGCTGGAAGCGTCTCTGAATAATCTTGACAGTACTTTTACCCAGAAAAAGATTTTCAAAGGAATGGAGTTCATGTTCAAAAATGTAGATACAGCTGCCGTTACCGGAAAAGCTTATGTACCGATTTACATGAACGAGCAAATCTCTACCTTTTATAAAAGAAACAAACCATCTTCATCCGAAAAGAAAGTATTGGTAGCTGAAAAAGCTTCAGGCTTTGAAGACTACCAGTTCATGGTTCAGACTATTCAGAACCTTTATAAAGATTTCAATATCTATGACAATACACTAAACTTTTTCGATAAAGGCTTTCCAAGTCCGCTTTCTACAGACGGATTTAGTGTATATGAGTATGAATTGATGCCGGATAATGTTGTAGACGGGGAACCTTGCTTTACTATAAAATACTATCCTAAAAATACAGCCGCACTTGCTTTCAGAGGCGTTATATTTATAGCAAAATCATCTTATGCTGTTAAAAAAGTATCGTTGAATTCTGCAAAGAATATGGACGTAAACTTTGTTCGTGGTGTAAATGCTGAATTAACCTATTATATTATCGATGAAAAGTCTTTCAGACCGGAGAAGTCACATATTATGATAGACATGTCCTTATTGAATAAAAAAGCCGATTCTAAAGGACTTTATGTAGACCGCACTATTTCTTATACAAACTTTGAAGTTAATAAACCTGAAATATCTGCTGAAGTAGATAAGAAAGTTGAAATTGGCAATCCTGAAGTTTATAAGAAAGACGATGCTTTCTGGCAGGCTAACCGCCAGGTTCCATTAACCAAAATGGATTCTGTGACCTATAATAATCTGGAAAAATTATGGCAGGTACCTAAATTTAAAACTGCTATAAAAGTAGCGGAAATGTTAGGCTCTGGTTTTTATAATGTAGGCAAAGCAATTGATATAGGTAATCTTTATTCTGTATACGGGCGTAATGATGTTGAAGGTCCACGTGTAAGATTGGGACTGAGAACTTTCTTCAGTCGTAATGATATGTGGAGACTGGAAGGTTATGGAGCATATGGATTTAAAGATCATAAATTCAAATATGGTATAGGCGGACGCTACATGTTTGATAAAAATAACCGTTTTACAATTGGTTATGGCTTCAAAAACGATATTCAGCAATTGGGTGTAGAAGCAATAGGGGATACCAACAGTAGTGTGGGAATGAGAAGATCATTTGCATCTTCATCTATTGCAAGTACCGGAAGCAATGTCTATCTGAGTAAGGTTGTAGAAAATAACCTCTATTTTTCGATAGAGCCTTTCCGTAATTTCCAGATTACGTTAGACGGAAGTTACAGAGAAATTACAGCCGCAGATCCGCAGCTATTTAAAATTAACTACATTAATAGAAACGGTATAGAAAAAAGTCAGGTAAATGATGCCAGAGCATCGTTAGTACTAACTTACCGTCCGGGAGCCAGATTCGCTGAATACGGGGTAGACAGAAATACAATAAAAACATTATCCCCGACATTTACTTTACGTTATACGAAAGGGATATCCGGATTTTTCAAGTCTGATTTCAACTACGATAAATTACAGTTCTCATACAGACACCCAATTCTTATTGGTAACATGGGACGATCAGACGTTAGTTTTGAAGCAGGTACCATCTTCGGATCTGTACCACTATCTTTAATGAATGTTCTTCCGGGGAACCAGTCTTACTTTAGTATTCCAAATACTTTTGCTCAGCTTAATTTCTATGAATTTGTAACAGATTCTTATTCTACATTATTCTGGGAACACCATTTTAACGGATGGATATTCAACAAAGTTCCATTACTGAAAAAGCTAAAACTTCGTGAAGTAGCTTTCTTTAGAGGTGCATGGGGTAGCCTGAAGCATGATAATGTAGTGATGAACAGATCCAACATTTTTTATACAGCCCCTAAAGATCATATTTATTATGAATATGGTTTCGGAATAGAGAATATTGGTTTCGGTAACTTCCGTATGTTCCGAATAGATTTTAACTGGAGAGGGAACTATCTGGACAGACCTGATGCACGTAAGTTTGGTGTGAAAATCGGAATGCAGTTCGGATTCTAAGATATAAAACGAAAATAATTTTGAGTATATAAACTCGCAGGCTTTCAAAACCTGCGAATTTTTTTATAGACAATGTTGTATTTGGGCATACATGATTTCTTATTGATTTTCCTATTTTTTCAGCCATAGTTCCTATCTTTAAGACTTCAAATTCTGAGAACACATTATGCATCAATATTTAAAAGCAATTTCTTTAGCCGCTTGTATTTCGTTATCTGCACAACAGATTGAAAATCCTGCCGGACTTTCCGGATTTGCACAAAAACTTAAAGCAAATAATAAAGTTACCAATATCTTATTTCTAGGAGATTCGCATATTCAGGCTGGATGGATTCCGGAAGTTTTGAGAGAAAAATTTACCGAAAAATATGGCTATGCCGGAAGAGGACTGGTATTCCCTTATGCAGTAGCCAATTCCAATGGTCCCTTGGATATTACATCAGTCTCTAATCAGGCATGGCAGACATTCCGCCTGGTGTATGATCAGGATGTTTTCAGTCAGATGGGAGCCTTGGGATTTGTTATGGGGAACAATAAAGATTCTTTTATAGAAATAGGCTTTAATAATCCTAATGATGCTTTCGATGAAGTAAGAATACTAAACGATAAGCAAATGGCAGGGGAGAGCTTTACTATTTATGAAACCAATGCTCCTCTTAATTCTTATATTGCTAAAAGAAAGAATATTGTATCATATACTGTTCAGCAGGGAGAAACTTTTCCGGAACTGGCTGCAAAATTTAACACAACAACTACAAGATTGGCCCAGCTAAATGGCAATGGAATTAAATTCCCACAGCCCGGGCAGGTCATAAAAGCGGAACAGGCAGAACCGGATTTTAACCCCGATTTTGAACAAAAGCTTACTATAGCAGGACAGGGGAAGTATGCGGAAGGAGAAACTGTTTTTAATTACCCTAAAGCAACAAGAAACTTTCTGATGCGTACGAATGCTACGAAAGGAAATATTTTATATGGCTTTCAGTTCCTGAAAAAAAATGCAGCTTCAGGTATTGTTTTCAATAGTGTAGGGGTGAATGGAGCTACTTATGCTGACTTTTTAAAATATCCGTTACAGCTGGAAGAGCTGAAACAGGTAAATCCGGATGTAGTTATGATTTCGCTGGGAACAAATGAATCTTTGAGTACTGTTACAAAAGAAGAATTTCAAAAGAGCGCTCAAGACCTGATACAGGCTTTCAGAAAAGATAATCCTACATTACCCATTCTTTTGATTTCTCCTACAGATAATAAACTGAAAGGAGACCGTATACAGGAAATTGTCTCATGGATAAAAGAAATAAGTATGCAGAATAATACTGCTTTTCTGAGTATGTACAATGCTACAGGAGGAAAAGGTTACTTTGTCAGATCATTAGCCAGAAAAGAAGCCAATGGAGATGGGGTTCATTTTCTGAAGCCTGGATATACCCAACAAGCAGAAATGATCTGGAAGGCGCTGAATGATGCCTTAAAATAAGTTAGAAATTAGAAGTACGGTCTATAGATATAAAAACAGCCTGTTTCAAAATGAAACAGGCTGTTTTTATATTTTAAATTCAGAAATGAAAATTTCGTATTTCTAATTTCGTATTTTATTTAATTCCTAAAAGCTCTACTTCGAAGATCAAAGTACTGTTAGGTCCTATTTCTTTTGAAATTTGCTCGTTTCCGTATGCTAAATGTGGTGGAATAACCAGTTTCCATTTGCTGCCAGTAGACATTAGTTGTAAAGCCTCAGTCCATCCTTCGATAACTCTGTTTAAAGGAAACGTAGCTGGCTTTTTTCTTTCTACAGAACTGTCGAAAACCTGACCAGTTATTGTTGTACCATGATAGTGGCAGATAACAGAATCTTTAACACCAGGCTTTTTTCCTTCAGAAGCTTCTAATATTTCATACTGAAGTCCGCTTTCCAAGGTTACAACACCTTCTTTTGCTCCAAATGCAGTCTGGAATTCCTGACCTTCCTTTAGGTTCTTCTCAGCTAAAGCTTTCTTCTTTTTCGATAATAAATCTGCTACGCCCATATTTTATTTTTTAGACTGCGAATTTAGTAAAAAACAATTAATCAATTAGAACTGCAGATAAATTGGCAATACCTGTTCAGATGACTTAAAGTAACCATATAGTATAAGGAAAGCAAAGAAAATAAGAATATAGTATGCTAAAGAAACTTTACCAACTTTATCTATTACTTTATCTGCATAGCCATCCGGTATAAAGTGGATACACATTGCCAGAGCTATCATCCATAATACTTCTTTATAATTGTCGTAGAAAGGTCCCCAAACCCCAGCATCGAAGTTGTAGAAGATCTGATGGATCATAGACATTGCAATATCGAAATTTTCAGCCTTAAAGAAGATCCAGCAGAAACATACAAAGTGGAAGGTTATAACAACCATAATGGCATTGTACCACTTAGAATTGTTAAATCCGGCAAAAGCTTTTCCGGTAAGCATCATCCATATTTTATGAATACCCAATGATACACCATGCATAGCACCCCAGATAATAAAGTTCCAGCTGGCACCATGCCAGAAGCCTCCTAGTAGCATTGTTGTCAGCAAGTTGAAATTGGCAGCAATCCCTTTTGGATTCTTATTAATCAGTGGCGGAAGAACAAAGATTAGCAATAAAATAGCTGAAACTCCACCAGCCCACATATAAGATAGATGGAACAGATTAACAGACATCAGGAAAGTACCTGCCAGGAATAATACAACAAAGATATAAGAACCTACAGTTGCATTTCTGTTACCTCCTAACGGGATATACAAATAATCTCTCAGCCATGAAGACAGGGAAATATGCCATCTTCTCCAGAATTCGGTAATACTCTTACTTTGATAAGGAGAAAGGAAGTTTGTCGGTATTTTAAAGCCTAACCACAATGCAACACCTATTGCAACATCACTATAACCACTAAAGTCACAGTAAATAACCATCGCATAGCCGTATACCGCAAAAAGGTTTTCTACACCGGCATGCAAGGATGGATTATCGAATATATAATTAACAAGGTTAAGCGTAATATAATCCGATATAACAAGCTTTTTTATCAGACCTGAAATAATAAGGTAAAATCCTTTTGCAAAATCCCTTTCTGAAATAACATAAGATTGGTTAATCTGCGGTACAAAGTCATGTGCCCGTACAATTGGCCCCATCACAAGTTTTGGGAAGAAAGAAAGGAATAATAAGTAATCTGAAAACTTAGTGGCAGGTTTAAACTCGCCACGGTATACATCCAGTGTATAACTAAGGTTTTCGAAAGTATAAAAAGAAATCCCTACAGGTAATAAAATATTCAGAGGGTTGAATCCTGTATGGAATAATTCGTTGGATACATTAATAAAGAAATTGGTATACTTAAAATAGAAAAGCATTCCAAGGTTGAAGACTATACTACAGATAAGTAATATGGTCTTTTTCTTCTTATCTGGTGTTTTGTATATCGCATTAGAGAGAACAAAGTCTACAATAGCAGACAGTATTACCAGTAATACAAAGGCTCCACTCGCTTTATAGAAAAAGTAAAGCGAGAAGAAACAAAACATATATCTTCTAGGTTTAGGATATTTTCTAAGAAAATAAAACAGAACAATAAATAAAAAGAAGAAATAAACGAAAAATCCATTGTTAAAGAGCAAAGGATTCTCTTTGTCATATAAAAACTGATGAAGGAAGGCTCCTAAATCGAAATCAGCCAGTAATTTCTCAAACATTTGTAGTGCTTATTTTTTCTTTAAATACTTTTTATAATCATTCTGGATAGCATGGTAGATTTTTTCTGCCAGTATATCAGCTCCTTTACCATTCGGATGGACATAATCTTTATTAGCCAACGGAGGTGTTTCATTTGCCCATTTTACAATAGAATTGGTTCCACCCATAGATTCAAACTGGTTGTAGAATGTAAATCCGTTTTCAATAGCTAATTGTGCCTGTGTCTCCAATAGGTTAGGCAATCCTTTTGCTGTTTTATAAGCACCGTCATATCGGAAAGCTCTGTCCGCAGAACTTACAACAAGGAAATCGGCATCGGAAAAACCATTTTTTAATTTAGCCAGAACCGGCTTCATTAATTTAGCATAGTAGCTATAATCAGTATCATTAGGACGGAAAAGAAGATTCACCCCGTACTGAAGTACAATAAGGTCGTAGTGATTATTTTCCTGGATTGCTTTAATAAAGTCTTCATCCAATTTGTTCAGCTCCACACCGGTAATACCTCTGAAAGAGAAGTTATCTACAAAGATACCTTTCTGGCTTTCGAAGCTTACACCATATATAGGTGTGGATCCCGCATTACCTTTTAGTTTTATCTGGTGGGAAGAATCGGTAACAGATTCTCTATTTACACTTGCGTTTCCACCAAGGCTAAGCTCTGTACCATTTACAGACACACTTCCGCCTCCTCTTCCGTAAATAACAGATTTGGTAATCGGTGTAGCTAAAGAATCATTTTTAATAGTATTGTCGGTATAAGAACCAGAACCATCTCCGGTAAAATAATGCCCGGAGAGGTACATATTGGTAGCTCCTTTGGTCTTAAAGCTGGTATCATTCCATCCGGATGCAGAAGTGGTTGCAGTTTGCCTGAACCCTGCCACATTAGAAGAAATAGGAAGATAACCTACGCCATAACCTCCGTATTCCTGTTGTAAAAGTTTACGTAATGTTTGGGTAAGTAAGTCACCTTCGATCATACTATCTCCAAAATAAGCAATTCGGATTTTTACATTTTCACCCTTTTTCAGCCTGTTCAGCTTTTCCATAAATTTAGGAAGCGAACTATGCTCACCCTTATTAAAATTGGTGATAAATTCAGGTTTTTTGTAAAGATCAAAATCCTGCTCTGTAGTTTCCTTTACATTTATTTTTGGCTGCGAAGCTAAAGAATCAGCTTTTTGTTTTTCCTTATTAGGGAAAACATCAGCAATTAAATTAATGCGGTCGAATGGTTCCCAGCTAAGGCTGAAAACCTTGAAGATTATGGAAACTAGTAGATAAATGAAAAAACATGCAGAGACTAACGCGAGTACTCTTTTATTTTGATTTTTCAAAGAATGTGTTTTTAAATTATTAAATAGTACCTAGCAAACAGATGCCAAATATAAAAATAATTTTACACAAAACAGAGACATATTAGTCTGAAAGTCCGAATTTGTTGATGATTGAGTTGATCCGTTGTTTCCAGGTTTCTGGCTGAGTGGAGTATCCTGCGGATGCGATCGCTTTGACCCAAGCGTTGTGATTGTCTGTCCCTTTTAGTTGGGAGTAGTATTTTTTTCTGGAAAGAAGTTCGCAGAATGCTCTGTAACTTTCTTTTACTGAATTGAAGCTTTTGTACTTAGAACTGTTTACTGTGTTTTTGCCTACAATCCCGAAGTGGTTATTTAAAGCTTTGCTGTTTTTACTTGTTCCGCCTCCCGATTCTACGAAGGCTACTGCTAAAATAATCGAACTGGGTATACCATATTCTTTTGAAAGTGTCGCTGCCATGTCTTTATTCTCTTTTATGTAAGAATTCTGCGCTTTGGCATTGAATGAAATGAAAGTTAATACTAAACTTATGACGACTACTTTAATATTAATAAAATGTTTCATAAATATTAAATTTGAGTGCGAAGGTAGTTTTTCAAGTCTCCGGTCTCAAATTTTTAAGAAATTTTAACATTTTTTCAGGGTTCTTTGTACTCTATTTTCTTTTTTTTGTTAAAAATTTTAACATTTATTTTGTTATGCGGTACATTCAATTCGATAAATGATTGATTATCAAGGCATTTTCGATCTGAGCATCCTGACGTTTTGTACACACCCGGCTCTGCTTGGACGATTGGAGTCTCTTCTCTGAAATTTTTTATGAAGTCAGGATAAGCATCTTTTAATAATTTTTCTAGCCTGTTTTTTATAATTGGGTGATTAAAAAATCCGGCTTCTTTTGGGTACTCATTTTCAAAGTTTTTCAAGAAAAATAGCTCCGGCTTTTTTCCATTTCCAGGTACAGCTGTAAGAATATGTGTGTAGATCTTGGGTAAATGATTTCCTTTGATTCCCAGATTAGAAATAATACTTTTTACATCAGTATCATAATTAATCTTCATTTTTTCTCCGTTGAAGTTTAAATACAGATCATCTTTCTGATGCTCATATTCAAACGGTACTACAAGTACATATCCATTATAAGTTCCTTTGGAAGTTACTGAGTAATAAGCGATTCCGTTTTTGTCATATGCCGAAAAATTAACCTCATAATTCTTGGATCTGTTCAGTTTAGTGATATTGATCTCATGCTGAATATTGAGGTCGTTTTTAGCTACAAACTTTCCGGTAATGATCTGGTCATTAATGCCGTGCACCACATTGTTTCTCAGGAAATCCGCTTCCTGAGGGGCTGTCTTACAGGCAGTGAAAGTTGTACATAAGATAAATGAAAAAGCTATATAGGTAACTTTTCTCATCATTGAGATATATACTGCAATAATAGCATTTTTCATCGAAATAATAATAGTTTTAAGGCATGAAAAAAGCTGAAAGTATACTTTCAGCTTTTTATATTGAATTATAGCTTACTATTAAATAGGCTTGAAACTTAGTCCCTGTTCTTGTAAAAGCTTCTGTTCCTGCTCTTTATAGTGTCCACTAACCAATTTGTCGTGGATAGCTTCAAAAGCAGCAAGAGTTTCGTTGATTTCAGCGTCTGTATGAGATGCGGTAGGAATAAGTCTTAAAAGGATCATTCCTTTAGGAATTACCGGATATACAACCACAGAAGTAAATATACGGTAGTTCTCTCTAAGATCTTTAACCAATAGGGTAGCCTCTACAGGAGTTCCCTGCATCATAACAGGTGTTACACATGTATTGGTATCACCAATGTTAAAACCTCTGTCCTTTAATCCCTTTTGTAATTTATTTACATTTTCCCAAAGCTTAGCTTTTATCTCTGGTCTGGTTCTCAGTAGTTCCAATCTTTTTAACCCTCCAAGTACCATAGGCATTGTAAGAGATTTCGCAAAGATCTGTGAACGAAGATTAAACTTAAGGTAACGGATGATTTCTTTATCCCCCGCTAAGAATGCACCAAAACCAGCCATAGACTTAGCAAAAGTAGAGAAGTATACATCAATCTGATCTTGACATCCCTGTTCTTCACCTGCTCCGGCACCAGTTTTACCTAAAGTACCAAAACCATGAGCATCATCTACTAATAAGCGGAAGTTGTATTTAGATTTTAATTCGCAGATCTCTTTAATCTTTCCCTGCTGTCCTCTCATACCAAAAACCCCCTCAGTAATTACTAAAATACCACCATTGTTTTCCTGTGCTACTTTAGTTGCTCTTTGAAGATTCTTTTCAAGACTTTCCATATCATTGTGCTTGTATGTAAATCTCTTACCAGAATGTAGTCTTACTCCGTCTACAATACAAGCATGAGAATCCATATCATATACAATAACATCATTTCTGTTTACCAGGGCATCTATAGTAGAAACCATTCCCTGATATCCGAAATTCAATAGATATGCGCTTTCTTTTTGAACGAATTCAGCCAGTTCTTTTTCCAGCTGAAGGTGCTGGTCGGTTTCTCCGGACATTGCTCTTGCACCCATAGGATAGAACATTCCATACTCTGCAGCAGCTTTTGCATCAGCTTCTTTTACTTCCGGATGATTACATAATCCTAAATAATCATTAGCACTCCAAAAGATAACCTCTTTTCCCTGGAACTGCATTCTCGGGCCAATAGGTCCTTCTAGTCTTGGGAAAATAAAGTAACCTTCTCCATAATCGGCGAATTGCCCTAATGGACCTGGATTTTGCTTGATTCTTTCAAAAATATCCATTTAATTGTGGTTTTTTATTAAAAAGTCTCCCGATGGAATATCGGGAGAATAGTTATATTAAATTATTACAATAATTATTTGATGTATTCTGTTTTGAAAACCTCTTCGTAGTTGTGCACACAGTTACGGTTAAATCCCTGAGACTCCATCCATCCGTCGTTATATACCTTAGTAATATAACGGGAACCGTGATCCGGGAATATAAGTACAACAAGGTCATCTTTAGAAAATTCATGGGTTTCTGCATATTGTTTCAGAGCCTGAACAACAGCACCTGTAGTATAACCACCCATAATTCCTTCTTTTAAAGCAATATCTCTTGTGGCATATGCTGAATTTTCATCATTTACACGAACAAATTCATCTACCTGATCAAATAATAAAGCCCCGGGAATAAGATTTTTTCCTAAACCTTCTATCTGATAAGAGTGAATTTCATTTTTGTCGATTTCTCCGGTTTCATGGTAAGTCTTCAGAATAGAACCATCTGCATCTACACCAATTACTTTAATATCAGAATTCTTTTCCTTTAAGAATTTTGCAGATCCGGACAAAGTTCCTCCGGTACCACAGCATGCAAAAATGTGAGTTATTTTTCCCTCCGTCTGTTCCCATATTTCAGGACCTGTGTTCTGATAGTGAGCTTCGATGTTTAATTCATTGAAGTATTGGTTAATATAGATTGAGTTTGGAGTTTCCGAAGCGACTTTTTTTGCTACTTCATAATAAGACCTTGGGTCATCTGCCGGTACACTGGCAGGGCAAACATATACTGTAGCTCCCAAAGCTTTTAAGTATGCAATTTTTTCTGGTTTAGTTTTGTCACTAACAGCAAGTATACACTTGTAACCTTTTATAATACTAACCATTGCGATTGAAAAGCCTGTATTTCCCGAAGTGGTTTCTACAATTGTAGCACCTGGCTTTAGGATACCCTTTTTCTCCGCGGCCTCTATAATATGGATCGCAATCCTATCTTTTGTTGAGTGTCCGGGATTATAAGATTCTAGTTTAGCATATACTGTAGCCGGAATGTCGTTCGTTACCCGGTTTAACCTAACCATGGGAGTGTTCCCGATTAAACCAAGAATGTTATCGAATACATTAGTCATTATATATCATTTTTCTCTAATAAAGAACTATCTGCAAAAATATAAAAATATTTGGTTTCAATATGTCAAAATTATGCCAAAATCTACGATTTAAAATCCTGAGATTAAAAAAAACTTAAAAAGCATTAATTTATAGTGATTTATAGAAAGCCTAATTCTTGTCATGTTTTGCCTGAAATGAAAAAAAACTATTAAAAGTATTTTAAAAACCTTAATTTCGCAACACAATTTAAAATTTTAGCATGAAGGAATGGACATTTAGGAAATGGAATACCTTTTTAGGATGGGGAATTTTTGTGGTCGCCGCAATTACTTACCTGTCTACAATTGAGCCGAATCTCAGTTTTTGGGATTGTGGAGAATACATATCTTCTGCGGTAAAACTGCAGGTAACACACGCTCCGGGGGCGGCTCTTTTCCAGTTGATAGGCGCAGTTGTAGCAATGTTTGCATTTGGAGACGGACATCATTACGGAACAGTTATTAATGCTATGTCGGCTTTATGCAGTGCCTTCACTATATTATTTTTATTTTGGACGATTACGCATCTGGTAAGAAGAATTCTGAATAAAGAGATGGATGAACTTACAGGTAATCAAACTGTAGGTGTTCTTTTTTCTGGAGTTATAGGAGCTTTGGCTTTTACATTCAGTGATACATTCTGGTTCTCCGCAGTAGAAGGAGAGGTGTATGCCATGTCCAGTATGTTTATTGCTTTACTTTTATGGTTGATCTGTAAATGGGAAAACGAATTTAATGAAAGCGATAACGAAAGATGGATCATTCTTATCTTCTTTGTAACAGGACTTTCTGTTGGTGTACACATGATGTGTATGCTGGCTGTTCCTGCAATATGTCTTATCTATTATTCAAGAAAATATACTTTTACCTGGAAAAGTTTTATCATAGCTAATGTGGTGACACTTGTTATTTTAGGATTAGTATTCAAAGGAGTATTTCCTTTTATAATGACCATGTTTGCGAAAAGTGAAATAACTTTCGTTAATGGTTTTGGTTTACCATTTAATTCAGGGACAATATTTGCTTTCCTGGTGTTGGCAGGACTTTCTTATCTGGCAATAAGCTATGCAAGAAAGAAGAAAAACAGTATCTTCCAGACGATTGCTCTAAGCCTTGTTTATATGATTATTGGTTTCTCTTGCTGGATGGTTATTCCTATCCGTGCAATGGCTAACCCGGCAATTAACCTAAATGATCCAGACAATGCTATCGGTATGTTGGATTATTATAACCGTGTACAGTATGGTGACTGGCCAACGTCTTATGGTGAGAATTATACAGCTTACCTGGATTATAATGGAATGGAGAAGAATGAAGACGGAAGTTATAAAACAAAGAAAACAGGTGATATTTACGAGAAAGATGATAAAACCGGACGTTATGTTTTAGTTGGACAGAGAGATAACATCGTTTTCAATAAAAACCATGTAGGTTTCTTCCCAAGAATGTTCAATAGTGATAAAGATGTAATGTCTAATTATATCTCCATGTACGGAGCGCCAGACTTTACATTTAATTATAGCAATCCTGATGTTTCCGACGATCCTCAGGCTCATAAAATATTTGATGAACTAAAAAAGAAGTATAACGACGGATCTATAAAGGTAGATGACTATATGCAGGTGAAAAATTACAACCTGATCAACATTCAAAAGCCTTCTTTCAGTCAGAATTTTGATTATTTCATTAGCTTCCAGAATGGTTACTATTTTGTAAGATACCTGATGTGGAATTTTGTCGGAAGACAGAATGATCTGCAGGGGCAGATGGAAAATACAAACGGAAACTGGATCAGTGGTATTTCATTTATTGATAATGCAATGCATGGTGACCAGAGCAAAATGCCTGCTTATTATAAAAACGAATCTACTGTAGTATTCTTTTTCCTTCCGCTTCTTTTAGGTTTAGTAGGGTTCTTCTTCCAGCTAAACAAAGATTTTGGACGTTTTTATGCAATCCTTTCTCTATTTGTTATTACGAGTATAGGTATTGTTTACTATACAGGTGTGAAACCTTTTGAACCACGTGAGCGTGACTATGCAATGGTAGGTTCATTCTATGCTTTTGCAATCTGGATCGGATTAGGAGCTGCGGCAGTTTTCTATTTCCTGGATCAGAAAGTAAAGAATAGTAAAGCTAACTGGGTTGCAGGTATTATCCTTTTAGGAATTCCGTTTATGATGGGCTTCCAGAATTACAGAGTACACGACAGAAGCCATAAATATGCCGCTTATGACTATGCATATTCATTCCTGAAATCTTTGCCAAAAGAAACGATTATGATTTCTTATGGAGATAATGATACGTATCCTGTATGGGGAATTCAGCAGACAGAAGGATTCAGAAATGATGTGAGAGTTGCCCACCAGGCTCTTCTTACAACGCCATGGTTTATCGATCAGATGATGCGTAAGGTGGATAATTCTAATCCTATACCATTATCTATGTCTCATGAAAATTATAAAGAGGGCGTAAATGATCAGGTATATGTAATGTCCAAAGAAGACTGGAATGCTATTTATAAAAACCTTGAATCTCAGGGAGCTCCGGGTACTGTATTGTCATCATTCAGAAAATACCTTGTACAGGATTCCATGACGATGAAGGACGCGGTTAACTTCCTGAAAATGAAATCTGAAGATAAAGACACGGTATTGAAATTTATTTTTGGTGATGATAAATATGAAAAACTAAATTTCCTTCCAGTTGGTAAATTTGTTCTTCCTGTTAATGTAAACAATGCTGTAAAAGCAGGAATTATTAAACCTCAGGAAGCTAGATTGGCAGTAGATCATATCACAATAGATTATGCAAAATCTTCTATTATGAAGAATAATGTATTCTTATTAGACCTATTAGCTACATTTGATTGGAAACGTCCGATTAGCTTCTCTGCCGGAGGGGTATATGATGCTTCAAATATTTTCTTCCTGGGTGATTATTTACAGTTCGACGGATTCTCTTATCGTTTGGTTCCAATTAAAACGGAAACCAATAACAGAGGGGATATGGGAAGAGTAGATGCAGATGACCTTTATAACGTAGTGAAAAGCTACAAGTGGGGGAACTTTAAAGATTTGTATAACCACTATGACGAAACTGCTACCCAGAATATCATCAGTTACAGAATGAGTGCTTCTCGTGCAGCTCAGGAATTAGTAGCAAAAGGTGATAAGAAGAGAGCTTTAGAATTATTAGATCTTGCTTCGGCAGAAATTCCGGTAGCTAAATATAATGATCCACGTTCTTTAGCTGAGATAGTTTACGGTTATATTGTTGCCGGTCAGGAACAGAAAGGTCTTAAACTGGCGGAAGAACTGAAAAAGAATATCTTTAAAGAATACGATTATTTCAGTAGCCTGGATCCGTCACAGCAGAAATTTGTGAGAAAGCAGCTGTCTTTACAGCCATATCTGTATTCTGTTGTTGTAAGTACAGTAAGTGATGCTTACGAAGAAATGGGACAGAAAGATAAAGCTTACCAGTATATTGTAAATTCAATTACACCTGTAGATAAGAGATTCTCAGACTTTGTTAAAGGGCTTCAGGCTATGGGTAAAGAAAAGGCGTACAAAGAATCTGAAAATGTACAGAAGATTACACCTTTCTACGAATACCTGTTCAATGTAATGAAGCCATATGATTCAACTTACTCTAAAGAGAAAATGGATCAGATCACAAGTCAGGTGATTAATGCAACGCAATAAAAAAATAGAATATTCAAATAATAAAAACTACCACATTGTGGTAGTTTTTATTATTTTTAATGATATAAAAGTCCAAAAATATACTGAATGACTTTAAACGAAATTCTGGATCAGATATGGGTAATGCCGGAAGATTCCAGAGAAGAGCTTCAAAAACATATTCATGAAGTTAGCTTTCCGAAAGGTTATAATCTGATGGGGATAGACAAGGTAGAAACCTCTGTTTACTTCGTTAAAAAAGGAATTGTCCGGGCTTATGTGTTGCAGGACGGCAATGAAATTACCTTTTGGTTTGGAAAAGAAGGAAACACCGTGATTTCTATGCGGAGTTATGTTGAAAATAAACCAGGTTATGAGAATATTGAACTTCTGGAGGCCTGTGAGCTATATGAGCTAAAAATAGACAGTTTAAGAAAGCTTTATCAGCAAGACATTCATATCGCCAATTGGGGACGAAGACTTGCAGAACAAGAGCTTATAAAGACAGAGGAAAGGCTTATATCCAGACAAGTTCGGGCGGCTGGTGAACGTTATAAAGATCTGATGAAACAACATCCGGAATTTTTGCAGAGAATACAGCTGGGATATATAGCTTCTTACTTAGGAATTACACAGGTAAGTCTTAGCCGGATTCGGGCAGAGATCAGATGATTTTTTATCATATGTAAATTTTTTTCCGAAATGCATGTATTAATTTTGTGCCGCTAAATTTTAAAAAATGAATTGGATAATTTTAATTATTGCAGGGATCTGTGAAGTTGCATTTGCATCGTGTCTGGGAAAAGCAAAAGAAACAACCGGAGTCGAGTCTTATTGGTGGTATGGCGGATTCTTTGTGACAGTAACTATTAGTATGCTTCTTCTGATGAAAGCAACTCAAACCTTGCCAATTGGTACAGCATATGCAGTGTGGACAGGAATAGGTGCTGTCGGAACAGTGATTGTAGGAATTTTTATTTTTAAAGAGCCCGCAAGCTTCTGGAGAATATTCTTTCTGTTTACCTTAATAGGATCTCTTATCGGATTGAAAGCAGTTTCACACTAATTCTTTTACTAATCATAACAAGCTGTTTATAACAAAATACTTTCGTAAATTTGAGGAAGATTTTGTAAGCATGGAAAAGTACTGCGCATTTCTCCGTGGTGTAAATGTAAAAGGAACTAATATGAAGATGGCGGAAGTCTGTAAAGTCTTTCAGAATGCAGGGGTAAAAGATGTTTCTTCGATTTTGGCATCAGGTAATATTATTTTTTCTTCTGCAGACGCCGTAGAGAGTCTGAAAAGCAAACTGGAAAAAGAACTTTCAGATTATTTCGATTATGAAGCTTTTCTTTTTATCAGAAGTGAAGCTGAAATAAAAGCTATTTTTAGCAGTTCACCTTTTAGTTCTTTACCGGAGTACCATAACTACATTTTCATAACAACAGAAGGAACTGAAGATGTTTTGATGCAGTTTTTTGATGATGCAGTGTATAAGGAAAATGAACAAGCGGAAATTGTCCGTAAAAATTTCTACTGGCAGACTCCTAAAGGAAATACACTGAATTCAGATTTTGGCAAAGTTCTTGGAAAGAAATCGCTGAAAGACAGGCTTACAAGTCGTAACATTAATACGATAGAAAAAATATTAAAAGCTATGAGCAAATAACTGAAATTAGCTTTGATAAACAGGTAATTATAAAAATAAATATTTAATAAAATGATTCAGGCATTAGATAAGATCAAACATAAAGATTCTAAGAACTTCTTTCTTATTGCAGGACCTTGTGCTATTGAAAGCGAAGATCTGGCTATGGAAGTAGCAGAAAAAGTAGTTCAACTTACCAATCAGTTCAATATTCCATATATCTTCAAAGGTTCTTTTAAAAAAGCCAACCGTTCACGTGTTGACAGTTTTACCGGAATAGGAGATATTAAAGCGCTTGAAATCCTGAAAAAAGTAGGAGAGAAGTATGATATTCCTACAACAACTGATATTCATGAAAATGAACATGCAGCATTAGCCGCTCAGTATGTAGATGTATTACAGATTCCTGCTTTCTTAGTGCGCCAGACAGATTTATTGATAGCTGCTGCCGTAACAGGTAAAGCTGTAACACTGAAGAAAGGACAGTTCCTTTCTGCGGAATCTATGAAGTTTGCTGTAGACAAAGTAAAGGATTCAGGAAATGATAAAATAGCACTGATTGAAAGAGGAAATTCTTTTGGTTATACCGATTTGGTTGTAGACTTCCGTGGGATTCCTACAATGCGTCAGTATGCGCCTACAATATTAGATATTACCCACTCATTACAGCAACCTAACCAAAGTTCGGGTGTTACGGGCGGGAGGCCAGAGTTAATTGAAACTATTGCTAAAGCTGGTATTGCTGTTGGTGCAGACGGTATCTTTATTGAAACCCATCCTAACCCTGCTGTGGCAAAATCAGATGGTGCAAACATGCTGAAATTAGATTATCTGGAAGCATTACTGGAAAAACTAACAAGAGTACGCGAAGCAATTTTGTAAAAGCATTCTGAAATAAAAATAAAAAGCCGGAAGTTATCTTCCGGCTTTTTTATAAAGTATTGTTAAGAGCTTGTATAAATTTTATAATTAATACTCTTCGACAGGCTCAGAGTGACATTGCTCGTCTCAAATATCTTCTTTTTAGAATTGTCAGGCTGAGCCTGTCGAAGCCTAACACTTTTTTGAATTAAAATTTAAAAAAGCTCTGAATTTTTATTTTTTATCCAGTTTTTTATACTGATCATCTATAATAGTGGCAATAGCATCTTTTAGAATCTTAGCATCTTCTTCTTTATTAAAATCAAGTCCACAGAAAGTAGAACCATTTACAGTAAAATGCAAATTAAGATAGTAGGCACCTGCCACAAGCATTGCTAATATAGCTCTGTATTCTTTAGATTTTTCTTTAAACAGAGGATCTATAACCTGATCTAACAAAGGATTTCCTACAGCTTCTCTGTCGTCTGCAAGCTTTCTCAGAGATGGTCTGGTTTCTGAGATACCCCATAAGATAACTTTTTGATACTCTTTATTTTTGGCTAAAGTTTCATATTGCTGAAGGATCATGTTGGTTGTGATTTCCTGTCCGCCATCCGAGAAGCCGGAAGTCATGATTTCCTGATCATCTACATTAGCCCAGAAGTCCTGTGATTTTATATACTCATCAATAAGCTTGTCTGTACTTCCAAAATAAGAATAGATTAGTTTTTTATCCAGTCCTGCAACGGTTGCAATCTTGGAAACTTTTAATTCAGAATATCCCTTTGTTGCCAGAATTTTTCCAACAGCATTTAATAATTTTTGTTTTGTTTTTTCCTTATTTCTTATTGGACCGTCTACTACTTTTCTTGCCATATTCTTATTATTCTAAATTATATTCCTGAGTGTAAAAATATGAAAAATAACTTTTTATAATGAATAATATATAAAAAAAACACTCCATATGGAGTGTTTTTTCTATTGTATAAGGGTATAGTCAATGTAATAATTTGTATCCCATTCTACAGGGTTTTTATCCTTTAACTTTACTGTTTTCCATTCCTCAGAAGGCGTTATAACAATTTTGGAATTCTTTAAACGAACAGGTAATTTAAAATCTTTTACAGTATTTACCCACCTGAAAGATAATTTTTTACCATCCTGTTTATATTCCAGTTTCGGAATATTGGTAGTCGTAAGATACTGACTAAACACTGTTGAGAAATCTATACCGGATTTTTGATTGATATAATCCTGTACCTGCTTTCCAGTAACGGTTTGGTGATAAAATTCTTTTCCTAAACCTCTGAGGATCTGACGGAATTTTTCATCATCATTAATCACCTGGCGGATTGTATGAAGCATACTCGCCCCTTTATAATACATATCTCCACTGCCATGTGCTCTCACGCCGTAAGCCGGAATAATTGGTTCATCGTTCTGGATGTTGTGCCTCTGACCGATAAGGTATTTGTTTCCGTCTTCTTTACCGAATACAAAATCCGAATAAAGAGTCTCCGAATAGCATGTGAAACTTTCGTGTACCCACATATCAGCTGTATCCTGTGCTGTAATATTATTTGCAAACCATTCGTGTCCACTTTCATGGATAATAATAAAGTCAAACTTTAATCCGACTCCTGTACCAGAAAGATCCCTTCCCAAATATCCGTTTTGATATTTGTTTCCATAGGCTACAGCACTCTGGTGTTCCATTCCAAGGTGAGGCGTTTCAACAAGTTTGTAGCCATCTTCATAGAAAGGATAAGGACCAAACCAGTGCTCAAAAGCTTTCAGCATAGGTTTTACCTGCTCAAATTGCTTTTTAGCCTTATCCAGATTCTCTTTGATTACATAATAATCTAAAGATAACTTTCCTTTTTCGCCATCAAAACTGTCCCCGAAGTGTACATAATTTCCAACATACGGCGTAATGCTGTAATCGTTAATTGGGTTTTTAACTTCCCAAACCGAAACATTTTTACCATTCTCAGTTCTTTGTTCTATAAGGCGCCCGTTAGATACACCTGTAAGATCCTCAGGGCTTATAACGGTGAAAGTTACACCATTGTCCGGTTCGTCTCCCCAATAGTCTTTTACAGGCAGCCATACGCTTGTACCAATACCTTCGGTAGCTGTGGTCATCCATGGCTTTCCGGAGGCGTCCTTAGTGAAAACCCAGCCTCCATCCCATGGTGCTCTTTTAGCAACAATGGGATTTCCTTCGAAATCCATGCTGATAAAGTGATCATCACCCTTTTTAAAGCTTCCTTTAGCCTGAACGAATAGGAAATTTCCGTCTCTTTTCTGAGAGGTGATTTCAAAATCACTCATTACATTAGAAACCTTCATAGGTTGCTGAATATCTATCTGAAATGTAGGATTATTTACATCTTTTGTAATACTGAAGCTAATTCTGTTACTGCCTTTTACGCTTTTTTGTACGAAATTAGGCTCAGCTTCAATATCATATTTTTTTACATCCCAAAAATCTCTGTATTTTGTATTAGATCCGAACAGAGAATCTTGTTTTGTAAACACATGTTCTTTTTCTCCAAAAGCATTCTTATTTTGAGAATACCCGAGAACTCCTGATAACAGAAGTGCAGAGATTATAATTTTTTTCATAGTGATGTGAGATGTTTAGTTTTCTATCTTAGGCAGATTGGTTTCCGGGGTTTCTTTATTTTTTGTCCTTTTCTTCATTCTCTTTTCCATGAGTCTGGACATAAATATACTTATTTCATATAGTACAAGCAGAGGTAAAGCTGCTGCCATCATACTCAATACGTCTGCAGGTGTAATAATAGCTGCAACAACCATAATAACCACAATTGCATGTCTTCTGTATGTAGTTAAAAATTTAGGCGTAAGAATTCCGATGGATGTAAGCATATATACAACAATAGGGAAAAGGAAAATAACCGCCATCCCTAAAACTACCTGCAAGAAAATAGTAATATAACTGGAAAGGTCAATGTCTACCCGAATTGTGTCTGAAATATGAAAGAAATAACCAAAGTTGATTACAAAAGGCATAACCAGAAAATATCCGCTAAGTGCCCCCAGCATGAACATTAACCATGTACTGTTGATTACAAAAATTGAATTTTTTCTTTCGTTTTCATGTAGACCCGGACTGATGAATTTCCACAATTCCCATACAATATAAGGGAATGCAATCATAATACCTCCAACAATAGAAACGGCCATCATTACATTGAACTGTTCAAATAATCTCCTTACCTGAATTGGGAATTTTTCCGGTAGATCAATTGTATCATGTCCGAATATCATTTGTGAAAAATGGTTAACCACTTTAAAGGTTAAAAAATCTGGTTTTGTTGGACCGAATAAAATATGATCCATAACCCAGTTAATATTGAATCCAATAGCGAAACCACCAATAGCAATAGCCAGGATGGAACGTATTAAATGCCCTCTTAATTCGCCAATATGTCCTAAAAAGGACATCTCTTTTTCTTTAGTTTCGCTCATGGTTTAAATAATACCTTCGTCTAATAATTTATGAATGTCGATAATTCCGGAATATGTTCCGTTTTCTGTTACGACAAGTTGACCAATATTGTTGGATTTTAAAATTTCCATGGCATTTTTTGCCAGAGAGTTTTTGTCAATAGTTTTAGGGTTTTTGCTCATAATTTGCTGAGCTGTAATACCAGAGACATCTTCATTCTGCATCAACATTCTGCGCAAATCTCCATCTGTAATTACACCAATTATATCATTTCCGCTGGTAACCACTGTAATTCCGTGTTTAGAAGCACTGATAGAAATAATGATTTCCCGGATATTGGCGCTCTCATGTACTTCAGGCTTGTTGTCTGAAAGGAACTGAGCAACTGTAGCTGTCAGGTTTTTACCCAATGATCCGCCAGGGTGGTATTTTGCAAAATCAGTATCCTTAAAGTCTCTTAGCTCCATCAGGCAGATTGCCAAAGCATCTCCTAAAGCCATCTGAACAGTGGTACTGCTGGTCGGAGCCAGCTGATTAGGACAGGCTTCCTGCTCAACGGCAGAGCTAATGATAATATCTGAAGATTCGGCTAGCTTACTGCTTAGATTTCCAGTCATACCAATAAGGCATGAAGAATAGTTTTTCAGGAAAGGAGCCAAGGATGCAATTTCGGGAGAATTTCCGGAATTTGATATGCATAAAACAACATCTTCTTTCGCCAGTAAACCAAGGTCTCCATGTATTGCTTCGGCAGCATGCAGAAACTGAGTAGGAGTGCCTGTGGAATTCAGAGTTGCCACTATCTTGTTGGCAACGTGAGCGCTTTTGCCAATGCCTACAACGACAAGCTTGCCTTTGGTTTCATAAATTTTTTCAACAGCCTGAATAAAATTTTCATTTAGTGAATTTTTTGTCTTTTCCAGCTCCTGAATCTCTATGGAAAAGGTCTTTCGAGCAAGGCTTAGAATTTCTTCGGTTTTCAATGTAGATATTGCTTTGTTATATTAATTTCATTATCTTTGATAAGATGCAAATTTAGTAAACTTAAATCAAAGGATGAATACAAAATCTGCGAACATAGCGGAGTCATTGAAAAAGTATTTTGGCTTTACAACATTCAAAGGGTATCAGGAACAGATTATATCTTCACTTTTAGAAGGAAGTGATGTCTTTGTTCTGATGCCAACAGGTGGAGGTAAATCATTATGCTACCAGTTGCCGGCATTAATGAGCGAGGGAACAGCTATTGTGGTTTCACCACTAATAGCACTAATGAAAAATCAGGTAGATGCGGTTAACGGGCTTTCTTCTGAAGAGGGAGTAGCACACGTTCTTAATTCTTCGTTGAACAAAACTCAAACGAAAACCGTGATGGATGATATCCGGAACGGAAGGACAAAGCTGCTTTATGTAGCTCCGGAATCGTTGATTAAAGAGGAATATATAGATTTCTTTAAAGAAGTTCCTATTTCGTTCTTTGCAATAGACGAGGCGCACTGTATTTCAGAATGGGGACATGATTTCCGTCCGGAATACAGAAATTTAAAAAGTATTATCGATAAAATTGCGGATGTTCCTGTTATTGCACTAACGGCTACAGCAACTCCGAAAGTTCAGGATGATATTCAGAAAACACTTGGTATGACGAATGCTCTTGTATATAAAGAATCATTCAACAGACCCAACTTATTTTATGAAGTACGTCCAAAAGTAAACATCGATAAAGAGATTGTTAAATTTATTAAAGCCCAAAATGGTAAATCAGGGATTGTTTACTGTCTCAGCAGAAGAAAAGTAGAAGAATTTGCACAGCTGCTTCAGGTAAACGGTCTTAATGCATTACCATACCATGCTGGTTTAGATGCCAAAACACGTGTTACCAATCAGGATAAATTTCTGATGGAAGAAGTAGATGTTATTGTAGCAACTATAGCATTCGGAATGGGAATTGACAAACCGGATGTAAGATTTGTAATTCATTACGATATACCCAAAAGCTTAGAAAGTTATTATCAGGAAACAGGGCGTGCCGGAAGAGATGGTGGAGAAGGACATTGTATTGCTTTCTACGATCCGAAGGATATTGAAAAGCTTGAAAAGTTTTTGGCTCAGAAACCGGTTTCGGAAAGAGAGATTGGACTACAATTGCTTAATGAAGTAGTGGGCTATGTTGAAACATCCATGAGCCGCCGCCAGTATCTATTGTATTATTTTGGTGAAAAGTTTGATCCGGTAAACGGAGCTGGTGCCAAGATGTGTGATAATTCAGTAAATCCACCTGTATTAAAAGATGCAAGTAAGGATTTGACGAAAATTCTAAGTTTGGTAAATGATCTGGGACAGAAATTCAGAGCAAAAGATCTGGTCGCTGTAATTGCAGGTAAAGAAAATGCCGTAACCAAGTCGTATAAACTTGAAAATAATCATCATTTTGGAAGCGGTAAAGATAAAGAAGATAACTACTGGAAATCTATTATCCGACAGGCTGTAGTTCAGGATTTTTTATTAAAAGATATTGAAACCTACGGTGTACTAAAGCTTACGAAAAAAGGCTTGGATTGTATTGATGGTAAGCTGAAATCGAAGTTTGAAATAGCAGAAGACAGAGTCTATAATCTGGCAGAAACTGCTAAAATATCTTCTGAAGTTACATTAGGAAATACAGCGCGAGGACTGGACGATAAATTGTTCAGCTTACTAAAAGAGGTAAGAAAAAAAGTAGCGCAGAAAAATAATATTCCGCCATATACGGTATTCCAGGATCCAAGTTTGGAGGATATGACAGTACAATATCCTATTAGTATAGATGAGATTTCTAAGATATACGGAGTAGGAGAAGGAAAAGCTAAGAAATTCGGAAAGGAATTTGCGGATTTTATAAAAAAATATGTAGAGGAAAACGATATCGACCGTCCGGACGATATGGTACTAAAGCAGGTAGCAAATAAATCCAGTCATAAAGTTTTTATTATTCAGAATACGGATAAGAAAATTGATTTGGAAGATATTGCTAAAGCTAAAAATCTGACAATGGACGAACTGCTTTCCGAAATGGAGAGTATCGTTTATCAGGGAACGAAACTAAATATCGATTATTATATCGATGAGAATTTTGATGAGGATATCGTAGAAGGGTTTATGGAATTTATGATGGAGTCTGAGAGCGATAGTATGAAGACTTTATGTACTGAATTTTCTGACGAACTTTCCGACGAGGAAATCCGAATGCTGCGTATAAAATTTATTAGCGATGTAGCGAACTAAAAAGCAGGAAAAATGAAACTTATTGAAATTATGTTTATTCTTCCTGATCTCAGACCAGATCAGGAGGAATATACTGTTTCAATGCTGTTGAAATATTTACCAAGAGATGTCTTTCGTCCCTCTGTTCTATTACTAAATAAAGGAAAACATTATTATAACCTGAATACACTTCGGGAGTATGTAGAGGTTATTGATCTGCAGGTAGGAAAGATCAGAAATTCTTTAACTGTTATTCTGAGACAGATTAAAAAACGAAATCCGGACATTGTTTTCTGTAATGCAAAAGAACTGAATGTTTATTTTGCATACTTTTCTTACTTCTTTCCGCATACCAAGTTTATTACAAAAATGACTGAAGGGTTCTCCAGGCAATTGTTCAGGAGGAGTCTGCGTTTTTTCTACAGATTTTATAATAATTATGATAAAATTATTATACCCTCTGAGGATACACGTAACGATCTTATTCAGACTTTTAAAATTGAGCCCCGTAAACTAACGAAAATTCATAATTCTGTAGATTTTGATCAGATGGATCATAAATTCTCTGATGTCCGGAAGCCTCATTTTTTTGACGATGAATACAAGAATATTGTTACAATGGGAGATTCATCATCTACAGAAGGATTCGAGCATTTGTTGCAGGTATTTAAGCATCTTGAAAATGAAAAGGTGAGACTCCATATATTAACAGATGAAATAAGTAAAGAAAAAATTCAGCAGGCAAAAAATAATCTGAATCTGGATAATGTGATTTTTCATAGTACAATGAGTAATTCTTATGCCTGTGTCAAATATTCAGATTTATTTATCCTTTCATCTAAATGTGATGACTCAGTAAATACATTATTGGAAGCCGGATGTTGTGGTACTTATGTTTTAGCAGATAGTAAATTAAACGGTCTTTCGGAAATTATTCAGCCAAAAGTGAACGGAGAAATGTTAAATATTGAGAAACATGAAAGCTTTGCGAAACAAATTTTGGAATCACTGTATAGTGACAAATCCCCTGAATTAATAAGGTATTCCATGGAAAATAGATTTTCTAAAGAAAATATTTTAAAACAATATTTTGATATTTTGGAAGAAACGTACAATATTCGATAAAATTGTTGTACCTTGCCTACATTATTTAACAGAAATCAATAGGATGTTCATTACGTTTTTTGATTACTTTAAATCATATTTTATCAACAATTTTAATTTTTTATAATGAACATTTTTATTTCAAACATTAACTATTCAGTTAAGGAATCTCAATTAGAAGAACTTTTTGCTTCATATGGTGCTATTCAGTCTGCTAAAATTATCATGGACAGAGAGACTGGTCGTTCTCGTGGTTTTGGTTTTGTTGAAATGCCAAACAATGACGAAGCTAACACAGCTATTGAATCTTTAAACGGAGCTTTATTTCAAGGTAAAAACCTTAACGTTTCTGAAGCTAGACCTAAAGAAGAAAAACCTAGAAGATCATTTAATAATAATAGATACTAGTAAAAGACGACAATTGTCGTGTCGTGACCGGAAGAGCAATCTTCCGGTTTTTTTATTTTAAAAACACTGTAACTTTTGTTTTGTAATAATAAAAAACACCCTGAATTTTAAAAATTCAGGGTGTTTTTATATCCTTTTGTAGAAAGAAAGTTATTCTACTGATTTCTTTTCAGCTTTTTTCTTTTTAGATTTCTCTTTCTTCTTTTTCTTTTCTTTCTCAGGTTTTGCTTTTTTAGATTCTTCCTCTTTTATAGCAATAGGCTCAGCAATAACACTTGTGGTATAAGGTTTTAGATGCTGATCGGTTAAAAGCTCTAATCTGATCATCTCAGCTAATAAAAGTTCAGGAGATGCATGGTAATATTCTTCTATAAACAATCTTAGCAGCTGTTGATAGTATTGTTCCTTAGAAACTTTTACTTCGTAACGGTGAAGTCTGCCAAAAGGTTTTACTTTCAAAAATCCTTTTTCAACCAATATTTTCAATACTGTTGCTACTGTATTGTGATGTGGTCTAGGCTCCGGATATGCTTCCATAATATCCTTAAGAAACCCTCTTTCTATTGTCCATAACGCATGCATTAGCGTTTCCTCTGCCGGAGTAAGGCTCTTCATAAAAATTATTTTACCCAAAAGTAGGGATTAATTCCAATAAACAAAAGCTATGGAAAAGATTATTCCGATAACAGCACCTGAAAATACCTCGCTAAGCGTATGTCTTTTCAAGATAAGACGCGTGATAGCAATGATTACAGTAAGTCCGGCCCAGATAAATCCTAAAGTTGGTGAAAGTTGATAAAAAAGCGCCGCGACAAAGAAATTAAGTGCCGTATGCATAGAGCTTTTGATCCAGAAATTACTCAGCATCATTACGCACAAGAGTCCTGTAAGGTAATAAAAGGCAGCAGGTATGGCCTTGTCTGTAATAAGGTTTACTACAATAAATAACAGTAATAAAGCGATGATATAGTAGTAAAGACTGTTTCTTTGTTTTCTGTTGGAAACATCCATGTTCGTAAACTTTCCTTTCTTTACATTATAATAGATATATCCTAATATAGGAACTGCAAAAATGAGGACAGCCTTCCCTATAAATAACCATGCTTCTCCATTTTCCATCGTATTGAAGGCGTAATATAAAAGAAAGAATAAAAACGAAAATACAGGATTAAATAAGTTGGAAATAAAAGAAGAAAGTTTTTCGATCATAGCGTTTTTCATAGACTGTATAAAAAGCAAATGTAATCTTTAATTACGAAATGATAATAATGAAGCAGAAAAAGTGGTGAAAGCTTCCAGTAGGCTGGTGTTATAAACCTGATAAATATCACTAATTGTACTGTGAAAACGGGAATGCATAAGCTGAATTTTATGCATTGAATATCCTTTAAAAATTTGTAAATTTACACTCCAAAATTTCTGAAAAATCTAATAAAAGTTATATGAACACACAACAGTTTGTCAATCGCCATATTAGCATGAGCGAAAAAGACAAATCCGAAATGTTACAAAAAATTGGTGTAGGGAGTGTTGAAGAACTAATTTCACAAACAATTCCGCAGCAGATTCGTTTAAACAAAGATCTGGATATTTCTCCGGCACTTTCAGAATACGAAATGTTGCAGCATTCCAAAGCTCTGGCGAGCCAGAATGCACAATTCGATAACTATATCGGTTACGGATACCATGATACTATTTTACCACCGGCTATTCAGAGAAATATTTTTGAAAATCCAGGTTGGTATACAGCATATACGCCATATCAGGCTGAGATAGCACAGGGACGTCTTGAGGCGCTTCTTAACTATCAGACTGTAATGGCTGAACTAACAGGATTGCCATTGTCCAATGCATCTTTGTTAGATGAAAGTACAGCTGCAGCAGAAGCAATGCACATGTTCTTTGCAAACAGAACAAAAGAACAGAAGAAAGAAGGTGTAAACAAATTCTTTGTTTCGGATCTTGTAATGCCACAAACTATTGCGGTTCTTACAACTAAAGCTTCAGGATTAGATATTGAGATCGTGATAGGAAATCATGAGACAATGCAATTAGATAATACATTCTACGGTGCATTACTTCAGTATCCTGGTAAAAACGGGGTGGTTGTAGATTATACAGATCTTATTTCTACATACAAAACTCTTGCTATACAGGTTGCTGTTGCTTGTGATCCGCTGGCTTTGGTTAAATTGAAATCTCCAGCTGAAATGGGTGCAGATTGTGCTGTTGGTACATCTCAGCGTTTTGGTGTTCCTATGGGATACGGAGGTCCTCATGCAGCTTTCTTTACTTGTAAAGAGGATTATAAGAGAGATATTCCGGGAAGAATTATTGGTGTTTCTCAGGATATGTATGGTAAGCCTGCATTAAGAATGGCTTTACAAACAAGAGAGCAACATATTAAGCGTGAAAGAGCGACATCTAACATTTGTACAGCGCAGGTTTTACTAGCTGTAATGGCAGGTATGTATGCTGTTTATCACGGACCAAAAGGATTAGAATTTATAGCTAATCAGGTACACTACAAAGCAAATACTTTACGTGGAGCTTTAGAGAAATTAGGATATGAGGTTGTAAAACACCCTATTTTTGATACAGTTAAATTTAAATTATCTGAAGAAGATAAACATAAATTAAAAACTCAGTTAGAAGAAGCAGGAATTAACCTGAACTACTTTACACCTGAGTTTGTAAGTGCTTCATTAAACGAAACATCTACTTTGGTTAAATTACAAGCATTAGTAGATGAATTAGCAAAATTCAAAGGTGCTGAGACATTTGTAATTGAAATCAAAGAAGAGTGTTCTATTCCTGAGAACTTGGTAAGAAAGCATGAAGTGCTTAAGGATGAGGTTTTCAATAGCTATCATACAGAAACAGCATTAATGCGTTATATCAAAAAATTAGAAAGAAAAGACCTTTCTTTAACGCATTCTATGATTTCTTTAGGATCTTGTACAATGAAGTTGAATGCAGCGGCAGAAATGCTTCCGCTTTCATGGAGCGAATGGGGATCTGTTCATCCATTTGTACCGAAAGGACAAGCTTTAGGATATCAACAGTTAATTGAAGAGTTGGAAAGAGATCTTGCTGAGATTACAGGATTCGCAGCTACTTCACTTCAGCCAAATTCAGGAGCTCAGGGTGAATATGCAGGATTAATGGTTATCCGCGAATATCACAGATCCAGAGGAGATTTCCACAGAAATGTAGTTGTAATTCCTCAGTCTGCTCATGGTACTAACCCTGCATCTGCAGCTATGGCAGGTATGAAGGTTGTAGTAGTGAAAAATCTTGAAAATGGAGAAATTGATTTCGAAGATCTAAAACTAAAAGTAGAGCAGAATAAAGAGAATTTATCTGCAATTATGATTACATATCCGTCTACTTATGGATTCTTTGATGTAAACGTAAAAGAGATTACACAACTTATTCATGACAATGGAGGTCAGGTATATATGGACGGTGCAAACATGAATGCTCAGGTAGGATTTACAAGTCCAGGAAACATTGGTGCAGACGTTTGCCACTTGAACTTACATAAAACATTTGCTATTCCTCACGGAGGTGGAGGTCCTGGTGTTGGTCCAATCTGTGTGGCTGAACACTTAGTGCCATTCCTTCCTTCTAATCCTAATATTAAAACAGGAGGAGAGAAAGCAATTGATGCAATTTCTGCAGCGCCTTATGGCTCTTCTTTAATTTTGAATATATCTTATGCATATATCAAAATGTTAGGAGCTCATGGACTTAGAAAAGCTACAGAGCATGCAATTCTTAATGCAAACTACCTTAAAAATATTTTAAAGGAGCATTATCCAATCCTTTACAGTAATCAGAACGACAGAGTAGCTCACGAATGTATCGTAGATTTCAGACAGTTCAAGTCTTTAGGGATTGAAGTTGCTGATATTGCGAAACGTCTTATGGATTACGGATTCCATGCGCCTACAGTTTCATTCCCGGTAGCAGGTACTTTAATGATAGAGCCTACTGAGAGTGAGAGTAAAGCTGAGATCGATCGTTTTGCAGAAGCATTAATCTCTATCAGAAAAGAGATTGATGAGATTGCAGAGGGAGTTGCAGATGCTGAAAATAATGTACTGAAAAATGCACCACACACAATGGAGCTTGTTATTTCTGATGCATGGGACAAGCCATATGCAAGAGAAAAAGCAGCATATCCATTAGAATGGGTGAGAGACAATAAATTCTTTGCTACAGTTTCCAGAATTGATGAAGCTTATGGTGACAGAAATTTAATTTGTACATGTACACCAATCGAAGCTTATATGTAATTTATACATAAAAATAATGAAGCCTCAAACTTAGTTTGGGGCTTTTTTATTTGTATTTATATCTTAAAGTAGTGAAAATATCTTTGTTTTTATAATTTATAATCATTCTAAAAACTTTATATTTTTAATGTTTTTTATTTATTTTGCTTATAAAAAATAAATAAAATTATTTGCAGTATGTGAAAATAATTTTAAGACAAATTTGAATATTTGCTTTGTAGTTGATTGTTTTATAATTCTATTTTAAAGAAATTTAAAGTGTTTTAAAACTTATATTTATTGATTCTCAGTTATTTATGGTTTTTATTGTATGGTAATTATATATTGAAATCATTACAATGAAATCGTCTTATATTACATTTTTAATAAAATGATTGTAATTGAATAAAATCAATACTTATTATGCGTTAAAATTATTCAATGTATATGTAAATGTCGTTTTGTGGATATAATTCGTAATTTCGTGTCTGAAAACTGAGGACTATGAAGAACTATGGATTGTACAGACCTGAATTTGAATTTGACTCTTGTGGTGTTGGCTTCGTAGCTAATATTAAGGGAGTTAAGAGTCATAAAGTTGTTGCAGATGCAATAACAATGCTGGAGAATATGGAGCACAGAGGTGCTACCGGTTACGAAAGTAATACTGGGGACGGAGCAGGTATACAAATTCAGATTCCACATGAACTGCTGGAAGAAGAAGCTTCTACTTACGGGATCGACTTACCCCAATTAGGAGACTATGGAGTAGGAATGTTCTTCTTTCCTAAAAATGTGGCACTTATTGATGAATGTAAAAATATTATTCAGCATGCTGCAGACAGGCTGGAACTAAATATTTTAGGGTATAGACCTGTCCCTGTAAACAATATTGAGCTTGGTGAACTTGCGAAGAAAGTGGAACCTGTAATGGAAATGATGTTCATTGAAAAACCTTTCGGAGTTGATAATGAAAATGATTTTGAACGAAAACTCTTCGTTTTCCGTAATTATATCAGTAATCAGATTAATAATGTTCTGCAAAATGATCCTATTGGTTTTTATGTTGCCTCACTTTCATGTAGAAAGCTTGTTTACAAAGGACAATTGAGAAGTATACAGATCAGACACTATTTCAGAGATTTAACCAATCCCAAACTTACTTCTGCTTTTGGTATGGTGCATTCCCGTTTTGCAACCAATACTTCGCCTACATGGAGTCTTGCACAACCTTTTAGATATTTGGCACATAACGGGGAGATTAATACTGTGCAGGGAAATCTTAATTGGTTAAAATCGTCTCAGAAAACTTTTACAAGCCCTTATTTTACTGCTCAGGAAATAGATATGCTTCTGCCATTAGTTACTCCTGATCAGTCAGATTCAGCATATCTGGATAATATGGTAGAAATGTTGGTACATGCCGGAAGATCTTTACCGCACGTTATGATGATGCTTATCCCAGAAGCATGGGATGGCAATGAGATCATGGAAGATTACAAAAAGCATTTCTATGAATTCCATGCCTGTGTAATGGAGCCATGGGATGGACCAGCTTCTATCTCATTTACAGATGGAAAAATTATTGGGGCAACTTTGGACAGAAACGGATTACGACCGTCCAGATTCTGTGTTACTTCCGATGATATGGTAGTTATGGCATCAGAGTCTGGTGCATTGCCTGTGGATCCTGCTAAAATTATAAAAAGCGGACGTCTTCAGCCCGGAAAAATGTTTCTGGTAGACCTTGCCAAAGGTAAAATTATAAGTGACGAGGAGCTTAAAAAAGAAATCTGTAGTTCTCAACCTTACAAAGAATGGCTGGACAGCCAAAAAATACGTTTAGAAGAACTACCGGCACCAAGAATACGTTTTACCATGCTACAGGCAGATGATATTTTTAAATATCAACAGGCATTTGGTTATACACGTGAAGATGTAGACCAGATTATTAAACCTATGGCACTTACCGGAAAAGAACCTATTGGTTCTATGGGATTCGATGCTCCTCTAGCTGTACTTAGCGAAAAACCACAGCATTTAAGCTCGTATTTCAAACAGCTATTTGCACAGGTGACCAATCCGCCAATCGATCCTATCCGAGAGCGAATGGTGATGTCTCTTGCTACAATTATTGGAGGAAATGGAAATGTCCTTTCTGAAGATAAAAACTTTGCGCATTCTATAACGCTAAAACAGCCTATTCTGAATAATGAGCAATTGGAAAAGCTTAGGAGTATAGACACCGGGAATTTTCAGGCGAAAACAATTCATACTTATTTCAAAGCTGACGGAAATCCTGGTAGCCTTAAGCGAGGGATAGACCGCATCTGCAGATACGCTATGGATGCAGTGGAAGATGGTTTCGATGTTCTGATTCTTTCAGACAGAGCTATAGATTCCGACCATGTTGCAATTCCAACATTGCTGGCTTGTTCTGCAATACATCATCACCTGGTAAGAAAAGGAGCCCGACGAAAAATAGGTATTGTAATAGAAGCCGGAGATATATGGGAAGTGCATCATTTTGCAGCCTTATTAGGTTTTGGCGCTACAGCGATTAATCCATATTTGGCTTTAGCTTCCATCAGACAGCTGCATTTAGCCGGAGAGATTGAAGGCGATCTGGAACAGCTGAAAAAGAATTATTTAAAATCTGTCGGAGATGGATTGCTAAAGATCTTTTCTAAAATGGGAATTTCAACTTTACAGTCTTATCAGGGATCTCAGATATTTGAAATTGTAGGTATCAATAAAATGGTTGTGAATAGCTGTTTTACAGGAGCTATTTCAAGAATTGAGGGTATTGGATTTGATGAGATAGCCAAAGAAGCTCTTATTAAACATAACAATGCTTTCCGTCCGGTAATGAAGCAGGAGGTTCTGCAGGAAGGCGGAGTTTATCAATGGAAAAAAACAGGAGAATCTCACCAATATAATCCGAATACGGTTCATTTACTACAGCAAGCCACATGGAAAAATGATTATGAAATTTTCAAAAAATATTCCAGAGCGGTCAATATAGGAAATGATGCACCTGTAAGCTTAAGAGCATTACTGGAGCTTAAAAATGATCGAGAAGCAATAGCTATTGAAGAAGTAGAGCCTATAGAAAACATACTAAAACGTTTTGCTACAGGAGCGATGTCTTTTGGTTCTATTTCCTGGGAAGCTCATACAACATTAGCAATTGCAATGAATCGCATCGGGGCGAAAAGTAATACCGGAGAGGGAGGAGAAGATGAACAGCGTTACGATTTGTTACAAAATGGAGATAGTATGCGTTCCGCTATTAAGCAGGTTGCCTCAGGGCGGTTCGGTGTAACCAGTAGATATCTTGCTGAAGCAGAAGAAATCCAGATAAAAATGGCGCAGGGTGCTAAGCCTGGAGAAGGAGGACAGTTACCCGGAGATAAAGTAGACAATTGGATTGGGAAAACCCGTCATGCTACTCCGGGAGTAGGCTTAATTTCTCCGCCGCCGCACCACGATATTTATTCAATAGAAGACTTGGCGCAGCTGATCTTTGATTTGAAGAATGCAAACAGACATGCCCGAATTAGTGTTAAACTTGTTTCAAAAGCAGGGGTTGGAACTATTGCGTCTGGTGTAGCAAAAGCGAAAGCAGATCATATTTTAATATCAGGCTATGATGGTGGTACCGGTGCATCTCCGGTGAGTTCTGTAAGACATGCGGGACTGCCATGGGAACTTGGGCTGGCAGAGACACATCAAACCTTAATTAAAAATAAACTAAGACAACGGGTAACAATTCAAACAGATGGTCAGATAAAGACAGGTAGAGATATTGTTATTGCCACATTACTAGGTGCTGAAGAATGGGGAATAGCAACATCGGCACTTATTGTACAGGGGTGTATTCTGATGCGTAAATGTCATCTAAATACATGTCCTGTAGGTATTGCTACGCAAAACCCTGATTTAAGAGCAAAATTTTCTGGTAGTGCAGATCATTTGGTTAACTATTTCAAATTTCTGGCTACGGAAGTAAGAGAGCTAATGGCGGCTTTAGGATTCAGAACAATAGATGAAATGGTAGGGCAGTATCAATGTCTGACAAAAAAAGAAAAACTAAAACATTGGAAGCATCAGAATATAAATCTTAATGATTTCCTGCAAAAAGTTGAAAATGATTTACCATTGGTAAAATCAGAAGATCAGGATAATGAATTGGATGATTCTATATCCTGGAAGATGCTCGAAGCAGCAGAGGAAGCATTGCAAAACACATCTAATGTCAGAGCTTTCTTTGAGGTTAAAAATACAGACAGAGCGATTGGTACTATATTATCTCATGAAATTACCAAGAAGTATAAATCCGGAGGGATGAAGGAAGATTCACTGGTATTCGATTTCAAAGGAACTGCAGGACAAAGCTATGGTGCGTTCTGCAATAAGGGACTTACAATGATTTTGGAAGGAGATGCCAATGACTATTTTGGTAAAGGTCTTTCTGGTGCGAAGCTGGCTGTGAAACTGCCTGAAGAATCTAAAATTAAAGCACATGAAAATAGTATTATCGGTAATGTGGCTTTATATGGAGCAACAAGCGGAAAAGCTTTTATCAACGGAATGGCTGGAGAGCGTTTTTGTGTCCGAAACTCTGGAGCAACAGCTGTAGTAGAAGGAGTGGGTGATCACGGGTGTGAATATATGACAGGAGGAACGGTTGTTATTTTGGGTGATGTTGGAAGAAATTTTGGAGCAGGAATGAGTGGCGGAATCGCGTATGTGTGGGATATTAATAAATCTCTGGATAAGAATTTTAACCCGGATATGGCAGATCTGGAGTCTTTGGAAGAGCCTGATGTACAGTTAATCAAACAATTAATAGAGGAACATGTTGCCATTACAGGAAGTGAAATAGGTCAGTATTTACTGAGTGATTTTGAACAAGCATTGGGATACTTTGTAAAGGTATATCCGAGAGATTATAAAAAAGCTTTACTAAAGCAAAAAGAAAACAAAGAAACTAATTAGCAGCCATGGGAAAGACAGACGGATTTTTATTATATGAGAGAGAGTTGCCGGTAAAAGAACTGGCAGAAAGCAGAGTGAAACACTATCAGGAATTCCAGCACTTGCCATCTGCTGAATTATTAAATAACCAGGCGGCCCGTTGCATGAATTGCGGAATACCTTTTTGTCAGAGTGGTTGCCCGTTGGGAAATGTAATTCCGGAGTTTAATGATGCAGTATACAATAACCAATGGAAGAAAGCATATGATATACTTTCTACAACCAATAACTTTCCTGAATTTACCGGAAGAATTTGTCCGGCGCCTTGTGAAGGATCATGTGTGCTTGGAATAAATGAATTACCGGTTACCATAGAAGAGATTGAAAAAAATATTATAGAAACAGCATTCAGAGAAGGCTATGTAAAACCTCAGATTGCAATTAACAGAACGGGAAAAAAGGTAGCTGTAGTAGGATCAGGTCCATCCGGGCTGGCTGCTGCAGATCAGCTAAATAAGATGGGGCATCTTGTAACTGTTTTCGAAAGGGATTCGGAAGCAGGAGGATTGTTGAGGTTTGGAATTCCAGACTTTAAACTTGATAAGAAAATTGTTGAGAGGAGAATCAGATTAATGGAGCAGGAAGGTATTGTTTTCAAAACCAATACCAATGTTGGGACAGATTATTCTGCAGAAGAACTTGACCGTAATTTTGATGCTGTTGTATTGGCATTGGGTAGTACAATTCCAAGAGATTTGCCTATTCCGAACAGAGAAGCAAAAGGTATTTATTTTGCCATGGAGTTTCTGAAGCAAAGTAACAAAAGAGTTAGTAATATAGGATTCCATGAAGAAGAAATTAATGTCCAGGGAAAAAAGGTGGTGGTAATAGGTGGTGGAGATACAGGTTCAGACTGCATTGGTACCTCCAACAGACAGGGGGCGGAGCAGATTCTGCAGATTGAGATTATGCCAATGCCACCAATACAAAGGGATGAAACAATGCCTTGGCCGATGTTCCCAATGGTTCTGAAAACAACAACCTCTCATGATGAAGGTTGTGATAGGAAATGGATGATTAACTGTAAAGAATTTTTAAAAGATGAACATGGGAATCTGAAAGGTGTAAGAGCTACAGAAGTTGAGTGGGCGAAAGATCCTGTAACAAAACGTTATACATCTTTTGTAGAAAAGCCTGGAACAGAGTTTATTATTGACTGTGATTACGCTTTTCTGGCAATGGGTTTTTTACATGTACAGCATAAAGGATTGGTTGAGGCTTTGGATATTCAGTTAGACCCAAGGCTCAATCTGATTGGTAATGATACTGAATATAAAACTAATCAGGATAAAATTTTTACTTGCGGTGATGCCAGAAGAGGACAGTCTTTAGTGGTATGGGCTATTACCGAAGGACGAAAATGCGCAGAGAAGGTGAATATATATATGAAGGATGAATAAACTATTTTTCACACAAACGAGGCCGTATCCCATTGGTAATACGGCCTTTTTTTTGCTTTTTCGGTTTTTTAATATTTGATTGTGATATATTTGTTATTTAGCCAGCAAGTCCTTTATACAGTCTCTGTTGAATATAGGAAACAAAAACTGAAATCCTGTATTGGTGAATTTAGCAGAATTTGTTGTAATACCTGTTAAAACTGTTCCTTCTGCCATTTCACCTTTCATCATCTTTAAAATAAATGCAGGAATTTTGAACGGTATAAAAATAGTTCTGTATTTAGTTTTCGCAATCTTAATGATGGCCTGATGATACGAAATAGCATGTGGAGCTGTAATGTTATAAGTTCCTTCTACAGATTTGTTTTTTATGGCATGGAGATAAGCTCGTGTAATATCGTCTAGGTGCAACCAGCTCATTCTTTGTTTGCCATTTCCGAGGATAGGAGCTATTCTAAAGCTTAATGGCTTCAAAAACTCTTTTAAAGCTCCTTCTTTAGGAGACATGACAACACCGGTTCTCATAATCACCAACCTTTTCCCCATATCGACAACAGGCTTTATACTATCTTCCCATTTTTGACAGACATCGGCAAGAAATCCCTTTCCTTTAGGAGCGGTTTCATCAAAGGTCATACGGTTGTCATAATCACCACCATAATAATTAATACCGGAAGCTGAAATTACAGCTTTAACATTATTGGGGATTTCTTTAAGGCTTTTACATAATAGTTCAGAACTCTTTATTCTGCTATTTTCTATTTCTTTCTTTCTGGAGTTTGTCCATTTTTTTTTGCCAATATTTTCTCCAGCCAGATGTACAATATAGTCGGCTTCTTCAATAGCTTTTTTATCAATTTCTCCTGTGGAGGGATTCCAGCCTGCAAATCGAATATTAGTGCTTCCTTTGTTTTTGTCGGGGGTCCGGGAAAGAAGAATTACGTTATAATCTTCTTCCACGAGAAGCTGAGCGAGATGATTTCCAATCAAACCGCTTCCGCCCGTAATTACTACAGTCTCCATTAAATTTCTTTTTTTATTCAGATTATATAACGGAATAAATCCAAAAACATTGAGTTATAATCCGTTACAGTTAGTGAAGTTAGTGAAAAAATAAATACATATTTGTTGTGAATATTAATTTTATTTAATGGTTTTTATGAATGAATGTTAATGTGTAAGGGTGTGATTTTTATTAAATACAACTAATGAAAGAATTAAAATAAGAGATGAGAATCTGATTGGTTTATTTTTTTACTAAATAGATTGTTTATTTGATAAAAGCTATAAACACATAATGGAAAAGGAATAGGTGCAATTTTCCGGATTAAAAATTCTTTTTCTTTAAAATTAGATTTAATTTTGGTACCGCAATGAATTTGAATACAATTTTTACAACCAAGAGGGCAGGAGTACAGGAAAGCACAATGGCATCCAGAAGTGCTTATCAAAGAGATTTTGACAGAATTATTTTTTCTTCAGCATTTAGAAGGCTTCAGAATAAGACGCAAGTTTTCCCGTTGCCCGGAAGTGTTTTTGTACATAACAGATTAACTCATTCCCTGGAAGTAGCTTCTGTAGGGCGTTCTTTGGGTAGTATAATAGGAGAACATATTGCTGAAAATTTTGCGGTTGATCTGGAGGAAGAAAGTAGTCTGTTTTATCAGTATAACCTGAATAATGTTATCGCTGCAGCTTGCCTTTGTCATGATATTGGTAATCCTGCATTTGGGCATTCAGGAGAAGATGCTATTGCAAGTTATTTTGAAAGAAATGAAAGTTCTCTGAAACCACATTTTTCTGAGAGAGAATGGAATGACCTGATTAATTTTGAAGGAAATGCAAATGCGATAAGAGTTTTAACTCAGCAGCAGATAGGCAAAAGTGAGGGCGGACTAATGCTGACAAATACAACACTAGCTTCTATTGCTAAATATCCTTGTGAATCATCTGCTAAAGATTTTAGCAAAAAGGATCTTCAACGTAAGAAGTTTGGATTTTTCCAGAGTGAAGAAAAAACTTTCGAAGATATTGCCTCATCTGTTAATCTGATTCAGACTTCAGAATCTCCGGTAATCTATAAAAGGCATCCTTTTGTATGGTTGGTAGAGGCGGCAGATGATATTTGTTATAATATCATAGATATGGAAGATGCACATCGCCTGGGAATTGTAAAAACAGAACCTTGTGAGGAACTTTTTACCAGCCTCATAGAGTCTGTAAACGCAGATGATATGCCAAGGGTCAGGAAAAACCTTGAACAGATCACCAATGAGAACGAAAGAATTTCTTATTTACGAGCCAAAGTAATAAACTCTCTGATTTCGAAAACAAAAGAAATTTATATTAAGAATATTCCGCAAATTCTGGATGGAAGTCTAAACAAATCGCTTTTAGGAATTTTTGGAGAAGAGTGTGATGCCCTAGAGAAAATAGAGAAATATTCTATAGAAAATATCTACCGCCATCGGGCAGTCGTAGAAATTGAAAATGCAGGTTATAATGTAATGTACGAATTGCTCAATCACTTTATTCCCTCCATTCTGAAAGATAAATCAGCCAGAAAGAATTATGATAAAATGGCCTTACAACTTCTGCCTAAACAATTTGTATATGAGGGAGTTTCCGATTATCAGAAAGTGCTCGGAATCATAGATTATATATCAGGTATGACGGATAATTATGCAACTGATATTTACCGTAAAATTAAAGGTATTGATATCGGAATGACTGTATAATTTTTAAATGAAATATCAATAATAAGATCAGAGTACATTCTCTGATCTTTTTTATCCGGTTATGTCACCATTTCGTCATAACATAAATGCAACTAATCAAGTAATTTTTGTATCAGACTATCAAAGACCTCTCTTTGCAGAAAATTTAAGCTATGAGAAAAGGTCTTTTGATCACTTTTTATTGTATGACCCATTTTTTTTATTGGGCAAACGCACAATCCGGAATATCCGGAGAACTGAAAACGGAATACATACCTTATTCCAATTATATCCGTCCGGAGGACAGCACTAAAACTAATTCAAAAAGCAACTTTCGCCGAATACAAATGAATCTTAGTATTCCTTTGTCTGTAAAGAAAACAGAGGATGGAAAAGTAAAAGCATGGTCATTATTAGTAAGTGGCTCTTATGCTAAGCTGTCTCACAAAGATTACGCTACGCAACTATTCCCGGATCAGATGCTGAATGCTCAGATTGGACTGCAGCATATAAGACCATTAGGAGGGAAATGGAGCATGATGATTATGGGAACTGTTGGTGTCTATACTGATTTGGAAAATGTAGACAAGAATGATATCCTGGGGCAGGGTGGTGTAGTATTTATAAAACAGTTTAACCCTAATTTAGCCTTTGGATTTGGACCAGGAATAACAACAGCTTTCGGTGTCCCGATGATTATGCCTTTTATTTATCTGGACTGGAAAACAGGTACAAAATTTAAGGTTAGTGTCAAATTCCCGGAAGAAGCTACTGTTGGTTATCAGTTCTCTGATATGTTTGCTTTAAAAGCTGTAGTGGGATTAGACGGTATGGTAGTAGAGAGAAAGAAAGAAGATAAATCAATACTATTGGGCTATCAACAGATAACAGCAGGATTAAGACCCGAAGTAAAGATCGGAAAATCATTAAGCCTGCGTATTACCGGCGGTAGTGTACTTGTAAGGTCTTTTAGTGAGAATGACCGTAGTCTTAAAAGTTTCTTTAAAGAGAAAAAGCAAAAAGATCCAAGTTTCACCAACTCATTCTATGCAGCTGTAGCGCTGCGTTGGAATCTGCCATAGACAGATTCCTATTTACTAATGAGCTTCTTATAAACAACCTGATTAAGTAATTCTTCTTTACGGGTTCTGGATATAGGAAGCTCAGTTTTATTAATATATAAGCGCCCTCCGGAAATCATTTCTATGTGGGTAATATTAATTAAAAACGATTTATGAATCCTGAAAAAATGCTCAGCAGAAAGCGATTCTTCAATAGCTTTCATTGTCTGATGGATTACAATAGATTTTTCTTTAAAATGCAGTTTGGTATAGTTCTGCATGCTTTCAACATAAAGGATATCGACCCAGGAAACCTTTATAAAAGTATCTCCCTGGCGGACATATAAAAAAGGATCTTCCAGCTGAACATTTTTTTTCATTTTTTCAGCCATAATAAATTGCTGCTGAGCTTTATTTACAGCCTGATAAAAACGGTTAAAAGTTATAGGCTTCAGAAGATAATCGACTACTTGTAGTCTATAGCCTTCCAGCGCATATTCTGAATAAGCTGTGGTAAGAATACATAATGGTGGATTTTCCAGTTGTTCTAAAAATTCAAGTCCCGTTAAATAGGGCATATTGATGTCCAGAAAAATAAGATCAATCTGGTTTTCCTGCATTTTAGTATTTGCTTCCAACGCTGTTGCGCAGGTAGCTGTAACTTCTAAAAATTCTATCTGATCTGCCATATCTTTAAGATGAAATCTTGCCAATGGTTCATCATCTATAATCAGGCATTTCATTTTAGGTAAAGTATAATTATTGGTCATTTTCGTTGGATAATTTTAGTTTTAAGGATACTTTATAGACGTTTCCTTCTGATTCAATTTTAAGGTCATGAGTGTCCGGATACTGAAGCTTTAATCGTTTTTTTACATTTTGCAAACCAATTCCGTGAGCTCCGTCTTTCTTTCTGCTCACCACTAAATCCGAATAAGAGTTTTCTATATAAAAGCTAAGCAGACCTTCTTTTTCTATACAGGAAATATTTATATAGCCAGTCTGCCCCGGAAGTCTGCAGACATATTTAAAGGCATTTTCAATAAACGGAACAAGAAGAAGGGGTACAATAAGTGCTTTTTTATTTTCAATCAACCATTCTGCTTTTACATCCAATTCATTTCCCCATCTTAGTTTTTCTACTTCCACTAAATCCTGTAGATACTGAATTTCCCTGTCTAATACTACTAAATTCTGATTGCAGTGATAGAGCTGGTACCTAAGTATATCTGAAAATTTTAATAAAAGAAAAGAAGCCAATTCAGTATTGCTTTTCATAAGAATATGAATATGATTCAGAATATTGAACATTACATGCGGATTGATCTGATCCTGTAATAGCTTTAACTGATTTTCTAGATGTGCCTGTTGAAGAAGGATATGATCCCGTTCTATTTTTCCGTGTTCCTGATAGAATTTTATTCCGCAGGCTGTACCATTTATAAGAAGTGATGCAGAAATAGAGAGATAAAAACCTTTCCAGAGGATAGGAATTTGATCTGAAAAATTTGCAGGTAAAGGAGTATTTGTATCGACATGAATGTACGTGAAAATTAAAGAAAATAGAATGCTAAGTGAAAGAATAATCAGGATTGCCTGTATAAGGAACCATTTCATTCTTTTAGATCTCAAAGCTTTTGGAAGAAGCCTGACAGTTAAAAGTTGAGTAAAAGCAAAAGAACTAACTAAAATAGCACAGGTTTGAAATAAAGCATTTAATTTTCCGTCTGTTGCCTGGAAATTTAACCAAAGGAAAACACCAAAAGCAAGCCAGAATATTATGGTAAATATGTATCTTCTTACAGTAAAAATTTTTATCATAAATAATGCATAGTAGATTTATAAAAAATTAGAAACTACAAATCCGTAGTTTCTAATTGGTAAAGATAATTTAAGTTTTTAGAATAAGAAGTAGCCAATGCCAAGGGAGAAACTATGAGGCTTGGATTTAAATTCTTTGCTAACATTGGAAAGTCCAGTTTCATATCTCAGGTCTATTGTAAAGTTTTTATAATCCAGCCCTATACCTCCGGTAATTCCGATATTGGATTTGTCAAATTTCCTAAAACTTTCCTGTAATGCTTTAGAAGCAGAAAGATTATCACTAAATGCATAACTATATACACCTCCTGCAAATACTCTTACATTATAGTCTTTATCATTAATGACTTTGTAACCAATTACTACAGGAATATCGATTGAATTCCATTTTAGCTTTTGAGAACCTTCGCTAGCAGTATCATAGGATGTTCTTTTTTGATTATATAAAGCTTCCCCCTGTACATACAAGCTTCCAAGATCAACCCGAGCCATAGCTCCCAGATGATAGCCATAATCATATTTTCCGGTTAAACCTGATGATGTGGATACTTTAGTGAAGTTCCCGCCTCCTTTTGCTCCTAAATGGAAAATAGAAGGTTGTTGTTGTGCGCTTACTTCTACAGAGCAGGTAATACATGCTAATAATACAGTGAGTCCTAAAATTCGTTGTTTCATTGTAAATGTTGTTTAAATCTGACGCAAAACAACGAAGATGGCTATTGATACTAAACTTTATTTGATGAATGGTAAAGGTAAAAGGATAAATTGATGTTTTTGATTGAAAATAAAAAAACCGGCTTAGGATGCCGGTTCTATTTTTAATAATTCTTTTAATAAATTGATCTGATTTTTTGTCCTGTCCAGATTATGGTTAGGGTATTTTGTTTTGTAATAAGTATCTCCATTCAGGTAATCACCTAAAAAACGAATCACCTGAATAAATACAACCACCTGGCCCGCATAATCCAGATTATCTCTTTCAGCATTAGTTAATGAATCTGATGTATGAGAAAGAAAACCTTCTTTTACAGCATCATAATATTCTCTGCTGAATACATTCTCAGGATTAGGGTCATCCTCTTCTTTTAGGTTGGTATATGACCTTACCATATCACCAAAATCATACAGAATAGTTGCTGGCATTAGTGTATCCAGATCTATTACACTGCGTCCCTTATGAGTATTATTATCAAAGAGTATATTACTGATTTTAGGATCTGCATGTACAATTCGCAATGGGAAACTTCCATTTTTCTGATTCTGAATAAATAGCTCCGGAAGATTCAGGTATTGATTGACAAAATTTATTTCTTCAGAAGCTTCATTTTTTCTTTCCTCAGAAGCTTTTTCCAAAGAAATTTTGTAATCATTAATTCTTTTTTCAAAGTCTATAAATCCGGGAATCGATGATTCAATCAGATTTGGATCGAGATCCAGAATTTTAGAATAAAAAACACTTAATGTTTTCGCAGCCTCATAAGCCTGATCTCTATCTTTTACTTTTGTAACACAATAAGTATTAGGAATAAACTTCGTCATTCTCCAGTAATCCTCATTATCATCTATAGTTAGAAATTCTCCCTTTATATTAGGGACAGTTTCAAGAATTTCATATTCATATCCTGCTGACTGGAGATGCTTGTTTACAACATCTATAGAATGCATAATTACTTCCGGTTTACGAAAGATATGATGATTTATTTTCTGTAAAATATACTGTTGCGTATCGTTGTCATTAATATCTACACGCAATGTAGTATTAATGTGTCCATCATTAATAGGAATGATGGACACTTTATTTTCATCTTTTATAGATATAAAAGACTGTAAAATCTTAATGTAGTTGTTCATAGTTTACCATAGCGAAGCCGGGTAGTAGCCGTTATCCACCATTTCCTGAACGGATTTGATAACGAAGTCTTTGTCTTCAGGATAGGTTACACCAAACCATTTATCCTGTGAAGATTCAACAACAACTTTTAAGCCCTCATTATGGATCATATCGTCGATAACAAAAGGAATGAAAAGTTCTGCTTTCTCCGAGCTTAGGTTAGTTAAAAATTGATCGAATTCAGTTTCTAAAACCTGAAATACTGAAGTATCCAGAATCCAGAAATTCATGGAAACCTGTGTGTCAGGAGCTAATTCTGTTTTGTTTCCGGCATCATCTGTGTGGATGATTTTCCCGTTTTCTTCAGAAATATTGGTATGTTCTACTACCTTTTTCAGTAAACCATTTTCGGTTGTACAAACACCGCGAGATACACTTCCGTTATCACTTAGTGTTGCTGAAAGAGGGTAGGCTACCATTCCGTACTGATGCTCATTAATTTGTCCTGAATTGATCAGTTGATAAGCTTTTTCAAAGGCCTTTCTGTTGTAATAGTCATCGGCATTAATTACTACAAAAGGATTCTTAATAACATCCTTAGCAGTTAAAATAGCGTGACCAGTACCCCAAGGTTTTACTCTGTTTTCCAGTCTGTTTTTATGTTTCTCCGGTAAAAGAGAGTCAAGAGCCTGGATCACAAAATCCAGTTTTATACCAGCCTTGCCAGCTATAGTCTGGAAATGATCTTTGGTTTCCTGATTAAAGTAATCGTTGATGATAAGGACTAGCTGATCAAAACCAGCGTTCTTAGCATCATAAATAGAATATTCCATTAGGCACTCACCTGAAGGACCCATTGGATCTACTTGTTTTTTTCCTTTGTATCTGCTGCCCAGGCCACCTGCCAGGACAAGTAAAGTTGCATTAGTTTTAGTAGTCGTCATTTATTGCAAATGTATTTTTAGCATTCTTCCATTTACCGTTTGTAAAATCAGGAATTTCCTGAACGGCACCGTTTTCAGCGATAGACTTTTCACTAAGAGGAGTAATGGAATACCATGTAGCTAGATCATAAACGTCTAGTGGGAATGCTTCATTTCTTTTAATACATTCTACGAACGTATTATCTAAGAAGTAATCCATACCGCCATGACCAGCACCAACAGCTTTCTGCTCATGCTTTTTCCACATAGGGTGATCGTATTCTTTAATCCATTTTTCAGAACTATCCCATCTGTGAGAATGGTTCATAATCTTCTCGAAGTAAATAAATCCTTGCGCTGCTTCTCCCCAGCCAAAATCTTCCCAAAGACCTTCTGTTCCTTGAACTTTGAATCCTAAGTTATATGGTCTTTGTAAGCTGGTATCGTGAGTTAATACAATAGTTTCCCCGTTGTGACACTGGATCTGAGTGGTAACAATATCTCCTTGTTTCCATTCTACTTTTGCATTAGGATGGCTTTCTCCGCCTTTATCCACGATGTATTTATGTAATCCTCTTGCTTTGGATGCAAAAGATGATAATCTTAATAATCTGTTCCCACGGTTAATATCCATCATCGTATGTAATGGACCAACACCATGAGTAGGGTAAAGTTCCCCGTTTCTGTTTTTATAGTGATTAGTTCTCCATTTGGCTTCACTAAATGCTTTTTCTCCGAATTCAACACCATCTCCGTTTTTACCATTGATACCACTGTTGAATAAAACTGGTCTTAAATCGTGTTGGTAACCTCCTGTTCCATGAACAAGTTCGCCGAACATTCCTTTTCTTACCATATTCAGAATGGCCATTACATCGCGTCTGTAGCATACATTTTCTAATGCCATTAACGGAACTCCAGTCTGTTCAGATACTTTTACATAATCCCAACATTCATCCAGTGTTATAGCACCGGAAACCTCCATTCCAACAATTTTACCAGCTTTCATAGCTGCTACGCCATGTTCGTGGTGCCATTCCCATGGAGAGGATACAAAAACAGCATCGATATTTTTATCCTTAAGCATGTTTTTGTAATCGTAATTACCATTTCCAAAAACTTTAGCAGGCTTCTTACCATTCTTTTTCAGAATTTCCTGTGCACGTCCAACCATGTAAGGATCCGGATCTGCAAATGCTACGATCTCCACATCATCACGTCTTGCCATGTTTTCTACGTGAGTTTGTCCACGTAAACCAACAGCGATAAAAGCTATCCTTACCTTTTTAGGATTAAAATCGAAGATGTTGAATAAAGTGCTCGAGGGAATTAAGGCGCCCATTCCTGCCATAGAACTGGTCTTGATAAAATCTCTTCTGTTAAATGAGTTATTCATATTTATGAGTTATTAGTTCTTCTTAGTTTTTAAAGGCATAAATATATAAAAAAACTCCCAGAAAAACTGGGAGTTTCTATATTGATAACAGAAATTATTAATTATTTTACTTGATCTACAACAGCTTTGAAAGCTTCAGGGTGGTTCATTGCTAAGTCAGCAAGAACTTTTCTGTTAAGCTCGATGTTGTTTCTCTTAAGATCCCCCATAAATTTGGAGTAAGAAACACCGTGCTCTCTACATCCAGCGTTGATTCTGGTAATCCATAGGGAACGGAAATTTCTTTTCTTTTCTTTTCTACCACGGTAAGCATATTGCATTGCTTTTTCTACCGCGTTTTTAGCTACAGTCCAAACGTTCTTTCTTCTACCGAAAAAACCTTTAGCCTGCTTCATGATTTTTTTTCTGCGTGCTCTACTGGCAACCGCGTTTACTGATCTAGGCATAATTTTAATTGTTTTTTTGAAGAGGGCGGTAACATTATGTTACTCTTAATGTGCTCCGCTTCAGGGTTAACTTGTTTTGAATTTGTTAGAATTCTTATAAACCGATATTAGATTTATAAAAACTACTTGATTGCTAATTGTCTAAGTACGCTTTTTGTATCCACTGCACTAACTAGACCTGTTTGCGTAAGATTTCTCTTTTGCTTAGTTTCTTTTTTAGTCAAGATGTGGCTTTTATAAGCGTGCTTTCTTTTGATCTTTCCAGAACCGGTAAGAACAAAACGCTTCTTAGCTCCTGATTTAGTTTTTAATTTAGGCATTGTTTTGCTTTTTTATATTTTGTTATCAATATCTTTTTATCAATGTAGCAATGTAATAACTTATCAACGTAACAATGATTATTGGTACATCGTTGTATTACTATACTGATACACTATCCTTATTTTGCAGGTTTCTTTGGACTCATCATCATGATCATCCTTTTACCTTCAAGTTTAGGAAGCTGGTCTACCTTTCCAACATGCTCTAGTTCCTGAGCAAGTTTAAGAAGAAGGATTTCTCCTTGATCTTTGAAGATAATAGATCTCCCTTTGAAGAATACGTAAGTCTTAAGCTTAGCACCCTCTTCAAGGAATTTCTCAGCATGTTTCTTCTTGAATTCGTAATCGTGATCATCAGTCTGAGGGCCGAAACGAATCTCCTTTACAACAACTTTAACTTGCTTAGCCTTTAGTTCTTTTTGTTTTTTCTTTTGTTCATATAAGAATTTCTTATAGTCCAAAATACGACAAATATAAGGCTCTGCTTTATCAGAGATTGCCACAAGATCCAATTCCTGCTCTTCAGCCATTTTACGTGCAACAGCAGTTGGATATACTCCCGGCTCTACATTGTCACCCACCAAGCGGACTTCTCTCACTTTGATATTTTCGTTAATCATATGCGCATCTTCCTTTTTGCGCATCGGTGGTCTGTTGTTTGGTCTTCTTAGTGCTATGGTCTTATTTATTTAAATGGTTAGCTATTTCTTTCTTTACGTGTAGTACAAAATCGTCTACCGACATGACACCCAAATCTCCTTCGCCTCTTCTTCTTACAGAAACGCTTCCGTCTTGAGCTTCATTTTCGCCTACAACAAGCATATATGGGATTTTCTTAAGTTCTGCATCACGGATTTTCTTACCCGTTTTCTCATTCCTTTCGTCAATCAGACCGCAAATATCGTGAATTTCTAACAATTGCGAAACTTTTTTTGCATAATCTACATATTTTTCGCTGATTGGTAAAATGATAAATTGCTCAGGACTAAGCCATAACGGGAAATCTCCGGCTGTATTCTCTATAAGGATTGCAATGAATCTTTCCATAGATCCAAACGGAGCACGGTGAATCATTACCGGTCTGTGCTTGTCATTATCAGAACCTGTATACCAAAGATCAAAACGCTCAGGCAAGTTATAGTCTACCTGAATGGTTCCAAGCTGCCAGCTTCTGCCTAGGGCATCTTTCACCATAAAGTCTAGTTTTGGTCCGTAGAATGCAGCTTCACCGTATTCTATAACTGTTTTTAATCCTTTCTGGTTTGCAGCATTGATGATGGCATGTTCTGCTTTTTCCCAATTTTCTTCAGAACCGATATATTTTTCTCTGTTTTCTTTATCTCTTAAAGAAATCTGAGCTGTAAAATCAGCAAATCCTAAAGAAGAGAAAACATAAAGTACTAAATCAATTACTTTTTCGAATTCCTCCAATAACTGATCCGGAGTACAGAAAAGGTGAGCATCATCCTGAGTAAATCCTCTAACTCTGGTTAAGCCGTGAAGTTCTCCACTTTGCTCATATCTGTAAACTGTGCCAAACTCAGCATAACGCTTTGGAAGGTCTTTATAAGACCATTGCTGTGCTTTATAGATCTCACAGTGGTGAGGACAGTTCATTGGTTTTAATAAAAACTCTTCTCCTTCATGCGGAGTTTTAATTGGCTGGAAACTATCTGCTCCGTATTTCTCCCAGTGACCGGAAGTTACATATAAGTCTTTGTGACCAATATGTGGAGAGATAACGAACTCATATCCTTGCTTTTTCTGTGCAGCAGAAAGGAAGTTCTCTAGTTTTTTTCTAAGAGCAGCTCCTTTTGGTAACCATAGTGGTAAACCTGCACCTACTTTTTCTGAAAAAGCGAAAATTCCTAATTCTTTACCTAGTTTACGGTGGTCACGACGCTTCGCCTCCTCCAGACGCTCCAGATATTCTGTTAAGTCTTTCTGTTTAGGGAAAGTAATTCCGTATACACGAGTTAGCTGTTTGTTCTTTTCGTCACCACGCCAGTAAGCACCAGCAGCGTTTAGAATTTTTGCTGCCTTTACAATTCCGGTTGCCGGGATGTGGCCACCACGACATAAGTCGAAGAAATTATCGTGAGAGCATAAAGTAATTTCGCCATCAGTTAAATTTTCGATTAACTCGGTTTTGTAAGGGTTATCTTTATAAGTTTCTAATGCTTCAGCCTTGGAAACCGGATATAGATTGAAGGTTGAGTTCTTTTTTGCATTCTCCAGCATTTTCTTTTCGACTTTTTCGAAATCTTTTTCGGAGAAAGTCTGGTCACCAAAGTCCACATCGTAGTAGAACCCGTTTTCAATTGCAGGCCCAATAGTTAGCTTCGCATCCGGATAAAAATCCAGAATAGCCTGAGCTAAAAGGTGAGCAGAGGAATGCCAGAAAGCTTTTTTACCCATATCATCGTTCCAGGTAAAAAGCTGAACCGTGGCATCTTCCGTTATTGGCGTGGTCACTTCTGTCTGTGTCCCGTTTACCAATGCCGAAATAGTGTTACGTGCCAATCCTTCACTAATGGATTGCGCGACCTGTAGCGGAGTTACCGCTGCCTCGAATTCTTTAATGCTTCCGTCCGGAAGTGTGATCTTTATCATAGTAAAAAAATGTACGCAAAATTACAAAAAAATGAGAAAAAATCAGCTACAGTTTTCTATTCTTTACTTTTTGTCTGATAATTTCTACAACATCTATGTGTGTAGCCTTGGCTTCAGCCCAGCTCTGAATGTCAATATAGACCAAAGTACGCTTATGGAAAGGGTTCTGGTTGTATATGTTAAGGGTGTTATAAAACTCCATGAAAATTTTCTCCTGATCTGAAAAGAAAACTTCATTCAGTTTCTGGAAAAACTCACTGATACTAAAGTGAATTTCACTTGCATTCTTCATTTTAGCCACAAAACGATGGGTTTGTTTTGCAAATTCATCGTAATCCTCATCCATTCCGGATTCGTATTTTGCCATCAGAATCAATACTCTTGTATGAAATGCCAAATCTTCCTGTATACTGGAGCCTTTGGCCTGAAGAATTCTTTGTCCGTATTCTATAGTCTCTTTGTATTTTTTAGAACCAAAGTAAAGGGCTGCAATTTTCAGATATAGTATAAGAAGATGATGATCATCTATCTTATCCCGGAATTTCTCCATCTTCAATTCTACTTCAGGAATAAGTTTGGTGCCAATGAAAAATTCTCCTTTTATAAAATGAATGTTCATTTGAGTATTATAAACATTCAGAAAAGTAAGAGACTGCAGGTTTTCATTAGTTGTAAAATACCCAGAGCTGGTTGTTTCTCTAAATTTTTCAAACCAGTCTTCCAATTTATTTACCTGTCCGTTTAGGAAGAGGATCTTCATAAGGTTAGTATTCCCTTTAATATACCATACCGGGTGGTTAATTATCATTTCAGGATTTTCATAGAATAATTCCACCCATTTCTGAGAGTATTTGTAGGCATGTTTGTAATCCTGGAGCAGAAGATGTTTCCATACATGGGCTTTATAGAACCACAGTTTTTCCCTGAAATTCAGTCTGGAAAAGCTTATTTTCCGAATTTGTTCGTTAAACTGATGAATAATACTTTCTTTATCAGTATCATTCTGAGCATAACCGTTTTTTAGCATTTCACTGTACAGCTTCAATGATAGATTGGAGAGTTCTGTGGAATAGGAATTCTGAATGCTGAGTTCATGTGACTGGGCAATAAGCTCATCAGCACGTCCTTCTATACTTCGTGTAATATATTGGGATTCTATAACTTTTTCCAGATCTATAATATCTATGGCCAATGTTTTTTCATCCAGATCGAATGCTGTTTGTTTTGCTTTATCCAATATCTTCAATGCCTGACGGTGAAGACCTTTCTGGTACAGAATGGTGGCGAAATCCAGTTGCTCCCGCAGCTGTATCCTGTTGTTCTGAAGACTTGGATTCATGCGCAGACTCACCAATATTTGTTTATACAAGTGTGCTTTAAGATTAGAAAGCTGCTGTTTAGTAGATATTTTTTTTGAAATGATAATGTCTTCATCATATTCTTTCATTTTTTCCATTTCAGAAAACAGGAGCAGAAATTTAGCATCTACATTTATTCCTAAACGGTTAACATAAAGCTTAAATTGTCTTTTTTCTGATGTAGAAAGCGACTTTATCAGTACGAAAAGAAAATCTTTTTGCAAATCTGCCATTGTAAAAAGTGAAAGTTTATTTAGTTGATAATCAATTTTTTATAAAAAGTTTTCAATGAAATGGATATTGTAGTTTTTAGTGGATCTGAAAAACCGGTAATAGTGAATTCATCTACTTTTGAGTCAAAATTAAATAAAACTTCATTATGAAAGCCGAGAAGATTGAAATTTTTGACACTACCTTACGTGATGGGGAACAAGTCCCGGGTTGTAAATTGAATGTAGAACAAAAGTTAGTTATCGCAGAAAAACTCGATGAGCTCGGTGTAGATATTATCGAAGCAGGTTTTCCTATTTCCAGTCCCGGTGATTTTCATTCTGTAACCGAGATTGCAAAGTTAGTAAGAAATGCTAAAGTATGTGCACTTTCCCGTGCTCATAAAAAAGATATAGAATCTGCTGCTCAGGCACTGAAATTTGCTAAAAGGCCAAGAATTCATACAGGTATTGGGGTTTCGGAATCTCATCTTAGATATAAATTCAATATTACTCTGGAGCAGGCTATCGAGCGTGCTGTTGGAGCAGTAAGTTTTGCTAAAAGCTTTGTAGAAGATGTGGAATTTTTTGCTGAAGATGCCGGAAGAACAGATAATGCCCACTTGGCACGTGTATGTGAAGCCGTAATTAAAGCAGGAGCTACGGTATTAAATATCCCGGACACAACAGGGTATTGCCTGCCGGAAGAATATGGAGCCAAAATAAAGTACCTGAAAGAAAATGTAAAGGGTATTGAAAATGTAATTATCTCTTGCCACTGTCACAATGATCTTGGATTGGCTACAGCCAATTCTATCGCCGGAGCAATAAACGGAGCAAGACAAATTGAATGTACCATCAACGGAATAGGGGAAAGAGCTGGAAATACCGCTCTTGAAGAAGTGGTGATGATCTTGCAACAACATAGAGACCTTCATTTAGCTACAGATATTAATTCAAAAATGCTAACTGAACTTAGTCAGCTGACTTCAGATATGATGGGGATGGTTGTACAGCCTAATAAAGCAATTGTTGGTGCCAATGCCTTTGCGCACAGTTCCGGAATTCACCAGGATGGTGTGATTAAAAATCGTGAGACTTACGAAATTATTAATCCGGAAGATGTTGGAGTAACTGAATCTTCAATTGTTCTTACAGCCAGAAGCGGGCGTTCTGCATTGGCATACAGATATAAAAATATTGGTTTTGATATTACTAAAAACGAATTGGATGTTTTATACTCTGAATTCTTAAAAGTTGCCGACAGCAAGAAAGAAGTAAATGATGAAGATTTGAATGTTATAATGAATGTATATAGCCAAAGTGCCAATTATGAACGCAGATAAGAAGACATTATTCGATAAAGTCTGGGATGCCCATGTTGTAGATACGGTACCAGACGGACCTCAGATTATTTATATCGACAGACACCTGATCCACGAAGTAACAAGTCCGCAGGCTTTTGCAGAGTTGGAAGCTAAAGGAGTACAGGTATTCCGTCCTAAACAAATTACAGCGACAGCTGACCATAATGTACCTACACTAGATCAGGATCAGCCAATAAAGGATGATCTTTCCAGAACTCAGGTAGAACAACTGACGGAGAATTGCAAAAAAAATAATGTAGAGTTATACGGCTTAGGCCACCCATATCAAGGAATTGTACACATTATTGCTCCTGAACTGGGAATTACCCAGCCAGGGATGAGCATTGTATGTGGAGACAGCCATACGTCTACGCATGGAGCCTTCGGAGCTATTGCTTTCGGTATTGGTACCAGTCAGGTAGCGCAGGTTTTTGCCAGTCAGTGTTTGCTACTGAATAAACCTAAATCTATGCGTGTTACCGTAAACGGTAAACTGAATAAAGATGTACAGCCAAAAGATGTAATTCTTTATATCATTTCTAAAATAGGAACAGATGCAGGAACAGGCTATTTCTGTGAATATGCCGGAAATGTTTTTGAGGAAATGTCTATGGAAGGGCGTATGACGGTATGTAACATGAGTATAGAAATGGGAGCCCGTGGTGGAATGATTGCGCCGGATGAAACTACTTTCGCTTACGTAAAAGGCCGCAAATTTGCACCTGAAGGGGAAGAATGGGAGAAGAAAGTAGCCTATTGGAAAACTTTGAAATCTGATGAAGGAGCGGCATTCGATGAAGAATTCCATTTCAATGCAGAAGATATTCATCCAATGATTACTTACGGAACGAACCCAGGAATGGGAATTTCAGTAAATGAAAGTGTTCCGACCCCCGTAACTGAATCTGAAGCGAAAGCTCTTAAATATATGGGGTTACAGGCGGGGCAGTCTGCCAGCGATATTCCTGTTAATTATGTATTTATCGGTAGCTGTACCAATGCAAGAATCGAAGATTTCCGTTCAGTTGCAGAATATATTAAAGGAAAGAGAAAAGCCGAAAATATTAATGCACTTATTGTTCCGGGATCACAACAGGTTGTAACACAGATTTATGATGAAGGACTGGATAAAGTATTTACAGAAGCTGGTTTCCAAATTCGTCAGCCTGGTTGTTCAGCATGTCTGGCAATGAACGATGATAAAATCCCTGAAGGTGAGTATTGTGTTTCTACGTCGAACAGAAACTTTGAAGGAAGACAGGGACAAGGTGCCAGAACTATCCTGGCGAGTCCGCTAACTGCAGCTAAGGTAGCAGTAGAAGGGAGAATTTTAATTTCTAAAAATTAAGAAAATGCAGAAGCTTACACATATTACTTCAACAGCCATTCCTTTACCAACGGAAAATATAGATACAGACCAGATTATTCCTGCAAGATTCCTGAAAAGTATTGACAAGAATGGTTTTGGACAAAATGTTTTCAGAGACTGGAGATTTGATAAAGAAAATAATCCGAATACAGATTTTGTCCTTAATAATCCAAAATATTCCGGAGAAATACTGGTAGCAGGTAACAATTTTGGTTGTGGTAGCAGCCGAGAGCATGCTGCATGGGCGTTAACAGGATACGGATTTAAAGTAGTTGTATCCAGCTATTTTGCCGATATCTTCAGAGGTAATGCACTGAATAACGGACTGCTGCCTGTAAAAGTATCCGAAGAATTTCTGAAAGAATTATTACAAACCATAACTAATAACCCTGAAACCGAAATTTCAGTGGACGTAGAGAAGCAAACTATAACCTTTAACCATAAATCCGAAAGCTTCGATCTAGACTCTTACAAAAAGATATGTTTGATGAATGGCTATGACGATATTGATTTCTTGATCAGTAAAAGAGATAAGATCGACGCTTTCGAAAAAAACTTACAAAACACATTCTAATGAGCGAAATGAAAATTGCTGTACTTGCTGGTGATGGAATAGGACCGGAAGTAGTAAATGAAAGTATTAAAGTATTAAATGCCATTTCTGAAGTATATGGTTGCAAATTTCAGTTTCAGGAGGCTATAGTTGGCGCTGAAGCCATTTTCCAGACGGGAAATCCTTTACCGGATGCAACACTGGATATCTGCAAAAACTCAGATGCAGTATTGTTTGGTGCAATTGGCGATCCGCATTTTGATAACAATCCGGAAGCTAAGGTACGTCCAGAGCAGGGATTGTTAAAACTAAGAAAAGAATTGGGACTATTCGCTAACCTGCGGCCTGTAAAAATTTTTGATAAGGTAGCAGAAAGCAGCCCATTGAAAAAAGAGATTATCGACGGAACAGATATGGTAATTTACCGTGAGCTGATCAGCGGTATCTATTTTGGTGAAAAATTCACAGAAGAGAATGGTGAATATGCATATGATGTTTGCCAATACAATAGAGCGGATATTGAAAGAATTGCACACCTTGCATTTCAGGCCGCTCAGAAGCGTCGTAAGAAGCTTACATTAATCGATAAAGCAAATGTATTGGATACGTCCAGATTGTGGCGTAAAGTATGTCAGGAGATCGCTCCTCAGTATGAAGATGTTGCTTTAGATTACATTTTTGTGGACAATGCAGCAATGCAAATGATCCTGAATCCGAAGCAATTTGACGTTATTCTGACGGAAAATATGTTCGGAGATATTATCTCGGACGAAGCAAGTGTTATTGGTGGATCTATTGGCCTAATGCCATCCGCATCGGTAGGAGAGTCTAACTCTATGTTTGAGCCGATTCACGGATCTTATCCGCAAGCTAAAGGGAAAGGAATTGCCAATCCGTTAGCATCTATTCTAAGTGCAGCAATGATGCTGGACCACCTTGGGTGGGATGTTGCTGCCAGAACGATTGAGAAAGCTGTAGAAAAAGCTATAGCAGAAGGTTTTGTAACCCAGGATCTCAATACGACAAAATCTTATTCTACCTCAGAAGTAGGAAGTTTTGTAGCGGAGTTTATCCGTAACACACAGCATGGTAGTTATTACAACTACGAAAACATTCAAATTGGAAAATCTACGATAGTTTAAATATTAAAGTTGATTTATTATTAGGGTTTATTTTTTGAAAGGCCTCCGACATGTTCGGGGGTCTTTCTATTTTTAACAGACCTTTATATTAAGATAGCGTTCCTCTGGAACGCCCTAAATTTTCATAATTATAATCTATATAGATAAAGCTCCTGACGGAGCTCTTATTCATTATAATGAATTTTATTTATATAAATCATGATCTAAGAAATCAGTAAAATGCTCCGGAGGAGCCTTATCTGTGTAAAAAAAGGTGTATCAAGAAGTAGGTATTCCGGAGGAATACTATCTGCCAATAGCAATGTTTTTCTCTGTATTTCTCTGGGATTTGTATCTGATATTAGTTATCATGAATTTAAAAATAAAAACCTCATAGGTATCTGAGGCCTATGAGGTTTTATTAGCAAGATCATTTTCAGGGCTTGAAGCCTTAAAAAGGATGTGTTTTTAAAGAATAATTCCCTTTAATTCTCCAGTTTTATCCTCTATTTTATAGTTCAGAGCTTTAGCCAGAACAAAAATATCATTCAGGTTATGAACCAACTGTTCATGTCCTTCCTGCTCCAGTTTCTTTTGGTCAACGCTTTTTACCATGTTTTGTTTAGCCGATTCCATAATGCCATTAATGCTTTTCTGATCAAATCTGTTCATGGCATAATCATCCATAAAATGAATTTTTACATCCGGATAAATTTTAATTTCAGCTCTTGGAAGCTCTGTAATTACCAGTTTTTTGTTAATGGTATCTACATCTATCTTCATTTGCTTCAGATCATAGGTTACCTGCGCTTTAGCGGTTGTATACAATACCATTTCCTTAGGAAGAATGTCATAGCCTCCAAATTTAAAAGCAGCACTTTTATGTGTTTGAAAGCTTGAGAAATTCTGCTCTAAAACCACCATTTTATTCATTTTACTTATCTGATTAGTGATCAGATAATAATCCTGGTTAATAGCTTCAGCTTTTTTCTCTTTACATCCGCGCCATACAGACACAACAAGAAGAGTAGAGAGTATACCGATTAAAATACCTATGTAAGTTGGAGTTCTTCTCAAAGAAAAAATGTTTTAATGATTATTGATGAATAGAGTTTAAGAAGAAGATTTTGCTTTGTTTATAATATTCAGCAAATCTTTTTCCAAGAATCCGGTTTCCGGAGCTTCAGTAATTCGTCCGATTTCTTTACCATCTTTTTTTATAATAAAAGTAGGAACATGGGTAACATTATAAAGTTTCTCATCTTCATGCGGGCTTTTTTTCTGACGGTCTAAAGCAAAAATCTGCACTTTGTCTACAGGGTATTTCAGCTCCTGCAGGATTTTAATAAATCTTGGAAATTCTCGGTGGCTATCCGGACACCATGAACCAATAAATATGGTGATGTCGTAAGAAGATATGTTTTCTTTTTCCAGTTTCTTTATAGAAGGCTGATCGACAACATAAGGTGTGTATTCTTCATCATACCATGCTTTAAATGGTTTTTTGTTGAATGGTTCCATATTCTGTTGCCCGATGAGTAATATACCTCTTTCATTTTTAATACGCTGATTGATTTCGTTTGTCTGAGCATTTACATAATATGTAGATAAAGCCATAAAGGCCAAAGTTGCTATGAATACTTTTTTCATTGGTGAGATAGATTATTAAACAAATATAAGCAATGTCTTATGTTAAAGTATGAAGAGTGAATTACGAATTTTGAAATATATTGATATAGAATCCAAACTTCAAATACTTCCGATATATAGAATATTTCGTGCCAAACTTTTGGTCAATAAAAAAGCCTGAAAAAATCAGGCTTTATTTTTTTATCTGGTAATGTCTCTTCCGATAACAAGTTTCTGTATTTCAGATGTTCCTTCACCTATCGTACAAAGCTTGGAGTCTCTGTAGTATTTCTCAGCAGGGAAGTCTTTGGTATAGCCATAGCCTCCAAATATCTGTACAGCCTCGTTTGCTATTTTTACGCAAGCCTCAGAAGCGTATAGCTTAGCCATAGCTCCTTCACGAGTCATTTTTTGTTTATTGTTTTTCAAATATGCAGCACGTTGAATCAATAATTCTGAGGCATCGATTTCAGTAACCATATCTGCCAGTTTGAAGTTTATTGCCTGGAAATCGGCAATAGCCTGACCGAATTGCTTTCTCTCTTTAGCGTATTTTAATGCTGCTTTATAAGCTCCTTTAGCAATTCCTAAGCTAAGCGCTGCAATAGAAATTCTTCCGCCATCTAGTATTTTCAGAGCCTGCTTGAAGCCTTCACCAACTTCACCTAAACGGTGGCTGTCTGGTACTCTTACATTATCGAAGATTAATTCGGCCGTTTCAGAGGCACGCATTCCCAGTTTATTTTCCTTTTTACCAGAGGTGAAGCCTGGCATTCCTTTTTCTAAAACAAAAGCAGTTGCATTGTTAGGAGCACCTTTCTCTCCGGTACGCGTCATTACAACAGCAATGTCACCTGAAATAGCATGAGTGATAAAATTTTTTGCACCATTAATAATCCAGTCGTCACCATCTCTTACAGCTGTAGTGGACATTCCTCCGGCGTCAGAGCCTGTATTGTGTTCCGTAAGTCCCCAAGCTCCGATTACTTTTCCGGAAGCGAGTTGAGGTAACCATTTCATTCTTTGTTCTTCGTTTGCAAATTCATATATATGGTTAGTACAAAGTGAATTATGAGCAGCAACAGAAAGTCCTATAGAAGGGTCTACCTGAGAAATTTCGTCTACAATAGCTACGTATTCATCATAAGAAAGTCCGGAACCTCCATATTTTTCAGGAACTACAATTCCCATAAAGCCCATTTCACCAAGCTGATGAAATAAATCTTTTGGAAAATGCTGGGATTCATCCCAATCCATAATATGTGGGCGGATATTTTTTTCAGCAAAATCACGTGCCGTTTCAGCAATCATTTTCAGGTTTTCTGAAGTTTCGAAATTCATAGGTGTCTATTTTTCTCAAATATAATGAAAAACATAAGAAATTTGTATTTTTTTAATATGCCTGATATTCAGTGAATTATTTTCTTTCGCTAATAGTGGGAACACCTTTATTTAGTTCCAGTATATGTTTTACACAAGAAGGTATCTCATCATCATAATGGCTAATGAAGAGCATGCTGATATCGCTGTTTTGATGAATTTGTTCCAGAAGATTAATAATTGTACTGATCTGAGAATCATCTAAACCCTGAAAAGGTTCATCCAGAGCAAGCATAACTGGGTCTTTTATAAGGGCTCTTGCGATCAGTACCAACCGCTGTTCCCCGCCAAACAGAAATGACAGTAGTTTTGTTGCTTTATCTTCCAGTGAAAAGAAGCTGAGCCATTCTTTTACTTTCAATGCCTGTTGCTCATTTAGTTTTCTGAACAGGCCAATAGTATCAAAGAAGCCCGACCCTATAGCTTGTTCAACAGTTGTGTTACGGTCAAAAAAGTTATACAGTTCCGGTGATACAAATCCAATTTTCTTTTTAATATCCCAAATGCTTTCCCCACTTCCTCTTTTTTTACCAAACAGATAGATCTGCTGAGAGTAGGCTTGTGGATTATCACCATTGATAAGGCTAAGTAAAGTAGATTTCCCGGCTCCGTTATGTCCTTTTATCTGCCAACATTCACCAGGGTTTACCTGCCAATTGATATTGTTTAGGATAATATTATTGTTGTATTGTATTGTTACATTTTCCATTCGGATTAAAGGGCTGTCAATGGATGAGCTGTTAATAACAGGAATAGGTTTGTCGAATCCGGTTTGGTGTATTTCAGTAAAGCTAAGTTGATTTATGGTGTTGTATTCAGTAATGTTTCCATCGGACATCTCTGCAAAATGAGTGATACAGTCCGGAATGTTATGGTGGTCTGTAATCAATATAATTCTCACGTTTTCATCTGCCAGCTGATTGATAATTGCATGTAATTCTTTTCTGCTCTGGGTGTCAAGTCCTGTGAATACTTTGTCCAGAATCAGAATCTCAGGATTGCCAAGGAGATGGCTAATCAGTTGCATTTTTTTTAGTTCTCCGTTAGACAGTTGTATCAAAGGAGCTTGTGCTCTGTGTGTTAGCTGGAACCTCCCCAGCCAGTTATTTACAGATTCAATATTGCCTTTTTTCAATAATTCGTCTGTAAGCGTTGCCGAATCTTCTGCATCACTGGTATTGAACCGCTGCTGATAATAGAAATCAGAAACATTGGATTTATTTTTCAATGCATATGTGGTAGTAATATATGCGATATTAGGTTTTTTCAGCTCATTGTTGCGTCTGTATTCAATAGTTCCGGTGTGCAGGAGCTGTCCTTTCAATGCCTTTGCTAAAAGAGATTTTCCGCTTCCTCCAGGACCTAATATAGCAAGGTGTTCTCCCGGATTTAAAGTAAAGCTGATATTGTTTAACAGATTGTCGCTGCCCCTTTTAACGGACACGTTTTTTAGTGTGATACTGTTCATTAGTCGTTGGTTATTAGTTGATTGCTTAAGTATATAAGCGATACTTATACGAATTTACGCATTTGTAACCGTATTACTTCAGATACCACTGTATTTTTTCGAGATCTTTTGGCTTTGCATTTAATTTTTTTAGGATATCATTTTTACCGGAAACAGAGGTGCGGTAAAAAATTATCTTATCTGTATAATATCGGAAGTAAGGGTGTTCTTTTAATACAACTTCATCGGCTGTCAGTATATCTATTTTGATAACCTTACTGATGTCTAATTGGGCTTCCTGAATAAGTTTTAATGCTAAATCTTTGTCGATGTTATAGGTATCCAGTATTTGCTCTTTTTGAGCAAAGCCTCCTAATTTTTTCCTGAATCCCAAAAGGCTGGCAGCGGCTTTATCTTCAAAACCGAAATCGCGGAGTTGCCGGAAAGATATAGTATTAAGATCCAGTTCTGTAATTTGTGATGAAATAGGTGTTGTTACAGGCTGAGTAATGCGGATCCAAGGTTTTAATTCTTCAAATTTTTCAGCAGAAATCATATAGCACTTTTGTAAGTCTGCGAGAGTTTTAAAACTTCCTTTTAAAATCTTTTCTTTATAATTCAGTATACCCTGTACCTGCCTTTCCGAGAAGCCAAGGTCTTTCCATTCCTGTGTGGTTAGTGTATTAGGATCGAATGTGTTTTTAGGTTTTAATCCCTTTATCAAGGTCTTATCTGTAACTTTTTGTTGAGGAAGAAGGAGGAAAGGAGCAAGTTGTATGTACTGTTCTTCACTGATGATAAAGCATTCTTTGAACTTTTCTTTAGACTGAAAACTACCTCCCAAATACTTTTTATATTTCAAAATAGATTCTGACTGGCGTTCCGAAAATCCTAAGTTAACCCAATCCTGCAGGATATAGCTGTCAGGATTAAATTTTCCACTGATTGTAAGTTTTTTATTTTTCTTCCGGTATTCCGGAGTTTTGTTAACAGCTGTTTCTGGAAGTAAGATATAGGGGCTAAGCTCAGCGAATTTGTCTTTACTAATCGCAAAGCATTCGGATAATTGCTCTTTGGAAGTAAAGGTTCCGTTGCAGATTTTTTCTTTATAATTCAGAATAGTTTTGGCCTGTTTAGGTGTGAATCCTAGATTTTCCCATTGTCTAGCACTAAGGTCATTAGGGTTGAATTTAGTGAAAGCAGGATTGAATTTGTCAGAAGAAATGAATTCTACGGTATCGGATGGCTGCTGAGTTTTATATTTTTTATAGAAATGGAAAGATGTTTCTAAAATAAGCACCAGAAATCCTAAAACAGTTAGCCCGATAAACTGTTTCTTTCTCATATGAAATGAGAGTTGAGATTTCATGTTTCATTATTTAATATTACATTTCTTTAAATATAACTATTTTTTTTATTAAATAAATTAATTTTATTAAAAATAATATGTGATTAATTATTTTTAATGTAAAAAATACTTTTGAGTTGTCTTTTGACTATGCTATACTCAGGCTTATGATAAAACCATGAGGCTATAAAATAAAAAGCCTGCCGTAGAAAGCAGGATGTTTTTATTATTCAAAAAATCTTTTTTAATTAATACAAATAGTCTTTTCTACTTTATTCATTTTCAGTTAAAGATTCCTTTAGTTTTAGTAGCTCCGCTTTTACAAACTCCAATCGGTCTATCAACTCAACTGTTTTCTCAACTTTAGGAGAAGTGCTTAGTGCTGTTTTAGCACCTTCCAGCGTATAACCTTTTTCCTTTACTAAATGATAAATAATTTTCAGATTTTTAATATCCTCGGGAGTAAAATAACGGTTTCCTTTTTTGTTTTTTTTGGGTTTTATAATAGTAAACTCTTGCTCCCAGTAACGGATAAGAGAGGTGTTTACATTAAAGGCTTTGGCTACTTCGCCAATTGAATAATATAGTTTTTCCGGTAGTTCTACTTTCATAATTTCTTGTTATAGCAAAGGTAAATATTTTTTCGTGACTGAATACTTTTCTAATGATTTATAGTTTATGTAATAGTTTAAGTTTTTGAGTACTGAAACATTTAATTTTTATTGATTTTTTTGGTCGAAGAATATTTAATTATGTTAAATTGTTGTAATAATAATATTTTGTATATTGCCCCTGTGTAATTAACCAAATCAAAAAAATCTATGAAAAAAAGTTTATGCAAGACTTTATGTCTTTGCCTATTACCCGTAGGCGCAAGTCTGTTCGCACAGAACAAATTTAAAATTGGCCTGGATGCCGGATATACGTACAGTGTATTAAATGGCAATGTTTCAAATTTAGTAGATACAAAATACTCTGGCCGCTATGGTTTTGGAGTAAATCTTTCCGGAGAATATATGATCTGGAAGTCTATTTTTATGTCTACAGGGGTTTCCTTCCTGCAAAAGAATTATAAATATGAAAGAACAGGAACCCGCTCCGGACAGTACACCGATTACAAGAACAATTTCCTTTCTTTCCCTTTGTTAGTTGGGGCTTATATTCTAAATAATCCACATGAAAGTAAAGGTGTATGGATTAAAGTAGCAGGTGGTATGTATACGGAATATTGGCTTAATATGAAGAGAGAAGGTCAATATCCTGTTTTTGGAGGATTGCAGCCTGATGGTACCTTTCCTTACGTAAAAGTATCAGATACTTATGATTTTAAAAAGAATGAAAACCAATTGAATCGTTTTGGCTATGGGCTTCAGGGGCAGGCGCAATTGGGGTATTCTTTTGATAAGTTCGATGTATATGGAGCTTATAATTATCAATATGGTTTATCGGATATCAGCAAAACCAACACAGATAAAGATCAGAAGGCAACGACCCGTTCTTATATGATTTCTGTAGGTGTATCTTACAAATTCGACTAATCACTTATCAACTCAATAACTATTTAAATTATGAAAAGAAATTTTATAAAAATACCAGTTTTTGCTTTAGGATTAGCTCTGTCAGCAATGACGCTAAACTCCTGTGTAAAAGATGAAGAAACCTCTATAACAGAGCCTACAAGATATACCAGTAGTGATGTGAAATCTTATGCGGATCTTTTTAAAGTGTTCTGGACAGTAATGGATCAGCGATATAACTACTTCTATGAGCAGAAAAGAGCTGATGGAATGGATTGGAATGCTATTTACCGTGAATATTATCCAAAGTTTGCCGCATTGAAAACATTCGGTAAGAGTACAGATAACGATAAGGATATTAATGATGACAAGCTAAAAGCCGTACAGTACTTTACCGAAATTGTTGATCCTATTATAGACCGACATTTTAATGTAAAAGTCGCGATGCCAGCTTCTAATAATAGTGTCATTAGCTCCTATACATTTTGGGGAGGGATGAAAACTAAAGGTAATAACATCTATCCTTTTAGTGCGAAGTATGGCTATATGAAGAATAGGCTTACAGGAAATGTATTGCTCCAAGATAATTTTTTATTGGCAGGGAATTTAAAATCTAATCCAGATATTTATTATTTCAGTTTTGCTCAGTTTGCTTTAGCATCAAATTTTAAAATAGATCTTTTAGATAAATATTTGACTCCTGATACGGGCAATGGATTATTATTAACTCCTGCGGATATAGATGCTTCAAAAGAACTCAATGCAATTAAAGATGCAACTTTTAGAAAAAAAGTAAGGGATTTTACGGTAAATGTCCTAAATCAGTGGAATTCTTTCCCGGCTTCAGCAGAAGTAAAAGCATTTAATGATCAGATTGCTGCTTTTAAAAGTACCGAAATTATCTCAAGTGCTTTTCTGGATGCTACACAAAAGGCTTTAGCGAAATCAAAAAATTTGGTAGCGTATACTAGTAGCGCAACTTATGCACCTGTTTTAACAGCAGAGAGTCTTCCTTATATTCAATGGTTTGTGTCTAAGATGGGGACGCATGTGCAATGGGGGTATAGATTGCCTCAGTTTCAAACGGCTGCTCAAGATATTCTGGATAATGAACCGCTTTACACAGGGTTTTTCAATCCTTTACGTAAAGGAAGTATTAAAAAAATTATTATAGACCTTAGAGGTAATGGTGGTGGAGCTATTGTTGATGCCCGATTCTTTACAGATCGTTTTATTACGAAACCTGCGGTTTGGGGATATCAAAGAACAAAAGAAGGAAATGGCCAATTTAATTATACACCATGGGTTCCGATGCAGGCTAATCCTCATCAGTTTGGGCTCCCTTCTAATATTCCAATTGTAATCCTAACCGATAAAGGAAGCGCGAGTATGTCTGAAATGTCAACTATGATGATTAAAACTCAGGGAAGCCAAGTGATATCAGTAGGTGATTATAGTGCCGGAGCTACTGCTGGTTTGGGGTCTCCGGACGATTTCAATGGTGGGACAAGAGATCAAATTGCGGGCTATCTTACTTTCTATATGCCACTAATGGCAGCTAAAGATGCTAGTGGGCAAGTTATAGAAGGTGTTGGAGTGAAACCTGATATTTTTGTTGAACCACCTACAGATGCCGAAGTAGCAGCTATGCAAAGTTCTCCGAATACTTTTGTGGACAGGGTGCTGAATGAGGCTGTGAAATATTTGTCAGGAAAGTAAACTTATATAAATGCAACATTAGCTATTTTAATATAGTTAGCCGGAATTTTTATTTTCCGGCTTTTTTTTATTTTCATTTATTGTTTATTTTTAAATTTATATTAAATAATTATTTTTATTATATTTATTTTTTTATGTTAAATTGTCTTTTGTCATTTATTTTTTATATTTGAAAAACACTAAAAAATAAATTATATGAAAAAAATCTATTTTACTATGGGAGTCTTAACCTTATTAAGTGTAAATTATAGCTGTAGACAGGAAATGGTTGCTTTAGAGCAATCAACTTCAAGTAATATTCAAGTCATAGATGGATATGTAAAAGACGGACGGCTTTATTTTGCAAATAAAGAATCTCTTCAACATTATTATGATAACATAAAAAACGAAAATGAAGAAATAATTGCGAAATATATTGATAATAAAGGCCTTATTTCTCTTAGACCTATTGTGACTGAGCAAAATGAAAAGTTGATTCTAACACAGATCCAAGCTCGTATAAATTCTCTAAAAGAGGATAGATTAAAACTGATTGGAAAAGTGGCTGGAGTAAAGAATGCAACGGCTGTTGTTAATGATGAGCAAATTAAAGATGATATTGATGATTTAGAAGATGTAATCGGAGACGATGCTTTCGCTGCATTTTTAAATAATAATGGTGAAATACAAGTAGGCAATAAGATTTACAAATACACTGATGTAGGGTTATTTATTGTGCCTGATAATAAATACCCAGTTCTTCAACAATATTTAGCTGTAAATAATATTTCTAATAATTTACTCACGCCAACAGACTCAGATATAAAAAATGGCTTTATAGGAGAACATAAACCCATTAATCCATATGATTATGGAAACGATCCCAATAGATTTTATCCGGATGAAAAACCAATAATTGTAGAAGTATTTCCAGGGATAGATTATTTTATACCATACAGACCTCCTGCTCAACCATCAATTCCTCCAGTCAATAATCCACCTAGGCAGCCTCTTCCATCGATTGATCCAGAGGATGAAGTAAACAAATATGTGAATTCTTTGCCAAATTGTGATACATATCGTACATGGTTGCAAAGCTTATTTGGAGATTCGGATATGTGTGTAGATAAATATGAAGGACGTAGAAGGGTTAAGACAAAAGCCTATAATCAAAACTATCTTCTTGTTTATAATATGGGAGTAAAAGTTAAACATCAGTATAGAGGATGGACCGGGTTATGGAGAAAAGAAAAGGCTGATGAAATAAGATTGGGGGTAATTGAAGGCCATTTCTATTATGATACAAACTTTTTAACACCATCTAATCCTAATAGAACGACAAATATTTATAGTGGTGGTAATAGGATGTTCTTTGATGCTGCAACTTTTTGGACATCTGGATATTATCCCGGGACTTATACAATATCTGGTTACAGTCTTCAGGGTTATCCTAAAGTTTTTCAAGATGATATTTATATAGAAGATGTATTGCCATTTATTGGAAATGGCTCTAATATAGATTTGATTGATGGAGGTTTGTATGCAGCAATAAAAGCAGGTAATAATGCTTTGTCGAATGAGAAGCTTAATCGTTTATTCTGGGATAAAGCGTTTAAAAATCTTGGTACTCTATGGGAGTCACAAGGAAAAGCTAAACCAAATAATAATATTACCTATTCTTATAATGCTCCTGAATTTGGAAAGCTAAAAGTATTCAAAACTTTTTACAGAAAAGCCTCTAATGCGGATAATTTAGAAAAGACTTTTGATTGGGGATTTCAGATAGGATTTACAATGGGAGATGATGGGAGAATAAATCCTTCCTATGGAGGGATGAAAAGACCAAAAGAATTTAAAGTTGTTATGTATGGTATTGCTAAAAAGAATGGTGCTTGGCATGGTAGTAGGATAAAAACAACGCCTAATTAACTTAATTATAGATGTTATATAAAAACATTAAAATAATATTTATTGCTCTTTGCTCTTCTATATTGGTTTCTTGTGATCAGATCATTGATTTTTATAATGAGAGATCCAAGGATGAGGCAAGTAAAAAATATACATCTCCTTATATGGGAATGTATGTAGGAAGTTTTTCTGGCGGAATGTCCGGTGATTTAGTACTTAATGTAAGTAAAGACGGTTATGTCAGAGGAACCAGAACATCAATGAATATTACAGATAACTTTTTAGGCGGGGTTGGAGATGCAGGGGCGCTACAAAGTGTAATTTCTACTCAAACAGGTTTTACTTTATATGGGAATCTAAGTTCAATGTCGGGTACGTGGAAGCAGGGTAATTGGAGTGGAACATGGACAGTAATAAAAAATAAAAAACAATGAATAATCTTAAAAGAATAATACTGTTAGTAATGTTTAGTTTTTTAGGTTTTATAAGCTTTTCACAATTGAGAGAAGCTAAGGCTATGAAAAACTTAATAGGAGTACAGTTGGGATTTACCAATTCAGGTATTTATGATGAATTGCGGATTACTAATGATTTTGTATTACGTGGAGACTTTATGTTTAATTCAGCATTGTGGGGTGGTTCTTTTTATCCGAAGACAGGATTTGCTTTATATCCGGCTATAGGAGTTACTCCAAAATATTATTACAGTTTTAACAGAAGATTAGACAAAGGAAAAAATATTTATAATAATTCAGCTAATTATATAGCTCTTGGTTTTTCTTATACACCAGATTGGTTCATCATATCTAATGAGAAAAACATTGAGGTAAGTAATTTTATTACAATAATACCTTCTTATGGTATTCGCAGAAATTTTGCTCAAAACTTTAATTATGAAGCTAAATTTGGACTGGGGTACGGAAAGAATCTGGATACTCATGAATCTTCTGCAATTCTACAGTTAGGGATTAGTATTGGATATGATTTTTAATAATCTCTGTGTAGTTTATAATAAAAACAAGCCTCAATTTGGGGCTTGTTTTGTATATTTTTCGAAAGCTTAGTAAGCAACTTCCATTTTAACCTTTTTACCTTTTAGCTTTTCGGTAGCCAGCTTTTTTAACAGCTCTGGTATTTTTTTTCTGGCCACGGCAACGTAAGAAGTAGTGTCTTTCACTTCGATTAATCCGATATCATCTTTTCCTAATTCCCCTTTTTTGATGAGGTATCCGACAATGTCTACTTTGTTTACCTTATCTTTCTTACCGGCACTGATGTAAATGGTTTGAAAAGCGGTTTGTTGGGGGATTTTATTTTCTCCCTCCACGTTTTCAACTGGGATATCATTTTTTAAAAAAGGAAAATTATCATCTTCTTTCATAATAAGATAAGCAAATCCTTTGGCATTCATTCTCGCTGTGCGTCCGTTTCTGTGAATAAAAGCATCTTCTTTTGGAGGAAGCTGGTAGTGTACAATAGATTCAACCTCTGGAATGTCAAGACCTCGTGCTGCTAAATCGGTTGTAATCAGAATTTTTGCAGAATCATTACGGAATTTTAGCAATGCCCGTTCTCTTTCATCCTGTTCCATACCGCCGTGGAAAGTTTCTTTTTCAATTCCTTTATCTTTTAAAAGCTCTGATATCCTATCAACAGCCTCTCTGTGGTTGCAAAATATCAATGTTCTTTTATTGCCTATTTTACATATTAGATGGAAAAGAGCATCTAGCTTTTCTTCAGCGGTAGTAATTACTTTTTTAAACTGAATATCAGGCTTTACCTCACTTAGTTTTAGAAAATCGATTGTCTTTTCATTTTTTAATCCTGTAAAAGCAGGAATTTCTTCCATTGCAGTAGCAGAAGTTAAAATCCTTTGTGACAGGTTTTTCATTGATTCTATAATGAAGCTCATTTCTTCCTGAAAGCCAAATTCAAGAGATTTGTCAAATTCATCCAGAATCAAAGTGCTAATTGTTGAAGGATTAAAACTGTTGTTTCTAAGATGGTCCGCAATTCTTCCAGGCGTTCCGATTAATAAAGCCGGAGCTTCAGTCAAGCTGTTGATCTCAATTTTTTTATCATGGCCGCCATAACATACGGTGACTTTGTAATCAGTCTTCATAGCTTTGAAAACCTGTTCTATCTGCAGAGCTAATTCTCTTGCAGGAACCAATACTAAAGCCTGAATCCCGGATTTGTCTTTCTTCAGATTGCGAAGTACCGGAAACAGGAAAGCTAGCGTTTTTCCTGAACCTGTAGGGGAGAGTAAAACTACATCATTTTTGTTTTCTGTAGCTTTGTATGTAGATTTTTGCATCTGATTCATGTCCTGAATCTGCAATTTTTTATAAATCGATTCTAAATTCATGTTGCAAAGATAGGTTTTTGAATACTCAGATTTCAGATCATTTATAATAATGAATATTTTTCAAACTATCAGAGTTCGTTATTTTGCAGTCACCATAAGTGTTATGACGATTTTCTTATGTTTTTATAGGGTTGTAAATCAGTAGACTTCTATCATATAAAAAAACTTTGAAATACAAGGTTATGTCATAAAAAAGTTGTATTTTTGCACCACTTTTTGTGAGTACATTTTTGGCGAAGTAAATATTTAATAATTAACATCTTCCGGAATTTCTGCCATCACATTAGGCCAAGAGCAGGAAAGGACGGAATACAAAATTTTTTAGAAAATGTCAAAAGAGACAAATTCAGCAGAGGTTCTATTGAACCAAAACGTAGCACCAGAACAATTTGACTGGGAATCTTTCGAAAGTGGATTAAATGCAGAGGACAGAAAAGAAAAGAACGAACTAGAAGAAATCTACAAAGGATCTCTTAACGATCTTGAAGATAATGACGTTCTTGTAGGTAAAGTAGTAAGATTAACAGACAAAGAAGCGATTGTTGACATCAACTTCAAATCTGAAGGTGTTATCTCTCTTAACGAATTCCGTTACAACCAAGGTTTACAAGTAGGTGACGAGGTTGAAGTAATGGTTGACAGAAGAGAAGACAAGTCTGGACAGTTACAACTTTCTCACAAGAAAGCTAGAACTCTTAGAGCTTGGGATAAAGTAAATGAATACCACGAGTCTGGAGAAATCGTTAACGGTTTCGTTAAATCTAGAACTAAAGGTGGTATGATTGTAGATGTATTCGGTATCGAAGCATTCTTACCAGGTTCTCAGATCGATGTTAAGCCTATTAAAGATTACGATCAGTTTGTAGGTAAAACAATGGAATTCAAAATTGTTAAGATCAACCACGAATTCAAAAACGTTGTTGTTTCTCATAAAGCACTTATCGAAGCTGATATCGAAGGTCAGAAAAAAGAGATCATCGCTCAACTTGAAAAAGGTCAGGTACTTGAAGGTACTGTTAAGAACATTACTTCTTACGGTGTATTCATTGACCTTGGAGGTGTTGACGGTCTTATCCACATTACAGACCTTTCTTGGTCTAGAGTTAACCATCCTTCAGAAATTCTTGAAGATGGACAAACTGTTAAAGTGGTTATCCTTGACTTCGATGATGAGAAAACAAGAATTCAGTTAGGTATGAAGCAACTTGAAGCACACCCTTGGGATGCTTTAGATGCTAACCTGAAAGTTGGAGATAAAGTAAAAGGTAAAGTAGTAGTTCTTGCTGACTACGGTGCTTTCGTTGAAATCGCTCCAGGTGTAGAAGGTCTTATCCACGTATCTGAAATGTCATGGTCTACTCACTTAAGAAGTGCAGGTGATTTCGTGAAAATCGGTGACGAGGTTGAAGCTGAAGTATTAACTATCGACAGAGAAGACAGAAAAATTTCTTTAGGTATCAAGCAATTAACTCAGGATCCATGGGCTAACATCCAGGAAAAATACCCTGTAGGTTCTCAGCATAAAGGTACTGTAAGAAACTTCACTAACTTTGGTGTATTCGTAGAGTTAGAAGAAGGTATCGACGGTCTAATCTACATCTCTGATCTTTCTTGGACTAAGAAAATCAAGCATCCATCTGAGTTCTGCAACGTAGGAGATACTCTAGATGTTGTAGTATTAGAACTTGACTTAGATAACAGAAGAATTTCTTTAGGTCACAAGCAATTACAAGAAAATCCTTGGGATAAATTCGAAACTAAATATGCTGAAGGAACTGTACATGCAGGTAAAGCAGTAGATGTATTCGATAAAGGAGCTAATGTACAGTTTGAAGATGCTGAAGTTGAAGCTTTCGCTCCAGCAAGACTTTTAGAGAAAGAAGATGGTTCTAAGATCAAAAAAGGTGAAGAAGCTGAATTCAAAGTAATTGAATTCAACAAAGAATTCAAGAGAGTTGTAGTTTCTCACACTGGTATCTTCAGAGAAGAGGAAAGAAAGAACGTAAAAGAGTCTAAGACTATTTCTTCAAACAATAACAACGAAGAAAAAGCAACTCTTGGTGACATCGATGCTCTTGCAGAATTGAAAAGAAAAATGGAAGAAGGTAAATAATCCTGAATTCATTTCTTAATTATAACCCGCCTCTTTAAGAGGCGGGTTTTTTATTTTTGTAAAGTTTAAAGTAAATAGGTAGAAATATAAAAAATATTATTCCAGAGGAATACTTACTTTTTGATACAGATTATGCTCCTCAAGAGCATTTTTCTAATCTTTCTTATTCCTCGTATCATGAAATTTATGCAAAAAATAGAATGCATTATAATAAAGAGAAGTTTCTTTAGGGACTTTATTTTAATACCGGTATGGAAAAGAATATGATTCTAAAAATAAAAACCGCCTGAATTCAGGCGGTTTCGTTGTTGAAATAATAAATTTATTAATTATTGTGCTGGTCTCACGCATCTTATAGAGGCATTATGTACCGAGTTTCTGTTTGTTTTAGTCCAGGAATCACTGCCATTGGTTAGTACCTGATGGTACCATGTTCCTTCCGGCATGTGGAAGCTGGCTTTGGTTCCCGGATTATCATTAGCATCATATTCCATAGTTCCGGAGTTGAGTACACCTGCCGGCAAAGCATTAAAGCCTACCTGATTGGCTTTAGGATTATCAATTTTACCACGTCCCATAGCCCATAACCCATCGGCTTTATTGTCTCTGTCTTCACCGCACTTCATCACACTCCCGAGCAAAGCAGAGCTTACCTGGTATTCAGAAGTTATAGCATTGAAAAGACTGGTCCAATTGGCATCGCTTGCCGCATTCCATCCTGCAGGGCACCATGTTTGTGCCTGAGTTGCTTTATTGGTTGGATAATATCTGCCGTAAATAACACCTGTAGGGTCGTTCGGGTTGGCTATTCCTATGGTATTTCTTGTGTTTTCATTTACGCCATCGTATCCGTCCCAGTTAAGGTTTTCTATAAACCATTCGCTGTTTCCGTATTTCTTATAAGCATAAGATTTTCCGTCACGAGGATCGGTAAAGGTTCCTGTTTTTGTACTGTAATCACAGTACTGATTTTTAGAAGCTAATTGATTGGCAGGCATAAGATCCGGTTGTGGGGAAGAAGTGTTTATTCCTTTCAGTGGCAGAGGTAAAGTAAGGTCCGGACATGGCTTGCTGAAGGGAGTAACGAGATAAAGATTGTCGTTGCAGGGTGGAGTTTGGTAATTCCCATTATTAATCATACTGTCTAATTTCTGCTGGTAATATGAATCTAAAACCAGTCCCCATTTCGAATATAAATTGCGTAGGTCATAACCAGATATCTGCACTATTTTCTGTAAGAAATAGAACTTTCTGGCTTCGTTGTCACCTCCGCTTTCTTTTTCTTCTCTTGTTATTCTGTGAAGCGTCTTAATAAGATCGTCTCCAAAGAGAACTCTTAATTGCTCTAAAAAGAACAGGCGGCTTTCGTTTACATTTTGGTATACAGTTCCGATATCTGCGCTCCAGTAATCCCTGCTTGAACGCTTAAACCAATCATTGTGGAATTTGTCTACCCATATATTTTCTGTCCATTTCTGCCAGTTGCTCCCCTGAAAATGACGTACAGATGCGAAGGTATAAAAGTTAACAGTGGTTTCTGTGTATTCCGTTGGTTTGTATGCTCCCTGCTGGTTTTGGTGTCCAATTTCATGGGATATTCCCCAACCGTTATTGATGAGGTTGTTTTCCATAAGTAAGCGGTCCATAGCAGCTTCATCATTACCATTGAAGCCTGTTCCCCAGTCGGTAGCATACATGTATCCGGTGCCTACCTGCGTCATCAGATATTTTACTCCATTGCTCATGGGTTGGTGAAGAGGATTTGGGTCGTTGACACTCAGTCCGCTGATCTGAATTTCAGCATCGAGTATCCCGTCGAAGGCTGTAAGCCAGTTGGGTATAGAAACAGGATAGCCTTTATATGCGTCCGGCATTAGGTATTTCTCTACTTTATCCTTATTCACAACTACAATAATATCTTTGGATTTAAACATAACATCCTGAATAGTTGATTGGGCAACCTGATTTTTGAAGTCGGTAATATTTGTTGCACCCAGTTCGTAGTAAGGATGGTTGATGTAGCCACTGGCAGGATCTAATGTTATTTTTACCTTTCCTGTGGTATTGCCTTTTTCAGATACATAACGAAGATAAATAATACCACCTTTGTGTTGTGTAGGGGCGATTATATTCTCTCCGGCTTTAAGAGGGATTTCAGCAACATTGCTCCCGTCTTTTACTCTGGTTCCTATAACAACACTTGGCATAGCACCGTCTGAGGCAGGGAGAGTATTTTCCAGCGTTAGTTTTAGGGTTTTGTCGGCAGGAAGATAATAGCCTGTTGTAGTGTGGTCAAATTTTAACTGAACCTGCCTTAATCTTGTTCTTTCATAATTAGAACTTCCAATTTGCAAAAGGTCAAAGACATTGGGAGGGTTGTTGTTCTGAAGTGTGGCTTCCGGATTTAGTTCATTGCTCATAAAATGGTCGGCAGACCTGCAGCTGTAACAGAATGCTAAGAGCCATAGCATTGCTACTGCAGTAGAAATGTTTCTCATATTAATATAATTTGGTGGTTATTAGTTGTTTATGCTAATATAAATGTTTTTTATTTAATGACAATGGATTTTTTTTATGAAAATGATTTTTTAATTGATGTATTGTTTTATTTTCTATATGATATTCTCATAAATATGAGTGATAATGCAAATTGATAGAAAAATGATAATAAGCATATTGATATTTCTTTGGTACTAAATGCGTAAATTTGCGCCCGCGTAACGAAAAAATTATGGAGAAGAAAAATATACTGAAGGGTGTTTTATTTGTCGGAATAGGAGCGAGTATCTACGGAATGCTGGCAACTTTTGTTAAACTGGCATATAATGATGGTTATACAACAGCAGAAGTAACTACTTCACAGTTTATGTGGGGGATTATCGGGCTTCTGATTCTGAATGTTATTCAGACTGTAGCGTCAAAGAAAGAGCTTCCGGCGCCTAAAAAGGGAGATATAAGAAAACTAATGCTTGCCGGAACTTCTCTGGGAGGGACTAGTCTTTTCTATTATCTTTCAGTACAATATATTAATGTTTCTATCGCAATTGTATTATTAATGCAATCGGTGTGGTTTAGTGTAGTTGTAGAGAGTTTTATAAATAAGAAATTACCGACAGCCCGTAAGGTGTTGGCAACTGTTATTGTACTTGTGGGAACTGTTTTGGCTACCAATCTTATCAATATGGATGTAAAGCTGGATGTAAGAGGTGTGTTTTGGGGGCTTATGGCAGCTGCGTCTTATACGCTGACTATGTTTACTTCTAACACAATCGCAACATATCTGCCTGCGTTTCGTAAGAGTTTTATACAGTTGTTAGGAGGTGCAGTTATTGTTTTTATTTTCCTGTTCTTCTCCCAGATAGGGCCATTGCATTTTGACGCTTTAAAGGGTGTTTATACGCATTTTAGCAGTAATATGGAAGGGATTCGTCCATTCGATTATTCTATATTATGGACTTATGGGCTGTTTTTAGCTGTTTTCGGAACCATTTTGCCACCTATTTTATTTAATATAGGCTTCCCGAATTCGGGACTGGGATTAGGAAGTATTGTGTCCTCTCTGGAGCTTCCTGTTTCTGTTACTATGGCTTTTGTTTTATTAGGCGAAGAGGTATTGCTTATTCAATGGACAGGTATTGCACTTATACTTTTTGCAATCGTACTGATGAATTTGCCTTCTCGTAAAAAAGAAGAGGTATTGGCGTAGTTCAACGATCAAAGAATCTAAATATAGAAGACACCTAAGCTTTACGCTTAGGTGTCTTTATTTTAATAGTGTTTTTGGGATTGCTAAAGAGAGATTTTTTTATGTTGTTTTAAATTAGCAAAGTTGTTCATCGTGTTGTGAGAGGTCCAGGCCAATTTTTTCTGACTCCTCAGACACCCTTAACGGTATTATAGCATTTGATATTTTGTACAGTAAAAGAGAGCCAAAGAAAGAGAATAGGGATACAAGTATTAGAGCTGCCATATGATGCAGGAAAACGCTGATTCCACCATGTAATAAACTTGCGCTTTCTCCATGTGCGAAAATAGCAGTGAGTATCATTCCCATAATTCCGCCAATACCGTGGCAGGCAAATACATCGAGTGTATCGTCAATTTGTTTTAGCTTGCTCCAGTTAACCATAGTATTAGATACTATTGCTGTAATAAAGCCTATAAATAAGCTTTCACGGATGCTCACAAAGCCAGCAGCAGGTGTTATGGCTACCAGTCCTACAACAGCCCCGATACAAGCTCCTAATACAGATACTTTTCTTCCGTTAATGCGGTCAAAGAATATCCAGGTCATCATTGCAGATGCGGAGGCAATAGTCGTAGTGCCAAAAGCTAAAGCTGCAGTCGCATTAGCGGCCAATGCAGATCCGGCATTGAAGCCAAACCAGCCAAACCATAACATTCCTGTTCCAAGTAATACAAAAGCAGTATTGGAAGGCTCGTGATGTGGTCTTTTTCTTTTTCCTAAAACCATTGCGCCGGCAAGGGCTGCGAAGCCCGCGCTCATATGGACAACAGTGCCTCCGGCAAAGTCTTTTACACCAAAGTATTTGTTCAGTAGTCCATCCGGATACCAGATCATGTGACATAATGGTGTGTAGATGAATAAGCTGAAAAGGACAATGAAGAGTAAATATGAAATGAAACGAACTCTTTCTGCAAAAGATCCGGTAATCAATGCAGGAGTGATAACGGCAAATTTCATCTGGAATAATGCAAATAACAGAAACGGAATTGTGGAGGCCAGGCTTTTATGCGGTAAAGTGCTTACACCATCAAAGAAAAAGTACTCGAAAGGGTTTCCTATGATGCCGTATTTTATACCATTAATTTCAAAACCTATAGAGTCACCGAAAGATAGGGAAAATCCTACCACAATCCAGATAAGTGATACTACTCCAAGAGAAATAAAACTTTGCAGCATAGTGGAAAGTATATTTTTTCTGCCCACCATACCGCCATAGAAGAAAGAAAGTCCGGGTGTCATTAACAGAACTAACCCTGATGCGGTTAGTATCCATGCAGTATCTGCACTATTAATATTGCTTTCCGGTAAAAAGTTTTGCATATTAATGTGGTCTGTATTACTTCCGACTAATGCGCCTAACGAAATAATACAGATAATAACAAAAGAAATGATCCAGCGTTTCTCAATTTTCATATTCATAAGTATTTGGTGTGTCAAATATAGGGGTAAAAATTAAAATATTACATTTATTTTTAATTATACCCTGTATTTTTAATAGTGTAAATTATTTTATTTGTATTTTTAATTGTTGTATGTGTGTTTTTGCTGGGGTGTTTAGTTTTTTTTATCTGTTTTTTATAAAATAACCCGAGTTAATATGCTGTGCCGGATTTACTGAATATTCCCAAAATCGGGTTGTATGTTGTGTATTTGTATTTTATTTCGGAATTTTTTTATTATAATTATTTCACAAATCAATAGTTTTTATATTTTTATTAAAATTTAATCATGCAGCAACTTCCGCTATCCTCTAAGTTGAAATACATCTTTTCTATTCCGGTTATCATATCAGCATTAGGTTATTTTGTCGATATATACGATTTATTGCTTTTTGGCATTGTAAGGATTCCCAGCTTAAAAGATTTGGGGCTGAATCCGGATGCAGACGGAACCTTTATTCTGAATTGTCAGATGATAGGATTGTTAATTGGAGGTGTTTTTTGGGGTATTTTTGGAGATAAAAAAGGAAGACTTTCCGTTTTATTTGGTTCTATTCTGGTATATTCACTGGCTAATATTGCCTGTGGATTTCTTCCGTATTTTCCTAAGACTAATCTGGTATATACTTATGCATTACTGCGTTTTATTGCAGGTGTAGGGCTTGCAGGCGAATTAGGAGCCGGAATTACATTGGTATCAGAGAGTCTGCCTAAGGAATTACGTGCTATAGGAACCTCTGTAGTTGCCGGGTTTGGTTTAATGGGTGCTGTTGTTGCTCAGTTAACGGTTGAGCTGTCCGGAGGATGGAATATCTCTTATATTATTGGAGGCGGTTTGGGAATTCTGCTTTTGTTTTTAAGAATTAGTGTTTCTGAATCGGGGATTTATAAAAATATTAAACATCAGTCTGTATCAAAGGGAAATTTTCTATCCTTTTTCACAAGCAAAGACAGATTGATAAGATATCTGAAATGTATAGCTGTAGGACTGCCAACATGGTATTGTATCGGTATTCTAGCCGTACTGGCCAATCAGTTTGCTCCGGAGTTAGGGATTAAGGATATTAATCCCGGAAAAGCAATTATGTGGGGGTATGTAGGGATTTCGGTCGGAGATCTGATGAGCGGATTTATTTCACAAATGCTGAAGTCTCGTAAAAAAGCTATTTTTTATATGTTGCTTTTCACTATTGTAGGGGTCGGAATAATGTTATTCGGGAATACAAATACAGAAACAAAATATTATGCATTTTGTGTGTGGTTGGGACTTGGAACAGGTTATTGGGCAATGTTTGTTACACTGGCTGCGGAGCAGTTTGGTACCAATATCCGAAATACAGCAACCACTACAGTGCCTAATATGGTGAGAGGTTTGGTTCCGGTAATGATATTGGCTTTTGATTTTTTCAAAAAAGATTTCTCAGTCATTCTAAGTGCGGCTATTGTAGGTATTATAGTCTTTGGTCTGGCATTTTACTCAACGCTTACTATATCGGAAACCCATAATAAAGATTTAGATTTTACAGAATAATTTATACTTATCTTTTTCATTTTTTATAATTTTATATCTATGAAAAAGATTAGAATTGGTTTTATGGCTATGGGTTTAATGCTGTGTTTATCCGTTACTGCACAGGAGCTGAAACCTTTGGATGCTTATCTCACAACGGTAAACTATCCATATCCTGAGAATTATATAAAGTTTGAATCCCAGGGACAGAATCTGGAAATGGTGTACATGGATGTAAAGCCGGTAACAGCCAACGGTAAAACAATTATGCTGTTGCATGGCAAAAATTTTAATGCTGCCTATTGGAAGAAAACTGCAGACGTTTTACTGAAAGAGGGTTTCAGAGTAATAATGCCGGATCAGATAGGCTTTGGGAAATCCAGTAAACCTCACGATTATCAGTTTTCCTTTTCGCAACTTGCTTATAATACCAGACTTATTTTAGATAAACTGAAGATAGATAAGGCGATTATCCTTGGCCACTCTATGGGGGGAATGATCGCAACAAGGTTTACTTTGCAATATCCGGAACGTGTCGAAAAGCTGGTATTGGAAAATCCAATAGGATTGGAAGATTACAAGACCTTTGCCGGTTATGAAACCATAGATGAAGCATATCAGGGAGAGTTGAAGAATACCGTAGAGACTTACAGAAATTATCAGCTGAAATTCTATTATGACAATAAATGGAAAGAAGAATATCAGCCATGGCTGAATATGCTGGCAGGATGGACATTGCATAAAGATTACCCTAAAGTAGCCTGGGATGCTGCATTAACAACGGATATGATCTATAATCAGCCGGTATGTTATGAATTTCAGAATATCAAAAGACCTACGCTGCTTATTATTGGTACCAGAGATAGAACAGCAATAGGGAAAAACCGTGCACCAAAAGAATTGCAGGATAAAATGGGATTGTATAATGAACTGGGTAAGAAAACTCAGGAAAAAATTCCGGGTTCAAAACTTGTAGAATTAGATAATGTCGGACATCTCCCACATATTGAAGTTTTCGATCAGTTTGTAGGGGCATTGTTGCCTTTTATAAAAGAATAAACATAACAGCCACTTTACAAAGTGGCTGTATTTTTTTTAAGAAGCAGAATCGCGCCCAGGGCAATCCCTGAAAAAATGCTAAGTGAGAGTCCAAGATGTTGAATAGCGCCGGTAATCAGAAGCCCAAGACCTATTAAAATATAATAGATAAGCCCGAAAACAGCGCCTGCTGATCCTGTTTCGCTTTTATACCTGAATAGTGCTGTGCTTAATATATTCGGGATAGCTATTCCGTATGCCATGACAATAAAACAAAATGGAATCAGAAACCATATCTTTTCTCCTGAAGCCGCAACGACAATAGCTGCAACAAAAGAGGTAACGCCTCCAATTCTGATAAGTGTTTCAGATTCAAATCCTTTTTTAATCAGTCTTTTATTTGTTAAAGCACCTGTAAGTGTCCCTATAGCCAGGATAAAGCCGCTATAACCAAAATCAGTAGTACTAAAACCTTCTTTTTTGAAGATAAAAGGCGCTAATGAATAATAGGAAAACAACATCACATTAAAGCTCATTACTAAAATGCTGTCTCTCCAGATATAACGGTCATTCAGCATCTTTTTTAATAAGTTAAGAGACGATTTAATATTTATATTCCTGTTTGGTGTAATGGTCTCTTTAAGGTTCTTTTGTGTCAAAAAGATGAGTATAATGGCTAAAATAAATAGTAATCCGAAAATACCCAGATATCCAAGGTTAGAAGAGATTACGGCACCTGTAAGCATCCCGATAACCGGACTGATTGAAAGTCCGATACCTACAAAAGAGAAAGCCTTTCCGATTTGTTCCTTATCATAAAGGTCACGTAATATCGTCTGGGTAACAACAGAACCAACTGCGATACCGAAGGCAGAAATAATCCTCGCCAGAAGCAGTATTTCAAAATTTCTGGCAAGGAGGGCAATAATAGCTCCGGTACTATAGGTAAATAATCCGGATAGCATAGATTTTTTACGACCGATACGATCGCATTGTACGCCCCAGAATATAACTCCGGCAGCGAAGGCTATAAAATAAAAACTGATCGTAAGTGTTGCTGTTTCCTCGCTTACCCCAAATTCTTTTGCAATTAGTGGCAATGCAGGGCTGTAAATGGTTTCTACAAACTGGGGAAACATGACCAGTAAAATCAGTATCCAGAGAGCATTTGTCTTTTTCATTATTTTTTTTTGCAAATTTCTTTCTATATTTTACTATCTTTATAATGATATAAAAACTAAAAATATCAAAATAAGGACATGGCTTTTTTACATCAGAATGATGAATTTAATGCGGATAACAGGCCTGAAAATATAACGGGTATCGCTTCGGATATGGTGATGCATGATTCAGGATTTCATAGTCATCAGAAAAAAGTACAGCTGTTGTATGCGCCTTCGGGGTGTATGACGGTTGTTACTCCGGAAAAACAGCTTATTCTGCCACCATCCAAATTATTGTGGATACCAGCGGGAGAGGAGCATAGAGTTACTTTTCGCAATGTAGTAGCTTACAGATCCGTTTATTTTTCGTTGAAGTATGTGACGGAAAATCATCTTCCGGAAAGTATACAAGTGCTGAGCGTGAATCCGTTGCTAAGGGAAATTATAGAAAGAATCTGTTTCTGGCCATGGGATATGGAAGAAAAGGAGCAAAGAAATATTCTCTCTGTATTTAAGGAAGAGCTTAGAACAGCCCCAAAAGAGTCTTTAGTTTTTTCTATGCCTAAAGATGTGAGATTACAGAAGAAAGTGGAAGAATGGATATTAAGAATCTCTCAGCCGCCCTTTCTGAATGTTTTATCTGGTGAAGTAGGAGCTGGTGAAAAAACTATTAGCAGAATTTTTATAAAAGAAACCGGTTTATCTTATCAGGAATGGAGATTGCAATGGCGTTTGCACAGATCTATAGAGCTGCTTTCGGAAGGTAAAACTGTGGGAGAAACAGCTTTTGAGCTTAGTTTTTCATCGGATAGTGCTTTTGTCGATTTTTTTAAGAAGCAGACAGGAGCGACTCCATTACAATATATGCTGCAGCAATAAGATACAAGACTTTAGACACAAGACATAGGATACTAGATGTATTTATTAATCTTTGTCGTGGTTATTTAAAGGGAATAGGTTATTAAATAAGCTCTTGTTTTTCAAGCTCAGCAAAGGCTATTAAAACACCGGCTACCTGAATATTTTCTTTTTTATATTCTTCCAGGCTAAAATATTTAACAGCCTCGATTTCAGCACTTGGATGTATTGTTTTATTCAAATGAACCAAAAAGCAGTCCTGTTCCATTAGTAAGTTGTCTTCACCGTATGCCGGAGCCGAAATATGGGTGAAAAAGTTTAATTCTTCTGCATTTAAAACCAGATTAAGTTCCTCATGTATTTCACGGATCAAAGCTTCTTCCGGACTTTCGCCTGCATCTATTTTCCCGCCAGGGAGATACCAGGCTTGTTTATTCTTGCTGAAAGCCAGCAACAGCTTCTTGTCTTTTAAGGTAATTAATCCAGCAGTATGAAGTTGTTTCATATTTTAATAATTAATGATTGTGGTTCTGTTTACAAAGAAAAAACCTTCCCAAAATTGAGAAGGTTTTATATTGTAGTAAGCAAAGATTATCTAGCGCCGTGAGCTCTATCTTTAATTCTTGCTTTCTTACCTCTAAGGTCACGGAAGTAGTAGATTCTAGCTCTTCTAACTTTACCTTTTCTGTTAACTTCAATTTTCTGAAGTGCAGGCATGTTAATAGGGAATACTCTTTCAACACCTACATCTCCGCTCATTTTACGGATAGTAAAAGTTTTAGTAGCACCTGTTCCTCTTAACTGAATAACAACACCTTTAAAGAACTGAGTTCTGGTTTTGTTACCTTCCTTAATTTCGTAATACACAGTAATGGTATCACCAGCTTTGAATTCAGGGAATTCTTTTTTTGTAATGTACTTGTCTTGTACGTACTTAATTAAATCCATTGTTAATTAAAAATAAATAATTACATCAAACAACATACACGTCTATCGTCAGAGGTTGATTAACAGGTTGCAAATTTAGAATAATTTTTCAAATCTGCAAAATAAATTGTGAATGATTTATAATTGTATAGTAAAAAAAAGTATAATTATAAAATGCTGTTAGATAATATTTTACGCAACCATTTTATAAATGTGATCATGATAGAATAGAATAACAATAATATAAATAGCACTGTTACTTTTATGGTTTCGCCGCATATTCTGATTTAAAATTTATCAATTTGAAGAATTTCTCTGGTAAAAGGCATTATAGGTTTATATATTTGTTACTAAAGAATAATAACAGCATGCATCATTTTTCTACTATATATATAAGGATACAAATTTTATTACTTTTCAGCTTTTTCAGTTCTCTTTTCGGTCAGAATTCATGGGTTATTGAAGCTGAAAATGTTGACCCGAAGCGTTACACCGGTATTAGTGTCTCCAACGGAATGATAGGTGTGGTTTCTTCTCCGGAACCTTTGAAAGTGAGCCAGACAATCCTGGCCGGAGTTTATGATCAGTATGGACGTGGAAGAACCAGTAATTTTCTTTCCGGTTTCAATTTACTGGACCTTAACCTTACAATTGACGGAGTACCTGTAAATCTGGATAATATATCTAATTATAAACAAAAACTGGACATGAAAAAGGCATCTTTTGCAGGGAGTTTTGATTATAAGGATATTGCAACAGTGGCATATAATTATATAGCCATCCGTAACCTTCCCAACAATGTGATGCTGAATATAAGCATTAAAGCGAAAAAGAATATCACTTTTAGAGCCGAAAATCTATTAAAACAGCCTCCGGGATTTAAAGACAATCAGCAATTTTACACGGAAATTACACCACCACATGCTAAAATTCGGCTTCTGACATCTCTTGCTAAAAGTCCTACCGGAAGTATTATAATGGCAGCAAGTAATACATTTGTATTTCCCGAAAAACATGGTGAACAGCCTAAAATTATATATAATAAGAAAGATAATGAACAGCATACAATGGCTTTTTCCCAGGAATTACAAACGTCACAGACGTATACTTTTTCGCTTGTGGGGACGCTTATTTCTTCTGCTCAGGTAAAAGATCCTTTAAATTATGCAGAGCGGCTCAGTATATATGCCGGATTGCAGGGGATTGAAAAAATAAAAACAAAGCATGAAGCAGAATGGGAAAAACTGTGGGAAGGGGATATCCAAATAGAAGGAGACCCGCAGGTACAACAGGACGTACATAATATGATGTACCATTTGTATTCTTTTTCACGTGAAGGGAGTGATACATCGTTATCGCCTGTGGGATTGAGTGGTGTTGGATATAACGGGCATATCTTTTGGGATACTGAATTATTTATGTTCAAACCCTTGTTATTTTTTAAACCGGAAATAGCTAAAAGTCTTGTAGATTATAGGTTTAACAGACTAAAAGCTGCTGAAGAAAATGCCGGAATATATGGTTACAAAGGTGCCATGTATCCTTGGGAAAGTGCTGTTTCTGGAGAAGAAGAAACGCCTGTATGGGCACTTACAGGAACCTATGAACACCACATTACAGGAGATGTAGCTTTTGCAGCATGGCATTATTATTTGTTTACAAAAGATGTGCAGTGGCTGAAAGAAAAAGGATGGCCTATACTGAAGAAAACGGCAGAATTCTGGGAGAGCAGAATAGAGAAAAAGGGTGATAAATACCATATTCTGAATGTAGTAGCAGCAGATGAATGGGCGGAGAATGTAGATAATAATGCTTATACCAACGCTATTGCGAAACTCAACTTTGAATATGCTAATGAAGCCGCAAAAATACTGAACCTGCCAGTGAATAATACATGGAAAAATATAGCTGATAACCTGATATTCTCTAAAATGGAAAACGGGATTACGAGGGAACACGATAGTTATACCGGACAAAAAATAAAACAGGCAGATGTTAATCTGCTGGCTTATCCTTTGGGTATTATCAATTCTAAAGAGCAGATTCTTAAAGACTTGCTGTATTATCAGGAGAAGGTTCCGCAAGAAAAAACACCAGCCATGACGAAATCGTTTTTTGCATTGTTACACAGTAGATTAGGAAACGGGAAAGAAGCCTATAAATGGTTTAAAGAGTCCTATGAACCCAATCTTCTGCATCCGTTCAGGGTATTGGCAGAAACAGCTGAAGGTGATAATCCTTATTTTATAACCGGTGCTGGCGGAAGTTTGCAAGCTGTAATTATGGGATTTGCAGGAGTTGATTTTGGTTCGGACGGAAACATTATACAGACCAAAAATGCATTACCCCCACACTGGAAAAAAATTACGGTAAAAGGAATCGGAATGCAAAAACAAACTTATTCCAATGTCTCTTTAAGATAAGAAAAGAAGCTGTCTCAAAAATCATAAGCATCACACTTTGTCATAGAAATCGACATAACATTTTTTTAGACAGCCCCTGTATTTGGATTTTATCAATTCTTTCAGATAGAATTTTAAGGTGTAAAAACTTCAAATTTTCCGTCTTCAAAAAAGAAAACAATTCGTTTTATAGCTCTTTCCTGATTTCCAGTACTTTGCATTGGCGCGAAAATTTCCTCAATAGCTAATCGCTGAGAATCGCCTGGAATACTTTCCTCTGTATCTTTTATCGGTATATCCGATTCTCCGGAAGATGGGATTTCAGGCTCTTCGGGTTCTTCAATTATTGGAGATGAAAAATCGGGAGCCAAAGTAAATAAATCGAGTGGGGAAGAAGACTCTTCTTCCTCTTCCGGAATATTAATTTCCTCAACAGAATTATCAATTTCTTCAGGTTCCTGAACAGCCTGTTTCGTCATATCGCCCTGCCCGTCGATTAACCAGTCCCATTGTATCTCGGGAAATCTGTTTTTAATCTTGACAATGAAATCCAGAGAAGCTTTATTTCTTCCTGAAGTGATATGCGAAATACTGGAACGGGGTACTTCGATCGTGTCGGCAAATTCTGATGGAGAATAGCCATAATGATCGATGATTTTTTTAATTCTGTCTGAAATTTCCATAATTACAAATGTAAAACAAATTTTAGAATTGTAAAATACAAATGTAAATAAATTTAGAATATTGAAATTTATAATTGTAAATAGAAATTAAATTATTGATTTGCAATAGTTTAAACTATGTTATTTACAATAATCAACAGTTTTAATCACTAAACAACAGTTTTTTAGTCAAATTTCTCGAAATATTAATTTCCAATATATTTTTATTGAATTCACGTTTTGCTTTTGTAAAATTTAATATTTTAACTTAAACTTTAATAAATAGGCGTAAGTATATTGTAAATTAGTTAGTTGTATGTCTTTAATAATGTAAGTTTTAGATATGCATTTCTGTTAATTAGCCGTTTTGCAATAGAAAATTGCCATATTTTCCAGATAATATCAATCAGATAAACAACATTATTGAGCTTTATACTGCTAATTGCTATTTCTTTTTCAGACTATGGACTTTCTTCGGGTAAAACAGGTTGATAAGCCTCTGTATTATGCTAATATACTTTCGAAAAGCAGAACAAGGGATATACCTTGTGTTTAATACTCTGTATGATTGCAATAACAAGCAGAATTAGCCTAACCGATCCAAAACCTCATAATTGGATATGGACAAGAATTTAAGGCTTTAAACGGGCTTATTTTGGAATCTTCCAGATATCTTTGTGTTCCTGTATGCATTTATATTGTTAAATGCCAGATAAGCATAGTATAGCCAGCATCTCCCGTGATATAAGAGACAATCGGTTATACACCAATATCTACTGCAATACAGAGTGATTGCTGATGTTAGTATGGAACGCTTAAATATGGCTGATAAATACCTTAATGATTGATCTTGGCTCGTTTTCCGCCTGTTGAGGATGAGATTAAAGATGCAGCAATACTAACGCCTAGAATACCTAAGATAATCAACAGGGAATGGGTTGTTTTAAAGCCCCAGTCTTCCAGTTGGTGATGGAAGATCATTTTTAATCCGATAAACGTCAATAAGAAAGCCAGTCCGGTTTTTAAATATTTGAATTTGTCTACAATATTAGCCAGCAGGAAGAACATAGATCTAAGCCCTATAATGGCAAATATGTTGGAAAAGAATACAATATAAGGGTCTTTAGTTACTGAAAAAATCGCCGGAATAGAATCCACTGCAAAAATAAGGTCGGTGAACTCTATAATTAACAGTACCAGAAACAAAGGTGTCATTTTTTTAATTCCGTCTACTACTACAAAGAACTTGTTTCCTTCGAATTTGTTATGGACTTTAAAGTATTTATTGGCAAACTTTACTACCGGATGCTTTTCTGTATCTATATGCTCTTCTTCTTTGCTAAAGAACATTCTGATACCGGTAAAGACCAGAAATGCTCCAAATACGTACATAATCCACTCGAATCGACTGATAAGAGATGCTCCCACGAATATAAAAATGAAACGCATGATAATAGCACCCAATATTCCCCATATAAGTACCTTGTGATAATTCTTTTCGGCAACCTTAAAGGAACCGAATATAAGGAGTATAACGAAAATATTGTCGATAGATAAGGCATATTCTACAATATAACCTGTGATATATTCTAGGGCAAGGTTCTTGTCATAAAGCTCTAAGCTGGTTTCAAAATCACCTGGGATTATCTTGACAGGGTGGTGGTGCTTGGCTATAACCTGCTGCAATCTTTCCATACTGTCTATATTGTGCAGGAAGTGCCCGAACTGCATTAGGAAAAAATAGAACCCAAGAGCCACACAGATAACAAATATACTCATCAGTATTGCCTGTTTCAGTGATACTGATTTGTTGTTATTTTCTTTGTTTTTGCTCTTTTTACTGAATAATCCCAGATCGATAACCAGGATTAATAATACGATGGCCAAAAAGCCTATGATAAATAAAAGTTCTCCACTCATTTCTTTAGTACAATGTAATGCGCAAAGATAGTCTAAAAACCAATAATTTAGACGATTTTACAAATGTAAACTTAAGTTTTTTTTAAGGAAATTAAAAACGTTGTTTGTTTAACTAAAATATCCACATTTATAGAGATTTGTCTTTAAAATAGGCTTAAAGTAAATATAAAAAAAGACTTTATATAAATATTTTTAAAAACTGATTGTTAGTAAGTTACATTTTTTTATTATTTTTTTGTTAACGAGAAAAGTTATCAACAGACATTTTGTCAAATCAAAGTGTTTAATAATTCTCAGATGTAAATTTTAATAAGAGATAAAAATAAGCTAAATTTGGAACGTAAAATAAAAATGTAAATGGCATCAGTTTTTGAATACTTCACAAATGTAAACTTCTCAAATCGCTATATTTTGCCTCAAAAATTATTTTCCTACCTGCAGGAGAATTACAGCGATTATATATCAGAGGTAGGCAAGTCGGTTTTAGGACAACCTGTCTATCAATTTTCAATAGGTAACGGCCCTGTTAATGTCCTTGCCTGGTCACAGATGCACGGAAACGAATCTACTGCAACACTGGCAATGCTGGACCTGCTTTATTCACTGGATAAGAATACTGAACTAAAGGACAGGCTTTTTAGTAAAATAACATTGGACTTTATCTTTATGCTGAATCCGGATGGTTCGGAAAAATGGACCAGACGTAATGCATTGGATATCGATATGAACAGAGATTTCCTGAAAGAGTCGAGTCCGGAAATTAAGATTCTGAAAAATATAGCTAAAGAGAAGAAATACGATTATGCATTAAATCTGCATGATCAGAGAACCATCTTTACAACTGACGGAGTACATCCGGCAACTTTGTCTTTCCTGGCCCCTTCTTTTGATCAGGATCGGACGCTGAATGAAAATCGAAAAAAGAGTATGGCAATTATTGCACATATTTACTCGGATCTTAAAAACAAAATACCCAACCGTATCGGACGTTATACGGATGAATTTTATCCGACGTCAACCGGTGATAATTTTATGCTGGCAGGTATTCCGACAGTATTGTTTGAAGGTGGACATTCGGAAGACGATTACCTGAGAAAAGAAACCCGTAAATATTATACTCTGGCATTGTATGATGCATTGGCAGCAATGTCAATTATTCCCGGACAGACATTGGGGTATGAAACTTACTTTGACATTCCGGAAAATCAGCAAACCCATTATGATGTCATTTACAGAAATGTAAAACTCAATACAGATTTCGATTGTGTACTGGACGTTGCAGTGCAGTATAAAGAAGTAATTAATGAAGGCGCTGATGAGATTTCCTTTGTTCCTTTTGTAGCTGAAGTCGGAGACATAGGCAAGAAGAAAGCCTGGAAAGAAATCGATGCGACCGGGAAAAAATTTATATCAGATAAAAAATATCCAAAGCTGGATGAGGAAGTAAACTTCAGTCTGGGGTAATGATTATTCATATTTTTGGGGCTTCAGGTTCCGGAGTTACAACGCTGGGAAATTATATCAGCAAGAAACTAGGGTGGAAATATCTGGATTCAGATGATTTTTTCTGGGAAAAGACAGAGACACTTTATACGGTAAAAAGAGATCCTAAAAGCAGAGATGCGGAAATTTTGAAATTGTTAAAAAGCGGGGAGTCCATAATTTTCGGTGGCAGTTGTATTAGCTGGTCACCGGAAATTCATTCCTGTTTCGATAAAATTGTGTTTTTATTTGTGCCGCCGGAAAACAGAATGCTTAGGGTAAAAAAACGAGAAGCGGAGAGATATGGTGAAAAGCTTTTCACAGATCCGGTGACCCGGAAGATGCATGATGATTTCATAGCATTCTGCAAAGATTATGATGAAATGAAAGGAATTGCAAACCGTACTATAAAAGCACACCGCAAATGGCTGGAAAATCAGACTGTTGAAATTACTGAAATTTACGGAGACTTTTCGACCATAGAAATCACAGAAAAATTACTTTCCAAATGGCAGTTACTTCATTAAAAAGCCGTAATTTAGTGCCTTAAAATAATTTTGTCAATCTAAAAACTAAAATATGAATCAATTCGATGTAGCCGTTATTGGCTCAGGTCCCGGTGGATACGTTGCAGCAATCAGATGTGCGCAATTAGGTTTCAAAACCGTAATTATTGAAAAATATTCTACCCTGGGCGGGACTTGCCTAAACGTTGGATGTATTCCGTCTAAAGCATTACTAGATTCTTCTGAGCATTTTGAAAATGCAAAACACACTTTCGCTACCCACGGTATTCTTATCGATGAGCCAAAAGTAGACATTGCACAAATGATCAGTCGTAAAAATGATGTTGTAGACCAAACAACCAAAGGGATTAACTTCCTAATGGATAAAAATAAAATCACTGTTCTACAAGGTGTAGGGAGTTTTGAATCTGCAACTCAGATTAAAGTAACGAAAGCTGACGGATCTTCTGAGGTTATCGAAGCTAAAAATACAATCATTGCAACAGGTTCCAAGCCTTCTTCATTACCTTTCATTACATTGGATAAAGAAAGAGTGATTACTTCTACAGAAGCATTAAACCTTAAAGAAGTACCTAAGCACCTTATCGTAATCGGTGGAGGAGTTATTGGTCTTGAATTAGGTTCTGTATACCTTCGTTTAGGAAGTGATGTTACTGTAGTAGAATACCTGGATAAAATTATCCCGGGAATGGATGGTACATTATCTAAAGAATTACAGAAAACTCTGAAAAAGCAGGGTATGAAGTTTATGCTTTCTACTGCTGTTTCGGGAGTTGAAAGAAACGGAGATACTGTAAAAGTTACAGCTAAAGATAAAAAAGGAGAAGATGTAGTTGTTGAAGGTGACTACTGTCTTGTATCTGTAGGACGTCGTCCATATACAGATGGTCTGGGTCTTGAGAAAGCAGGTGTAGAACTTGACGAAAGAGGAAGAGTAAAGACTAACGATCATTTACAGACAAACGTACCGAACATCTACGCTATTGGAGATGTTGTAAAAGGAGCAATGCTTGCTCATAAAGCTGAAGAAGAAGGTGTTTTTGTAGCTGAAACTTTAGCAGGAGAAAAACCTCACGTTAACTACAACCTTATTCCGGGTGTTGTTTATACATGGCCTGAAGTTGCAGGTGTAGGTAAAACTGAAGAGCAGCTAAAAGAAGCTGGTGTAGCTTACAAAACCGGATCTTTCCCAATGCGTGCATTAGGCCGTTCCAGAGCGAGTATGGATACTGATGGTGTAATCAAGATTCTTGCTGACGAGAAGACTGATGAAATCCTTGGTGTACATATGATAGGAGCAAGAGCTGCAGATATGATTGCTGAAGCTGTAGTAGCAATGGAGTTCCGTGCTTCTGCTGAAGATATCGCAAGAATCTCTCACGCACACCCTACCTATACTGAAGCTATTAAAGAAGCAGCTTTAGATGCTACAGGTAAGCGTGCAATTCACATGTAAGATTATAATTAATCATAAAATGAAAAAGCAATCCAATTGGATTGCTTTTTTGTTTTTTTAAGGATGTTGCTGCTGTTTCGAAGGATCGTCATAATTAACCATCCATGAAATTCCGAATTTGTCCGTCCACATCCCAAAGTAGGCACCCCAAAAAGTATCTTGTAAAGGCATTGTTACTTCTCCGCCGGCAGAAAGTCCATTAAATAGCTTGTCAGCTTCTTCTCTGGAACCTGCATTTACGGAAAGTTGGATATTATTGCCTTTTGCAAATTTTCCTCCGGCGCAATTTCCTCCAATTACATCCGATCCCATTAAAACAGTTTCCTGTGAAATAGGAAGGGAAATATGCATTATTTTATTTTTATCTGCTTCACTAACGGGATATTCCTCACTTGGCGGCATATCCGAGAACTTCCCTACATAGGGAAACTCACCACCAAAAACAGATTTATAGAACTCAAAGGCCTCCAGACAATTTCCTTCAAAATTAAGATAAACGTTAATTTGTGCCATATCAATTATTTAATTATTCTCAAATTTAGATTTTTATAAAGGCAGAAATAATAATAATTTTCATAAATTTTTGTTAAAAATATCAGGATAAGAAGGTAAGTATCAAAAAGTCCTGAATTTATCATAGAAAGCACTTGCTTTTACCGGAGCGATATTAAATTGTATCCCCACGGTGGCTCCACGGAAGTATTTTTCATTCCTTAAAGGAATAGCATAACCTCCGGTTAACCATATTGCATTGAAGAGACTAAGGCCTATATTGGGTTCTAAGGCATAAGGAGATGCAGATACTCCGTACATGAAAATTGCATTGTTATAATAGGCGTGTATCTCAGGAAGGATTTTGCTGTTTCCATTCACTGTTGTATAAATAGCTCCCGCCCCCAAATTAAAATAAGGCTGATTGGAAGAAGTTGAGGTTCTGTATTCAAAACTTAGTTTCAGACTGTTTCTACCTGTATATTTATATCCCACACCAATAGCTGTCTGGTCAAAAAACTGAGCTTTAGGAAGATAGAGAGCTCCAAAGAGTAAAACAACAGAGAATAATGCAGAATATTTCATGACAGATGTTTACTCAAAATTAAATAAAGTTTTTCTTCCGTAAAAGAAAGCCTATTTTTGCATAAAAATAAAGTATGCAAATCGGAAAGAAACAATATTTATCAGTCTCCGGAAAATCTGAAGCCGGACTTCAATTAAAGGATGAATTAGGGAATGAAATTTTTCTTTCCAAACTTTTTGCAGATCCAGCTTCGGAAATAGGAGATGAGGTATCAGTATTCGTTTATCAGGAAGAAGGAGAGCTAAAGGCTACAACCGAAATTCCTTATTGTGAAGTAGGGGAATATGCTGTACTTCGTGCAGTACAGACATTGCCAAGCGGAGCCTTTATGGACTGGGGAATTATAAAAGACCTGTTCGTTCCATACAAACAGCAGAAAGGTAAGATTGTTGAAGAAAAAAGATATCTTGTCCATGTTTATATAGATGAGACCACTGGTCTTATTACCGGAACTACAAAATTCAAAAGAAATCCCCAGTACGAGAATTTGGATCTTAAGAAAGGAGAAAAAGTTGATTTGATCCTGATTAATGAAACTGAATTGGGATGGAATGTAGTTGTTAACAAAAAATATATAGGACTTGTATACGCTTCCGATGTGTACAAAAAACTTTATCCGTTAAATGAAGAAACAGGCTATATTAAAGCAATAAGAGAGGACGGAAAGATAGATGTTACTTTACAGCCTGAAGGTTTTGAAAACATAGACAGTTTCCGTCAGGAGATTCTGGATGCTCTGGACGATCACGGCGGATTGCTTTACCTTTCTGATAAATCTTCTCCTGAAGAGATTAAGGACAAATTACAGATGAGTAAAAAGAACTTTAAAAAAGCTATTGGCGGTTTATACAAAGAAGGAGTTATCGAAATTCTGGAAGATAAAATCCGTTTGAAATAACAATAAAAGATATTATAAAAAAGCTGTCTCAAGAGTATTGAAGACAGCTTTTTTTGCATTCTAATTATTACCGGAGTTACTCCGGATAAATTCTGAAGGGGTTTTGTTGGTATATTTTTTAAACATTCTGTTGAAATAAGTAACATTGTTAAAGCCGCAACTGTAGCTGCATTCGGATATTGTTTTATCCTGAGTCATCAGAAGGCATGCTTTATTAATACGGTAACGGTTGACAAATTCTGTAAAGGTGATCTGTGTTGCTTTTTTAAAAAAATTACAAAATGCAGGAAGAGTAAGATTAGCCAGCTTTGCAACATCCTCTATATTTATTTCCTTATCGTAATGATGTTCCACATAGGTAAAGATATTTTCCAGTCTTGTTTTATTTTTAGAGATTATGGTATAAGGCATAATTTCTTTGTTCAACAATTCATATTCCTCGCACAAAGAAAGCTCAAAGAGAATTTCCAGAAGCAGTAAGTATCTTTTATAACCCTCGGATTCCAGGAGCTTTTTTAGTTTTGGCATGAGCAGCTTTTTTGTAGCTGTACTATACAGAATACCATATTTAGAACGCTCCAGCAAATCTTTAACAGCTCTGGTTTCAACTTCCTGTTGTGGAAAATGCAAAATCTCTTCCCTGAACTGAAGTACTATTTCTTCATGCGGATCAACAGAATTCAGTCCAAATCCGGAATGGGGAATGTTCGAGCCTATTAGTACAAGATCTCCGTTTGTATAATTGCTTTTATGGTAGCCAACATGCCTTGTGCCACTTCCCGAAATTACACATACCAGTTCTATTTCCGGATGATAATGATACTCCCATTTAAATTCAGAAATAGGAGAGTTATTATGCAGCGTACGGAAAGAGCTTTTTTCACTTGGAACTATTCTTTCAAAACTAACTTTCATTCAATTAATCACATTTATTCACTAAAAATAATAATTATATTAATATAGTTCAAATATATGTTTATTGTGTTAAATTAACGTTAACACAAATGCTTCTATCTTAGTCACCAGGAAATTATTTAATGAATAACAGGTGCAATTTATTTCTGGGAAATATTAATGTACAGGCGTTTCATTTTATGAAATATTAATCTTAGAAAACAGGATATTAAAAAACTGGTAAATGAAAAACTTGAATATAAAAGCCATCTTATTTCTTAACTACTTTGTTTTTGCAATTCTGCTGAACTCAGTAGGGACAGTTATTTTACAGGTGCAGCAAAACTTTGGAATCTCAAAATCTTCAGCAAGTGTTCTGGAAGGTTTCAAAGATCTTCCTATTGCTATATGTTCCTTTATTTTGGCTTCATTTCTTCCTAAAATAGGAATAAAAAACGCCATGCTTACAGCTCTTTTTCTGGTGAGTTGCATGTGTTTTGTTATGCCTTTTACCAATGAATTCTGGTTTTTCAAATTACTTTTTACAATTGTCGGCGTTTCTTTTGCCCTTATTAAGATTTCAGTTTTTACCTCTATAGGACTTGTTACCAGCACGGATAAAGAACATTCCAGCTTTATGGGTTTCTTAGAGGGCTTCTTTATGATAGGAGTATTGGCAGGCAATGTATTATTCAGTTTATTTATAGATGATCATAATCCGAAGTCTACTCACTGGTTGAATGTATATTGGGTACTGGGAGCTCTTTCATCTTTGTCTTTTGTATTCCTTTTCTTTTCAAAACTGAATGAAAAGGATGCAAAGAGCGGTACAACAGATTTAATAGGCGATATAAAGAACAGTATCAGCTTGTTCAGCTATAAAAAGGTTTTATTCTTTCTTCTTTGTGCTTTTCTATTTGTTTTGGTAGAACAAAGTTTTCAGACCTGGACTCCAACTTTCTATAAAGAGATACTAAAGGTTCCTACTTCAATGAGTATACAGGCAGGAGCAGTATTGGCAGGAGCATTTGCTCTCGGAAGATTCCTTTCCGGATTTTTTTCTAAAAAATTCAGCTGGATTTATGTTGTTTCCTTTTGTGTGGTAGGTTTTGCAATCAGTCTGTTATTGGTATTGCCTCTTACGCACAGTGCTGCTATCAATACCAATACAACATGGATGAATGCACCACTTGTAGTCTACTTATTTCCTTTAATGGGCGGTCTTTTAGCTCCTATATATCCAAGTATCAACTCTGTAATCCTGGCATCGATCCCGAAATATCTGCATAGTGCTATGTCCGGACTTATCGTTGTTTTTTCGGCGATAGGAGGTACTATAGGATCAATTATAACGGGCTTTGTTTTTCAGGAATTCAGCGGGCAAAGGGCTTTCTATCTTTCGCTGATACCACTGACATTGTTGATTATCTCAGCAGTTTTTATGAACAGATTAAAAATACAAACAAATAAAAAATAATACAGTTATGAACAGTCAATTATATATCGATGAAATCCAACCTCTGTTTGATGATGTTCAGAGATCCAGAATTTTTAAAGATCAAAAAACAATGACAGATGTTGTTCCTTTATTTTCTGTATCCGAGATTAATAAGAAATATGAAGAAGAAAAACAGGGAGAAGAATTTGATCTAAGATCATTTGTGTTGTCGAATTTTGATTTTATAGGGGAGAAGACTGCACGTAAGGATGATATGCTTCCTATAACTGAACATATAGAAAAATTATGGGATGAACTTACCCATACAGCATCTGAAAATGAGGGAACGCTTTTGAAGCTTCCAAAACCATATATTGTTCCCGGAGGACGCTTTAATGAATTTTTCTATTGGGATAGCTATTTTGTAATGTTGGGATTACAAGTTTCGGGAAGAGTGGAAATGATAAAAAACATTGTTGAAAATTGTTCTTACCTGATTCATGAATTCGGATTTGTGCCGAATGCCAGCAGAACTCATTTTCTTAGCCGCTCCCAACCGCCATATTTTTCTCTGATGCTCGATTTACTGGCTGAAAGCACAAATGATGAAAATGTATACAGTAAGTATCACAGCACATTGGAGAAAGAATACAGTTTCTGGATGGATGGAGAAGAGGGGCTGGAGAATGATTCTGCAGTAAAAAGAGTGATTAAAACAAAGGAGGGAGATTTATTAAACCGTTATTACGATTCCGAAAACACACCTCGTCCCGAAAGCTATCTCATAGATATTGAAGATCAGCATGGCGCATCCGGAGAAGAGTTTTTCAGAAATATCAGAAGTGCCTGTGAGTCTGGCTGGGATTTTTCCAGCAGATGGTTCGCAGATGGTGCTACGATACAGACTATAGAAACACTCAATTTGGCAGAGGTCGATCTCAATTGTCTGATATGGCATTTGGAGAAAACATTAGTGAAGTCTTCAGAGCTTATGGGACTAACAGATAAAGCTGCTTATTATAGCCAAAGAGCTAACAACAGAACGCAAAATATAGATCGATATTTCTGGGATGATGAAGCCGGAATTTACAGAGATTATCATATAAAAAAACATATAAAAACTTCTTCAGAACATATTGCTACTTTATATCCTTTATTCCTGGGGTTAGCAAGTGAAAAGCAGGCAAAAGCTGTATCTGAGAATATAGCAGAAAAATTTCTTTACAAAGGCGGTTTGGTAACAACAACCAAGGAATCCGGACAACAATGGGATTTGCCAAATGCATGGGCTCCTTATCAGTGGCTGGGCTTTTTAGGAATGAAAAATTATGGGTTTACACAATTGGCAAATGATATAAAAAATAACTGGTGTACAAATGTAGAAAGGGTTTATAATAATACAGGCAAGCTAATGGAAAAATATAATGCATTAGATACCAAGACGATTGCGGGAGGTGGTGAATATCCGAATCAGGATGGATTTGGTTGGACGAATGGAGTCTATTTAAAACTGAAACAATATTAAAAAATCATAATGATATGAAGAAAAGATCAATATTTCTGGTGGCCGGTGTCGCTATGCTTTATTTCAATAATGCATATGGGCAGGAAACGGCTAAGGATTCCACAAAAGTATCGTCTATAGATCAGGTGGTTATTACAGGTAACTCGAACCCAAAGAAAAAAATAGAGTCCAGTACGGCAATCTCTACATTTAATGCAAAAGAAATTCAGAAGCAGAATCCTATAAGTGCTGCCGCTTTATTGCAAAGAGTACCTGGATTTGCTGTAGAAACTTCGGGTGGAGAAGTAGGAAATAACCTTTTTGCAAGAGGGATTCCTTCCGCCGGAGCTTATGAATTTGTTCAGGTGCAGGAAGATGGCCTACCTGTTTTCGAGGATGGTGCTTTGCAATTTGCTAATGCAGATAATTTTTTCAGAGTAGACAATACGGTAAGCAGACTGGAAGCACTGAGAGGAGGTTCCGGATCTATTTTTGCCAACAACTCTCCGGGTGGACTTATTAACTTTATCTCTAAAGAGGGAACAAATACATTTAAAGGAACAGCTAAACTGGAAACTGGTTCTTACGGACTGATGAGGACTGATGTTAATGTTGGCGGCGCTTTGATACAGGATAAACTATTCTTTAATGTTGGCGGTTTTTACAGAGTAGACAATGGAATACGTAAAACAGGTTTCAAAGCAAATGATGGTGGACAGATTAAAATGAACCTGAAATATGTTTTTGATAAAGGTTATGTAAAAGCATATTATAAAAAGCTGGATGACAGAAATACATTCTATCTGCCTATTCCTCTAATTCAGAATGGCAACGATCTGAAAGGTTTCCCCGGGTTTGATCCCAATTATGGAACTTATAGCTACAGATCTATCAGCCAGTTGAATATTCCGCAGGCCGGAGGTGGATTTTTCCAACGAAATCTGGAAGATGGGATTCACCCGAAAGTAGATGTAGTAGGAGTAGAGTTTAAGTACGATCTTGGTAATAATTTTACAGTGCTTAATAAAACAAGGTATACTAATATTAATATGAACTATACCGGAATATTTCCTGCAGGAGGACCACAGCTTGCTGCTGATTTTGCCAGAAATAAAGGCATTGGCGCAAACAACTATCAGTATTCTTTGGTGAGCAGCGGCCAGTCCGTTAGTCCGCAATATGTTCAGGAATTAGGTTTCTGGGCTATAGATAAACAGATGAAAAATTTCGTCAACGATTTGCAGTTCAATTATAAGTTTGATAAAGGAAATATTACAGCCGGTTTTTATAAATCCAATTGGAAATCTCATCAATACTGGAACTGGAGTAATATACTGACAACAGCAACAGACAGACCCGAACTTCTGAACCTTGTAGACAAATCACTAAATCCAACCGATAACGGATATTCTAAGACTTATAACGGAGTTTCCAGTATGTCTTTCCTAATCAGAGATTCGCAGATACAGGGAAGTCTGAATAATATCTATCTAAATGTAGATTACAATATTACAGATGATCTGAGTGTAAATGGAGGAATCCGCTACAGCCGCGATTTTTATAAAGGTTATGGTGTCAGTACAACAACTGCAAATCTTAATAATTCGGGATTAACAACGGATGGTACCCATAGCTTTGCAACTACTACTGCGGATGATAATATGGCGGTTTTAGGGAATAAGTATACTTACTGGAATTATGATATCAGCCGAGTTTCTTATACACTGGCTGCAAATTATAAAATCAACAGAGAAAATGCAGTATATGCACGTTTCTCCAATGGTTTCAGATCACCAAATGAGGAGGCCTATTATAATAACATGACAGATTTAAGTAAAATAAAACCTGTACTAACCAATCAGTTGGAAGTAGGTTATAAATATTATTCCCGTACTTTCGATATAGCTGTAATTCCATTTTACTCAACGCTGAAGAATCTTTCATTTACAGATGTCTATTCTAACGGAACTTCTGAAAACAAATTTGCCAATACCTCTAACCTCGGGATAGAATTGGAAGGTTATGCAAGACTATTCAGTAATGTATTAGAAGTTACATTTAACGGAACAATTCAGAATCCAAAATATAAAAACTTTACCGGAAGAAATGCAGACGGAACAACATTCGATTATGACGGAAATGTTGTAAGAAGAATTCCTAAGTTTTATTTCAATATCTCTCCGGCTGTTAATATTACTAAAGAATGGAGAACCTATATCAGCTATAACTATTACGGAAAACGATTCCAGGATGAAAAGAATGTTCAGGTTCTACCTTCTTTCAGTGAATTTGGAGCCGGAATGTCTTATCAGTTAGGCAAGATACGTTTTGCTATAGATGGTACCAATATCTTCAATACTATTGGTATTACTGAAGGAGACCCAAGAGCAGGATCTCCGACAGGGGACGGAATTATAATGGCAAGACCAATTATGGGAGCCGCAGTAAGAGGATCTATTACCTTGGACTTTTAGATCAGTTTTCAAAAACAACTGTCTAAGCTGGGGCTACCTATATTTAGACACAAGTAAATGATTCGGCCTGGTTATTACCAGGTCTTTTTGTATAGTCTTTGTCCTGATTATGAATAGTTTTAGCTGTTTTTTCATAAGGAAATAAGGGAACAAACAATTTATATTAGCTATTTTTCCGCTAGTTAATGCTTTTTCGAAACGGGAAAATATAATTCTATATAAAGATTTGTATGTACAGAAAGGGAAGAATTATTGTGATATTAGGTTTATTATGGCTTTCAGATGGATGTTTAAAAGCACAGATCAGCCCGCCGGGATTAGGAGATGCCAATACTGCTTTTTGGGGGGCTTTTGGAATTCGCCGCAAGCTGGATTCTTTAGGAAAAAAACAAGCATTAAGCTATGTTGCAATTGGGCGAAAGAGTAGTCCTGACAATGAAAATCTGTTTTCAAAGCAAGCAATTTTTGTAGCCAATCACGAAGTTTTCAATTCATTTGCTCCTCATCAGCAATATAGCTATGCAATAAGCTACCGCAGACAAAATGAATACCAGAGCATGGAACCTTATGAAAAAGAGGGGGTAGAGCAAGAATTCAGAATTTACGGAAGATATGCTTATACATTTAATATCGGAAGCCAATGGAAATGGAAGAATACTATCCGTCAGGAGTTCAGAAAATTTTTTGATGCCAATTTTCATAATGCTGAAGAGAACTTTCAGCTAAGAACAAGACTAAAAAGCCAGCTGACTTATAATTTATCCGGGAAAAACAGCCAAAAGCTGGCATTAAGCGTAGAGACTTTATTTTCCACAAGTTATATGAATGAACCAGAAACCCACTGGACTCCTTTTGCCTATAAAGAAATGCGTATTGCTCTTTATTATATGTTCAATATTCCGAATTCCCCTTTTTCAATGGACATAGGTTATATGGATGATTTAATCAGTGGGAGTCATAGTGCTTCCAAAGGCGGCGTACATTACTTAGCAGCAGATCTAATCTGGAATCTTCCCTATAAAAAAAGAGGTATAGAGTAAATTCTAATTTTTAGAATTTTATTTAAACAGATAATGGCCGAAAATGTATATTCTTTGTCATTGCAGCCAGACAGCATTCTCTGTACATTTGCATCACAAACAATGGAAGTATGAAGCAGATAGCCAGCAACAGTGTAATGAAAAATATAGTGCTACTAGTATTACCACAAGTACAATTACTGGATGTAGCTGGCCCTTGTGATGTATTTACTGCAGCAAATATTTTTCTGGCAGATCAGAAGTCTGGTTCTGGTTATCAGATATTCCTTGTATCCGGGACGAAAGACAGGATCATAAATTCGAGTTCCGGATTGCCATTAGCCTGCAGCCATACAATTTATGACATAGATTTTCCTGTAGATACATTATTGGTAGCTGGTACTTCACTTTCAGTTTTAGATGAAATAGATCCGGAGATATACCATTGTCTGCAGAATAATGTAAAGAGTGTAAGAAGAATGGGATCTGTATGCATTGGTGCATTTGTATTGGCAAGAGCAGGTTTACTGAACGGAAAACAGGTTACAACCCACTGGAAATATGCTGATACACTGCAGAAATCTTATCCGGAACTGGATGTTAATGTTAATCCGTTTTTTATCAGGGATCAACAACTATATACATCAGGTGGTGTAACCTCCGGAATGGATCTCGCTTTGGCATTGCTGGAGGAGGATTTTGGTAAACCCCTTGCGGCAGAAGTTGCACGGCATCTTGTATTGCATTTGCGAAGGTCGGGAGTCCAGTCACAATTCGGGAGTGCTCTGTCGGATTATGATATGCTTAGCTCTTTTGTAAAGGAGGTACGGGATATGCTTAAACAAAATCTGAATAAGCCTGTTACAATTGAATATATGGCCGAAAATCTGAATATGAGCGTTCGCAATTTTTCCAGAGTTTTTCTAAAAGAATCGGGAATGACTCCGGGACGGTTTTTAGAAAAAATGAGATTGGATCAGGCGAAAAATATGCTGGAATATACAACAGTGAGTATTGATGCAATTGCTGAAAAATGTGGTTTTAGCAGTGCAGTATCGCTTAGACGGCTTTTTATCAGGCATATTTCTATGTCTCCGGCACAGTATAGAAAAGCTTTTAACGGAGCAGATTAATTACACAACATCTTTTTGATTTCATAACACAACTGATGATTGCAAATCTTCGGAAAGCAAAAACTATGTCCAATTCTGAAAATATTAATATTAAATAATACAATTATGAAACAAGTACAAAATGCTGAAATGCTGAATATTGCATTTCTGGTTTATGATCAGGTAGAAATGTTAGACCTGAACGGTCCGTTGGATGTTTTTGTAAAAGCGAATGTAATCCGTCCCGGAAGTTATAACAATTATACCGTAGGAAAAACAAGAGATGCTGTATGTGCAGAAGCTAATACAATGACTATTATTCCAGTCTACGATATATATACTTGTCCGGAACCTGATATGATTGTTGTTCCGGGAGCGAACCCCGAGCAGATAATGGAGCTTCTTCAGAATGAAGAATTTCAGGGAACCGCATTACAGTGGGTGAAAGATCAGTTTAGAAAAGGTACAGAAATTTTCACAGTATGTACAGGAAGCATGTTATTATCAAATACAGGAATACTGGCTAATTATGATATTACAACACATAGTATGCTGTTAGATGCACTGGAGCAATATAATCCGGAAAGTAATGTAAAGAGAGGAGTGCGTTATGTAGATCAGGGAAAATTAATTACCACAGCAGGTATTACAGCCGGAATAGATGCTGCGCTTTATGTTATAGGTAAACATTACGGACAGGAGATAGTGGAGACTATTGTAGAGCTTTTCGAGTATCAGCAAAAGAGATAACTGAACAATATCCATAAAAAAACCGCTTTATTTAAGCGGTTTTTTATTTTGAAAATCCTTCAGAACTCTTACTTCATCCGGAGTTTTTTGCTTTGTAACATCATTAGCAAGATCATTCGGAACTGTCATGGAAAGTACATATTGTACAATTTGCCATTTCCCATTGTCTTTAACCAGTACACCTGAACCTCTGCAAAGGCTCATGTTTTTAGTATCCAGAATTTCATCTACCCATGCTGTATTGCCATCTTTAGAAAAAGAGATATGGCGGTCAACAGCTGTAAAGTCCCAGGCTTTGCCACGATCAAAATAAGGCTTGGCGAAATTTATAAATTCTGATTTTGTCCAGCGTTCGGTAGCATCTGTACCCATATAAATGGATTTGTCATGCAGTAATCCAAAATAGCCATTAAAGTCAGCCTTAGCAGCTGCCTGATGCCAGCTGGTCATTAATTTGTCAATTTGTTGTTCTGCTTTTTGTGCTTTAGCAATAGAGAAGCAAAGCATAAAAGCCAAAAGGAAAGTTAGTTTTTTCATAGTTAGAAGATTCAATTCAAATATATCAAATTCTATCCTAATTTGTTTAATAGTATTTTAGATTAACTTCTGTAGTTGAGCTTTTACTTGGTATTTTTCGTATCAATTGCGTGATACTCATACTTTTTATATTTTAGAGGCTTGCTTGTTAAAGCTGAAAGCTTAGCTCCTTTACTCTAAATTCAATAAATATTTTACTTTGAGCAACGATAAAACTATAAAATTTAACAGATTAATCCCCGAATTGCTGGTAAGCAGTATTGAAGCTTCTCTCATATTCTATGTAAAGCAATTAGGTTTTACAATAGAATATGAGAGAAGAGAAGATGATTTTGCTTTGATTTCATACGAAGGTTCCCAGTTTATGTTAGAGCAGGATCATGCTATAGCATGGATTACCGGTGAGCTCGGTTCCATAAGAGGCAGGGGAATCAATTTTCAGATTGAGGTAGATTGTCTCGATACTCTTATTGCTAAAATTGAAACCAATGATCTTCCTTATTTCAGGAAACCAGAAGAACAATGGTATAGAATAAATACAATAGAAGAAGGTGTAAAAGAATTGCTTATTCAGGACCCGGACGGATATCTGTTACGGTTTCAGCAATATCTTGGAGAGCGGGAAATACCGGAGTAATGAGAAAGTTATATTGAGATTATACTATAAAAAAACATCACAGATTCTAAAAATCTGTGATGTTTATATTTTCAAAAAGTATATGGTTTAAGTATTTTATATTAAAAAACTACAAAATCATAGAAAGCTGAATGCGTTTTCTTTGAGCATCTATTTCCACAACTTTTACCTGTACATGCTGATGGAGTTTTACCACTTCATTGACATCTGAAACAAAGCCTTCCTTTAGTTGAGAGATATGTACCAAACCGCTTTCTTTAATACCTATGTCTACGAAGCAACCGAAAGCTGTAATATTGTTAACAATACCCGGAAGAATCATTCCGGTTTTTACATCTTCCAGCTTACGAATGTTCTTGTCAAATTCAAATACTTTAGCGGCTTTTCGGGGATCCAATCCTGGTTTTTCCAATTCCTTTAGAATATCCTGAATTCCTAAAATACCGGTATGATCAGCAACATAATTTTCTGGTTTTACCAGAGCAATTTTTTCTTTGTTACCAATAAAATCACTCAGTGAAATGCTGAGGTCTTTGGCCATTTTTTCTACAATAGAGTAAGCTTCCGGGTGGACAGAAGAGTTATCAAGCGGATTTTCTGCTTCTCTGATGCGTAAAAATCCGGCAGCCTGCTGAAAAGCTTTCTCTCCAAGTCGCGGAACTTTCTTTAAAGATTTTCTGTTGGTGAAAGGTCCATTTTCAGTACGGAAGTTGACAATATTTTCTGCCATTTTCTCTCCAATTCCCGAAACATAGCTTAACAGGGATTTGCTGGCTGTATTCAGATTAATCCCCACAGAGTTTACACAACGCATAACAGTAGAATCCAGTTCGTCTTTTAGTAAAGTCTGGTCTACATCGTGCTGATACTGACCAACACCAATAGATTTTGGATCTATCTTTACTAATTCAGCTAATGGGTCGGAGAGTCTGCGTCCAATAGAAACAGCACCTCTTACGGTAACATCATAGCTTGGGAATTCTTCTCTGGCAATTTTAGAAGCTGAATAAACAGATGCTCCGGCTTCGGAGACTACAAAAACCTGTAAAGGTCTGTCAAACGCTATTTTTTTGATGAAAAACTCTGTTTCACGAGAGGCTGTTCCGTTTCCGATAGATATAGCTTCAATGTTGTAAGCATTTACCATCGACCGGATTTTCTTCATCGCAGTTCCGGTTTCGTTTTGTGGTGCATGCGGATATATATTTTCATTATGAAGTAAATCGCCTTTCTCATCAAGGCAGACAACTTTACATCCCGTTCTGTAACCAGGATCTATAGCTAAAATTCTTTTTTCTCCCAAAGGTGAAGCGAGTAGTAGCTGACGCAGATTTTCTGCAAAGACTTCAATGGCCTTAGTATCAGCTTTTAGTTTAGCTTCCTGCAATACTTCATTAGAAATGGCAGGTTCCAGCAATCTTTTATAAGAATCTTTTGCTGCCAGTTTTATCTGATCTGCACATTCATTATTACCTCTAATCATAGCTTTTTCTATAATCTGAAGAGCCTCATCTTTATCAGCGTCTATACTAAACTTTATAAAGCCTTCAGCCTCGGCACGCAGCATTGCCAGAAGTCTGTGCGAAGGTATTCTGGAAATACTTTCTTTCCAGTCAAAATACTGAGAGAATTTTTGTGCAGCTTCTTCGTCTTTTTTAGCTTTAACAACTTTAGAGGAAATCTCTGCTTTATACTGGAATAATTTTCTTAATTGTTTCCGGATGAAAAGATGTTCATTCATCCATTCTGCAATAATATCCCGGGCTCCCTGCAAAGCATCTTCCTCTGACGGAACATTATCCGAAATATAACGCGAAGCTGTTCCGGTAAGATCAGAAGTATTCTGAGCCATAATAATTTTTGCCAAAGGCTCTAGACCCAAAGCTCGTGCAGTGTCGGCTTTTGTTTTCTTTTTCTTTTTGTAGGGAAGATAAAGATCTTCCAGATACTGGAGGTCAAAAGAAGATTCTATTTTGGAGCGAAGTTCTTCAGTTAAAGAACCCTGTTCTTCTATAGATTTTAGAATTGACTCTTTACGTTTAACGATTTCATCGTACTGTTTCGACAGTTTAGCAATTTGCTCAATCTGTACTTCGTCCAGATTTCCGGTTCTGTCTTTTCTGTAACGGGCAATAAAAGGAATGGTACAATCTTCTGAAAGAAGTTGTAGAGTGGTTTCAATTCCCTTTGTGGGAACTGATATATGTTGCTGAATATATTCGGTTTTTGTCATGTTAAATAGAAAGAACCGCTAAGATAAGAGAAGTATAGGGGATTTAAAGAATTTAGAATTAAAAAAACGAGAAGCATTTTGCCTCTCGTTTTTTATGACTGAAATCTCTTAGCTAAATGGAATTGTGCCTAGAAAATATGCTTATAATTAGATTTTATAGTATCGAGTACTTCATTTACACGGCCGCCAAGCATTAGTTTTGTCATGGATTTTGCCATTCCTATAATCTGACCTGCATCTACTTTTGGCGGCATTGCCAGTGCATTTGGATTTGTGAAGACATTTAGCAGATAAGGGCCATTATAATCGAAAGCCCTTTTTACAGCTGCTTCAACATCTTCAACCTTATGAATATTTTCACCTGTAATTCCCATGGCATCTGCGACCTTTGCAAAATCAGGGTTGATCATATCTGTCTGATTGTCCGGAAGGCCGGCAACCTGCATTTCCAGTCGAACCATTCCTAAAGCCCGGTTATTGAATACAATAATTTTAACGGGAAGATTGTATTGGTGAATAGTTGCTAAATCACCTAATAACATAGAAATTCCGCCATCACCACACATTGCTACAACTTGTCTTTCAGGATGGGAGAGTGCAGCTCCTATTGCCATAGGCATTGCATTGGCCATGGAGCCATGATTAAATGAACCCAGCATTTTTCTTTTACCGGTAGATTTTATAAAGCGTGCTCCCCATACACAGGTCATGCCGGTATCTACAGTAAATATGGTATCATCATTTGCATGACTGCAAATAGTAGAAGCCAGATATTCAGGTTGTATATTATCTTCTGATCCGGAATCTTTAACATAGGTTTCCAGATTCTCTTTTACTTTTTCATAGTACTTCCGCTGTTCATCGAGAAATTCCGAATCTTCTTTTACCTTGATAAGCGGCAAAAGGGCTTTGATGGTTTCTTTAGCATCACCACATAGTCCCAGATCCACTTGTGCACGTCTGCCTAGGCGTTCCGGAGCTAAGTCAACCTGAGCGATTTTATTCTTTTCGGGCATGAATGCCTGATAAGGAAAGTCTGTTCCGAATAATAATATCAAATCGGAATCACACATACTGTTGTAAGCAGAGGGTAGGCCCAATAGTCCCGTCATTCCGACTTCATTAGGATTGTCATGCTGCATGGACATTTTTCCACGGAAGGAATAGCCTACAGGAGCTTTTAACTGCTGCGACAGCTGAACAACTTCTGCATGTGCATTTTCAGCACCAATACCACAGAAGATAGTTATTTTTTTGTTTTCATTGATAAGATCAGCAAGCTGCTGCAATTCCTGATCATTGGGTCTGATTAAAGGCTGGGTAAAGAAGAACCGATTGGAAGTTACATTTTCCTTTGCTTTTAGTTCAGAGACATCTCCCGGAAGTCCCACAACGGCAACTCCTTTCTTAGAAATGGCATGCTGAATTGCTGTCTGCAAAATTCTGGGTGCCTGCTCGGGGGTCATTATCATTTGATTGTAAACACTGCAATCGTCGAATAGTTTAATGGTATTGGTCTCCTGAAAGTAATCCATACCCATTTCATTGGTATTGATTGTAGAAGCAATAACCAGCATTGGAGCATGCCCGCGGTGCGCATCGTAAACGCCATTAATCAGATGTACATGCCCCGGACCACAACTGCCTGCACAGCAGGCCAATCCATCCAACTCGGCCTCTGCTGCGGCAGCATAAGCACCAACTTCTTCATGACGGACATGTATCCATTTTATTTTTCCGTTTTTGCGAACGGCATCGTTAAGGTGATTAAGGCTGTCTCCGGTAACGGCATAGATACGTTTTATACCAGCATCAACAAGCATGTCGACCATTTGCTCGGCGATATTTTTTTCCATAATGTTTTGTTTTGGTTGGTTTCTAACAAATCTACAGCCTTTTTATTTAGTATTACTGATTGAAATTTTACATAAATATTTTAATTTTTTATAAATGAAATATCTAGAGGAAGCGAGTTTCAAAATGTTTATTTTTTGTTTCCGGATAATCTTAGATTTATTTTACAGATAGCCTATAAAAAGCACAATCCTCTAAATGTTTACACAAATAGAGGATGGCTCACAGCTAGTTTTACACAAAATTAAAACCAATAATATATTTAATCTTCGAAAATGAATTTTCGTTTTTCCTTTCTTTTTGGAATACCATGGATCTTGTCGTACAGATATGCCAGCATGGTTGGCTTTCTATAAATCCTGCTATGTCTGTATCTGGTATTGAAGTGCCTTAGGTGAATTTTATAGGCATCATACCCGATTACGACTAGAAGACATAAGCTGATCACATAAAATACTCTGAACTCCAGATAGTAATAGGTAAGTCCGGAGAATACAGCTCCTGCTACATAGGCAATCATAATGCTTAACAATACTTTAGCTCTGGCAATAAGCTCCGGATTCTTTCTGTATTTTTTATGAGTAAACATTGAAAACAAAATTCCTAAGTCGGTTGTAGTACCTGTAAGGTGGGTTGTTTTTATAGAGAAATTGGAAATACTCGCGGTAAGACCGTTTTGTAAACCAGTTGCAAATAACATTAATGCAACCAGATATTCCGTTTCTTCCAGTGTTTTCTGATAATAAAGCTGTCCGTAGACACCAACGAACAATAAACATATAATCTCCAGAACAATAGGCATTGCATGTGCAAAGTATTTGCTCTTGCTATTAAAATTTATAACGATAAGGTTGGATAAAAAGCTTCCGAAAAAGAATAAGAAGATCCATCCTCCGACTACTGCAGCTTTTGCCCAGCTTCCTTTACTTATTTCGGCTGCCAGAATTGCATAGTGTCCTGTTACGTTTGATGTAAATGAAAGAAATATTAATAGAGATGCTATATTTATAGTTCCGGCCGTAAAAGCTGTCAGCGTCCCTAACCTGATATTGTCTCCCAATGTTCTGCTGTTACTATAATTTCTTAACATTTGTGTGAATTTTATTTGTTGTTAATTAGCTTCCTGTGCTTGCGAAAATTTCCGCAAGTCTTCCTCTTTCCGGTAAGCTCTGAGGAACATCAACGGAAATTTCAGTGTATTGCAATTCTTTACATTTTCTGATGTAAGGGATAATGCTGAATTTTCCTTTTCCTTTGCTTCTTATATAAGGAGAGTAGTAAGCCTCCTGAATGTTTGCTGCTTTTACATAGTTGTTGAATGTTCTCTGAAAACTTCCTGTAAAAACATCACAAACAATTTTGTCTACCAGATGTGAATACTTGTTACGGATGATTTCATACGCATCACAGAATTCCTGTGGTCTGATTTTATTGAAAATTGTGTTTTTGTTTGTGAATAAAAGGTCTCTTATAGAGTCGCCCATTTCGTATCCGGAAACAAACAGTATGTTATATTGGGTATTATCCTGTAAAGCATTTTTTTCATGTAATACTCTTTTTAATATGTTTAATGATTCTAGTGAGTAATCAGTGGCTATTAAAATGGTCTTGCTCATAACTTTTGGGTTTGGTTCTGTATTATCTTATTTTGATGATACAAAACTATATCCGCCGTATTAGAACTTCTTTGGAAACAAATTAAAATGTGATTAAAGAGATTAAAATGAGATTAGAATTTTAATTTTGACAAACTCTGAAACCTGAACGAAAGAGAATAGCAAATATAAAAACCTTACAATTTTGTAAGGTTTTTATGTATAAATACAGAAGCTCACAGAGCTATATAGACAGGTTTATTTAGGCTTGTTTTTCCTCATTCTGTGTACTGTAAAAATTAGGGAAACGAAGCTGTACTGTTGTTCCCTGATTTTCGTGTGATGTCACTATAAGTTCTCCGTGGTGTATTCTTACAATGTTTCGTGCAAGCGGAAGTCCTATTCCGTAACCTTCATAATTTTTGGTATTAGATGCTCTGAAGAACGGATCATAAATTTTATTCATCTCTTCCTGTGGGATACCAATTCCGGCATCTTTTACAATGATATAAACATCTGTATCTGTCGCTCCCAGAGAAACTCTTACCTGCTGGAAGTTAGAATATTTACATCCGTTACTGATAATATTGGCCAGCGCGAGATGCAATAGCTGCTCATTCCCCTGTACTTTAAGCTTTTTGGGATTATCAGGAAGCATACTGATATCAAGGTATATATTGTTTCGGGGATCGATTCTTTTCAAGGTTTCGATAACATCCCAAAGCAGCTGATCAGTTCTTACCTTATCGAACTTCTGAATTTTACCATCAAATCCGGTCTGGGCAATCATTAATAAAGCTTTAATTTTTTTGTCCAGTTTTTCTGCTTCGTTCAGGATAATTTCCAGCGTATCTTTGTACTCGCCAGCAGTTCTGTTAATGGAAAGTGCTACATCTGCTTCTCCCATAATAGAGGTAAGGGGAGTTCTTAGTTCATGTGAAACATTTCCGATAAGATGATTCTGAGTTTCAAAAGAAGTTTCGATACGATTCAGCATATCGTTGAACGTTTCAACCAACTCGTTAAGTTCTTTATTGTCCGGTTGAGCTTCCAGTCTGAGGTGTAGATTTTCAGAGCTGATTTCTTTTACCTTACCTGTAATTTTTAATATAGGCTTGAATAGAGTTTTGGATAAATAAAAAGAGAAGATCATACTGAAGAATAGGGACAGTACAATACAGGTAATAAGTGTTCTTTTAAGATATTCCAGATAATAAGCTACATAGTGATTTTTTGCAGAAGCAATGGCTATATAGTCTTTATCATCAAACCTAAAAGTCTGCCCGATATAATAAAACTCTTTATCATTATAATTAGCTTCTCCGTTCTTTACAATATTTCTGAAAAAGGAAGAAGGAATATGAACTTCCTGAGATATTTTGCTGAAATTGGAATCTCTTGGAACAGCAAAAACATAATCCTTTTCCATTGGGAGTTCCTCATCGTTCAGGCTGTTGAGGATATAGTTTTCCGGAAGATCCAGATATTCTTTACCCTTTTCTATCTGTATAATAGTTGTCGTACGGATTTTAAGCAGTTCATAAAACCGTTGATGCGAAAAGTTAACAATGGAAAAATAGACCAGGCCGCTAAAGAGAATAATAATACTGGTAAATACCAGCATTAAAAGTATCATGGTTTTGGTCTGATTCGTAATAACTCTGTTAAACATCTGCTATGGTCTTTTTAATACATATCCCATCCCGATAACCGTATGGATTAATTTGCTATTATCCTGATTGTCCAGTTTCTTTCTAAGATAGTTTACATAAACATCTACTACATTGGTTCCCAGTTCATAGTTTACACCCCATACCGCATCCAGAATTTCGACGCGGGAAATAACTTTTTCGGGATTGTTAAGGAAATAAACCAGGAGTTTGTATTCTGTAGATGTAAGATTTACTTCTTCTCCGCCTCTTGTCACTTTCTTGGTATAATCATTAACGATGAGATCCGAGAATTTATAAATATGTTCCTCATCGACTTCAGGCTCCGGAATTTCCGGAACAGGATTGTTACTGCTTCTTCTTAATAACGATTTGATACGGGCTACAAGCTCAATAAATTTGAAAGGCTTTACCAGATAATCATCACCGCCACTTTCCAGTCCTAATACTATGTTTTCTGAAGTCCCGAGCGCTGTAAGGAAAAGAATTGGTACTTGCTTATTGGTTTTTCTGATCTCTTTGCATACATCAAGACCATTCATTTCAGGAAGCATAATATCCAGGATTACAAGGTCAAAATCATTAGCTTCTACCAGCTGTACACCGGTACGGCCGTCAAAGGCTACAGAAATTTCATAACCTTTTTCCTGAAGTCCCTTCTTTATAAATGATACCACACTGGTCTCATCTTCGATCAGAATAATTTTTTCCATAAGCAACGAATGTTACAAAAATATAAAAATTGAAACGCAAACAAAACCCGAATGAAGATGATGTTCAGCTGCAGTATATATGAGTATCGGAAAATAGCTAATTCTTTTTCACCAGTAAAATCCAGTCTTCTTCCAGAATTTTGTAGCCCTGATCATAAATAAACCGGTATTCAGAGCCATTTTTATATGTAATAATCTGAGTAATAAAGCTGAAATCAAAACCTAATGACAGAAGTTTTTGCTGTGAAATTTTAATTTTTCCTTCTTCATTAATATGATTCAGAATGCGGTAATTTTTTCGCAAACGGTTATTAATGTTCCGCATAAGGTTTGTACTGTCTTTATTCTGTCTGTTGTTATATGCATTTCGGCATCCGTCCGAACAGAATTTTTTATCCGATCGGCCTGATATTTTTTCATCACATTCCAGACAGAATTGCATTTTTTTTATTTAACTATCTCAAATATAATTATTTATTATTTATATTTGATTTATTTGGTTTAAATAATTATATTTTTTGATGATAAAAAAGAATATAGAATTAAAATCGTAACTTTTTGATATATAATTTTTTAGTTTCGGTTAAACGATTACAAATGACTATAAATATTTTTTAACCGATTAAAACATTGTGTAACTTTCATATTTGCTACAGAAAATCAATCGAGTTTAATCTTAAAATCATACAGCCATGTCACTAAGAAACAAAGTTATTTTATTCGGACACACGGGTAAAGATGTAGAAGTAACCCAGTTCGAAAAAGGAATTAAAGCTTCCGTTAGTTTAGCAACCAATGATTATTATACCAATACGCAGGGCGAAAAGATTGAAGAAACCCAATGGCATAATCTTATCGTTTACGGAAAACTGGCAGAAGTTTTTGAAAAGTATGTTACCAAAGGCAAAGAGATTGCTATAGAAGGAAAATTAACATACAGAAGTTATGAAGATAAAGACGGGAATATGCGCTATATTACTGAGATCAGAGTAGAGGAACTTCTGATGATGAAATAATTAATAATATTCAGCCTGTTGCAGGTCTATTACATTTATTTGCCACATTATGCTTATTTTTGTGCTTTAAGAGAAAAGATAAAGAATGAAGCCTAGTCTAGCAAAAGGAACACGCGACTTTACAGCACAGGAAGTTTCCCGCAGGAAATATATTATTAATACATTACAAAAGAATTTTGAGCTTTTTGGCTTTCAGCCTCTGGAGACTCCAAGTTTTGAAAATCTGTCAACTCTTACTGGTAAATATGGAGAAGAGGGAGACCGCTTGATTTTCAAAATCTTAAATTCTGGTAATTATACCGATAAAGTGAATGAAAACGACTGGCAGAATAAAGATGCTAAAAAATTGACTTCACAAATTTCTGATAAAGCATTGCGTTATGACCTTACAGTACCGTTTGCAAGATTCGTTGCGATGAACCACGGGCAATTAACTTTTCCTTTTAAACGTTATCAGATTCAACCGGTATGGCGTGCAGACCGTCCGCAAAAAGGACGATTCAGAGAGTTCTACCAGTGCGATGCTGATGTTGTAGGTTCAGAAAGCCTTTGGCAGGAAGTAGAGCTGGTACAGTTGTATTTCAAAGCTTTTAAGGAGCTTGGAGTGCCTGTTGCTATTCAGATGAATAACCGTAAAATTCTTTCTGGGCTTGCAGAATATGCAGGAATTACAGAGCAATTAATAGATTTCACGGTTGCATTGGACAAATTGGACAAAATCGGGAAAGATGGTGTAATCAAAGAAATGCAGGAAAAAGGTATTTCCGATGAAGCTATAGAAAAACTGGATTTCCTTTTTCATCAGAAAAATAATGCTTTGGAAAACCTTCAGGAGCTTAAAGCAAGATTTGAAGGAGTAGAAGTAGGTATTCAGGGGGTTACAGAACTTGAATTTGTTTTATCTAAAGCAATGGAACTTGGTATAGACAATCAGGATTTAGTATTTAATATTACTTTGGCCAGAGGTTTAGACTATTACACAGGTGCTATCTTCGAAGTAAAAGCTAAAGGAGTAGAAATGGGTTCTATTGGTGGTGGTGGCCGCTACAACAACCTGACAGAAGTTTTTGGAGTAAAGAATATTCCGGGAATTGGAATTTCTTTTGGATTAGACAGAACTTATCTGGTAATGGAGGAATTAGGTTTGTTCCCGGAGAATGCGACTGTAAAAGTAGAATATCTTTTTGCCAATTATGGAGAAGAAGAGGCAATAGAAGCAATGAAACTTATTGCGCAGCTTAGAGAAAAAGGAATTTCTGCAGAACTTTACCCGGAAGCAGCAAAGCTGAAAAAGCAATTTACATATGCAGAGAAAAAAGAAATTCCACATCTTGTTTTTCTGGGCAAAGATGAAATTGAAAATGCAAATGTCACAATAAAAAACCTGACAACCGGAGAGCAGGAAACAATAGCACAATCCGAATTTTTAAAATAAATAAAACCACCGTAAGGTGGTTTTTTGTTGCATAATATTAATGAAAAATTCATTTTAAATATCCTTACTGATATCTAAAATAGTTATATTTGGTTTAATTAATAATTCTAAACAATCTAAACTATGTTAACTATTTTGCAATCGTACGATTCTTCGTACTATGACAACTCAGGCTCCGCAGCTGCAGGGGCAATCTTCGGAATTGGAATGTTGTTTTTTTATTTAGTCATTTATCTTTTTATTGGTTTTTGCAGATATAAAGTATTTAAAAAAGCTGGTAGAGAAGATGCATGGGCAGGTTTTGTACCAGTTTATAATGCTATTGTCCTGTCGCAGATTATTAAAAAACCATCATGGTTTTTCATTTTATTTTATGTTCCACTTATTTCTTATTATGCATGGTTCGTAGCTGGTGATAAACTTGGTAAGGGCTTTGGAAAAGGAGAGAATAGTACTGTTTGGGGAATAATAGGTTTACTAACTGGGTTATTTATTAATATGATTGTTCATGCTTTCGGTAGTGATCAGTTTGACTCTTCTGCAGTTCCGGATGAAACCGCTTAACAGTATAAAGTAAAAATAATAGAAACCGCTGATTCAGCGGTTTTTTTATTAACTTTAAACACCAAACTTATTACAATATGAAAAATACAATTTCGTCTTTATTTGTGATGGCTATATTATTTGTGTCTTGCAAAAAGAACGAGAATACACAAGGAACAGAAATGCCAAAAGGAGATACTATAGTCACATTAAAGCAGGATTCTATTGTTTATAGTGATTCCATAAAAGCTACAGATTCTCTTACTATTGCTTACTCAGATAAAATTCTGGTTTTTCCGGACATAAAAGAGAAAGCTATTTTAGATTCATTATACCCGTTTATAAAACCTGCAGGGTATTCCAAGCCAGATTTGGAGGCCGCTGCTAAAAAAGCTGCGGAAAGTCTTTTTACAAAAGTCAAAAAGGATTATCTGGCAGACGGGCAGATTATGGGAAATAAATGGTATGAAGAAAATACAATGCGTGTGAGAAGCTTTACCAATAATTATCTTTCGGTAGAATATACATGGGCAAGTTATATGGGAGGTGCCCATGATAATTATGGTTTTATGGAGAAGGTTTTTGACTTAGGAAGTAAAAAGCAATTGGTACTATCTGATGTTACCTCCATACCGAAAAAGAAACTGGAAATTTTACTGATGAAAAACGTAGACAAAATACCTACGGGATCTCAGAATGGAGAAGGAGCCGTAAAAGTTTCGGATGGACTATTATTTGATAAAGTTACAGTAAACGATAACTTCTATTTTGATGATAAAAATCTGTATTTCCATTACAGTCCATATGAGATCGCTGCTTTTGCAGCCGGAGATATTACAATTCCTATTTCCTGGAAAGAACTGGAAGGAACTATAAATCCTGAATTCCAGAAGAGAATGAAAATTAATACGAAATAGACCCACTATGCAGAATTATCAGAATCATAGACGCTTTTATACACCGCATCATTTTATATTTTATCCTGCAGGACTTATCTTATTTGGGATATCTCTTTACCATATGGGGTATTCATTGGGAAATAATAATGGTGAATTCTGGATATGGTTTGTACTCTCAGGAGTTATCTTTTTAATTATATGGGTTGCCTTTATGATGCGGCAGCATTATGCGCTGACATTACAAAACCGAATTATCGTAGATGAGGTGAAGTTCAGGTACTTTCGATTAACCGGAAAAAGCATAGATGAAATGTCTTATGATTTTAGTGATTCTCAGTTGTTTGCATTAAGATTTGCTAATGATGATGAGTTTCTGAAGCTTGTAGAAGACACTGTTTCGGAGAATCTGAATGCAGACCACATTAAGAAACGTATAAAAAACTGGAAAGCAGATAACAGAAGAGTTTAAAGAAACAAAAAGACTTCACAGAGATGGAGTCTTTTTTTGTACCTTTGGCCTTTCAAAATCATGGACGCAGTATTTATCATCAATCCGTTTTCGGCAAAAAAAAATTATAAAGAATTTTTAGAAAAGCTTCAGCAAAAATATCCTGAAGCTAATTTTATGATTTCTAAGTCGATAGAGGATACTCATCGGTTTATTGATGAAAATTTTGCTTCTACAGAAGTTTTTGTAGCGGTAGGCGGGGATGGTACTATTTCTACTGTTGCCCAGAAGTTGATTAATACAGACAAAATTCTGGCTGTTTTTCCGGCAGGTTCGGGTAATGGTTTTTCTAACGAAACTAATTTCACCAAAAATATCGATGCTCTTCTGCAAAAAATCAAACAGAAGAAGTTTCATAAGATTGATACCTTTACAGTAAATGGTAATTTATCTATCAATGTTTCAGGAACGGGATTCGATGGAGAGGTAATCAAAAAATTCGAAAAAACCAGCCGCGGTTTTACCAACTATATTAAAGTTACTGTAAAAACCTTTTTTATTTTCAAATCTATAAAAGTAGAATTTGAAGAAAAATACAAACAATATAATGGGGATTACCTGATGCTGAATGTAGCCAATACACGTCAGTTTGGTAACAATGCTTATATCGCACCACATGCTGACTACAGCGATGGACTTGTTGATATTGTATTGGTTAAAAAATTCCCGTTATGGCATTCTTTAGCATTTGCTTTCAGAATGTTTACAAAAAATCTAAAAGAAAATGAATACCTGACATATTTCCCGGTATCGGATCTGAAATTCAATGTTAGGAATTCCAAGGCATGGCATCTGGATGGGGAAGGAATAGAAATAGGTTCTCCTATTGAAATCAAAGTATTGCCTCACAGCCTGAATATTCTGGTAGACTAAGTAATCTGTAAGAGAATTACCTTAAATTTTCAAGTTGCTGAAATACAGGCAGCATTAGCTTACCTCTTTCCGATAGTGTATATTCTATATGCAGAGGTTTTAATTTTATAATATTTTTAATCAGAAGCCCTTCAGTTTCTAATTCTTTTAGTGCTGTAGCAATACTCTGTTTATTCGATCCTTCAATTTGCCTCAATAAGCTGCTAAACCGTAACGGACCTTCAATAGCCAGACGAAATATCTGAGGTTTCCATTTTCCGGATAATAGCTTTAACACTTCCTCAGCAGGGCAGCATTCGTAATTTTTATTGTTAATATTAGTGGTCATATTTTTTTGACTTATTGCTATTTAAGATTAACTGTTACAACTTTGTATAACAGAAATCAAAAATAATTAAAATTATGAAAACACATTTGTTATCCGAAATTGAAAAAAATACACAGGTATTTAAAAACAGAATTGTAATGGCTCCTATGACAAGAAGCAGAGCTATTCAGAATTTGCCCAATGATCTAATGCAACAGTACTACGTGCAAAGAAGTACCGCAGGTCTTATTATTACAGAGGGTGTGGCACCAAGCCCCAATGCCTTGGGTTATGCAAGAATCCCGGGTATATTTAATAACGAACAGACTATAGGCTGGAAAAAGATTACTGAAGCTGTTCATGCGGGTGGAGGTAAAATATTTATACAGTTAATGCATGTTGGGCGTATAGCCAATAAAGCTAATATGCCGGAAAATACAAAAATACTCGCTCCTTCTGCAGTAAATGCTCATATGGATATGTGGACTGATACTTTGGGAATGCAAAAAACAGAGGAGCCTCTGGAGATGACTTTGGAAGAGATTGAAAAAGCTAAAGGTGAATTTGTCCAGGCTGCCAAAAATGCCATAGAGGCAGGTTTTGACGGAGTTGAATTGCATGCTGCAAATGGTTATTTATTAGAACAATTTCTTAATCCGCATTCGAACATCAGGAATGATAAATACGGTGGGAGTATTGAGAACAGAAGCAGATTTGTTTTAGAAGTGACAGAAGCCGTTGGCCATGCAATTGGTTTTGATAAAATAGGAGTGAGAATATCTCCATATAGTACATTTAATACGATGCCGCTTTATGAAGAAATTCCGGAAACTTACATACATGTAGTGACAGAATTAGCAAAATTAGATATTACCTATCTGCATGTTATCGATTATGCTGCAAGAGCAACAGAAGAAGGACGGAAACTTATAAAAACAATTCGTGAGGGGTTTGGCCGGTTATTAATACTGAACGGTGGCTATACTAAAGAAAGAGCAGAAAATGTATTGACCAACAATGAAGCAGATCTTATTTCATTTGGCTCTCCGTTCATTGCTAATCCGGATTTGCCGTACAGAATCAAAAATAATATTGAATGGGCAAAAGCGGATCCTGCAACCTTTTATACAGCTGATGAGAAAGGCTATATTGACTATCCGGATTATAACATTTAAAAATACGTGATTATGGAAAATACAAATATTAACCCGCTTTTGTGTAACTCCGAAACTGGTGTATGTGAAATTCCCGGGACTGAAATAAACAATAATTATCAACTCAACTCGAATAAAGATAAACCTCTTCAGCTTGTTTATTTTACCGATCCAATTTGTTCTTCCTGTTGGGGAATCGAGCCACAGCTGAGAAAACTGAAATTGGAGTATGGAAGTATTCTGAACATAGAGTATCATATGGGAGGACTGTTACCTGATTGGAGTTATAACAGCGGAGGCATCAGCAAGCCATCGGATGTAGCGCATCATTGGGATGAAGTTAGTTTGTACTACGATATGCCTATTGATGGCGATGTATGGCTGGAGGATCCTTTAAATTCATCTTATCCACCTTCTATAGCTTTTAAGGCTGCAGAAATGCAGGATAAAGATAAGGCAGTAGATTTCTTAAGAACACTGAGAGAATTGGTTTTTCTGAAGAAAAAGAATATTGCCAAATGGGAATACATTGCCATGGCTGCTGAAGAAGCAGGATTGGATGTTGTAAAACTAAAAACAGATTTTGAAGGATCTGCTCAAAAACTTTTTGAAGCTGATCTGAAGCTGGCAAGAGATTATGGTGTCCGAGGATTTCCAACCATATTTATACAGAATAAACTAGGGGAGCGCGAAACAATCTACGGTACTAAACCTTATTCATTTTTTGAAACAGCAATCCTAAATCTTAATTCTGATGTTACTAAAGAACAATATAATAAAAACCGGGAAGCTCTTTTCTCTAAATACAATTCATTAACTGCCAGAGAATTTTCCGAATTATCCGGAATATCCCGTAATGAGAGCGAGAAACAGCTAAATGAACTTACGGATATAGGTTTTTTAGAAAAATTAACGACTAAAAATGGTTCTCTATGGGTTAGAAAATCTTCAGATAGAATATAAATAAGAATGGATTTAATTATTTAGTTTTCAGTTGTTTGGTATTTCCGGGGGTAAATTTCCTAAATGCAATATAGTTGCAGTCTACTATAACCGGCCTTAAAATCGAAAATTTCTATAAAATTATTGTAACATTTTGAACTAAATTTGGACTCTTTAGTCATATTGAGACTTTAATCAATTTAATTCTAATTTTATAATGAAGAAGAGAAACATGTTTTTGCTTACCATGCTTACTGCAGGAAGCATGGCTTTTGCACAAGACAATCTGGTAAACAGCCTAAAAAACAATCAATCTGAAAATCCGGATTTTAAATTTACAGTAGTTAAGGAGTTAGGGAATACTTCTATTAAAAATCAGGGCTCTTCAGGAACCTGTTGGAGCTACTCCGGAAACTCTTTCCTTGAGTCTGAAATGATAAGAATGGGAAAACCAGCCGTAGATTTAGCTGAAATCTTTACAGCGCGTAATGCTTATCATGATAAAGCTAAACAGTATGTATTGTTTGGTGGTGCTATTTCCTGGGGAGATGGTGGTGAATTGCACGATGTAATCAATATGTACAAAAAGTACGGTGCAGTTCCTCAGGAAGTTTATTCAGGACTTCAGGCTGGGCAGACCAAAAATAACTTTGGTGAAATGCAGAGTGTTATCAAGTCTATGCTTGATGCTTATGTAAAAAATCCTCAGGGTAAACTTTCCGCAAATTGGTTAACAAATGTAGATAATGTATTGGACAGTTACCTTGGAGAATATCCAAAAGAGTTTACTTACAAAGGTAAGCGTTATACACCACAGACTTTTGCTAAAGATGTAGTAGGGATTAATCCTGACGATTATGTAGAGCTTACTTCTTACAAAGACTATCCGTATTATCAGCGTTTTGTTGCTCCGATTCCGGACAACTGGAGCCATGATAGTATGTGGAATGTTCCGATGGATGATCTGACTAAGATTGTTGACAATGCTGTAGACAAAGGGTATACTGTAGGATGGGCAACAGATGTTTCTGAACCTTACTTTTCTTATAAAAATGGGGTAGCTTATGTTCCGGATGTAGATTTAAATAATATCGACGCTCAGACAAAGGCTAATCTTTTCAAAGGACCAAGACCTGATAAAAAAATTACAGAAGATATGCGTCAGGAAGGACTTAACAACCTTACAACAACTGATGACCACGGAATGCAGATTGTAGGATTGGCCAAAGATCAGACAGGCAAAGAGTATTACATGGTGAAAAATTCATGGGGTGTAACCAATGATTATCAGGGATATTTATATGTAACAAGACCTTATGTACAATATAAGTCTACAGGTATTCTTGTACACAAGAATGCAATACCAAAGGATATTCTGAATAAATTAAAACCTAATACAAATATCGGATTATAATCATCCGCTAGTTGTTACAGGATAAATAAAATGCCGGAAGACTTATCTTCCGGCATTTTTATAAAAGTAAAACCCCGCAGGTTTAAAATCCTGCGGGGTTTATCTAATTGATGTTGTATTTAGATTTACTTTTTCTTATCTATAAACGGTAACTTTTCTATTTTGTTGTCTCATGCACTAAGAAAAATAGAACTACATCTAAAATACTGTTGCCGCAAGTTGTATACGGGCATATTTCAGAGCCGGATTCCACATAGCCATCATAGAGACTGGAAGCGTATAATGTTCAGTAATTTTCACATCTTTGCTCGCTTTTAGTCCCACATTTACAATCTGGAAACTGCTTTGCCCATTGCCATACAGGAAATTTCTGTCATTCAGTGCGAATCCTGCTCCAACAAAAGCATTAAGGTTAACCTTTTTGCTCTGGATAACAGGATAGCTCACCTGTACATAAGTAGAATATTTGTTTTTATCATATGTTCCGTCTGGTTTCAGGACAACCTCTCCGGCGTTAGCCCCACCATATAGCATAATGTCGGCTTCTACATTTAGCGGAAATTTTGGCCCGAATGTATAATTGGTTCTCAGGTCAATAATATGAGCAGTTCTTCGTCTGGAGTAACTGAAAATGTCATCTGCTGCAACTGCTGTATTAATATTCCGCGAATTATATAAATCCCAAAGACCTATATAAAAGTTCTTGTTGGAATACTGAACATAGTAGTTTATTTCTTTGTAATGCGTGCCATCACTGTCATTAGCAAGAGCTGAAGCTCCCCAGATTCCAATCTTCCAGTTTTTATTTTTATCCAGAGCGTAGGAGAGGTTTCCCATTACTACAGGTTTGTCAGTAATAATAAGTCCACGCCATAGGTGATTGTTCTGTATGTTAGCTGTGAAATCTAATCTGCCGGCCTTTTCTTCTGTTTTTAATGAGTCTGTGTTTTGAGCAGAAACTCCCACGATGCCTGAAAAAATCAGACAAAGTCTCAATAGGTTTGCTTTCATCTTATTTAGAGTGTGTTAATTAGTCAGATGCAAAATTTATTTTAAAATTCCAAAAAGTAAAGCAGCCAGAACGGCGCCTATAACTGGTCCTAAAATTGGAATCCATGCATAGCTCCATTGACTGCTGCCTTTTATAGGTAAAATAGCATGCATGATTCTTGGCCCAAGATCTCTTGCGGGGTTTATGGCATAACCAGTTGTACCACCTAAGGATAAACCTATAGCCCATACTAAGAATGCAACAGGAACGGCACCTACGGTTCCAAGACCTATTTTGGCATCCGGAGTATTGGGAATAGAGATATTAGCATCACTGATATAGAAAACTACAAATACAAGAACAAAAGTTCCTATGATCTCACTGATGATATTAGAAACAGGCTTTGCAATTGCCGGGCTTGTACTAAAGCAGGCTAGCTTAGCTCCTTCGTCCTCGGTGATTGCAAAATGATCTTTGTGGAATAGCCATACCAGGAAAGCTCCGGCCATAGCACCGATCATTTGGGCTGCAATATATGATGGGACTGATTCCCATGGGAATTTTCCGGCAACGGCCAACCCGATTGTAACGGCCGGATTAAGATGAGCTCCGCTCACAGGACCGGCAACAGTTACTCCCACGAAAACGGCTAATGCCCATGCTGTGGTAATAACAATCCATCCTGAATTATTGCCCTTGGTATCTTTTAGAAGAACATTAGCTACTACGCCGTTCCCAAGAAGAATAAGTAACATTGTACCTATAATTTCTGCTGTAAATGGTGTCATGTTGTGTACTTTTTCGGTTACTAATTAATCTTCTATCCAGGCTTGGGAACGTTTTACAGCTTTGTGCCAAAAACTGACCATATTATCTATTTTGGTCTTGTCTTCTTTAGGTGTAAACTCTTTTTCTATAATCCATTGAGACTGGATCTCATCTATGCTTTCCCAGAAACCAACGGCTAAACCAGCTAAGTAAGCAGCTCCTAATGCTGTAGTTTCCAGAGTTTTTGGACGAATAATTTTGAAACCGAAAAGGTCTGATTGAATCTGCATTAATAAATTGCTGGCAGAGGCACCTCCGTCTACGCGAAGTTCTGTACTTTGGGTTTCTGCATCTGCTTCCATAGCTTTTACAATGTCGTATACCTGAAATGCAATACCTTCTAAAGTTGCTCTGGCAATGTGGCCATCTGTTGTACCGCGTGTCACACCAATGATAGTTCCACGTGCATACTGATCCCAGTAAGGAGCTCCTAATCCGGTAAGTGCAGGTACAAAATATACACCACCATTATCTTCTACAGTTTCAGCAAGTGTACTAACTTCAGATGAATCATGAATAATTTTTAAGCCGTCTCTTAGCCACTGTATAGCAGCACCTCCTACAAATACGCTGCCTTCCAGCGCATAGCTGACCTCTCCGTTTATTTTCCAGGCAACAGTAGTTAACAGGTTGTTTTTAGAATATACTGCCTCATTACCTGTATTCATCAAAAGGAAGCATCCTGTACCATATGTGTTTTTTACCATTCCCGGCTTTGTACACATTTGTCCAAACAGAGCAGCCTGTTGGTCTCCTGCAATCCCTGCAATCGGAATTTTTGTAGAGAAAAGGGTAGTAGAGGTTTCACCATACACTTCACTGCTTTGTTTTACTTCAGGAAGTATAGCACGGGGGATATTGAATAATTTTAGTAAATCATCATCCCAGTCCATTGTACGGATGTTGAACATCATTGTTCTGCTGGCATTGGAAACATCTGTGATAAACATTTTACCTCTTGTAAGTTTCCAGGTAAGCCAAGTATCTACTGTTCCAAAACACAAATCTCCGGCTTCCGCTTTTTCTCTTGCGCCTTCAACATTATCCAGAATCCATTTTAGTTTAGTAGCTGAAAAATATGCATCTAAGACAAGTCCTGTTTTTTGTTTGATTTCATCGGTGTGTCCTTGGGATTTCAGTTCGTCACAATACTTAGATGTTCTTCTGTCCTGCCATACAATAGCATTATAAATAGGTTCACTGGTATGCCTGTCCCATACTACAGTGGTTTCTCTTTGGTTGGTAATACCGATAGCGGCAACTTCCAATCCGGATATTCCGGCTTTGGCAATTACTTCTGCGGCAACCGAAATTTGAGAGGACCAGATCTCGTTTGGATCATGTTCCACCCATCCCGGAGTAGGGAATATTTGTTCAAAACTCTTTTGGGATACAAATTTTATTTCTCCGCTTTTGTTAAAAAGGATTGCCCGTGATGAGGTAGTCCCCTGGTCTAGTGCTAAAATTAGTTTTTCGTTCATCGTAGTGTACTTATTTAGTGTTTTTCATTTCTTTTGGTGTATATGGTATAAGAAGATATTCTTTGGCCAGTGAAATAAATCTGTTGATTTCATTTTCTGTTTGTTCTTGATCCCAGCCGAGTTCCTGAGCTAAAATTTCGGCTACCTTTCGTGCTGAATCTATGGCGGCTCTGGCATCCAGGAAAAGAAGACGGACTCTTCTTGCCAATACATCCTCTATGGTTTCGGCCATTTCATTTCGGATTGCCCATACCACTTCGGCAATGGTAAATTCATTATTTGGATGTATTCTTTCTGCATATTCAGGCTTTTCCTGTTGTAGTGCTTTAATAGCCGGGATATCCGAACCATAAATATATAAGTGATTGCTTCTGTCTACATCTTTTGCAGGAATATTACCATGAATCGAAAGATCTTTGGTTTTAGACGGTACTTTTTTCAGTTGGTGAACTTCTATAGCTTTATCTATAGTATCTTCAGCCATTTGTCGGTAGGTAGTCCATTTTCCGCCGGTAATCGTTACAAGTCCGGTTTCGGCGACGATAACTTTATGACTTCTGGATACTTCTTTGGTGCTTTTACTTCCGTCTTTTGGAGCTGCTAAAGGGCGTAAGCCTGCAAATACAGAAAGTACATCTTCTTTAGTTGGCTTTTTAGACAGATATTGTTGTGCAGTTCTCAAAACGAAATCAATTTCGGAATCCAAAGCTTTCGGTTCGAAACTTGGTTCATCTACTAATGTGTCTGTAGTACCGATTAATGCTCTTTCATGCCACGGAACAACAAAAAGTACACGCCCATCAGAAGTTTTAGGGATCATAATAGCATCATTGCTCTTTAAGAAAGACTTATCTAATACCAAATGTATTCCCTGGCTCGGAACAACGAACTTTCCGTGTTTCGGATTGCTCATGTTCAGTATTTCATTAGTGAAAACACCAGTAGCGTTCACTACAGCTTTTGCTTTTATTTCATAACGTTCTTTTGTAAACTGATCTTCAGCTATTACTCCTGTGATTTTATTACTTTCGTTTTTCAGAAGACCTACAACCTTCGTATAATTAATCACTGTACCTCCTTTTTCTACAATAGTTTGGGCGAGGTTAATCGCCAAACGGGAATCGTCAAACTGTCCATCCTGATATACAACACCGCTGGCAAGACCTTTCTGCTCTATCGTCGGAAGCTTTTCAACGGTTTGTGCTTTATTGATATATCTGGTTTTACCAAGGCTGAGTTTCCCAGCCAGAAAATCGTAAACAGATAGTCCTATTTTGTAATAAATACCGCCCCACCAGTTATAGTTAGGAATAATAAAAGACTGGTTTTTAACAAGGTGAGCAGCATTTTTAGCCAGAAGTCCTCTTTCGTACAGGGCTTCCTTAACAAGATCTATGTTTCCCTGTGCCAGGTATCTTACACCACCATGCACAAGTTTGGTACTCCGGCTCGAAGTAGCTTTTGCAAAATCGTGGGATTCCAGTAACAAAGTCCTGAAACCTCTCGTTGTAGCATCCAGAGCAGATCCTAATCCGCTGGCACCACCTCCGATAATTATAAAGTCCCATTCCTGATTTTGTGAAACTTTTTTAAGCTCTTCTTTTCGTTTCATTTTGTTTCGTTTTATTTGCTTTTTGTAAAAATATGAAATTTATCGAAACCAAAAACTTTTTTTGAAAATTTTTTTTATATTTTTGGTTAAATTTAAAATATTGCAGTAATGATAGCCCGTCATAATAATATTCTTAAAGAACTGGAAAAAAAAGAATATGTACTGGTACAGGATCTATGTGAAAAGTACAATGTTTCATCCGTAACTATTCGAAAGGATTTGAGTTACCTGGAAAGTTTAGGTTTATTACACAGAACCCATGGCGGAGCCAGTAAACAATCGCGTTTTGCTTATGAGAAAAACGTAAATGAAAAAGAGAACATCAATGTAGAGATTAAACAGGCAATAGCCAGAAAGGCTGCAAATATTATTGATGAAAATGATTCTGTTATATTGGCTTCGGGAACGACAATACATTATCTGGCCCGTACAATGGGGAGCTTTCAGAAGCTTACTGTTCTCACATCTTCTTTGCGTGTAGCATTAGAATTGTGTATGGTGCCAAATATTAATATTATTCAGTTGGGTGGAGAGGTAAGAAAAAGTTCTACATCCATTGTCGGGGCTATTTCGGAATCGGTACTAAAGCAGTTTTCATGTCACAAGCTCTTTTTAGGCGTTGATGGGATTGATCTGGAATTTGGTATTAGCTGCTCCAGTGCAGCTGAAGCACACCTGAATCAAGCGATGATAGAATGCGCAGAGAAAGTAATTGTTCTTGCGGACTCTTCTAAAATTAATAAAAAAGGTTTTGGAAAAATCGCAGATCTGGACAGGGTAGATACTATTATTACAGATAAAGGAATTGATCTTGAAACTAAAGAACGCCTTGAAGATATGGGGGTTACAGTGATTATTTCTGATTAAGATTAAATTTAAAATAAAATTAATCTTAATTATGCCCTGAATACAGGTGTAATGATTAATTTACTGCTATCTTCCTGATAAATAAATGATTAATATTAATGTATTGACTTTTTTCATTGATAATAGTTAATGTTTCTTAATAAAAACATAAGAAAACCTTAATGTAACACGGGGTAGTACTGTTCTAATTTTGCATTCAGAATTAAAATGGATGCCATGAAAGTATTTAAAATCCCTGTCTCGGTGGCTTATTTTACAAGCCGGGGGCTATTAATTGGAGCAATATCGGCCTCACCAGTATTGTTTGCCCAAAAGAAAGACAGTTTAAAAGAGAAATCCATAGACGAGGTTGTCGTTGTCGGATACGGAACACAGAAAAAAAGTAAAGTATCGGGTGCTGTTTCAGAAGCATCACTGGATAAACTTTCTTCCAGATCTCTATCGGGTGTGGGTGAAGTACTTCAGGGGAAAGCACCGGGAGTAACGGTTGTAAATGAGGGCGGAGATCCCAATGGTTCACCAAAAGTAAATATTCGTGGTTTAGGCGGGATTAACGGAGAGACTCCTCTTTATGTTGTGGATGGTGTTGTTTTTAATGGTACACCAGCGATTAACCCTAACGATATTCAGGATATATCTGTACTTAAAGATGCGTCAGCAGCAATTTACGGAGCGAGATCCTCAGGAGGTGTTATTCTTATTACAACGAAGAAAGGTAAAAAAGGTAATATTACTGTAGATTTTGATGTTAAGTTTGGTGTGAATCAGGCATGGAGATTGAAGGAATCTTTAAATGCAGCAGAGTTTCAGGATGTAATGTATAAGGCGTATGAAAATGCCGGTAAACTGAGCAGCCTGCCTTTAGCTTTCAATGCAGAAAAATATCCGGACGGAAGAGTAACCAGAACAGACTGGATGAAAGAAATTTTCCGTACCGGAACCATCCAGGAATATAACGTTAATCTTAGCGGTGGAAACGATAAGTCCAGATTTTTTGTAGGAATGAACCACAGAAACCTGGAAGGTATCCTACTGAATACACAGGCAAAGAGATATAACTTCAGAGTAAATTCTGAACATAAGGTAAAAGACTGGTTAACTATCGGAGAGAATATGTACTATAATTACTCTGATGGAAATACAGCAGATACTAAAAATGGATATACCGGAGCAGTAGTAGCTGCGATGTATTACCCGCCGAATGTTCCGGTGTATACACCTACAGGAGCTTTTTCCGGGTTACCTATTGATGTTGCCGGAGGTTATGGAGATATGATTAATCCTGTGGCATACCTTAAAAGGATTAGTATAAGAAATCCTACGCATGAGATTCTAATCAATCCTTATGCAGAGGTTACTTTAGCTAAAAATTTAAAATTCAGATCTAACTTCTCTCAGACATTCAAAATTGGAACGATTAAAAACTTTACTTCCAGAGTACTGGAAGTCGGGAAAATATTCGATACCAATAATTTAGAATATCAGTCTAATAATTCTTCTACCTCTCTTGCAGAGCAAATTCTTACTTATAAAACTTCATTTGGTAAACATAATTTCGATTTCCTTGCTGGTTTTACTTTCCAGAAGACAATTGATGAAGGTTTCCTGGCCAGAGCTTATGATTTCAGAAGTGAAGTAGAAGTATTCCGCTACCTTCAGAATGCAGCGGATACCAATAAAGACCTTTCCAGTTACAAGTATCAGCAGGCCTTGGTTTCTTATCTCGCAAGGATTAACTACGACTATGCCGGTAAATATATTATCAGTGTATTGGGAAGAAGAGACGGTTCTTCATTGGTTGCCAAACAAAACAGATTTGCCAATTATTATGCAGTTTCAGGCGCATGGGTAATGTCTAAAGAAAACTTTATGCAGGATATTGCATGGCTTTCGAATCTTAAACTTAGAGGCAGTTATGGTATCTTGGGTAACCTTGGGGGGATTTCTCCACAGGCAGTGAATCCGTTAATGATAAGAGACAACAATATTATTTTTGGACAGGATCCTTCCCAGAATATTGCTTATTATGCTACAACACGCCCTAATCCAAACTTAAAATGGGGAAAATCTGAACAAACCAACTTTGGTTTAGATGCGTCATTCCTGAACAATAGTCTTTCTTTACAGTTCGATTATTTCATTAAAAATTCCAAAGATCAGATTTTTAATGTAAGCCTTCCGAGTACAGCAACTTATACGAATCAGTATATCAATGCCGGATTATTCCAGGATAAAGGTTACGAACTGGGAATTAACTACAACAGTAAAAATACCGGAGATTTCAGTTACTCAATAGGAGCGACCTTCAGTCAGCTAAAAAATACGGTTAAGCAACTGGCAGATGTAAACGAAATCTTTATCAATGATAATGCTGTAAGAGGAGTACTGAAGCCTACACGTATAAGAGTAGGAGAATCACTTTACTCTTATTACGGATATAAAACGGATGGTATTTTCCGCTCACAGGAAGAGATTAATAATTATAAAGATGCCAATGGTGCTCTTATCCAGCCTAATGCTAAGCCGGGTGATATTAAGTTCCTGAAAAAAGAAGGAAACACCGGTACGCTTAACAACAACGATTTTGTGAACCTTGGAAATCCATATCCTAAATTCTCTTACGGATTGTCTTATAATATGACCTGGAAAAATTTTGATCTGAATGTATTCTTCCAGGGAGTATATGGAAATAAAATATTCAACGGTCTGAAATTTATTTCATTAAACCCAGGCGGAACAGGGCAGAATTATAACATGGACAAAGATATTCTGAATGCATGGACTCCGGAAAATACCAATACCAATATTCCGAGACTTGTTCAGGGGGATCCTTCCGGAAATTACTCTAAAGTATCAGATTTTTATGTGGAAAACGGATCTTACCTGAGGCTGAAGAACCTTACAATAGGCTATTCACTGCCTAAGGAGATTTACAGTAAAATCAATATAAACAGATTAAGGATTTATATGACGGCTAATAATCTGTTTACCATTACCAAATACAAAGGTTTCGATCCTGAAGTGGGGATGAATACGTATGGTGTAGACACAGGGAGATATCCGCAGGCTCGTTCATTTATTTTCGGTGTAGAAATCGGGTTATAATTTTAAAAAGTAAAAAGATGAAATTTTTCAATAAAATAGTTTTAGTATCGGGAATATCTGCTGCATTGCTTTCATGTACAAGCGAGCTTGATGTTCAGCCGGAAGGAACTCCGACAGAAGCGAGTTTCTGGAAAACGGAGAACGACCTTGTAACAGGGGCAAATGCGATGTACAAGCCTTTGTATGACAGTGAATTTTATGGCAGAGGTTTTTTCTGGTTTATCAATGCCAGTGATGACATGGTAACAGGAAGGTCAAAAAGTGAGGCCGATAATGCCAAGAACTTTAGCAGCAATTATATCGCAGCAGGAGATTTGGAAACGCAGTGGAACAAGAGATATACAGTTATTGGTATTGCCAATCGTGTTATCCGAAACGTAGATAATATTCAGGCATCAGCAGCTGTAAAAAACAAATACTTGGGTGAAGCTTTGTTCATGAGCAGCAGAATGTATTTCGAACTGGCATATAGTTACGGTAATGAGAAAGCAGGTGTTCCTATTATTGATCGTACAAAAGAACCGGATCCAAATCCTATTCCGCGGGCAGCCAACGTAACGGAAAACTATAATTATATTATAAATGACCTGAAAAAGGCAGCGGAATTACTGCCGTCTCAGGAACAACTTGCAGCTAAAGACTTCGGAAGACCTCATAAGGCTGCTGCATGGGCTCTTATGGCTAAAGTATATCTTTTCATGAAAGACTGGAAAAATGCAGCATACTGGGCAAATGAAGTGATGACTAAAGGAAACAGAAACCTGTTGAATAACTATGCAGATGTTTTCAAAGCGGAGAATAATTACAGCTCCGAATATATCTGGTCAATACCAAGTACACCAAAATTCAATGCTATAGGAAGTATTCTTCCGGGAGTAATGCTTGAAAATAAAGGCTGGGGAGAATACAATGGCTGGGGATATTTCCAACCCACCAAAGAACTTTTTACAGAATATGAAGCAGGAGACCTTAGAAGAGATGTAACAATTCTGAAAGCCGGAGATAAGTTTACATTCAACGGAAAAGACAGAACTTATGCTTCTTCCAACTCTCTAACGGGATATCAGTTCAACAAGTATATGGATGCGTTCAAATATCCGTTGAACAGCGGCCACGTAAGTGCAAATGGTGATTATCCATGTACAGATCTTGCTGTACCGATTATGCGTTATGCAGAAGTGATCCTTATAAAAGCAGAAGCATTGTTAATGTCGGGGCAAAATGCTGATCAGGAAATCAACATGATCAGAAAGCGTGCAGGTTTGGCACCGAAAAGTGGATGTACAATGGCTGACCTGAAACACGAAAGACGTTGTGAACTGGCAGGTGAATGGGCAGACAGACACAGAGATTTGGTACGTTGGGGTGATGCGAAAGATACTTATGCTAAACCTTTGCATGGTGCAGATGATAAGGAAGTATGGGCTTCAAGAAACTTCAATCCGGCAGTGCACAATGTATGGGCAGTTCCACAAGTGGAAATTGTAAACAGCCACGGAGTAATCAAGCAAAATGAAGGCTGGTAATTTTTTAATATAACAACATATACTATATCATTGCAGGAATTCCTGCAATGATATAGTTTTTTTAATAGTACGATGAAACAAGCAAAAAAAATATGGGCAATACTGGCTCTGGCAGTATTTGCAAACACACAGGCACAGAATTATTTGAATTATAATGTGGGAAATGCACATTCGCATAATGACTATATGCAGGAAATTCCTTTCTGGCAGGCATATTATGCAAATTTTGGTTCTATAGAGGCGGATGTTTTTCTGGTAAAAGGGAAGCTGTGGGTTGCCCATACTGAAAAAGAATTATCACCGGAGCGGACTTTGGAAAGCCTTTACCTCGATAATATAGCCAAACAGATTAAGCTGAATAACGGACATATTTATCAGGATGCAAACAAAAAATTACAGCTATTAATCGATGTTAAACAGGACTATAAAACAACCCTGGACGTATTAGTCAATACCCTGCAGAAATATCCTGAGATTACAGGTAATCCGGGAATTAAAATTGTTATTACAGGAGGCAGGCCGCAGCCTAAAGATTTCAAAAATTATCCTTCTTATTTATTTTTCGATGGTGATCTGGATAAAACTTATACGGCAGATGAACTGAAAAGGGTAGGAATGTTCAGTGCGGATTTACCAGCTTTGGTAAAGTGGAACGGAAAAGGTATCCCAAGAGATGAAGAGACAGCAAAAATAAAAAATGCAGTCGAAAAAGCACATCAGCAGCAAAAGCCTATGCGTTTTTATGGAGCACCCGATTTTCCGAATGCATGGGTTAATCTTATGGATTTAGGCGTAGATTACATCAATACAGATCATATCCCCGATCTGAAGAAATTTATGAATACTATTCCGAAGAATTTTTATAAAAATCAGAAAGAATACAGTGTTTATAAGCCTACTTATGAAACTGACGGGGTAACTAAAAAAGTAAAAAATGTAATCCTTCTTATTCCTGATGGTACATCATTGCCGCAGTATTATGCTGCATTCACGGCGAATAAAGGAAAATTAAATGTCTTTAATATGAAAGCGACAGGATTGTCCAAAACCAATTCTTCCAACGCTTATATTACGGATTCAGCACCAGGTTCTACCGCTTTTGCTACAGGTGTAAAAACTAAAAATACCTTTGTAGGGGTTGATAATGAAGGAAAATCTTTAGCACAGATTCCGGATATCATTGCTGCAAAAGGAATGACATCAGGTCTTATTTCTACCGGAGATGTTACCGATGCTACACCGGCAGATTTCTATGCACATTCCGATAACAGAAATAGTTCTGAACCTATTCTGAAAGATTTTGTAAGTTCTAAAACCAAGATACTTATAGGTGGCCCCACAAGCGGACTTACAGAAGATAATCTTAAAAAAATAAAAGAAGAAAAAATCGATTTATATAAAGATTTGAAATCTGTAAAGAATACCAATAACCGTACTTTAGTTATTGATCCTCTGGCCTCACAAAGAATAACCAACGGAAGAGGAAACTGGCTGGCCGATGCTTTTGATCTTACATTAAACGATTTGAAAACCAACAAAAATGGATTCTTTATGATGGTAGAAGCTTCCCAGACTGATGGTGGCGGACACAGCAATAATATAGAACAGCTGGTGACCGAGTTATTGGACTTCGACCATGTTGTAGGAAAAGCAATGAAATTCGCTGATGAAAACAAAGAGACACTTGTTGTTGTTTTAGGAGATCATGAAACCGGAGGTTTAACTTTGTTGGATGGCAGCCTGAAAGAGGGCTGGATATTTGGGAATTTTAGTACAAACGATCATACTTCCATTCCTTCCAGTGTATTTGCTTACGGTCCTAATTCTAAGGAGTTTACAGGTTTGTTTGAGAATACAGAAATTTTCAATAAAATTTTAGCTGCTTACGGAATTCGGAAATAAGTAGTTTATTCATTAATTTTAGGCAATAAAACTAAATAAACATGGACAGAAGAGATTTTCTGAAAAAATCGGGAATGGTACTGGGAGGCCTTGGGGTTTCTACAGTTATACATCCTTCGATTTTAAAAGCAATGAATATTAAGCCTGCTAAGGGATCCACATTTTACGATGCAGAGCATGTGGTAATTCTTATGCAAGAGAACAGATCATTTGATCATTGCTTCGGAACATTACGGGGAGTAAGGGGATTTATGGACAAATATGCGTTTCGTAAACCTGACGGAAAAAGTGTTTTTTTCCAAAAAGATAAAGCCGGAAAGACTTACGCACCATTTAACTTAGATATTAAAAATACCAGAGCAACGTGGATGAGTTCTTTGCCTCATTCATGGACAAATCAGCAAAATGCTCTTAATAAAGGAAAGTACGACCAGTGGTTGCTGGCAAAAAGATCCGGGGTAAAAGAATACCAGGATTTACCTCTTACTTTAGGCTTTTATAACCGGAACGATCTTCCGTTCTATTATCAGCTAGCTGATGCCTTCACCGTTTTCGATCAGTATTTTTGTTCTTCCCTTACCGGGACTACGCCCAACAGGCTTTTCCATTGGACAGGGACAATCAGAGCCGAAAAGAGTGGTGATGTGCAGGCACATGTAGTTAACGATACCGTGGATTACAGCAGAAATGTACACTGGAAAACTTTCCCGGAAATGCTTGAAGAGAATGATATTTCATGGAGAATATATCAGAATGAAATAAGCCTTTCTAAAGGAATGGGAGGAGAGCAGGAGGCTTACTTATCCAACTTTACAGATAATCCAATAGAATGGTTCTCTCAGTTCAATGTGAAATTCTCGCCTAAACACCATGAATTTGTACAGAAGAAAATTACTGAACTTAAAGATAAGCTGAGCAAGAATCCGGATAACAAAGAACGCTTAGAAAAAGAACTTCGTTATTACGAAGAAGATCTGAAAAATTTTGATCCTAAGAACTGGGAAAAGCTTTCTCAAAAAGAAAAGAATCTTCATAACAAAGCATTTACTATTAATTCCGGAGATCCAGATTTCTGGAGTCTTGAAGAGATAGATCCTGTAAACGGTGAAAAAATGTATCTGCCAAAAGGGGATGTTTTGTTTCAGTTCAGAAAAGATGTAAATGAAGGTAAGCTTCCGACTGTGTCATGGCTGGTTGCACCGGAGCGATTTTCAGATCACCCTTCTTCTCAGTGGTATGGAGCATGGTTTATATCGGAAGTTATGAACATTCTGACTAAAAATCCGGAAGTATGGAAGAAGACCATTTTCATTCTGAACTATGATGAGAACGATGGATATTTCGACCATGTTGTTCCGTTTTTACCACCTAATAACCCACAACAGCAGCCCGATATTCATGGAGAAGGAGGTGCTGAATATGTAGATTTTAAGCAAAAGTATTTTTCAACAGAAAAACTATATAGTTCAGAAAAGATGGAAGGCCCTGTAGGTTTGGGGTATAGAGTTCCGATGGTTATGGCTTCTCCTTGGACAACGGGAGGCTATGTAAATTCTGAAGTGTCCGATCATACATCTGTTTTGCAGTTTTTAGAACATTTCCTGAATAAAAAGAAAAATAAAAATCTTCATGTAGAGAATATCAGCGATTGGAGAAGAGAAGTCTGCGGAGACCTTACTTCGGCTTTCAATCAGGAAAAAAGTAAAAATCTTAAACTGGATTTCTTGCAGGAAAAGGTTTTTATAGAAAGTATAAATGCCGCAAAAGAAAAACCTGTTCCTAATAATTTTGTGGCGCTGAATGATGCTGAGCAAAATGCACAATCTAGGTATTTCCCGAAGCAGGAAAAAGGATTAAAACCTTCTAATCCGCTGCCATATCACTTTGAGGTTAATTTTAGCAGCAAAGGAATTGATATGCAAAATCACACTGAGAAAGCAACGCCGGTGATGGTATACAACCGTAAAAAGCTAAATGAAGATCAGGACTTTTTATTCCCGTATACGATGTTTAAAAAGCAAGGTTTCAATCATGCTGTATCTTCTGAAAATGGCTATGATTGGGAAGTTTTCGGACCAAATGGTTTCTACCGGAATTTTGAAGGAGATTCAGCTCCGAAAATGGAAGTAAAATTGATCCATAAAAGTAATGGTGATGTTGAAATAACATTTACTTCAGCTGCAAAAACTATTACATTGGAAAATGCTTATACCAAACAAAATCAGAGAATTGATCCGGCTAAGACTCCTAAGGTACTGGTTCCGGCTTCTAAAATCGGAGGCTGGTACGATCTGAAAGTTTCTACCGGGAATCACAACTGGATTTTTGCAGGAAGGGCAGAAACAGGTAGAGTTTCTTCTACTGATCCACACTGGGCTTAAGGAAAATATGCGGGTTTATTGATTGCCCCTAAACCTCATAGGTCTCCGAGACCTATGAGGTTTTTAATGAACTTTCTTTTGTAAATAAAAAATAGCCTGATCACCTTTATTATTATAGTTTAGTTCTTTCGCAGATTGTTCGTAACCAGCAATTTCAGATGGAGAGAAAAAATCCTCTGGTTTTATAAATTCTTTTGATACCTCATTAATCAGAGGAATATCTTTTTTATATAGTTCACTGCCCCAGAATTGCATAGAATTAGAATCATAAACCACATCGGCGACTGTAAAACCTACTTTCTCAGCCATTATGCTAATACTCTTTTCTGTATGAATAAAAAAATGCCGTGGAGCATCCAGCTGAACCCAGTCTCGATGATAAACCGACCATGCATTATTGACCACAGGTATCCTGATCATTAGATAACCATTATTTTTCAAAAGTTTATAAGATTTAGCAAGCTCACTCATCGGCTCTTCCATATGCTCAAAGACATGATGCATCATTAATAAATCATAGCTATTGTTTTTTAATTCGCTCAAATCGTTTTTCAGAACTTTTACATTGTGACCATATTGATACTCTTGAGGAATAAATCTATCTACACCCTGAATATTCTTATAACCATAATTAAACATTTCACAGATCAATTTACCTCTACCACAACCAATGTCCAATATTCGTTGGTTGGGAAGTATGTTAAGTGGACGCAATTGTTCTAGAATTTCGTGCCCATGCTTTTTTATTCTGTATTTTTTGAGCAGTCTTTTTAAAATAGCTTTGGAGCCTGTAATGGGGGGAATATATTGTTTAAAAGAATAATAATAGTCTGGATAGTAACTTGCAATATCTTTAGGTATTTCTAATATCTGGATTGTCTGGCAATTGCTGCATTGGGCATATGGAAATTCCTTTCGGGTGCCAAACATCATTTCCCGGGCATTAAATACATTTTCTAGTGTTTCATTGCAAATTTTGCATTTTTTTATTGTCATCTTCTCAATATATTATGTGATGAAAGTAAAAATACATAAATATCTTAATATATAATCATAGTAATTGTATTAAATTTTAAACTATTGATTGTGAATTTATTAAATTTAGATATAGATAAATTTCACCTATACAAAAAAATATAATTGCTGAATTAATTTTATCTAAACTTAATTCAAGGGAAAAACAAATTTTGTATAAACTTTGTAAATTGTTATAATTTATCGGAAGGATATATATCTTTTTGGCATGTTTTTTATTTTAAAGTTCAGGTTTCAAATTTGAAACTTGTTTATATTTGTTCGTACAATTTTTTTATGATGAAGAAAATACTTTTATTCGTATTGGTGTCTACATATAGCTTTGCGCAGGATACTGTTGAATATAACTTTCCAAAAATAAAGTCAGGAATTTCTATTCCGGTGGTTATTCCAATGGCAGAAATCAACAGATTAATTAACCAATCTATTAACGGAGTTATTTATGAGGATAAATCCTATACGGATAACAACAATGACCAGTTTAAAACCAGAGTTGAGAAAAACGGAAATATTGTGATACAGGGGTTAACCAATAACCGTATTATGATTTCTGTACCTCTGAAAATATGGGCAGAGAAAGGTTATGGTACTTTAGGTTATTATACCTACCAGTCGACAAACTTTAGTGTGGTGATGAATTTTATCTCCAATATTAGTTTTAATAATAACTGGACACTGAATACAGCGACTACAACTGCAGGTTTTGTATGGAAAGAAAAACCTGTACTGGATTATGGTAAAGTAAAAATTCCTATATCATCACTTATAGAAAGCACACTTACCAAACAACAGCAGAAATTTACCGGAGTTATAGATCAGCAGGTAAAGGAAAAAATGAATATGCAGCCTTATCTGGTAATGGCCTGGAACCAATTTGTAAATCCTATCAATATCTCCGAAGAGTATCATACATGGTTGAAGATTAGCCCGCAAAGTCTTTCTGCAACACCACTGAAAGTATATGCTAACCAGATTTCAGCAACGTTAGGAGTAGATTTATATTCCGAGACATTCACAGGAAATCAGCCGGCAGCTGGTGCAAGTGTAACTACAGTGCCTGGTTTCGTCACCAAACCTGCAATAGATAATGTTTTCAAGCTGCAGACTACTGCAAATATTCCATTTACTGAAGCTACAAAACTGGCAGAGCAACAGTTTCTCCACAAAGAATTTACCTTCAGAGAAGGGAAGTCTAAAATTGTGATTGAAAGCATAAAGGTATATGGAAAGGACGAGAAAGTAGTGATAGAAGCAGAGACAAGCGGAACAGTTAATGGTACTTCCATTATTACAGGTACACCAACTTATGATCCTGTAAAAAAGAAGATTGTGTTCACCGATACCAAGTTCAATCTGAAAACGAGTAATGTGTTTCAGAAGACATTGGTATTCCTTTTCAAAGGGAAGATTATTAATATGATTGAAAAAGAATATGGTATTCCTACACTGGATATGGAGAAAAGTTCCCGCAAAAGCATTGAAGAAAGTCTGAACAAAGAATATTACAAAGGACTCTTCATAAAAGGTAAGGTAATAGATTTCAGACCATCTGATTTTGTGGTAGGGAATAGTAGTATAACCGCAATTATCGATACTAAAGCAAATGCACAGTTAATGATTTCAGGACTTAGCTTCTAAGCTGAAGAACTACAAATACAAAAATGACCGGATATTTCTTCCGGTCATTTTTATTTTTATACCCTTGTCAAAGTTAACTTGACAATTAGTTAGGTCAGTTAAAGTTATTATCAATGTATATTTGAATAAATATCGACATATCCATTATAAAAATACCTATTTTAGCGCAACTAAAAAACTCAATTTATACTATACAGGTCATTTATGAAGAAAGTCGTATTTTTGTGTACAGTATTATTAACCTTATTAAACTGTAAAACTTTGGATTTAAAAGAAATCAATTTAGACAAAGCTGCTTATGAGCAATTGCCGGAAGGGCTTTATGGAAATTTGAAGACAACAAAAGGAGATATCCTTGTTAAATTTAACGATAAAGAATCACCAGTAACAGTTGCTAACTTCGTAGGATTAGCAGAAGGAAAAATAGAAAACTCGGCTAAAAAGAAAGGAGAACCTTTCTACAACGGGACTATTTTCCACAGAGTAATCAAAGACTTTATGATTCAGGGTGGTGACCCTAAAGGAACAGGAATGGGTGATCCTGGTTATAAATTCGATGATGAGAAAAACGACCTTAAGCACACAGGAAAAGGTATTCTTTCTATGGCTAATTCTGGTCCTAATACCAATGGATCTCAGTTCTTTATTACTGAAGTGGCAACACCTTGGTTAGACGGAAGACATACGATCTTTGGTAAAGTGGTAAAAGGAGAGCAGGTTATAGATGATGTAGCTAATGTAGAGAAAGGTGCTCAGGATAAACCAAAAACTGACATTGTATTAGAAAAAGTAACCATCTTTACAAAAGGAGATGCTTATAAGCATTACGATGCGGCTAAACTTTTCAATGAAGGAAAATCTAAAATTGCTGAAAACAACAAAGTATTCGTTCAGAAGAAAGAAGAAGAGGCTAAAAAGAAATTGGAAGAACTAAAAAGCGGAATGACAACTACTGCGAGTGGTTTGATGTATAAAATTACAAAAACTACAGATGGTGCTCAGCCAGTAGCTGGAAATACAGTTTCTGTTCATTATACAGGTAAATTAACAAGCGGACAGGTTTTCGATTCATCAATCTCAAGAAATGAGCCTATCGAATTCCCTGTAGGAACTGGTCGTGTAATTAAAGGTTGGGATGAAGGTATTCTTTTACTAAAAGAAGGAGAAGAAGCTACATTCCTTATTCCACCAGATTTAGGCTACGGAGCAAGAGGTGCCGGAGGTGTTATCCCGCCAAATGCATGGTTAATCTTCGAAGTTAAATTAGTGAAAGCTAAAGCATAACATTTAGATAAATAAAAAAGGAAGCAATTTGCTTCCTTTTTTATTTTATATTTATCTTCTCCCGTCGTTTCTATAGTAGTACTGCGGAATTACATTAATCTGTATCAGGTCATTTTCACCCTGTATAGATTTTAACTGTCCAACCATACGCTTGTTGTTGTCCCAGTCAGAATAGTAATCCAATGTAACATTGCCTACTTTTTTTAATTTTCCTTTTCTTCCCCAGATATCATTATCAAAATATTCAAAGTTTATATTTCCAATCTGTTTGAAGAAAAGATCACGGTTCCAGATATCATTTTTGTGGAAGTATTCAAATCCTATTCTTCCGATATTTTTAATCATATTATTGCGTCCCCAGATATCGTTGTCACTATAATATTCTATCGGATATTTTCCGTACCTGTATCTTATGTTATCATTGGATGAGCGGTCAAAATCATCTCTTTGCTGGAAATTGTTTCTTCTGTTAGGCTGGTATCTTAGGAGCTGCCCATAGGAATCGACTGTAATTACAGCATCATCTGTATAAAGATCAACAGATAAGATTGCAGAATTTTGTTCGGAAATGTTCACATCCATGCCTTTTAGCTGTTGCCCCCATACACTAACAGATGTATAGAGTAGTGCGGCTGTAAATAGTAATCTTAATTTCATGTGAAAAAGTGTTTGTTTAGGGTTTATTTTATATCTGAATGACTATGTATCTATGTCTTTTATCCCAACACATAAACTATGCCGCAAAATTCATTTTCGGAAAAAAATAAGGATAAGTCTGAAAGTTTAAATTTTATTTCAAAAAAATATTAGGCTTCGATAGTTCGTCATGCTCACTATAGACTTAACTCAGCCTGACACCTCTAAAAGAAGGGTAATTTATATGAGCAATGTCACTCTGAGCCTGTCGAAGAGTATTAGCAATAAAATTTGAACAAGCTTAAATTTGAAAGGTTAAAACAGGATCTCTGTTTTAGGCTATTTAATCCAATACTTACAAAATTGTCAGTAACATACATTAAGCAATGTATTAGGAATAAAAGAGAGATCGCTATAATTTTGATATAAGAAAATAAGTGCTGTATAAAATGATTTGCAGTACATATAAAAATTATCAGAATGAAGTTAACAACACAAGTGAAAGCAGCAGCAGATCACATGCAGAATGTACAGGTATTTGATGCTAAAGATGCTTTGGATATGAGCCGGAAGAGCTATGAGAGTATGGCTGCCCAATTCGGTGCCAAAAAAGAAATGGTAAGAGTTATTGAAGAATTTAATATAGATAATGGAGGGCATAGTATCCCGGTCAGGGTATACCGCCCTGAAAATTTAGGAACAGAAAACTCTTCTGCTATTATTTATACTCATGGCGGTTGGTTTGTAGCAGGGAGTTTTGAAACACATGATGCCATTGTGAGAAAATTGGCTAATGCTACTAAATCAGTTGTTATTTTCCCGGAATATAGGCTTGCACCAGAGCATCCTTTTCCGGCTGGATTAGATGACTGTATTTATGTAACCAATTGGGTTTATGACAATGCCGCTACATTAAAAATTGATAAGAACAATATCGGTATTGTAGGAGATAGTGCAGGCGGAGCATTGTCTGTTGCTATTGCTGGTGAGTTGGGAGACAGATTAAGATTTCAGGTTTTGATATACCCGGCGGGAGATAATAAGCTGAGTACAGGATCATGGCAGACCTACGCAAACGGGCCGGTCCTTTCATTAGAGGGTGGAGTGCAGGCATGGGAATGGTATTTACAAAAAGAAGAGGATAAACAGAATCCTTTAGCTGTTCCTGTTTTAATTGAAGATTTTAAACATACACCGCCTACACAGGTCTTATTAGCAGGACACGATCCTTTGCATGATGATGGGAAAATATTAGTGGAAAATCTAAAGGCGTCCGGAGTAGAAACAGAAGTTGTTATTTATGAAGAAATGATACATGGTTTCATGCATATGGATTCTGCTTTTACTGAAGTTCAGGATGCAGTAGAAAAGATTTCTACATTTATAAACAGTCATATAGCTTAGTATTTAGAGCTATATCTGATAGATAAAAGTACTGAATAATTAGTAATTGTGACCGGAAGAAATTCCGGTCATTTTTATAGACCGTAGTTACATTTGGAAAAGTATATTGCTATTCAGCTTTATTTTTATATTCTTTGTTGTTACTTTTGTAGTGATACAGAAGTATTACAATAGGCTATACCTTATACAATGAGTATATAATATGAAAAACCTGAAGCTAAAGACAGACCCGAAAGTCAACGATAAATTCAATAACTATCCGGAATTAATCCGTGAAAAGATGCAGTTTCTTAGAGAACTGGTGATTGAGACTGCCGGAGAAACTGATGGAGTAGACACATTGGAAGAAACTCTAAAATGGGGAGAACCCAGCTTCGTTTCCAAAAACGGGAGTACACTTCGGATGGACTGGAAAGAAAAATCCCCGGAGCAATATGCAATGTACTTTCAGTGTAGCAGCAAGTTGGTTGATACCTTTCGTCTGGTATTTGGTCATCAGTTCAGATACGAAGGGAAAAGGGCTATCATTTTCCAGCTAAATGAAAAAATTCCTGTAGAAGAATTAAAGGAATGCATAAAAGCAACCCTGCTTTATCATGACGTAAAACACCTCCAAACATTAGGAATTTAAACTAAAGCAACCGTTTACTTTGGTAAGTATAAGTCTAAATTGTTAAGACAGACGTTCACCACATTTTTTACAATAGCGGGCATCCGAATCATTTTCTGTATTTCCGCATCGCTGGCAGGCCAGATCATTTTTTAGTGCTCTTTTTTGACGGAATTCTGAAGTAACAATTCCTGTAGGAACAGCAATAATGCTATAACCACAAAGCATAACCACAATAGAAAGAAACTTTCCGATAGGTGTAACGGGAGAGATGTCTCCATAGCCTACTGTTGTAACGGTTACCACAGCCCAGTAGATGCTGGTCGGTATACTGGTGAAGCCATTTACACCACCTTCTACTACATACATCAAGGAGCCGATAATAACGATGAATATAGAAAGAAATAAAAGAAATATGTATATCTTTCGGGAGCTATGCTTTAGAGCCGAAGTAATATAACGGCCATCCTTCATATAATCCAGAAGATTGAATATTCTGAAAACCCTTAGAAGTCTCAGTAACCTGATAACAATTAAGTAATGAGTGGCAGGATAAAACAAATGGAGATAAAACGGAGCAATGGACAGAAAATCTATAATTCCGTTAAAACTGAAAATATACTCTCTTTTATCTTTTATACAGACAATCCGGAGAATGTATTCTATGGTGAAGAGTATGGTTACAAAAGATTCAATCCAGTATAAGCTCCGGATCGTTCTCAGGCTTAATGTCGGAACAGTTTCCAACATTACCAAAACGGTACTCAGTAGAATAACAATAAGAAGGATAATATCAAAAGTTTTTCCGGCTTTAGTATTCGACAAGTATATGATTTTATAAACCTTTTCCAACCACCCTTCCTGTGGAGTCAAATCATATTCCGGCTTTAGTCTTATTTTTCTCATCTGTAGCAAAATTAATATCTTCGTGTCATTCTTAGCAGAAAGAAATAGATGAAAGTATGTTTCATTCTATGGAAAACAAAAAAATATTATTAAATAACGGATGAAAGTTAAAGAAATAATTTCGATTACAGAAAAACAATGGCCTTTACAGCAGGCAGAAGATTTTGATAATGTAGGATTATTATGTGGAAACCCGGATCGGGAAGTTACAGGAATATTGTTGTGTCATGATGCTTTAGAAGAGGTTTTGGATGAAGCTATAGAAACCAATTGCAATCTTATTATCTGTTTTCATCCGATTATCTTCTCTGGGTTGAAATCTTTAACCGGAAGAAATTATGTTGAAAGAAGCGTGATAAAGGCATTAGAAAATAAAATTGCCATCTATGCTATTCATACAGCTTTGGATAATGACCTTTTTGGAGTCAATTACAGGATATGTAAGGAATTAGGCCTGGAAAATATGAAAGTTCTGATGCCAAAGCAAAAACAGCTTTCATATCTTAGTGTTTATGTACCAAAAGACAATGCTGATGGGGTAGAGCAGGCTATTTTTGATGCCGGAGCCGGACACATAGGATTTTATGATCAATGTAGATTCAAGCTTAGCGGAGAAGGAAGTTTCCGCCCTTTAGACGGTGCTAACCCGAGAATAGGCAGCGTGGAGCAAAGAGAATATGTAGAGGAAGCTCAGTTATCATTTGTTTTTGAAACCTATAAAAAGAATAAGATTCTTGCAGCTATGAAAGCAGCACATCCATACGAAGAGGTAGCTTACCAGATTTACAGTCTGGAAAACGATAATCAGTATGAAGGCTTAGGACAATATGGAGAGCTGAAAGAAGAAACAGATGCCGTTACTTTTTTAACCTTTGTAAAAGAAAAATTCGGACTCGATGTAATACGCCATTCCAAAATTCCGAATAGAAAAATAAAAAAAGTAGGAGTACTGGGAGGAAGCGGAGCCTCGGGAATTAAAGCAGCAATAGGTGCCGGATGTGATATATACCTGTCCGGAGACTTTAAATATCACGATTTTTTTCTCGCTGAAAATAGGATTATACTGGCAGATATCGGCCATTTTGAATCCGAGCAATTCGTTGTTGAACAATTATATGAATTTTTCTCCGAAAAATTTACTAAATTTGCAATCTTAAAGACGAATATAAAAACGAATCCCGTAAATTATTTCTTATAGATATGGCTAAAAAAGCACAAGAAATTAGTGTAGAAGACAAACTTCGCGCATTATACGATCTGCAAATCATTGATTCACGACTTGACGAAATCCGTAACACAAGAGGTGAATTACCAATTGAAGTAGAAGATTTGGAAATCGAAATCGAAGGTCTTAACAAAAGAGCAGCTAAATTTAGCAGTGAGATCAAAGATCTTCAGGATCAGATCAAAGCTAAGAAAGAAGCTGGAAGTCATGCTCAGAATTTAATTGAAAAATATAAATCTCAGCAAGATAATGTAAGAAACAATAAAGAATTCGAGGCCCTTGGTAAAGAGATTGAATTCCAGGAACTTGAAATTCAGCTTGCTGATAAAAAGATCAGAGAATTCAATGCTAAAATCGATCATAAAAATGAAGTTTTAGCTGAAGTAAATGCTAAAATCGACGAACTAACTAACCACCTTAACTTCAAGAAAAATGAATTGGATGGTTTAGTATCTGAAACTCAGAAAGAAGAAGAATACCTTTTAGAGAAATCTAAGGAGTTTTCTGAAAAAATTGACGACAGACTTTTATCTTCTTACAACAGAATCAGAACAAGTTCTTCAAACGGTTTAGCAGTAGTAGGTATCGAAAGAGGTGCTGCTAAAGGTTCTTACTTCACTATTCCGCCACAAAAGCAACTTGAAATCGCTCAGAGAAAGAGAATTATCATCGATGAGTACTCAGGTAAAATCCTTGTTGACGACGAGTTGGTAATGGAAGAGCAGGAAAAAATGAAAACTATTATCAACTTCTAAGAAGTTAGATATAAAATATTTACAAATCCATTCATTAAAAGTGAATGGATTTTTTTATTTTCGTAGGATTTATGGGAGGTGATATAATTTACAGGTAAAAACTGAAACTTGTAATATAAGTAACCAAACAACTTATCAACTAATTAAAATAAACCGTACATGAAATTAAAGCATACTGCAGTTGCTCTGGCTGCACCATTATTAATGAATGCGCAAAATGTGATGACTCCGGAAAAATTATGGACACTAGGCAAATTCTCTGTTCAGGCTGTTGCGCCGGATCAGTCTTCTCTGATTTATAAAGTAGGCATTACAGATCTGAAAACCGAGAAAACAAATGCAAAGTCTTATTTTCTGGATCTTCTGAATAATTCTGCAAAGCAAATCGACTTTGGAAAAAAGGCAATTATTCAATGGGATAAAAACGGTCTTTATGCTAAAGAAGGTGGCGTAATCTATATTTCTAAAGATAAAGGGAATACATGGGCAGAATTTTACAAAATAGGAGACGATGCAGATAATATTGTGGTATCTCCGGATGGAAAAAAAGTAGCATTCAGCAAAGAAGTTCAGGTTGAAACTATTCTTGGAAAAGATAAGTACAAAGACACTTCAAAGTCTACAGCTCAGATTTATACAGACCTTAACAACCGTCACTGGGATACCTGGTATGAAGGCAAAATGTCTCATGTTTTTGTAGTGAATACTTCTGAAGACGCTGCAAAAGCAAAAGATCTGTTGGAAGGAAAGAAATTTATGTCTCCACAACAGCCTTTTGGTGGTGCTGAAGATTTTGTATGGAGCCCGGATAGTAATCAGTTGTTATATGTAACGAAAGAAAAGTACGGTGCAGAATACGCACAGAGTACGAATACAGATATCTTCGCTTATGATCTTGCCAGTGGCCAGACAGAAAACCTTACAAAAGGGATGATGGGTTATGATGTAAGCCCTAAATTCAGTCCGGATGGTAAATATCTTACATGGCAGAGTATGCGTGCGGACGGATATGAAGCAGACAAGAATGACATTGTAATCATGGACTGGAAAACCAAAAAGAAAACTAATCTTACCCAAAATTGGGATGATAGCGTAGACGGAGGTTTCTATTGGTCCAAAGATGCAAAAACTATTTACTTCAATGCAGCATACAGAGGAGTAAGACAACTATTCAGCGTTAATCCTCAGAATGCTAAAATAGCACAGGTAACAAAAGATAAATTCGATGTTAGCGGAATTTTTGCCGAAACTAAAAACGGATTATTAGTAACCAGAACGGACTTTAATCATAGTCCTGATCTGTTTAATGTTTCTTTAAAGAATGGTGAATTTACACAGATCACTGACGTTAATAAAGATAATTACGCTGCAATTACGCCAAGTAAGAGCGAATTGAAAATGGTGAAAACGTCAGACGGTAAAGAAATGGGAGTATGGTTTATCTATCCGCCGAACTTTGACCCGAATAAAAAATATGCGACGTTATTATATTGCCAGGGAGGTCCACAATCGGCACTTACTCAAACTTTCAGCCAGCGTTGGAATATGGCTCTTATGGCAGCTAACGATTATATCATCGTTGCTCCGAACAGACGTGGTATGCCAGGTTGGGGAGTGAAATGGAATGCTGATATCAGTAAAGACTGGGGAGGACAGCCAATGAGAGATTATCTGGCGGCAGCTGACTTCGCGAAAACACTTCCTTATGTAGACGGAGAGAGAATGGGAGCTGTAGGAGCAAGTTATGGCGGTTACTCTGTATTTATGCTGGCGGGTATTCATGAAAACAGATTCAAAACATTTATTGCCCACGATGGTCTTTTTGATATGAAGTCATGGTATGGTACTACCGAAGAATTATGGTTTGCCAATCATGAAATTGGAGGTTCTTACTGGGAAAAACCGGATGCACCTGCATATACTACATACAACCCAAGTAATTATGTAGGAAAATGGAACAAACCTATTATGATTGTACAGGGAGGCATAGATTTCAGAGTATCTTATGAGCAGGGACAGGAAGCTTTCCAGGCTGCTAAATTAAAAGGGCTGAAAGCCAAAATGGTTTATTTCCCTAATGAAAACCACTGGGTACTTCATCCGCATAATGCCCTTGTATGGCAGCGCGAGTTCTTCGGATGGTTGAAAGAAACATTATAATATGGATTTATTAGTTATCATTATTATTGCTGCAACAGCATTAGTAAGTTTCAAAGGTTTTAACGACAGAGGATTTTTTTCTCAGTATATGTTCCAGGTAGGAGCTATTCAGAGAAATAAAGAATATATACGCTTGTTGACATCAGGATTTCTGCATGCCGATATTATGCACCTGTTGTTTAATATGCTTACATTATATTTCTTTAGCGGAATTGTAATTGATTATTTCGGAAAGGTAGGCTTTGTACTGATTTATTTCGGGGCTATTATTGCCGGAAATCTTTTCAGTATGTTTATCTACAAGAATAATCCAATGTATTCAGCAATAGGAGCAAGTGGAGGTGTTTCAGGTATTTTGTTTGCGGCGATTGCCATGAACCCGTATTTGGGTATTGGCTTCTTCTTTATTCCAATTCCAATTCCCGGATATATCTTTGGAGCATTATATTTCGGTTATTCTGTTTATATGATGCTTAACCCGAAAGAATGGGACAATTTGGGACATGCTGCTCACTTAGGTGGTTCAGTTGTAGGTTTGGTTTATGCTTTTATAAGTTTCCCAATGAATACGCTGGAGCATATCTTCCAGATCCTGATTATGTCTTTACCATTATTGTATCTGGCATTCAGAATATTATTTAATAAAGGCGGTATTCGATAGAATATCATATTATAAATTAAAATGCCCTGCTTAGCAGGGCATTTTTTGTTATTTGTAATATTTTGCTTGTAGGTTTCTAAAACCTATAAGGTTTATTTTTTTTAATTTTAATTGATTCTTCTTCTCTTTTTTGAAGTGAGTTTTAATACAGTGTATCCGCCAAACCCGGCAAGGGTAGAGGCTACAAGAATGGCAAACTTAGCTTCATCCTGGATATCCTGATGTCCTTTAAAAGAAAGAATTGCTATGAAAATAGACATTGTAAATCCTATGGCAGCAAGAAGGCCGACACCTACCATTTGTGACCATTTAGAATGTTGGGGTAGCTTACTGATTCCTAATTTAACTGCTATAAAGCTAAAGAATAAAATTCCGACTAATTTCCCAATAATTAGACCTCCAATAATACCGGCTCCGAAACTGGTAAATAATCCATCCACCATTCCTTTCTGAAAAACAATATTGGTATTGGCTAGTGCGAAAATTGGCATAATTAAATAATTAACCGGAGTGTGCAACATACCTTCCAGTTTTTCCAAAGGAGAGATCTCGGTTTCAGAAGCGTTCGTAGGTATTGTAAAGGCCAACAAAACACCTGCAATAGTAGCGTGGATACCAGAATGGTGCATACAGTACCATAAGGCCGCACCCGGAATCAGATAGAAAATATGTTTTTTAACACCGAGTTTATTGAATAATACAAGAAGTACTAAAATACCTCCTGATATTAGTAAATAACTCCAGTGCAGCTGTTCTGTATAGAATATTGCAATAACAAGAATAGCTCCTAAATCGTCAACAATAGCTAATGCAGCAAGAAATATCTTAATAGAAGCCGGAACACGACTGGATAACATAGAAATAATGGCCAAAGAAAAGGCAATATCTGTTGCCATTGGAATTCCCCATCCTTTTGCATATTCAGTTCCATTGTTAAAAAACGCATAAATAAGTGCCGGAACAAGCATTCCTCCGATGGCTGCAAAAATAGGAAGGGAAGCATTTTTAATATTGGAAAGTTCTCCTTCCAGCATTTCCCGTTTAATTTCCAGACCTACCAACAGGAAAAACACAGACATAAGGCCATCATTAATCCATTCTGCTACAGAATAGGGGCCGAGATGACTGTCCAGAATATTCTGAAATCCTGTCCCTAATGAGGAATTAGCGATAAATAAAGATACAAGTACACATAAAATAAGGATAATGCCAGATGACTGGCTGCTTTCGAAAAATTTTTTAAAATATTGAGTTAACTTCATACATTGTTTTTACAGACGTCTGACTTTAGTAACATTCTTAATTGCTTTAAGATGTTTAAGTGTTTCGTCCAGTTGGGATTTATTTCTGACTTCGAGAACTATATTTCCTGTAAAGATACCATCATTAGATTCAATAGAGAAACTCTTCATATCCAGGTTCATGTTATTGGAAATAATTGTGGAGATATCATTGATCATACCTTGTCTGTCCAGACCTTCTATTTCTATTTTTGCACGGTTGGTAAAGCGTTCTGCATTTACCCATTTGGCGGTAAGAACACGGTAATCGTAGTTAGCACGCAGATTAATAGCATTCGGGCAGTTTTCATTGTGCACCTTTATACCATCGTTAATTGTAATAAATCCAAAAATCTTATCACCAGGAAGTACACTACAGCATTTTGCAAAGCTGTAATCCATTTTTTGTTCATCCTTACCAAAAACGATCATATCCAGATCTGAAGCTGGTTCAGGAGCAACAAATTCCTGTTTTGGTGTTTTACGGAATTTCTGTAAAAGATTACTAATCATTCCTTTTCCGTCGACATACTTTTTCAGATCCGAAGCATCCAGTACACCACTCTGGAAATTCAGGAATAACTCCTGTGAGGTTTTATAATTAAAGAACTTTTGTAGTTTGTTGATTTCATCGTCAGTATACGCAATTTTAGCATGGCGCATTTTACGCTGCAAAATTTCTTTTCCTTCTTCTACCATCTCACTTTTGTGAGAATTGAGAGCTGCTTTAATTTTTGCCTTAGCTTTGGATGTTACCACAAAGTCCAGCCAGTCAGCCTTAGGTTTCTGGTTGTTACTGGTTAAAATATCAATCTGGTCGCCATTAGCCAGCACATAAGAAATAGGAACCAATTTTCCGTTTACTTTGGCTCCAAGACATTTCATTCCTAAATCAGTATGAACCGAAAAAGCAAAATCAAGAGCCGTAGATCCGGAAGGGAGAAGCTTGATTTCCCCTTTAGGAGTAAAGACAAAAACCTCCTTACTATAAAGATTTAGTTTGATACTGTCCAGAAGTTCGTTGGTTGAAAGAGATTGCTGTCCTTCCAAAACTTCACGGATCTGAGTAACCCATTGTTCGAAGTTACGGTCATCGTTGTTCTTCTTATAACCTTCTTTATATTTATAATGGGCGGCAACACCTTTCTCCGCGACTTCATCCATTCGCTCACTTCGGATCTGTACTTCAATCCATTTGTTGTCCGGGCCTAATACCGTAAGGTGTAAACTTTCGTAACCAGTAGAACGGGGTTGAGATATCCAGTCCCGCATTCGGGCAGGGTTGCTGTGGTAAAGATCGGTGACAATAGAGTAGATTTTCCAGGCAAGGAATTTCTCGTTCTTAGCGTCCGACTTGTAAATAATTCTGATAGCGTAGTTATCATAAACTTCCTCAAAGCTTACATTTTGTTTCAGCATTTTACGGTAAATACTGCTGATGGCTTTAGCACGCCCTTTTATGGAAAAGTTCAGACCTTCTTCTTTTAGTTTCTCAGAAACCTCTTTTGTAAATTCAGCAATATATTTTTCCCGGCTTTCCTTTGCCAGAATTAACTTCTCTGTAATCTCATTGTAGATATCCGGATTATTGTATTTCAAAGAAAGATCCTCCAGCTCCGATTTTATGTTATATAAACCCAGCCTGTGTGCCAGTGGAGCATAGATATATACTGTCTCCGATGCAATCTTCTTTTGCTTGTCAGCTCGCATACTATCCAGGGTACGCATGTTGTGAAGACGATCGGCAATTTTAATAAGGATTACCCGAAAGTCTTCGGATAAAGTCATAAGGAGCTTACGGTAATTTTCCGACTGAACCGAAATATTCTGGTGGTTCATAATCGAGATCTTAGTTAGCCCCTGTACAATATCCGCTATTTTCTTTCCAAACAGTTTTTCAAGATCTTCATAAGTATAATCAGAATCTTCAATAACATCGTGCAAAAGTGCTGATGCAATACTTGTTGCACCAAGCCCTATTTCATTAGCTACAATTTTTGCTACTTCAATAGGATGGTATATGTAAGGTTCACCTGTTTTACGTCGCTGATCCTTATGGGCATCCAAAGCGATATCGAATGCTTTACGAATAAGTTTGTTCTGGTCCTCATCAAGTGTGCGGTATGTATTAGAAATCAGATCCTTATATCGGGCTAAGATTTCTTTATTTTCTTGTTCTAGGTCGTAAACCATTTCCTTCATCAATTAAGTTACACTAAAATACTATTTTTTAGGGTAAAATCATAATATTTTTGAAGAATAGACAAGGTTGAAAATCGCTATCTTTGGGTAAATTAAATTTATGAGGAAGACATTCATAATCGGTTTAGTTATAAGTCAGACAGTTGCAGCTCAAAATATATCACAAAGACTTGAAGCTGAAACAAAAAAAATGACAGGGTCAGAAAATATGCTGGCAGCTAACTTATCGTTTTATGTAGCCGATGAAAATGGAAATGTAGTTTACGAATATCAAGGAAATAAAGGCTTGTCTACCGCCAGTACACAGAAGATTTTTACCGCTATTGCTGCTTTAGACAAATTGGGACCATCTTTTACTTTTAAGACACAGGCATCCTATAGCGGACAGCTGCAGGGCGGTACACTGCAAGGTAACCTCTATCTCACTTCTAATGGGGATCCTACACTGGGAAGCTGGCGTTATGAGGGGTATAAGCCGGAGAATTTCAAAGCAAAGCTATTGGCAGCTGTACAGGATAAAGGGATAAAAGCGATTGAAGGAGATCTTATACTGGACGATTCTTATTTCGATTTGCAGACAACCCCCGGAGGCTGGCCATGGAATGATATGGGAAATTATTACGGCGCAGGTGTGTGGGGAATAAGCTGGAACGAAAATCAGTTTGATATGAGCGTAGCCGGAGGAAAAGATATTAAGAACTTTAATTATACTCCGGTAAATGTAAATTGGGTGAGTGAAGTAAAAGCTGAAGGAAGTGGGGATAATAGTATTATTTATACAGCACCTTTCTCAGATTTTGGATTAATAAACGGTAAACTGCCGGCAGGCAAAACGACTGTAGTTTCCGGAGCTTTACCCAATCCACCTTTAGTCTTGGGAACTGAGATCAAAAAATGGTTTTCGGAGAAAGGAATTACAATCAAAGGAAAAGTTCTGACTTACAACACTGAAAAAATTAAGGGCAACGAAATCTCTCAAACTCCCGTGAATAATGTGTTCTTTACCTATCAGTCACCATCGTTGGACAAGATTATTTACTGGTTTCTTCAGAAAAGCGTAAACTTGTATGGTGAAACACTGGTGAAAACATTCTCTAGACAAAAAACAAAGAACGCATCTTTTGATTCCGGAATTAACGAACTAAAGCAATACTGGCGGGATAAAGGTATAGCTTCGGCGATGATTAATTTTGCAGATGGAAGTGGGCTTTCACCACAGAATTATGTGTCGGCAAAGGCTGAAGTTCAGGCTCTTTTATATGCACAGAAACAACCGTGGTTTGATACTTTTTATAAAGCTCTTCCAACTTATAACGGGATGAAAATGAAGAGTGGTACTATAAAAGCCAGCAAAGCATATACAGGTTATCACCAGAGTAAATCGGGTAAAAAATATGTGTTCTCTATGATAGTTAATAATTATTCAGGAGGAAATATAAACAGTCTGATGTATAAAGTTTTAGATGAATTAAAATAACAATTTGAAGAAAAAGAAATTCTTTTCGCAGTTTGCTAACTGGGCAGTATATGTACTCCTCAGTTTTATTGTATTAGGATCTATTCTGGCATCTGCGATACTTATCAATTATCTGCGTAAAGAGGAAATACACAGGATTAAGCTCTTTGCACAGGCACAAAAACTACTAAATGAAGACTCCGTACAGGATCCGCAGGTGCAACTTTTACTGCTGAATATTCTGGATGATAATAAAAGTATTCCGGTGATTGTTGCAGACAGGTTTAATAATCCGGTAAATATGCTGAATTTGCCCCAGGATGTAACAGATAATCCGGGTAAAGTGAAAAACCTGCTTTCCGAAATGGAGCAGTCTTATAAGCCTTTGGAAATAGAAATGCCGGATGGTAATGTCCAGTATATTTATTATACCAACTCCAGACTCATGAATAACCTTCGATATTATCCTTTAGCTTTAGGCGGAGTGATCATAGCTTATGTATTATTCTCTTTTTGGTTTTTGAGAACGGTACAACGAAGTGATGAAGGTTTCCTTTGGGTAGGATTGGCCAAAGAAACAGCCCATCAGATCGGAACTCCGCTATCGTCAATGATAGGCTGGTTAGAAATTTTGCGTTTGGAAAATGAAGATAGTGTAGGTGTAAAGGAAATTGAAAAAGATATACAACGGCTCACCACGATTTCCGAACGTTTTTCCAAGATAGGTTCCGTTCCGGAGCTTAACGATCTTAATTTGAAAGAAACGATAGAACAAAATCATGAATATCTAAAAACCAGAATCTCCAATAAAATTAATTTTTCGCTCCAGCTGCCTGGTGGTGAAATTCTTATTCCACACAGCAGAATCTTAATAAACTGGGTTATAGAAAATATTGTAAAAAATGCTGTGGATGCGATGAAAGGAATAGGAGACCTTAATATGCAGATTTCGGAGAAAGGGGATAGTATTTTTATTGATATTAAAGACAATGGTTCCGGGATGACAAAGACACAGATTAGGAATGCTTTTAAGCCTGGATATTCAACAAAGAAAAGAGGCTGGGGGCTTGGGCTTTCTCTCGCAAAAAGAGTAATTAAAGATTATCATAATGGTGACATTAAGATATTACAAACGGAAGTCGGGAAGGGTTCAACTTTCAGAATTATACTATCCAGAAGTAAAGACGCATAGGATTATTTAATTACGAATTACGAATTAACTTTGCTAATTGCTAATTGCTAATTGCTAATTGCTAATTGCTAATTGCTAATTGCTAATTGCTAATTGCTAATTATAAAAGTTTACAAAATCTTAATGATAGTCGCAGTTTTCAATTAAAACTAAATTCGTAATTATGTATTGAATTTAATTTTAGTAAAAATGAAGAAGTATTTCATAGGTGCATTATCAATTTTTAGTTTTATGGCTATGGCACAAACTCAGATTATTGCGCATCGCGGTTTCTGGAAGACAGAAGGGTCTGCCCAGAACTCAATACATGCATTAAAAGGAGCACAAAAGCTTAAGGTTTACGGATCAGAGTTTGATGTTCGTCTTTCAAAAGATGGTGTTGTAGTCGTTAATCACGATGAGGATATTAATAAATTAGCTATTGCAGCAACAGATTTTAAAGAACTTAGAAAGCAAAAGCTAGCAGATGGAGAAGTAATTCCTACTTTAGATGAATACCTTAAACAGGGGAAGAAGGATCCGGCTGTACAGATGATTCTTGAAATAAAACCATTAGCATCCGAAGCATTTGAAAAAGAAGCTGTAGAAAAGAGCCTGGCACTGGTGAAAAAAAATAAAATGGAGAACCATACCCAGTATATTTCTTTCAGTTTATTTATCTGTAAAGAACTGAAGCGTTTGGATCCAAAAGCAAAAGTGCAGTATCTGAAAGGAGATCTTTCACCAAGAGAAATTAAAGACCTGGGAATAGACGGAATAGATTATCACTACAGTGTATTCGAAAAAAATCCAACTTGGTTAAAAGAAGCAAAAGATTTAAAACTAATCACAAATGCGTGGACGGTAGACAATCCGGAGATTTTCCTGAAATTAAAAGCTCAGGGAATAGATTTTGTAACCACTAATACACCGGATGTTTTTCAGAAACTATAAAAAGTGTAAAACAATATATATGAATAACAACACCAGAAGTAAAACTTCTGGTGTTGTTTGTTTATCTATAAGAGATATTTTTAGAAATAAGCTGTTAGCTTAAGTCCTAGGGTCATATACGAGATCTGCTCGTGAGAAGATACATCAAAATCGTGATTCAGATTATCATCATTCTCTACGATATCAGAAAAATGGTATTTGATTTTAGAGTTGGTAAAACGGAAATCGTTGTATGCTGTAATACCCAACTGTGGTGTTATTTTATAGGTTAAAGATATACCGGAACCCATCATAAGACTTTTAGAAGGGCGGTAAGTTGCTATCCTGTAATATTGTTGTGTTGCTGTAGGGTCATCGTCTTTTAAGAATACTTTACCATTGGCAGCCTTGGAATATCCTGCTGTAGCCTTTAGCATTACCTGCCATTTATCTGTAAGATCATAAGCAAAATATGGTCCTATCATTGCATTTAGAAAGCCCAGAGATTCGGTTTTTACATCCAGCGTTTCCAGATCCGGATCTTCAGTTTTCAGGTGTAATGCACGTACAGGGAATGTACTGATATTCAAGTCTGCACCAATACCCCAGTTCTTGCTGAAAAAGTATGCTCCTTCCAGACCTGCTTCAAAACCTACTGTTTTTCTGTCGCTCAGTCCAGATTCTCTCAGGAAGTTTGACATAGAAATGGTAGCTCCTGATTTCAGAGCCAGGAAAGAAGGATTCTCATTGCCTTCAATTTTGGAAAGCAATCCCATGTTATCTCCTTTATTTTTAAATATTTTATCGATAAAGAAATAACCCAATTCTGTAGAAAGAATACCAATACCAGCACCCGCAAGAATATCTGGTAGCCAGTGTCTGTTATTCAGAGCACGACCTAATCCTGTAAATGTTGCGGCACTATATCCTGCAATACTATAAGCAGGGTTTACCAATCCATATTCTTTATCTAGAAAGGCTGCATTGGTGAAAGCCATTGCAGCATGCCCCGACGGGAAAGAATTTCTTTTTGAGCCGTCCGGACGTTCTACTTTTGCTGTATATTTTATAGAGTTAACCAAAATTGCCATAATCGCAAGGCTGGTTGCATAAGAAAGGGTGGCTCTTCCTATATTATTACGTCCCTTTACACCTGCCAGTTTTAATCCATATACTGCCAATGCTGGTGTATATTGAAGATAATCGTCGTAAGGAACCTTAAAATTGGGAAGATATCTATTTCTGTTTTCACGTATTTGTTCCTTCTGTCCCCACGTAGCCGCGGAAGCTACAAATAAAATACTCGGAGCGATTGATTTCTTCACCCATTCCTTCTGAAAAAATTTAGGTTTAGACTCCAGAGTGGTCGGCGTGTAAGAAATAAGTGATTTTGCAGGAATAACAGTATCTCTCTTTATTGTATCCGTTTGCGCTTTGGATACAGTAAATAAAGCAATACCCGCAAGTAAATAAAGTTTTCTCATATAATAATAGTAGTAGATAACCAATGTATAATTGGGAGGCAAAATTAGTGAAAACTTCTGAATTTAGAGATAAAAGAAAAGGACTATACCTTTATGATATAGTCCCTTAGATTATATATGAATGAATTTTACAACTTTGCAGAGTTCAGTCTCAATGAGTTTACAATTACTGAAACGGAACTAAAGCTCATCGCAGCAGCTGCAATCATGGGGGAGAGCAGAATACCCAAAGAAGGGTATAATATACCTGCCGCAATTGGAATACCTAATACATTATACAGGAATGCAAAGAGTAGATTTTGTTTGATATTTCTAACCAGCTTATGGCTAAGTACCTTTGCCTTTACAATACCTTTAAGATCACCTTTTAATAAGGTTATCTGTGCACTTTCTATTGCCACATCGGTACCTGTACCCATGGCTATACCAATATCGGACTGGGCTAGTGCTGGTGCATCATTAATCCCGTCACCTGCCATTGCCACAATTTTACCTGTTTCCTGCAGTTTTTTTATCTCGTTCAGCTTGTCTTCAGGAAGCGCTTGTGCAATATAATGCTTTATACCAAGGCTATCAGCCACAGCTTTGGCTGTTTTACGATTATCACCTGTTATCATGACTACATCTACACCCATTTGCATTAGCTGATGTACTGCTTCTTTAGAGGTTGCTTTTATAGGGTCTGTAATAGCTACATAACCGGCAATTTTATGATCTATAGTAACAAAAGAAACTGTTTTTCCCTGTTCTTGTTCTGTAGTGATTTGTGCTGCAATTGTTTGATCTATAACTATATTATATTGTTTCAGAAGACTTTCGTTTCCTACAAGAACTTCTTTGCCTTCTGTTTGCCCGTATACTCCTTTTCCGGAAATATTCTCAAAATTGCTGGCTTGTTCCAGGCTAAGACCTTTTTCTTTAGCTTTCTTAATAATGGCTTCTGCCAGTGGGTGAGTACTATTTTGATTAAGGCTGGCAGCCAATTGTAATACTTCCGTTTCTGTATACTGATCGAATGTTCCAATTTTCTGTACAACAGGTTTCCCTTCTGTAAGTGTTCCGGTTTTATCCGTTACCAGTACATTTACTTTATTAAGATTTTCTAAAGCTTCTGCGTTCTTAATCAAAATACCATTCTTTGCACCTTTCCCTACACCTACCATTACTGACATAGGTGTTGCCAATCCAAGCGCACAAGGACATGCCACAATAAGAACAGCCAGAAGGCTGGCAAATGCATACACAAACTTCGGATCTGGTCCCCAAATGCTCCATATTACAAATGCAAGCACTGCAATAAGTACAACAACCGGAACAAAGATGGCTGATACTTTATCGGTAAGCTTCTGAATAGGAGCTTTACTTCTGCTGGCTTCATTTACCATATGAATGATTTGTGAAAGCAGTGTTTCGTCACCTACGCGTTCAGCTTCCATCAGAAAGGTTCTGTTACCATTGATAGTACCCGATGTCACGCTGTCTCCTTCTTTTTTATCTACAGGAACAGGTTCACCGGTAATCATAGATTCATCTATTGTCGAATAGCCTTCAGTAATTTTTCCATCCACCGGAATTTTATCACCAGGTTTCACTTTTAGAATATTTCCCAGCTGAATATCATCTACAGAAATCTTTTTATCCTGACCATTTTCTACCAATGTAGCTTCAGTCGGAGAAAGCTTGATAAGTTCCTTTATCGCAGAGTTTGTTCTGGAATGCGCCTTAGCTTCCATCAGTTGTCCCAGAAGAACAAGCGTAAGAATAACACCTACTGATTCAAAATATAAGTTGGCACCACCGTGATGCTCTTTTAGCTCATGCGGAACAATATTTGGGAAAATTAAAGCCACCACACTGTATATAAAAGCAGCGCCGGCACCCAGACCTATAAGACTGAACATATTGAGTTTCCATGTTTTGAAAGATGTCCAGGCTCTTTCAAAAAACATCCATGCAGTATAGAAAACCACTGGAACGGTTAGTCCTAATTGTATCCAGCCGTTAGCTTCAGGTGATAATATTTTCGAAATTGGATTACCGGGAATCATTCCGCCCATAGCCAATATAAATACAGGAACGGTAAAGCCTACGGAAATCCAAAACTTTTTCAGAAGATCTTTGTAGGTTGTATCTTCTTCTTCAGTCGGTTCCATAGGGACGAGATCCATACCGCAAATAGGGCAGTTACCAGGACCACCCTGAACTATTTCCGGGTGCATAGGGCAGGTATACTGTACTTTCTTCTTCAGCTCCGGTATTTTTTCCAGGTTCATACCACATACAGGACAGCTTCCAGGATTATCATATAATTTATCACCCTCGCAATGCATTGGACAGTAGTATTTACCAGCCGATGATGATGTTACTTTAGGTTTTTCTGCATGGTGGTGGTGTCCGCCACTACAACATGAAGCTTTCTCTCCTTTTTCTGGAGTATTAACTTCTTCAACAGGAGCGAGAAACATTCCACATACCGGACACCTTCCGGGTTCGTTGTATAT
>NZ_LSGQ01000030.1 GCF_001675285.1 Elizabethkingia miricola
CTCAATTACCTCCTGCTCCCATCACAACTCTCATTGTTTAGGACTGCAAAAGTAGAAAAACTTCTATAACACACCAAACTTTATTGCTCCTTTTTTAACATAATATACCTAACTAACTGAATACACGCGAGAAAAATTTAATATTATGTTCACATTGAAAAGATTCACCTTCTTTATATATACGCTACATATCATTGTATACGCTTTAAAAACCGGGGTTTTGTTGTAAACTTTAGTCTAAAACTGTTCTTTCTAATAACTCAGATGCCATTTTTTAGCTCTAACACATCCTTTATATATAGAAGAAAAAGAAAAATCCGGCTTTACGCCGGATCTTATATACTATATAGATGTATTAGTAGTGGTGAACGATATATTCATTCTCGAATGTACCATCATCATAAAACTTTAAGATTGCATACCCAGGAGGTGTTTCCTGATAATAAAAAGGTTTAGCAGATCGCTTATCTCCTTCCCCCCACCAGAATCCGGACATCGCACCATTACAGAAATAGTACACATCATTGTACCAAGCTCTATCCAAAAGATGCTGATGCCCACTAAGGCATCCTTTTACTTTATCTTTATGTTTATAGAAAAGGTCTTTTAATGCTACATGATCTTTGTGCTGTCCTCCTTCAAAGGTTCCGGTAACCGTAAGTATTGGATAGTGTGACATAATAAGTGCATATTCTCCCTGAGGAATATTCTCCAATTCCTGTTTCAACCAGTTCATTTGTTCTGGATCCAATGTCACACCAGAATTATTACCATCTAACATAATAAAATGCCATTTCCCTTTTCTAGCGCTATAATAGCGATTAGGCATTTTAAGTCTTTTAGCTGCATAAGGCACGCCATACATTTCATCTGATTTGCCGCCGGCCCACCAGATATCATGATTTCCTACACAACTGTACATATCATAATCTGCAATTTCTTTGATACAGGTATCCCAGGCATTCCACTGATCATAGACCTCCTGACGAGTAGAATTATCTCTGTCAACAGCCATAATAGAATCTCCGGTATTAAGGAAGAAATCCACTTTCTTTGTTTTCACTTCTTTCAGGCATTTCACAAAGCGTTCCATAACCTTAGGATCAGCCGGCAAGTGTACATCTGTTATATGAGCTACTGTCAGCAAAAGTTTCTTTTTCAGATTTACATCTTTGTCTTTCTGAGTTGCCGCTAAAAGATTGGTAGCTGTTCCACCTAACATAAGAGCTGAAGCTGCTAGCGGAACTTTTGCCAAAAACTTTCTTCTTTTCATGGTTTATTGTTATGTTTCTGTAAAATTAATATTTGTATTTCAGATTTTATATTATCTACCACCCCGGAGATTGTTTAAGCTTAGGATTAAGAATCAATTGACTTGCCGGTATCGGAAGATAGTAATATTTAGGGTCAATAAATGTTCTTGGCAGTCGTCTGTCTTTTTCAAACATAATATTACCTGAAGTACCTCCTGAAAGATAGAAAACACCATCGGAAATATAAAATTTGGTCAGTTTAGCTCTGATATCCGCAGGAATATTACTCAATGGATCTTCTTTCCCAGGAGCTTCAAGAATCGCAATATCCGGTTTACCATCACCCGTTACATCCATTGCTCCAAGTGCCGGAGTATAAATACCTTTAGAAGCTTGTCCCAATAATGCTCCGGACTTCCAACGGAATAAATCATCCAATCGTTTGTCTTCACAAGCCAATTCTACACGACGCTCGCGTCTGATTTCTAAAAGAACGCCTCTGTTTCCTCCATTAATATTAGGATATTGTTTTACAAGATAGTTATCAGGTGTTGCATTGGCTGCCAGCATAGAAAGATCTGGCATCTTCACTCTTCTACGCAAAAGATTCACAGTATTGTCGAGATCTCCCTGCGTTAAAATTCCTAATTCTGCTTTTGCTTCTGCATTAACTAATAATACCTCAGCAAACCTATATATAGGAAGGTCTGTATAATTCAGTTCCCATCCTCCTCTTAATGAGGGATCTCTCGGATAGAATTTAATTTGAAGATATCCACCAAAAGCAGGCTGGAGCATATAAGGATCACCATTCGGAATTGTTGCATACCCCGGAGGCATAATCGTTTCTGCCATACGTGGATCACGGTTGGCAAATACTTCAGTAAATGTTTTCTTATCATAATCTGTAACTGAAGTAAAAGGCGTTCCGTCATTCATCAGGAATTCATCTGCAAGGCTTCCACTCAGCGCCCATTGCCATCCCAATACTGTATGAGTATTATTACTTACTCCCTGATCTTTATTATTTTTTTGCAAGAAAATAACTTCCTTGTTACCAGCAAGACTATTACTGGCAAACAATGCCCGGAAATCTTCAGCTCCTTTTCCTGTATTATAGATACTGAATCCACCATTACTGATAATATCCTGAGAGGCAGTTACAGCACGGTTAAGAAATTTAGCAGCCGTATTCTGCAAACCTAACTCATCATGATATTTTCTAAATGTACCTTCATACAATGCAACTCTGGACAACAATGTAAGCGCAGCCCATTTCGTAATCATGGTATTATTTGTTTTTGCCGGCAATACATTAGCAGATGCATATTCCAGGTCACCCATCACAGAATCCATCACCAAGACTCTCGGATCTTTAGGCTTATATAATGCATCATCTGTATCCCCTAGTACATTAGAATACCATGGAACATCTCCATACTTTTTCACCATATTGAAATAGAAATTGGCTCTGAAAAATTTAGCAACTCCTTTGTAATGTCTTATCAATGATTGATCGCCTTTCGCTTTTACAGAATTTTCAATCATATAGTTAATAGACCGAAGCTGTTTCCACTCCCATCCGTCTATATTCGCCGGTGTAATAGACCCTCTTAAAAGATTATCTGTATTACTGGCGCCGGTATAAACTGATATATTGTCTGAAAACACATCGGTATACGGTGCTGAAATATAACTGTAAAAACCATTGGTATAGGTCTCTAAATCCTGAGGATTATTAAAAAAGTTTTCTTTTGTAATGTCTGTTATCGGATCTTTTTGCAGAAAATCGCTTTCACAGGACATTAAGGATAAGCTCGCTAGTATAGCTAAAACTCCTGTAGATATATAGGTGTTTAGTTTCATTTTTATATGCTTAAGAAATTATAGATATTAAAAGTTTAAGTTCATACCAAATGAGTATGTTCTCTGAAAAGGATAAGCTGCTGTTTGCCCAAGAGTCTCAGGATCAAGTTTTACTTTTAGTCGTGACCATTCGAATATATTTTCTGCACTGAAATAGAAGCGAATCTTATTGAAATGCATTTTAGAAGTATCTTTCAGCGGCAGGGAGTAACCTAAAGTCACATTCTTTACACGAACATAGGAAGCGTCCTGCATATAACGTTTATTTGGAATGCCCAGCTGCTGCATGTTATCTTCTGCCGTATAAGCTCTTACTGCAGGGAAGTATCCGTTAGGATTATCCGGTGTCCAATGATCAAGATTTTGCTGTGTTACGTTAGTCCACGGCTGTGCATAAACACCCCAAAAGTAAATTGTTCCTGCGCCAGGATACCAGTCTCTTTTCCCAACCCCTTGTAAGAAGATTCGCAAATCTATTCCTTTCCATTCTCCGGATAAATCTAAACTAAATGGAAAACGAGCGGATGTATTCCCAACTACATATAAATCTCCAGGATTATTTACTGTCTTATCGCCCATGTCTACTTTACCATCACCATTACGATCTCTGAATTTTGGATCTCCCGGATAGAATCTGTAAGATTGATCATCAGTACCCATTGCAGTCTGATTAGGATGATTTTTAATATCTGCCTCATCTTTAAAGAAGCCCTCTATCTCAGCTCCCCAAATTTCACCGATTTCCTGACCTTCATAATAACGGGCGAAGAATTTTGAAGGATTATCAAATCTTGTAATATAGGATCGACTGTCTGCTAATGTAAATGCCACATTATAACGGAAAGGAGAACCTGCCAATTTAAACTGATCATTCCAGCCTAATCTAAGTTCCCAGCCTTTAGTCTTAAGGTCTCCAGCATTTACATTAGGCTCAAGTGTTCCAAAAACATTGGGCAGAATTTTCCCCCCAACTAACATGTCTTTGGTATAACGCGTATATTTATCAAAATTAAGTTGTAACCTGTTATTGAAGAATGCCAGATCAGCACCGAAGTTTACCGTTGAGATTCTTTCCCATGTAAAATTATCGGAAACTGCACCCGGAGCATATACAGCAGTTGGACGGCCATCTCCCAGAATTTGTCCCACAGTGCCTTTTCCTAAAGTTGGGATATATGGATAAGCATTCGTATCCTGCAACTTATCTCTTACATCTTGGTTCCCCAAAGCTCCATAAGATCCTCTGAATTTTAGCAAGTTAAGACCAATTGTATTTTTCACTCCTGCAAAGAAGTTCTCATCCGACACTACCCAGCCTGCGGATGCCGATGGAAAAAAGCCCCAACGGTGACCTTTCGGGAATCTGGAAGAACCATCATAACGACCATTTAATTCCAACAGGTATTTATTCTTAAAGTTATAAGCTGCTCTATAATAAAATCCTTGTAATGCCCATTCTATAATCCTTTCGGTTTCTTCCATCATTCCTGTACTCAATCCAATAGAAGGCAATGAAGGAGATATTATATTATTCCTCTTTGCCATAAAGTAAGAATACTTGTTATATTCCTGATTAAACCCACCTAATAGTTGAATGTAATGATCTCCAAAATTCTTATGGAAATCGGTATATACATTATATACATAGTATTTACCTGACACATTTTCATTTTTAGCCCACGATGCTGTAGAGCCTGTGTAAGATATCGGCTGTATTGGTCCGGTTTTATAGGCTACAGGAATATCATAAGAACGGGTTAAAGATGATGTATTTTTAAAAGATGCTTCCGCTTTTAAGTCCCATATCTTCTTAATAAGAGATGCATTAGCTGTAAAAGAGATTAAGGATTGCCTGAATTCATTCTTAGAGCGTCCGCCATCCTGCAATCTTCCCAAGATACTGGCTCCGTCCTTTGTCCAGGTACCATCTGGGTTTTTAGGTACACTTAGAGATGGTGTACGGTTTACATTCCAAAAGAAAAGGTCATCTATAAATACCGGAGAATCATAATCCGAAAAAGTCAAAGCTGTATTTGTAGATAAATCTAACCATGGATTGATATTAAGATCTACCTTACCTCTCATGTTATATCTGTTATAGATATCATTACCATATCGAAGCATTCCATCCTGGCGGTAGTATTCCCCTGAAAGTAAATAACCAACTTTATCCAACTTTCTGGATATACTGATGTTATTGGTAAAAGTAGGTGCTGTATCGTTATATGCTTCTTTCAGCCAGTTAGTCGATCCGTAGTAGGCCCATGAATTAGGGTCTGAAGGACTCAGAATTACACGGGGAAGATTTGGATTATTGGCAATCTGCCTGGCATATTCTCTTTCATTTTCCGGAAAGAGGTTATATAAGGGAGTTGCTGCGTCATGCTTATACTGCATAACAGTCAGAGGATCCGTTACAAGTTCAGGCAACCTGCCTACCGTTCTGTATGCCGTATTGGTATTTACAGATACATTCAGCTGACTTCCTTTAGCACTTTTAGTAGTAATCAATACTACACCAAAAGAGCCTCTCGCTCCATATATTGCAGCTGATGCTGCATCCTTGAGTACGGAAACACTTTCTATATCCGCTGGATTTAGTCTCGCAAGATCCTGGCCGCTGTAAGGAACATTATCTACCAAAATTAAGGGGTCTCCTCCATTTACACTGGTGAACCCCCTTACATTAAAGCCAGCAGCAGTAGTTGCTCTACCATTGTCTATGGTAATATTGAGGTTAGGAATAAGTCCTTGCAAACCTGCACCGATATTGGTGATAGGCCTGTTTTCCAGCTTCTTTGCTGAAACCATATCTACGGCACCGGTAAGGTTAACTTTTTTCTGTTTTCCAAAACCGACAACAACTACCTCATCTATATCTTTAGATCTGGATAATGTGTCCGTTTTTTTGGAATTTTCTTTCTTTAAAGGTATTTGCTGGGCTATAGCAGTGTAGGAAGTACACAGGAAAAACGCAATAGCGACCTTCAAAGAGCCTTGGGCAATAATCGAGCTTCTTCTCATGGTTTAAGTTTAATTATTAGAATTATTGTTTATTAAATTTTTATATAAATAAGCACTACTAACAGCAATATACCTTCGGCAAATGAAGACGCAATTAAGTCACTTTCCAAGCAATTTTGTAATACAATATTGACATACTTTAGTATTAAATTGCCCTCCTCACAGCTCCCTGAAAAACCCTCTTTTTCCGTTTACTTTTTCTGGTTTTATTTGTACAGTAATTCACAGAAAACAATCAAAATTTATATCTTTAAAGCCCCAATATTTTTTGGAGAGCTGAAATATGGAAGATTACATTATTACTGTTGGAAAGAGAATCAAACAAATACGAAAGGATAAAAAGCTTACAATTAATGACATTGCACAAAGAGCTGATGTAAGCAACGGTCTTATTTCCCGCGTGGAAAATGGACGTACGATTCCCTCCCTGCCCGTATTATTTTCTCTGATTTCCGCTCTGGAAACAGATATTGCCCTATTCTTCAAAGATCTTCCTGTGCAATCCAAAAACCCTTTCCTTGTCTTTAGGAAAGAAGAAATGACGCTGATTGAAAAGGAAGAGAATGCTGAAGGTTTTATATATCAGCATATATTCAGTAAGCAATTCCCTTTTGTAGGCTTCGAATGTGTACTATTAGAAGTACATCCAAATTCAAAAAGAGAACAGGTGGTTACCGATGCATTTGAATTTAAGTTTATAATCTCGGGAGAGTGTACTTATATCATTGGTGAAGAAGAAGTTCTGCTGAAACAGGGCGATTCTATATTTTTTGACGGAAGAATTCCGCATGTCCCTGTAAACAGAGGAAACCTCTCCTCCACTATGCTCGTTGTTTATTTCTATATTAACCCGGAATAATATGATCCAGATCCGCCAGCGAATCCAGAATATAATCCGGATTGGCAGCCTGTAACTGCTCTCGGGTCTGTGCTCCGCTTAATACACCTATTGTAATTCCGCAACCGGCATTTTTCCCTTCTTCTATATCAATTTCGGAGTCCCCTGCCTTTAACACAGACTGACTATCATCTATGGTTAAATTTTTCATCGCTTTATAGATCATATCCGGATGCGGACGACCATTCAGTACATCGTCTGCAGTAATCACAGTGTCTATATCACGTCCATTTTCCCAGCCTACCTGCTGAAGAAGTTTATTAGCTGTTTTTGAATCGTAGCCAGTATTAAGTGCTACTTTGATTCCTTTGGATCTTAATCTCGCAAACAATTCAGGTACTCCTTTTACAGGTTTTACCTGCACTTCATCATATGCCTGTTCCAGAGCCTTCTGGAAGTGTGTAAATATGATCCCTGCCTGCTGTTCCGTATTTTGTTCCCCCGTACAGTTTTCCAGTACATCTTTTATGGCTTGTTGTTTTTCTTTTCCTGCTCCATATTGTAATACTTCTTCCAGGCTTACATTATATCCATATTCATTTATTGCCTTCTGTACTGTTTTATAGACCAGATTATCTTCGTCTATTGTTGTTCCTGCCATATCAAAAACAACCAGTTTTATTTTCTTCTCCATTCTCTATCGCTTATATTACATTAAAAGTTTATTGATATTTTCTTTGGAATAACCTGCACTTCCAGTCATTCCTTTACCACCGATACCTGTGACAATATGAATTTGTCCGCCAATTGAATGCTCGAACACATCGTGGTTTTTACATTGTGAATAAATTCCGAACCATTGTCTCTGAATTTCATAGGTAGGAAGATCTACTATTTTTCTGGCTTCTGCCAGCATAAAAGCATTGATGTCTTCTTTAATATCATATCCAAGGTCATCCATGTCCTTTACATCTGCATACTCATGAGAATCTCCTATTATGACCGATCCGTCTGCAGCTTGCTTGAAAAGGATATGCACCCCCCATTTCTTCTCAGGTGTATCTTTCTCTTCTCTTGATTTGATCTCATTAAAAGACGGACACTCGTGGAAGCTTTCATATCTGCGGATACTAAGTCCCGTTAATACTGATCCAGGCAAAATATAATCAGATGGCTGCGGTACTGTCTGCAACATTTGCAGTTTGGTAACCTCCAGATCACTTTGTGCAAATAGTTCCGGATATAGTGTTTTGAACTCACTACCATTACAAATGATAACATTGTGTGCTAAAAGCTTATTCCCTAAAGAAGTCAGAACTTCAGCTTTTCCATTTTGTACCGAACAATTAATTACCTGTTGATATGTTAACAGCTTTAATCCTTTCTCTTGTACCAGATAAGCCTGTAACCTATGAATCATAGTGCGAGGCTCTACTGTAATTTCCTCCGGAAAGAACAGTCCGGCTTTTACATAGTCCGTACGAAGTCCCGGATATTTGGACAAACACTCTTCTTTTGTAAGAAGTACCGACGAATAGTCATTGTTTTTATTGATCTGATACAACTCTTCTATCAGAGCCACTTCTTCATCATTGGAGGCAAAATAAGCCGACCCATTCTGACGAATTGTAATATCAAATTTACTTTGTAGCTCTTTGTAAATCTGCAAACTTTCTCTTCCATAGTTTTGCCATTTAGTATCCATTCCGGAAGGAACTACCTGTCCAAAATTACGGGTTGTAGCACTTTGAGGAGCTTTATCTTTCTCCAGAACTGCTACTTTAAGTCCTTTTTCCAAAGCATGATATGCATGGAAGGTTCCCAGAACTCCGCCCCCGATTACTATAAGGTCAAATTCGTTTTCCATTTTTTTTCTTTATGTATATTTTCAGAGTTATTAAATTTACGATTGAGGTAGAAATATGAATACAGTACAGCTAATAAGGCTATTGCTGACAATATATAGGTACCCGAGCAGAAGAAATCTAACCAGGAGATTCCCCCGACGCTAAAGTTTTTGTACAACAGAACCAGCATACTTCCTAAATAACCGAAAGAATCGGCCAGGTAGATAAGGAATCCTGCATTCCCTTTAATTTTAAAAGCGGCTATAAACCGATCAAAAAACAATGCATTGAAAGGTACATAGCATATATATAATCCAAAACCTGTTGCTACCATCCAGATAAAAGCTCCGATATGATGATACTGAAACAGCAAAGTAGAAGCGGCTAATGTTACTATTCCCAGCAATAGCAAATAATGGTAGATATATAATGCTTTAATATTATTCTTGATAAAATAGAGTGCTCCGAAAATAAGAAGTACAATAAGCGAAACAACGATTTCGGATTTACTGTATACACTTACATCCCCTGTATAACCGATACTGTCCCAAAGCTCTCTTGCGAAATTATCCCGGAAGTCTCTAAAAGCTGTAAGCAATGTATAAAACAAAATAAGAAAACTAAAAGGCAGTGCAAACTGGCGAAACACTTTCTTCCTCTCCGTACGGTTCATTGGTACACGTTCAGATTTTTCAGCAATATCCTCTGCTGTAGGAGCCGGAATTTTTTCCAGTAAAAAAATAAAAACCAGCAAGGGTAAAAGGAATAATGCACCTGTTACTACAGGCATCCAAAACTCTGAAACACCCCAGTACTGCATTACCCACATTCCGACAGACTTCACAACACCACTGGAAACTATAAAGCTTGTACAAAGAATAATGCCTAATATTTCGGTTGTTTTTCGACCTTCCAGATAGGAAAATACAATTCCCCAGATCATTCCCAACGGCAAACCATTCAGGAACATAAATACTACATTATACGGAGCCGGAACGATTGCAAAAAGGAACAGTGCCAGCTCTGCCATCAGAATCAATCCCAGAAAATAGAATTTGCGCTTGTTAGGTGTGAGTTCCGATATTACTTTAATTCCGATAAACTTAGAAGTTGCATATCCCAGTACCTGCAGTAGAATAAGGGCGATTTTATAATCTACACCCCAAACCTGCAAATGATCGTAACGGGCAACTGTAAATGGCTTTCGGAAAGCATACATGCAAAAGTATGCTCCGAAAGCGGCTATTGAACTATATAAAAGAAAAGTAAATTGTTTTGTTTTATTCTCCTGTGATGATTTCATGGCTATGATATGTTAGTACATTTCATAAAAATGAAGTCCTCGGTATTATTGCATTTGTGATCCAAAACAATAGCTCTAAAGAAATGGTTATTAGTTTTCATTTTTACTATTTGTAAATTTTACGTACCAAAATTGATTAAATATTTACAAATAATAACTTTTTAAGTATTATAAAATTGTTAATCCAATATTAAATTTTCTTATTTCAGGGAACAGACAATTGCGGAATCACGACACAAAAGAAGTAGCCGGACTTTACTCAGAAATTCATCTTTATTCTTTAAATTTGTCACTCAAGCTGCCTTTTTTAGCCAAAGTACTTTAGCCCTATAAATTTTGAAACACTGTTTATTTTTCTTAATTACAGCTTTTTTTATTGCATCGTGTACTAAAACAACTAGTACCAAGGGCATAACGGCACCACACTCTATCCCAAACGCAGATTATGATAAAGCCTGGAAGTTTATTGACAAAGGCGACGACAAAAACGGTTTTATCTATCTGGACAAAGCAAAAGATACCTATATAAAAGCCGGGGATAGTTTTTCTGCAGGAAAAAGCTTTGTAAACATGGCTATTATTCAGGAGCGGGTAAGCGATAATATGGGAAGTATAGAAACCAGCATTACTGCATTAAAGTTTCTAAGCGAAAAGAACCCAAATCATCACGGCTTCCTTTCCAGTAATTATAATAACATGGGCGTTGCCTCCAATAGTTTAAAAAACTATGCTGATGCTGAGAAATATTACAAGAAGGCTTATCAGTTTTCTCAGGATAAGATCGAAAAGATTATGATTATGAATAATCTGGCAAACTGCTATCATAATCAGAAAAAATATAGAGAAGCTGCTTCGGTATTCAAAAAAATAAAAGACAGCCTTCAAACAAAAGACGATATCTATTATAAAATATCCTCTAACCTAGCTAAAACCTTATGGTATGAAAATACCAAGTACAATCCAACTCCTGTCTATCTGGAAGCTAAAAAATATTATACAAAGGAAAAAGATGACTGGGGGCTGGATGCTTCCTATGCTTATTTATCAGAATATTATCTTCACACCAACAAGGACTCTGCAATGTTTTACTCTAACAAGATGTATGATATTGCAAACAAACTAAAATCCCCTGTTGACAGACTGGAAGCCCTACAGAATATGATTGTACTGGAAAAGGGAGATCAGTCGAAGAAGCATTTTACAGAATATTATAAACTTTCGGACAGTATACAGGAAAGTAATAGTACCTACAAAAATCAGTTTGCGGCCATACGATTTGAAAGTGATAAAAACCGCATAGCGAAGCTAAATCTGGAAAAAGATCTGGTACATAACCAATATAAAATAATTCGTCAGCAGGTTTTCATCTATTCTGTATCGGGTGTACTTATACTTCTGCTGATTACCGGAATACTATGGTACAAACGGAGAAAAGCTAAACTGGAACTCCTGGCTCAGGATAAAATAAAAGAAGAACGGCTTATCCTTTCTAAAAAAGTGCATGATGTGGTTGCCAACGGGCTTTATCAGGTAATGTCCAGAATAGAATACAATGATGATTTTAGTAAGGATGAAATCCTAGATAAACTGGAAATGATGTATCAAAAATCCAGAGATATCTCCCATAATCCTTTATCTTCTTCTGAAAAGAAGTTTAAAGATCGTATCTCTGAATTATGTTTATCTTTCCAAAACAGCTCGCGAAGAATATTTGTGGTAGGAAACGAAGATGCTATATGGAATACTCTGAACACAGATATTAAGGAAGAAGTATTTCTTATACTGCAGGAATTTTTAGTAAATACAAAGAAACACAGCCAAGCCGACAGAGTTGTCATAAAATTCAGTTCTGAAGAAGGAAAATTTCATCTCAGATATTCTGATAACGGAACCGGACTGGATGAAAAAGTTTCTCACAACAATGGATTACAAAGTATACAACAACGCACAACCCATATAAAAGGAATATTACATATATTACCCAATGAAGGAAAAGGATTTCTGGCAGAGATCTCCATACCTTAATGACAACAGATTATGTTTAGAAAAATACTTATTGCCGAAGACCATGAAAGTGCAAACCTTTCTGTACAGAAAACTCTGGAGGACTACCCCGCTTCGGCTACAGATTTTGTATATTATTGTGATGATGCTCTGGACAGAATTGAAAAATCGGTTCAGTTGAAAAATCCCTATGAATTACTCATCACAGATTTGTCTTTTGAAGAAGATCAGAATATACAAAGGATAAAATCGGGGTTTGAACTTATCACCCTGGCTAAAAGTGTTGCACCAGATTTAGCTGTTATTGTATTTTCTGCAGAAAAGAGAGCCGGAATTATAGACTCTCTGTTCAAAGATTATGGCGTAGATGCCTATATTCACAAAGGCAGAACAGATGTAAAAGAACTCAGGCTGGCCATAGATGCCATATACAACGGAAAGAAATACCTCTCAGCGGATTCTCAGCAATCTTTGAAAGAGATTAATGCTTTCGAATTTTCTTCATTCGATGTAAAAGTTATTTCTCTTCTTGCAGAAGGCGTTCTGCAAAAGAATATCCCTATATATCTGCAGCAGGAAAACATCTCTCCAAGCAGCCTTAGCAGTGTAGAAAAACGTCTAAATATATTGAAAGATCAGCTTCAGGTAAACAACAACGAACAGCTTGTTGCTTTCTGTAAAGATCTGGGAATTATATAAAAAACTGCTCCATTACGGTTTCCCGTAAGGCTATACAAAATTTCATTCTTAATTTTGCGGCTGAATACAAATGCAGAAAAGTATAATTCTAAATTCATTTCCTATAGAGCCCGTCATTATTTTTTAATGACGGGCTTTTTTATTATCAGAAATATTCTTTTTTCTGAAAAACAATCTCTTTAAAAAACATAAACAATTTATTATCAGTAACCAACTTATAAAATATTAAATCTGTTTATTCATAAGTATTACAGAGGTTTCCATCTCTATTTTTCCAATTTTAGTTTAATGTAAATTCAATCTAAAAAAACAGATTTAAAAAGTGAAATAATATTAATTTAACCCGATAAACATTACTATTTTCTAAATAAACACCTATTTAAAACAAAAATAAACTATAAAGCATTGCATAATTGTATTTTTTATTTAACTTTAAGAGAATTAAACAATTCAGCACAAAAACACAATTCTGATGAAGTTTTATTTAAAAACAGACAAAAACGATGAAAGAACGATATTCATCACCGGGAATTTTAACAACTGGAATCCACGGGACAAAAACTATAGCCTCCAAAAGACTAAAGACGGATACTTTATAGAAATCAGCGATGATAAATTGCCTTCCGAAGTAGAATATAAATTTACCAAAGGAGGCTGGGAAAATGTAGAGATGGATAACGATGGGCATTTCACTTCCAACAGAAAAGTAAAAAAACAAGCGAAAAAGGCTGAAGATATTGTTGAAGACTGGCGTCTGAATTGGGCTCCGTTTAAAGAACAGTATTTTCCAAAGATAGAACTGATCTCCGAAAACTTCTATATACCACAACTGAATAAAACCCGAAAAGTATGGGCTCTTCTTCCTTATGACTATGAAACCTCTCAAAAAAGCTATCCAGTACTCTATCTGCAGGATGCACAAAATTTATTTAATGAGGGAAGTGCTTATGGTAACTGGGAAATAGATAAGAAACTTTCTCTTCTGGCGGAATACGGAATTGGTGATATTATAATTATAGCTGTAGAGCATGGAAGCCAGGACCGTATTCAGGAATATGTATTCGAAGATGAAAACAAATTTGCCGTAAAAGCCGAGGGCAAAAAGTATATCCGTTTTATTACTGACACACTGAAACCATATGTAGACCAAAACTTCCGGACCATGCCAGATAGAGAACATACCGGAATTGGGGGAAGCTCATTAGGTGCACTTATCAGTATCTATGGCGGTTTTTTATATCCTGAAGTCTATTCCAAACTGATGCTGTTCTCACCATCATTATGGTTAAATCCTAATAATAATTTCCCGATGCTTAGTTTCCACCAGCCTTACCACACCAAAGTATATATCTATGGCGGCGAACTGGAAGGATCTGATATGGTAAAACGAATTAATCTGTTTAAAATAGCCATGAAGCGCTGGGAAGAAAGTAAGTCTATAGAATTTGATATCAGAACCAGCATACACCCGGAAGGGAAACATCAGGAATTCTACTGGTCTCAGGAATTTCCAAGAGCATTAGAATGGTTATTCTTCGATAAGCTGGAAAACCCTAAAGAAAGAAAGAGAAAATACAATAAAGCGAAACAAAATGTCTGACACTACCCAACATATTTATATTTACTCAGAATCTTCATGGAAAGACAATCTACATCTTTTTCCTGGTTCTTTACATTCATTTTTTTCAGGGAAAAAGAATGAGAGTTTCGTGGTGGCCTCAGATAATGAAACCTCCTTGTTAATAGGTATTGGAGATTCATATACAGGAAACAATCTTACAGATGTTGGTCAGAAGTTTTCTTATGATTACAGGGAAAAGTTATCCGCAAAAACTACATTCTTACATGCTGATATTTTAAGTTCTCAGGAAATCGAAGATCTCTTATTAGGATTTTATCTGGGAACCTATCAGTATCCTTTTCAGGCAACACATCCGCTATGGAATCCTGAATTCCGATGGGCAAATATTGAACAATTTAATGAAAAATATGCCCGAATAAAGGCTATTTGCAAAGGTCAGTTTATTTGTATGGATTGGCTGAACAAACCTGCTAATTTTAAAAAAGCACCACAGCTAAGTAATTTTATACAGGATAAAGCTCAGGAGTACAACTTCAATCTTACTACATATAACCGCAAACAATGCGAAAAGCTTGGACTTGGAGCTTTTCTGGCAGTTAACCAGGGCAGCCATCAAGAAGCAGCTTTCACTATTATAGAATATAAATCTGAAAAAGAAAATGCTCCAACAATAGGTCTGGTAGGCAAATGTGTATTATTTGATACAGGTGGAATCTCTATAAAACCAGCTGCCAATCTGCACTATATGAAAAGCGATATGGGTGGAGCTACTGCCGTTCTGGGCACATTGATAGCCGCTGCAGAAATGCATTTACCCGTCAATATTACAGCTATACTTCCGATTACCGACAACGCTGTTTCCAACAATGCTTACCTCCCGAGTGATGTGATTACTGCCTACAACGGCAAAACAATAGAAGTGATAGATACTGATGCCGAGGGTCGGATGACTCTTGCAGACGGGCTTAGCTATCTTTCAAAAAATTATAAAACCGATTATCTGATCGATCTGGCGACTCTTACAGGAAGTGCTGTACGAATGTTCGGAACAACTTGCGGAGCTCTTTTTTCAAACGATAGAAGTTTGCAGGTACAGCTAGAGGAATCCGGACAGAAAACAGGACAGCGTCTCTGGAGTCTTCCATTATGGGAAGATTGGGAAGACGAGATTAAATCGGATGTAGCCAATTTAAAAAATATTTCACTGAAACCTGTAGGCGATTGTATAGTTGCCGCTACTTTCTTAAAGCATTTTATCAACGACCATCCTAAATGGGCACACCTGGATATCGCTGCCATGTGTTTCGGGAATGTAATCTATGCAAAAGAGAAAGCAGCCACTGGTTATGGTGTAAGACTCCTAATAGACTTTATAGAAAAATTGTAAAAAACTAAAAACACAAGATGAAAACATTCGTTTGCCTTTCCAGCTATTACAAAGGCTATGATTTTATGGATGAATGCAAAAAGCTGGGCAATAAAGTCATCCTGATTACTTCCGAAAGCCTGAAAGAAAAAAACTGGCCCTGGCATGCCATAGACGAGGTATACTACATGCCGGAAACCCAACCTTCAGTCTGGAACTCCGACCATATGATACAGGGATTTGCCTATCTTATGAAAATCCACAATATAGATACCGTTATCGCTTTAGACGATTTCGATGTGGAAAAGGCTGCGCTAATTCGGGAAACCTTCCGTATACAGGGAATGGGACAAACCACTTACCGTTACTTCAGAGATAAACTGGCCATGCGCCAGATGGCAAAGGACAGCGGAATTAATATCCCTCCTTTTGCTCCGGTTTTTAACGATAGTGTTATTGCAAAGTTTATTGAAGAAAACCCTGCACCATGGGTTCTTAAACCGCGCTCCGAAGCGTCTGCAAGTGGTATAAAAAAAATACGTTCAGCAGAAGAACTCTGGAAGGTAATGGAAACACTTGGTGAAGACCGCATTCATTTTTTGTTGGAAGTTTTTAAACCGGGAGATGTTTTCCACGTCGATTGTTTAGTTTATAACAAAGAAATTAAATTTATTTCCTGCTCCAAGTACCTTTCTCCACCTATGGCGGTATCGCATGACGGCGGCATCTTCCGAACCAAGACACTTGCAGAAAATTCAGAAGACTTTAAAGGTCTGGCAGAAATAAATCAACAGGTTCTTTCCAAATTTGGGATTGTACATGGTGCTACTCATTCGGAATTTATTAAAAGTAATGAAGACGGGAAGTTCTACTTTCTGGAAACATCTTCCCGTGTAGGTGGCGCTCATATTCCGGATATGGTGGAAGCTTCAACCAAAGTCAACCTTTGGCGGGAATGGGTGAAAATTGAAACAGATGTCCTCAATAAGAACAAATATGATCTTAGTTACGATAGAAACTATTTTTCAGGGCTCATCATAGCACTGGCAAAAGATAAGCATCCGGACATTACCGATTTCCAAAGAGAAGAATTGATAAAGTCTCTAAATCTGGAACATCACGTCAGCCTTCTGTACAGGTCAGATTCTGCAGAAAAGATAACTGAAGCTCTGGATGATGCTGCGGAAAAAATATATACACATCACCTTAATATCCTTCCGCCACAGGCAAAACCAACATCCTAAACACTAAAAACACAAATATGCCACAGGTAGAATACACAGACTACTATTCCCATATTTTAGGGAGAAAAATAAATATCCAGATAACGGGGCATTTCGGACATCCTATTATTATGTTCCCAACATCACAAGGAAGTCTTACCCAGAATTCAGATTTTCATCTTAACGGATCTATAGATCACTTCACCGACAGTGGAAAAGTAAAGTTATTTAATCTGGAAACATTGGACAAAGAGAACTTCTACAACGATAATATTTCTCCTCAGGAAAGAATATGGCGTTATGAGAACTACGTTCAGTTTCTTATCCGGGAATATATCCCATTTATCCAGAAAACTCATCAGGTACATCGTGTAGCTATTGCAGGTTGTAGCTTTGGTGCCTATCATGCTGCTAATTTTGCATTCCGCTATCCGGATGTAATCTCCCACCTTATAGCGATGTCCGGAGCTTTCTCTATCCGGAACTTCATGGATGGTTTCAGCAATGATACCGTTTATTTCAATTGTCCTGAAGAATTTATGCGGGATGATGCTTCCTGGAAATTCGGGCATATGCATATTGTTCTCAGCACTTCCGATCAGGATGTTTGTCTGGACAAAAATATTCGAATGTCCAACATTCTACGCTCTAAGGGGATTAATCACTGGTACGATGAAGCTAAATGGATTAATCATGACTGGCCGCTGTGGAGGATGGTTTTCCCAAAATTTATAAGTGCTTATTTCTCATAAAAACACGATTAACTAAAATATTAACTACTCAAAAAAATACAATTATGGCAAAAAAAGTTGGAATATTATTTGGAATGGAAGATACCTTCCCTTGGGCATTTATAGATAAGGTAAACGAGCTGGGAAAAGGCGAGATTATTGCTGAACCGGTAAAAATTGATGTTCTGGAGCAGGGAGCTGATTATGGTTATGCTGTAATAATAGACAGAATTTCTCAGGATGTTCCTTTCTACCGTGCCTATCTGAAAAATGCCGCTCTTAATGGCACTTATGTTATCAACAACCCTTTTTGGTGGAGTGCCGACGAGAAATTCTTCAACAATGCACTAATGTCTAAACTGGGAATTCCTTTACCGAAGACCGTTTTGTTACCATCCAATGACAGACCTGCAAACACAAGTGAAACATCGTTCAGGAATCTTACTTTTCCACATAACTGGGAATACATTTTTAATTATGTTGGTTTCCCTGCTTATATGAAACCTCATGATGGCGGTGGCTGGAGAAATGTTTATCGTGTAGAAAGTCCGGAGGACTTGTGGAATAAACTTTCGGAAACGGAACAACTGGTCATGATGGTACAGGAGGAAATTATTTTTGAAGACTACTATCGTGTATACTGTCTGGGGAAAAAATATGTTCATATCATGCCTTATGAGCCAAGAAACCCTCATCATTTAAGGTATGCAGCAAAATCTCAGTATTCCGGAAAACAACTGGAAGATTTGCTGAAGACTATTCATAACTATACCATTAAAATGAATGAAGCTTTAGGATACGACTTCAATACAGTAGAATTTGCTGTAAGAGATGGTATTCCTTATGCTATCGACTTCTGCAACCCTGCACCAGATGCGGATAAAAATTCTGTAGGAGAAGAAAACTTTGCATGGATTGTTGAACACGCAGCTAAGCTGGCTATAGAAAAAGCGAATGAATATGTTCCTGGAAAACCTAATATTTCTTGGGGAACATTTGTAAAAGACTCTGTTAAATAAATCCGCAGCATGCGGGCTTCTCAAACTAAAAATTAAAAACACACAAAATGCACAAATTCACAATAGGTATAGAAGAGGAGTACCAGATTATCGATGCGGAAAGCCGGGATTTGGTTTCACACGTTTCTAAAATTATAGAAAGTGGAAAGGCAATATTGAGTGAAAACCTCAAGCATGAAATGCATGAATCCATGGTAGAAATGGAAACAGGCATTTGCCAGAATGTAGCACAGGCACGTGATGAACTCACGAGTCTGCGACGCCAGCTGGTAAAAATAGCACACGATCAAGGTCTTCGTGTTTCAGGTGGAGGAACTCACCCTTTCTCTCACTGGAAGGACAACATTATTACCAAAGCCGAGCGTTACAACAAAATTGTAAATGATATGGGTGATGTTGCCCGTTCTAACCTGATCTTTGGACTGCACGTCCATATTGGTATTCCGGACAGAGAAGAAGGAATCCGCATTCAGAATGTAATGCGATATTTTTTGCCCCATGTCTATGCGCTTTCTACCAATTCTCCTTTTTGGGTAGGTCGCCTTACAGGTTTTAAATCTTACCGTCAGGAAGTTTTTGCTAAATTCCCAAGAACAGGTATTCCGAGTTATTTCAGCAGTGTTGCAGAGTTTGATGCTTATGTTAACCTGATGATAAAAACCGGTACTATAGACAATGCTAAAAAGATATGGTGGGACCTTCGCGTCCATCCTTTTTATCCGACTATAGAATTCAGGATTTGCGATATGCCTTTTACAATAGATGAGACAACATGTCTGGCCGCGATCATGCAGTCTCTTGTTGCTAAAATCTATAAAATGCACAGACAGAATATCAGTTTCCGTTCTTACCGCAGATTATTGCTGAGTGAAAATAAATGGCGGGCTTCTAAAGATGGTATACATGCAGACCTTATAGACTTTGGTAAAGAAGCCAGCGTTCCTTATGCAATTTTATTGGAAGAATTACTGGAATTTATAGATGATGTTGTTGATGAACTGGGATGTCGCAAAGAAGTGGAATATGCCCGTGAGATTATAAAGATGGGAACCGGTGCCGATAGACAACTAAAGGTTTTTCACGAGACAGGTGACATCAAGAAGGTCGTAGACTATATGATTCGTGAAACCGAAAAATCCGTACTCTAATATCCCAGAACACTGAAAAACAACTTTTTACTTTATTACATTTGTAGAAAATATACAGATTATGAACCACGAAATAAGAATCGCAATACTCGACATGAACAACAATCATCCTAACCAAGGGATGCGAAATATAAAGGATATATCGGAAACTTTCAAAGCCAGTTCCGGATATCAGGTTAGTATTGAGATTTTTGATATTCGTCATCAATACGAAATGCCTAAAATTGAAGACTTTGATATTTTCATTTCCTCCGGTGGTCCAGGAAATCCTCATAAAGAAGGTTTTGTATGGGAAGAGAATTACAATCGTTTCTTAAATACTATATGGAAACACAACAAAGAACATGAATCCAAAAAATACCTGTTCCTTATTTGCCATTCATTCCAGCTAGCCTGCATTTATTGGGATTTGGCAGAAGTTACCCAAAGAAAATCTTATTCTTTCGGAGTTATGCCTATCCATAAGACAGAAGCCGGTGAAAAAGATTTTTTACTGAAAAACCTTCCCGAACCTTTTTATGCAGTAGATTCCAGAGCTTATCAGGTTATCCAGCCTAAAACGGATCATCTGGAGAAGCATGGTATGCAGATTCTGGCATTGGAAAAAGAGCGCCCGTATGTTGATCTGGAAAGAGCTGTAATGGCAATCAGATTTTCAGAAGAGATATTCGGCACCCAATTCCACCCGGAAGCAGATCCGGAAGGATTTTTGGAATCTTTGAAAGTCGAAAAATACAAGAATAGTATTATAGAGGATTACGGATTGGATAAATATCAGGAAACAATAGACCGTATTGACGACGAAGATAAAGTAGTACTCACAAGAAAAGAAATCCTGCCAGTATTTTTGGAGTTTGCTGCACAGCAGATTTCCAAAACTGTTTCTCTGGCCTAAAAACATAAATATGATATGATTCCTAATCTCAGAAAGCAGTTTAATGATGCTTTCTCACCAGAGAAATATCAAAAACTAAAAGATACCTGTCAACAACATTCATCCACAGAAATTGGATTCAGACTTTCAGAAAGTCCAATTTTTGTTGATAAGGTTTTTCAGGAAAAACTATTTAATGCAGCCGAGTCTATTATTCAGCAAATAGATTCTTTTTCTGCTGAGGAACTAAACAAAGCGATTCCTTCTCAATCTTTAGTTCCCGGTGATGATTCCCATTATCATTTTCTGGCAATTGATTTCGGAATTTGCAGAAATGAATCCGGAGAACTGGAACCTCAGCTAATCGAATTACAGGCTTTTCCTTCGCTTTTTGGTTTTCAACGCCAATACGAGGAAGACTTAAGATCCGTATATCCTTTTCTGGATACGTTCAAAAGACGTATCCCGTTGGATGATTACATCGAAAAGTTGAAGAATATTATTATCGGAAATGAGAACCCGGAGAATGTTATTCTATTGGAAATTTTCCCTGAGCAGCAAAAAACAGCTGTAGACTTCGGTGTAACCGAAAGCTTCCTGGGTATAAAAACCATTTGCCTGACCAAGCTTATAAAAGAAGATCGCCAGATTTTCTACGAAGACAACGGCAGAAAGATAAAAATAAACCGTATTTACAATCGGGTAATTTTTGATGAACTTGATAATATTCCGGATCTGAAAACTGATTTTCATTTTACAGATGATGTAGATGTAACCTGGGTAACACATCCTAACTGGTTTTTCAAGGTTTCTAAATTTATCCTTCCAAAGCTGAGCCATGCTTATGTTCCGAAAAGTTATTTTCTGAATGAAGCTCCCGATGACTTAGATTATAGCCAGTATGTATTAAAACCTCTTTTCTCTTTCGCAGGAAGTGGTGTAAACATACATCCCAAGCAGGAAGATATTGACAGTATAAGTGACAAAGAAAATTATATACTACAGAGAAAAGTGAACTATGCTCCAATATTTGAAGATATCAACGGTGAATTTTCTAAAGCAGAAATCCGTCTATTGTTTGGTAAAGCAGAAGGAAGTAACAAATTAGAATTCCTTGTAAATCTTGTAAGAATGACCAAAGCGGAAATGGTGAATGTAAATTTCAATAAGAAAGATGCTATTTGGATTGGCAGTACCATGGCCTTTTTCGAAAGTGATCTTCAAAAATAATTAAATTAAGTGCCTGTTTAAATTTTGATTAAAAAAATATTAGACTTCGACAGGCTCAGCCTGACACTCCTAAAAGGAAGATATATTGGACGAGCAATGTCACTCTGAGTTAAGTCTATAGTGAGCTTGACGAACTATCGAAGAGTATTAACTATAAAATTTAAACAGGCTCTTATATTCATTTAAATAGCTATAAAACCTTATAGGTCTTGAAGACCTATAAGGTTTTTATTTTACAATCAGTGAAAAATAAAAGAGCGCTATCCGAAGACAACGCTCTTTTTTTGAAAAGTTAAAATAATAATATTTGTGATGAAGTTTTTATAAAGCTCTGTCGAGATGCACATAACCACCATCGACATGAATCAATTGCCCTGTTGTATGGCTCGATTTTTCTGATAGCAGAAATACAACCATATTGGCAATCTCCTCAGGTGTAGTCATTCTTTTTTCAAACGGAATTTTATCTGTTATAGATTTCAATTTAGCCTCCGGGTCATCAAAAGTTTTGATCCACTTTTCATATAACGGTGTATAGGCTTCAGCAACAATTACGGCATTTACACGAATGCTATAGGGCAATAACTCCACAGCCCATTCTCTGGTCAATCCACTTCTTCCGCCATTGGATGCTGCATAAGCAGAAGTTCCGCCTTGTCCGGTTTCAGAAGTTTTGCTTCCTATATTTACAATAGATCCTTTGCTTTCTTTCAGTGCAGGAAGTGCATAGTGTGCCAGAAGATAATAATGAACAAGGTTCTTATGTAATGACTGCATAAAAGCCTCGTAACTTCCATTCTCCAACCCTACTCCATCATTAACTCCTGCATTGTTTACCAGTCCATCAATTCTTCCGAACTTTGTAATAATTTCATCTATAGCTTTTCTGCATTCCTCAGGCTGAGTCAATTCTGCAACCACAGCATGAGCTGTCAGGCTTTTCTCGGCCAAATCATCAATAAGTTTCTGATTGTCCTCAGCACTTCTTCCGATGATAACAGGAATTGCTTTTTCCTGAGCCAATACCCGTACAATACCTTCACCAATACCTTTGGCTCCGCCACTTACAATGATAATTTTATTTTCAAGTTGTAAATCCATGTTCTATAAATTATAAAAATCAACAGCATTTCCTCTTAGGATTTGTTGCTGTTCTTCTTTACTAAATCTTTGTATATAGTTTTTTACCAGCTGTATCCATTCTGTATAATTCGTGTTCAGAAGCATTACCGGCCAGTCACTACCAAACATGATTCTGGATGTTCCGAAATGTTCGAAAATTACATCTAAATAAGGCTCCAGCATTTCTTTTGTCCACTTTCCTTTTTCAGCTTCTGTAACCAGTCCTGATAATTTGCAGTATACATTTTCAGATTTTGACAATGCTGCAATATTCTTTTTCCAAAGAGCTATCTCTGGTATTTTTAAATCCGGTTTCCCCATATGATCCAAAACCAGTTTTTGCTCAGGAAGTTTTTCAGCAAAACTAATGGCCTCTCCCATTTGCGAATAATAAACCAGAATATCGTAGGTATGATTATACGCTTTCAGCTTTCTTACATTATCCACAAACTGTGGATAAGTTAAAAAGCCTTCCGGTTCTGCCTGTACAATGTGTCGCCAGCCTTTTAGTTTAGAATATTTTCTATAGGCATGCAACTGCTCTTCGAAATTATCACTAAGGAAATCTATCCAGCCTACAACTCCTAATATTTTAGGATTATTTTCTGCAAGATCCAGCAAAAAACTGGTTTCTGTAAGACTCTGATCTGCCTGTACAGCAACGATTCCCTCAACGCTGTTACTTACCAGCAATTCTTCGATATCGGAGGGCAGAAAGTCTTTGCGGATAACTTCCATACTCTCATCGATCCAGCCATCGCGGACCTCATCATATTGCCAAAAATGAACGTGAGTGTCTATCATTTTCTACAGACTAAATATTTTGTCCATTAACACCCATTTTTCGCCAGGCTTAGATTTGGGTAGTGCCTGCTGATAATCCCACATCAGATTTTCCCATTCCTGAACTTTCGGGTTTCCTGCATCTGCTTCAGTCTTTGCGTCGAAGGAAAAATCGTCTCCAACCTCCATTATCATAAAAAGTCGGTTATCCGTACGGTAGATTTCCATATTCTGTATTCCGGAATTTTTGATGCTTTCCAGAATTTCAGGCCATACCTGCTTGTGGTATTCTTCATATTGACGAATTAACTCGTCGTCGTCTTTAAGATCTAAAGCTAGTGCATATTTTCTCATTAGGAATAAGCTTTTACATTTTGTTTACTTGTTCCCAGTCCTTCTATTCCTAATTCAACTACATCTCCCGGATTCAGATACCATGCTTCAGGTTTCTGTCCCATTCCCACTCCTGCAGGTGTTCCGGTAGAGATTACATCTCCCGGAAGTAAGGTCATAAACTGACTGATATAACTTACGATATAAGCTACATCAAAGATAAAGTTTGAAGTATTACCATCCTGAACCTTTTTGTCATTTACTTTCAGCCAGAGTCTCAGGTTATTAACATCTTTTATTTCATCTTTTGTGGCGATAAAAGGGCCTATTGGTGCAAATGTATCTGCACTTTTTCCTTTTACCCATTGCCCGTTTCTTTCGATCTGGAAAGCTCTTTCGCTGTAATCATTGTGCAAAGCGTAGCCTGCAATATGATCAAATGCATCTTCCATTTCTACATAGCTGGCTTTTTTTCCTATTACAATAGCCAGTTCAACCTCCCAGTCTGTTTTAGTGCTGTTTTTGGGAATTATCAGATCGTCGTTAGGACCAACTAAGGCTGAAGTAGATTTAAAAAACAAAATAGGTTCAGATGGTATAGGCATATTAGTTTCTTCGGCGTGGTCCTTATAGTTAAGTCCTACGCAAACAATTTTTGAAGGTCTTGCCAGTGGTGCACCCAATCTTACATTCTGATCTACTTCGGTAAGTCCGCCGGTAGCAATTTTTTCCTTTAACTCTTCAATAGCATTCCCGGAGAAAAACTTTTCATCATAATCATTCACCAGGTGAGAAACATCGTAGTATTTCTCATCAATAATAACACCTGGTTTTTCCTGTCCTTCTGCTCCGTATCTTATTAGTTTCATTGTCTTTGTTTAAAATTAGTTATTTAATGTTGTAAAACCTCCATCAATAGGGTAATCGCATCCTGTAATAAAAGAAGCTTCGTCACTGCATAAATACAATGCCAGTGCTGCAATTTCTTTTGGATTCGCCATTCTTCCTATTGGTTGAGTTTTGGAAAGGTTCTGAAACATTTCCTCTATTCTGTCAGGATAATTTTTCTGTAAAAATCCGTCTACAAAAGGTGTATGTACTCTTGCCGGAGAAATAGAATTACAACGGATATTATCGTGAATGTAGTCTTTAGCGACACTCATCGTCATCGCTTTTACAGCTCCTTTTGCAGTACTGTAAGCAAATCTGTCCGGAATACCTACCAATGCAGCAATAGATGCAAGATTAAGAATAACCGCATTTCCGGATTCTTTTAATTGTGGAATTGCTGCATGCAAACAGTTGTATACTCCCTTAATATTTACATTTACTATTTTATCGAAATCTTCTTCTGAGGTATTATCTGCTTTACCAACATGGGCAATACCGGCATTATTCACCAATATATTAATGGCTCCTATGTTTGTAAACAAGTCTTTTATCTGCTGATGATTGGATACATCACAAACATGAACATAGGCTTTCCCGCCTTTTGCTTCTATTTCGGATAATGCCTCTGCTCCGTTGGCTTCACTAATCTCCAGGATATGAACTTCTGCTCCCTGCTCGGCAAATAATTCAGAAATAGCTTTTCCTATACCACTTCCTCCTCCTGTAATTACTGCTTTTTTATTTTTTAATGAAAACATTTTATATTTTTTTAAACGCAAAACGCGCAACGTTTTTCTAACTTCTAATTTCGTACTTATAAGCTCACTCCTCTTTTCCAGGGGATAAAATCATCCTGATTGAGTAAAACAGCTTTTGGTGTAATTCTTCCGCTTGCTACTTCTATACAATAATCGAGAATGTCTTCTCCCATTTCTGCAATAGTCTTGCTTCCTTCTATAATTGGTCCTGTATCAATATCTATAATATCAGACATTCTAATTGCCAATGATGTATTGGTTGCTACTTTTATAGTAGGACAAACCGGATTCCCTGTTGGTGTTCCCAGTCCTGTTGTAAATAATATTAAAGTAGCTCCTGAAGCTGCTTTTCCTGTAGTTGCTTCTACATCATTTCCGGGAGTACAAACTAAACTCAGTCCGGGCTTCGTTGCTTTCTCAGTATAATCCAAGACATCAGCTACCGGGGAGAGACCTCCTTTTCTGGCTGCTCCGACAGATTTTATAGCATCAGTAATAAGACCGTCTTTTATATTTCCTGGTGAAGGGTTCATATAAAAACCTGAACCAACTTTATGTGCTAATGTATCATATTCTGTCATCAGTTTGATAAATTTCTCTGCTGTTTCTTTATCCACAGAGCGGTCTATCATTTCCTGTTCGGCTCCGCACAATTCCGGAAACTCTGCCAGTAATACTTTTCCGCCTAATCCTACTAACAAATCGGCAGTATATCCTACAGACGGATTTGCAGAGATTCCGCTGAATCCATCACTTCCGCCACATTTAACACCCAATACCAATTTATCCAGGCCTGCCGGCTTTCTTTCTATTTTATTAATTTCTGTAAGCCCGATAAAGGTATCATGAATCGCTTGTCTAATTAAAGCCTCTTCACTTTGTGTCTTCTGCTGTTCAAATACCAGAAGGGGTTTATCGAAATTATGATTTCTCTCTTTTAAATCCTTCTTAAAGTTATCTACCTGAAGATGCTGACAACCGAGACTAAGCAAAGTAATTCCGGCAACATTCGGATGGTCTGCATAGGATGCTAATAGCTTACTAAGCGTTGCAGAATCCTGTCTGGTTCCGCCACAGCCACCACTATGATTCAGGAATTTTATACCATCTACATTTTTGAAAACACGATTCTTTACTTCCACAACCGGATTTAAAGATATGTTTTCTAAATCTTCACCTTTCTGATAGGCTTCCAGTAAATGATGGGCATAGTCTTTATATTTATCTCCCACAGCATATCCGAGTTCGTTGTGCAAGGCTTCTTTAATAATGTCCAGGTTCCTGTTTTCACAAAAGACCGTAGGAATAAACAACCAATAGTTAGCTGTTCCTACTTCGCCATTGCTGCGGTGATAGCCATCAAACGTTTTATTTTCAAACTTTGATGTATCAGGCGCCTGCCATACATATTCCACATCGCGGTATGCATAAGGCTCTGCAGCATGCTTGGTATTTTCTACATTCATCCTTGTTCCTTTCTTCACATCGAACTGCGTTTTTCCAACCAGAACGCCGTACATCATTACTTCACTTCCCTGCGGAAGATCATGCATGAAGAATTTATGCTTTGCGGGAATTTTCTCTAAAGTCTCATATTCCAGTCCTTCAAAAAGGACTTTCTCACCCTGTTCAATGTCCTGTAGTGCCACTAAGACATTGTCCTTTGGGTTAATTCTCAATATTTTATTTTTCATGATTATGTTCTCTGATTATTAACGAAGTTTTATCAGCAGCAAAGCTACCTGACTATGCTTCGGTTGGTTTCCAGCCATATTTACCAAAGGCAAATACAACAATGAAACATATAAATGGTACGATGTAGCCATACTGTATACTATGGGTAACATCTGAAATATAACCTAATCCTAATGGCAATATTGCCCCTCCTACAATAGACATTACAATAAGAGAAGATGCTATCTTGGTATCTTTACCCAAATCTGCTATTCCCAGTGAAAAAATTGTAGGGAACATTATCGACATAAAGAAAGCTACTCCAATCAGCGCATAAATGGTAATATCACCTTTTCCGAATACTGCTACCAAAGTGAGAAGCATACTCAGAACTGCATAGATCATTAAAAGTTTATTAGGCTTTACATATTTCATAAAGAAGGTTCCGACAAATCTCCCAACCATAAAGGCCAGGCCTGCCAATCCTGAATAAAATGCAGCATTTTTTTCCGTAATTCCTGCTGAAACAACAACAAAACGTATAAAAAAGCTTAGTACACATACCTGCGCTCCCACATAAAAGAATTGTGCAACAACTGCCCAGCGAAGATGTTTGTGTCTCCACGCATGAGAAATTTTAGATTTATCACCATCGTCTTCATGCTTAATATCCGGCAACTTTGTAAAGACAAACAAAAGCATTACAATGACAATAATAACTCCCAGAACCAGATATGGCCCTTTTACACTGGCTGCTTCCTGAGCAATGTAAGCACTAAGCTCATGTGGAGGTAATGCTTTTAGTTGTGCATCAGTCAGAGATTGTTCACTCAGAATATATTTACCTCCAACGATTGGCGCTATAAAAGCTGCGAGTCCGTTGAAAGATTGTGAAAAGTTTAATCTGCGTGTTGCTGTTTCTTCAGGGCCTAAAATAGTTACATAGGGATTAGCTGCTGTTTCCAGAAAGGCCAATCCACAGGCTATTACAAATAATGCTCCTAAAAAGAAAATGTACATCTGGGTATTGGCTGCCGGAATAAAAAGGAAAGCTCCTAATGCAAACAGGCAGAGCCCAAATATGATTCCACTTTTATAGCCATACTTACGCATAACATTTCCGGCAGGTATTGCCATAAGAAAATAGGCAATAAATATAGAAAAATCCACAAGGGAAGATTCTAAATCTGTCAGCTGAAAAGCCTTTCTCAGGTGCGGAATCAGCACCGGATCCAGGTTGTGAACAAAGCCCCAGAAGAAGAAGAGACTCGTAACGAGAATCAGTGGGAAAAGGTAGCCTCTCCTCCTTTCTGATGAAGCTTTTGTTGATTGCTCTGTTGTTATGTTTTGCATGGTCTATAAAGTAAAGGTCTTCGTGGTTATTAGTTTTTCGTTTTTCACTTAAATTTTCATGGTTATTAGTTTGTTAGTTTTTATTTAAGCTTTCATGGTTATTGGTTATTCATTATAAATATGTGGTGGCTGCGTGCACCATGTGCACCAATCACCAGTGATTGTTCTATATCCGCCGTTTTAGACGGTCCTGAAATAAAAGATGAAAATCCACCTTCTATCTCTATTATTTTATATGCATCATGCATCAGAGCTACTATTTTATCGGCCGCTAATATCACAAATAAATGCTGAGTGATAAAAGGTAATGCCCTATATTTCATTTGATTTTCTGTGATCCAGATTGCAGCATTCTCTGCTACTCCTATGCTCCCTTCAATAAGAGCAACTTCTACATTTTCCAGTTCATGCGGATCTGTTATTTCATCGCTGTCACTGTACAAATTTTCTTTTAATGCATTGATATTAGAGATTATTCTTTTATCAGATGCTATATTCTCTTTGAGGTATGTTAAAACCTCGTCTGTATTCTCTACAAATGTAACCTGCGAACCATTATTCCGGGCTGTTTGCACAAAAGACTCCAGAAGGTTTCCGGTTCCCGGTATAAATGATAAGTCTTCAGGCAATTCATTTCCGGCAGGCTTTACTTTTGCAATTCTGGATAAAATTTCTTCTCTACTTCCCATTCTCAACATTCTTTTTATACCATTCTTTAAAGCTTTCCTCTGGCATTTCAGGCATCTCCCGATGCTTATACCATGGATTCATACCACTTTTAAGAAGGAATGGTGTGTAGCGATATCCAAATTTCACTTTCTTTCTAAGCTTCTCATACTTTTTTGCATTGGAAAGTGATCTTGCCATCAGCTTCATAGAAAAGTTTTTCACCGGCTCTCCCAATCCTGAAGCAATAACCTCTTGTCTTAATTCATACAGCTGATTATGCAAATCAATCTGTACCGGACATACATTGGTACATGAACCACATAATGTAGATGCAAAAGGCAAATCCTTGTACTCTTCAATATTTCGTGCCGGGCTTAATACTGAGCCTATCGGCCCTGCAACTGCCGTATGATAGCTATGTCCGCCACTCCGTCTGTATACAGGACATGTATTAAAACAGGCACCGCAACGTATACACTTCAGTGAATTTCGGAATTTCTCTCTGCCTAACTGCTCAGATCGACCGTTATCCACGATTACCAGATGCATTTCCTGTCCTTCTCTTGGCTTTCTGAAATGACTGGAATATGTAGTAATCGGCTGCCCCGTAGCACTTCTTGTAAGAAGACGAAGAAAAACACCCAGATGTTCACGCTTCGGAATTATTTTTTCCAATCCCATACAGCCAATATGCACATTTGCCAGATGCGCCCCCATATCTGCATTTCCTTCATTGGTACATACCACAAACTCTCCGGTTTCTGCAACAGCAAAGTTAACTCCCGTTAAAGCTGCCTGACTTTGCAAAAATTTCTTTCTAAGATCCTGGCGCGCTATTTCCGTTAGCTGCTGCGGATTGGAAAGGCCTTTTGGGGTATTCAGATACTCATGGAAAATCTCACCGATTTCCTCTTTCTTCTTATGAATACACGGCAGCACAATGTGACTTGGTGGTTCTTTAACCAACTGAACAATACGCTCTCCCAGATCGGTATCGGTTACTTCTATTCCGTTTTTCTCCAGATAATCATTCAGGTGACATTCTTCTGTAAGCATAGACTTACTTTTCACCATCTTTTTTACCTGATTTTTCTCCAGAACAGAAAGTACAATAGCATTATGTTCTGCAGCATCTTTAGCCCAGTGTACCTTTATACCGTTTTCTAAAGCATTCTTCTCGAACTCTATTAAATAGGTATCAAGATTGGAAAGCACATTTAATTTTATTTTAGATGCAGTTTCTCTTAGCTTCTCCCAGTCAGGAATAGGTTTACTCTGTCGGTCGCGCTTCTCGCGGACAAACCACAACGTTTTGTTGTGCCAGTCTACACGGTCTTCATCCCGGTTAAATTGTTCTGCTAAAGCGGCGTGATTCTTCATTAATTTACTTGTTAATTATTCAAAATCTCTGCTATGTGCATCACTTTTACAGTACTTTTCTCTCTTTTCAGAATTCCTTCCAGGTGCATAAGGCAAGACATATCACAAGCTGCAATATATTCTGCACCATGTTTTATATGATCGTCTACTCTGTCTTTACCCATTTTGGATGATACTGCCTCTTCAGCAACACAAAATGTTCCGCCAAAACCACAGCACTCATCCTGTTTATCTAATTCTATAAGTTCTATTCCTTTCACCTGATTTAATAATTGTTCAGGTTTTGAAAAATAAGGAGCTGTTAATTCGCTCATACCGGAAAGCTTTAAACCTCTTTGCCCATGACAACTTTGGTGAAAGCCTACTTTATGAGGAAAAGAAACTTCAAGATTTTCAACTTTCAATACATCTGTCAAAAATTCTGTCAGCTCATAAATATTCTCACGAATACGTATTGCTGTATCTTCATTCTCCTTTCCTTCGCCCTTCAGATGTTCTTTAATATGTAAAACACAACTTCCTGAAGGAGCTACAATAGCATCATAATCTTTGAATTGCTGAATAAAATTCCTGTCAGTATCGCATGTAAGATGCTGATAACCTGAATTGGCCATTGGCTGACCACAGCAGGTCTGACCAGTCGGATAACTAACATCTACACCAAGCTTTTTTAATAAAGAATAAGTTGCTATCCCAACTTTAGGATACAATATATCTATATAACATGGCACGAATAATCCAACTTTCATAATAATTCAATAAAGAATCAAATATTTTTTTAAACTTTATTAACACAAATTAAGGTTTTATTTAGAAAATAAAATTTCAGTATTTTATCCAATTATTAAGCTATATTATCCAAAAAGGTTTAATTTTATGTTTTAGATACTGATATAACTAAATAATGAAGCCACAGTTCCTGAAAATCTCCTCGGATACGCTCCATTCCTTCAATGCCAGAAAGGATATAATGCCCGATGTAAATAACAAATGGCACTACCATATGGTATTGGAACTTATCTATTTCCGAAAGGGTTCCGGGACTCAGTATGTAGGCAATAGTATTGAGCGTTTTAAAGAAGGAGATGTTGCTCTTATTGGCAAAAACCTTCCACATTATTGGCTATTTGATGCAAAATACTTTGAAAACCCTAAAAGAAATAAGGTTGAAATTTTTGTAATACATTTTGGAGAACATTTCTGGGGTGAAGATTTTTTAAAGCTACCCGAGAATCAGACATTGAAAAAGACCCTGGCACTTAGTTCCAGAGGGTTCCAAATTAAGGGAGATGCTAAAGAGAAACTTACACAACTCATTCCGGAAATTGTAGAAAGCGACGGAACTCTGAAAATCATACGCCTATTGGAGGCCTTACACAGCATTAGTGAATCTGCTGAATACGAATTTTTAACTTCAGCCAATTTTAAATATCATTTTGATGAAGATGAAAGACATCGGATTCTTGACATTTATAATTACACCTTATCTAACTATACCCAAAAAATAACGTTGGAGGATGTATCTGAAATAGCGAACCTTAGTCCTAACTCATTTTGTAAATTTTTTAAATCCCGTACAGGGAAAACTTATACACAATTTGTTAATGAAATCCGGATTGGTGATGCTTGTCAGAAGCTTATCGAAAACCAAATGTCTGTAAAGGAGGTTTGTTTTGCGAGTGGGTTCAATAATTTCACCAGCTTTCATGAGTGTTTCAAGAACATTACAGGCAAAAGTCCTTTAAAATATCAACAGCTTTACAGAAAATAATATTTTTCGTAACTTCTCTGGCAAAACACAAGTGTTATGCTGAGGATGACTGAGGTTACTGATAGAATAACGCGAAAAGAGTTTCTTGAATTTCCTGTAAGGCTCTATCGGCTAGATAAAAATTTCATCCGAAACATGGACAAAGATGTTGACGACATCTTTAACCCTGTTAAGAATAAGTTTTTTAGCTCCGGAGAAGCTTCCAGATGGCTATGCATTAATGAAAAGCGGGAAACGATTGGTCGTGTAGCTATATTCTATACTAATAAATATAAACAAGATCAGCCAACTGGTGGAATTGGCTTTTTTGATTGTATTAATGATCAAATAACAGCTAATTTCATTTTCGATTTTTGTAGAGAATGGCTACAACAGAAAGGTATGGAGGCTATGGACGGGCCTATTAATTTTGGTGAAAGAGATCAGTTTTGGGGATTACTGACAGAAGGTTTTACAAAACCTCTTTACAGGATGAATTACAATTTCCCTTATTATCAGACACTTTTTGAGAGTTATGGTTTTCAGCCATATTTCCAACAGTTATGTTTTTCCCGAAAAACAACCAGTGAAGTAGACTCCAGCTTTATAAATGCACATACACGTCTTAGTCAAAACCCGGATATTCATGCGGAAAGAATGCAGATAAAACATCTTGATCGTTATGCCGAGGATTTTACACATATTTATAATGCTGCATGGGCGAACCACGGTGAAGGAAAACAACTGGATGTAAAACAGGTAAAAAAAATGTTTCATATTATAAAACCTGTAATCAATGAACATATCTCCTGGTTTGTATATGAAAAAGGGAATCCGGTTGGCATGTGGATAAATCTTCCGGATCTGAATGAATGGTTCCGATACCTGAACGGAAAATTTGGAATATGGGAGAAAATAAAGTTTTTGTTTATCCGGCAATTTGTACCGAATAAAAAAATGATTGGGCTGGTTTTTGGTGTTGTACCCGAATGGCAAAAAAAGGGTATAGATGGTTATATGATATGGGAAGGAACACAGCATCTAAGAAAATATACTCATTTTGAGGAAATAGAAATGCAGTGGATAGGGGATTTTAACCCCAAAATGATTAAAATTGCAGAAAACTTAGATACAAAAATCACAAGAAAACTCACAACTTATCGTTATTTATTCGACAGAAATAAAATATTTAAGAAACATCCAACGTTATAACGAAAATATATTACAATGAACTCAATTTTTATACTTTTGATCGTCTTTATTATTGCCTTTTTAGGCTTTATCGGACTTATTTTCCTTATTGCATTTCTGGCTTCTCAAAGTAGAAAGAAAAAACAGGAAGCTGTACTTGCTACATTACCAGAAGGTGCCAAGCTTAAAGCTATTGTACGTTACAATAAGGGCAAGCAACAAACTAAAATATTAAAAATGAAAGCCTTCCAGGGAAGTGGCGTTCTTTATATTCTGGATAACAAGATTATTTTTCAGGATACCCTGAATCAGAATCCATATAGCTTTGATCTAAAAACAGCAGCAGTTAACTGGGTTGGGATCAATGCAGCTAACGGAGCCCTTAACTGGTTTAAAGTTTCGGACGAGCAGACAGAATACTACTTTAATGTAGAAAGCGGAATGTTTATCTGGCACACATCTTCAGGAAAACCTACAACAGAACAAATTTGCAACAACCTAAAGTCTTTGCAATTAGAGGCTGTTTAGCCATTTCGTATAGAATTACAAAAGCCTTATCAAGATTTCAAAATTTGATAAGGCTTTTTAAAAGGTATAGATACTCAAAAGGCGGACTGTTGTCCGCCTTTTATTTTTATAAAGTATTCTTAGAAAAATTCACTTACAATTTTCTGGATATTATCACTTTTACCCATTGTATAGAAATGTAGTGCAGGAACACCAAAATCTAATAACTCTTTGCATTGCTGAACACACCATTCAATTCCCACCTGCTTTACAGCTTCATTATTCTTGCATTGTGACACAGCATTTACCAAATCTTCAGGAATATCTATTTTGAATACCTGAGGAAGCAGCTGCAAGTGTTTTTTTACAGCAAGAGGTTTTATACCCGGGATAATAGGAACATCTATACCAGCTTCACGGGCTAGTTTTACAAATTCAAAGTATTTCTGATTATCTAAAAACATTTGAGTTACCACATAATCTGCACCCAAGTCTACTTTCTGTTTCAACATTTTCAGATCATATTGCATAGAAGGTGCCTCCAGATGCTTTTCAGGGTAACCTGCTACACCAATGCAGAAACTATTGTTGAGATCGTTACCTGAAATTTCGCCATGCAGAAACTTCCCTTTTCCAAGATCATTAATCTGAGTAACAAGATCTGATGCATAACGGTTTCCGCCTTTAGTTGGCTCAAAATACTTTTCACCTTTCATCGCATCGCCACGTAGTGCCATTATATTATCAATTCCCAGATAAAGACAGTCTACCAGCAGGTATTCTGTTTCTTCTTTAGTAAAGCCACCACATAGTACATGGGGAACAGTATCTACATTATATTTATACTGAATTGAAGCACAAATCCCTAGTGTTCCTGGTCTCATTCTGGAAATTTTACGCTCCATAAGCCCATTGCCTTTTTCAAGGTAAATATATTCTTCCCGGGAGGTAGTTACATCTATAAAAGAGGGTTTAAACTCCATTAACGGGTCTATATTTTTGTACAAATCTCCAATTCCGTGTCCTTTCTGAGGTGGAATAATTTCGTAGGAGAGAAGTGTTTTTCCTTTACTTTGAGCAATATGTTCGGTTACTTTCATAGTTTTTTAATGTAATAATCTAAGGATGTAATTGTTTTAACAATATGTGATTTGGTGAAATTTCTAGGCGAGATTAGGACTCAACCATTTCTTAGCAAGATCATAATCGATGCCTTTACGTTCGGTATAATCCCGAAGCTGGTCTTCTTTTATTTTACCCAGTCCAAAATATTTACTCATAGGGTGGGCAAAATAATAACCACTAACGCTGGCTGCCGGCCACATTGCCAGACTCTCTGTTAGTTTTACACCGATATTTTCTTCAACTTTCAGAACATCCCAGATCATATTTTTTTCCAGGTGATCCGGACAAGCCGGATATCCCGGTGCGGGACGGGTTCCTTTATATTCTTCCTTAATCATCTGTTCGTTGTTCAGATTTTCATCGGAAGCATACCCCCAGTATTCTTTACGTATTTTATAGTGTAAAAATTCAGCATAAGCTTCGGCAAAACGATCGGCTAAGGCTTTTACCATAATGGAATTATAATCGTCGTTTTCTTCGTTATATTTTGCTGCTACTTCGTCTGCTCCAAAACCAGCAGTTACACAGAAGCACCCTACATAATCCTGAATTCCGGTTTCTTTTGGTGCTATAAAATCGGCCAAAGCCAAATATTCCTTTCCTTCGGATTTTTTAGCCTGTTGACGCAGCGTAATAAATTTGCCTATATCTTCACCTTGCTCATTTTGCAGAAAAATATCGTCTTTCACAGCATTAGCCGGGAATAATCCAAAAATAGCTTTAGCAGTTAAGCTTTTATCTTCAATCAGCTTTTTCAGAATTTTCTGAGCATCATGAAAAAGTTCCGTTGCCTGTACCCCCACTACTTCATCTTTCAAAATATCCGGATATCTTCCGTGAAGATCCCAGCTTCTGAAAAATGGTGACCAGTCGATATAATCTAATAAATCTTCCAATGGCTGATCTTCGATAATGGTAATTCCCGGTTTAGCAGGTTTTATGATATCTTCAGACTTAAAATCTATTTTATATTTATTTTCTCTTGCGAATTCTAATGCTACATATTCTTTGTGCTCGCCTCTGTTTAAGAATTTTTCTCTGAAATCTTCATATTCAGTTTTCAGGTCCAGTGTATAAACATTAGATTTTTCTTTGTTCAGCAAACTGGAAACCACATTTACAGCACGGGAAGCATCGTTTACATGTACTACAGCATTAGAATATGACGGATCAATTTTCACTGCGGTATGCGCTTTAGATGTTGTAGCACCACCTATAAGAAGTGGAAAATCCAGATTCTTTCGTTCCAATTCACTGGCAACATGAACCATTTCATCCAAACTCGGTGTAATAAGACCACTAAGACCAATAATGTCTACCTTTTCATCTATAGCTGTCTGAATAATCTTTTCAGCCGGAACCATTACGCCAAGATCTATAATCTCGTAGTTGTTACAACCTAATACCACACTTACAATATTTTTCCCGATATCGTGTACATCTCCTTTTACAGTTGCCATCAATACTTTTCCGGCGGCCGGACGGCCTGTATCTTTTTCAGCTTCAATATAGGGTTGTAAATACGCCACTGCTCTCTTCATTACACGGGCAGATTTCACTACCTGTGGCAGGAACATTTTCCCGCTTCCAAACAAGTCTCCAACAACTCCCATTCCGGTCATCAGATTAATCTCAATAACATCTAACGGGCGCTTGGCCTGTTGACGGGCTTCTTCTATATCTTCTTCAATAAATCGGTCTATACCTTTTACCAAGGCATGAGTAATACGATCCTGAAGCGGTTGCTCTCTCCAGGCCAGGTCTTCAGTTTTTTCTTTTCTGACAGATTTTACTCTTTCGGAAAAATCCAGAAGTCTTTCTGTTGCATCATCCCTGCGATCCAGCATTACATCTTCTATCAGCTCCAGTAGATCTTTTGGAATTTCATCATAAACTTCCAACATTGTTGGATTCACAATTCCCATATTCATTCCTGCTTTAATAGCATGGTAAAGGAATACAGAGTGCATTGCTTCTCTCACTGCATCGTTTCCTCTGAAAGAGAAAGACACATTGGAAACACCCCCACTTACTGATACATAAGGAAGATTGGTTCTTACCCAACGGGTAGCTTCTATAAAATCGATAGCATTCCGTCTGTGCTCATCCATACCAGTAGCTACCGGGAATATATTAAGGTCGAAAATAATGTCCTCCGGCGGAAAGTCTATTTGATTAACAAGAATATCGTATGACCTCTTAGCAATCTCTATACGGCGCTCATAATTATCTGCCTGTCCTACCTCATCAAATGCCATTACAATAACAGCAGCACCGTAACGCTTTATTTTCTTTGCCTGATCGATGAAATTGGCTTCACCTTCCTTCAAGCTTATTGAGTTCACTACAGGTTTTCCCTGAACAACCTGCAAGCCAGCTTCCAGGATTTCCCATTTAGAGCTGTCTACCATAATAGGAATCCTCGCAATATCCGGTTCGGAGGCAATAAGATTCAGGAACTTCACCATAGCATATTTACCATCCAGAAGACCATCGTCCATATTAACATCCAGAACCTGAGCACCCCCTTCTACCTGATGGCGGGCAATATCTAAAGCCTCAGCATATTTTTCTTCTTTGATTAATCTCAGAAATTTTTTAGATCCGGCAACGTTCGTCCTTTCCCCTACGTTTATAAAGTTACTTTCCGGTGTAATCACCAATGGCTCAAGCCCCGATAGCTTTAGATATTTCATTCGTCTACTTTTAATTTACCGCTTTGCGGTATTTTTATTGAACGGAATGCTTTTTACAGACATCTCTCATTCTTAATTAGGAATCCAGTTCCTCGAAGACATGCCTCAGAGGAACGTTATTCGCATTATATTTTAATAATTGATAATGTTTGCCCAATGCTGTGAGTAACGGAAATCTTTTGTAAACAAAACCATTCTCGTGAGCAAAATTTTCTATTTCTTCAGTAATCTCATTATAGTATACATAGCTGTAGTTGGGAAATAAATGATGTGCCACATGGAAATTAAAATTCCCTAATACATGACGGATAAACCAATTGTTATTGCTTAAATCATTTGTTACTTCCAACTGATGTCTCAGCCAGCTAAATGGCAGATTATTATGTTCATCCGGAACCGGGAACTCATTATCCGGCAGCGGATGCAGTGGCAACAATACAAATAATGCAAATACACTTGCTACCAATATTTCCAGAGCCCACGCCCCAAAAGCCAATCCAAAAGATACTTTCAGAAATAAAACCGGAACTGCTATCTGATAGAAAAGGTAAAGTAATTTGTAAAGGATCAGTTTCACTTTTTCTGCTTTAGGAGCTTCTCCATGCGTTTTATAAATAACTCTTTCTCTATCAAAAAAATCCCTGAAGTCTCTAACCAACATCCAGTTGAACAGATAGAACGGATAAGCAAAAATGAAGTATCTGTCCTGATATTTCTGAATTCCCTTTGCTTCCACGTGTGGGAAAATTTTTATTGGTCCGCTCTGTTCCACATCGGTATCCCAACCATCTACATTAGGAAAAGCATGATGGCTTACAATATGCCTTTTCTGCCATATATAGCTATTCGCACCAATAAAGTCGAATAACCTCAGAATCCATTTATTATATTTTTTGGTTTTATATATATTGTTGTGAGCTGCTTCATGAATCAGATTCAGATAGATTAAAACCAGTGTAAAGCCCATTACAACATAACAGGTTATATAAAGCCATGGTTTATTTCCATTAAAAATCGCAAGGAAATAACTGCCAAAATATACAATTGGCAGAAGAATGGCTTTAATCTGGATATACCTATCCCGATTTTCCGGTATTTCCTCTATTCTCTGGTTCACTCGTTTTCTCAGTTCGTTGAATAAATGTATCTCATCAGTATTCTTAGGATAAGCCGGATGTTTCATATGTAATTATTTGTGATGTTCTAACAAATTTACAAAAAATGAAAACTCGGATCTACCCTCTAACTATCTATGTTACTATACTTTAAATTAATAATTATTATTTATAAAATCTACTTTACGACTTTACAGATATCTCTCTAGGCTTATAGTTTTTAGCCAAATCTGCAATAGCTTTAATATGTTCCGGTGTTGTTCCGCAACATCCACCGATAATATTGATTAGCCCTTTGTCAACAAACTCTTTAATCTGTTCTGCCATGTCTTCCGGCGTTTCGTCATATTGCCCGAATGCATTTGGTAAACCTGCATTTGGATAAGCAGAAACTGCAAAATCCGTATTATGTGACAATACTTCCAGATAAGGTGTTAGCTGCTGAGCTCCTAAAGCACAGTTGAAACCAACACTTAGTAAATTAAGATGCGAAACAGAAATAAGGAAAGCTTCAGCAGTTTGCCCTGAAAGGGTTCTTCCCGAGGCATCTGTAATTGTCCCACTCACCATAATTGGTACACGGATATTTCTTTCATCCTGAATCTCATCAATAGCAAAAAGTGCCGCTTTAGCATTCAGGGTATCGAATATAGTTTCTACCAATAAAATATCAGAACCTCCATCCAATAAAGCTTTAGCCTGTTGTTTATAAGCCTCTTTAAGTTCGTCAAAGGTAATAGCACGATATCCTGGATCATTCACATCCGGAGAAAGACTTGCTGTTTTATTAGTAGGACCTATAGCTCCTGCAACAAATCGGGGTTTATCCGGTGTTTTTGCCGTATATTCATCTGCAACTTTTCTGGCAATTCTTGCTGATTCATAGTTAAGCTCTGTTACCAGCTCTTCCATCCCATAATCTGCCATTGCAATTGTAGTTCCGGAGAATGTATTGGTCTCGATGATATCTGCACCAGCTTCAAAATATTGTCTGTGTACATCTTCAATAGCTTGTGGCTGTGTTAAAGAAAGCAAATCATTATTCCCTTTTAAAGGACTTGGCCAGTCTTTGAAGCGATCTCCTCTGAAGTCTTCTTCTTCAAATTTGTGCCGCTGTAGCATTGTCCCCATAGCGCCATCCAGAATAAGGATTCGCGCGTTCAATGCTTTATATAATGCTTCTATGTTACTCATGTTCGTTTATTTTTGCTCTTCGGTTCGTCAGGCTCACTACAAGCTAAGCTTAGAGTGACACTTCTAATACTTAAAATTGTCAGGCTGAGCTGGGTCGAAGCCTTATAAAATTTAAGCAGACTAAGCTTCTAAAGCTTGTTTTAGGTCTGCAATAATATCATTTACATTTTCCAATCCAACAGAACATCTTACTAATCCCGGAGTAATAGCTACTTCCAATCGTTCTTCTTCTGTAAGCTTGCTATGTGTTGTAGATGCCGGATGCACAATAATAGTTCTGGTATCTCCTAAATTTGGTGATAGTGAGCATAGCTTTATGTTATCCATAAATGCTCTTCCTTTTTCCAGTCCTCCTTTTACTTCAAAAGCAATAATATTTCCGCCTAATTTCATTTGCTTTTTAGCAATTTCATGACTAGGATGTGATTTAAGGAAAGGATATTTCACTGTTACTACATTCGGGTGTGATTCTAAAAACTCCGCAACTTTCAGTGCATTTTCACAATGTCTTTCTACGCGGATCGCCAATGTCTCCAAACTTTTGGATAACACCCATGCATTGAATGGAGAAAGTGATGGTCCTGTATTTCTTGCAAAAAGATAAATCTCGCGAACAAGATCTGCTTTTCCGACAACTACCCCTCCTAATACACGTCCTTGTCCGTCGATTAGTTTGGTTGCAGAATGCACGACTAAGTCGGCACCGTATTTTATAGGCTGCTGCAAATAAGGTGTTGCAAAACAGTTATCCACTATAAAGATCAGATTATGTTTTTTAGCAATTTGCCCTAATACTTCCAGATCAAGAATTTCTATAGCCGGGTTTGTTGGCGTTTCTGCATAAAGAATCTTAGTTTCCGGTGTTATATATTTCTCGATATCATTTACCTCATCAGCTTTGAAGTAAGTAGTATTGATATTCCACTTCGGAAAATACTTTGTAAAAAGTGTGTGAGTAGATCCAAATATAGACTGACAGCTCAATACATGGTCACCACTATTTAAAAGAGGAGCCAAAGTACTGTAAACAGCTGCCATCCCTGATGAAAAGGCATAACCAGCCTCACCTCCTTCCAGCTTCACCATTTTATCGGTAAATTCATTCACCGTAGGATTGCTGTAACGGCTATAAATATTCTTTTCTTTTTCTTCAGCGAAAGAAGCTCTCATATCTTCTGCATCCTGAAATATAAAACTGGATGTTAGAAATAACGGAGTTGAATGTTCGTCGTACTGCGTTCTTTCTGTTTGAGTTCTTATCGCCTGAGTTTCAAAATTTTCCATTTTCAAAAAGTTTACCAATATAACAATGTAACAGTCTAACAATCCATATTGTAGTTGAATTTTGGTACATTGCTAAATTGTTATATTGTTACATTATATATAATATTTATTTATTCTCACTTACTCTTAAAATATCACCAAAGACACCTCGTGCAGTTACTTCTGCTCCGGCCCCGGCTCCCATAATTACAATAGGATTCTCACCATAAGATTCTGTATAGATTTCGAAAATAGAATCCGATCCTTTTACCTGACCTAAACTTGCAGATTTTGGTACCGAAACTAATTTCACCTCCAGTTGTCCTTTTTCTTTCTGTAAATCTCCTTTCAGTTCTCCTACATAACGCAATACATGATCTTCCGGAAGAGATTTTTTCAGCTGTTCATATTCAGTATTGAGTTCTTCCAAACGGGAAAGGAACTCATCTTTAGCAATACTCTGAAGATTTTCAGGAATCAGATTCTGAATATTGATATCTGAGAATTCATTTACCAAATCCAGCTCACGAGCCAAGATCAATAATTTTCTTGCAACATCATTTCCGGAAAGGTCTTCACGTGGATCCGGCTCGGTATAACCTTTATCCATTGCTTCTTTTATAATCGTACTAAAGGCATCTTCTCTTACAGAGAAATTATTGAAAATATAACTAAGAGATCCTGAGAATACCCCTTTTACACGGGTAATATTTTCGCCAGAAAGATGCAGAAGTTTAATCGTATCTATCAATGGTAAACCTGCTCCCACATTCGTCTCATACAGGTATTTCTTATTTTTATCTTCCAGTACCTTACGCAGATTTTTATAGCGGTCAATCGGCAGGGTATTGAAAATCTTGTTGGAAGAAACTAAGTCGAATCCATTTTCAGCCAGTAGCTCGTAGTTTTCTACAAACACACTGCTGGCAGTATTGTCTACTGCAATTAAGTTCTCTAAATGATTTTCTTTAGCGTACTTTAATAATGTTTCGATATTTGCAGGAACTGCACTCGTCTGCAATTGTGTTTCCCAGTCTTTTCCAATTCCTTTTTTATCAAGGATCAAATTTTTGGAATTACTGATGGCAAATATTTTAATGTGTGTATTCTTACGGTTTACAATATCATGAGTAGAATTCAGAATCTGATTAATCAACGCGCGCCCTACTGTTCCGTGTCCGATAATAGCCAGATGGATTTGTTTCGGATTTTCGAACAACTCTCCATGAATAATATTCAGAGCTTTGCTTGTATCTTCTTTGCTTATTACGATACTAACATTAGCACCAGAAACCGTATTACTTATTAATAAAGGTTCTACATGGTTTTTGATCAGAGCATTGTACGACTGATTAAAATGAGACATTTTCTGTCCGATAATAGAAATCACACTTAATCCATCAATACTGTGGATACTTTGTACATCTTTGGTATCATAGTCTCTTGCAAACTCCTTACGCAAAGCTTCCAATGCTCTTGGTGCATCTTTCTCATCTACCACTACTCCCATTCCTCTTTCAGAAGATCCCTGAGAGATAATTCCGGCACTAACTCCTGCACGGTGTAATGCACTGAAAAATCTTGCGTCAATTCCTACTTTTCCCAATAATCCTCGTCCTTCGAAAACTACAAGTGATTTGTTTTCCTGCAGCATCAGAGATTTTACAGAAGTATTGTTCTTATCATTGGAAATAAGAGTACCTGTCTGATCTATTCCTTTGAAGGTGTTCAATATCTTAAGCGGAATGTTTTTATCTATAAGAGGCAAGATCGTTTTATCATGAAGAACATTCATTCCGAAGTTTACCATCTCATTTGCTTCCTGGAATGACAGATTTTCTATATGGCGGGCATCTTCTACCAGCTCAGGATTTACAGAGAAAACACCATCTACATGTGTATAGTTTTCTAAGATCTCTGCATTGATAAATTTAGCCACTAAAGCCGCTGAATAGTTACTTCCGTTTCTTCCTAATGTTGTGGTCTCTCCTTCTTCGGTTACACCAATAAATCCTGTTACAACCGGAATAGCTCCGTTGTTATAGAACTCCTCGAACGCAGCTTGTGCGTTTTTTTCAGAGATTTCGTCTTTAGGGATAGCATTACCAAAACGATCATCAGTAATCAAGAAACTACGGGCATCTACAAACTTGGCAGAAAGTCCTTCATTGATAAGAACCTGCACCAACGTTTTAGCCGAAATAACTTCACCAAAGCTTAGTACTTCATCTTTGGTTTTCAAAGAATAATCCTTTAACAACTTAACGCCTGCAAAGAAGTTTTTCAAATTATGAAAATCAGTATCCAAAATATCCTGCTGTTGCGGAATTGCTTTTAACTGATTTTCCTTAAAGTTAATCCAGTCTTCTTCTTCCCACTGTCCGTTTCTGGCATTTTCCAATAGCGCAATCAGCTCATCTGTCGCATTTCCTCTTGCAGAAACTACTACGCAAATATCTTCTTCATTCGCTTTTTTATGCTTGATAATTTCTAATGTCTTTTCCAGACCTAATCCGTTTGCCAGAGATTTTCCTCCAAATTTTAAAACCTTCATGTTACTTCTTAAATATATTGTGTAAGATGTTATTCAATTGTTCGTATTCCATCAGGAAAGCATCGTGCCCATGAACAGAGTTTATGATGAAATGCTTTATGTTATTTTTTATTTTACTCAGTTCAGTATATGTCTGGTGATCTTCCGATGCCGGAAAGAACAGATCACTGTCTACTGAGACGATAAATATATTTGCTTTTATGGCCGCTAATTGTTCGAAAGATGTGCTGTTTACCTCAACGGTTTCAATAGTCGAAAGAAGTTGATTCATCATATTATAGGCAGACAACGTAAATCTTTCATTCAGCCTCTCTCCATGAAAGTTAAGCCAGTCTTCAGACTTTCTAAGTTCCTTATCTTCATGGATTTTATTACCAAATCTTTCGTTTAAAGATTGCGGTGTTCTATAGCAAAGCATCGCGTGAATACGTGCTTTTTGTAAAGGCTTATCAGATTGTGTAAGTAAAAAATCCTGAACCAGACATTGTGCATATAACCAATCTGAGGTTTTCCAATCTGTTGCTACAGGGATAAAATTCTGAGCCAGAGTATTATTCAATCCCAACATTTCCCAACCTATTCCGCCTCCTAATGATCCGCCGATAATAGCATAGAGTTCGTTAATATTCAACACTTCTAATCCTTGCAGGAATAATCGTGCAATATCTTTAGTTACAAAATCTTTAGGATTGTCTATTAGAAAACCATCATATCCGTTACCCGGAATATTAAATGCCAGAATTGTATAAGTGTTGGTATCTACGGGCTTCCCTTCACCAATAGCTTCTTTCCACCAACCCAATTCTCCGGTTACTGCAGAATTTCCGGTTAGTGCATGATTAACTAACACTACAGGAGCCGTATACAAATCTTGTCCGAAAACTTCATAGGTTAACGGAATATCATATACTTTCCCTGATTGGGTAGTAAAGTTTTTAATATTAATGGTTTTAAGATAATCTTTCAATTTTATATTTTTTGATCCTATAAAATTGAAAATGCCCAGAAAAGGCTGAAAGAAATTCAGTAACGTTATCTATCCCATAGTGGTAGAATGTAGCACCTTCTTCGGCAAGCGAAGGGTTGCTAAGGCGTCATAGGGTCTATTCCCTCGGCCTTTCCTGATAACATTTTCAATCGTGTTAAAGAACTAATCTTGGCTGCAAAGATACAAACAATATAGATTTTTGCAAAAAAAAGATAAAAATACTTGTTAATTGCCCATAATAAGTAATGGGCAATAAGTAATTCTAAAAGTATTAATCACCTATTGCCCATTATTATTTCAATACAAAATGTATTTCTATTTTGTTGAAGTTCCGTTTACCAAAACTTCCCATGTAACTTTAATTTGCGGATCAAGCGATTTAGAAACCGAGCAATATTTTTCAAATGAAAGTTCAGCAGCTCTGTTTGCTTTTTTACCATCAATCTCTCCTTCCAGTTTGAATATTACATGAATGTTACGGAAAGGCTTAGCATCCTCTACCTGTACACGTACTCCCTCTACATCAGCTGAAAAAGAGGTAATCTCCTGTCTTTGTTTCTTCAGAATAGAAACCATATCTATACTACTGCATCCTGCCAATGCCATTAGCACCGACTCCATTGGGCTAACTCCCTGTGGATCGTCTTCAGACGTATTATCTAAAATAATTTTATGCCCTCTCTGATTGGTTAATTCAAACAGATAATTATCATCAATTCTGTTCAGTTCTATTTTCATTATTTAAGATTTTTTAAAATTCTTTTTGATGAACAAATTTATACATTTGTTATGGTATTTGGTATCCAAATTTTACATACGATCTGTAAAATTGTATCTCAGGCCTCACCAACAAACACAAATTATAAAAATATGGAACAGAAGCTCCAAAATCAAATTGCTATTATTACAGGTGCCAGCAGTGGTATCGGTAGTGGCATCGCCAAATGTATTGCAGCATCGGGTGCTACAGTTATTATCAATCATTCTTCCCAATCATCTAAGCCCTCTGCTGAAGCAATTTTAAAAGAAATTACTGATGATGGTGGCTCCGGAATAACTTATCAGTGTGATGTAAGTAAGGAAGAAGAAGTTATAAAAATGTTTCAGGATGTTACCACACAATATGGTACCGTGGATATCCTGATCAACAATGCCGGTGTACAGAAAGATGCAAAGTTTACGGAAATGACTCTGCAGCAATGGCAACAGGTTATAGACATCAATCTTACCGGACAGTTTCTTTGTGCCCGTGAAGCCATCAGAGAGTTTTTAAGAAGAGATATAGATCCTGCAAAATCTGTAGCAAGAGGAAAAATAATCCATATCAGTAGTGTTCACGAAATTATTCCCTGGGCCGGGCACGCTAATTATGCAGCCAGCAAAGGTGCTATAAGAATGTTGATGCAAACTCTGGCTCAGGAATATGGAGCTGATAAAATACGGGTAAACAGCATATGTCCCGGAGCGATTCAGACTCCCATTAACACCAATGCATGGAATACTCCGGAAGCATACAATTCACTGATGAACCTGATACCATACAACAGAATCGGGAAACCTGAAGATATTGGAAAACTAGCTGTTTTTCTGGCCAGTGATGACTCCGATTATATCACAGGTGCCAGTATTTTTATAGACGGTGGCATGACCACTTTTGAAAGCTTTTCAACCGGAGGATAACTTTAAGTACAAGTAGGTATTATGAAGTTAGAAAAAGTATTAATAACTTTATAATTAATGACTTGAGACTAACTACTATGATGAACTATAAATAAAAACATGACACAAGAATATAACCGATTAAAAAATCCTGACTGGAAAATATGGGGCCCTTATGTAAGTAACAGGCAATGGGGAACAGTAAGGGAAGATTATAGTGCAAATGGTGATGCATGGAACTATACGGGACATGACTCGGCTGAAGCATTAACATTCCGCTGGGGAGAAGAAGGTATTGCAGGAATAAGTGATCAGGATCAAACTTTATGTTTTGCCTTAGGCTTCTGGAATCACCGGGATAAAATGATAAAAGAACGCTTCTTTGGACTAAGTAACAGCCAGGGAAACCATGGTGAAGATATAAAAGAACTTTTCTATTATCTGGAAAGCAGCCCCACGCACAGCTACATGAAAATGCTTTACAAGTATCCGCAGAATGCCTTCCCTTACGAGGATCTTATAATAACCAACAGGAATAGAGGAAAGGCCGAACGGGAATATGAAATTATAGATACAGGTATTTTTGATAACAATGAATATTTTGACATTACAATAGAATATGCTAAAGCCGATATTCATGATATTCTGATTCAAATCACTGTTGAGAACAAAGGACCTAAGGAATCTCCACTGAGTATTTTTCCGACATTATGGTTTCGGAACACCTGGTGTTGGGGATACGACAATTACAAACCTGAGCTTTCGGTGGATTTTAACGGAATTAAAGTTGATCACCAGGAAATACTGATTAAAAAGTTATTTACAGAAATACCTTGCGAGAGCATGTTTTGTAATAATGAAAGTAATACAGAAAAGCTTTATAAGTGGAATGATTCTGAACCTTTTGCCAAAGACGGAATAAACCAGTATATCCTGACAAACAATGCTGCGACTATTAACCCTGAGAAGAAAGGAACAAAGGCAGCTTTAAAGATTGAAACGTCTTTGCTTCCGGGTGAAAAGAAATCCTGGCGTTTCCGGTTAGGTACCGAACAGGAAAATCCTTTCGCAGATTTTGATCAGATATTCGGAGACAGAGTAACAGAAAATGAAGACTATTATAACCAGCTTCAGAAAGATGTAACGGATGAGGATAAACGCAGAGTTCAGCGGCAAGCCTTTGCCGGATTAATGTGGAACAAGCAGTTCTATCATTACAATGTCTCCAAATGGCTAAAGGGCGATCCTAATGAAATCCATCCACCGGAATCCCGCTACTATATACGGAATGAAGACTGGCAAACTCTAAATAATAAAGATATTATTTCCATGCCTGATAAATGGGAATATCCCTGGTATGCAACCTGGGATTTAGCTTTTCATTGTGTGGGACTAAGTCTTGTAGATTCTTATTTTGCTAAAGAACAGCTTTTACTGCTTACCCGCGAATGGTACATGCACCCCAACGGACAGCTGCCGGCGTATGAATGGAATTTCAGTGATGTAAATCCGCCAGTACATGCATGGGCAACTTTCAGGGTATTTAAAATTGATGAAAAGAAACACGGCAAGCCAGATCTGTACTTTCTGGAATCTGTATTCCAGAAATTGTTATTGAACTTCACCTGGTGGGTTAACCGTAAGGATATGAACGGAAATAACATTTTCGGAGGAGGGTTCCTTGGTCTGGATAATATTGGTGCTTTCGACCGTAACACGGTATTTCCTAATGGAGAACACCTGGAGCAAGCTGATGGTACGAGCTGGATGGCTATGTTTTCTCTGAATATGCTGCGTATTTCACTGGAATTAGCACTATACAATCCTGTATATGAGGATATGGCCACAAAATTCTTTGAGCACTTCCTGTATATCGCGGAAGCAATGAACAGCCTTGGGGATGACAAACAGGGATTGTGGAATGAAGAGGATGGTTTCTTCTATGATGTCTTACAGCTTTCCGACGGAACAAGTTTCGATCTTCGTTTGCGTAGCATTGTAGGACTTATCCCCATGTTTGCAGTAGAAGTAATTGAACACCACTATCTGGAAAAGCTTCCTAATTTTGCCAAAAGAATGGATTGGGTTTTATCTCATAAACCTGAACTGGCAGCATTGGTTTCACACTTCGATGTTGAAGGACAGGGACGCAAACATTTGCTGAGTATTTTACGTGGCCATCGTTTGAAAAAGATCCTGGAAAGAATGGTTGACCCTGAAGAATTTCTGAGTGACTACGGAATCAGGGCACTGTCTAAAGTTTATGAAAAAGAGCCTTTTCAGTTGAATGCGGGCGGAAATGATTACACTGTAAAATATCTGCCTGCAGAAAGCGACAGTGATATGTTTGGTGGTAACAGCAACTGGCGCGGCCCAATCTGGTTTCCGATAAACTTTCTGATTATAGAAAGTCTGCAGCGCTTTCATTTCTACTTTGGGGATGATTATAAAATCGAATACCCTAAAGGAAGCAATGAAATGCATCATCTGAATGAAATTGCGGAGGATGTGAGTAAAAGACTTTGCAAAATTTTTCTTCGTGATGAGAACGGAAGAAGAGCTTTTAATGGTGACTATGAAAAATTACAAAGTGATCCTGAATTCAGGGATTATATTCTTTTTTATGAATATTTCCATGGTGATACCGGGCGTGGCGTAGGTGCATCGCACCAGACTGGCTGGACTGCATTAGTTGCTAAATTACTACAGCCAAGAACCTAACAAATCAACTTATTATAATTATAACTGCAGGTTTTGTATAAAAGCCTGCAGATCTTCTTCTTTTCCCAAACCTATTTTCTGTTTTAGTCTGTATTTAGTCATTCTAACTGTTTTAGGATCTGCTTTCAGAGCACTCGCAATCTGCAGGTTATCCATGTTCAGATAAATATAAGCTGCATATCTAAGATCCTGATTTGTCAGTTTACTTTTAGACACTTCATTCAAACGCTTGAAGAAATTAGGATGAACTTCCTGCACAATGTTTTGTATTGCACTAAAGTTGGTATCAGAAGATTGCTCTTCCTTCAGAATACGATCCAGATTAAAATCTTTTATGTCTTTGGCCTTTTCCTTCAACTCATTGATGAAAGTATTTTTCTGGTTCAGTTGAAGAGACGTTGCCAATGCCTGCTTCTGCAGCTGCTCCTGTTGTATCGCCCACAACTCCTGCTCTGCTTTCATACGGGCTTTTTCTTCCTGCTCAAGCTGTAAAAGAAGTTCTGATTCATTTCTTTCGGCTACCAGCAGGTTTTGTTTATATCTAAGGGTATAAATCAGAAATATTATAGTAGCTATAGAAAGGAGAATAATTCCCAGATAAAGAAATTTCCGTTTATTAAATATTTTATTCTTTTCCTCCAGTTGCTTTATCTGTTGATTCTTCTGTTGTGCCTGATAAAATACGTCCAGTGTTTTGGCCGTATTATGAGACTGTTCCTCACTGTAATGTTTAATCAGATTTTTGGCATCCCGTTCATAAACAAGGGCTTTTTCCGGCTGACCTATCTTTTCATGCAGTCGTGAAAGATTTTCAAGGATCTCCATTTTATCACTCAGAAATATTTCCTTGTCATTCTTTGACAAAGAATAAGCTTTTAAATAATACTCTTTTGCCAGTTCATTTTTTCCCATTGCCTCATATACATAGCCAATATTATTGTAGGCAAATGTTGTAAACTGCTCAAAATTGTCATCGTCTTTATTCAGTGATAGTACCTTATTGTACAATTCCAGGCATTTATTATAATCTACAGGTTTCACAGTATTAACCATTACACCATAATTCAGATAATAAGCAATCAACGACCTTTTCTGGGCAGCTGGTTCTTTTATCAGCAAAGCATATTGGTAAGATTTCTGATAACTTTCCTGTGCAGAAGCAAGAAATTTCTTTTCGTTCGATAACTCATATCTCTTCCGGTAATAATATCCAAGGTTATTATAAGTAGAGTTGATTAATAAATTATTTTTAGATTTTAATGCATATTGATTCGCTTTGGTATAGTCTTCTTCACCATACTTATTGAGCATTTTTTTGGTGGAGTAATTATATTTAAGAAAATACAATGTGGCAAGAATGAAATTCTCATTGGGATATTTGCTAAAAGTAATGATGCTTTCATTAACTGATTTTACAAATAACTCGTCCTTATCTAGCTTCTGATAATATTTAGCATAGCCCTGATCGACATAAGCTTTGTCTATAGGATCCTTCGTTTTTGAAGCTATATCTTGAGCTTTTTCCAAAGCCTCTGTTCTTTTCACCACATCTTTTAGTAAAGCATAGTAGTCTGCCAAATAAACATAACCAATAACTTTTCTGGAGTCATTATCCGATTTTAAGAACTCTGATTCTATAACTTCTTTTGCCTTGGCTTTCTCATTACCATATAAAAGGGTATAAACAAGTTGTTGATTAACATCCTTATCACTTTGGGCAAAATATAAGCAGGACATTAATAATAAAATAACAGATAATACAACTTTATTCATTTTTTGCAAACTCATAAAACCTTTATATACAAAAATACATATATATAAACATATAATAATTAGGTTTTTACAAAAAAATGTAGACATTTTGTATACGTGAAAAAAAAATTATGTAGGCGCATTGTAATGCAGAGAAACGCAACCATTAAAAAAAATAACAGGAAATTTGTAGTCAGAAACATACATGATAAAAAGAAACAAAAACACACTAGTTGAAAGAGAATGGACATTGTTGCCCATTCTTTTTCTTTTTACATACAAGTATTAAGAGAGCAATGTATTTATAAGAATATATAAATAATTAATTCGCATTTAAAGCAACATCTTTTCCATATAAATAAGCCACATATAATATAACAATTAATAGAATTGCAAATTCAATAAGGTTTTTATTGGTGTAACAAAGTGTTCTTTTTTTTGTTTTTCTAATAATCATTTTTCTTAATTTTATGACTATCTTTTTTCTCTTTCAGCTGCAGCTTTATCAGGTTATTTTCCTTTTTCAAAATTAGAATGCAAATACACAAAATAACTAATAAAAAAGCCAGATAAATTTCATATTTATGTTTTTTTAGTATGTGAAGTATTTTTGACTTTAAAACAAATCTACTCTAGTAACTGGAACAGATTTTAATTTTATTAAAGTTATAGAAAGATTTATAAACCGTAAAATCTCCCTACCTTCCATCCGATTCTAAAAAGAATGAATGCAATCAAAGTAATTGCTAAAACAGACATTGCTAAATTATCATTAAAGCTCTTGTCTATTTTATTCAAAAAGGATTGAATGCTAATATTAGGTAACTTAGGATGCAGATTCTTTTTCATATTTTTCTATAATATACGAAATTAAGTATAATTGAAAGCCTAGTTAACCAAATAATAGATAGCTTTACCAATAACTTTACCACTGAAATACACAAAAATTATTAACGTAACCGAAGCAACTATAATTTCCGACTTGATATTCATTTTCATATTTTTAATTTTATTTTTTGTCATTTCTCTTTCCATTTCTTTATATCCCATACAAAGACTTAGCATAAAGCAAAAGATCTCCGCCATTAGTATTTTCCTGCTCTTCGTAAGATAATTCTTTTAATTTTATAATCTTCAATTAATGAGTTAATAAATAAGCAGCTTTACCGACTTCTTTACTTCCATAATAAGTTGCGCTTGTTATCGCAATTATACTTAAAACTACAAGTAATATTCCCCCTTTATGTTTTTTTTCATTTCCTGAGTATTAAACCCAACTAGATTTAAATTTTGTAAATTCATCTTTTCAATTTTTAAAATTTGTATTAATCTTTGTCATATTATAATCCCTGACATTGGTTTTACAGATCTGTTATAAAAACAAATATGACCCTGATTAATATTATGAGCAAATGAAGCTTGTCCTTATTCTTTAAATTTTGACAGATTACATTATAAAAGCACTAAAATGAAAGTAAATGAAATAAGAATCGTAATAAAAAGGATACAGTATTGTCTATGAATATTTAAGACTTAATATAAAATTATAGCATTATCTCTTTCCTGAAAGTTTAAAAACCTGAGGAGATAAAAAAATTAAAAAACAATCATTTTAAATTGAAGAAACGAAATGACGATTATCTCAATCTATAATGTTATAGGCCTTCATTAACCTTAGCGCATTCATGGTTTGGGTGACACCGGATTTTAATTTGTAGTCGGATATAAGCTCACCATTTTTTTCATCCAATTCAAAACAAAGATTGGAAACATTTTCAGGGTAAGTTATATCCATATCTGTGAGTGGCAAATCATGGGTAGCAATAATACAAGTAAAGTCTGTATTAATATCCATTATTTTCTTCAGGAACAAACGAGAACCCTCCAACTTATCTGTAGAATTTGTTCCCTTCAGAATTTCATCGAGAATAATGTAAAGTGGAATCTTTTCTTCCAATGTCTCCACTAAACTTTTTAATCTTTTTATTTCTGCATTAAAATAAGAACTTCCATCCGATAAGGAATCGCTTGTTCTCATACTTGTAAATATATGCATCGGTCTAAAAGAAAACTCTTCGGCTCCGACCGGGCAACCATTCATTGCCAGCACAAGATTTACACCTATAGTTCGGAGAAAAGTACTTTTACCTGTCATGTTAGCCCCTGTAACGATACAGATATTCTTAGTATTTCCAATAATAAAATCATTACCGATTGCTTTTCCGGAGTCCAATAATGGGTGAACTATATCTTTACATTGTAATGAATCTATATCTTCCCTACAAACCGGATAATTGTATTGAGGATTTTTATAAGCAAAAATGCCAAAAGATATTAATGCTTCATACTCAGCAAATGCCTCAAACCAGTTATCAATATGCTCGTTAAGCATATTCATTAATTTCGCCAGCTCTACTGTATATCTAAGATTCCATAGAAACAAAAGATTGGCAATTGATCCAAACAATGGTGTATGTCCGTTATCCAGATTTCTTTTTATACCGGATAATTTGTTAATACATGAAGAAGCCAACGGATGAGTAAGCTTTGCCTGAAGGTTTTTATTTAATGCTGTATCGAAAGCTTCTTTCTCTATTAACTGAAAAATTTCTGAAAACCTGCTATATTGTCCTGATCTTAGATTGACAACACTATAAGCTTTTTTAAGTTGTTTACTGTATTTACTATTAACAACAAGCAAGCTAATAATAGAAAAGGCTAAAAATACCCCCAGAAAAACAGGTGAAAAATCCTTCAAAATAGCCAATATCAGTAATAAAATATTAATTACCGGAATCACTATCAGTATTGTACTAACAAGCTTCCATGGAAAATCTACAGATAGTTTGTTTGTCAACAGACTTTTATCTTGTAATTCAAGCGACTTTGCATTTGCCAGAAAGCGTATGTTCCATTCCGGCTTCTGAGATAACTCTTTAATAGCATCCTGCCTTTCTTCAATTTCTTTGCATTGTGTAAGTGGATTAGACAGGTAATCTCTCAGTGTATCTGCTCCCAGACAGGTTGATGTCTTATCTATTTTAGTAAACAGGGAACGTTCACCGAAAATATCCAAATCTTTATTATAGGAGTGATAATTGTTTATATCAGATCCTTCAATTTGGGCATTCTTTGAAAACTCTTCAGTAATCTGATTACAAACTTCAATAACTCTTTTACTATAATTTATTTTTTGCTGATAGTGAGATGATATAAATAGTAGTACTAAAAAAAGTATAAATGACAGGCCAGTTAAAAACAGATACAAAGCTTCCTTATCCTGAAAATACTTAATTACCGAAAAAACAGAGGCAAGAAATGTCAGAACCCTAAATACACTAATTAAATTTTTGATCTTTTCAGAGGATTTTATATTAGCCTGCTCTTGCTCGATTGAGTACTCTATTTCTTTCATAAATCTATTTCATCATTAATAAATAAAACATGCTTCCATGGAAAGGAAACAAATAATGGATATCTAAATTAATATAGCTAGAGTATTCCCCTGGCTTTAATTTCCAGATATTTGTTGATAACTTCTATACTTAGGTTTTCAGGAAGTGTATAGACAGAATAAATACCATATTTCTGAAGCTCCTGACGAATCAGCTTTTTCTCGTACTCGAATTTTTCTGCTATAATCTGGTCATAAACATCCTGAGTTTTCTGTGCATTTTTATGATCCATCATTTTCATTACCTCAGCATTCTTAAAGAATACAACCACCAATAAATGGCTTTTAGCAATTCCCCTGAGATATGGAAGCTGGCGTTTCAGCGCATCCAGTGTCTCAAAATTGGTAAAGAGAAGTATCAAGCTTCGTTGCGTTACTTTTCTTTTCAGATCAGTATAAAGCCGGCTGAAATCAGATTCGTAAAAATTGGTATTAATATTATACAGAGCTTCGGCAATTTTCTTTATCTGCCCTGCTTTCAGTTCAGCAGCAACAGTATTCTCCATTTTTTTGGAGAAAGTCATTACACCAGCACGGTCTTGTTTTTTAAGGATAATATGAGCTAAAGCCATAGATGCATTAATAGAATAATCCAGCAATGACAACCCATTAAACGGCATTTTCATCGTCCGCCCTTTATCTATAAGCATATATACCCTTTGTGCTCTTTCTTCCTGGTACTGATTGATCATCAGTCTATTTTGCTTTCCAGTTGCTTTCCAGTTAATACTACGGATATCGTCACCGGTTACATACTCACGGATTTGTTCAAATTCCATAGTATGCCCAATTTTACGGATCTTTTTTATTCCTCCTAACAAAAACTCATTCTGCATAGCCATGAGCTCATATTTTCTGAGGTGAATAAATGATGGATAACTTGGTACCATTTGTCCATCCTGAGTTTTATACCTTTTTGCAACGAGTCCTAATGGAGAACGGACATATATATTAAGATTTCCGAATAGGTATTCTCCCCTCTCTTTTGGTACAAGAGGATATTCAAACAGAGTATTCCCGTAAGGTTTTATATCCTTATGAATCTCGAAATTACGAAGCTGAAACTGAAATGGTATTTCATCGATAACCTTTACTTTTATAGTAAACGGATAGTTGTTCCGAAGGTCAATTTTAGTAAGGTTTTCATCTCCATTCGATAATTTTTCAGGGAGAATTCTGTTACTTTTCACTCCATTTTTCTCTCTGAATAGAATAAAAGTATCAATACAGGTCATTAACACCAATAACAATAATCCTGCATGTGCTACCCACATTACAAATGGGAAGAAAAATGCAAAAACATATACCACTGCTATAATACCAAGCAGCAGAAAAAAAAGATTATTGATATATAATTTTTTCATAAAATTTATTGAGAGTTTACAGTACACAGATAATAGCTATTTACTCAAAGATTTGATTATTTCTTTTAAAATTCTGGAAATCTCCAGAATACTATTAACTGTAAACTGACAACCGCACACTACATAATTTATCTCGGAATTTCTATGGATTCCAGTATTTGTTTAATTACCTCTTCTACACCCAGTCCCTCCATTTCACGCTCCGGAGTAACAATTACTCTGTGTCTCAGTACTGCTACTGCAGCTTCTTTTATATCATCCGGAGTTACAAAATCACGACCATTAATCGCTGCGAAACCTTTAGATGCCGTTAGCAATGCTAAAGAAGCACGAGGCGAAGCACCTAAATATAGGAAAGGGTTCTCTCTTGTGTTCACTACAATTCTGGCAATATATTCCAGAAGATTTTCTTCAACAATGATATCTTTTATCAGCGTCTGATACGTTTTTAATTCTTCAGCTGTTAGTACAGGCTGAACTTGTTCGGTTTTATCATCTACTTTTAGCTGATGCTGATTCTTAATAATCTGAACTTCCTGCTCTGGTGTTGGATATCCAACATTTACTTTGAATAAGAATCGATCTAACTGTGCCTCCGGTAATCTGTAAGTACCTTCCTGCTCTATTGGGTTTTGAGTGGCAATAACTAAGAAAGGTTCTTCCATTATATATTTCCGTCCGTCCATAGTAATCTGCCTTTCTTCCATTACTTCGAAAAGTGCCGCCTGAGTTTTCGCAGGAGAACGGTTGATCTCATCAATTAAAATAAAATTGGAAAATATAGGTCCTTTCTTAAATTCAAATTCTGTTGTTTTAGCGTTGAATACTGCCGTTCCCAAAATATCAGAAGGCATAAGATCTGGTGTAAATTGTATTCTGCTAAAATCTACTGCAATTGTTTTCGCCAATAATTTAGCCGTAATTGTTTTAGCAACTCCCGGCACTCCTTCAATCAGTACATGTCCGTTAGATAATAGTGCAACCAACAAATGTTCTATCATGGAATCCTGACCAACAATTACTTTATTGATTTCCGCTTTTACTCTATCCAGACTATTCTTTAGTGCAGTCATATCAATTCTGGATTGAAATTCAGGATTTTGTGATTCTGCTGAAGTACTCTCAGGTATTGGGTTATATTGATTTTCTTCCATATTCTTATTTGTATATTTTGTCTAATATTTCGTTTAGTTTAATCAGATCCTGTTCTGTTATCTTCGAAGAAGGATTATTACTTCTTTGCATTAGTACAACAGCTTGCTCTATTAATTCTTTGGGTTTCCCTGTTTTCAGTTGTAATCTGTTGACAAAGACATCGTCTATGACAGAAGTATCTATCAGAAGATCTGTACGCACTTTATTTAGAAAATAGGTAACTTTCTTCTGCATCATATCTTTTGCGTCTCCTTCATTCAGATAAAGATTGCCTATACTTCTCACAAATTCTACAGAGGTATTTTCCAATGGCTTTATTATAGGAATAATACGCTGTTTTCTTTTAGCATGGAATATTATGAATACAAAAAAACCAACTAAAAATATATACCAGGCATAGCGTAATGGAGGATTTCTTAAGATAAAACGTAATGGTGATATAGATTGCAAATTTTGGTTTTCCATAAACCATAAAGTATCTCTGTCTTTCGGCAGATATGAGAACATTTCCTCCACATATTTTTCATTTCCTTTTTGTAAAAGGTAATAATTAGTCAAAACTAATGGCTCTGTGTGAATAAAAATATTTCCCTTACCTGTTTTTACCTTTACAAAGTTCGCATAGGATTGATTACGACCTTTCAAAAGGTTACTTCCAAGAATCTCTGTCGTTTTTATATCAATCATCGGGATCACATTTCCGTTTGGAAGTCTATTGAGTTTTATGCTTCCTTTGCGGTTTTTATCTGTAAATGTCAGATAATTTATAGTGTCAGAACTTAGAAGTCTTGTTGTGAGATTTAAAGTATCTACTAAATCATATGGTATATTTTCGGAAACAACCATCACATCACTTCCTCTTTTAGCCTGTTTCAGTATCTTAATCCATGATTGTTTATCCAGCTCTCTTTCAATAATCAATATATTATGCGGACGCTGAAGAGAGTCCTTAGTGTAGTAACGATAAGGCGACAGACCAATTTTTTTTAATTTCTTATTGAATAAAAGGTTAGCTTCCTGATTAAATATATATAAATCGAAAGGTTTTTTATCTATCACAGAATAAGTTTTCCGCCAGTCAATCAGCGGTTTTTTATTCACCTGTAATACTGCCAGAAGTCCTACAACCACAGCAAAAATAATAAGATATAACTTTAGTGTCTTATTCATATTTTTTGTTGTGTCTGTTGATATTGTCTTCTAAAAACAGCATACTCATGCTCGGTAATACTTCGCTCTCCATACCATACATTCTCGAATACGAAAGAAAGCTTCTGAAAATCCGATTGCAGAGCATTACCATTAAGCATACGGATATAATCCCTGTTTGTCTTTTCCGGATCCCATTCCAGCATATTCTTATCAGTCATAAGCTTCAGCAGGTAGAGGAACTGATATCTTATAGCAGATCTGTATTCCTTTTTTTCTTCATAGTTTTTAATTAAAGAAGGAATGTCCAATTCATGAATATTTTCTGTTATTGTTCTGTCTTCAGGATTTAGTTTTTTACTTTTCTTACTGAATACCCAATTACCATTTCGGGAAAGAACAAACTTCACAATAAGATACAATGCAAAACCGAGAAGAACTATAGCGACAATTCTTAACAAAATATATAAGGCATCATTAGCCCCCTGTAAACTTTTACTTTGGATCCAGTCACTCAATAACTCCCCCAACCATTTTTTGAATTTTTGCCATAAAGATTCTTTTGGCTTATTTAAAGAATAATCAAAATCACTTCCCCGGTATTTTTCTTTAAACTTTGCATCAAATGTTCCCGGATAGACAGCATTTTCAGTAGCATATCCTTTTCGGAGCAGAGAATCTGTTTTTAGCTGATCTTTACCTTTTATATTCTTCTCTAATACCTCAGCGGATACAATGGTATCTACTTGCTGCGCATGTACAGAAAGTGTAAAAAGAAAAATAATATAAAGGATTCTATTATTCACCAGACCCAATAGTATCAATTTCGGAAAAAGTAACATTGCGGTGTAAATCTGTTCTGCTGTCATAATACATAAAACCAGCATTCACATAAATCAGATTATTGAGTACAATAGTACAGGCAATTGATACAGCATACACAATGGCCATAAGTGTCATAAAAAATGAGGAATCTGATCCAAGTGCATCCGGAGTAGTTCTTACAGTGGTAAGAATATATCCATATAAAAACATCATAGGAATAAAAGCAAAAATACTTGTCACTACATTAATCAGTAAGTAAATGATAAAGGTAGAACCTATATATTTCCAGAAGCTTTTGGAAAACTGCATGCGAAATGCTTTACCAATGGACGCAAAAAAACCATCATTGGTATTGTACATATTGAACAGGGTGAAGTTTATAATATTAACCATTACCGGAATACAAGCCATAATCAACAAGAAACCGATAAGAATAATCATAAGAAAGGATGAAATAATAAATGCAAAAATAAATAATGGTGTCAGGATAAAAATAGAACCAATGAAGAAGACAAAAAACTTCTTCAGATTTTTTTTCATATCCTCGATCATTTCATTCATAGTCACTTTAGAATTACCTGTCTCGGCAAGTCGCTTCATGTAGAGCACAGGAAATGAATATGAAATTAGTGACAACAGAATAATTAATACAATTGAAAGTACCGAAGCCCCTATTAATAGACCTTGATTTTGTTGAAAATAATCCTGAAACAAATAGGCTTCACCGTTTATATTGGATCCGAAAGCCTGCTTAAAAAAATCACCAAAACCTATTACAATTACAACAACCAGTAGAATAATAATTCCACCGTTCAGTGTAAGGTAATTTTTGAAATAATTTTTCCCATATAGCTTGAAGAAATTAAGCGTATCTGATACCAGCGCTCCAAAATCTCTTTTTTTATAAAATTGCATCATGTTTTAGTTTTTTATGAACCCTGTAAGGGAAAATAGCGTAGTAAAAGATTATAAATCCTAGTGTTCCGAAGATAATTACCAGATCAATAATTAGCGGCATTTGCAGTGCGTATCTTGTTACAAAACCTTCTAAAATTCCGGCAAATATGGTAAACGGAATAGTACTTACAAATATTTTAAATGAATTCCTAAATCCTATTTTAAATGAATTCAACCTCGAATAAGTTTTTGGAAAAAGCAAAGAAGCACCAAGTATAAAACCTGCAGTAGCCTCTATCACCATTGCTGATATTTCAAAAGCACCGTGTATCCATATTCCACGCATACTGTCTCCTAGTACACCTTGCTGCTGAAAAAAATACTGAAAGGTCCCCAGCATAATACTATTCTGCATTAACACTAATAGTGTTCCAATACCACCGAAAATACCATAAGCATAAAGCTTGGCACCTACTTCTAGGTTATTCTGAATAATTCCAATGGCACTTCCCCAGTTAGATCCACTTCCGTAAATAGCAACAGCATTGCCTTTTTTAATATTCTCCAAGGTTTGATTGACATAATCTTCCCCTAATATCAATTTGACAAAATCCAGATCATAATGGGTAGAAGTAGCACCTATAGTAGTAAACATAGCAAAAACCAAAAAGGCAAGCAATAAATACTTTCTGTATTCATACATGATCAGAGGAACCTCTTTCATAAAAAATGCTTTTAGCCTGTTTTGCTGTATTCTTTTGGTTTTATAGATCTTTTGGAAAATCTGTGATGAGAGATAGTTAAGATATACCGTTGTTTTACTTTTGGGATAATAAGTCTGAGAAAAAGACAGATCATTAATCAGGTTAATATATAGCGAAGACAGGTCATCAGGATTTTTTTTAATTTTTCCTAATACCACCTGCTCTATATCCAGCCATTTTTCTTTATTTTGTTTGATGAAAGCGATTTCTCTCATATATTTGCTAATGTAACAAAAAATTATGAATTCAATAGATATAAATACATCACAAAATGTAAATATCAGTTTCGATCCTGCCAGTATTGGCGAGAGAATTCTTGCATTCATAATTGACAATATAATTAAAATTGCCTATTCCGTTATTATCTACATTATTATCGCTTATGTATTCGGGTTTAAACTTTTAAAAATAACCGATCAATGGTCATTGATAGCTATTTTTGCTATTATATCTCTTCCTGTAAATCTTTATACACTTTTGTTCGAAAGTTTTATGGAAGGGCAAACCCCGGGAAAAAGAATAATGAAAATAAAAGTTGTAAAAACGGATGGCTACCAAGCCAGTTTCGGCGATTATTTTATGCGGTGGTTTTTCAGGATTATTGATATTGGCATTATTGGTATTATAACGATAGTAGTCAATAAACACAATAAACGTTTGGGAGACCTGGCGGCTGGTACTGCTGTTATTACACTAAAAAGTAAATACAATATCAATCATACAATACTTGTAAATTTATCACAGGATTATATTGCAAGATATCCGCAGGTTATAGCCTTATCCGATAATGACATGCGGATTATTAAGGAAAATTATGTTAAAGCCAAGAATACCTTCGACCAAGGTATCATCAAAAAATTAGCTGAAAAAATACGCCAGACTACCGGCATTACATACAACACTCAGGAGATTACAGATCAACAGTTTATCACTATCGTTATTCAGGACTACAACTATTATACAGGTATACAATAATTTCGTATATTTAGTAAAACATGTTGTATATGGAAAATCTAAGATTTGAAAAGACACAAAGCCAGAACGGCGGATTCATCAGTGCCTTTAACCAGAATAATGAAGAAATAGGGAAATTAACATATACCATTCAGCCTGAAAAAAGTATTCTTATTATTTCCTATGTAATGGTATTTCCTAAGCATGAAGGAAATGGATATGGACAAATGCTCGTAGCTGAGGCCATAAGTTTTGCCAGAGAAAATAATTGGAAGATATATCCACATTGCAGCTTCTCACGAAGTGTATTGGTCAATATGAAAGATGTTAGTGATGTATATCCTTAGAAAAAACAAAAGAGCCTGAAAAATCAGGCTCTTTTTAGTTATATAAAATCACTTCTTAGCTCTGAAGTAATTCTTCTGTCATTTCCATGTTATGGTAAACGTTTTGTACATCATCATCCTCTTCAAAACGATCTAACATTTTCAGGTTAGCTAAGCCTTGCTCCAGGTTTACACCTTTATGCATGTTAGGAATTCTTTGCAATTCTGCATTCTGAACTTCTAATTTCATCTCTTCAAGCTTATGAGACATTGTACCAAAGTCTTCAAAAGCTGTTGTAACCATTACGATCTCTTCGTCCTGATCTATTTCTTCAGCTCCACCATCAATCATTTCCATTTCGAAATCATCCCACTCCATTTTGATCTGAGATTTTTCTATGGTAAAAATACCTTTTCTATCAAATAGAAAAGAAAGCTCTCCGTTCTTACCAAGATTACCATCAAACTTATTGAAGATAGCTCTTACATTGGCAACTGTCCTTGTAGGATTATTTGTTGTACATTCAATGAAGAAAGCCACACCTCCTTGTCCATATCCTTCATATGTGATTTCTTCATAGGTTTCTGCATCTGCACCAGAAGCTTTTTTAATAGCTCTTTCAACATTATCTTTCGGCATGTTAGCTCCTTTAGCATTCTGAATACACCTTCTTAATGCAGGGTTGGAATCCGGGTCAGTTCCTCCGGCTTTTACTGCCAAAGCAATATCTTTTCCTATTCTGGAAAATGTTTTTGCCATTTTATCCCATCTGGCCATCTTAGAGGCCTTTCTATATTCAAATGCTCTTCCCATTTCTGAATTTATTTACGTGCAAAAATATCACTAATCAGCAAATTATACAACGTACATACATAAAAAAACACCCCCACTAGGTGGAGGTGTTTATTATATTGAAAAAATTTTAATTATTTTTTCTTTTTGATAACTTTTTTAGAAGATTTTTTCACTCCTTTTTTTACTGGTTTAGCAACAGTAACGTCATCTTTTTTGTAAGTAGCCCATTCAGTATCAGCAGAGATAGCTCTTACTTCAACTTTTCTGTCTGCTTGTCTAGCCTCGTTAGAAGCAGTAGCTGGTACAGTAGCTTCTTTAGCACCTACACCTACAGATTTCAATTGAGATCCGTTTACACCTCTAGCTTCAAGAGCTTTAACTACAGAAGCAGCTCTTTCTCTTGATAGTTTCAAGTTGTAAGCAGCATTACCTTTAGCATCTGTGTGACCAGTTACTAAGAAGTTTTCAGCTTTAGCTCCTTTAATAATTGTAGCGGCAGCATCTACTTTAGATAGAGATCCAGACTGGATAGTAGCTTTGTTGAAATCGAATAAGATATCTTTAAGCTCAGCTTTTACTCTATCATCAGTTCTTGGACATCCGTTGTATTCTGGAAGACCTGGTACATCTGGACAAGCATCATCTTTATCAGGGATACCATCACCATCTCTATCTGGCCAAGGACAACCGTTGTTTTCTTTTGGACCTGGTACGTTAATACACTGATCGTCTTTGTCTAACACACCGTCACCATCTGTATCTGGCCAAGGACAACCTTTGTTTTCTTTTGGACCAGCGACCTCAGGGCAATTATCATCGATATCTGGAATACCATCACCGTCTGTATCTGGACATCCTTGGAACTCAGGTAATCCTGGAGTATCTGGACATCTGTCATCTTTATCAGGGATACCATCCTTATCTCTGTCTCTGTTACCAAATCTGAATAATAGAGATGCAGAAGCTTGCCAGAAGTTAGCAACGTTAGACTTGTTACCTGGAGTAGTTACATAATCTCCTTGGATACCAAGACCGAAGTTTTTAGTAATCCAGAAGTTAGATCCTAAACCTGTAGATAATGCAAAGAAATCTTTCTTCCCAGTTGCATCAGTACCATTATAACTTCCGTAATAGTTACCAAAAGCATCTGTTTTAGGGAAAGTTAATCCAGAATAATCATGTCTTAGGTAGTTAGCACCAACTCTTGCATATGGATCGAACCAAGACTCTTCATTCCATAAACTGTTGAATTTGAACTGAAGACCTAAACCAGCCATCAAGAAAAATTCTTTGTCCATGTCAAATCTCTTATTACCAACGTTACCTACAGAAGCCTGTAAATCAACAACTAAGTACTTGTTGATGTTTCTAGCAACAGTTAATTTAGATAATGGAGGAGTAATAGAGAAATTATTCAAATTGAATAACCTTTTAGTCAAATTTTGAGCTGAAAAGGTATTCGAGAAATTTGTAGATTGAGCTTTGTGGTTTTCACCATGTGCCCCCACACCGATTAACCACGGATTGCTCGTAGTCTGTGCGAACGCAGTAGTGGCTACCGTAAGTGCCAATGCTGTAATTCCTAGTTTTAAATTTTTCATAGAATTAAATGATTAAATAATTGATAATGCAAAATAAATATAAAAATACGTATTAAACAAAGTTTTTTTAAAAATTCTTTCGAATTCTGCTTAGATTTCTATCAGATTCACGTTTTTTAATAGATTCACGTTTGTCAAATAGTTTCTTTCCTCTTCCAAACCCAATAAGAAGTTTAGCTCTACCTTTATCATTTATATATAATTTTAAAGGTATTATTGTAAACCCTACATCTTTTACTTTTTTCTCCAAACGGGAAAGTTCTCCTTTATGTAGTAATAACTTCCGATCGCGTTTCGCCTTGTGATTATAAAATGATCCCATCTTATATTCATCTATCATCATATTGACTACCCAAAGCTCACCGTCTTTCATCTGGCAAAAGCTTTCAGCTATTGATGCTTTAGAAGAGCGCAATGACTTTATTTCTGTTCCGTATAAAACAATACCTGCTTCATATTCTTCAAGTATTTCATACTCGAAGCGAGCTCTTCTGTTTACAATATTAACAGTTCTTTCAATTTTCATACCAAAATTTAACAAAACACTAACATTTTTCCTCGAAGACATATAATCGGGAAATCTTTCGTATTTTTGCACAAATTTACAAAAGTATATGTTAACAGTTTCAAATTTATCTTTACAGTTCGGAAAAAGAGTACTTTTTGATGACGTCAATATAAAATTCACCAAAGGAAATTGCTATGGTATCATTGGTGCTAATGGTGCAGGTAAGTCTACTTTCCTGAAAATACTTAGTGGAAAGCAGGAAGCCACAACAGGTAATGTATCTCTGGAACCAGGGAAGAGAATGTCAGTTTTGGAGCAGGATCACTTTGCTTATGACAACTTCACTGTACTGGAAACTATCATGCGTGGAAACAAAAAGTTATTTGACATCAAAGAAGAAATGGATGCTTTATATGCTAAACCAGATTTCTCTGATGAAGACGGGATTAAAGCAGGAGAACTAGGTGTTATTTATGATGAAATGGGTGGTTGGACTGCAGAAACCGATGCACAAACCATGCTTTCTAATGTTGGGATTAAAGAAGACATGCATTATAAAATGATGTCTGAATTAGAAAACCAGGATAAAGTACGTGTTTTATTAGCACAAGCTCTTTTCGGAAACCCGGATGTGCTTATTCTGGATGAGCCTACCAATGATCTTGATATCGATACTATTGCATGGTTAGAAGATTTCTTAGCTGGTTATGAAAATACCGTTATCGTTGTATCTCATGACCGTCACTTCTTAGATGCAGTTTGTACACACATCGGAGATTTAGATTATTCTAAACTTAACCTTTATACAGGTAATTATAGCTTCTGGTATCAGGCATCACAATTAGCAACAAAGCAGAGAGCTCAGGCTAATAAGAAGGCTGAAGAGAAGAAAAAAGAATTACAGGACTTCATCGCCCGATTCAGTTCTAATGTGGCAAAAGCTAAGCAAGCTACAGCACGTAAGAAAATGATCGACAAGTTGAATATTGAAGATATTAAGCCTTCCTCCAGAAGATACCCTGCAATTATCTTTGAACAGGAAAGAGAAGCGGGAGATCAGATTCTTGAGGTAAAAGATCTTGAAAAAACGAAAGATGGTGAGTTATTATTCTCCGGAATTAACCTAAACTTAAAGAAAGGTGATAAAATTGCTGTTCTTTCAAGAAACTCTATGGCTATTACTGAGTTCATGGAGATTATTACCGGAAATGATACTGCAGATAAAGGTACATTCAACTGGGGCGTAACGACTAAGCAGAGTTATATGCCACTGGATAACACAGAATTCTTTAAAGAAAACATTAGCCTTGTAGACTGGTTACGTCAGTTCGTTCAAACCGATGAAGAAAGACATGAGGAATATGTAAGAGGGTTCTTAGGGAAAATGTTATTCTCTGGTGATGAAGCATTAAAATCATCTACTGTTCTTTCCGGAGGTGAAAAAATGCGTTGTATGTTTAGTAGAATGATGTTGCAGAAAGCAAACATCTTAGTTCTTGATGAACCTACCAACCACTTAGACCTTGAAAGTATTACAACATTGAACAACACTTTAGAAAACTTTAAAGGCACTGTTCTACTTTCATCTCATGACCACGAAATGCTTCAGACAGTCTGTAACCGTATTATTGAATTAACTCCGAAAGGAATTATTGACAGATACATGACTTATGATGAGTATCTTGAAGATAAAAAAGTTAAAGAACTGAGAGAGCAATACTACGCTTAATCAATTCTATCATAAGAGAAAAATTAAAAGGATGATCAGTTGATCATCCTTTTTTATTTCAAGTTTATTTTGTCAGTTTTGTTGTTGGAATTGTAACTGTTCCCGGATCTTTCCATAATCCATCTTTTTCAGCTTTTTTCTTAATCACATCAGCTCTCTTTACGCTATCAGGATGTGAGTTAAACATTTTCTGAAAACCACTTTGCTTATCTCCCTGCTCGGATAATAATGCTAATTTTTTGAATGCAGTATACTCTGCAACAACATTATAACCATTCTTTTTCATAAAATCATATGAATAAAGATCTGCTTCAGATTCCTGTTTTTTGCTATGGGCAGCATCCATCATCTCGTTGGCCATCTTTCCTAATTGGCTTTCATTTAAAGTTGCCACTGTTCTTGATGTTGCAGATGCAGCATCAAGAGCAGCAGCCTTCATGTATGCACTCTTCATAGCATCTTTAGTATCTTCATTCTTCACGTGCCCAATTTCATGACCTATCACTGCAAGAATTTCATCATCAGTCATAATATCCATTAGAGAAGAGAAAACTCTTACACTTCCGTCTGCACAGGCAAAAGCATTAATATCTTTTACTTTATAAACCTTATAGTTCAGGTTTAATCCGTCTTGTGTTTTATGTTTACCGAAAAGCTTATTCAACCTGATTGTATATGGATCTTTTGGTCCTGCTACTGCATTATTTTTATCCATCCATTCTACCGCTTCTTTGGAAAGATTAATAGCATCTGCATTACTAAAAGTTAGAGCTTTCAGTCCCTTTCCCGCAACATCTGTGATTTTACCCAAACTAATCTGAGCATTTGACATAGAAAAAGCGCCCAGTATTAATGCGCCTGCAATAATTTTTTTCATTTTATAGTATTTTTAAGTTATCCGGCGCAAGATACAATTTTTAAACACCACGCGGTGATTTAAATAAGCAGTTTTCTAATCCTCAAAATTAATTTTGGTAAAACTATTAAGACATACACTTTTTATTTCCTATATTTGTTACCCTATGATGCAACGATGGATCTACAAACCGACCCCTTCCGAAGACGTAATAGATAGTATCAGCTCTTCGCTGGGATTTGGTTATTTAGCATCCAAAATTCTGGTTATGCGGGGTGTAGATTCTTACCAGAAAGCCAGAGAATTCTTCAAGCCAAAAGCTTCTGATATTCACAATCCTTTTCTGATGGCAGATATGCAAAAAGCGGTGGAGAGAATTGCCACAGCTATCGAAAACGGAGAAAAAATATTAGTCTTTGGAGATTATGATGTAGACGGTACAACTGCCGTTGCATTAATGTACCTGTACCTTAGCAAAATCTGCGACAAAAAATATTTGGATTTTTATATTCCTGACAGAAATCTGGAGGGCTATGGTGTTTCCACTGAGGGGATTGATTATGCAAAAGAAAATGATTTCTCATTAATCATTGCATTAGACTGTGGGATAAAGTCTGCAGACAAAGTTGACTATGCCAATAGTCTGGGAGTTGACTTTATAATTTGTGACCATCACCTTCCCGGTGATGAGATTCCTAAAGCAGCAGCAGTCCTTGATCCCAAACGAAAAGACTGTGAATATCCTTATAAGGATCTTAGCGGCTGCGGTGTTGGTTATAAACTTTGCCAGGCACTGAATACCATTTATAAAATTTCGGATCACGAATTACAAGACTTAACCGATCTTTTGGCGATAAGTATTGCTGCAGATATTGTTCCTATCACTGGTGAAAACAGAGTGTTTGCCAAAATGGGGCTCAATAAACTGCGCAAAACAAAAAGACAAGGATTGAAGATTTTAATTCCTTATGAAAAGCTTCAAAATTTCACAATCTCGAATATTGTTTTTGAAATTGCTCCTAAAATAAATGCTGCTGGTAGAATTTCCCACGGGAAAGCAGCTGTAGAGCTGATGATTGCAGAAAATGCAAAACAGGCACACCTCATCGCTGATCAGATCGTTAATCTAAATGATGAAAGAAAAGAGTTGGACAGCAATATGACTCAGCAGGCGATAGATCAGGTTATTGAGACAAAACAAGAGAAAACATTCAGTACAATTGTTTATCAGTCTGAATGGAATAAAGGCGTAATTGGTATTGTTGCTTCTAGACTTATCGAATTATATTACAAACCAACATTGGTATTTACCGATGGAACCAACGGTGAAATGGTAGCTTCTGCTCGTTCTGTAGCAGACTTCGATCTTCACAATGCATTAGATGTATGTTCAGATTTATTTTTAAAATTTGGGGGACACCGTGCAGCAGCAGGGCTGTCTATGGAGAAAAAACATTTCGAAGCATTTAAAACAAAATTTGAAGAGACTGTAAAAAACTCTATAAAGGAACATCAGAAAACGCCAAGTATTGAAATTGATGCTGAAATTTCTCTGAATGATCTAACTAATGATTTTTTCCAGTTTCATCGATGGCTGGCTCCTTTTGGCCCTGAAAATATGAAACCTGTTTTGGTAGTCAAAAATGCCAGAGTAAGTGGTCATGTAAGGAAAATTGGAAAGCAAAGTTCCCATTTGAAATTCAATATTGTTCAGGATTCTTCCAGAAAAGGAATAGAATGCTTAGCCTTCAAAATGGGTGAACATGCCACCGATTTCAAAACCAAAACTTTTGATATTGCGTTTACTATTGAAGAGAATCATTGGAAAGATAATCTTACCTACTATCTCAATGTAAGAGATGTTATTTTCCATTAATTTTTTCTAAAATTGCATCATGAAAAAAGTAGGTTTATTTTTTGGCTCTTTTAATCCTATTCATATTGGGCATCTTATTTTATCCAATTATATACTGGAAAATACAGATCTGGAAGAAATATGGTTTGTTGTCAGCCCGCAGAATCCTTTTAAGTCTAAAACCAGTTTACTGGATGAATACAATCGTCTGGAAATGGTAAATCTTGCGGTACAAAGCTATCCAAAACTAAAGGCTTCGGATATTGAATTCAGCCTTCCCCGCCCGTCTTATACAATAGACACTTTAACTTATCTTCACGAAAAATATCCAGATCATGGATTTTGTCTTATTATGGGAGAAGACAATCTGGAGAGCCTTCCTAAATGGAAAAATTACGAACAATTAATCGCTAATCATGAATTAATTGTTTATCCTCGAGTGTTTGCAGAAAAGAAAAATACAGATCAGTATCTTCAGGATGTTAATATACACCTTGTAAAAGCTCCTATTGTAGAACTTTCTGCTACGGAAATAAGAGACATGATTAAGGCCGGTAAAAATGTACGCCCTATGCTACCACCAGAAGTTTTTGAATATCTGGAAGGAAGTAATTTTTATAAATAAATTAGAGCCGGAGCTATCTCTTCAATTACAAAGAAGCTAATAACAATCAGCTGCATATTCTGACAACTAATCATTATCTTTGCAGCAGAATGGAATTTATCAATCGCTATTTCAGTAAATACCCCGAGGAAACAATTATCAGATGGTTTAAAAACATTTGTATTGCAGAAGCTGTTTCATGTTTTCTGCTTTATTGTATAGCCATGGTATGGAAGCGTTATGATCCGGACGGATTATTATCCACAATTTTCATTATTGTTGTTGGTAACATTCACGGTCTATTTTTTACACTCTACTTACTCTTATGTCTTCCTTCCAGAAAAATTTATAACTGGGATGATGAGGATTTTGTTTTCGCACTTTTAGCTGCTCTATTCCCTTTCGCAACCATTTGGGTAGACAAATCTCTGGCGAAAAAAAACAGAGAAGAATAATTTTTTCACTTTAACATGTAACAATTTTAGCCTCTCAATTGTCTAATTGATAAAGAGGTAATTTTCCGTAATCAATTTTTATAACTGATAATCAACTAGTTAAATTCAGTATTAAAAATATTTTACTACTTTGTATTGCATAATACTAATTTATAATTATATCTTTGCCATGTAAAATATTAGATAATAAAAAATACTAAGCACTAATTAACACCTAAAATAAACTTGCTATGAAACGATTAATCTTCTCTATAGGAATTCTGGGGAGTATCCTGGTAACAGCACAGCAATCCAAAAAAGATACAGCCAGCACAAAAAAAATTGAGGAAGTAACACTTACAAAGAAAGTCTTTCAGAAAAAAACAGACAGATTTGTATACGACGTAGCAGCATCTCCTGTAGCAAAAGGAAATACAGCTTTTAATCTATTAAAAGAAACTCCTCTGATATCATCGACAGATGATAAAACACTAAGAATAGCTGGAAAATCTAATGCAGTAATCTATATCAACGGTAGAAAAACACAAATGGATGCTGATGGCCTTGTGGCTTTTCTTAAAAACACACCAGCAGAAAACATCCAGAAAATAGAGGTTATTACTATGCCTGGAAGTGAATTCCAGGTAGAATCTTCAGATGGAATTATAAACATTATACTAAAAAAAAGAACAGATAACGGACTGAATGGAAACCTGAGAATGGCTAATAATCAGGGGTATTATAATAATCCCAGCGCTGGTGTTTCAATTAACTATCGCAAAAATAAATTAGGTATAAGTTCCAGTATCAATACCAATGATTACACACAAAGACAATATTATATTCTAAGAAACGGAAATAGTACTTCCAACAATCAGTCCGAAGGAGGTATGTCAGATCCTAACAAAGGAATTGGTGGTTATCTTAATATTGATTATGCTCTGACTGAAAAAAGTAATCTTGCATTAAGTTATAATACCCGATATAATAAGAGTTTTAATTCTGTCTCAAACCTATTCAACACCTTAAAGGTCCAAGACAAAAACGGAGACTGGCAAACAGGCTACAACATGACAAAAAACCATGAAAATGCACAGTCATATAACAATTCGGTAAACCTGAATTACGAGTTAAAAACAGACTCTCTTGGTAGTAAACTTAATCTGAATGCGGCATATTTTAATTATCACAGAGGACAAAATAGTACCAATACAACTCTGGATGCAGATCAATACGGAAATACATATTCAACTTCTAAAAGAATCATACAGGCAACACCACAGATGATTAATAATTTCTCAGGTATGGTGGACTATATAAAAAAATTCAAAAATGATTTTACCTTTTCTGTAGGCGGTAACTACAGTAATACAAAAACAGATAATGATACAAAAACCACAACTTACAAAAGAGATCCTCTAGCCCCGACTAAGTATAATATAACAGATACTCCTAACCATTTCATATATACTGAGAATATATATGCAGTATATATGACTTTTGATAAAAAATTCTCGGATAAATTCAGTGGAAAGGTTGGAGCCCGCTATGAGATAACTAATAGCCTCGGCACATCAGACAATGCCCAGACGCCTGAATACAAAAGAATTGAAAGAAATTATAATAACCTTCTTCCATATCTTAGTTTAAATTATGCAATCAACAAAGATCATAATCTTTCTTATTCATTTTCCAGCAGAATGAGAAGACCATCATTTTGGGAACTCAATCCTGTAAAAGAGTATCTTACTGATTTTAATTATGTACAAAACAATCCATTCGTAAAGGCATCTTCTGTATATAATCAGGAACTTACCTATATGTATAAAAATTCGTATTTTATAATTATCGGGCACAAGTATATTAAAGATGTATTAAACCAAATTCCATTGCAAGGTTATCCTGTACATCCTGATGGAACAGTAGGAACTCAGAATGTTTTGCGGTATATCCGAACTAATTTTGGAGACAAACAAGAGCTTTCTGCAATGTTTGGCATTCAGAAATCTTTCTTTAATCAATACTGGACAACCAGCTTTAACATTGGAATGCAACGAAATATAAATAATGGAACTCTCTCTATAGATCCTACGACCGGAGATAGCTTTCAGGATGCTAAAAAAAAACCTATAACTTATGTTAACAATATAAAGTCTAACAGCTTACTCATCCAAACTAATAATACATTCCGTCTGGACAAAGCAAAAACATGGTATCTGGGGGTAAATTATTTCTTTGTAGACAAACAACAAATTGAATTAGGTCAGTTAAAAGCTTTGAGCAGTCTCGATGTCAATATCAAAAAACTTTGGAATGACTGGACTTTTGCTTTAGAAGTAAGAGATCTTCTGAGAACAAATAAAGTAGTTATTACTGATCCACAGTCTAACGGAAATTTTAATTATGTAAATCAAAATGGTTACCAACAACAACTAGAGCTTTCTATCACTTATAACTTCGGAAATAAAAAAGTAAAAAAAATGCGGGATATAGAATCTGCAAATGATGCTATAAAAAACAGAACGAAGTAAATCAAACCAATATCAAATTATATTTTTCACGAAACGCGCCGCAGGCAATGCCTGCGGCGCGTTTAATTTTTATATATTTTAAATTTTGTTTCTTCTCCATATAAATCCATCCAGTAGATAATGGGTAAGCTGTGGCACAACTAAAAGAGGAACAAGTATATAATAAATCCATGCAGGAAAACTGATCTCAGCAAAGTTAAAGTGTTCTTTCCAGACCATAACTTCCCAAAGCATTTCCTCAGAAAACGCAAATCCTGCTACAACAATAATAAAGAGAAGAATCCCAACACTACTCCTGAATATTTTAAGCTTATTAAGCTGTTCTTTATCTTTATGTCTGATCTCTTGAATATAGATTAAAGCCATGTATGGTATTCCATGTGAAATAACATTAAGCAATGTGAAAATCAAATCATTATTATAGTATACGATTCCGAAATACCAAGACATAAAAGTTCCGATAATCAACATATTTTTAGGAATATTAAAGACTTTATCTTTTATGAAGTAATAGGTTGTCTTCCCTATCCAGCATAATAAAATCAGAAAATACAGAATTCTAAACATTGGTAGTGCAGAACTAAAATCTGCCAGCCATGAAAACTCATCTTCAACAAACCACGTAAAGCTTCTGGGGGTACAAAACCAGAATAACATTGGATAAATAGTGGCTGTATAAATGGCAATTTTATCAATATACCCAGATACTCTATCTTTTTCAAAACGCGAATAAATCCTCGTAAACCCGTATTGCTGCCTTATAAAATGGAATACAGCAACCAAAGCAAGTGCAGACCAGAAAAACAGATCTCCTATCTGAAAAAAAATAATCCCAATAAGTAAGCTTAATAATGGTATTGTAATAAAAAGCTTTTTCCGCTTTATAAACTCATCTTTAATAAAATAAGTTTTAAATAATGTAGAATACACGTGTGCTACATCTATAAATACAATGAGAAATAACCATGTAAAAAAAGAATATTTGTTTTCTATGTTCTGTAGTTTTCCATGAAATAAAACAACAAAAGCTAAAACAAGAAACGGAGGCATTAGTATGCTCCAAAAATCAGTCTTAGCATTATGTATCCAAGGTTGCTTCATGATAATATTTGTTTTGCAGCATTGATTCCCTGATGGAAAGCTTCTTCAAATATAGAAATTCCAGATAAGTCTGAATGGGCAAAGAAAACTTTTCCATCTATATTTTCTTTTGCTTTTTGGGATTCTTCGCCAAAAATCTGATTAGGAACTGGAGAAATCATTGCGTGTCCTACCCTGTTGAATTCCATATCCAATACATAATCTTCTATTTCCGGGTGTGCTTTTTTAAGATCATTAAGAACCAGCTTTTTTAATTCATCTTCTGTCTGGCGCAATAATTTCTTTCGGGCAGCTTTGCAGTTATCTGTAGAAAAACTTCTGTAATAAGTAATAACTTTTGGCCCCGTATTTTGAGAAATATTCTGGTGTAAATCATCGATGTACCCCAGGCCATCTGAACCATAAATAACATTATCCCAGGCTAATTCTTCCTGACCCCCAAATTCATTTTTTAAAGTTATAGTTGTCAATAACCAGGGAACATAATTAAAGTTTTTAATTTTTCTGGTTTTAAGTATATAATTGTTGATAAACTGAGGTGTTGCAAACAGAACCTTATCAGCATTAATCTTTATTGATTTCTTGTTCACATCGTCATAAACTAAAACCTCAGCATTTTCACGTTTAATATCTAACTGATAAGCCAAATGTTTTTTCAATATCTTTCCTATTGAATATTTAGCTAGATACTGAGTAAGGCGGGCATTTCCCTCCGGCCATGTAAAAACCTGGTCGTTATGATCCACTGCCCAGTTATGTTTTCTTCCTGCAAAATAATGAATCCCAGCCCATGCAGAAACATAATCTATACCTAATCCATAATCATCTCTGCATGAGTAATCCAAATACCATAAAAGTTCTTCAGAAGAAAACTGATTATTGCTCAGCCATTTTTTAAAGGAATAAGTTTCTAATTCCCTAGCCTCTTCCGCAGAACTTGATTCCTGTACCGGTATCATAAACCAATATTTACCTGCAGAATCTTTCTTTTCTTTAAAATCTTTTGTTATTCTAAAAAAACGCATAAACTCTTCCTGGACTTCTTTAGAAACACCTTTTTGAGGAACAAGATCATTTTGCCAGGAATTTTTAAAAAACAGCCTTTCATTTTGTGGAAAAACAAGCTGATAGTCGTCTAAAATAGGTTTCCCGGATTCATTATCTCCCAGATACATCCCGGATTCTTTTAGAAATGAGATTACCTCAACATCTTCTTTGTTGGGAAGAGGCAGATAATGTGCGCCTCGTGGGTATTTTGAGAACTGGTTCTGTCCGGCAGAAGAATTTCCACCAATATATTGTTCCATTTCGCAAATCAGAAAATTATTTTTATCGTTTTGTGAAAGGTAACGTGCCGCAGATAATCCGGATACCCCACCTCCTACAATCAATATCTCTATATTTATTTCCTCTGTAATCTTTGGAAAGTCCTTTGCCCACAAACGATGTCCAAGAACATGATCAGATCCCGTAATCTTCAGCAAAAGGCTTTTTGATTTCTTTACACAAAACTGCAAAAAAGGAATAGCCATTCCAGCTAAAAAGGTTGTTTTCAGAAAACTTCTTCTATTGTACCCGCCCCCACTCTTCATCAAAATAGCGAACTAAAATTTGGTTATCCAAACGGTTAATTTCTACCTGATCTGTTTTCATATCCTTGTTGAAATATGCCATTTGGCTAAAGTTATAATCATAATATTTGAGTCCTTGAAGACGGTGGTTTATCTCACCATTAAGAGCTTGTCCCGAGGCTAAACAAAATCCCCATTCTCCAAACGAAGGAACATAGGTATGGTATGCTGAAACATGGTCAAAAACCTGAGCCAGCGTTTTCTGAATACACCAGAATGATTTAGGTGCAAAATACGGAGATGTTGTTTGCACAGAGATAAATGTCTCTGGATTTACAATTCTCTTTAGCTCCTTATAAAACTGTAGAGAATATAATTTTCCAAGACTATAATTAGATGGATCCGGAAAGTCTATAATAACAACATCAAATTTAGATTTAGCATTCTTCACCCATACATAGGCATCCTGATTAATGATACTAACTTTTGAATTGTTTAATGCATTATGATTCAAATCCCGCATTGTCTTATTTTCACGGAAAAACCTTGTCATTTCTGCATCCAAATCCACTAGTGTAACGTTTTTCACTTCTTTATACTTCAGGATTTCCCGAACAGCAAATCCATCACCGCCACCTAATATCAAGACATTAGAGATTACAGGTGCCATAGACATTGCCGGATGAATTAATGCTTCGTGGTATCTGTATTCATCTGCCGAAGAAAACTGCAAATTGTTGTTAAGATACAAACGAAAATCTTTATTATTTCTTGTTAATGCAATACGTTGATAAGGAGAATTATGAGTATAAATGATATTTTCTCCGTAAAGCTTCTCCTCAGATAATGCAAGAATCTTATCGGCAAAAATGAACAATACAACTAAAATTATAAATGAAAGTATAGATTTTAACTGAAGCCATCTTCTTTTTTTAAGTTCTTCTTTCAAATAAAAACTTAAAAAAATAGCCACAGAAATATTAATAAGTCCAAAAAAAAGTGGAGTTCTTAATATTCCGAGATTAGGAATCAGTACAAGAGGAAAAAGTATTGAGGCTAATAAAGCTCCTATATAATCGAATGCAAATACATTAGAAACTAAATCCCTGAATTTGACCCTGTCTTTCAAAATATTCATTAACAAAGGTATTTCAAGCCCTACCAGGCAGCCTGTAAGAAAAACAAAAAGGTAAAGTATCCACTCAAAATGACTAAAAGTATTGAATACAACGAATAGTACAACGGAACTAATTCCACCAATGACTCCTACCAGAATCTCGATTTCTATAAACCGGTCGATTAAATTTCTGTGAATATACTTTGCCAAATAGGAGCCTACTCCCATAGAAAAAAGATAAACTCCTATAATAAATGAGAATTGCTTAACTGAATCCCCAAGCAAGTAACTGGCTAAGGCTCCTGCTACCAATTCATAAATCAGACCGCATGTTGCAATAACAAAGACAGAAAAAAGTAAAAGTAATTCAAATGGAAGTTTTCTTCTATCCATGAATTGCAGCACTAATGATAATTGATATTCCTATTATGAATGCTCCTAGGATAATAGCTAAGGCAATGTTATTATTTTTGGAAATTTCATGCCATGTCTTTTCCGGTGTTATTTTTTCAATAATTAAGTAGCATACAAGTAGTATTGCTATTCCTAGGAATGAATAAAGAACAGAGTTAATTACTGGAAGAAAGTTTATTTTGTCCATAGCTGTTGTATTTATTTATGATAGAATCTGTATGATGAATGCCCTCTTGAAGAGGAGGATTTACCATCCTTATATTTTTCAGTTTTTACGCAATCGCAAAACTTATTTCCGGAGAAAGTAAGATAAACGAAACTCCCCAAAAACAATATACCAATGCTCAGTAGTATCCAGTTTATTTTAATGTAGTTCAGAATTTTTTCCATCTCTTATATTTTAAAATGGCGAATTTGAGCTGTTATTCCATTTTGCTCTGTCAAAATAATTTTTCCCATAATATAGCACAAGCCCTATGATAACAAGAATAATCATTATAATCCAAAAATTCCAGAAAGAAACAGGATACCATTTTGCAATAATCTTCAGGGTCGGAAGTTCTTTCAGCTCTATTTGTGCCTCTGTTTCTTTAATTTTGTTTATTACCTGTTTATGTCTGACTATGTCTGCAGAATCTGCACGATATCCATTTTTATCTTCATAATGAGTAACTTCATGATTTACGGTATCGTGCCCTCGAACACCTCCTTCGGGAAGATGTGTGACAGTAATATCTTTTATAGAAGGTGTAACCTCTGTTACTGGCTCTTCTTTTTCACCGGAAATCAGAAAATGATACTTTCCAGGTGCCACCCCACAAAAATTATAATCTACACTTGTGTTACCTTCCGCCCAGTTTTCTCCATCTTCATAGCCATGATAATATTCAATATCCTTGGTAGCTGTAATAACTTCGTTATTTTTTTCATTTACAAGACTTACATCGAAGGTTGCCCAGGAGTTATCTACATTAGAAAAAGCTTCTACATTTAAGGGAGCTGAACCTCCGGACAATTCAAAACTTTTACTTAGGTATTCCTTATCCTTAATATTTTTAAACTCAAGCTTTTCTTCAAAAACAGTATAATTCGTACGTGAGTTATAAACCCAATATTGAAATATACAAATGAGAAGAGCAGTTATCCCCAATATATTTACAACCTGCTTAACATTGAAATAATAGGGCTGCACAATTCCTATTCCATAATAGTAAGGCAGATAATCTGGTTTAAAACTTTTCTTAATATAGCTTTTAGAAATATGCCTTCCCCAAAAATATTCTGTTCCAATACCACCTTCTTCACGGGAAACCATCTCTGTCCCATTAACAAATTCTTTATAGCTAGCTACTTTAAAGCTTAGTTTATCTTCAAAAAAACCATAAGCTATATGAATTGTACTAGGTGTGGTTTCGTACCAACGGTATTTTTTTCCTTTAAATTCACAAAAATATTTAGCTTCTTTCAGGGGTTCCGTTTGTGGAAGCATAAAAACCCAATGTCCATCGCTTTCACTCAGGAATGCGGTATTTCCATTTTTATTCCTCAAATAATATTCTCTCCAGTAAGTAGAGCTTCCATATTTCCTCATCACAACTCCTGTGACAAAATATTCAACACCATCAATTATACCTTTTTTGGTTATATCCAGTACAATATTACTTGGTGAAGCATTGAAAACCTTTACAGATTTATTATTTTTTACGTCGATAAGATTTCGACAGGATATACATACATATTCTTCGATTTCAAAATCAAGAGCATGCTTATTTTCAGTGCTACAGACGGGACAAACAAATTGCATTTTATCTGTAGATTTTATCTTGTTGTATTATCCCCCCTTCAAAAAATGCAACAATACCAGCTGCAATGTTTTCAACTTTCAGCTGGTTATCCTGTTTGTAATTGCATAGAAATAAATCAAACTGTAATTGATTATATTCTGGCCAGGTATGAATACACAAATGGGATTCTTTAAGAATAACTGCTGCAGTAAAACTGTTATTATCAAATACGTGCGAAGATATCCCTACGACTTCCGTCTGGTTATCTCTAAGTAATTTTTCCGCAAAACTTATAAACTCCCTGTGTTGATACAACTTGATATCAGACGGGGTTTTCAGTGTTATAAGTATATGTAAACCTTTGTTAAGAGTAGATTTCAATAATAGTTGTGAATTTCTCCAAATATAATAAAATTATGCTTTTGGAAGAAAAACTTCAGCCATCATACAACGGGCACTTCCACCGCCATTTTTTTCTATGGTATGAAGGTCGGAGTATAATATTTCGGCATGTGCTTCTATAGTTTGAATTTGCTTCGAGGTAAGGCTCTTATATGCACATTCACTCATTACCAAAAATTTATGCCCTTCATTATTTCTTACTTCAAGCATATTACCTGCAAAGTTTTGCATTTGCTCTTCAGTAATTTCAATGACTTCCTTATGGCTTTCTGTAAGTGTTTTTTCTACCTGCTCTCTTTCCATAGCATCATCAATTGTATCCAGACAGATTACAGCATAGTCACTTCCCACACACATCATTACATTGGTGTGATAGATCGGAAGTCTCTCTCCGTTTACAGATTGGAAAGAGTGGAATACTACAGGCTTATAACCCAATTCTGCACACCATTTTTTGAAAACTTCTTCATCAAGACGTAATGAAACAGCTCCGTAAGCAATCTTATTCTCACGGTCAAGAATCATACTTCCTGTTCCTTCCAAAAATTTATTTTCTGCTTCGAATACCGAATAATCTTTAACTGTAGCAATGCTAAGTCCTTTTCCGGACAATTCGTCTAAAATATCATTTCTGCGTTCAAGCCTTCTGTTCTCTGCAAACATCGGATATAAAATGACAGTACCATCCTGATGGAAGCTTACCCAGTTATTTGGAAAAATAGAGTCTGGTGTATGTGGATCCAAGGTATCTTTTACGGTAATTACATTCACACCTTTGCTTCTAAGCTTATCTACAAAAGCATTAAACTCTCTCAGCGCTTCAGATTGTGTCTCTTTGGATTCATCATTTACCTGAAAATAATTATTTACTGCCGTTTGTGCATTAAATCCAAATGCAACAGGTTCTATCATTAAAATCGTATCAGTTGACTGCATAATATTTATTATACAGCAAAAATAAAAAAGTTCCGTCGAATCTCTTCAACGGAACTGTTAATAAAGTAAAGTAAGTAAGAATATTTTTAGAACGCCTGTGCAAAATCGGCTATAATATCATCTATATGCTCGATTCCGACACTTATACGTATTTGTCCGGGTCTAATTCCTGCTGCTTCCTGCTGTTCATTACTTAACTGTTCATGGGTCGTAGACGCTGGGTTAATCACCAATGTCTTTGCATCGCCTACATTTGCCAGGTGACTGGCCAATTTCAGAGAATTAATTAATTTTACAGCTGCCTCCTTTCCGCCTTTTACCTCAAAGTTCAGGACACCACCAAAACCTCTCTTAAGATATTTATCTGCATTAGCCCTGTCTGTAAAGTTGGGAAGTCCCGGATAAATTACACTTTCAACATCCGGATGCTGCTCCAGATATTCAGCCAGTTTTTGCGCATTCTGAACAATTCGTTCCAGTCTTAAGGATAATGTTTCCAACCCCTGAATCAACTGAAAAGAATTAAATGGTGATAATGCAGGACCAAAATCACGAAGCCCTTCTACTCTTGCCTTAATAATAAAGGCAATATTTCCGAAAGGTGAATTCTTACCAAAAGCATCTGTAAACACCAGGTCATGATATCCTGGAGATGGTTCTGATAATAACGGAAATTTCCCGTTTGTCCAATCGAATTTACCACTGTCAACTATTATTCCTCCAACGCTGCTACCATGTCCGCCAATCCATTTGGTCGCAGACTCTACAATAACAGATGCTCCATATTCGAAAGGATTGAAAAGAAAACCACCGGCACCAAAAGTATTGTCGACAATTAATGGAATTTGATGTTTCTCAGCTACTTTAGCAATAGCTTCAAAGTCGGCAACATTCAACGTTGGATTACCGATGGTTTCAATATATAGAGCTTTAGTGTTTTCATCGATTAATGCTTCAAAATCTTCAGGATTATCATCTTTTGCAATTCGTGCATCAATACCCAGTTTTTTGAAACTTACGGTAAACTGATTGTAACTGCCACCATACAGATAGGGTGAGCTTACAAAGTTATCTCCCTGCTGAAGGATATTGGTTATAGCAATAAATTGTGCTGCATGTCCCGAAGAAACTGCCAGAGCTCCTGCCCCACCGTATAAAGCGGCGATTCTTTTTTCAAAGACATCAGTAGTAGGATTCATAATCCGGGTATAGATATTTCCAAAAGCTTTCAGACCAAAAAGGTCTGCTGCATGTTGGGCATCATTAAAAGTATAGGATGTTGTCTGATAAAGCGGAACTGCACGGCTGTTAGTATCTTTATCCACTTCGTGTCCTGCATGTACCTGTAACGTTTCGAATCTGTAGTTACTCATAATATCTTGTCTTTTAGTTATCTGTTATTTCAGACTTATCCACAAGATGAGTAAATGCCGGAGAATAAAAAAACTCTTCCGACAAGTCGAAAGAGTTTTGAGTATTTTAATGTAAAAATTTCAAACTTTTTTCAGACTTATCTTTCCCTTTTGGGGGTTGAATGTGGCACCTTACCTTTGCAGGTTGCCAAGACTTCACCGGGTCAATTCCCTCTGTCTTTCTGGATAAGTAAATTGGATTTCTATATAAATCCTCGACAAAAGTAGTAGATATTATTTATATCTGCAAATAAAATTTTATTTTTCTCTAACCAAAGGCATTGTGGAACAACGTAAAAGCCCTCCCATCTTAGAAACTTCTCTGTACGGAATTTCTTCCACCGTAATGTTCCATTGTTCTCTGAGATGCTGATTCAGCCTAGTAAAAGATCCGTCAGTTACAACAATATTGTGATCTATTGAGAAAATATTAGGTACCATGGCTACCATTTCTTCGTTATTAATGACAAAGCAGTTTTCCTCACCAAAAATATCCAATAGTAACTGGTAATCGCTTTCTTCTACAAAACCGTCTTTATAGATAATACATTTATCTTTCCCTACAGGATTAAATGTACAATCTAGATGCAAAATTCCTTTCTTCGGGTTTTTATCATCTTTCTTCAGGTCAAGATCTATAATTCTTTTATGTGGAAAGTATTCTTTTAGTATTTCTATCGCGTATTCGTTGGTACGTGCCGTTTTAAAACTTCTGTAGTCTTGACTGTAACAGGTTCCTACAAACAGAAAGTCATTCCATACAATAACATCACCACCTTCTATATGAGCGCTTTCCGGCAGATTGATAATATTCCTCCATGGAACTTTTTCAAATATTTTTCTGTAAGCTTCCTGCTCATCTGCTCTGTCTTCAATGATATTGGAGATAATCATTTTATCGTCGATAACAAAAGCAACGTCTCTGGAAAAAACCTGGTTGTAGTCTTTAATAATTTCAGGGCGGAAAACTTCTACATTATATTTGTGGAGTACTTTTTCAAAAGCATTCATCTCTGATATAATGTCCTTTTCTACTGGGTAAATTTCTTTTTTGATGCTCTGATATGACTTAGCATCATAAGAGTCTTTTAACTCCGGAGTATCACCCATTGACTGAGGTTGTCCCAGAACAACACTTTTCAGTCTCCCTGTTTCATTTTTAATGTTTAGCTTCATAAATAAAAACTAGAAGCGCAAAGCTAAACAAATCAAAAATCTTCTACAAATGGAGTACTTTAAGACAATAATTAACTTTTAGAGTTATATTTTATACTAAAAATGCTACTTATACAAACCAAATCATGTTTTAAACAAAACAAAAGATATTTTATCTGAATTTAGATCAAATTTTAACTTTATATGAATTTTTTATCCATAAAAATACTTTTTACTGAGCATTTTATCGTGCTCTGTTTTCTTCTTCACTTCTTTTAAGTTCTTTAGCTTCATATCTTGAAGATCCAAAATTATAACTTAATGCAAAAACTATTTTCCGGAGATCATTCCAATGCTGCAGTTGATTATTCATAATCTGTTTGTGTCGGAAAATTAATGTCTGGGCAAAACTGTCAAAGATATTATTGAAACTTAGCTTCATATTTAGCTTATTATCAAACCAACTTTTCTGTATCGACAGATCAACTGTATAACGGGATTTATAAATGTAAAGGCTGTTCCCTGACTGAGATTCAAAATATGAAAAAATATTAGCTGTATATCCTTTAGGAAGAGTAAACGTCTGATTAATTTTAAAGGTATAAGAATAAATACTTTTTGTAAAGACAGTATCTAAATAAGGTCTGTATTCGTAATTATAATTACCTGTCCATTGTGTATTAATATTCCACCATTTTGTAAGTTTCACCGGAAATGAAATTTCCAGAGCTGCAAAATCCTGATAAGGTAAGTTTGTTCCCAGATATTCTAAAATATTGGTCTCCGGATGATATATCGGATATCTTACAATAACATCACTTTCTCTTCCAACAATCAGGGAACCTATAAAATTTTTCTTACGGAATGTTGCCTTTAGCTGGCTGGTTATAGAGGGAAGTAAATATGGGTTTCCAATCCAGTAATTAAGTGGACTAAAATATACCCGAAAAGGATTGAGCTGTGAAAATGGAGGTCTTGTCATTCTCCTGCTGTACGATAAAGACAATTCAGATGAGTTATTTATAGTATAGTCTAAATTAATTGACGGAAGCCACTTGGTATAACTTCTATTAACAACCGAATCCATAGTTACAGCATTAGAAATACTATTCGTATGCTCAGCCCTTAAACCTCCATTAATGCTAAATTTCCCGAATTTATGGCTGTAAGAAATATAGCCTGCATAAATTTTTTCTTTGTATAAAAAGAAATTACTCCTTCCAGGATCATATTCAAATTTTTGGCTGGAAGAAAGTGTATCATAGCGTATATTATTATGTGTCTCTGAGGAACTGAACTTTAATCCCGCTTCTATACCAGCCTGTCCTATCTTTTTGGAAAGATCGGTTTGCAAAGTCAGTATATTTACTTTATTAAGCAAGTCTGATTTCCAATGAGATAACTTCACACCTGTCATCTTATTTCTGTCAATAAAATCATCATTCTGATTGTTTTTCACTGACAGGTAATTCCCTATTACATTGAATTCAAAATTATTTTTACTGAAAGAATAATCCAGAACTGCACCTGTATTATTCTGATGATAATTAATAGGATTTTCGCTTCCTGTATAGGAAACTACATCAACATCATCTTTTTTTCGGGTCAATAATTCACCAATCCTGTTTCTTTCGTCATAGCGGTCATTCTGCCTAAATGTTAACCCAATTTTGTTGTAATCATTGATTCTAAAATCTAATCCGGCCTGCAAGCTATATACCCGCCAAAACATTCTCTGGTAAATATCGGTTCTCATGATATTGGTATTTGCCAATTGTTGTAATGCATTATACCTATAGGTATTGATTCCGTTATTATAACCCATTATTAATTTATAAGCAACTCTGTTTGTGTTATAAGAAATATCCAGATTATTTTCAACAAATACTGTTCTGTTTAGCTGAAGGTTTCCCGAATAATTTCCCCGTAAACCAAGCTGGTTATTCTTTTTAAGTTTAATGTTTACAATTCCTTTTATTTCTGCATCATATCTGGAAGAAGGATTTGCTATTATTTCAACAGCCTTAACCATATCAGGCATCAATGTCTTCAAATAGTTTTGCAGCTCCTGAGCACTCATTACTAACGGCTTTCCGTCTACAAAAATACTCGCTGTATTTCTCCCTATCATTACAGCGCTATCTTCCCCCAGGCTAACTCCTGGAGTCTTCCGCAGAACATCGATAAGATTAAGAGAAGTTTTTAAATCTTTATTTCTGGAGACTGAATATTCCGGATTTCCATTATTTATTTGTACATTTCGTCTACCCCGGATTGTTACTTCAGAGATTGTAGCAGTAGCAGGGTGAAGTAAAATATTCTGGTTATTTACAAAATTATTAATCCTCGTCTCATCAAATCCTGCAGCAGTAATCATAAGTTGAAAAGCAGAAGTACTACCTGATGAAAAACTAAATATTCCCAGCGAATCTGTATTTGTTTTTTGGACAGGCAGATCTGAAGATGTGAATATTCTAACTTCAGCATTTGTCACTGGTCTTCCGGTTTCTGCATGAATAATTTTTCCCCGAATAGATTGTGCGGTAAAACTTACTGATAGAAGAAGTAAGATAATGCTCCAAAATTTTGTCGTCATAGTTCTTATTTTAATGACTCAAAAATACCGGAGCGGGATATGGGGGCAGACCTGGATTTTAAATATTGAAGTCCTGAATTATAATTTCGGAATTATCAATACCTATTTTCAGTCCATTGCAGAGTTTCTGTAAAGTTGCGGTGTGGCGTTTTTAATTTTTTTGAAAGTTGAGAAAAAGGTCGATTTCGAATTAAAACCTACTTCATATCCTATCTCTTCAATTTTAAGAAAAGAATCGGAAGTAATTATTCTACACGCTTCTTCTATTCTGTATTCATTAACATAAATAGAAAAACTTTTACCCAGGTTATCGTTGAGGAGTTGTGAGAGCTGATGCGCAGAAATATTCATTTTCGAAGCCAAATCACTTAGCTTAAGGTTAGGATTTTTATACAACTCTTCTGCATACATCAACTGATCTAACCTAGTAACAAAATTATCTGCTTTCTCTTCACATATTTTTTTGTTAGAATATTTACCTGCTTCCTTCAAACCTTCAGAATGGTATTTGCGGTTAAATAAAATAAGAAAATTAACATACAGAATAAATGAAAACACTATACTTCCGCTCAGGCAATAAATTTCTACGATTTCAACAGAAATCAGTTCATATACGGAGAAAATAATAACATTACTTACCAAGACCGGAAGTATATATCTGTTCAGGTTCTTGGAATATTTTTTTGAGAGAATATAATACTGATAGACTGACAGCAAAACAAAAGTCATCCATACTCCATAAATAAAGGCTCCAAAATATTGCATCCAGGTAATCGGAAAGATAAGATATAAAAAGCCAACAATTCCTAAAACAATTGTTAAGGTGCTAAAGCTCTTTTTACATTTCCTAATATTGAACTGCTCTTGTTGAATGGAAGACAATACAAAATAATATAATGCAGGTCCTACGAAATAAAGTGCAGCAAGTCCCAAATGTGGTATAATCCGAGGCCAGTCCTGATCAAAATAAAAGCATACAGATATCCCTACTCTGGTACTCAGCATCAGCAAAAGAAGTCCCAAAAAGAAATCCGGGATATATTTTAACTTTCTTACAAACAAAAGATAGCCTCCTAACAGTAAACCATTAAAAGCACCTATTCCGCTAAAGAAGAATAAAACCTGTTGTCCTAAAGTCATTGTTTGTGAGATTATTAACTCTTATAAAAATACTAATTATTTATATTCGATCTTTAATATTCTGTTTTTTATGTTCAGGGTATAAATAAAAAGAATCCCAAAATAAATTTTGGGATTCTGATTTATGATATTCTTTGAGGAATATTATCTGTTTTCCATAGGAACATAGTTTCTTTCCTTTGCTCCTTGATAAACTTGTCTTGGTCTTCCGATTGGATCTCCTTTCAGTCTCATTTCTTTCCACTGAGCAATCCATCCTGGTAGTCTTCCTAATGCAAACATTACTGTAAACATTTCTGTAGGAATTCCTAAAGCTCTGTAAATGATACCTGAGTAGAAATCTACGTTTGGATATAGTTTTCTTTCTACGAAGTAATCGTCTTCCAAAGCTACTTTTTCTAATTGCATTGCAATATCTAAAGCTTTGTCCTGGATTCCTAATTTACCCAGGATATCATCAGCTGCTTTTTTAATGATCTTAGCTCTTGGGTCAAAGTTTTTGTAAACTCTGTGTCCGAAGCCCATTAAACGGAAGTTATCATTTTTATCTTTAGCTTTTGCTACATACTTGGATACATCACCACCATCTTTGTCAATCATTTCAAGCATTTCGATTACTGCCTGGTTAGCCCCTCCGTGAAGAGGTCCCCAAAGTGCAGAAACACCAGCAGAAATAGAAGCAAAAAGACCAGTATGAGCAGAACCTACCATTCTTACTGTAGAAGTAGAACAGTTTTGTTCGTGATCAGCATGAAGAATTAATAACTTATCTAATGCACCTACTACAACAGGATCTAATTCAAATTCCTCATTTGGTAATCTGAATGCCATTTTGTAGAAGTTTTCAACATAGTTAAGCTTGTTGTCCCCATGATTCAATGGTAATCCCTGAGTTTTTCTGTAAGTCCAAGCACAAAGGTGAGCAAACTTAGCAATCATTAGTTCAGCAGCATGGTCAAGATCTTCTTTAGAACTTACATCTACAGCCTTCGGGTTGAATGCTGTCAATGCAGAAGTTAAGGAAGATAATACGCCCATAGGGTGAGCTGAACGAGGGAAAACATCGATAATTTTCTTCATCTCGTCAGCAATGAAGTTATACTTCTTTATGTTGCTTTCAAAACCACTGAATTGTTCTTTGTTTGGTAATTCGCCATTTAATAGCAAATACATTACTTCAGTGAAATTAGATTTCTCAGCAATTTGATCAATCGGATAGCCTCTGTAGAACAATTCTCCCTGATCACCATCTAGGTAAGTAATTTCGCTAATTGTAGCTCCTGTATTTTTATAACCTAAATCTAAAGTGATAAGACCAGTCTGGTCTCTTAGCTTGGAGATGTCGATTCCTCTATCTCCCAGAGTGCTTTCTACGATCGGATACTCATAAGCCTGTCCATCATAGTTTAGAACAACTTTATTGTCTGACATATTATTTTGATTTATTTGTCTAAAAATACTCTATTTTGCAGAATACTGCAAGGAGAGATACTTTTAATTGTTATTTTCTATTGATCTTGAAGGCATCAAAACCTGGATAGATTGCAGTCTCTCCAAGAGCTTCTTCAATTCTAAGAAGTTGGTTGTACTTCGCCATTCTATCTGAACGTGAAGCAGATCCTGTTTTAATTTGTCCACAGTTTTGTGCTACAGCAAGGTCTGCAATAGTAGCATCTTCAGTTTCACCTGAACGGTGAGACATTACTGTTGTATAGCGGTTATTTTGTGCCATTTGTACAGCTGCCATTGTTTCAGAAAGAGAACCAATTTGGTTTACTTTTACCAGGATAGAGTTTGCAATACCTTCGTCGATTCCTTTTTTCAAACGTTTTACATTGGTTACAAAAAGGTCATCTCCTACCAATTGTACTCTGTCTCCGATTTTGTCAGTAAGCAATTTCCAACCTTCCCAGTCATCTTCCTGCATACCATCTTCGATAGAGATAATCGGATATTTGTTACATAATTCTGCTAAGTAAGACACCTGCTCTTCACGTGTTCTGTGCGCTCCTTTATCTCCTTCGAATTTTCTGTAATCATAGATACCATCTTTGTAGAATTCTGAAGAAGCACAGTCTAGCGCCAACATAATATCTACACCTGGCTTATATCCAGCTTTTTCAATTGCCTGAAGTAATGTATCCAAACCATCTTCTGTACCGTTGAAAGTCGGTGCAAAACCACCTTCATCTCCTACAGCTGTAGAAAGATTTCTTCCTTTAAGGATAGATTTAAGGCTGTGGAAAATCTCAGTCCCTTTTCTCAATGCATGAGAGAAAGAGTCAGCTTCAACCGGCATAACCATAAATTCCTGGAATGCGATTGGCGCATCAGAGTGCGAACCTCCGTTGATAACGTTCATCATCGGAACAGGAAGCGTATTAGCATTAACACCTCCTACATATTTATAAAGTGGCATTCTTAGTTCTGCCGCTGCAGCTTTAGCAGCAGCAAGAGATACTCCAAGAATAGCATTTGCACCAAGTTTTGCTTTATTAGAAGTACCGTCGATATCTATCATCACGGCATCTAGTAAGTTTTGTTCAAACACCGATAATCCTACTAATTCAGGTGCAAGAATTTCTCTAACATTTTCAACTGCTTTTAATACTCCTTTTCCAAGGAATTCTGCGCCGCCATCACGTAATTCAACAGCCTCATGTTCTCCTGTAGAAGCACCGGAAGGAACTGCTGCTCTTCCCATTGCTCCGCTTTCGGTAAACACATCCACTTCAATTGTCGGGTTGCCGCGAGAATCCAAAATCTGTCTGGCATCGATGTAAGAAATATAACTCATTTTTAGTTTTTTTTAAGTCTAACAAATTTATTAAAAACAAAATGGATAAGGAAAAATCTTATCCATTATTTTATGTGTAAAACAATAATATTTATGGTTTTACTAACTGATCCAGTATAGGTGTTTTAACAGTTGAAACAGTACTTTGTACCTTTTGATTTAACTGATCAAAAATGATAATTTCATTCTTTCCCTTCTTCAGCCATACTCCCGGAATGTAAAGTGTTTGTTGTGGTCCAACTTTCCAGAAACGTCCAATATTTCTTCCGTTTACGAAAATGACTCCTTTACCCCAGTTTTGCATATCGATAAAAGTATCCCCAGCTTCAGTCAGTTCAAATTCACCTTGATACAATACAGGAATATCTTTCAGCTGTGCCTGCTTACTGCCTTCAACTGGTTTTGCCTTGATTGTCGACGCGAACTGATCAGGGAAAGGTAATTTCGTCATTTCCCAATTGCCTGTAATTTCTGTATCTCCAATCTTAACTGCAGAGATAATTCCTTTTGTATTTTCGTTAATACGGGAACCATAGTTAATTCTTCCCCAGTTTTCCACTAAGATCTCTAATGTAGAGTTAAATGGGATATCAATTGGCATTGTATACTGGTTATAATATCTGTTCAGTTCACCTACTTTTTCTCCGTTAATATAAATTGTTGCATAATCACGAAGCCCTTTTAAGTCAAGAGTACCACTAATAGGTTGGTTAAAATGGCGGCGGTAAAGCACATATCCATGTCCCTGATTAAGTTCTTCAAAGGAAAGAGGCTTGTCACCTTTTATTACTTGCTGTCCTTCTGCATAGTTGAAGAAGTTATATAGCTTGCTTAGTTTGATATTTTTAATATCGATTACTTTTATTGGAGCCGGTACTTCCGGAAGCTTAGCTTTTGTATGCTTGGAAATAACTGCACGCAATGAATCATATTTAGGAGTTCTCCAACCCGCTTCCGTAATAGGAGCATCATAATCATAAGATGTTAAGTCCGGTTGGATATCATGATTCTTGTCGTAGTTGGCACCATTAGTAAATCCAAAGTTAGTTCCACCGTGTACCATATAGTAGTTGAAGGAAACATCATTTTTAAGATATTTATCCGTCTGACGAGCTACAGTACTCGCATCTACTCTTGGGAATTTTTCTGCCCAATGCCCCAACCATCCAGGATAAAATTCAGCAACCATATAAGGTCCCTGATTATTATTATACTGGTTCACAACTTTTTTAAGGTTTTCAATATTATCCTCACCATTAGCAGTTGGTAAAGCTCCTACAACACTACCACCTTCAAATAGCCACGATCCGTCGGAAGTAAACATAGGCACACTAAATCCTACATCTTTAAGCTGTTTTACAATCTTTGCATTGTAGGTACGGTGACTGGCTAAAGGAATATCTTTACGCTGTGACACAAATGAGCCAAACTCGTTCTCTGCCTGTACCATAATCACAGGTCCCCCATTAGTGATTTGAAGGTCCTTTACCTGATTGTATAATTGTGTAATATATTTCTGGGTTTCTGCAAGAAACTGATCGTTGTCTTCACGAATCTTTAATCCTTTAATATTTTGCAGCCACCATGGGTAACCTCCAAATTCCCATTCAGCACATACATATGGACCAGGTCTTATAATTACATATAATCCAACTTCCTGTGCAGTTTTTATAAATTTCTTCAGGTCTTTTTCTCCAGACCAGTTCCATTTCCCTGGGCTTTCTTCATGGTAATTCCAGAAAACATAAGTTGTAACAGCATTTAGTCCCATTGCTTTCATCATTTGAAGGCGATGCTTCCAATATTCTTGTGGGATTCGGGGATAATGCATTTCTCCGGAGTGAATGGAGAAGGGTTTCCCATTTAATAAAAAATGTCCGTTTTTAATCTCAAATGTACTTTTTTTGGATTGAGAAAATATAAGCACATTACATGCAAATAAAACAAACAGGACTAAAAGTCTTTGCAGGTTCTTCATAGGTTAAAAAGTTTTGGCTAAGTTATGGAAATGAAAGGACATAAAAAACACCACCCGGAGATAGTATTTTTATAATTATGGATTTGTACCCCTATTCTAATATTCACTTTTCACATACGAATATTTGTTAAAATAGTATAAAGATTAAATTACAGCACCAACATCTAAATATTTTATTTAAATTCAGCAAACCAACCAATTAATTCAAAAGTATTATTATGAAAAAATTATCAAAAACAGACCTGAAACAAATTCAGGGAGCAGCGGCTCCACCAATGGGAGGAAAATGTCCTGAAGGTTATTGTCAGTATTACAGCCAATATGGAGCATGCCTTCCGATTGATCCGGATAAATGTAATCACTTCCCGGTTCCGCCACCTCAATTTTAGAGGTTTTTGTAAAAACAAAAAAACCGTTCAGAAATCTGAACGGTTTTATTTTTATATCTGAAAGAATATTATTCTTCAGTTTTTTCTTCAGTTGCATCAGCAACCGGAGCTTCAGTTTCTTCAACTTTAGCTTCAGCAACCGGAGCAGCTTCAGCTTTTTTAGTAGTTGTAGCTCTTCTGCTTCTTCTTGTAGTTTTCTTCTCAGCTTCGTTTGGATTGTAAAGCTCGTTGAAGTCAACTAGTTCGATAAGTGCAGTATCTGCAGCATCACCAGGTCTGAAACCAGTTTTGATGATTCTTGTATAACCACCGTTTCTGTTAGCGATTTTAGGTGCTACTGTTCTGAATAGTTCGCTTACTACTTCTTTGTTTTGTAGGTAAGAGAAAACTACTCTTCTATTGTGAGTAGAATCTTCCTTAGATTTTGTAAGGATAGGCTCTACGAATACTCTCAGTGCTTTAGCTTTAGCAACTGTAGTATGGATTCTTTTATGTTCAATTAGGGAACATGCCATGTTTGAAAGCATAGCACTTCTGTGAGAAGCTGTTCTACCTAAGTGGTTGAATTTTTTACCGTGTCTCATTGTTTAGGATTATTTATCAGCGTCCAACTTATATTTACTTACGTCAAAACCAAAGTTAAGTCCTTTGGCATGAACTAGCTCTTCCAGTTCAGTAAGGGATTTCTTACCGAAGTTTCTAAATTTCATTAGATCCGACTTGCTGAAAGAAACTAACTCACCTAATGTTTCAACTTCAGCTGCTTTAAGGCAGTTAAGTGCTCTTACAGATAAATCCATATCTGCAAGTTTAGACTTAAGAAGTTGTCTTGTGTGAAGCGTTTCCTCATCGTACTGAGCGGAAGCTTTAACGGCTTCAGTCTCAAGAGTGATACGCTCATCAGAGAACAACATGAAGTGGTAAATTAATATTTTAGATGCTTCAGTTAAAGCGTTCTGAGGAGTGATAGACCCATCAGTTTCGATATCAAGAATAAGTTTCTCGTAGTCAGTTTTCTGCTCAACACGATAGTTTTCGATGCTATATTGTACCTTTTTGATTGGGGTAAAAATAGAGTCGATCGCTATAGTGCCTATCGGTGCATTGTTAGATTTATTTTGATCTGACGGAACATAACCTCTACCTTTCTCAATATTGAAAGTTATCTCAAAGTTAACATCCTTATTAAGAGTACAGATCACTAAATCCGGGTTTAATACTTCAAAGCCACTAATAGCTGAAGCAAAGTCACCAGCAGTAATTTCCTCTTTACCCGTCACTTTTACAGAAACCTGCTCTGCCGTAGCACCTTCGGTTTTTGCTTTTAGACGAAGTTGTTTAAGGTTAAGGATGATTTCTGTTACATCTTCAATAACACCAGGGATAGTAGAAAATTCATGCTCTACACCTTCAATTTTGATAGATGAAATAGCAAACCCTTCTAGAGAAGAAAGTAAAACTCTTCTCAATGCATTCCCGATTGTTAAACCGAAACCTGGCTCCAACGGTCTGAATTCGAATTGACCTCTGAAGTCTGTTGAGTTAAGAAGGATTACTTTATCGGGTTTAATAAAAGATAATATTGCCATAATGATTGGTTGAGCAAATTTTCAAAAAGATTATTTAGAATATAATTCGACGATTAACTGTTCTTTGATTTCTTCTGGGATCTGAATTCTCTCAGGAGCACTTACAAAAGTACCAGTTTTGGTTTCGTCATTGTATTGTAACCAGTCGTAGCTAGCCTTAGAAGCTAAAGCGTCAGTGATTACTTCAAGAGATTTAGATTTCTCTCTTACAGCAATTACATCACCAGCTTTAAGCTGATAAGAAGGAATGTTAACTAATTCTCCGTTCACAGTGATGTGTCTGTGAGAAACTAATTGTCTTGCTCCTGCTCTGGTTTTAGCAAATCCTAATCTGTAAACTACGTTATCTAATCTGGATTCACAAAGTTGAAGAAGTACTTCACCAGTTACCCCTTTAGATCTTTGCGCTTTGTCATATAGATTAGCGAATTGTCTTTCAAGGATACCGTAAGTATATTTTGCTTTTTGTTTTTCAGCTAACTGAACTGCATATTCAGATTTCTTAGCACCTCTTCTTTTGTTTGGTCCGTGTTGTCCTGGTGGGAATTTTCTTTTTTCAAAGTTTTTATCGTCACCATAGATTGCCTGACCGAATTTTCTTGCAATTTTGGTTTTTGGTCCTATATATCTTGCCATTGTCTTAGATTTGTGAGATTAAAATTATACTCTTCTTCTTTTTGGAGGTCTACAACCGTTGTGCGGCATTGGAGTGATATCAACGATTTCACTTACTTCAATTCCTGAGTTGTGGATAGTTCTGATAGCAGATTCTCTACCAGCACCAGGACCTTTTACAAAAACTTTAACTCTTCTAAGACCTGCTTCATAAGCTACCTGAGAACAATTTTCAGCTGCCATTTGTGCTGCAAATGGTGTATTCTTTTTAGAACCTCTGAAGCCCATTTTACCTGCAGATGCCCAAGAGATTACCTCTCCGTTTTTATTTGTCAAAGAAATAATAATATTGTTGAAAGAAGCTTGGATATGTGCCTCGCCTATTGCTTCAACTTTTACTTTTCTTTTTTTAACTACTTTAGTTTGTTTTGCCATGATTCTAACGATTATTTACTTGCCTTCTTCTTGTTAGCAACAGTTTTTCTCTTTCCTTTACGGGTTCTAGAATTATTTTTCGTTCTTTGGCCTCTTAAAGGTAATCCAAGTCTGTGACGTATTCCTCGTTGGCATCCAATGTCCATCAATCTTTTGATGTTCAATTGCTTTTCAGATCTTAATTCTCCTTCAACTTTAATGTTTTCAGAGATGAAGTTTCTGATCGCTGCCAATTCATCGTCATTCCATTCATTGACTTTCTTATCTTCGCTGATACCAGCGCTCTTAAGAATATCAGAAGCTGTGCTTCTTCCTACTCCGTAGATGTAAGTAAGTCCAATTACTCCTCTTTTGTTTTTAGGTAAATCTACCCCTGCAATTCTTGCCATAATTTAATTGCTATTAACCTTGTCTTTGTTTAAATTTTGGGTTCTTCTTGTTAATGATATAAAGACGTCCTTTACGTCTTACAATCTTACAGTCCGCACTCCTTTTCTTAATTGATGCTCTAACTTTCATATTTATTGCTTTGCGCTATAAGCTTTATTAATACCTGAATGTTATTCTCCCTTTTGATAAATCGTAAGGAGATAACTCTAATCTTACTTTGTCTCCTGGTAAAAGTTTGATATAATGCATTCTCATCTTACCGGAAATATGAGCGATAAGAATATGCCCATTTTCCAACTCCACACGAAACATGGCGTTAGATAGTGCTTCCACTATCACGCCATCCTGTTCTATATGCTTTTGTTTTGCCATAAAAAATTCAATACTTCTATAAGTTGGGGTTTCTTGATAATTTAGACTGCATTAATCCATCATAGTGATGATTCAACAAATATGTATTAATTTGCTGAACAGTATCCAAGACAACACCAACCAAAATCAACAATGATGTACCACCGAAGAATAGAGCAAACCTGTCAGTTTGCACAACAGTTCCATGTACTATTGCTGGAAGGACTGCAAAGATAGACAAAAAAATCGCACCCGGCAAGGTTATTTTGGATAAAATATCATCCAGATAATCTGCCGTCTCTTTTCCAGGTCTTACTTTAGGGATTAACCCCCCATTCCTTTTAAGGTCATCAGCCATCTGATTTACCGGAATGGTAATAGCAGTGTAGAAGAATGAAAAGATTATAATCAGTATCGCAAACAATACATTGTACTGCCAGCTGAAAACATTTTTAAAGCCTGCAAGGAATGTATTGGTCTCATCTACTTTTGTTAGTAACCCCGGAACAAACATTAATGCTTGAGCAAAAATGATTGGCATTACTCCGGCAGCGTTTACTTTTAAAGGTATCCACTGTCTGGCACCTTCCATTAAGTTTCTGGAAACTCCTCCTCTTGCCTGAGCTCGGCTTACATACTGAATTGGGATTTTTCTTACAGCAACTGATAATATAATTGCTAAAAGGATTACCAATAACCAGAACAGAACTTCTACTAAGATAATGATAGTACCTAAACCACCTTTACCAGTCTGAGTCTGAAACTCGTGAATGAAAGCCATAGGAAGGTCTGCAAGGATCCCCACCATAATAAGAATAGAGATACCATTACCGATTCCTTTATCAGTAATCTTCTCTCCAAGCCACATGGCGAAAACAGATCCTGTCACCAAAATAACAATACTTGGTAACCAGAACATAATAGAATTAGGATCTATATAATAAGCAGAACTGAACTGCGTATAAGGCAGGAACAATCCTGTAATAGAACCTAAATATGAAGGCGCTTGAACCAAACATACCGCGATGGTTAACCAACGCGTAATCTGGTTAAGGGTTTTTCTGCCACTTTCACCATCTTTCTGCAATTTCTGAAGATAAGGAATAGCCATCCCCATCAACTGAACGATAATAGATGCCGAAATGTAAGGCATAATCCCTAATGCCATAATAGATGCACGGCTAAATGCACCTCCGGTGAACGAAGAAAGTAAGCCTAAAAGCCCAGAAGCTTGTTTGCTTCCTCCTTGGTTCTGGTATACTTGCAAAAGATTCCCTACCTCTGCCATATTAATGGCCGGTAGGGAAATATAAGATGCGAATCTATACACCAAGATGAGCGTGAACGTAAAAACTAACTTGTTCCTAAGTTCTTCTAAACTCCAAATGTTTTTAAGTGTCTGTATAAATCCTTTCATTGTAATGATTAAAGAGTAATTGCTTTACCTCCTGCTTTGTTAATTGCTTCTTCAGCTGATTTAGTAAACTTGTCAGCAGAGATTGAAATGTTAGATTTCAATTCTCCTCTTCCTAAGATTTTTACTAAGTCGTTTTTAGAAACTAAGTTGTTCTCTACTAAAACATCTTTAGTGATATCACCAGTGATTCCTTTAGTATCGATAAGCAATTGGATAGTATCCAAGTTGATACCTTTGAACTCTTTTCTGTTAACGTTTTTGAAACCGAATTTAGGTAGTCTCCTTTGTAAAGGCATCTGACCCCCTTCGAAACCGATTTTCTGAGAGTAACCAGCTCTAGCCTTTTGACCTTTGTGACCTTTTGTAGCAGTACCTCCTTTACCGCTACCTTGCCCTCTACCAATTCTTTTGGAATTGTGAGTAGAACCTGAAGCCGGTTGTATGTTATTTAAATTCATAATTCTGATAGATTTTAGATTTACTCACGAATCTTTATTTCTAAAGCTGTTCGTGAAAAATACGTTTTTCAGATTTTATATAATCCGGAGAATTTTTGGAAAATTCGGGTGTGAAGATAACAAATATTCTCCGAATATTAAAATTCTTACTATTTTTCCTGAACTTCAACTAAGTGGCTTACGGTTGCTACCATTCCTAAGATAGATGGAGTAGCCTCATGTTCTACAACTTGTTGTAATTTCTTCAAGCCTAATGCTTCTAGTGTTAGCTTTTGGTTTTTTGTTCTACCAATAGCACTTCTTACTTGTTTGATTGCGATTTTTGCCATTGTTTTTAATATTAACCGTTAAACACTTTTGTTAATGAAACACCTCTCATTCTAGCAATTTCCTCAGGTCTTCTGATTTCTAATAAAGCTTTGAAAGTAGCTTTTACCACGTTGTGTGGGTTAGAAGATCCTTTAGATTTTGAAAGTACATCATGTACCCCAGCTGATTCTAGTACTGCACGTACCGCACCACCTGCGATAAGTCCTGTACCGTGAGATGCAGGTCTTAAGAAGATGTCTGCTCCACCGTATCTAGCTGTAGTTTGGTGAGGGATTGTATGGTTAACTACCGGTACTTTTACTAAGTTTTTCTTAGCATCCTCAACAGCTTTAGAAATTGCAGAAGCAACTTCTTTAGACTTACCAAGGCCATAACCGATAACGCCGTCTTCATTACCTACCACTACGATAGCTGAAAATCCAAACGCACGTCCACCTTTAGTTACTTTAGTTACTCTGTTAACAGCCACGAGGCGATCTGTCAATTCTAATCCTCCGGGTTTTACTCTTTCGATATTATCTAGTCCTAACATATTGTCCGATTTTTAAAATTAGAATTTAAGTCCACCTTCTCTAGCACCATCAGCAAGAGCTTTTACTCTACCATGATACACGAAACCATTTCTATCAAACACAACTGAACCAATACCTGCAGCGACAGCTTTTTCAGCGATCTTTTTACCAACAAGTGTGGAGATTTCAGTTTTAGTACCCTTTTCGTTAGCAAGATCTTTCTCACGAGAAGAAGCTGCTACTAAAGTTTTCCCACTTTTATCATCTACTAATTGAGCGTAGATTTCTTTATTACTTTTGAATACAGATAATCTTGGTAATTCAGCAGATCCGGAAATTTTGCCTCTTACTCTTCTTTTGATTCTGATTCTTTTTTCAACTTTTGTTAATGCCATTTTCTTAAATTTTAAGCAGATTTACCGGCTTTACGTCTAACATTTTCTCCTACGAATCTAACACCTTTACCTTTGTATGGTTCAGGCTTTCTGAATGAACGGATTTTAGCCGCTACCATCCCTAATAATTGCTTATCGTAAGAAGACAAAGTAATAATAGGGTTTTTACCTTTCTCAGTTAGCGTTTCTACTGCTACTTCACCTGGAAGATCTAACACGATACCGTGAGAGAAACCTAATGCTAACTCTAGTTTCTGACCTTGGTTAGAAGCTCTGTAACCTACCCCTACCAACTCTAGTTTTTTTGTAAAGCCTTCAGATGTACCTACAATCATGTTATTGATTAAGGCTCTGTAAAGACCGTGAAGGGCTTTGTGCTGCTTAGAATCTGATGGACGGTTAACGTTAAGTTTACCTTCATTTTGTTCTAAAGTGATCCCGCTTGTAAGCTCTTGAGTTAACTCGCCTTTAGGCCCTTTTACTGTAACGAAACCGTCTTTTTCAGTAATGGTTACCCCAGCAGGAATTTCTATAATTGCATGACCAATTCTTGACATTTTCCTTTAATTAAAAATTAATAAACATAGCAAATTACTTCCCCTCCTACTTTCTCTTGTCTTGCTTTTTTATCTGTCATTACTCCTTTAGAAGTAGAGATAATAGCAATACCAAGTCCGTTCAATACTCTTGGAAGTTCCTCAGAACCTTTGTATTGTCTTAGACCTGGACGAGAAGCTCTCTGAATAGACTTGATAGCAGGTTTGTTAGTTTGCTTATCGTATTTTAAAGCGATCTTGATATTCCCTTGAACAGCGCTATCTTCAAACTTGAAGTTTAAAATATAACCTTGGTCAAAAAGGATTTTAGTGATCTCTTTTTTGATTTTCGATGCAGGAATTTCCACCACTTTGTGGCCTGCGCTTTGTGCGTTCCTTACTCTTGTTAGGAAATCTGAAATTGGATCTGTTACCATTTCTTTGTTTTAAATTATTGGTTAATAACTGCTAGTTTTGACTTTCGACGTCAGATTTCAGATGTCAGATTTCAGACAAATGGTATGTCTGCAATCTGACATCGTCCATCTTATATCTTGTAAAGCCAACTTGGCAATCTCGATTAGTTAATAATAATTACCAACTTGCTTTTTTAACTCCAGGGATAAGGCCTTGGTTAGCCATTTCTCTGAAAGTTACTCTGGAGATACCAAAAGTTCTCATGTAACCTCTTGGTCTTCCTGTAAGTTTACATCTGTTGTGTAGTCTTACCGGAGAAGCATTTTTAGGTAATTTTTGTAATGCTTCGTAATCACCAGCTTCTTTTAAAGCTTGTCTTTTAGCAGCATATTTAGCTACTAAAGCTTCTCTTTTGCGCTCACGCGCTTTCATTGATTCTTTAGCCATTTCTTAGTTCTTTTTGAAAGGTAAACCGAAGTGAGTTAAAAGCGCTTTAGCTTCTTTATCTGTAGCAGCAGATGTTACGAAAGTAATATCCATACCTTGGATTTTTTTCACTTTGTCAATCACGATCTCTGGGAAGATGATTTGTTCAGTGATACCCAAGTTGTAGTTACCTCTACCATCAAAACCGTCAGCTTTAATTCCGTTGAAATCTCTGATACGAGGTAGTGCAGAAGAAGTAAGTCTATCTAAGAATTCATACATCATGTCTGCTCTTAGTGTTACTCTTGCTCCGATTGGCATACCTTTTCTTAATTTGAATGAAGCCTCATCCTTTTTAGAAATGGTTCCAACTGCTTTTTGACCAGTGATTGCGGTTAGCTCTTCTACAGCGTAGTCAACAATTTTCTTGTCAGCTGTCGCTGCTCCTAAACCTTGGCTCACTACAATTTTAAGTAATTTAGGTACCTGCATAACAGATTTGTACCCAAACTCTTCCATCATTGCAGGAACAATTTTCTCTTTATATAATTTTTTAGGTCTTACTATGTATTCCATGTTCTGTCTAAATATTATAAAGTTTCACCGGATTTCTTAGCAATTCTTACCTTCTTGTCACCCTCGATCTTGTAACCAACTTTAGTTGCTTTACCAGTTTTAGGGTCAACAATCGCTAGGTTAGAAATGTGGATAGAAGCTTCTCTTTCCACGATTCCTCCCTGAGGATTCTGTGCAGATGGTTTAACGTGTTTTTTAACGATGTTAAGACCTGCTACTACGGCTCTGTTCTTATCTTTGATAATTTCGATAACCTCTCCTACTTTACCTTTAATTTCTTTACGGCCTGTAGTTACGATTACATTATCTCCTCTTTTGATTTTTAACTTTGTCATTTTCTGTAAAATTTTAAAAATTAAAGAACTTCAGGAGCTAATGAAATTACCTTCATATATTCTTTATCTCTCAATTCACGAGCTACTGGCCCGAAAACACGAGTACCTCTCATTTCTCCTGCAGCGTTTAGTAATACACAAGCGTTGTCTTCGAAAGAGATGTAAGATCCATCTTTTCTTCTAACAGCTTTCTTAGTTCTTACTACTACTGCTTTAGATACTTGTCCTTTTTTAGCATTTCCTGATGGTGTAGAATCTTTGATAGTTACTACGATCTTATCACCAACTGAAGCATATCTTCTTCTGGTACCTCCCAGAACTCTGATTACTAGTACTTCTTTAGCACCAGTGTTATCAGCTACTTTTAATCTTGATTCTGTTTGTAACATTACTTAGCTTTTTCAATGATTCTTACTAATCTCCATCTCTTGCTCTTGCTTAAAGGTCTAGTTTCTTGGATTAAAACTGTATCGCCTTCGTTGCATTCGTTATTCTCGTCGTGAGCAGTATATTTTTTCGTCTTTAAAACGAATTTTCCATACATCGGGTGTTTCATTCTCATTGTTTCACTAACAACAATGGTTTTTTCCATTTTATTGCTGGAAACAACTCCGATTCTTTCTTTTCTTAAATTTCTTTCCATTGTAAGATGAAATATTATTGTTTGTTAGTTAATTCAGTTTGAAGTCTTGCGATGTTTCTTCTTAAATCTCTAATCTGAATTGGATTTTCGATAGGGCTAATTTTATGAGCCAATTTCATTTTGGTATAGTTAGCCTGAGCTTCTGCCAATTGGCTTTTTAGCTCCTCTGCGCTTAAATTTTTGATGTCAGCGTTTTTCATAATTCTTTAATTAGATTAAGAAGGTTGAACAAAATCGTTAGCAACTACGAACTTAGTTGTCACAGGTAATTTCTGAGCAGCTAATCTAAGAGCTTCTTTAGCGATATCGTAAGGAACTCCACCGATTTCGAACATGATTTTACCTGGTTTTACTACAGCTACCCAATATTCCACAGCACCTTTACCTTTACCCATCCTTACTTCGGCTGGTTTCTTAGTAATTGGCTTATCCGGGAAGATTTTGATCCATAGTTGACCTTCTCTTTTCATATATCTGGTTGCAGCAATACGCGCAGCTTCGATCTGTCTAGCAGTAATCCAAGCTCCTTCCATTGCTTTTACACCAAAAGTACCGTATGCAAGTTGACTACCTCTGTGAGCGTCACCTTTCATTTTCATCTTATGAACTTTACGGAACTTCGTTCTTCTTGGTTGTAACATAATTTAAATTTTAGATTTTAGATTTTAGATTTTGGATTTTAAAAAAGTAACGGTAATTTAAAATTTAATGGTCTAAAATTTTTAATTATTTTTTATCTCTTGAAGGTCTTCTGTTTTCTCTGTCGCCTCTGTTACCTCCACCTGAAGGTCCTTTCTTAGGTTGACCAACTAATGGAGATAATTCTCTCTTACCGTAAACTTCACCTTTCATGATCCAAACTTTAACACCTAGTCTACCATAAGTAGTGTGTGCTTCAGCCCAGTGGTAGTCAATATCTGCACGGAATGTAGATAATGGAATTCTACCCTCTTTGAAAGACTCGCTTCTCGCCATTTCAGCACCGTTCAATCTACCAGAGATTTGAACTTTGATACCTTCAGCTCCCATTCTCATTGTAGAAGAAATAGCCATTTTCACAGCTCTTCTATAAGAAATACGGTTTTCGATTTGCTTAGAGATGCTCTCTGCTACCAAGATAGCATCTAGCTCAGGTCTCTTAATTTCGAAGATGTTGATTTGAATATCTTTCTTCGTAATTTTCTTAAGCTCTTCTTTTAATTTATCTACTTCCTGACCTCCCTTACCAATGATAAGACCTGGTCTTGCAGTAGTGATAGTTACAGTAACTAATTTAAGAGTTCTCTCGATATAAATTCTAGAGATACCTCCTTTTGCTAATCTTGCCTCAAGGTATCTTCTGATTTTATAATCTTCAGCGATTTTATCACCAAAATCTTTACCTCCAAACCAGTTAGAATCCCATCCTCTGATGATCCCTAATCTGTTACCTATTGGATTTGTCTTTTGTCCCATACCTTGATTATTGATTATCTGTTTTGTTACCTAAAATTAAAGTTACGTGGTTAGATCTCTTACGAATTCTGTAACCTCTTCCTTGCGGAGCTGGACGTAATCTCTTTAATTGTCTTGCGCTATCAACGAAAATCTCTTTTACAAAAAGATTTGCTTCTTCAATATCCTGCCCTTCGTTTTTCACTTGCCAGTTAGCAATTGCAGAAAGAAGTAATTTCTCTAACTTGTTAGAAGCTTCTTTCTTAGAATATTTAAGGATATATAAAGCTTTATCTACTTGCTCACCTCTGATGATGTCAGCAACTAATCTCATTTTTCTAGGAGATGAAGGGCAATCGTTTAATGATGCCTTTACAACGTCCATATTTGCAGCTTTTCTTGCTAAAGCACTATCTTGTTTTCTTTTTCCCATGATTTCTGCTCTTATCTGCTTCCTTTGTTTTTATTACCACCGTGGCCTCTGAATGAGCGTGTTGGTGAAAACTCTCCTAATTTGTGTCCTACCATGTTCTCAGTAACATAAACAGGGATAAATTGTTTCCCGTTGTGTACTGCGATAGTTTGACCTACCATGTCTGGAGAAATCATAGATGCTCTAGACCAAGTTTTAATTACAGTCTTTTTATTAGACTCTATATTTGCCTGAACTTTCTTCTCTAATGTATGATGAATGAAAGGCCCTTTCTTAAGTGATCTTGCCATAATTATTTTCTTTTAGATACGATGTAACGGTTAGACACTTTGTTTTTCTTTCTGGTCTTGTAACCTTTAGCCGGCATACCGTTTCTAGATCTTGGGTGACCACCTGAAGAACGTCCTTCACCACCACCCATTGGGTGATCTACTGGGTTCATTACTACAGCTCTAGTTCTAGGTCTTCTACCTAACCATCTGCTTCTACCCGCTTTACCAGATACGGTAAGTTGGTGGTCAGAGTTAGATACAGATCCGATCATCGCCATACATTCCACTAAGATCATTCTTGATTCCCCTGAAGGTAATTTAATGATAGCATATTTACCATCTCTGGAAGTCAATTGTGCAGAAGATCCTGCGCTTCTAGCTAAGATAGCTCCTTGACCAGGACGCATTTCTACGCAAGAGATAACAGTACCTAAAGGAATGTTTTTCAACTTCATTGCATTTCCAACTTCTGGAGCAACGTTCTCACCAGATACTACTTTCTGATCTACTTTAATACCATTCGGAGCAACGATATATCTCTTTTCTCCGTCTGTGTACTCTAATAGAGCGATAAATGCAGTTCTGTTTGGATCGTACTCTACAGATTTTACCGTAGCTTCAACGTCGAATTTGTTTCTCTTGAAGTCGATAACTCTGTACTTTTTCTTGTGTCCACCGCCAGTGTAACGCATGGTCATTTTACCTGTGTTGTTACGTCCACCTGACTTTTTAATACCAACTGTTAGAGATTTCTCTGGTTTGTTGGTAGTAATTTCCTCAAAATTGTTTACAATTCTGAATCTCTGTCCTGGGGTGATAGGTTTTAATTTTCTAACAGACATTACTATTATTTATAATTAATTAATTCGTTGCGAAAATATCGATAGTTTCACCTTCTACTAACTGAACTAAAGCTTTCTTCAGTTTGTTGGTTTTACCTACCTGTAATCCTTTTTTAGTGTATTTAGAAGAAACTTTAGGCGCATAAATCATTGTGCGTACGTCTGCTACTTTTACACCATATGCTTCTTCGATAGCTAGTTTAACTTGGATTTTATTAGCCTTAGTATCTACTAAGAATGTATAAAGCCCACTAAGATCAGCTTGTGAAGTTGCTTTCTCTGATATAATTGGTTTAATAATTACTGACATAGCTCTTGATTATTTCTTTAAGTTTTCCTGAAATTTTTCTACAGCACCTTCTAAGAATACAATCTCACCAGCATTTACTAAGTCGTAAGAACTAATTTCGTTATAGTTCAATACTCTAGTTTTAGGTAAGTTTCTTGAAGATAAATAAACATTCTTGTTAGCTTCAGGAATGATAAATAACGACTTTTTACCGTTTAATTCTAAAGCATTCAACAAGTTGATGAATTCTTTAGTTTTAGGAGCGTCGAAACTTAAATTCTCTAAAACTTTAATGCTGTTATCTCTCATTTTCTGAGAAAGAACAGATTTCTTAGCTAATCTTTTGATAGCTTTATTTAACTTGAAACGGTAGTCTCTTGGTTTTGGACCGAATACTCTACCCCCTCCTTTGAAAGTTGGAGATTTAATATCACCATAACGTGCAGAACCAGATCCTTTTTGCTTCTTAAGTTTTCTTGTAGAAGCAGTAATTTCGCTTCTTTCTTTTGATTTATGAGTACCTTGTCTTTGTGCAGCAAGATATTGCTTAACCTCTAAGTAAACCGCGTGTTGGTTAGGCTCGATTCCGAATACTGTTTCGTCGAACGCTACTGTTCTTCCGGTTTCTTTTCCTGATGTATTTAATACTACTAGTTCCATTTTCTGATAATTACATAAGAATTTTTAGCCCCCGGAATAGCACCTTTTACTACTAAAAGATTTTGCTCTTCATCTACTTTTAACACCTGAAGGTTTTGTACAGTTACCTGCTTACCTCCCATTCTTCCAGCCATACGCATACCCTTGAATACTCTTGAAGGGTCAGATCCAGCACCGATAGAACCCGGAGCTCTTAATCTGTTATGCTGACCGTGTGAAGCCTGCATTACACCACCAAAGTTGTGTCTTTTAACAACACCCTGGAAGCCTTTACCTTTAGACGTACCTGTTACGTCTACATACTCTCCTTCTGCAAATAAATTTACAGTTACTTCTTCTCCTACTTTTACTTCATCAACGAATTCTCTGTAGAATTCAACCAACTTAGCTTTAGGAGTTGAACCAGCCTTTTTAAAATGACCAGCTAACGCTTTAGAAACGTTCTTCTCACTCTTGTCATCGAAACCTAACTGAACAGATTTGTATCCGTCCTTTTCAATGGTTCTGACCTGTAAAACCGAACATGGACCAGCTTGAATAACTGTACAAGGAATATTTTTTCCTTCTTCGTTAAACAAAGATGTCATTCCGATTTTTTTACCGATAATACCTGACATTATTAAATTATATATCTATTATTTTGTTTAAAACTCAACATTTTAGAGGGTTTAGTTATGTACTATGTTTGAAATAGGCATACTTCTTCCCTAAAATGAGTGTGCAAATGTAGGAATATTTTTCCAATCTGCAAATAAATTTTAAAAGAAATTGTTTGATTTTTTGCGAGTTATAAATTTTAACACCCAAAAGTTTCAACTCGTTTTTTACATGCTCAAAAAAATAATATTGAAAGAAAACTTCAGGAATTATTCTTAACATTGTAAAAACTATAACAATCATGATAACAAAACTTACCCAATTAATCATTTCGGGCTGTTTGCTCCATGCAGGATTAACTTCTGCGCAAACATTAGAGATTCCCCTGGCCGGAAATGCATTCATCACACAAAAAGCTCCTGATGCCACAACGACAATCTCAAGAGAGGGATTAACCAAATGGAATAGTACAGGAAGTATCGCAAGCACCTATTTCAGAGTAGACCGCCCCGGACAAATCATATTAGGCATTAAAGCCAAATCCGGAACATCTGACAACAGTACTTTAAAAGTAAGTCTTAATGGTATTTCAAAAAATGTAACAGTCAACTCTTCTGGCTTTTCAGACTACAGCGTAGGTACATTTAATATCAGCAAACCTGGGTATATAAAGGTAGATATCCAAGGTATTACGAAAAACAATAATACATTTGGTGAAATTTCGAACATCACCGCCACAGGAGATGCTGTTTCCGGCAAAACTATATTCAGCAATGACCCTGCTTATTACTATTGGTCGCGAAGAGGCCCTTCCTGCCATTTAGGATATACCCTACCCACTAACGAAGACATCAGCTATTTTTATAACGAAGTAACTATCCCGAAAGGCGAAGATAAAATTGGTTCTTATTTTATGGCTAATGGTTTTGGCGAAGGTTATTTTGGAATGCAGGTGAACTCTGAGAACGAAAGAAGAATTCTTTTCTCTGTATGGAGCCCTTTCAAAACAGACAATCCAAAAGAAATACCGGATGATCATAAAATAACATTAAATAAAGTTGGACAGCAAGTAAAGACAGGAGAATTTGGAAACGAAGGCTCCGGAGGACAGAGCTATATGAAGTATAACTGGAGTGCGGGCAAGATTTATAAATTCCTACTCAAGGGTCAGCCAGACAGCAAAGGAAATACAGATTACACAGCATGGTTCTTTGCCCCTGAAAGTAAAGAATGGAAACTTGTTGCAAGCTGGAAAAGACCACAAACCAATACTTATCTGAAGGGCTTCTATAGCTTTGTAGAAAACTTTAATCCCGAAAATGGCTATATGCACCGCAAAGCAGAATTCCATAATCAATGGGTAAGAACAGCTTCAGGAAAATGGCTGCCGGTATCCTCAGCCAAATTTACAGTAGACGCTACTTATAAAGCTCAGCAGCGTATAGATGCTATGGGTGGAACAAATGGAAAATCCTTCTTCCTTGCCAATGGTGGATTCTTCAATACAATTATTACTCCTGGTACGCTGTTCTCTGTACAGACACCTAAACAGTCACCCGTAATCGATTTTGAAAAACTTCCATAGAAATTCAGAAATCAGTTTTCAACATCAATAGATAACAATTCAAATATTGTATTTGGTAAACTTCAGCAGTCAACAGGTTTATTAAAAGATTAATATATTTATCGCTTCAAATCTTAACTATTATGAAAAATAATTTATTGTTGGCTGCAGCTATTTGTTTAGGAGCTACAGCTCTTAGTGCTCAGGAAAAAACCGCTGAAGCACCAAAAAACGATACTGTAAAGGCATGGTCTGTTACCGGACAAAACACTTTATTGCTAAATCAAGCTGCTTTCTCCAACTGGGTTGGTGGTGGCGCCAATAATGTTGGATGGATTGCCGGGGTCAACTACAACTTCACTTATGAGAAAGGTAAAGATCTTTGGGAAAACAATGTGATCCTAGGATACGGGCAAAATAATACCAAAGGAACCGGAAACCGAAAAACACAAGACATCCTAAACCTTAATACCAACTATGGCCGTGAATTTGCTAAAAACTGGTACATCTCCGGAGGTATAGGTTTTCAGTCACAATTTGCTGCCGGATATGAAAATGGAAATGATCCGAGTGCAAAAAAGATTTCCAACTTCATGGCACCAGGTTACCTTAATATAGGTGCAGGTGTTACTTACAGACCTAACGACAATTTTACTATGACTTTGCGTCCTGCAAATGGCCGTTGGACTTTTGTAACTGATAAAGATCTTCAAAAGGCAGGAAATTACGGATTGAAGAACGACGGAGATTCTTCTCTTTTCCAGTTCGGATTCCTGGGTACTGCAACTTATAAAGTGAAGCTAATGGAAAACATTACCTTAATTAACACTGCTTCTGTATTCTCTAATTATCTTGACCATCCGGACAGATTGGTTTTAGGCTATGGTGGAATTCTAAATTTGAAGGTCAACAAATATATTTCTGCTAATGTTACTCTGGATCTGTTATATGACCACAACCAGATACAGAAAACTCAGCTGAAGCAAACTCTTGGTGTTGGTTTAGCCTATAATATAGACAATGGTGTAAAGCGCAGTGAAAACAAACGCAACCAGGAATGGCAGAAAAAATAATCATCTGATTATTTACTTAAAACATAAAAAAGAAAAGCTCCTACTTTGTAAGGAGCTTTTTCTCTTTTATAAACATCATACCTATATATTATAGAACCCTATATATTATAGAACTATCTAAAGATTTGTAATTTGTTATAATACTTACTAAACTATAAAATAACATGGATTAAAAACCCCTGTTATCGGGGATATATTTTACTTATAATATTAAATACTTTTGTTTTATTATTTGAACAACTTCAATAAAACGATTATGAAAATTAAATTCATCTTAACTCTTGTTTGTACTTTAATCATACAACTCTTTATTGCACAAACTGAAGTTAAAAAGCCCGAAGAAGCATTCGGGTTGTATTTTGGTGCATTTCTAAAAAATGATGAAGGCATTCAAAAAGCATTAAACGATTATATGCGTCCAACCGTCGAAGGACAAGACATGTATAATTTCCATAATGATCTTAAAGACCAAATGAAAGAAAACATAGTTAAGTCATATGTCTCTATGCTTTCCAAGGCTACAGCACAAGCCAACAAAGCAGAAATTGAAGCCTTCTTTGATATATTGATAGCGAATTTTAGAAATTCAAAATACAAGATCAAAAGTGTAAATCTCGTAGATAACGAATATCAGGAAGGTGAAAAAATAGCTGAATTGGTTTATGATGTTACATTTAAAATCCCTGAAAAATCCGTACAGGAAGAACTTAAGGATGCTTCATTTATCAATAAACCATTGAAAGGTTTAAAACCTGAGGAATTAAAAAAGATATTGACAGTCTCACTTCAAAACCTAAAAAATGCGACAAAAGAAATCACGACAGAACAGACTTTCAGTCTTTACACCTTAAATCAGGATAATAAAATTTATTACAACAACGGTAATCCAAGCGAAATTGTAACAAATCTCACAGACTTCTATTTTGATAATGTCAAATTCTAAGCACTAAAATTGCCCCATTGAATTTCACGCTGTAAAAGATCAAATTATTATAAAAATCATTTCTTCAAATGTATCACTTATAATAGCCACAACTTTATCACACGATTAGTGGTTAAAAATAACTACTGCCCAATATTGTCCTTACTTTCAAAAGTAAGGATTTTTACTTTATACAACTTCTGTATTATATTATGCTACTGAACAAATAAATCATTGTATCTGGATTTAATATGAAGAAATTCATAGTAAAAAGCTTTCTCCAGTCAAAATGAAGTAGTACTTTTGCGCAATACAATATTTAGAATAAATAAAAATAATAAAAATGAAAAAGATACTTTACTCATCTTTATTTCTGTTTTCTTTATTTTTCAATGCTCAGCAAAATACTCTACTGAATGCAGACTTCTGGAAATCTAAACCAGATGTGGAAAAGGTAAAAGCAGAAATCTCTAAAGGAAATAATCCTACAGAATTCAACGGATCAACATTCGATCCGGTTGCCTTAGCCATCAATAATGGAGCTCCATTAAGTACTATTAAATTCCTTACAGAACAGAAAGGAAATTCCGTAGATAAATTGACTCATGACGGAAGGCTTTATCTTCACTGGGCAGCAATGACCGGAAACAAAGAGGTTATTGAATATTTTATTTCTAAGGGATCTGACGTAAACAAATTAGATACAAAAGGACTTACACCACTTTCTTTTGCAGCATATTTTGGATTAGACAATCCGGAAATATATGATATGTTCTTTAAGGCGGGTGTTAATCCGAAACATAAATATAAAGATGGTGCAAACATTCTTTTACTGGCAATCGGAAACGATAAGGATGGTTCTTTAGTAAAACTTTTCACATCAAAAGGATTGGCATTAACTGATACTGATGATAAAGGTTATACTGCTTTCGATTATGCAACAAGCTTTGGAAACCTAGACCTATTGAAGTCTTTGAAAGCTAAAAATATTAAAGCTAATGATATTGCTTTGATTAATGCTGCACAAGGAACAAGAAAACAGGTGAATGGTATCGATCTATACAAATATCTTATTGAAGATGTAAAACTAAAACCTACAGCAATGAGTGCAGATGGTTCTACAGCTTTACAAATTGTTGCAAGAAAACCTAACCAGACCGAGATCATCAATTACCTTATTGGAAAGGGAGCAGATGCTAATAAAGCAGATAACGAAGGAAACAATGCATTGATGGCAGCAGCTTCCGGTAAAGATCTTAATAATGTAAAAGCTATTCTTCCGAAGGTTAAGAATATTAATGCTGTAAATGCAAATGGTGAATCTGCACTAACACATGCAGTAAGATATGGCTCCCCTGAGATTGTAGCTTACTTATTGGATAACAAAGCCGATGTAAAAGTTGCAGACATTAAAGGAAATAATCTTGCCTACTATCTAGTACAATCTTACAGACCTGGTCCAAAAGATGAGTTTACTGAAAAGTTGGGATTACTGAAAGCTAAAGGTTTCGATGTTACTACTCCACAAAAAGATGGCACTACCCTTCTTCACCTTGCAGTAGCCAAAAGTAATCTGGATCTTCTGAAGAAACTGGCTCCGCTGAATATAGATGTTAATGCAGTAGACAAAGAACAGATGACTGCTTTGCACAAAGCGGCACTTATTGCTAAGGATGATACAATTCTAAAGTATCTTGTATCTTTGGGAGCTAAAAAGGATCTGAAAACCGAGTTTGAAGAAACTGCTTACAATCTGGCTTCTGAAAATGAAACGTTGAAAGGTAACAAGGTAGCATTAGACTTTTTAAAATAATCTGTAAAGATATAGGCTATTTAAAAACTATAGCAGACTAAACAGATCATTAAACAATAATAAAATAAACAGATGAAATCATTTTTCAAAATACAGCTGGTAGGAATCCTGACTTTACTTTGTGCAGGCTTTGCTACAGCGCAGGTATCCAAATATAAATGTATGCTTCAGATGGTAAACTACACCGGAGAGAAAGCTTACATAGTAGTATCATTAATCAACCCTAAAGGACAATATGAAAAAACCCTTTATATGATGGGGCCAGACAAAAAATGGTATGATACACTAAAGGAGTGGCACAAGTCACAAGGAAAAAGCAATGTAAAGCTTAATGCCATTACCGGAGCATCTGTTGCTGGTGGTGACAGAAGTATTACCACTTTTGCAATAGAAGATAAATTCCTAAATAAAGGATACAAAATTCGTTTCGAGTCAGCAGTAGAAGATCAGAAATATTATGTAAGCGACATAGAAATTCCATTAACTTCTGCAGAAGTTACAGCTAAAGCTGAAGGTAAAGGATACATTAGATATGTTAAACTAAATAAGTTATAATAAAGAAATCCAAAGATGACATTATCTATTTGGAGGTATGCACACTTAGCCTTAGCTATTCTTACATTTTCTTTTTTAATCGTAGCCTCCTCTACAGGAGTAATATTAGCTTACGATGCAGCTCAGGAAAAAGTGCAACCTTATCGGGTGGATGATTTCAGCGAAATAAATCTTGCGCAATCCCTACCGGAATTGCGCAAAGTTTTTCCGGAAATCACCGAAATTACTGTAGACCAAAATCAGTTTGTTACCCTGGAAGGCTTCGATCAGGACGGAAAGGAGGTTCAAGCTTATATTAATCCCAAAACCGGAAAGATCCTGGGCAAACCTGTTGAGAAAGGTGAATTCATCAATTGGGTAACATCTCTTCACCGTTCCCTGTTTTTAAAAGAAACCGGGCGTTTTACTGTAGGTGTAATTTCTTTTCTTTTAATGCTGATCAGTATTTCCGGATCAATCCTAATTATAAAAAGACAACAGGGTGTAAAGCACTTTTTTGACAAGATCAAGAAAGATTTCTTTTCACAGTATTTTCATGTTGTATCTGGAAGACTTCTCCTTATTCCTGTTTTAGTTATTGCCATCACCGGAACTTATCTGTTCATGATCCGTTTCGAGTTTATCCCTAAAGGAAAAAATGAGAATGTCGTTATTAAAAAGAGCAATGATGAGTCTGAAAAGAAATTGGCAGATTTCCCAATCTTTAAGGAAACTAAGTTCAGTAGTGTCAAGAAAATAGAATTTCCGTTTATCGAAGACGAACCTGAAGAATACTTTGTTCTAAAGCTTAAAGACCGCGAGATTTCAGTAAATCAGATCAACGGTAATATTGTTAAAGAAGAAAAATATCCTCTAACTACTATTTACGACAACCTCAGCCTTAGTCTGCATACAGGTCGTGGCAGTGTTACATGGGCTATTATCCTGGGACTGGCTTCTCTTAATATTCTCATGTTTATTTATTCCGGTTTTGTTATTACTTTTAAAAGAACAAGGAATAAAATCAGAAACAAATATAAAGCAGAAGATGCGGAGATTGTTATTCTGGTAGGTTCGGAAAATGGTTCTACTTTAGGCTTTGCAAGCCATATCCATTCGCAATTTAATTCGGCTGGCAAGAAATCCTTCCTTACTGAGCTAAATCAATACAAAGCTTTTCCAAAAGCACAGCATATACTGGTATTTACTTCAACCTATGGTTTGGGGGATGCTCCAACCAATGCTAAGCATTTTAAAAGCCTCCTGGCCAAATTTCCGCAAAACCAAAAAGTAAAATATTCTGTCGTAGGCTTTGGATCCAAGGCTTATGAAGACTTCTGCGGTTATGCTATTGAAATAGATCAGCTTCTGAGTGAACAAAATTGGGCTGAACCACAATTAGCACTACATACCGTTAATGATCGTTCTACAATTGAATTTGCAGAATGGGCCAAGCAATGGAGTTATGAAACAATGATTGCTTTAGCATCCGCCCCTTCATTATACAACCAGAAGACACCTCCTCTGAAACCGATGAAGGTAGTTGGTAAAAGTGAGATTGTGGAAGAAGTAACAACGTTCAAAATACTTCTGAAACCTGGACGTACGCTAAGTTTTAAATCTGGTGACCTTTTAGCGATCTATCCGGATAATGATCATAAAGAACGCTTCTATTCTATAGGAAAAGTAGACGGTGCTATACAGCTTGTTGTAAAGCTTTATGAAAACGGATTAGGTTCCGGCTTCCTTTACAAACTGAAAGAAGGTCAGGAAATAAAAGCCCGCATTGTTAAAAACTCTGAATTCCATTTACCTAAGAAGGCAAACAAAGTGGCTATGATTGCTAACGGAACCGGAATTGCTCCTTTTCTGGGAATGATTGAGGAAAACTCTAAAGAAACGGAAGCCCACCTTTACTGTGGATTCCGCAGATCCAGCAAGCTCACCAAAAGCTATGAAGACTTTGCTGCAGAAAACATACAGAAAGGTAAACTGGCTAAACTAAATCTTGCTTATTCAAGAGAAAAGCAGTCTCAGTATGTTATGGATCTTGTAAAAAGAGATTCTGCATTCTTTATGGACTTGCTAGCCCAAGGCGGATATATCATGATTTGTGGTGCATTAAAAATGCAGCATGATCTGGAAGATCTTCTGAGAGACTTGTGTGCACAACAAAATAAAAATTACGAAGATTATAAAGCCAACGGACAAATATTGACCGATTGTTATTAAACCACATGAACAGAACTGATCTCTTTATCAGAATTACATTACTACTTTGTACTATCAGTATCTCTGCACAAGTACAGAGGAGCAGACTCGTTACTTTAATGGGCAGTAGGTTTCAGATAACCCTGGTAGATAAAGATTCTATTTCTGCAGAACGGAATATTGATAAAGCTATAGCTGAAATTACCAGAATCGAGAATCTTATTTCCGAATGGAGACCCGAAACACAAATTTCTCAGGTAAACCAAAATGCAGGAATAAAACCGATAAAAGTAGATAAGGAAGTATTTGACCTGACAAAAAAAGGTTTATACTTTTCTAAACTTACAGACGGAGCTTTCGATATCAGTATTGTTGCTATGGACAAAATCTGGAAATTCGATGATTCTATGAATGAGCTTCCAAGTGAACAGGCTATTAAAGAATCGGTAAGAAATGTTGGCTATCAGAATATAATACTCGATAGTACCAACTCTACTATTTTTTTGAAAAACCCCGGAATGAAAATAGGTTTCGGTTCTATTGGCAAAGGCTATGCTGCGGATAAAACCCGGGATCTGATGAAAAGTATGGGGGTAAAAGCAGGAATTATTGATGCTTCCGGAGATATCTCAACATGGGGAAACCAACCCGACGGGAAGCCATGGGCTATAGGAATCAACAACCCATTCAATGATCATAAAATGGCAGCTATTCTTTATTTCAAAGAAAATGCTGTAACAACTTCCGGCAGTTATGAGAAGTATGCAGAAATTCACGGGAAACGCTATTCTCATATTATGAACCCTAAAACCGGATATCCATCTACCGGCCTTACAAGCGTAACGATTACCGGACCTAATGCAACTATGGCCAATGGCTTCAGCACTTCTGTCATGGTATTAGGAGAAAAAGACGGCTTAAAACTCTTAAAACCGTTTCCGGAATATCATTATCTTCTAATTACTGACAAAGGAAAGATTATTAAGAATATCAAATAAAACAAAACGAGCCGGAAAATATTCCGGCTCGTTTTTGTTAATCTCTTGGGTATTCATATAGTTTATAAACAAGAATAATTATAATTCATTATCTTAGAGGTCATTATCTGCTTATAAACAGATATACACAAGCATAAACTAATACCAAGATGATCAAACACAAAACATTTTATTGCTGTGTAGCAATGCTATTTGGAGCATTGCTGTATAGTCAGGAAGCTTCCGAATCTTACATGTCGGATCCTACAGTCAACGCTGTGAATAGGGAACCTATGCGCGCCAGCTATTTCGCTTACTCTTCAGCAAATGAGGCCAGAGAAAACAATCCCTGGAAAGTGTCCAACTATCAGTCTCTTAATGGTGCCTGGAAATTTAATTGGGCAGATGCTCCTGCCAAAAAACCAAAAGGCTTCTGGAAAACAGATTATAATGACAGTCAGTGGCAAAGTCTGAATATTCCGGCAGTATGGGAACTCAATGGCTATGGAACTCCTATTTATGTCAATCAGCGCTACGAGTTCGACTACCTTATGAAGCCTAATCCACCATATGTTCCTCAGAATTATAATCCCGTAGGATCTTATCGCAGGGAGATTGTGGTAGATAAGAACTGGGATGGTAAAGATATTTATATTCAGTTCGGAGCTGTACGTTCCTGTATGTATCTATGGGTAAACGGACAATGGGTTGGCTACAGTGAAGACAGTAAGCTTCCTGCGGAATTCAATATTACCAAATACGTCAAACCTGGGCAGAAAAACGTCATTGCTTTTCAGTTATACCGTTGGAGCGATGGTACGTATATGGAATGTCAGGATATGTGGAGACTTTCGGGTGTTACCCGCGATACCTGGCTTTATGCGCGCGAACCTGTCCACATCAGAGATTTACAAATTACCGGGGATTTGGACAAAAGCTATAAAAATGGCATTTTAAATGTTGATCTAAATCTTTCTAATCATAAAAATATACCACTAAAGGGCTATTCTGCCAGTATAGAATTAAAAGACCAGCAAGGTAAAACTGTCGGGACAACAAAAATTCCGGTGGATAATCCCAGTGCACTTAAAAATATAAGAATACCTGTTAACCGTCCGGAACTTTGGTCAGCCGAGATTCCGAATCTGTATACAGTATTGGTTTCACTGCAAGACGCTTCCGGAAAGGTGCTGGAAGCTATCCCACAGAAAACAGGATTCCGTAAAGTAGAAATCATAAACGGAGTTTTACTCATCAATGGAAAAGCACCTTTAATAAAAGGAGTAAACCGACATGAAATGGATCCTGAAACAGGCTATGTTGTCTCGAAAGAACGAATGGAGCAGGACATCCGGATTATGAAGGAGAACAACATCAATACAGTACGTACCAGCCATTATCCCAACGATCCTTATTGGTACGAGTTGTGTGACCGCTATGGAATGTATGTAATAGATGAAGCCAATCTGGAAACTCACGGGATGGGCTATGGAGAAGAAACACTGGCCAAGAAACCAGAGTGGTATAACCAACACCTGGAAAGAAACCAGCGTATGGTAGAACGGGATAAAAACCATCCATCTGTAATCATTTGGTCTCTGGGTAATGAAGCCGGTATGGGTGAAAACTTTGAAAAAGCTTATCATTGGGTTAAAAACAGAGATGCTTCCCGTCCGGTACAATACGAACGTGCCAATATGGGTGCTACAGATATCTATTGCCCTATGTATGTATCCCCTGAAGACATGGTGCATCATGTAAAGGAAACTAAATCTCCAAAACCTTTTATACAAACAGAATATGCACATGCTATGGGGAATTCTCTTGGGGGATTCAAAGACTATTGGGATACCATCCGTGCTAATTACCCTAAAATGCAGGGTGGCAATATCTGGGATTTTGTAGATCAGGCCTTTCTGAAGATCACACCTAAGGGTGATTCCATTTATACATATGGCGGAGACTATGGTTTCAATATGCCTAGTGACAATAACTTCAACAGTAACGGGCTTATTGCTGCTGACCGCAGTCTGCATCCACACATGCTAGAAGTAAAGAAACTATACCAGAGTATTCACACTACAAATACTGATGCAGCTAAAGGAAAAGTAAAAATATTTAACGAGTTCCTTTTCAGAGATCTCAGCGATGTATATATGCAATGGGAAGTAATGGCGGATGGTAAGCCTATAAAAACAGGTCGTATTAATGACCTAAGAGTAAATCCTCTACAAAGCACTAGCCTTACTCTTCCTTATACTATTCCTTCGGATGATAAAGAATATTTCCTGAATGTATATTATAAAACCAAGAAGAAAGACGGACTTGTTGATGCCGATTGGGAAATTGCCAAAGATCAGATTCTCATCAAATCACCACAGCCAGACAATAAAATGACTTCGGATTCTCAAACCGGAGCTTTGCAACTAAAGAACAATCCTGATAATATCACTCTATCCGGAAATGGTATTTCAATTCTGTTTGATCGTAAAGACGGATTGATACATCATTATATCATTAATGGTACTGACTTCATGGAGAAAGGATTTGCCCTGAAACCAAATTTCTGGCGACCACCTACAGACAATGACTTCGGAGCCGGACTTCAGCAAAAGTTGCAAAATTGGAAGCGTGCCAGCTATGAATATGAATTAACGTCCCTTCTTTCGGAAAATGAGGGCAAGACTACTAAAATAACAGCAACCTACAACCTGCCTTATGTAAATGCAGTATTGAATATTGTATACAGAATTACTGATTCTGGCCAAATAGATGTTACTCAGACAATGAAACATCAGGAACTAACTGCCAAAATACCTATGTTTCCTAAATTCGGTATGCAGCTGGTACTTCCTGAATCTTATAAACAAGTCAACTGGTACGGCCGTGGTCCGGGTGAAAATTATCAGGACAGAAAAGAAAGTACATTTATAGGACTCTATCAAAGTACAGTGAAAGATCAGGTTCATCCGTATGTAAGACCGCAAGAGAGTGGTAACAAGTCGGATGTCCGTTGGTTCACACTGACATCTTCTAACGGAACAGGCCTTAAATTTAGCAGTGAAGCTTCTCTCAATTTTACAGCAAGGCCGTTCTTAGACGGAGACCTTGATGATGGTATTGCAAAGAAACAATCTCATTCAGGATCATTAATACCAAGACCATATACAGTACTGAGCATAGATTTGCAGCAAATGGGCTTAGGATGTATAGATAGCTGGGGCGCTCTACCCATGGAAGCCTATCGACTAAATTATCAGGATTATAATTATCAGTTTACCATAACTCCTGTAAAGCAATAAATAGTTTATTCATAATAATAATAAAGGCGGTCTGTATAAGACCGCCTTCTTTTTTATCCGGTTTTCTCATTTATGATAAACTGAATTACAGACCCGGAATACTTATAATAATTCAATACATTTGAGTATGAAAAAAAGTTTACTTCTCCTGTTATTAATATCCTTATTTACATGGTCTTGCAAAAAAGGAGAAAAAAAACATCCATATACTTTCTACTACTGGAGAACTAATTTTGAACTTAATCAGACAGAGAAACAGGCTTTGGAAAAAGCCACTACTCCGATATTGTACACCCGATATTTTGATATTGACAAAGTTAACGGGCGTTTTCAACCCGTGGGTATTCTGACATCTAAACAGAATATTCAGCAAAAAGTAGTTCCTGTTGTTTTTATTATGAACAGAGTGTGGGAAAATATAACACCTGAAGAATTGGACTTTCTTGCAGCAAAGACTAACGAATTCATCCAAAGAGTCAGTAGAGAAAATACTTTTAATAGCATTAACGAAATTCAGATTGACAGTGACTGGACAGCCGGAACTAAAGCCGATTATTTTGCTTTTCTGAAAAAACTAAAACAGGTTTCGGGAAAAGATATTTCGTGTACCATACGCCTTCACCAGGTAAAGGATAAAAAGAATACCGGTATTCCACCCGTAAGCAAAGGCTACCTGATGTGCTACTCTACCTCTTCTCCTCTGGAAGATAAACAGGAAAACTCTATCCTGGATGTTGCGACACTGAAGAATTATCTATCCGGTATAGGTGACTATCCACTAAAACTAGATATTGCTTTGCCTATTTATTCATGGGGTATTGTAACCAACCATTTGGGAAAACATAAACTCATAAACGCTGTATCAGAAGAAAATCTGAAGACCGATCCAAAGTTTAAAAAAGTAGCAGAACATATCTATCAGGTTGAAGAAGATCACTTTTACGAAGGTTTCTACCTGAGTAAAGGCTTTCAGGTCAAAGTAGAAGAAATCTCCCAAAAAGATCTGGATCAGGTAAAAGGCTTCCTGAGCAAAAAATTAAATAACTACAACATTATTTATTATCATTTAGATTCACGATTTTTACACTATCAATACTAAAAACCAATTATGAAAAAGATATTAACTTCCGTTGCACTATGCTTTCTGATGTACAATCAGGCTTCTGCATGTGCCGATTCAGACACAGATGGTATTTATTTCAATCTGTTTGGACAGGAAATTATCCAGCGTCCTGAATACTTTCCGTTTTTGTTGTCATATGATTATGCATATTATGAACCGGAAAGCAAACTGAAAGCAGAAGATGAAAATATAAAAGACTGGGAGAAGTACTTCAACAATCAGCTGTCTTATGAAGAAACCAATGCCCTGGTGAAGGTTGTTGGATTGAAGCATCTGCAAAACTGGAAAAAAGGAGATCTTACACACCAGCTTTCAAAAAAACTGGGAAAAGATTTCTATACCAAATACAGAGACGGACTGGATTACCTGACAAAGGCGAAGGAACTGGAGCCTTATATGTTTGTAAAATATGTTCCGAGCAAAGACTCTTTTTATTCGACACACTCAGAAGGGCAACGTAATGCATCGGATCTGAACTATGCTGCTACTGTAAAATCCTTGCTGGATGGTTATAATACAGCTAAGGGAGCCGATATAAAACTAAGATATGCCTATCAGCTTGTAAGATTTAATCACTATAATTTAAAATTTGATGAAGCGGTTAGGGCATTCAATACCTACGCTGCACCTTTGAAGTTGAAAAATGCAATCTATTGGGATGCACTAGATCAAAAAGCGGGTGCACTAAGAGGATTAAAGAAAAAGGATGAAGCTAACTGGGATTTCTTTCAGGTGTTTATTCATAGAAAAACGAATAAAGAATCTGTTTATTCTTCATTGAAGCTTACAGAAGCCAACGATTTCAAAAGTTTACTGGCAAGAGCCAAGACACCTGAAGAAAAGAACATGGCCTATTTCCTTTTGGCTTATAACGAGTACAACAATCCTGTACCTATTATGGATAAAATGATCGCCAACAATGCTGATTCTGAAATCCTGAAAGTTCTTGCAGTAAGAGGCATCAACCAATTGGAACGAAATTACCTGCCAACGAATATTTATTGTTACGATCTTAACTGCCAGTATAAAACTAACAAACTTCCGTTCTATGGTTCAACATATTTTTATCAGGACAAAGGAGGTGAAAACTTTATAGCAGCATTAGATAAAACTCTGCAAAATGCCAAAGCAAAAAGCCAGGACAAAGCGTTCTGGGATATTTCAATTGCTTATTTGAAATTTTTACAAAGCGACTATGCATCAAGTGTTGCTATCCTGAATAAAATATCTACTTCTAACCCCGAATATCAGCAGCAGATTACAAAAATGAAAATGCTGAATGATATCCTTTCTCAAAAGAAGATAACTCCGGAATTCGAAAACAGCCTGCTTACAAAATACAGTGAGGTTTTTAAAGAAAGCCAAAACACAGATGAAAGATATGCCTGGAGGCATATGCAGACCAGAGATTTCATCATAGATATACTAGCCAACCGCTACTTCATGGAACACCAGGATGCTAAATCTTTCCTACTGAATAATAAGCTTTCTGATCTGCAATATAACCCTAACTCGGATCTGGTAGCCAAAGTTCAGGCATTCTATAAAAAGCCAAATAAAACAGCACTTGAAAAATATATCGCCAAAAGCCTTGACAATGTTGGTGATGTAGATTCTTTCTTCAATATTATCTATGGAGACCGTGCCATGCGTACAGGTGATTTCCAGAAAGCGCTATCTTTCTACCAAAAGTCAAAAAACTTCAAAGGTATTCCAAGAACTGAAGCTATGTATGATGATAAGGGAAATTACCGTTCAAGTCTGATTGTTTATAAATCCGGAGTATACGACGGATACAACAATATTCCGTCATTGGTATTCGGAAGAAATAAATGGGTAAGTTATGAAAGTGCTCCAAATGAAACCATGATCGCAGAAGATACTTCGGCTTTCCCTTTCCTTACCAAAAACATGAATAAAATGCAGCTTACCGAGGCTCTTATACAGCTGAAAAAGATTGGTGAAGGGAATAGTGACAAAGCTAAAATGGCCAATCGTCTGATCGGTAATCTTATGTATAATACTTCTATTTTAGGATATTACCGCCATATTTTTGTAATGGATGTTGATAATGCTAACAGTCAGAAGTTTCATTTCGACAACTCCAAAGGTCAACCTTTCCACTTCTATTATAAGAACTTCCTGGACGCTCACTATGTAGAGCCCGATAATTTCGATATTGCTATCGGCTATTTCCAGAAAGCTTTACAACAGTCGCCAAATAAAGAGGACAAAGCCAAGATTCTCTTCCAAATGGCACAGGCTGAGCAAGGGAAATACTACCAGTGGGAAGCAGCACAAAGTTCGAACACCTCTTACAGTGATAAGGATTATGATGCTAAAATGAAGAAGTTTGATAATATGTTGCTGACAACAAAGAATCAAAAATTCCGAACCTATTTTGCTGAACTGAAAAAGAATTACAATAGCACTTCTACAGTAAAAGCTTTAGAGACTAATTGTCTGTATTTTGATTATTACATGAGTAAGTAATCAAAATACCTCTATAAATAAACATGGCGCTAAGAATCTTAGCGCCATGTTTATTTATATTTATTAATTATTTCTGCTCTCTTATTTTCCCAAGGAACTTTATTTTAGGCGAAGCGGCCATCCCATTGGGATTACATCCAGGCTTACCTTCCGGTACTTCCAGGTTTTGTTTTTTATAAAAAGCTTCCCATGCGACATCGGTTTTACCAGTTTTAGGATTCACAAAGGTCATTGGCTCTAACTGAAAAATAGAATCTCTGGCAAAGCTCCTGTGAACAAAGTCTGAACAGTATAACTGATCATCGGAAAGGATATAACTATAGTTGTATGGTTTTCCCAGCCAGTTTTTAGCAACGCTAATAGCATTGGGAATACTTTTACGATAAGCTGTTCTCAGGCGGTATACATCTACATGGTTGTTATCATTCTGTTCGTCCCGAAGGAAGTGGTCCAGAGGAACTCTTTCAGATCCGTTCCGGGTACCGGCATGCAAAACCCAATAGTCTTTTCCTTCTTTTTCTAACATCCCGACATGGGAATAGTGTGTTGATTTATCTGTCTGAGTCACCCGGTCTATAGCACCTGACAGCGTACTGCCATTGGCCGAAACCAGTAAAAGATCTCCGTTCTCTAACTGCATACCATATTTTGTTGCACAGGATCCTAAAACAAAAAGTATGATCCCTAATAATATTACCTTTAAACTTCTCATTTGCAACGGCAAATATAGCTATTCTGTAAAAAATAAAAACCTTACAGATTTTGTTTCTGTAAGGTTCATAATTTATCTGGTCACATTATTTATTCAATAACCAATAGCCATCCTTTGTTTTGCGCAACCGGAATAGCACCATTTATACCAAATGTTTTAGCTTCCTGGAAGCCTTCAATAGTCTGTGCTTTTATTATCGCTTTCTTAGGATTAATTCCCAGTTTCTTCCAGTCTATATTTAGTTTTACAGAGGTATCACCAGAAGCCCAGCTTGCAAGTGCTACCATAACTTTGTTATCTTTCTTATAAACTGTTGCCAGAACTTCTTTATTGTCAGTTTTTACCGGATTGTTATCTACCCAGTAGCCTATCATTTTAGATCCTTTAATTCCGAAATTGTCCCAAGCCTTCCACAGATGAGTTGGATTACTTTTATCCGACCAGCCTAACCTGTTTGTCATCCCGAAGATCATTCCTCTCCATTGATTTCCGTCATTCTGTAACATTTCTCCCATTAAACCGAAAGGAATACCACTAACTTCTGTAAGGAAAAAATCTGGTTTATTTTTCTCATAATCGAAATACTCCCCAAACCATAATCTGTTCAGGTACGGGAAATGCTCCATATAAAGATTAGCACTGTTGTTGAAGCCGTCTTTATCATTAAACTGATTGGCAGAATGCAGATCTATAATACCCGGATGTCCGTTTTTAGTCATCACTTTTTTTACACGCTTCATCGTTACTCTGTCGAAGGCTACATCATCCAGATAAATTCCGTCAATACCAATATTATCAACCAGCCAGTTCATACCTTCTACGTAGTAATTATGCCAACGGTTCATACCACTATTGATAATAGCTGCATCTTTAAATTCCGGAACATACCATGCGGCAATATAATCGTTGTGAAGATGTTCCTGCAGCCATGAATAACCACCACCCTTTCCGGCAGAAAAAACTTCGTGTCCAAGACTTCTTACAGGATACAGCTCGTACATTCTGTTGGAAACCTCACGGATGGTATTGTAGATTTTCACCTTCAGCCCGCTCTGGTGTGCCTTGCTGATATAATCTTTCATTTCTTTTGTAGCAATGAAAGGGTAATTGATATACGGGTTGATATCAGTACCATGGTGAATATTGATTACGTTGGCACCACTCTCTTTGGCCTTTTCTATCGGAACATATTTATGGTAAAATCTGTTTTCCCATTGCCATTCTGTATTTATAGTATGGAAAGGCGTGATGAGTAAATGGAAGTTATAATACAACTCCTCACCTTTTTTCAGGTTTCGGCTTCCGCTGTAATTATTAACAATTACTCCGGATTTGTCTTCTGTAATATTAATTCCGCCCTTATTATTATTTCCCCATGAACTCGGAAGTATCAGAGGTTTTTGCAAATAGAAATTAGTATTCAGCGGGCGCGAGTATTTTTCATCCCGAAGGCTGAACTGTAGCCCGGCATTTACATTACCCAACCAGGCACCATCCTGATTCTTTTTAGCCACATCCCATTTCCATGAGAAATTTTCAGGACGGTTTCCTCCTTTCTCACCTAGCCCCATCAGGTACCTGGATGCATAAGATGAAAACGGAATCTGCATAGAGATATCCTTTAGCTCTACATCATTCAGCGCCGTTACTTTTACTTTATATTCCATAAAGCCATCAAACTCCAGAGATCCTTCTATTTCCATTTTCAGGTTCTGTCCCTGACTTTGCGAATGCCAACTGTACAATCCTTCTTCTTTTTTGTCCAGCTTAAATTCTGCCTGACCAAACTTCTCGGGAGTTCCGTTAGTATTTACTATATTAAATTTAACTGGTGAAGCCAATACTTCATTAGCTTTTGTGGAGATTTCCGTCATCTCCTGAGTAAAGAATGTCTGTATTTTTGCGGGAAGTCCATCCGGCGAAAGAATTACCTTTCTTCCTAACAGAGAAATTTCACGATTGGCTGTATTATATACTAATGGTGTATAAGGTTTGATTACCGTATTCTCTTGTGCCATGGTAGAGTTAAGCCATGGAAGGCGCGTCATCTTCCAGGGTTCATCATAACCTTTGTGCTGCGCAACGGTACCGGAGATATTAATTTCTACCGGAATATTTTGTGCTGGTGCATTCTCAGGCTGAATAGTTACAACGGCTTTGTAAATCCCGGCAGGAACATCAGCAGGAATATCGAATCCACACCAAATGGGCTGAATATTACCTGGCTTTACATTTACAGCAAACTTAAGAGGTTTTCCTTCATAGCTGGTACCATCTGTATTGATAGAAGTAAAAAGCGATGCACTTATTTTACCTGCAGGGGAAATGAGATTTGTTGCAGTAACTTTTACATTTTTAAGCTCAGTATCTTTTGCCAATACACCCAACTGAAAAGCATAGAACTCTCCTTTGTCAGTCTTTCCGGCAAATTTGCTGTTATCCCTCTTAGGATCTACCCATATCTGTGGAAGTTCATTCATCTTTACCGGATTCTCTCTGGATTCCGGGAATATCAGATAGGCATCGTTTACATGTTTTTTCAGATACTGGTCTATCTCAGTTTTTGAAGCCAGAACTTCCATAGGATTGTTCTCGTTAAATCTGTCTACAGCATCTATCCGCATAAACTTTGCTACCTCACTTCCTTTTACATCCGAAGTACCGGAAACTGTTTTCTTGAGATAAACAGCTTGCGGGTAATTTTCACTGGCCTTCAACTCATAAGGAAGATAATAAATATAGTATGTCCCTTTTCCGGAAACAGGGTCGAAAAGAACTTCTCCCTGCTCTCTGTTGATATTGAGATAAGCACTTACTTCATATTGTTTCTGTGAAGTACTGTCTACTACTAAAATCCGTTGTCCATCTTTTACTTCGGGACTTCTCCACGGAATTATAGCTTTTGCAACTTTAGATTTTCCTTCAAATTTCACAACTGCTCTTTTGTTACCCAATTTATCGGGATTCCAAAGTTCTTTTTGTGGAGGATAAATATGCTGGGCATGTATAGCAATACCCAGAAATGAAAGTACGGACAGCCCTAATTTTTTAGAGTATGCTGTTTTCATAGTTTATGGTTATTTGTTTTATTCTATCAAAAGTACTACTCTTCAATTAATTAACCGTTATAAATTGTGACATTTAATCCCTGAAAACAGGGATTTTAGCAGTTAATATTCTCTAAAATACATTAAATATTGGGGCTTTTCGCTACTTTCACCATATAAAAACAAATATGAAAAATACATTCAGCTTATTATTTTCATTTATTTCTTTATTGGCTTTCTCACAGATGCAAACATATAAATTTGAAAATGCAGTATCCTACAGGATTAAAGACGATTTTTACTCCAATTTTTTAAATATTTTTTCCACATCTGATTATTCAGCTAATCTCTTTGTCGTAGCAACTCCTATGGGAAACACTGCTTCCTTAAATGTAAATAAGCATTTTTATGCGGTATATTCAGATGATGGGAAAGTTTTTAAAATTGCTGTTGAAGACACCTTTGACAGGAACAAGTATAAAAATAATGATGATCCGGATCTTGACTTAACAGATTTTAAAAATACTCTTCTGGTAAAAAGAACAAATAAGAAAGAAACTATAAAATCCAAACAATGTGATGTATATTCTATAATCAGTAAGGATAGTAAAAACAACAATGAAACAGTTTGCATTGATACAACATCCAGATTGAATACTGTTCCTTTTATAATTCCGGCAATAAAAGATTCAGTAAGGGGTTTAGTTTATCGTATTGGCAATAAAATTGAGCTTAATTATTCCGGTACAATTGAGGATATGGAAAAAGATTCTGAAGACGGAAGTGATGGCGAAGTGGCTAAGACAAAGCAAAAAGATCTCGTTATACAGTTTGATGAAAAAGCTGAAATAGAAAACTATAAGAAGGAATACAAAAAAAATAAAGGATTATAACTTTCAAGTTACAATCCTTTATCAGAGAATAATATAATAAAAACAGAATCTGTAAATCAATATAAAATTGATTTAAAAATACTTTTTCTTCAGTTTTCTAAAAGGTAATACAAAAAGTGTTTTGAAATCACTTGTCTCCACTTTCTTTGGATAATAATCCACGCCAAATACAATTTCGTGCGCTTCAGCTCTTCTGTATGTTCCAAAAATCCTATCCCATATAGTCAGAACATCTCCATAGTTGCAATCTGTTAACGGAAGCTTATGATGGTGGTGAACATGATGAAAATTGGGTGTATTGAAAAGCAAACTTACAATACGGTCTGTTTTTTCCGGAAGACGGAAATTGAGATGACTGAAAAGACTAAAAAACAACTGAATAATCTGGCGAAGGATAAGTACCCAAAACAAACTTCCGGAAAGAAATACCCAAAGCAATGTCAGAAGCATTCTTAAAAGATTATCACCGGGATGCTCTCTTAATGTTGTCGATATATCCATGACTTTATCACTATGGTGTACAGCATGAAAACTCCACAATGGCCTTACTTTATGTGCAACAACATGGTAGATATATTCACCAAGATCTAAAAGCAGAAAACTGACCACAAACAATAATACAGGATGACCATCTAAAGGCAAAAGGTAGATAACACCAAAATGATGTAACTGCGTCCATGCAATTGTCTTAACAAACAGTACACTCAGAATAAGTTCTGCAGGCAGGCTGGTAAAAATAAATGGCATGTTGGTAAAGGCATGTTTCCATTTTTTATAATCAAGTCCCGAAGAGATAAAATTTTCAAGATTCCACCCAACAAAAAACAACATGAAGAAAATAGCAATCTGAATCTTTTCTCCGTCTCTTAATAATAATTCTTCCATAGGCTTGCAAAGGTATTTTCCCGTGCTTAAAACCAAATTAAAATACCCTGAAAAAAATATTAAAAAGTGGAGTTATTTATCTCACCCTAATTATATTTAATTGCCTTGTCCAGTTCTATTGGATTATACTCTCTTCTAATCTTCTCCTGCATTTTTACAGAAAGCTCCTTAAACTGCTCTTTTTTAGTAATCCTTATTCCCATTACAGCAGACTGGGACTTTCCCTCTACAAAGTTTTCTCTGGCCCACTGTAGAGGATCATTATATGTTTCTAAAAGTTTTTGCTGATACTTTTCTAATGTAATTGGCACTGGTTTCTTACCATAGGCAGTTTCGAAGAAATTAGTTGTATTGTATGCAGCCTTCTCATTTGTACTTCTCACAAGATTGAAAATGAAGTTATGTCCAGTATCTTCAACTTCAAAAATAAGTCCCGGTAAGCCTCGAAACTTATAAGGTCCTTCATCTATATTTACTTCTTTACAAAACCAGGCAACCCAATTGCGTCCTCCAAATTTTGTAGTAGCTTTTTGTAGCTGGTATCCGTCCTTTATCTTAGTTTCTTTGGTAAGCCTCCAGTCCATCTTGTCAGTACTAGCCAGTGAAAAACTGTTGAAATCTAGTTGTACTCTGCTTATATTATTAAAAGTATTCCTTTTACGCTCCAACATCGGAGCACCTGTATAACCTTCCATCTGCCCACCTTTCATGTTAATAGAATCCATACTTATATATTCATTATCATAAAACTTCACAGTATTCGGTAATACTTCCAGAATCATTTTTACTTCATCATAATGGCTACTCAAAGAATCTGATTTGTATTTGTACTGGTAAATAAACTTATGTACCTGCCCTTGCATAACTGAAACGCAGAAACTTAGAATGAGAAGAATATATTTCATATATGTATATTATTTCTCTAAAATTAGAGAAAAATTTTATCGTGGCAACAGTACATAAAAAAACACCACATTCTTTCGAATGTGGTGTTTCTATTATCACGGCAAAGTATGCACGTTATCACACTTTAATTTCTACGTCTACACCGCTAGGAAGTTCTAACTTCATTAGAGCATCCACAGTTTTAGAAGAAGAAGAATAGATATCCATCAATCTCTTATGAGCAGAAAGTTGGAACTGTTCTCTTGATTTCTTGTTTACGTGTGGAGATCTCAACACAGTGAAGATTCTTTTATTTGTTGGTAAAGGGATAGGCCCGTTTACGATAGCCCCTGTAGCCTTTACTGTTTTTACGATTTTCTCAGCAGATTTATCAACTAAGTTGTAATCGTAAGATTTTAGCTTTATTCTGATTCGTTGTGACATTTTTAATCTAATTTAAAATTAACCTCTAGCTTTTGCGATTACATCCTCAGCAACATTGCTTGGAGCTGGTTCGTATTTCTCAAATTCCATAGAAGAAGTAGCTCTACCAGAAGATAATGTTCTTAATGAAGTTACATAACCGAACATTTCTGATAATGGAACGAATGCTTTGATAACTTTAGCGTTATTTCTGTCATCCATACCGTTTACTGTACCTCTTCTTCTGTTAAGGTCACCTACGATGTCCCCCATGTACTCCTCAGGAGTTACAACTTCAAGTTTCATAATAGGCTCCATGATTACAGGCTTAGCAGCTCTACCAGCTTCTTTGAAACCTAGCTTCGCAGCTAATTCGAAAGATAACTGATCGGAGTCAACCGGGTGGAAAGATCCATCCTTAAGAGTTACTTTGATACCTTCAATTTCGAATCCAGCTAAAGGACCATTTTTCATAGCCTCTTTGAAACCTTTTTCTACAGAAGGAACAAATTCTCTTGGAATGTTACCACCTTTAATTTCGTTGATGAATTCAAGACCTAACTTACCTTCTTCTGCAGGACCGATTTCGAATACGATATCTGCGAATTTACCACGACCACCAGTTTGTTTTTTGTAAACTTCTCTGTGGTTAGCAGTAGCAGTAAGAGATTCTTTGTACTCAACCTGAGGCTGACCTTGGTTAACTTCAACTTTGAATTCTCTTCTTAAACGGTCTACAATGATATCTAAGTGAAGCTCACCCATACCAGAGATAATAGTTTGGCCAGAAGCCTCATCAGTTTTAACCTGGAAAGTTGGATCTTCTTCAGCAAGCTTAGCTAATGCGTTACCAAGTTTATCCTGGTCTGCTTTAGTTTTAGGCTCAACAGCGATACCGATTACCGGATCTGGGAAGATCATAGATTCAAGAACGATAGGGTTCTTTTCATCAGATAGAGTATCACCAGTTTTAATATCCTTGAAACCTACAGCTGCACCAATATCTCCTGCCTCGATATACTCAACAGGGTTTTGCTTGTTAGCGTGCATCTGATAGATTCTTGAAATTCTTTCTTTGTTACCAGATCTTGTGTTAAGAACATAAGAACCTGCATCTAGTCTACCAGAGTAAGCTCTGAAGAATGCTAAACGACCTACGAATGGGTCAGTAGCAATTTTAAATGCTAAAGCTGCGAATGGTTCTTTAACGTCTGGTTTTCTTGTAATTTCTTCATCAGTTCTTGGGTCTGTACCTTTGATATCGTCTTTATCCATTGGAGAAGGAAGATATTTACATACAGCATCCAGCATGAACTGAACACCTTTATTTTTGAAAGATGATCCACAAGTCATTGGGATAATAGAAAGATCAATTGTAGCTTTTCTTAAAGCTTCGTTGATTTCGTCCTCAGAGATTGAATCTGGATCTTCGAAGAATTTCTCCATCAAAGTCTCATCATAGTCAGCAACAGCTTCAACTAATTTCTCTCTGTATTCAAGAACTTCAGCTTTCATATCCTCAGGAATTGGAACTACTTCGAAAGTAGCACCTTGTCCAGCCTCATCCCATACAATTGCTCTGTTCTTAATAAGGTCTACAACACCTTTGAAGTCTTCTTCAGCACCGATAGGTAATACAATTGGAACTGCGTTAGATCCTAACATATCTTTAACCTGGTTTACCACGTTAAGGAAGTCAGCACCTTGTCTGTCCATTTTGTTTACGAATCCCATTCTAGCAACTTTGTAGTTGTCAGCAAGTCTCCAGTTGGTTTCTGACTGAGGCTCTACTCCGTCTACTGCAGAGAATAAGAATACTAAACCATCTAATACTCTTAAAGAACGGTTTACTTCTACTGTGAAGTCAACGTGTCCTGGTGTATCGATGATGTTGAAGTGGTATCCTTTAGTTTCTGGTAAAGATTTACCTTGGTCTGTAGGGAAGTTCCAGCTACAAGTTGTAGCAGCAGAAGTAATAGTAATACCTCTTTCAGCTTCCTGCTCCATCCAGTCCATGGTAGAAGCACCTTCGTGAACTTCACCAATCTTGTGAGTTTTTCCTGTATAGAAAAGGATACGCTCAGTTGTAGTAGTTTTACCAGCATCGATGTGTGCAGCGATACCAATATTTCTTGTGTATTTAAGATCTCTACTCATCTTACAAATTAAAATTTAAAGTGTGAGAATGCTTTGTTAGCCTCAGCCATTTTGTGCGTATCTGTCTTTTTCTTAACAGCAGCACCTTCTTCTTTAGCAGCAGCAACAATCTCTGCAGCTAATTTCTGAGCCATAGACTTATCATTTCTGGCAGTAGCATACTTAATTAACCACTTCATTGCCATAGAGATTTTTCTATCTGCACGGATAGGCATTGGAATTTGGAAGTTAGCTCCTCCAACTCTTCTAGATCTTACCTCTACGTGTGGCATTACGTTAGTTAACGCATCTTTCCAAATTTCAAGGGAAGTTTTTTCCTGATCTTCTTTCTTCTTTTCAACGATTTCTAATGCATCATAGAAAATTCTGAAAGCGATAGACTTCTTACCGTCTAACATCAGGTTATTTACAAATCTTGTTACCAATTGATCATTAAACTTTGGATCTGGTAGCAAAGGTCTTTTTTTAGCTTTTGTCTTTCTCATTGTACTGTTCCTAATTTAATGATTACTTTTTCTTACCTGTAGCTGCAGGCGCTTGTCCTGGTTTAGGTCTCTTAGCTCCGTACTTAGATCTTCTCTGAAGTCTTCCGTTAACTCCCGCAGTATCTAAAGCACCACGTACAATGTGATATCTAACTCCCGGTAGGTCTTTCACCCTTCCGCCTCTTACCAATACTATCGAGTGCTCTTGAAGATTATGTCCTTCTCCCGGGATGTAGGCGTTAACCTCTTTACCATTAGAAAGTCTAACTCTCGCAACTTTTCTCAAAGCTGAGTTAGGTTTCTTAGGCGTGGTTGTATATACTCTCGTACATACGCCTCTTCTTTGTGGACATGATTCCAAAGCAGCCGATTTACTCTTCTTAGTAAGCGTGGCTCTTCCTTTTCTAACTAATTGTTGAATAGTAGGCATGTAATTGCTTTATTATTTTTTATTTGAGGATGCAAAAATATAAATTATTTTTTGATTTACAAACAATTATGTTTTTATTTCGTGCAGAAAAATCAGTATTAAAATTTGTAAACCATATCATTACAATTCTAAAGCTCATTATTTCTTCACTTATTTAAATACATCTTTTATTACTTTTCCTTTTGAATATTGCAGCGGAAATTGCAGAAGTTCTGCAATCGTATTTGCAATATCTATTTGCTCGTAGTTACCCGTATTAATGGTAGCATTCTTTTTAAAATCCGGACCCATTGCAAAAAATTCAATATGTCTGCAACCCGCACAATCATCTCCATGATTCTGGAATCCACCCTTAGTATCAATGTGCCTTCCGTGATCATTACTTACAATTAATGTGGTCTTATCTTTATATGAAGGCAAAGATTGGATATAATCCCATATTTCTTTAATTGAAGCATCTGTTGTTTTTATAGCCTTAATATATTCCTTCCAATTATTATTGTGCCCATAGGAATCTACATCTTTCAGATTTATAACAATAATATTAGGGCTATACTTTTTCATTACCTCTTTTGTATTCGCTACAGTTACAGCATCATCACGATAGTCGGATCCATTACCACTAATACCACAATCTGCACTAGGTTGAAACTTATCTTTCCAACCATCAAGCTTGCAATTATTCAGGACTTCAAGTTTGTCTTTAGAAGCAATCACCCAAGCTTTAGTCTTATCCGCTCCAGTATACTTCAGCCACTGCTGCATTACTGACGGAAAGCCTGGCAGCTCTTTCCCATTATTTTGGATGGACTCATAGACTCCACTACACATTGCACTATGCCCCGGATTGGTATTGGTTGTACCATTATTTTTGAAGTCACTGATAAAAACTCCCTGTTGTAAAAGATTTACTCTGTTCGGAATATTTTCTTTATTGGCAGCCTCCCAGGTCTCGGAGATACGGGGACCATCTACTACAAGCAGGACAACATTTTTAGTCTGGTACTTTTCTGCCACCTTTTGAGCGGACTCAAATGACTCATTATTATTATCATTACATGAAAATGATAACAACAATGAAATAAGAGGAAATAGCAATGTAAATTTCTTCATTATAAAATATTTTGTGATTGGTGTTTTATATGACCGCAAAAATAACCTTCCTCTCCTGTTAAGACGATGAACATAATATTACAGAATCATTAAAAGTATTTAACACACTTTTTCATAATTATCCACTGCAACTTTCAATGTTTATCTTTTAGTTAGATTTAATCTATCAAAATTAAACAAGTCAATAGTTTTAATTTATTAAATTTGTATATCGAAATATTAACATTAATAAAATAATACAAATGAAAAATTCTAATTTAATAGGACTAAAAGCTGAAAATTGCAAGAACATTGCTGAAAAACTAAATGTTTTATTGTCTAATTATTCAATATTTTATCAGAATACACGTGGAGCGCACTGGAATATAAAAGGTGATTTATTCTTCACACTTCACCCAAAATTCGAGGAACTATACAACAGCCTTATATTAAAGATTGATGAAATTGCTGAAAGAATTCTTACACTAGGTGCACAACCACAGCATAATTATTCATTCTATATTAAAAACTCATCTATTAAAGAGAGCAACGAAGTAAGCGATGGCCGCAAATGTGTTGAAGACATTCTTGTTTCTTTCAAAAAGATTATTGAACTTCAGAGAGAATTGCTAGACATTACAGACGAAGCAGGTGACGAAGGCACAAACTCTTTAATGAGCGATTATATTACAGAACAGGAAAAAGAAGTATGGATGTACAGCTCTTTCCTTGGAAAATAAACCCATTCTATATCATATAATATATAGAACAAAGCAGCCTCTTGATTTTAAAGAGGCTGCTTTTTATTTCTATAATCTTTCATCTATCTTCCTTATATTAGCATAAATAAACGAAGATGTTAGAAGATCATAACGTAAGATTGGTTTCCCTATTAGATAATGATTTTTACAAATTCACCATGCAATGTGCTGTTGTAAAGCTGTTTCCAAGTGAAGTTGTAAAATATGATTTTATAAATCGTGGTAAACACGAATATCCTGAAGGCTTTGCGGACGAGCTAAAAAAAGCTGTCAATGCAATGTCTCAACTAAGGCTTACCAAAGAAGAAAAACAATTCTTAAAAAAAACATGTCCATATCTGGACCTACCCTATATAGACTTTCTGGAAGGCTATCGCTACGACCCATCCGAAGTACACATTAAACAAGAAGGAACAAGCCTGGAGGTACAGGTTTCAGGATTATGGTACCGGACAATCTTGTGGGAAGTTCCTTTATTATGTTTGATCAGTGAGCTTTATTACTCGATGAAAGGCCTTCAAAGAGAAGATGACGAAACAATCATCCAGAAGACTATAGAGAAAGAGAAAAAGTTCAAAACACTTCAGGTTCCTTTTGCAGAATTCGGAACGAGAAGAAGACACTCTTACAGGGTACACCGATTGGTTATGCAGGCACTTACATCGATGGAAGACTCTACCTTTACAGGATCTTCCAATGTACACATGGCTATGCTGTACAATGTAAAACCAATTGGCACACATGCCCACGAATGGTTTATGTTCCATGCAGCAGAATATGGTTTCAAGATGGCCAATTCTCTTTCCCTGGAACACTGGGTGGATGTTTACCGTGGTGATCTGGGAGTTGCTCTTTCCGACACTTACACTACAGATGTATTCTTTCAGCAGTTCGATAAAAAATTTGCAAAACTATTCGATGGCGTAAGACACGACAGTGGAGATCCTATTGAATTTGCTAACAAAACTATAGAACATTATAAAAAGCACGGCATCAATCCATTATTTAAATACATTATTTTCTCTGATGCCCTGAACCCTGAGAAAGTTGAAGAAATCACTAAAGCCTGCCGTGGCAGAATTGGCATTTCTTTCGGTATCGGAACCAATCTGACTAACGACGTTGGTCTTGCGCCAAGCAACATCGTAATGAAGCTTATCAGTGTAAAAGGAATTAACAACGAATGGATTCCAACCGTAAAACTTTCTGATGAGAAGGGTAAATATACCGGAGATCCTAAAATGATAGAACTTGCCAAAGAATTTCTTCAGATAAGAGATTAGCAGAGTCTACACTTTCATTTGCATCAAAAAATTATAAAAAATAGTTAAAGAAAATCCTTAGTGATTTTCTTTTCTATTTTTGAGTAAATTTGCACAACCAAAGAGAAGAGCACATGAAAAGACAAATTGACTGGAAGGCTTTAGCTGCATGTATATCCTTTCATGTATTTGTATTTTTCATTATACACGCTTTAACGCCTGCCAACTCATTCAATGTATGGTACAATCATTTGGACAAACCTCTTTTCACTCCGCCATCTAATTTTCTATTCCGGACTATATTTTTAATGTATTTCCTTTCCGGCATTGCATTTTATTTCATCTGGAAAGCCAAAGAGAATCGTTTCAAACATCGCCAGAAAGCGCTTACCTATTATTATATCATTTTCGTACTCATATCTTTATGGTTCATTATTTTCTTTAACTTCAAATTATTAGATCTTGCAGTTATCGTAAATATTATAACATGGGTATTGACCATAATTTTATTCTTTCTCTTCAAGCGAGTTTCTAAAACGGCAAGCTACCTCATACTTCCCACTTTATTATGGGATACTTTCAATATGGTTTTAGCCTGGGGATTCTGGCAGCTAAATCATTAAATATTTTTTCTTTTCTTTCTTCTTAATTATCAGCAGATAAACCATTATTTTACGGTTTCCAGTAAAGAATACCTTTATAATTAGTTTTATATTGCCACACAATATTTTGTAATTTTGAAAGATGGAAATAACCTATTTACTTATTGGATTTATTGTTGGCGGAGTTATTGGTGCTGTAATTTTGTATTTTATTTCAAAATCATCTTCCATTTCCAGAAACTCATACAATGAATTAAACAATTCATACATTAAAAGTGTATCAGACCTGGAAAACCTTAATCTGAAAAATCAGGAACTAGCACTGATTATTAATAAAGAAAAGGAACTTAGCCAGCAGCAGTCAGATCTATTAAGCGATCTGAAAAACGAGTTTGCAAAAATATCAGCTGAATATTCGGCTCTTAACTCTCAATCTCAGGAGCAAAAACAAATAAACACAAAACAGGTATCTCAGATTGAAAACCTTATATCCGATAAACAAACATTATTTGCAAAAAATTCTGAATTATCTGCTATTAATGAAAGTTTACAGAAATCTCTTGAAACCCAAAAAGAAGAGGTAACTAAAATTCAGGAAGAAGCAAAACTTCAATTTGAAAACCTGGCCAATAAAATTCTGGAAGAAAAAACTGAGAAATTCACCACTCTTAATCAGAACAACCTTAAAACAATTTTAGAACCCTTCCAAGAGAAGATTGCTGAACTAAAAAACAGAGTCAATGAAGCTTATGAAAAGGAAAATAAGGAGCGTTTTTCATTAGCAGAAAAGGTAAGAGAACTCGCGGAACTAAATCAGCAAATCTCTGAAGATGCAAAAAAGCTGACAAGAGCCTTGAAAGGAGAAAGCAAAACCCAGGGAAATTGGGGAGAAATGATTCTGGAAAGCATCCTGGAAAAATCCGGACTGGTAAAAGGAAGGGAATATTATCTTGAACACGAACTCCGCGACGAAAACAACAAGGCTATCTATTCTGAATTCTCCGGAAAAAAAATGCGTCCGGATGCTGTTGTGAAATACCCTGATGAAAGGAATGTAATTATAGATTCCAAAGTTTCTCTAACAGCCTTCACTGAGCTTGTAGATGAAACTGATCCTGAAATCTATGCAATAAAACTCAACCAGCATTTAGCATCCATTAAAAACCATATCCAGCAGCTTAGCCAGAAAGCCTATGATGATTATGGAAAATCTCTGGACTTCGTCATGATGTTTATCCCTAGTGAGCCAGCCTATATTGCAGCAATGCAGGCAGATCAGAATCTATGGAATTATGCCTATGAAAGGAGAATTCTATTACTGAATCCAAGCAATCTTATTACTTCTCTTAAGCTGATTGCTGATCTGTGGAAACGGGAATACCAAAACAGAAATACAATGGAGATTGCCGACAGAGGCGCTAAATTATATGATAAATTTGTAGGCTTTGTAGAGAATTTAGAGAAAGTAGGAAAAGGCCTTGATCAGGCTAAAAATGCATATACAGATGCTTATAAACAGCTTTCCACAGGAAATGATAACCTTGTAATACAAACTCAAAAGTTAAGAGCACTGGGAATAAAAAGCAAAAAAGAACTTCCACAAAATCTTATTGAAAACAGTGAAAGTATCGAGGAATAAATGAAACCACAAAGCCTGGCACCTATCATAAGTATAGCGCTATTTCTTACATCATTAACACAGACTGCTGTTAATATGGATAGTGACTATATGCTTTCTATAGCATGCCTGCTGTTAGGCTGGGCCGAAATTTTTGAAGGAGGAATTGCCTGGCTGGCAAATCCTCTTTTGTTTATTTCATGATTACTTCTTCTTATAAAACAACCTAAAATATCTACACCATTAAGTCTAATGGCTTTTCTTTTAAGCCTTTCTTACCTTTACGCCAGCACTATTACCGTTAATGAAGGTGGTGGCAAAGCCGCAATCACCTCTTATGGCTTAGGATATTATCTATGGCTGGCAAGCAGCATTTCTCTGTTCATTGGAAACCTCTGGACAATGATATCATACAGAAGATCTGTATCAGAGAAATCATCTGTATAAAAAAATCATTATCCTGCTTTATGAAACAGTAATGAAATCTTTCTAATGATAAATTTTGCCTAGTTTTGCAAAATGCAAATAGAAAGTATACAGAACGATAAAATAAAGAAATTAACCAGACTGATGTCCAAAAACAATGAACGCCGTAAAAGTGGCATTTTCATTGTAGAAGGTGTTCAGGAAAACGAAAGAGCTATTCAGTTTGGCTATACTCCTACAGAATTCTTTATCTGTAACGATATATTCCAAGGAACCATCCCTTCTGCCGTAATTAATAATGTTTCTGCAAAGGTTTATGAAGCAATTGCATACCGAGGAACTTCAGAAGGTATTATTGGAGTTTATCAGGAAAAACAAAAATCATTAGAACATTTTACTCCAAAACCTAATTCCGGAATTATCCTTCTGGAAAGTGTAGAAAAGCCTGGTAATCTTGGCGCTGTACTGAGAAGCTGTGAAGCTTTTGGAATTGACGCTATCATCATTACCGATCCTAAAACCGATTTTTATAATCCAAACGTAATACGCTCCAGTGTTGGCTGTTTGTTCGGAATGAACTTCTTCCAGACAGATAATGAATCGGCTATGGATTTCTTTAAACAGCACAATTATCAGATTATCACAACATTTATGGATGACAACACCAAACAGATCCAGAATGCTGATTTTAATAAGAAGACAGTTGCTTGCTTTGGCACAGAACATTCCGGATTAAGCGATTTCTGGAAAGATAAAGGCAGTAATTACCTGATCCCGATGACAGGCAGCATAGATTCTCTTAACCTGAGTAATGCTGTAGCAATTACATGCTATGAAATCCTGAGACAAAAGATATAAGAATCCTCTACAGAATAATAAAAATCCCTTAATATATTTAAGGGATTTTTTACATTATAATCTAATGCATAAAAAAAACCGCTCAATGAGCGGCTTAATAATTATCTTTGTGAGAAATTATTTTTTAACTTCTTCTTTCTTAGCGTCAGCAGCTGGAGCTTTAGCATCAGCTTTAGCAGAGTCAGCTTTAGGAGCTTCTACCTTAGCAGAATCAGCTTTTACTGGAGCAGCAGCAGAATCAACTTTAGCAGAGTCTACTTTAGCAGAATCAGTTGTACCTTCTGTAGCAGTAGCTTCAGTTTTTTTACAAGATACTAAAGAGATAGCAACGATAGCAGCAGCAGCAGCGATGTTTAAGAATGACTTTTTCATAATAAATTAAATTTAATTTTGTTAAAAATATTTTTCTAAATTGTAATGTGTTCTCTATTTGAACAAGACAAAGGTATGGCAGCAATAAAATTTGTCTGAGAAAATTAATTGTAATACCTTTGTAAAACTATTTTACAAAATAATATAACTGATAATCAATAGATTAAATAAAAAATAAATTTTTGACTGATTTAGAATTATTACATTTCGAACAGCTAAAATCTGAAGTTCAGGCCAAATATCTGGAAAATCATACACCTTCCTATGATGAAATTTCTAAATGGAAAGGCATTGACATCATCTATTTCCAGGAGGACCTCAGAAAAAATGCAAAAGGTAACATTAGTGAAAAGTCATTTTACACTTATTTCAAGACTTCTCCAACAGCTAAGTTACCACGTATTGACATGCTGAATATACTTTCGATATACGCAGGTTATAGCTCATGGTATGACTTCAAGAAAAATCATGCATTCGCCGAAGAACTTCTTTTAGAAAACGAAAACAACCTTTCCGAAACTAAAGAATCTCAAGTCGAAATTCCTTCCGAAGAGGAATATAAAGCTCCCGTCATTAGTGAAAAAGAAAACTCTCCGGTTACTCAGCCTCAGAACTCATTACCAGAAGTAAGTACAAGCAATAGTAAGCCAGCTTCTAAACCAATTATATCCAAGGTAAAGAAATACTTATGGATCGGTATTTCTGCTGTTCTTGCAATATTCGTAGCGGCATTAACCTTCGCAGACAGTTTCTTCACAAAGACTTACACATTTAAGTTTACAGATGCAGACAGAAGCCAGCCTGTGCAGAATGAGGTAGAAATAAAAGTATTGAAAGCGGGTGAATCCCCCCTTACCTACAGAGTAAAACCGAATGAAGCTTTTGTATACCCAACAAAGGACAAGACACTTAAAATGGTGATTAGCTCCGTATTTTACCGTACTGACACCATAATAAGAAACTTGGAAAATGCACCAGAAACTGAAGTAATTCAGCTAAAACCAAATGAATATAATATGATGTTATATTCCTATTCCAGGTCCAAAGACTTTAAGAACAGAAGAGCCCAACTGGAGAACCTGATCAGCAATGATGCAGTTATATACCAGGTATTTGACAATCAGTATTTCAATGTGGAAACTATGAGCAAGCAACGTTATATTAACTTTCTTTCGCTTCCTACTACCTCACTGGAAAACCTGGACGTTATTGAGACTAAAATCTCTTCCAATGGAAAAATAGTATTAATCAAATTCAGAATCAGAAACAATGAAAAGGGTTCATAACATATTTAATATAATAGCTGTTACCATAATTCTCATTATAGGATTAGCTGCCTGTAAAGAAAAATATAAGGGGAAAAACTCTCTGGAAACCGTAAAGTACAATAATAATACAACTACATTTTCTCCAATAGAATTAGACAGCCTTCAAACCATTAATAATATTACTGCTCTGAAGCTACAGGAGGTATATGATCTGGGAACTAATTATGCAGCAGGAAATAAGGATTCAGATATTGATGTTACGCTGTATAACCAGATTCAGGAATATTTCGAAAAGCCTGATTCTACCAAAATAATGCCTTTCATAAAGCAGTTGGACAGCCTGAAAGCTCGTTTTGTCAAAATTAGTGATGTATCAACATCCAAATACATTAGCGCTAAGGATACACTGGACTTTGCGAAGTATAAAATGGACTACTATGATAAGGAGAGAAAATATATCGGCTACCTTAATAAAGAAGTACAATATGCACTAAAAGAAGCTCCTGCAAAAGAAAAGAAATTCAAAAGTGAATTCAAATTCTATTTTGTAGAGTTTAAAGGTCCACCGAAGAAAGACAGTATTCCTTCTGGCAAGACTAAATAATCCAGCTTTATATCGAACTGATCTACATCCTGAATTAATTCATCAGGAGCAAAATAATTGACCCCAATTTTCAGTGCCGAATCTTTAACAGAACTGAAGAATCTGTCGTAAAAACCTTTGCCATAGCCTACTCTGTTACCTTGCTTATCCGCATAAAGCAATGGTGTAATAACCTGATCAAAGTCAACATTCTCGGGAATATTTGAGACAGGCTCCCAAATTCCCCATGAGTTTAACGCAAGTTCTGTATCCGGCTTATATGCTATTGAGATAATCTCATCATCTACCATCTTTGGAATAAAGACATTGATATTTTTTTTCCAGAAGTAATCTATCCACAGATGGGTATTAATTTCATTTTTAGCAGAGATAGGCAGAAAAATATGAATATTCAGGTTTTCAGAAATATTAAATTGTAAAAGATATTGTTTAAAGATCTTTTCAGACAAAAAAGCAACATCTTCAAGAGACATTGCTTTTCTTTCTTTTAAATATTTTTTTCTAAGTTCTGATTTTAATGAACTAATCATTTTTCATATTGATTTAACAGAGATAATGTTTACAGGCATACTTTTGCAGCTTTTCCCACCTGATCAAAAGCATCTTCCATAGGAGTTTTCACTGTAAAGAAGCCTTTTTTATCATAATCAGACTTTATTCTAAATCTTAATCCTGAACTATTTTGTATAGCTTGTCCGACAATCGAACTCTGAAAGGAAGCTCAAATGTAATCTGATCTCCTATCTTTGCAGTTTCACAAGGACCTCCATTTACATGGATCTGAGTAATTGTGATTTCCTGATCACCTGTTGTTGGCCCGGAAATTAAAACTTTATCCCCAACCGAAAGTTCTTTATTCTCGATTAAAAATTGTGCAATTTTCGATTTTGAATAATAATGTTCAGCTTTTCCGATTAAAGTCTTTTTAATTTTTATTTTCTGACGAATATCTTTCGTTTCAGGTTTTACTGTTACTTTTCCTAAAGATTCAGTTGATAAATCACCAGAATGTTTAAATTTCAATGCATCAGATTTTCCTTTTCTGAAAACCTTATTTCCAACCTGTAGGCCTTTTCTTAATGCAACCTGTTCTTCTAAAGGCAAATGGATTGTTTCCAGACATTCTGTTGAACAACAGTTTTCCATTGCTGCTTTACAATCATCACATTGGATAAACAATAGATGACAGGCATCATTGGCACAATTCGTATGATTATCACAAGGTTTACCACACTGGTGACATTGCGAAATGATATCATCTGTAATTCTTTCTCCTAATCGGTGATCAAATACAAAATTTTTACCAATAAATTTACTCTTTATGCCTTCTTCCTTTATCTGGCGGGTATATTCAATAATTCCGCCTTCCAACTGGTAAACGTTTTTAAAACCTTGATGTTTGAAATAAGCACTGGCTTTTTCACAGCGAATTCCACCAGTACAATACATCAGCAGGTTTTTATCTTCTTTAAAATCCTGTAATTGATCGTTGATGATCGGCAAACTCTCTCTAAAGTTTTCCACATCCGGAGTAATAGCACCTTCAAAATGCCCAACTTCACTTTCATAGTGGTTTCTGAAATCGACTACAATAGTATTGGGATCTTCAAGTAAATTATTAAATTCTTGTGCTTTTAAGTGAATTCCTTTATTCGTAACATCAAAAGAGTCATCATTCAAACCATCAGCGACAATTTTATGTCTCACTTTTATGGTTAGTTTTAAAAAAGAATGATTGTCCTGTTCAACTGCTACATTTAAACGAATCCCTTTCATAAAATCGTAAGCTTCCAACGTATTGCGAAAATCTTCTAAATGATCCGCAGGAACACTCATTTGAGCATTAATGCCTTCATTCGCTACATAAATACGCCCGAGAGCCTCAAGTGCGTTCCAGGCTATAAATAATTCGTCGCGAAATTTTTTAGGATCTTCAATTTTGGCATACGCATAGAAAGACAATGTAAGGCGTTCCTTACCAGCTTCATCAATAAGTTGAGCTCTTTCTTCTGCGCTTAATGTGTTATACAGTTGCATGCTATAAACGTTTTAAGTGAGAAAAATATATTTTGCAAATATAGTGATTTTTCAATTGAATATATTTGATCCGATACCACTACAATTTCCAATCCCCCTAAAACATGTATAATTATTTGAGTAAATATTTCAATAATCTAACAATATCCCGTTAAGATTACATTCATAACAATTAAAATTTCAAAACACTTGTTAAACTTAGTTAAAATAAGCCCTTTTAAGAAAAATACATCAACATTTGCCTTAAATTTGATTACTCAATAATAAATAAAAAAAGTACTATAATAAAATGGATTTCAAAAAAATTATGCCGTTGGCTGTAGTAGGAGTCCTTTCTGCAGCGACTACTGTAGGCACCCTTCACTACTTTGACAGTAATCATGATACAAATGGAGATTTTAATTATTTCCATTCTTCAAGAAAAGACGGGCAATTTGCCAGCCTGAACGCAGTGGCATTAGGAGATGACTTTGTAAAAGCATCTAAAACTGCAGTTCCTGCCGTTGTCACAATTAAGAACTACCAGAGCAATGCCGGAAGAAACCGTGGAATGGATCAGGATCTGTTCGACTTCTTCTTCGGTGATCCGTTTGGAGGAAGAAAACAACAGCAGCCTCAGCAGCAGCAACCACCAAAGGATATGCCTTCAGGTCTTGGTTCGGGAGTTATTATCTCTCCGGATGGCTACATCATTACCAACAACCACGTGGTAGCTAATGCTAATAAACTGGAAGTTGTACTAAGCAATAAGAAAAGCTACACCGCGAACCTGATAGGAACTGACCCTAGTACAGATATTGCTCTTTTGAAAATTGAAGATAAAGGTCTCCCTTATCTAAACTTTGCTAATTCAGATTTAGCAGAAGTTGGGCAATGGGTATTAGCTATTGGTAACCCATTAGGTCTTAACTCTACTGTTACTGCCGGAATTATTTCTGCAAAAGGAAGAAGCATAGACTTACTAAGCCAGCAAAGTAAAACTCCGATAGAATCATTCATCCAGACTGACGCTGTAATTAACAGAGGAAATAGTGGTGGTGCATTAATCAATATCAACGGAGATTTAATTGGTATTAACTCTGCAATTTCATCTTCATCAGGTTATTATGAAGGTTATGGATTTGCAGTACCTTCCAATCTTGCCAGAAAAGTTGTAGAAGATATTAAGAAGTTTGGTATTGTACAGAGAGGTTTCTTAGGCGTAAGCAATCTGGATCTTTCTGACGAAATGCTTATCAGACAATACAACCAGCAATACAAAACCAACATAAAGCCAGGAATTGGTATGTATGTTATTAATGTTGCTGATAATAGTGGTGCGTTAGATGCAGGAATTAAGAAGGGTGACATCATCACTAAAATAGATGGACAAAACATTACAAACTTTGCTGATCTTTCTCTTGCCATCGGTAGTAAAAGACCTGGAGATGTTGTAAAAGTAAGCTACCAAAGAAATGGTAAGGAAAATACTACATCTGTAACTTTAAAAGATCAGGATGGAAATACTAAATTCCGCAGTAAAGCTGATTTACCTGTAGCCGAAAAGCTTGGCGCAGATTTCCAACCTTTAACTGAACGTGACAAAGTATACTTTGGATTAGACAGTGGTGTAGGTGTTACAAATGTTACCGACAGCGGCTTATTAGCTTCAATTGGTATCGGTGAAAGAAACATTATCACCGAGATCAATGGTAAACCTGTAAATTCTAAAAAAGATGTTGAAAAAATCCTGAACAACTATAAAGGTCAGGTAAATGTAAAATATCTTGATGATAATGGCAGAATGACCAGCAGAGGTTTCAAAATGCCTTAATCTGAATAAGGATTAATAGAATAATTGACACATAAAAAACCCCGGAAGCAATGCTTCCGGGGTTTTGTTTATTAATCTGGATTTTGAATCAGATTGGGCTGTGCTATAATTTGAGACTCTGGCAAGTATAAAACTACACGTTTATCATCAGGTTTGACTTCATAGAATGGGGAGGTTCCGTTAAGGTGAGTACCTGGATACCTTCTATTTAATGTTTTGCCATTTCTAAATATATCAAACTTACGATGCCCTTCGAACGCAAGCTCTAACCTTCTCTCATCAAGAACAACATCAAGGATATTACGGCCTGTTGGCAGAGAAGTATATGCTGAAATACCCGCTCTTTGTCTAATCATATTAATATCTGCAAGTGCAGAAGCAACATTACCTTGTTTAGCATATGCCTCAGCTCTATTTAAATACATTTCTGCAAGCCTAAGTATTACAGGAGAATAAAGCTGAGGAATTCCATCTTGTAATGAACATTTTAAGATATAGAATTTTGGATAACCATTTCTTTTATCCATATCATAATCTTTAGTAACATATGTTTTAACATTATTTTCATCATATGTATAATACAATGTCCCTTTTGGCCCTCCGGGCTCACTTAATAAATCATAAGTATAAGTAATATTAGTTTTAGGGTCCGTTGGATTAGGTTTAGTTATTTTAAATTTAGTTTTTCCTCCTTCTTCATATAGACGGCCAAACCAATATTTATAATTATTATCTACATAATAAACTGCTGGGATTTTACTACCGTTATTATCCAAAGTATACACTGGAGAAATAAATTTCCTTCTGGCATCTCCCGTATTTTGATCAATTAGATCCAGGTATGTTTGCGAAGCATACATCTCGCCCCAACCAACATCTTGAATATTGGCAAACATGGAACCGATAGTATACCAACCATGGTTATAATCACCATCTTTATTATACTTAAAAGCTAAAATAGTTTCATTGTTAGCTTCAGGCGTTTTTTTAGAATAATCTCCTAATTCATTTGTTGGTAAAAGACCTCTTTCCCCTGAGCTAATTACTTTATTTGTATAGTCAATAGCTTTCTGATTATCTCCCATATACAAATAAACCCTTGATAACAATGCTTGAGCAGCGATCTTAGTTGCGCGAATATGAGAGGTATTATCAGACATTAAAGTCTCAGCCTTCAATAAATCACTGATTACCTGATCATAAACCTGACCAACAGTAGACCTTGGTGGAAGATTGTTTACATCCGTATTTATTTTTATAGGTACTCCAAGATTCTCTTTCCCCTGATAATAGGGTCTTCCAAATATATTGACTAGCTGAAAATAACTATAGGCTCTTAGGAAATAGTTTTCTCCAATTAATTGATCCGTGGTTGAGTCTTTTCCCTCTTTTGCTAATTCTATAACCTTGTTACACCCGATAATTGCTTTATAGCCATTACTCCATATATTGGCAACTCTTCCTCCAGTTTTTACAAGTTTGTAATTATACATATAGAAAAAGTCATCAGTAGTTGTACCACTTAATGTAACATTATCTGTACCATATTCTGACGCACGATAAAGATTATTGTAAAAACCTCCTCCATCAGCATCTCCTTTTAATATTGCATAATTACCATTCGTTACTGTAATTATACTATTGGGATTAGATAGCAATTCATCAGAAACAATCTCCGACATTGGCTGTGTATCCAAATTACAACTCGTAACTGTCGCTGTAATTATTGCTGTATATATAAAATATTTTTTCATTTTTAATTATTAGAATGTTAAATTAACGCCTAAAGTTATCTTACGAGGCACTGGATAATGCGCAGCATCTGCTTCATTATATGGACTTGTACCATTTGGTCCAAAACCTACTTCAGGATCCGTGAATGAAAATTTCGTAAATGTAAACATGTTCTCTGCATTGACATAAATACTAGCATTCTTTATTTTCATTCCTTCTAACCATTGTCTAGGAATATTATAACCTAATCTAATCGATCGTATTTTAATAAAGCTAGCATCTTCAAGATATCTAGATGATGTTTTATTGGATAAGCTTGTATTATTATAAACTGCTTTTGGATGAGTTGCTTCGTCTCCTGACTTCTGCCATCTAGTCCAACCCTGCTCTGCAATATACATCTGGTTATAAGTAGGATAAGCTCCATCTGAATCAAAAAGTTCACGTGGCCCATTATAAATAAGACCTCCTTTAGAGAAAAATGCATTAATATCTAAGAAAATTCCTTTATATTGTAAACTAGAGTTTATCCCCCCAAAATAATCAGGCGTTGCAGTTCCTACTTTTTGTAAAGTAGCAGCATTATAATTATTCGTTGTCGATACTGTTCCATCAGCACCAACAACTTCCCACAAAGGATCTCCATTTTTAGAATCTACTCCTGACCACTTTCTCATATAAAAAGCATTAATATCTTCTCCTTCAATATATCTCTTATTTCCATTTGGAATTGGTTTACCATCTTTTAGAGATAGAATTTTGTTTCGATTCAGACCGATATTAAAATCCAGAGTCCATTTAAAATTTTGGTTTTTAACTACATCATAGTTTACTGCAATTTCAAACCCTTTATTTCTTAATTTACCAATATTTTGATATTGCCATACTTGACCTGCAAGAACCGGATACGTATAACGATATGACATATCATTATTATCCTTAATATAGAAATCCGCTGTAATTCCTAACCTGTTAAAGATTCTAAAATCAAAACCAACATTGGTTGTTTTAACAATTTCCCATGAATATTTTTTATTTTCTACCTGTGTCAAAACTGCTCCCGGGAAACCATCATAAGTATATCCAAGGCTTGTTCCAGGAATTGTTGTATAATAAAGGTCCTGCCATCCATAATAAACACTACCTGGTTGATTACCTACCAAACCATAACTCGCTCTAAGTTTTAATTCCGTTAACCAGTCTCTTTGAAGAAAGCTTTCTTTATGTAGGTTCCACGCAGCACTAGCTGACCAAAAAGTACCATATCTAACATCTGCGCCGTATATCGATGCTCCATCTCTTCTAATAGAAAACTGAGCTAAATATTTTCCTGCATAACTATAGTTAGTATTAAATAGAAAACCTTGGAACATATAAGAATTCCCGCCTCCAGTTGGCTTCTGCATTGTAGATGCCCCTGCATCAAGAACTTCCTTCCCTCCTACAATGTGAGATACAGAAGCATTAACCGATTCATTTTTGCTATCTTGAAATTCATAAGCAGCTAATGCATCAATAGAATGCTCTCCAAAAGTCTTATTATACTTCAGCATTTGGTTAAAGTATCTTGAAAGACGTTTTGTGGTATATTTATATATAGCCCCACCATTAGCACTTCCACCTATTGAAAGAGGATCCGAGTATGACATGCTATCATCATAGTAGAGAGTAAAGTTATTTACAGAGGAGTAAACAAGATTCTTTAATATTTTATAATCGAAATCCCCGTTAACAGAAACATTAAAGTTACTTCCTTTACTATAATCTCTTTGCAAATCATAATAATAATTAGACATATCTCTACCCCACCACTTATCCGGACCACTTGTTGGATAGTCTAATCTAGGCCTTCCTATTTTACCATCAGCCAAATATGGAGAATCCCATGGCATATTAAGGTACATCTGATATAAGCTATGCTGCTGATTATAATTTGTATTATAGGTAATTGATACTTTAGGCTTTAGAATCAACTTATTATTTACTTCATACTCATGATTAAGACGAAAAGCAATTCTATCCATTTTGTTTCCAATTACCGAACCCTCTTCTTTATAGTAATTTCCAGAAATGTAAGTTTTCGACTTATCCGTTCCTCCAGAAAACTCTACAGTATAATTCTGAATTAAACCCGATTGGGTTCCGGCATTTAACCAATCAAAATTTCGATTTCTAAGAACAGGTGTAAAATCTACGTCAGAATACTTCATCTCATCTGCCCAAAAATCATACATCTGCTGGCCGTTCATCAACTTAAACTTTCCTGTATTGAAGACCGAATAAGTTGTATTTGCCGTTACAGATAGTTGATTTGTACCTTTTTTACCAGATTTTGTAGTGACTTGAACAACCCCACTTGCTCCCCTGGAACCATATAAGGCAGTAGAAGCAGCATCTTTAAGAACACTAATACTTTCAATTTGATTAGGATCTAGATTAGGAGATCCATTAAAAATAACACCATCCACTACCCAGATAGGATTTCTTGCACCACTTATTGATGTTGCCCCTCTTATGATTATGGATGCCCCAGAACCTGGCGCTCCACTGGATTGTATTACCTGAACCCCTGCAGCCCGTCCCTGAATCATGTTAGCTACATTGGGCGTAGTAACTGCTTTCAAATCCTCTTTTTTTATAAGAGAATAACTTTCAGAAGTATTTCCTTTTCTCTGGGTCTTATATCCCAGTACAACAACTTCTTCAATTTTTTTTTCGTTAAGGGAATCTTTTTTCGTCGTCTGGGCATGTATTATTCCGGACATCAGAAAAAAGCATACCCCTACCTTCCCAAAATTTTTAATTTGAGTCTTCATAGATTATTACTTTTTAACTGTTTCAAATGTACAAAAAATGGTTCCATAAGCAAATTCACATCTTAAATAGCGTTAAAATATTGTGTTTTATACACTTATAGAACTAAAATATTGACTAATTAAAAAAACAGATTACCCAAAAAGAGTAATCTGTTTAAGTTTTTTTAATATCCTTTTTCTGACTGAGCTTGTTTTAATAACGGGTTATAATCAACTGCACTCTGAGGATAAGGAAATCTATTATACCTATCATTCCATACCCTTTTCTGAACAAGGCCATTGGTAATATCATAAGTATCCTTCATTACATCTTTGGCTATTCCCCATCTTCTAATATCTGAATACCTAAAACCTTCTTGAGCCAATTCAACCCTTCTTTCATTTCTTATGATATTTCTAAGACTTTCTTTTGTCTGATTCCTTTGGATCTTAGGCATTGAAACCCGGTCTCTGATAAGATCTAAAGCATCATATATACTTGCATCAGGCCCTGCCTGCTCATTTTTAGCCTCTGCGTATGTAAGCAGAATCTCTGCATAGCGGATAATTGGATAGTCCTGAGGAGCATTTGCTTCCTGTTTATATTTTGGGTCTACAAGCTTCCTGAAGTTATATCCTGTCCTTGATGTATTATTCCCTCCTTTATTCCAATTAAATGTGAAACCTTTTTCGATTTGATTCCATCTACTGGTTGGAAAAATAATACTTGCATACAATCTTGTATCTCTGTTTTTAAATTCTTTAATGTAATCCGGTTTAACCGCGCCATTATTATAATTAGCCGCACGCTCCTGCAAACTTGGTGGCGTAAATACCGAACCATCCCTGTTTAAATAAGCATTTACAAACTCAATAGTCGGTGTAATAGAACTCCAGCCGCTTAATTCATTAGGCATTAACAAAGTATATATTGAGCTCGCCTGATCCCATTGGCTATTTTCTATAAACTGTCTGGTTAAAATAAACTCTGAATTCGTTTCGTTTTCAGCCCAGAAAAGCTTTTCGTAACTTTTTAAACCTTTATAAAAATTAGTTTGATCATCTGCAGAAGAAAAATCAACAAAGTCTTTTCCATAATTATCTGCCATATCTTCTGCTGATACATTAGTTACTTTGAAAAGATTATAAGTCCCGGAATCTATAACCTGTTTAGCCGTTACAGCTGCATCATTCCACAGACCACTATATAGCTGCACCCTCGCCTTTAAAGCCAATGCCGCTCCCTTAGTTACCCTTCCTTTTTCATCGCCACTTCCACCTCCGTAAGAAACAGGAAGTACATTTGCTGCATCTGTTAATTCTTTTAAAATAAAAGTAACTACATCCTTCTCAGGAACAGGGGTTAGTTTATCGCCTGTTGGAACAGCTTCCTGAAACAAAGGAACTGCACCAAAAAGTTGTGTCAAGTTAAAATAATTAAAAGCTCGTAAGAACCTGGCCTCAGCAATAAATCTATTCTTTCTGCTTTCATCCATTTTTACTTTCCCTATATTTTCAAGCAGTGTATTTGCCCTTCGGATGGTTACCCAATCATAACCAAAATCAGTATTTGCAGTGATATCTCCGGCAGCCCCCACCGTTGCTGACGTCTCCCAAGGATATTGAGCATATGTATTATCGGTATAGGCATCAGAATACCATGCAGAACTCGCCGCACCTCCCAGAAACGAATAAACTCCGTTTAACGCTAGTGTAGCATCTTTTTCTGTATTCCAATAGGTTTCAGTTGCTATTTTGTCATCCGGAAATCGATCCAGATTACATGAATTGAGAGAGACTGCCATTATCAGAGAAGATAATATTGGCATTATATTTTTTTTCATAAGATTAAGAGTAATAAGATTAAAATTTAACGTTAAGTCCCAGTGCAATTACTTTTGTCTGAGGATACGATGCCCTTGAGCTTGCCATTTCAGGATCGAAGTCCTTCATTCTTTTATCTCCCCTAATTGTAAAGAAATTATTCGCTGTTACATAAATTCTGAATTTCTGAATTCCAAGATTTGAGAGTACAGAATTCGGAAGAGAGTATCCCAATGTTAAAGTTTTAATACGTATATAATCCGCATTGAATAGCCAAAAACTTGACGTTGTATTATCATTATAGTTCTGATTATTATTTGCCGATTCTAATAATCTTGGGTACACAGCATTAGGATTCGGATTCTCCGGTGTCCACCTTCCAAGAACATATTCTTTTGGACTACCACCATTAAAGAAAGCTTGTGAAGCCTCATTACCTAAATACACTTTAACATCCGCAACCCCCTGAGCTATAAAACTAAAATCAAAATTTTTATAAGTAATTCCTCCACTTAATCCAAAAGTAATATAAGGTACATCATTACCCAAAACAACTCTATCTGCAGCATCAATCTTCCCATCACCATTCTGGTCTTTATATTTTATATCACCTGGCTGAGTATTAGTACTAATTTTGGGATAGTTATTTTTAACATCATCCGCCGTATATAACCCCATAGCTTCATAACCATAAAAAGCCCCTACAGCATCATTTTGCCTTGAAATATATTTTCCATCTATAATAGGATCATTCAATTTTATAATTTTATTCCAGGTACGCGAGAAGTTAGCATTGATATAATATTGAAGATCTTTCTTATTCTTTTGATAGCCCACGCTTAATTCAACACCTCTGTTTCTTACTCTTGATAAATTCTCAGAAGGCCATTCTTTAGCGGGATCTGCCACACCTAATTCAGCAGGAACCGGGACCCTGTATAAAATATCTTTTGTCAGCCTGTCGAATACATCTAACTGAAATGTAAAGCTTCTGTTAAATAAAGTACCATCCAAACCTATATTTTTAGAAATTACAGTCTCCCATCTCAAATTTGGATTAGGAATCTTTGCAGGCCACACACCATTAATTTTTGCCTCATCCAGAACACCTGAAACACCTGTTGATAAAAGGCTTAAATAATCCCAATATCCAACATTATATACATTTCCTGTTTTCCCAACAGATGCGCGAAGCTTAAGATCATTTACAAACTTTACATCCTCCATAAACTTCTCTTTATCAATTCTCCAGGAAGCTAGTATACTTGGATAATAACCCCATCTGTTATTACTTGAAAATCGAGATGTTGCATCTGCCCTGAACAATGCTTCTATGAAATATTTGTCTTTATAACTATAATTAAATCTGGAAAAGAAAGACTGAAAAGCATCAGATTGAGGAAAGCCACTATTAAGCACATTCCCATCCGTATTAGCCCCTGCATCAATAGCCTCCATACCGTTGCTTAGTACATTTTTCCGCTGTGCCATAATTTCTCTAAGTCTGTTATCTTCGTATGAAACTCCCGCCAATAATTTAAAATCATGATTTCCAAATCTTGTGTCGTAAGATCCATAAAGCTGAGCAGCAAAAGAGGAGGTTTTATTCCATGTCTCTTTGTAGCTATTAGGTGTTATCTCTGAACCCGTAAATGGTTTTCCGGTAAGAAAATTCATAAGAGGCCCAATTTCATTTTTAAACTCTGTTGCTATCTGGGTCCGATCTTTATACGATAACTGACCTTCTAATACAGCTCCTTTAAACGGCTTTAACGTCCCGGTTATCGACCCTAAAAAAGTAGTTGATTCATTTCTGGTTTTCCCACTTTCACTTAATGAACGTAAAGGATTATCTTTTCCCAATGTTACATCAGCCTTACCTGCGTTAACACTACCCCAATCCCCATTACTCTGTATAGGCACCATTGTAGGCACCATTCTTGCAAGTGGAGTAATGATATCTGTCGCAGAACCACTTTTAATATCTTCTTTTACAAAGGAAAAATTAGAATTAATATTAAATATATCGCTCACCACAGAGCTTGTATTAGCCCTTACTGTATAGCGATTTAGTCCTTTATCCGGCTGTAGAGATTCCTGATTTAAGTAACCTAAACTAAGATAGTAGCGTGTCTTTCCCCCTCCGTTCATACTTACTGTATGTTCCATAATTGGGGCTGCTTCTTTGTAAACCAATTTATACCAATCAGTATTAGGATACAGATCCGGATACTGCCCAGATTTTGCTTTTTCTATTTCTTCACTGGTATAATATGCTTTTTTACCAGCATTTACAGCAGCTTCATTTCTAAGTGTCATATAATCTACAGAACCAAGTTTTTTAGGTAGATATGTAGCCATCTGATACCCCATCATTGCATCATAATTTACTGACATCTTTCCTCCAGTCCCTTTCTTAGTAGTCACCAATATAACACCATAAGCCGCCCGAGAACCATAGATAGCAGCAGCAGCATCCTTCAGAACAGTAAGATTTTCCACATCGTTAGGGTTAATCATAGCAAAATCTGTTTGGCTTACAATCACACCATCAACAACAAATAGTGGAGCTGATCCGCCTAGATTTCCACGCCCCCTAATATTGGGAGTACCTCTGTCATTACCGACATCTCCGGGGCGTTGTAAAATAGTAACACCAGGGAGGGCTCCCTGCATTGCAGTTAAAAGACTGGTTACAGGGCGGTCTTTCACAACAGCTACGTTAAGATTTGCAGCTGCTCCTGAAGCAGTAGTTTTTTTTTGGGTGCCATACCCTACTAAAACTACCTCTTCAATCTTTTTTTCATTCAGGGAATCATTCTTTTTGGAAGTCTGGGCATTTGCAAATCCTGACATTAGGAAAAAGCACACGCCTACAGTCCCAAAATTTTTGAGTTGAGTCTTCATAGATTACAGGTTATTAATTTTTTAGCTTTATCAAAAGTATAAAAAAAAAGCACATATAATAATATGTACTCATAATTTTAGTTAATTTTTTCAGAAAAATTTATTTTTCAATATATATTGAAATTATTTATTTCATATGAAAACAGGATTAACTTTTATTTTTTTTTATTTTACTCCACTTATTTGTCAAAACTTCAACAACCTTACCCCCAATCCATGAAAATGGGAAAAATATAAGAAAAATAGAAATTTTATAAAACGTAGGATGAAACGGAAATATGATAACATCAAGCATTGCAATAAAGAGCAATATAAAGCCGATAAGGATAGCATATGCCACTTTTGCATACTTTACCACAAGTGCTGTTACCACCCCTCCTATCATCGCTCCTATACCCGAAGACACCAGTAATGCTATGAAGAAATAATCCTTATTTCTGACGCTATAAAGAAGGTACTCCCATCTTTTAAAAGGAGCGAATTGCTCATAGGTAATCCAGGCAGGATTCAGCCGAACCCCTAAAGTAATAATCAGAGCTGCAACAAACAACCCCAGAATAACGCCAAATGTATTTCTTAAAAAATTCACGCTCTATTAACCCTTATGTGCAATCATAGAAATTTCTACATTCACATTCTTAGGAAGACATGAAACCTGAACCGTTTCTCTCGCCGGATAGCAAGAAGAATCAAGATAAGATGCATAAATATCATTCATCACTGCGAAGTCATCCATATTCTTAAGAAAGATAGTAGACTTTACAACGTCTCTGAATGTTAATCCTGCAGCATCCAGAATCGCTTGAAGATTTTTCATTACCTGATGCGTTTCTTTCTCGATACCATCAAGTATTTTCCCTGTTGCAGGGTCCATTGGGATCTGTCCTGAAATATACAAAACACCATTGATCATATTCGCTTGCGAATATGGCCCGATTGCCGCTGGTGCATTGTCTGTAGAAATAATTTCTTTCATGATTATTTTTCGTCAAATATATAAAATTAGAACGAACTTGTTGTATTAGGGAAACTCCTTGATTTATACTTCACTGCATCTCTCAGGATATTTGCCTTAATCCCGATAAAGAAGTCATAAACCTTATATGGCCCTCCGGTAGGAACCCAGTTGAAGTTAATTGTAAAGCTTCGTTGATCTCTGGAAAAACCTATACGAGTATACGCCAACTGCCCTGTAACAACATCATAATAAGTACTACCATTAATATTCCAGTAAGGTGTAAGCTTTATACTACCGTCCAATCCCACTGAGAAAGTTTTTGTTCCGGTACGGGTTAATCCTTTATTATAGCTATACTGTGCATTCACATTTAATGTCCACGGCTGCTTGAACCTTGCATAGTAATTATCGTCGAAATAATAATTTTCGTAACGTATTTCCCCTTTAGTTTTGTATTCTTTTGCAGGATCTTTCCTTTCTCCCAGAATAGCCTCAGATAGAGGTAATGACAATTGCGCATTGAAATTAGCAATACTAAATGCCCCGAATTTCTCTGTTCTTATCCCCTGCTCTATACCCGGTAAAAATTCAGTTTTATAAGGATCCAACATCATAGACATATTTACATTCAGTTTATTCTTAAAGAATGAAGACTGCGTATTGACACTAATCATTGACCATTTATACTTTGGAGCAGCAAAATTATAGTTTCCGGAAATATTCAGGTTTTCAAAGATTTTCACTTTTTCAACCCCCGTAGAGTCCTTTTTAGATTTAACTTTCATCTCCAGGCTGTTATTAATATTAAAGCCTACAGACTGCGTCAATCCTGTTCCGGGAGAACCATAAATACCTCCTTCAAATATAGAGTAAGGTACCAACATACCTGTTCTGTCATAGTATTCATTATAATACCCCCATGACTGAGCACTGAAGTCCGGCGCATAATTAAAGCTGATACTTGGCGTCACCATGTGTCTTATCGCCTGAACCTTGGAATTTTTATTAAATTTCAACATCCCGTACAATACCGTTTGCAAACTTGCTGAAGTCGTAAACGTACTGAACCCGGAGATATTCTTTTTATAATTATTATCAATTTTATCAGTAACAGGATTATAATTCCTATCCAGCGTCTTGGTTGTCATAACGTTATTCACATTAGCACTAAGTGAAAACGTAAAATACTTGAACAATGGTGTATTGGTAGTCAATCCAATCGTATTCTGCAATCCTGTCTGCATTTTGTCAAACATCGACTTAGTGAACAGTTCATCCTGTTTAGCATTTACGTAGTTAGTAAATGATAAATTTGTATTCACATTAATATTCTCCAGAAGACCGGTTCTGACTCCGGTTTTTGGTTTAAACAGATAAAACTGGTTCACATTTACCGTTAATTGAGGCAAACGAAGATCCACCAAACCTGTTGCAAAGTTCTGGGAATAAGATGCTGTTCCGTTAATCGTAACCGGCAGATTTAAAAACCTTTTGGTAAAGGAGATAGAAGAACTCTGCTGTGTATTAAGTGCATTACCCTGGAAGATATAGTTATTATTAAGGGTATTGTTATAGAACTTTGTACTTACAATATCTACGGATGCAGAAAAATTAAAATATGGATTAGCTTTTGTATCTTGGGAATGCCTCCATCCGATTCTGTACGTACTACTCTGTGAATAGCCATCAAGTCCTTTAATCCCTACAATTCTAGATCCGAATTCTGCTATAAAGTTACCGGTATAGCGGTAATTTTTCTTATAACCTATTTCTGGTCGCAAATTCCAGCTTCCTTTAGTATAAATATCACTAAGGATTTTAAGGTCAAAATGCTCGCCTATTGGCTGATAATAACCTAATCCATTCAGGAAGAAACCTACATCTTCTCTTTCACCAAAACTCGGAATTAGAATACCGGCACTCCTTTTTTCCGAAAACGGAAGAATTGCAAACGGAAGCACTAAAGGAGTTGGTACGTTTTCAATATACATTTGGACTGGCCCGGTAATAACCCGTGAGCTTTCCTTTCCTTTTATCATCTTGATTTTAGGTGCCAACAGATAATAATCGGACATGGAATCCTTTTTCTTCAGGAAGTATTCATCCGTTGTATATTTCCCCTGCCTCAGATAATAAATAGAGTCATTCGCCTTCTTTGTTTTACTAGCAACAATAGCTCCCTCACTCTCCTCAGTCCGGGTATTATAAGCTATTGCCTTATTGGTTTTATAGTTATAATTAAGACTTTCGGTTTCATATTTTTTTCCTCCCTGAGTCGTAATTACCGGAGAAACAATCTTTCCTTTATCATTAAGCTTTCCTCTTGCAAAAATCTGATTTTTGTCCCAGTCTATAGAGATATAATCAGCATCAATCTGAGTATCCTGATACACTACTGTAGCATTTTTATTCAGGATTGTCATCTTTTTAGGGACGTCACTCTTATTGTTATCTGCTTTGGTTTTTACTACGTCAGCAATCTTCTCTGTTTTAAGCAGAGAATCTGACTTTATACTATCCGTTTTCACCGCTATAGTGTCTGATACAACCTTTTTTCCTTTAACAGTTTGCTTAGTATTCTGTGCTAAAAAACTGTTAAAAATTAGGAAAATTAAAATATGTAAGGTATTTTTGAAACCGTTTGAACCCAAATCTATTCTATAATTATTCGGGTCAAAATTAGCAAAATTTAAAAAATGAAGATGAATAACCCCTTATTTAATCTTAAAAAATATTTATTCCTGCTTGCAGGCGTCCTTTTTATCAGCCTTTCGGCTCAAAAAAAATTTACACTTGTTATAGATCCCGGACACGGAAGTAAGAATGGCTCGGCCAGAACTTATTCTGATCTGGGTGAAGTAAGAGAGGATCATGTCGTCTTAGCCGTCGGGCTAAAATTGGGCAAGCTTCTTGAGAAGAATAAAGACATTAAGGTTATTTTCACCAGAACGTCGGATGTACTTCCATCACTAACAGAAAGAACGAATCTGGCCAACAGAAGTAAAGCCGATTTATTTGTTTCCATCCATTGCAATGCGACAGGAACCAACAACGGCTCCGCATACGGCACTGAAACTTATATACAGGGCCCCAACCAAAACAGTACAAATCTGGAGGTGGCCAAGCGAGAAAACTCGGTGATTTATCTGGACAAAGAAGACCGTCAAAACTTCGCCTCATATGATCCAAATTCTCCGGAATCACTTATTGCTCTGAAACTTCAGCAAAGCAAATATTTGGAAAGCAGTTTGCTTATCGGCAGTATGGTGGAAGAAAATTTTGAGAAAAAAGATAAAAGACTTTCCCGTGGAGTAAAGCAAGCCAACTTGCACGTTTTACGGCTTAATGCTATGCCTTCCATTCTTGTAGAAACAGGTTTTGTCAACAATTACGAGGAAGCACAATACCTGATCTCTGAAAAAGGGCAGCAGGAAATAGCAGAATCCATTTATGAGGCTATCATTAATTACAAAAAAGCCGTTGAGCGAAACAGAGGCTCTGTAAGCGTAGAAGAGGCTAAACCTGTAAAAGTAGAGACACCTCTGAAAAATGACTTCAGAATACTCTTAATGACAACCCAGAACAGGTATAATGAAAATGATCCTGCCCTGAGAGGACTCAACTATATCCTTCCGGTAAAAGAAGGGGTATTTTACAAATATTATTACGCCACTACAAACCTGGCATCTGTAAAAGACGGAAATATAAAAACAGCCAAAGATGCTGGTTTTATAAATGCTGTAGCCATTGGTTTTGTACCCAATGCTGTTATCGCAAAAGGCTATTACACTATAGAAGTTGCAGTTTCTAAAGAGAAGCTCAATAGTTCTTCCTATATACTTCAGACTCTTAAAGACATTAAGCGTGACAAAAGAGATGGTACATTTTACTATACTTTTGGCAAGGTAAATACCCTGGAAGCGGCTATTAAGCTCCAAAAAACACTAGAAGAGAAAGGCATTAAGAACACAATTATTGAAAAAGTTACAGAATAATTGAAAAATTATTTTGCAGTATCAAAAAAACGTTCTATATTTGCACTCACAAAAATCAAATGGCCTATTCGTCTAGTGGTTAGGACTCAAGATTTTCATTCTTGCAACAGGGGTTCGATTCCCCTATAGGCTACAAGTTTTTTGTAAAAATTATTTTGGTAATTAAAAAGATTTTTATATCTTTGCAAAAGTTTTAAAAAGTTATGGCAAATCATAAATCAGCTCTTAAAAGAATTAGACAAAACAACGTTAGGAGATTAAGAAACAGATATTATCACAAGACAGCTAGAACTGCTGTTAAAGTGTTAAGAAGTGAGACTGAAAAGGCTTCTGCTACTGAGCAACTGCCAAAAGTAATCTCTTTACTAGATAAGTTAGTAAAAAAGAACATTATTCACAAGAATAAGGCTGCTAACTTAAAAAGTAAATTAACTAAGCACGTTAATAAGTTAGCTTAATATAAAATTTAAGGCCCGTTCGTCTATCGGTTAGGACCTCAGATTTTCATTCTGGTAAGAGGGGTTCGATTCCCCTACGGGCTACCAAAGCTCTCAACAAATGTTGAGAGCTTTTTTATTTTCAGATTTTTCATTCCTCCACTTCTCAAAATCTGAAAATACTTTATAATAGTATTGAAACAGATGTTTTTTTTAGCCTGTATATAGCTTATGATTTTGTTCCAGTATAGTTTATTAACAATTTGCTATAATGCTAAACATAAAAACTGGGAGAGAACAATACCGAACTAAGAATACAAAGAATGACTTTACACTAATGCAAGCCCTAAATCTGAATCAATCTATATACTATATTACTATATAGCCACCACTTATTAGGTAAAAAAGATTCAGGTGTAGAAGCTGCATATTGTCTTTTATTAGGTATGCCTCAGTTCTTATATACTTACGGCACATACAAAGAAAAAGGCTCAGATTCTAAATCCAAGCCTTTATATAGTTACTTTAGCTCTTCAGCAATCATTACTTTTTCGTTGATTATATTTTGCCAAAGCTTTTTCAGTGGGATTGGAAGTTCAACATGATTGTTATACATTAACTTAGGCTTATATGCAAAATAGAAATCATAAGAACCTCCAACAATACCTTTTTCTGGAATATATACAAAACGATCAATTCCTCTATGCTTATTATATCCATCTTGTGTCCACCACCCATCTAATGTCCAAAATTGGTAGGCTTTGCTTCCTTTTATAGTATATTCTCTGGATAAATAATTACGAAGAGCATAACCATTATCTAACATCTTAATTCTATAATCGTCATTAATATCAAGAGGAAATTCTTGTTTTGGACGTAATTTCTCAAACATCTCTTTCATCTGGACAATACTTACCTTAGAATCAGCTATGTTTATAGTTCCGTATGTTGAAATTATTGGAAATGAATACTCATAGATATTAAACGCTTCGGCTAAACAAACCTCAGCCATATAATAATCTTCTCCTCTTTTTTTTATAATCTTATATTCAAAAGTTTTCTTATCAGGAGTATTATCGTTTAACCAATCTAATATTTTATTTTCAAGTCTTGTTTCTGTCAATATCTTATCTGAAATACTATTATAATCTATTTTTTTCCAACTATCTTTTTTTTCAAAATTAGGTAAAACTGATATTAAAAATAATTTATTGGGATTTATGAATATATTATAAATTTCAATTGTTTTATTAAAATCATATATTCCTTTAGTGTTTAGAGTGTATTCTTTAACTTTAAATTTAACTTTTAGGTTATCTATATTTAATATATTCTGGGAATAAATAGCTAAGCTAAAAAGAATAAGTACTACGGTTATATTTTTTTTCATTGCAAATAATATATTTGTTATTTATGGACAACTTGTACCTTTACTCAAGCCTTTTGATGTATCTCTTTCGTTTTGGTTTAATACGATCTCCGAATCTGATAAATCAGAGAAAATCCCTGCTCTGGCCATTGCTTTAACTATATCTTTAGATAGACTAGGATTGTATGTTGAAATGGCATTTTCTAAAGAATCAATAAAACTTGTAAATCTTGGGTGCCCATCTGTTTGGCTATTATTAATAAATGTAAAACGTTGAGTGACTTCCCCCTTAGAATTAGTAACATCATAACAGTCTATTTTAGGATATTTTTCTTCAAATGATTCTTTACCTAAAACTAATCTTTGATATGATAAATATGCATGTATAACTTCGTGATACATAGTTACTAGAATATACTCTTTAGTTGCAGTTTGTAACATATTAGCATTTAACGAAATTGTCATGCTTAATTTTTGACTTGTTACGTTTCCTTTTCCTACGGTTTCCCCGTCATCAATTGGACTCATATTGGGATCTGCTTTGAAAGTAACATTAATATTTTCATTAACTCCAAAAGTATCCCTCAAAAGCTTAGCAATGTTATTATCTAAATTTGGAAGCTGTTGAGCTACCGCAAACGCACAAGGATATGCTTTTAAATCTGTAATAACAATTTCGTCAACATTTTCAGGAGAAGGCATATCATTTCCACCACCGCCTCCAGGATTATATGCAATACAATTTGCAAATTCTGGACAGCTTCCTCCTTCTTCAGGAGGTCTAACTGTACCTATATCCTCTTTTTTCTTTCTTTTTACCGTAATTACAACCCCTTCAATTTCAGTGTCTGCCATTGGCTTTATTGAAGCACTAAGCCTTATCTGTCTTCGGTTTTGATATCGATCCAATGCATCCTGAAAATCATCTTTATAGTCTTTATACAAGCTACTTTCTGAATTATATGTATAATAACTCATATGAGTTTCCTGTTTGGTGAGAACTGCTTCTACTAAGCCTATTACTTTATTTCCTCTAACCTTTGGATAAATTATTGATTTATCTCCATTTTCTTCTGTAATCATTTCTGTGCGAATATTAAATTCCACATAAGTGTCTCCTTTCTCAAGAGTAAGAGCTAAAGGTCTTTTGTTAATGCTAGCAGTTAGATTATTTATCACAACAGTGTTGTTAAGACCTGATATATTGGTATTTTGCACTTTGTCATATCTTTTCATAAGATAAGCAAAACCATCGATGTAATTAATGACTTTTCCATCCTTTGGAACAAAGACTGCAAAACGTTTGTCTTCTATTTGTTTTTGTGTAACTGCACTATCTTCAGTACGACAAGATGAAAGTAAGGATAAAGTGAAGATTCCCCATAATGGAGCAAAGAGTAATTTTTTTCTAATTTTTTATGATTTTATGTTTTTAATTGGTTAAATATATAATAAAAATTTATAAGCACGTTACGGATTACCATAAATTAATGTAAAATCAGTATTATTTTCTATTCGTATTTAGTAAAACCTTACTATTAGAGGTTTAATATTATAGATGCAATAATTTTATAAAAGGTTAGATAATTATTAAAAATATTGTTTACCATATCTGATAAAGGCTAAAATATGGTTTTAGTAAGTTCTTCTGAACTGGACAGATCAAAACTGGAATAAAATGAGCTTAAATTATGATTCCAAATTTCAATATGATATCAAAGTTTACGCCTATTCAAAGCATCTCTTGTTAAAAAGAGCAGCAATGTTATGTTGCATTAGTTCATAATAATTCCTGCTTACACCTAATAATCCCAGAATCAAATCGTCATCAAAAAGAAATTCGTCTTCTCCATCTATAACAGGGATTCTCTTTGAAATACAACATAAAATATTTTCGTCTTCTTCTAGCCTTTGTTTAGAAACTCGGTTACTTAGCTCTTTTCTCTCGTTACTTAAGTGAACTGTTCCTGTTTCGTGTGTAACTAAAGCATCCTCATAGAAACTGATTGCATACCGAGTCATATGACTGTCCAATATTTTAATCAGATCTCCATTCTTTTCTAAACCAGCTATCTTGTAAGGATCTCCACCATTCTTTTTTATAATTTTCCAGAACTCACGGTGTTCTTTAGAGCTGACAGGATCTGCTTTAGTAACTATAGCCCGTAGAATAGTCTTAGTACTTAGATTAAGATTTAATCAATTAACAGTTATAACAAATTATGAAAATATATTTAGCAATAATCAAAAGGCAAATGAATCACAATTAATACATGACAAACAAATGCCATTAAAACAAAATCGCCAGTAAATACAGTATATCCCTATTAAGTGTTTTTTCTATAAATAAAACATATTATTAATATTTCATTAAAAACATATTTTAATATTTTTATGAAAACAAATCAACATCAACCTACAAAATGAATAATATGAAAGAAGAAACAGAAAAAAAAGATTACCTGTATCCCCAAATCAACGTATGGGTTATAGAGATGGAAGAAGGCATTTCTACAACATCAGCTACCATTCTTCCAGTAAATACTTCCAATCAGATACAAGAAAACTGGAATGAAGGAACAAATGAAACTAATAATGTCCCTTGGTAAACCTAAAAAACGAAAAAATGAAAAAAATTAAACTTTCTAATGTTTTCAGCCTTAGCCTTTCCGCTTTCTTAATTTGGTTTTCGGTTTCCTGCCGGAGTTCTGATACAGATAACAAAACATTAAATGATAATATAGTTGCCATTAATGTAAATCTGGTACAAGATGATTATGAAGATATAGCTAATAAAAATTTTAAGGCTTCATCCAATCAAACTCTTAATTCGGATAATAAAATCCAAAGGCAAACTGTTCCTTTCGGAGGAGGATTTGATCTTGTTGCTGATCTAAAACCTGATGCTTCTTCTCTGAAAAGCATTACACAAGCATCTTTAAGCCCTGTCGCACTTCCCTCACCAATAACAAGGATGATTAAGTTCCGTATAGTTGTATACAATGCATCCGGGCAATATGACTCTTCATATGTCTACAGTGTAAATGCTGGCGGCACTGTCACCCCCGATTCCGGTAATCCCATGAAGCTAAATGGTGGACAGAGCTACACCTTTATTGTCTACTCCTATAACACCAATGCAGACCCTGCAGAAAACCTTGTCGGGTCTAATTTGAGCACAGCAAATATTAATGTTTCAAGCCAATATTTCATGTATTACAAAGCTACAATGACACCAAATGGCAACATGGGAGCACAAAACTATTTAAACGTAATACTGAAACACAGCTTTAGTACTATTACAGTTAATATAGATTCATCACTTACTAATGGCTATAACATCACCAACATCACAGATGCTACTTTAGGCAAAGTATTCCCTAGTGCAACAATAGCTTTAAATACTGGTACGGTTATTTCTACAGGAACTGCCACCACAACATCAGTTCCTTTTCCAACAAACCCCAATTCCAACAATGTCTCAGCAACATCTGTGGTCATAGTAAACAATACAAACAATACAAACGATGGTAGCTTTAATATATCATCCCTTACTGTAGGATCTTTGACCAGCACAAATGTCGCTTTTAATAATCTTACCATACAACCGGGCGTAAGGTACAATATGACCATAAAATTAGTTCCACAAGACGCATTCATATACGATCAGCTTAGCGCTCCGGGCGCTACAATTAAGGCTGCCAGAATCAACGGGAAAGTATGGATGCGTTATAATCTTGGCGTAGACACCAGTGTAAATCCTAATCCTGACTTTACAAATCCGGTCAACGGAAATTTATTCGGAAATTATTATCAATGGGGACGATCCGGAACATTAGCTAATGGTAATTCAGGGCCAGGAGCTATAAATGGCTGGGACAATACAGCAGTTCCGCCTGCCAATTCATGGAATACAGGAACAGAAACAACTCCGATAAGAACAACTAACGACCCCTGTCCAGAGAACTACCGCGTACCAACGATAACCGAATTTCAGGATCTGATAGCTTCAACAACTCAGAGTAACGTAAATGATTCCAGTTGGGATAATGGTTCAGCTACAAATTACACTTCAATAAAAGTCTTCACCAGTAAAAGAGATAAAAATATTATACTGAGCTTTCCGGCTACAGGTTTTCGGGATTATGTAAACGGAGCTCTTTCTAATGCTTCTTTACGCGGTACCATAGGAATTTACTGGGCATCTTCTACACCTACATTCTCTCCCTCCAACTACAAAAACATGCAGTTATACAAGTCTACAATAAGTACAACTTCAGGAGCCTATAACCAAAATTTTGGAGAAAATATACGCTGTATCAGAACTTACTAAAATCATATCCCAATAAAAAATATTCAGATGATATAAAAATTATACTTTAAAAATAGGGCCCCTTGAGAAGTTTCTTGGGGCTTTTTATTAATCTACATAATATTTATTCTTACCGGATTATTATAAAGCAGAAAAAAAATATACATTGGGAACAAATATTTTCTATCTTCGTACTTTCTTATATGTATGAACATACTAGCTAAAAACTTTATAATTGATCACAACAGCAAACTGCCTTTACATGTACAGGTAGAAGAACTTTTTCGTAAGCTAATCAAAATGGAAGTTTATAAAAAGGGAGCTTTGTTACCAAAAGAAGTAGATCTAGCTAACCTTTGGGGGGTATCTCGGAACACCATCCGCCAGGCAACAAACAAACTGGAGCACGAAGGCCTCATTATACGTAAAAAAGGGGTAGGCACACGTGTTGCGGAAAAGAAAAGCCTTGTAACCGGACTAGATCATTGGTATAGTTTTACCAGAGAAATGCAGGAGAAAGGAATCAATGTTATCAATCAGTTATTAAAGACAGAGGAAATACAGCCTAATGAAGAAATCTGCAATTTCTTCAGCATTGCGCAAGATAAAAAAATATTCAAGCTCTCTAAACTAAAAGGAGAAAACTCAGGAGACCCTATTGTTTACTTTGAAAGTTATTTTCATCCAAGAATCGGAGTCAATAAAAATGATGATTTTGATATGCCACTATACAGTATGCTTCAGGATCATTTCGGAGTTATAGTAGACCGCTCACGCGAAAACATAAGCGCCTGCCATGCTGGTGCTGTAATAGGAAAAAAGCTAAAGGTACCCGCTACTTTTCCTTTATTAAAAAGAGAACGCTTTGTTTATGATATAAACGGAAAGCCTGTAGAATATAATGTAGGCTACTACCGTTCTGACAAATTCACCTATACCATAGATATAAATAAGTCTATGGAAAGTTGATTTTATTTTTTTAGCTTTTAATATGTTCAAACATTCTAACATATAACCATAAAAATGAAGCTCATGTATTACAGGTATTTTCTTTTGCTAATGTCCTTCTGTATGACAGGCAATTTTATTTATGCCCAAAAAAAGGTTCCGTATTTTGGCAATATAAATGCTATAAACGGATATGAAAATGAAATAAGCGGTGAGAATATTGATTATTTTTCTGCATTTCCGGATCATGCAACCCGTGCATTGCTCACAAGAACAACGGACGGAGCAAAAATAATAGAATGGGAGACCGCTAAAGTCCCTCAAAAAAGCTCCGCCCCGTATGTATATTTTAACTGGCTGGTATCACATTCTTCAGGCAGTAGTGGCGGAGTCCGCAATTTTGATTTGTACATAAACGATCAAAAAGCACTTACCCTTAGTACCTATCCTGCGAACCAGCATCCGACATGGATTTCCAAAGCTGCAGACAGTACTGCTTTTGTTTTTAATCAGACCAAAATGGACGGACTGAAAGACTCATATGGTATTGCCTACCTAAGAGTTCCTATAAATAAAGTAACACCCGGCAAACCTCTTCGATTAAAACTGGTAGGGCAGGCACAAAACAGCAGAGACTGGTTCATGACTTATAAATTTACTTTTCAGGAAAAAATGGATGCAAGCGCAACTCCGTTCATCCTGAAAGATGGTAAACGGCTAATTAATCTCACTACACTGCATTTCGGTCCGGAAGAGAAAATCACTGCAAAAATTGACAACAAGGAGAGTTTTTCTTTTACAATGCCAGATGGTATTAAAACATTTGACATTCCGGTAACGCTTTCACAAACCGGAGGCAATGTACAACTAACTGTAACCTCAGGAAAAAAAGAGCTTCTGCGCAAAACTATACAGGCAGGCACCATTGTTCCACGTACTTTATATTTCATTCATCATTCTCATACTGATGTAGGATATTCCCATTTACAGGCAGAAGTGGAAAAGATTCATACCAAAAATATTTATGATGCATTGAAGATGATTGATGAAACCCGAAATCTTCCTGAAGAAGCTCGTTTTAAATGGAATGTAGAAGCACTTTGGGATGTAGAGAATTTTATGCAAAAGGCTACACCCGAAGATAAAAAGGCTTTTGTAAAAGCTGTAAAAGAAGGAGGAATCGGACTTTCTGCTATGTATGGTAATATACTGACAGGACTTAGCCAGCCGGAAGAGCTATTCCATTACACTGAATATGCGCAGAAGCTGGAGAAAGAGTATGGCCTTAAGATCAACAGTGCAATGATGTCTGACGTTCCGGGTTTTGCATGGTCTCTAGTTCCTGCGCTAACCACTTCAGGTGTAAAATATTTTTCCAGTGGCCCCAATTATCTAGGGAAAACAAATCCTTACCTGGGTGATCGTGTTGGGAATTTTGTGAAAAACTGGGGAGATAAGCCTGTATGGTGGCAGTCTCCTTCAGGAAAAGAAAAAATATTATTCTGGACAGCAGGAAGAGGTTACTCATCATGGCATGGTATTCATCCCGGAGCGGTATTCGAAACTGGCCAGAAAAAAATTGCAGAATACCTCGATGATCTTACCCGAACCAATTACCCATATGATATTGTACAATGGCGCTACAATATTGTATCGGACAATGGACCTATCGACCCTTCAATATCAAAGTTTGTAGATGAATGGAATAAAAAATATACTTCTCCAAAAATTGTACTGAGCACTAACGAGAATATGTTTGAAGTATTTGAGAAAAAATACGGTGACCAACTTCCAGTTGTAAAAGGCGACATCAGTCCACATTGGGAAGATGGTGCAATGTCTACAGCTAAAGAAGAAGGAATAAACAGAAACAGCGGACTGAAGCTACAGCAGCTAACCACTCTTTATTCCATGCTTAATCCCCGCCTGTACAACAGCCAGCGTTTTTATGATGCATGGAGGAATGTAATTCTTTTTCATGAACACACATGGGGAGCTTTCAATAGCATTACAGCTCCTGACCTACCATTTGTTACCGATCAATGGAAGGTAAAAAGACAATTTTCACTTGACGGAAATTCTCTTACCAATCAATTGGAAAAAGATTTATTACAACCTCTGACTAATCCGGGTTCTAAAAAGATTGAGGTTTTCAATACTTCCTCCTGGATACGTAGCGGAGTTGTAACTATTCCTGCAGCAGCAGAAGGCAATAGTGTCCAAGATGCAGCAGGCAACAAAATACCATTACAAAAGCTGGAAAATGGTACAATGGTATTTATGGCTAACAATATTCCGGCATTGGGCACAGCCGTCTATACTATTATTAAAAATAAAACATTAGCAACCTCACCGTTTGTAGTTACCAACAATAGTGTATCAAACGGAAAAATTGCACTGACATGGGATAATAAAACAGGAAGCATTACCCATTTTACAGATAATGGTGCAACTAATTATGCAGGAAGCTATAACAATCAGGGGCTGAACAGTTACTGGTATGTACCGGGACCTGATCCCAATGAAGCCAAATCAAATACTGAAGTACATACAAAAATATTGGAAAACGGTGCAGTAATGGTAAAAGTTTTATTAACCGCAGAAGCCCCCGGAGCTAACAAATTAGAGAGAATCATCACCTTATATAAAGATAGCGATGAAGCATTATTAGAGAATATTGTAGACAAAAAACCCATCCGAACTAAGGAGTCTGTCCATTTTGGATTTCCGTTCAATTCCGGTTTCAAAAATATTACTGCTGATGCCGGTTATGGTATTATGAAATACCTTACCGATCAACTACCGGGATCTAATATGGATTACTGGTATAGCCGCCGCTGGGTAGATGCATCTTCAGGACAGAAAGGAATTCAGTGGATGATGATAGAAACACCACTAACAGAAGCTGCAGAAATGATAGATGAAAGAATGCTTATTGATAATAGTCATAAGAAATGGAAAGATAAGGGCACTCCCGGAACTACTAACTGGTTTAGCTATGCGATGAACAATTACTGGCATACCAACTACAAAGCAGATCAGGAAGGCCCTGTACATTACCGCTACGCACTCCGTCCTCACGATACTTTTAATTCTGTGGAGAATGAAAAGTATGCAGCCGCATTCACGCAACCTCTTATCGCCATTCCTGTAAACTACAAAGCAGATATCAAAGGAAGTCTTTTCCACATGAAGAATGATAAAATCGTAGTGACTAGCATAACTCCTCAGGACGATCAAAGTTTTATCATAAGGCTTTATAATCCGGATGAAAAAGAGCAGACAACCACATTTACATGGGAAAGATTAAAACCATCTAAGCTGATTTATAATAAAACAGGAAAAGAAATATCCATAAACGATTCAATTAGTCTAAATAGTATGGATGTAACTGAAATAAAGGCAATTCAATAAATAAGATATTCTAAACAGCATTGTATACAGTCAGAAACGATATCAAAATTTATTACAGCTATCAATGTGTGGATAAAAGGAATCAAAACAGTGCAGATATATACATAGTATGATACTGGCTTACCTACCTGATACCATATAATTCTGTACAAACCTATCCCATACAAAGCAAATTGTGGATAAACTGTTAAGAAATATAAAAACCCCCATAACAAAGGGATAATTCAATAATATTTATTCACCAAATGCTGTGGATAAGCATATAAAAAGCCCCCTTTTGTGGATAAAAATGTAAAGTTCTGCTGTATAAATAAGAGCTATGGCTTATATCAGAATTAGCAACTTTCAGAGGTAAAGAAAGTGACAAAAATCAAAAAGAGAATTTCAGACAAAAATATAGTCCCGGTTTCTTATCTGAACATGATATCCGGCAAAAAATATCCCGTTTGGAATTCTCATACAGGAGAAATTGTGGATAAACTGGGCCGGTATCAGGAAATCCGCTATATAAACATACCAGAGCTTATTTTTTATTCACCAAATATTGTGGATAAACCTGTGGAAACAGCCCCTTTTGTGGATAAAAAACAGCGTTATTTTGTAAATAAAAACTAAAAAAATGTCAAAACCAGTTATTGCCATAGACATGGGCGGCACCAAAATAAAAATTGGAATTGTTCATCAAGATACTATTCTGGCATCAGCTTCTATAGATGCTTATTCAGGAGAAGGTCTTAGACCAAGACTACCCCTTATAAAAGAAATTGTGGATAAACTATTGAAAAGAACAGGAACCCCCATTACAAGCGTATCGGGGCTCGGTATTTCTTCACCAGGAATTGTTGATAACCATAGAAAAAGGATACTATCTGTGGATAAAAAATTCAGCGATGCACCGGGCATAAATCTGGAAGAATGGTGCTTATTAACATTCGGAATTCCATTTTTCATAGAAAATGATGCCCGCTCCGCTCTTCTCGGAGAATGGAAATATGGAAACGCAAAAGATGCTGATAATGTTATACTGATGACACTAGGTACAGGAATAGGAAGTGCAGCGGTCACAGAAGGTCAATTACTAAGAGGCAAACACTTCACCGCAGGTATCATGGGCGGACACTTTGTTATCAATTATAAAGGCAGCCTGTGTAATTGCGGAAATAAGGGCTGTGTAGAAACAGAAGCTTCTACCTGGAATATTACCAACATTGCAAAATCCGAAAAGGGTTTTACAAAAAGCAGGCTGGCAGATTTTCCGGTAATTGATTACGAACTTATCTTCAGACTAGCAGGAGAAGGAGATGCCACATCCATATATCTACGGGACCAAAGCCTGCAGGCATGGTCAGCTTCTGCCATCAACCTCATCCATGCATATGACCCAGAGATACTGGTACTCACTGGCGGGATTATGGCAAGCAGTGCCCACATTATTCCTTATATCAGAAAGCAGGTTGAAACCCATGCATGGACTCCTTGGGGAAAAGTTGATATCAGAGAAGGGAAATTCCCTGCAACGGCGGCATTGCTTGGCATTGCCCACATAGTAAATAATGGATAAATAAAAGAATGCACATGAAATCAAATTTTAATAAATTTCCTGTTATCAAAATACAAGAACACATCTGTATAAGCGGATGGGAAAATATTGCCGAAGAAATTAAAACATATGCACCTAAAGTAATAGCTATTGAATGCTATTCCGGTGTATATACTGAAGAAATCAATACTTCATTACAGGAGCTACTAAAACCGGAATTAATAATAAACACCATAGAGGCTATGAAACCGGAAAGCGAAATTTCTGCACTGGTAGAGCCTTTTGTGACAGACGACCCTGTATTTGGTAATTTAACATCATTGGAGTTGGAAAACTATTTTGATATCTCCAAAATAAGTAATCTTCGCAACCGTATAGCTGCTACCGAGGGTCTTATAATTGTTACCGGTCCTGGAGCTACGTTAATAGCCCGACAGGCAGATCTATGCATATATGCAGACATGCCACGATGGGAAATACAATTGCGTTACCGCAAAGATACTGCCTGCAACCTAGGTAAAACTAATTACACCGACTCTTTCGCCTATAAATATAAGCATGCATATTTCGTAGACTGGCGCGTATGCGACCGCTACAAAAAACGAATATTGAGTAACTGCCAACTCTTTCTGGACACAACCAAACCTCATCAGCCTCAAATGATAAGTACAGATACTTTATATGATGCTATGCAAGAGACCATAAAACGTCCATTCAGAGTCATTCCGTTCTTTGATCCTGGTCCATGGGGAGGACAATGGCTGAAAGAAGTCTGCGATCTGGACAGAAGCCTGCCCAACTATGCATGGGGATTCGATTGTGTTCCGGAAGAAAATAGTCTCTTGTTAGGGTTCGGTGATCAGATAGTGGAAATACCATCTGTAAATCTGGTATTTTTCCAACCGGAAGCTTTATTAGGAAAACAAGTATACAAAGGGTTTGGTGATGAATTCCCTATCCGTTTCGATTTTCTGGACACTATGGAAGGAGGCAATCTCAGCCTGCAGGTACACCCCCTAAAAGAGTATATCAAAGAAAAATTTGGGATGTCTTATACACAGGATGAAAGCTATTATATACTAGATGCCGGAGAAGATTCTTTTGTGTACCTTGGATTAAAAGAAAATATTAATCCCGATGAGATGCTGAAAGATCTGGAAGCTGCCCAAAACGACAATATAATTTTCGATGCAGAACAGTATGTACAGAAATGGAATGTTCAAAAACATGATCATGTATCCATACCTGCTGGAACAATACATTGCTCGGGAGCAAACACTGTTGTTTTAGAAATTAGTGCCACCCCCTACATTTTCACATTCAAGCTATGGGATTGGGGCCGCATGGGACTTGATGGCAAACCGCGTCCAATATCTTTGGAACACGGTAAAAATGTAATACAGTGGGATCGTACAACATCGTGGACAAAAGAGAATATACTAAACCTTACAGAATCTGTTTCTGACGGAGACGGATGGCGGGAAGAGCGTACAGGATTGGATGCTTTATCTTTCATAGAAACCAGAAGGCATTGGTTTACTAAAAAGATAGTTCACCATACCGAAGGTGTAGTCAACGTTATTAATCTTATAGAAGGCAGAGAGGTTATTATAGAAAGCCCTGACAACAGCTTCGAACCATACATTATCCATTATGCAGAAACATTCATAGTACCGGCAAATATTGGCACTTACACCATAACACCATATGGAGAAAGTGCCGGTCAGGAATGCGCAACAATAAAAGCAAGCATACGTACAAATATGATTGCAGAAAAAGTTTTAAAATAAACGATATGCAATCAGCAGTTAATTCAGGTGTTATTTACAAAGCAACTCTTGTAGCTTCTGTCGGCGGATTATTATTTGGCTACGATACCGCTGTAATATCAGGTGCCATAGGTTTTATGCGCAGCTTTTACCAGCTTTCAGATATTATGACAGGCTGGGTAGCCTCCTGTGCATTATTAGGCTGCATCGCAGGAGCTATGTATTCTGGCAAACTTAGTGATCGTGCAGGGCGAAAAAAAGTTCTGATGTTGTCAGCAGTTCTCTTTACTATTTCTTCTATTGGTACAGCAATAGCTCCAAATCTTTGGTTCTTTGTTCTGTTCCGTATTATAGGAGGAATGGGTATAGGCATTGCATCAATGCTTTCCCCTATGTATATTTCCGAAATGGCTCCGGCTTCAGTAAGAGGTCGATTAATTTCTGTTTTTCAGCTTGGGATTGTTACCGGAATTCTTGTTATTTATTTTGTAAACGCATACATTGCAGGTATACATAATGAAGCCTGGAATATTTCTACAGGATGGCGGTGGATGTTTGGCTCCGGCGTTATTCCTTCTGTAATTTTTATACTGTTATTACTAACTGTACCCGAAAGTCCGCGTTGGCTTGCCAGCCAAAAGAAACATTCTGAAGCTATGACAATTCTCAGCCAGATCAATGGTAACACAGCTGCACAACAGGAACTCGACTCTATTAACGAATCACTGAAGGATGAAGCACCTTTTTCTTTAGCCTCACTAAAAGGATCTAAACTAAAAAAGGCACTGATTACCGGTATATTATTAGCTGTATTTTCACAATTTACAGGAATCAATGCTATAATGTATTATGCGCCGGAGATTTTTAAATCAACGGGTACAGGTAGGGATTCCGCATTTATACAAACCATAATGGTAGGCGTTATTAACGTTGCTTTCACTCTCATTGCAATAAAATACGTAGACTCTTGGGGGCGAAAAAAGCTATTACTCTCAGGTATTTCTGGTATGACCGTATGTCTTTTTATTGTAGGTCTCGCATTTTATACACAGCAGCAGGGCTATCTGGTGCTTATTGCAATACTGGGTTATATCGCCTTTTTTGCAATGTCACTTGGACCGTTAACATTTGTCGTGATTGCAGAAATTTTCCCCACAAAATCTCGGGCAACAGCAATGTCTATCGCCACTTTTTTTCTGTGGCTGGCTGTATTTCTTGTATCCCAAACCTTTCCCATTCTAATAGGATCTATAGGCAGTGCTTATACTTTCTGGCTATACACCCTTATCTCCATACTTGCCTTTCTATTCATTCGAAAAAGCATTCCCGAAACTAAAGGCAAAACACTGGAAGAAATAGAAACAAGCTGGACAAAGGAATAAGATTATAAAATAAAAACCAGAGAACATTAGTCCTCTGGTTTTTCCTAATATCAGATATCTTATTATTCATAACGGATCAGACGTTCACACTTGACTATACTTTTTATAGCCCCAAATACAACTATAGCCTGTTTACCTTTTATATCCAAAACAGTTCCTATAGCCGCCTGACCTTCCAACTTTACTTTATCTCCAATTCCAACAACAGAAACTTCTGCAATAGTTTCGTTCGCTTTATTTTCATTTAAAGTTTTTCGTACACAATTACTATACGATCGCTCTTCAGCCACCTCTGTTTCATCTCTTTTTTTCTCCCAATAAAGTCTATCTCTTACTATTGACTGCAGGAGATTATCCATATTAACAAACTCCGTTCCTATTCTTTCTGCCGAATCTATAATAATATCTTCGGGAAGTCCTGTTTTTCGTGCTACTTCAATCGCAAATGAGCTTCCCGGGCTTCCTATGGCCAATTTGTACAAAGGATTCATTTCTTCAACATCATACAACATCGCTCCATTAACAATACCTTTAGTTTCATAGGCAAACCTTTTCAGATTCTGAAAGTGCGTTGTAATAAGTCCAAAACTGTGCTTACGGTTGAATCTTTCCAACAATGTCTCAGCAATAGCCCCACCTATTTGAGGTTCCGTTCCACTTCCAAACTCATCTATCAGCAAAAGTGTTTTATCATCATTATGTTCCACGAAGAATTTCATATTCTTCAGATGCGAAGTATAAGTACTGAGACTGTTTTCTATACTTTGCCCATCTCCTATATCCATAAAAATATGGTCAAAAATCCCTGCATACGAATCAGCTCTAACCGGAATTAACAATCCACACTGAAGCATATACTGAAGCAATGCTGCTGTTTTTAGACACAAGGACTTCCCTCCCGCATTAACACCTGATACTACAAGTATTCTGTTTTCCTGGTTCAGGACAATATCTAATGGGACAGCTTTTTTATTCTGCTGTCTCAGCGTGATATTGAGTAATGGGTGCACAGCCTGTATCCAATTCACCTGCTGCTTATTTTCAAAAACAGGCTTTACAGCATTAATACGTGCAGAAAATAAGGCTTTTGCTCTGATAAAATCTATAGTCCCCAGAAAATCATATGATATCAACAGATCCGCAACTTCTGGCCTTAGCATATTGGTAAACTCTGTTAGTATCCTTATAACCTCCCTGCGTTCATCGGCTTCCAGCTCTTTAAGCCTGTTTGTAGCCTCTACTACTGGTTCAGGCTCTATATACACAGTTCTACCACTTCCAGAATCTCCCCTTACCTCACCTTTTATTCTTCTTTTATAGGATGCATTTACAGGAATCACAAAATAACCATTACGCATATCTGAGGATATTTCTTTTGAAACAATACCTTGTGACTGTGCGCTGCGAATAGCTGCCTGCATCTTTCTCGTAATATCTTTAGCTGCCTCTGCTTTATTCTTACGGATGTCTGCCAGCAGATGTGAAGCATTATCTTTTATACGTCCGGATTTGTCCATTATAGAATATGTTTTTTCTACAAATTGTGGAAACGTTTTTATTTTTCCGCTCATAGCATGAAGCATCGGATATTTAAGACTGCCATCTGACGCTCTGAAATTATTTAAAAACGCTGTAATACGATCAATAGTCACAAGAGAATTTCCAAGTCCGGAAACATCCTCCTCCGACAACCATACTGCCGGGTCTTCGTCTATATTAATCAAGGCTTGCCGCAGATCTAAATAGTTATCTTCCGGAAAATCTTCTTTATTCTGTATAATCTGCAAAAATTCATGCGTCTGTTCCAGCCATTCTGAAACTGCAGTGTAATCGGATGAAAAAGCCATTGATTCTACTTTCTCCACTCCAAGTACACTGTGGCATTTTTCTATAATAAATTCTCGGATTGTATTAATTCCTATTTTTTCTTCAAAATTATCCGGGTAAATCATAATCTCATAAAGTTTAATAATACCGGTTTTCTCATCAGAATCTGATAAGTCGATATATGATTGATAAAAAGTATGTGTTAAATAAAACTGAGATTTCCCATATTACGACAGGGTATAATGATAGTACAGACATTATTGTCTGCAAACATCCCTTAGTAACTTCAGATACTAATTCGTAATATGGTATTTACGCGGAAAGAAAATACATGATACAGTATATTCCGATATTATTGAAGCAACAAAATTATTCTTTTAGCTTCACAATTCCAAATCAGATAGTTACAAAAAATTCCGGGAATAATAATTCCCGGAATCCGATTTAAAAGTAAAGTAAGATAATAATTAAAGATTAGGATTGCTTTCCGTTTCTTTTTGTGGTATTGGGAATATATAATAGCGACTATTAGGCACAAATTCACTTTTATCGGGGAAAGTAAATACAGAATGCCCTCTTGCATCTACCTCTTTTACTGTACCATCAGGTGTAGTCACTTTAACTTTTATAGGCTTTCCATCGGCAGTTGTATAAGGATTTCTTACAACTTTTCCTTGAGTACGGATAATATCGGATAATGAAAACCCTTCACCAAATAATTCTTTTCTTCTTTCAATCAGTACTTCTTTTAGAACCGCTTCTGCATTCAGACTTCCGTTATAAAGATTTGCTTTTCTGGCAGCCTTTAGAAGATTCAGATTCACTACTGCTTCAGATGCATTTCCTGATCTTGCATAGCCTTCTGCTGCGATCAGGTACATTTCGGCAGATCTCATGTACACAATATCAGCAATTAAATTCGGTTTAAATTTGAACTTTTTATATCTCAGCAGGCCTTCACGTCCTTTTAGTCCATCCCATTCGAACAACTGATATCTTATATCATTTGTATCAAATAAGTCTTTAAAGAACGGGTCTGCCATAAAGCTATAATAGTAACTACCGGAAGAAGATACATCCAGATAGTGGAATGCATAACTTTCACCTGATTGCTCTTGCGTTTGTCCATGTCCCCAGATCCACTCGGAGTTGCCAATATCGTTGAAACCTTCTGAATATTTTTCGGTTGGCATAAAAGTATACCCTGTTCTTGCTGTATTTGCAGCATCAGCAGCTTTCAGCCATTCTCCTGTATTCAGGTAAGTTCTTGCTAAAAGTCCATTAACAACAGACAGGTCAATCTTATCTTTGTTATTTCGCTTATAGCTTTTCAATAAATTTTTAGCATCCAAAAGGTCACTTTTTATCAGGGCATAAAGCTCTTCAAGACTCGCTCTTTTATTACCTACCGAATTAATAGTGGCCGGCTGAGTATAAATTGGTACTGTTAAAGCTGTTTTGTCTTTTTGATAGCTATACTGATAAAAACTTGCCAGATTAAGATAACAAAAAGCTCTGAAAGCTTTTGCCTGTCCTTTTACCTGATCTTTCTTTTCCTGTGAGCCTTCTATATTATCTATTCTGCTCAGCACATTATTCATGTTGTTTATTGCAGAATAAAACAGATTCCAAACAAATAAAGTACGCGATCCGGTATTATTTACAAGATCTGTAAATGCATATGCAGAGTTGAATCCATATTTATTAGTCAGTACCGCAACATCACTCCCCATTGCATCACTTGCGCGAAGTACCGTAGAGTAGCCAATATTGGCATATGTTGTTCCGTCATCATTAAATTTTGCCCAGGCTCCGTTAACTACCGTTTCGGCATTCTCTGCAGTTTTAAAAACCTCTTCTTCATTAGCCTGGTTAGTAGGTGCTGTTTCCAGCTCTCTTTCACAACTTATAAAAACAGAAGCTGCAAAAGCCAGAAACAATGTATATTTTATTTTTGTCATGTTCTTTATTTTTAATTAAAATGTTGCCTGTAATCCGAAAGTCACTGTTCTCATTGCCGGATATCTGTAATAGGTTGTTCCGTCAACTGTCTGTTCAGGATCCATTCCTTTGTGTCCGTAGAATGTTAATAAATTCTCACCCTGCAGATAAATTCTGAATCTCTGAAGTCCCAGATTAGCGAAAGTATCTTTTGGCAATGTATAACCTACACTTACATTTTTAAGTCTTGCATACGTACCGGAATAAAGGAATCTGGTTGATGTAGACGTCCAGTTATTGGTTGTGGTACTAAGCGCAGGAACATCTGTATTTCTATTCTCGGGCGTCCATCTGTTCAGTATCTCTTCACCCCAAGCTCTTCCTGCAGAATTTCCGTTGGTCAATAACATTGTATAGTCGCTATCCAGGATTTTCCCACCGATACTATATGATAATAATGCAGAGAAATCGAAGTTTTTATAGGTTATAGATGTACTAATACCTCCTATCCATTTAGGCAGCGAAGAGCCTTGCAGCATTTTGGTTGCTTTGGAATACTCAGAAGTTGTTCCCTCTACCGTATTTCCGTTAGCATCTGTCGTTTGTGTTTTCCATAATGGAGCTCCGTTGTTAGGGTCTACTCCTGCCCATGTCGGAATAAAGAAGTCATATACAGATCCTCCTACCTGAAGTAGTTTTGTCCCACTAACAATAGAACCTTTTGGTAATTTTGTAATCTTATTCTTTGTAGTAGTAGCATTAATATCTAAATCCCAACGGAAGTTTTCTGTTTTTACAGGTGTCGTCTGCAGACTGATCTCGAATCCGGTATTCTGCAACTCACCAATATTATCGGAATAACCATTGAATCCTACAGATGGTGCCAATGGCATTGTAAATAATAAATCTTTACTCTGTCTTTTAAAGTACTCTACATTACCTCTGATTCGGTTATTCAGGATAGCAAATTCTAATCCTACATTCAGATTCAGGTTAGTTTCCCATTTTAAATCCGGCGTTGGTAATCTGCTTGCCACAGTCCCTCCTTCACCAAGGTTATTATAAAATGCATATAAACTCTGATATGCATATAATGTACTTAACCCATCATTACCTTGCCCTCCATAACTGGCACGCAATGTCAACTGATCAAAAAAGTTCAGGTTCTTTACAAAGTCTTCACTCGAAAGTTTCCAGGATCCACCAACCGACCAGAATGTTCCCCAACGATTTTTAGGAGAAAACCTTGAAGATCCGTCTGCTCTTACTGATCCCGCCAAGAAATATTTATTCTGATAATCGTATTCCACTTTACCTAGGAAACTTAATAATGATCTTTTATCACTATTTCCACTAAATCCACCTAACAGCGCTGCAGCATCCGGTTCATAATATCCCGGCAGAGAGAACTGGCTTCTGTTACCTGAAATAATCTGATACTCATACTGGTAAAATTCTTGTCCTGCCAATACATTAAAATGATGCTGCCCAAATTTCTTATCGTAGGTTAAAATATTACTGGTTGTATAAGAAAGTGTTCTGTCACTACTTTTGGAAACAGACCCACCAGTTTCTTTTCCTTGTCCTAAAAGCAGATTGGTGTAATAATGTGTATTAAGACTTACCAAATCTACAGACAAGCTTGATTTGAATCTAAGTTCCGGAAGGAAAATAAATTCTAAGAATCCTTTACCAGAGAAATTATCAATTTTTCTTTCATTTTTATCCAGAGGGAGTGTTGCTGCTGCGTTCTGATTCTGCAAAGCACTGGTAGGTCTATATTTACCAAAATCGTATATTCTGTTTCCATTTTTATCCAAAACATAGCTTCCATTTTCATTCCTTTCATAATAAGGATAGAATGAAGGGACTACTCTTGCAGCATTTATAACATTATCTGTTCTGGAATCCGATGCAGGTGGCGCCTGCTGAAGTGTATTAACATAGCTTAAGTTGGCTCCGGCGTTCAGCCAGCTTTTCACTTGTGAGTTTACTTTTAATCTCGCACTGTATCTTTTGAACCCGGATTCTATAGCCATCCCTTTCTCATCTAAATAACCCAGAGAGAAGAAATAGTTTCCTTTTTCGTTACCTCCACTTAAGTCTAAATCTACCTGACTTCTGGATGCAGTTCTTTGTAAGACATCGCGCCAGTCATCATTCCATAAAGCAGTAGCCCCCGGTAACAACTTACCATCCAGACCAACCGGTTTAGGATAATCAGGACCGTATGGATTAATCCCCAAACTGGAAATAAGATTGTCTGTTGCCATCTGTGCAGCCTGGCTCTGAGAAATTTTAGGAGATACATAACCGTTTCTTAAAGCTTCCCAGTATAACTGAAAATACTGATCTGTATTTACCTGTTTATAATCTTTTACAGCTCTCCCGGAAAATCCCTGGCTGATATTGAAGTTAATTTTAGACTCTCCTTTTTTTCCGGATTTAGTCGTAATTACAATAATTCCATTTGCACCTCTGGAACCATATAGTGCACTTGCTGTTGCATCTTTTAGCACACTGATGGATTCTACATCATTAGGATTTATAGCATTTATATTTCCATCGTAAGGAATACCGTCTACTACATAAAGCGGAGAACTGGATGCGCTTATAGAGCCAATTCCTCTAATTCTTATCGCCGCTGTTTCACCGGGTTGTCCTGATGCACTTACAGCCTGCAATCCAGGAACCTGTCCTTCTAAAGCTTTGGTAATATTGGTAATTGGTCTGGTTTCAATTTTGCTTCCGGAAACTGTTGCAACAGATCCTGTATAGCTGGACCTTTTTGCTTTTCCATAAGCAACAACTACTACTTCATCAATTTCTTTTTCCCGAAGAGAGTCTTTCTTCCCTTTTGTATTCTGACCATAAATCCCCGAAACTCCCAGGAAGAATACCGCTACCCCTATCGGTATTCTAATATTAGCTTCTATTGCTGACTTTCTAAGCATATTTATATTTTTTAATTATCTATCAAAAAAATTCCCTTTGCATAATAGACAGCAAAGGGCATTTATAAATATAAAATACCTATTGCTTATCTTTCCTTTAAGGCTGAATGTAACACCTTGCATCGAGCAGGTTGTCAAGATATCATCGGGTCAGTTCCCTCCACCTTTCTTTATAAGCTGGGTTATAATTATGCGACAAAGCTATAAACATAATATCTATCAAACAAGTAGATTTTTAGATTTGTTAAGAATTTTTAACAAGATTGAAATTGAAAAATTCATAAAATACTGTTAAATAAAGCAATGAGGAAAATTCAATAAAATTGAAAACTGATAAATATCATATAAAATAAATATTTAACAAACGATTGTTAGTTATAAATAAATACAGCGTATTATTTATAGTTAATTTCTTCTTTTTGGCATCATTAACATATAATAGATCTTGGATTTTGGTTGTTTTTGTAAAAACATCTAAATTTATCCTATGAAAATATTAATCGTCAACGGCCCGAACCTAAACCTTTTGGGAACAAGGGAGCCTGAAATATATGGAACTACCTCTATGGAGGATTACCTACAAGTACTTAGACAAGAATTTGTTCAGGATGATATCTTGTATTACCAATCAAATATTGAAGGAGAGCTTATCAACAAAATACAAGAAGATGATTTCGATGCTCTTGTTGTTAACTTCGGAGCTTTCACCCATTACTCTTATGCTTTAGCTGACTGCCTTAAAAATATTCGAAAACCTAAAATAGAAGTTCATATCAGCAATATATACAAGCGTGAGGAATTCCGTCAGAAATCGGTAACGGCAACATATACTGATGCAATTCTTTCAGGATTTGGAATGAAGGGATACAGACTGGCTTTATTGCACTTGCTCCACTAAGGACACCTACTTTTACAAATACAAACAAAAAAAATCCTCAGTTAAAATTAACTGAGGATTCTTAACTTAAGAAAAGTTTATCTTAAATCACTTCTGCTTCTTTTCTTGGAGCTCCTGCTAAGATGCTTTCATCTTTAATATCATCGAATCTTTCGAAGTTTTTATGGAAAGCTGATGCCAAAGATCTTGCTTTCTCAATATAGGCATCGTAAGAATCCCAGCTGTTTTCCGGCAGTAACATAGACTCATCGGAAACCCCCTCACATGATACAGGAATCTGTACCTTAAAGATAGGACTTTCTTTGTAATCTACATTATTTAATTTACCATCTAATGCAGCAGAGATAAGAGCTCTTGTATCTTTAAGGCTCATACGCTTCATTTTACCGTTGAAACCAGTATTAACCAACCATACTTTCGCATCTGCACTTTTTATTTTTTCAGATAGCATTTTCCCATACTCAGTTGGGTGAAGAGGCATAAATGCGGCACCAAAACATACAGAGAATGTAGTTTGCGGCTCTGTTACACCAACCTCAGTACCTGCAACTTTGGAAGTATATCCTGAAATAAAGTGGTATGCTGCCTGTTCCGGAGTAAGCCTAGAGATCGGAGGCAATACACCAAAGGCATCAAATGTCAGAAAGAAAATATTTTTAGGATTCTTTCCGATAGAAGGAACCTGAATATTGTTAATAAAATCAATCGGATAACTTACACGTGTATTAGGCGTAATGCTGTCGTTTGTATAATCTGCCTCACCATTCTCATCAAAAAATACATTTTCAAGAATAGCACCTGGCTTGATTGCGCCATAGATATCTGGTTCTTTCTCTGCAGAAAGGTCAATAGCTTTAGCATAACATCCACCTTCAATGTTGAATACAGTATTATCCGGAGTCCATCCATGTTCATCATCACCGATTAGCTTTCTGTTTGGATCTGCTGAAAGAGTTGTTTTACCAGTACCTGACAAACCGAAGAAAATAGCTGTTTCTCCATCTGCTCCGGCATTAGCTGAACAGTGCATTGGCAATACATTCTGTTGAACAGGAAGTGTAAAGTTAAGTGCAGAGAAAATACCTTTTTTCATTTCTCCGGTATAAGCAGAGCCACCAATAAGAGCAATTTTTCTCTTGAAATTAAGAATAGAGAAATTATGTTGTCTTGTTCCGTCTCTTTCCGGATCTGCTTTAAAACTTGGTATACAAAGAATCAACCAGTCTGTTTCACCAAAAGATTCAAGTTCATCTACTGTAGGGCGGATAAACATATTGTATACAAACTGATTAGACCAAGGAAATTCGGTAACTGCAGTAATTTTTACCTGGTAGCGCTTATCTGCAACAGCAAACGCTTCTCTTGCATATAAAGGAATCTCGGAAGCATATTCTGCAACTCTGTCATATAATGCATCAAATTTTTCACTGTCAAAAGGAAGGTTTACTTTTCCATCCCACCATACTCTGTCTGCAGTAACTTCATCTTTTACGATGAATCTGTCTTTAGGAGAACGTCCTGTAAATTCTCCTGTGTTAATTGCTAAAGCGCCAGATTTTGCAACAAAACCCTGTTTGAGATTAACAGTTTCCTGTACCAGTTCTTCTGGAGACAATTGCCATTTAACATTGTCATTTTTAATTCCGAATTTTTCTAATGATCTCATTACTTTACTTTTCAATTGGCTAAAGTTAATAAAATTTAACAAGTAGCCTCAATGATATTCATCATCTTACAAAAAAGTTTATATAAAACTGATTATCAGAAAATTAATTCATCATAGGAGAAGAAATTTGGAAATCCATTATGCAGAAAATAGCTTTCATAATCCCGGAATTTTGAGGTCAAAATGAAATCTCCACCCCATGCACCCAAACTTTTGAAGAACGAAGGAGCATTTTCAAAATATTTTTCTTTAACTGTGGGTATTTTAAGGAAATTACTCATGGTTTTTTCGTGTTCATCCATTATAAGTGAAAATTTTTCTAAATTATCACTTTCCAAAATCTCTTCTGTAAGTCTTGAAAAATAATGAATTAAATCCTGAGATTTTTCCATCTGCCTGTACATCGTAATTCCTTCACGGGAGTCTTGTTTTTTGTTCAGGTGAACGAATAAAAGCAGGTCTTTGAAACTTGGTGAATAATTTACAGTTTCAACAGTTTTATTCTCTCCATTTCTGGTATAAATAATTGGAGTTCCGGCTTTCGCTACTGCAATATCATAACCACTTCCACCCAAAGCAATATCATTTAGGACAAATGCATCTACATCTCCCCATTTTGCAACATTATTCATAAGGGTAGAACTGCTCCCCAGTCCAAAGTTTTCAGGAAACTGTACATTGGATTTTAATCTATAAGAATCATTACCCGATAATTTTATAGAATCTAAGTCTTTTAGTGTTTTAAAAATTTTAAGAATAAAATCAGAAGCCGATTCTAAATTGGTTTCCAAAATGCTAAGATTATTGTAATCTATGCAAGTTTTTAACCACAGCTTTCCTTCCCGGTATGTTTCCCAATGGATTTGAGATTTATGATCAGTGATTATTTCAGCTGAAAGATCCTGTCCTAGTTTGGTTGGAATAGCCAGAGCTTTCGCTCCATCCAAAACAAAATACTCGGATGTCAATAATAATTTGCCGTGAGAGAAAAAATGTTGTTTATCCAAAATGGGTCATTAAAGAAGAGACACAAATTTCTTTGTGTCTCTTTATTTTTATTCTGATTAAAATGCAGAAGATGTTTCGACTGCCGAGTCTATTTTTTTGATCAGTCCCTGTAAGGTTTTACCTGGCCCAACCTCAACAAAGTTAGTAGCGCCGTCTTTTATCATGTTTCTTACAGACTGCGTCCATTTTACTGGCCCTGTAAGTTGCTTGATAAGATTCTGTTTAATCTCTTCAGGATCAGAAACCGCTGTGGTTGTAATATTCTGATATACCGGAATAATAGGCTTATTGAATTTTGTTGTATTAATAGCTTGTGCTAATTCTTCCTGAGCTGGCTGCATTAAAGGAGAATGGAAAGCTCCGTTTACCGGCAATAATAATGCTCTCTTGGCACCAGCTTCTTTTAGCTTGGCCATAGCTTCTTCAACAGCCTGAGTTTCACCAGAAATCACCAATTGTCCCGGGCAGTTATAATTAGCAGGAACAACAATTCCTTCTACAGAAGCACAAATCTCTTCAACTTTATCATCATCAAGACCTAAAATAGCTGCCATAGATGATGGATTAGCGTCGCAAGCAGCCTGCATTGCCATAGCTCTTTTTGATACCAGGCGCAGTCCGTCTTCAAAAGAAAGAACACCATTTGCTACTAAAGCTGAAAATTCCCCTAAAGAATGCCCTGCAACCATCTGAGCCCCAAGTGCATCTACAGCCTTAACCGCTGCAATAGAGTGAATAAAGATAGCAGGTTGTGTTACTTTAGTTTTTTTCAGGTCCTCATCTGTACCTTTGAACATCGTGGAAAGAATATCAAATCCCAGAATATCGTTAGCCGATTCCATTAAATCTTTAATTTCCTTACGGCTATCGTAAAGGTCCATTCCCATTCCAACAAACTGCGAACCCTGTCCAGGAAATACTAATGCTTTCATTCGTTTAAATTATTTTGTTTGTAAAACCTACTTAAAATTTAGTAGTATAGCACTTCTAATTAAGGATTTAGTCGTATTACACGATATCCTTTATTAACATAAGCACCTTCTTTTGTTTTTTCGTATTCAAATTTGGTTGCCAAATGCGTCTGACTTTTGCCCATTTGTCTGAAAATTTCTCCTTTGGAATTTTCTCTGGAAAGTGCATCGTTCATTACGTCAAATCCCACAACCGCATATTTAGACGGGGACTTACAGAACTTAGCATTATACTGTGCCAATACTTCTTTCTCGAAGTTTCCATCAGTATTAATCTTTCTGTCCATAATGTAAACCATGTTTACTTTCCCCAGATCTGCTTCTTTTTTATCAAAGTCATTAGAGTAGAACATACTGAATGCTTTTACTCCTGAAACTTCTTTACCTAAAGAAACCATTCTGTTGGTAAAAGAAGATTTTGTAGCCTCATTATCCGATGCCAGAACAGCAATTACAGGAGCAGACTGGCCCGTCATCATGTTCTTATCAACCTGAATATCATTAGGATTTGCTACAATAGCGATATTTGGTTTTTTAAGAGACTTTTCTAGTCTTGTGCGAATATCTTCAGCATAAGCATCTCCTACAATGTATATTTTCTCTCCGTTATAAGAGTCTGAAACTTCTTTAGCAATTCTCTCTGCATAGATAGAAGCATCTGTTTCTATAATGATAAGGTTACCATATTTATACAAATCCTTAGAGTTTGCAAAAGGAGATATTACCGGAATTTTCTTTGAAGAAACATAAGACATAAGCTCTACAACATCAGACTTGAAGAATGGTCCTACAATAAGATCGGTATTGTCCTTATTAATGGAAGTCAGTGCTTTCTGGAATGAAGATTCGCTCCCCTCGTCAATAACATTAATATTTAACTTTTGTCCTTTCGCTACATTTCTCTGGATTGCCAGTTTAGCACCTGTTAAAAAGTCTAATGCAGCAGTTCTGTATTTCGCATCATTGGTATCGAATCCAAACGGCAACAACAGAACAACGTTCAGTGCATCACCTGAAGACTTGATAAATGAGCTATCGTTAGATTTTTTAATTTTAAGTACCATTCCGGCTTTTAATCCGTTTGAAAGCTGAGGATTCAGTTCTATTAACTGATCCAGACTTACACCGAATTTATTCAGAATACCAAAAATAGTATCACCCGGCTGAACGGTATAAGTAATATCGTCGGCCGCAGCTTCAGTTTTTACAGTTTCACGTTTAGGCTGTTCTACAGAAGTGTCATCTATTTTTGAAACCTTTGGTTTTTCTTCAGGTTTTATAGCTTCAGCTACAACGCTTCCACTTCCTACAATAATTGGCACTCCGGGCTGAAGTCCTTTTTCTTCCAACCCAGGATTCATACGGAATAAATCTTTCTGAGAAATATTGAATTTCTTGGTAATCTTATAATAAGTATCTTTTAGCTGTACCAGATAATTTTCTGCTTTAGCAGATGTTTCCACAGGCTTTTCTTCGTGCTTTCTCTCCTGAACTACAGGCTCAGCAGTAACTTCAGCAACACCATATTTCTTAATATTTGCAGCAGGCAGATTAATCTTCTGTCCGATTTGCAGTCCTTCTCCTAATTCAGGATTCAGTTTTTTAATATCTGCTAATGAAACATGATAATCTCTTGAAATAGCATACAATGATTGTCCTTGTTTTACAGCTATCTGTCCTGTAGTTGTTTTGGTTGTTACTGTTTCAGTAACATTTTTTCCTGTTTTGGATATCACTACGATATCTCCAATATCCAAAGTTTTGTTTTTTACATCCGGATTCAGTGCATAGAACTGATCCAGCGTAAGACCATATTTTTTGGAAATGCTATACGGATTATCTTTAGCTATTACTGTATGTGTCTTTTGTGCGGATGCAGAAAGCCAAAAAACAGATAATGCTGATATAAATAATTTCTTCATTAGCGTATATTATTATGCAAAAATAAACTTTTTTGTTTTTATAAAACCACCACTGTTAATTCAGGGTGGGCAACTTCGATATTCTCGTAACAAGTATTAAGCCAGTCGCGTCCATTTTCAGCATAGAAGTTACTAAAATTAATTTTACGTTCCTGCCATACTCCGGCAGGGTTTACTACTTCATATAACTGGTTGTATCGCTGATAGAGATCTGCCTGTACAATCTTTTCTGCACGAAGCAATCTTTTATGCATTCTTTCAAAAGATTTAAGCTGACGGACTTCTTCTGCTGCTACAAGGTTACCAAATGTTTTATCGGTTGTTTCAGCTTGCTTTTTCAGCTCGCTGAACATAGATTTAATATTTTCTTCTTTTTCTTCCAGCAATGGCTGCAGAGATGTTTTCCCGAGCAGTTTACTATGAACAACTTCCTGATAATTTCCAAAGAAGTCTTCTACACATAAGTCCAGTTTTTGAATCTTACGAAGTGTTTTTTCTGTGATAAAGGCCAGTGAATTTCTGGGTACTAAAATCGGAAACTCTACATCTATTGCTTCAAAGAATTTCTTAAGTTCCAGCCAGTACATAATCTCTGCATTTCCACCTATATAAATAATATTAGGCAAAACAGTTTCCTGATATACTGGTCTCAGAACTGCATTTGGGCTAAACCGCTGAGGATTAGTATTCAGTTCTGCTAATATTTCTTCTTCACTAAAACTAATCTCTGTATCTACAACATGATAAGATTCACTAGTCTTTTCAATCCTGTCTCTGGACTCATCTCTAAGATAAAAGAGGTTTATTTCCCTTGGATTAACCTGAACCTTACCATATTTATTGATCAGAACATCAACAGTTTCTTTAGAGTTCTCATAAAGACTATTTTCCAGCAGTTCTTTTCTGAAAACCGGAGCCGCCAATGCTTTTAGTTTCTTATCATCTCCATTAAGGATAAGCAATCCTGAATCTCCAAAAATTCGGTTAACCAAAATTCTTGTAGCAAGGGTTAGCGATCTCCCTTCCTGATATGCCTCCTTTGCCCAGCGGACTAATTCGGTTCCGTATGTGAAATCTTTAAATTCTTTTTCAAAAACATCCAGGAAAGAAAGATCAGAGGACTTGATCCGCCCTACTGCTCCACCTGATTTTTCCTGAATCTGATAGAAATTTCCTTCTGTTTTAAAATGGTTAATTTCATCAAAATCATGGTCTTCTGTTGCCATCCAGAATACCGGAACGAAGTTTTTCCCTTCATTATTCTCATTCAGGTATTTGGCGGTTTTTATCGTCTGAAGAATTTTATAGATAAAGAATACCGGCCCGGTAAATAAGTTTAGCTGGTGTCCCGTGGTTACAGTAAAAGTATTCTCCTTACGCAATAGCTCGATATTCTGCATCTGCTTGGCACTAATAGCTATATTTCGCATCTGCTTTGTCAGAACCTCTGTAAGAACTTCTCTGTGCCCTGAAGGATAGTTTCTTGATTTTTTATTTGCCTGTGCTAAGGCATTATCTTTACTGAATTGTAATCCGTGGTACGCTGAAAGATTACCATCCAGGTAATCCTTCAACATTTCAGGAATGCTTGGTATATCCCTGAAATCAATATTAAAACGACAATCTGCCATTCTTCAAATTTATGAAAAAATATACCAAACTATACCCAAATTAAGCCTGAAATCGGCAACCGGATAATATGGTGCAGCAAAACCTTTGTTCCCTGATATTGTTGTATTAATCTGCTGTCCTTCTATAAAGAACATCATGGTTTTTACTTTCAGATTAATATACAGGTCCATCATTGGTTTTCCACCGATAGAATAACCTGATGTTGCGCTTGGCAGCACAAACTCGTTAAGTACCGGGAAAAACTCTCTGGAAGCAAATTTACTGAAGTAATATGCTTTAACCCCTGCCTGAACTTCAGCCGCATCTTTGAATACTTTGGACTGGAAATATACATTTGCACGTCCAACAAAGCCTGGCATTGGCATAAGGTCTTTGTTATTAATTGCAGACTGGAATAATACTCTTCCGTTCAGATGGAATTTTCCATATTTAAAAGTTGCATCCCCTCCGGCCTGAGTAATATTAATGGATGAAGTTGACTGCTGCATTTGCTTATTAGCATCAATATAGGCATAGTTTCCAATACTGAAATAGTTAAGAAACGCTGATGCATCAAACCATTTTAGTCTTACAATACCTCCGGCTTCTAAAACACTCTGGTTTTTGAAACCTAAATTAACATAATTGAAGTTTCTATATTGAGATCCGTTCAATAGCAAGTTAAATGATGGTGCTCCGGACTGGAAGTTTAGTTTTCCCTCTACAGCAAAACCTTCGGCAGGAATAAAGGAAACTTTGTTATTGATACGAATAAAATTCCCGAACGTACTTCCTGTAGTATATTCTGCGGACGAATTAAGGTCGAATCTGTTCCATAGTTTAACCTGTAAATTTCCTTCTACTCCTATTCTATTCTCTTTCCAAACAGTATTATTATCTACAACATTATTCGGCAGGAAGATCTGATTAGTCCCCAGAATTACATTCTGATATTTCAGTCCGGCATCCAATTTAAATTTCTCTCTATCAAAAACCAAGCTTACAACATTCGTCAGCTTTTTAGAATATTTCTTTGTCGATGGTAAAAAACCACTGATAATATCTGCTGCATTAGTTGTGTAATAACTTTCCGCTCCGTTCTGAGCATAATAGTATTTATTCCCCTCATGCATCAACATATGTCTGATCTTTAGAGGAAAGGCATCATTGATTCTGAATAAACCAAAATCATGACTTAGGTAATACCTTCTGTAAGAAAAGAAACTTTCTGTATTATTAAGGTTAACCTCCATGTTCAGCCTGTTATTAAAACGGGAATCCCCACCTAAAAACTGATCTAAAGTTTTGATACCACCGTTTTCTTCATTATTCACATTCTGATTAAGGTAATGTGCATAGAGTTCGTAGCGTCCTGTTTTATTCTTGTAGTGTGCTCCGGCATTAAAGTTATTGCTTGCTGAAAGGTTTCTCTGATAGATCCCCTTAGCACGCAATCCCATATAATTAACAAAGAAGTTAAAGTCTTTCCCTATATTTTGGGTATAAGTAGAGCTTAGTACATTTCCGCTTCCAGGAGCTGTATGGTATATAAATGTAGTTGTAGGTGTTTTTACATCATAGTATTTAATATCATCTACACCTAATATACTAAAGGATTTTCCTGTTGGTAATACAGCAAGATTCTGCTGAAGATTAGTTTCGTATACTAATGGATTAAAAGTCTGTCCGGAGTTAGCAAACTGAACTTTTCCAAAGTTGTCTTTGTTATTATACTGTGAAAAGATATATGTTTTTTCATGTGAAAAAACCGTATCAAATATCTTTGCTTCCCCTCTCTGCGTTTTGAATTTATAGTCGCTAATTACAGGTTTAAAGATTTTCATAGAATCTTTTTTACCATTATCTACAATAACAGAATCTTCTGCAATCCTATTATTATCAGTCTTATTAACAACCTGTGCCGATATCGTTCCCGACACCAAAACTACCCATAAAAAAAAGTACCTCATCTTGTTGGAATGAGGTACAAAAGTAGAGATTTTTTTGATAAAGAATTACTGATTCTTAAAGTCAACCAATTTCACTATATGATCTTCTTTACTGAGGTCTATCTATATCCTAATAATAACCTTTTTGCTCAAAGACAATCTCCTTTTTCAGCATATCAGGTAAACACCTGTTCTCCTCTCACTAGTACTACTTTTGGATTTATATTATCTGTTATTATTTATATCTTTAGGAATATTGGGATTTGCATCAATTTCTGATTGTGGAATTTTCAGAAAGAAGCGCTTATCATCTGGTAACATCGGATTATTTGTCAGGTTAACTCTATGCCAGATATCTCTTGAAAGCCCTCTTCTCAATCTTTTAGCATCATACCATTCCACTCCTATTTCTCCGTACAGCTCCTTTTTCCGTTCTGTCAAAATTTCTTCATATAGTGCTACTCCTGCGTTTGATGACTTCACAGCCTGAGCATCTCTATTCTTTTGTAGTTTGTATAACAAGCTATGAGCTCCACTCTCATCTCCTTGTTTATACATTGCCTCGGCCTCGATCAAAATCATCTCAGGAGTTCTCATTAAAACCAAATGGGAGGTAAAAGCAAATTTAAATTTTCTGGTATACCATTCTCTGTAATCCGTAATCCCAGCACCAGTTTTAAAAAATTGATTCCGAACATCGCTTGGAGAGAAAAGCGCTACAAAGGACTTATTGATAAAGGTATTATTGTAAGCACTCTCCGTTCGGGTATAAAAGGCATGTGGTGCCAGCCAATAATAACTGGATTGATCTGCTTGCTGCGGATCTGCCAGCAACCATTCATTACCTCTATTCATATCATCAAAACCTGATGCATAAAATTGAGGACTTAGGACTACATCTACATTTCCTCCGTATGCTTTATTAGCATATTCCTGGGCTTTAGGCCAATTGCCCATCACCTGATATACTCTGGCAGCTGTACCATATGAAACCGCTTTACTGAAATAAGACCTGTTATCTCTATTTAATGAACCAATAGCAATAGCCCTTTCCAAATCATCCGTAATTAATTTATACATATCCTTCATCGTACTCATTGGCTGACCTGCTGTAGCATTCGATTTTGTATATATCGGTGGAGCTTGCAGATTAGGGTCATAAGTATAAGTATGCTGAAACTCTAAACTAAGTTCAAAATAAAAATAGGCTCTCATGGTATAAGCTTGTCCTAATAATATTTTCTTATTATCTTCTGATATAGCCGTACTTGTCTCCACACCTTCAATAAATGAGTTCACCTGATTAATAAGATAATATGGGAAATTCCAGCTGAATTGTGACCTGTTAGAGTTTGGCTCTCTAAAATTATTTTCATAATCATTTCTGAACCAACTACCACTAAGTGCACTGATATTCCCCTTCACCTCTCTGGCAAAATACATAGAACCCAGATTTCCGTTTTCGGTATTTAAAAACTGACCTCTGGTTCGTCTTAATATCCCTGCAATGTGAGCTTTGGCTCCTTCATATGATCCATATACCACATCCGGAGACACAACATCTGTTGGTTTAGGTTCATTCAGGTATTCTTCGCTACAAGATAACATGGTAACGAAAAGTCCAATAATCGCTATTATATGTCTAATATTTTTCATTGTTTTTTATTTTAAAATCCTATACTAAATCCTAAAGAAATGGTTCTTAAATTATATGATCTACTGTTTGTTGTCCCTGCCAAGCTTTGCTCCGGATCAATTCCTTTGTGACTCTGCCACGTCCATACATTATCTCCCTGTAGAAAAATTCTCATACTAGACACCCCCATTTTCCCAAGTAAATCTTCACTTACATTATACCCAAGCGTTAACGATTTTAGTCTTATAAAGTCGTTCTTAAACAAAAACCTTGAGGAGAGTGCATTATTTTGATTATTAGCCATGATATTAATGGGCACATCTGTAATATCTCCAGGCTTTTGCCATGCATTCTTTACATCCACAGACTGTTGATTTCCGGGCGATGAGAATCCCGACATTAATGATGCATAGGAAGAATCATATATATAAGATCCAAATGAAAAGTTAAACAACACATTCAAATCGAAACTTCCGTATTTGAAAGAATTGGTAAAGCCACCTCTGAATTTAGGCAAAGAGCTTCCCATATACCTTTTACTAGCTTCTGCATTAGCCAAATTATAATTGGCAGTTTTCTCTCTTGTCATATTTCCTTGTGCATCTTTCTTATCATACCACCAAGTACCCATTCCGGTATCAGCATCAACTCCCGCCCATTCGACCAAAAAGAAATCATACAACGACGAACCAACTTCCCACCTCTTGGTTCCATTGATAAATGATTCCTGAGTAAGTTTTGTTATTTTATTTTTTTCAAATGTGAGATTAAGACTTGTTCTCCACTGGAATTTATCAGAACTGATATTTAATGAGGAAATATCGAATTCCCATCCAGAATTCCTCAGCGCTCCTACATTAGTTGTAATAGAAGTATTTCCGGTAGAGCCTGGTAAAGGCTTAGCATATATTAAGTCTATAGATCTTTTGTTAAAGTAATCTACATTTACCGTTATTCGGTTTTTTAAAAGGCCCATTTCTGCACCTGCATTTAAGGAAGCAGTCTTCTCCCATGTAAGAAAATAGTCTCTTGCCCCACCCAATAAAACACCTGTTTGCCCAAGTTGATTCCAACCCGTTGCAAAGGACATCATGTAAGGAAAATATCCATCCGTTCCATTATTCCCTAATTCTCCATAAGAAGATTTAAGCTTTAAGTAATTGACAATCTTATTTTTGAAAAAATTTTCCTGACTAACAACCCAGGCTCCTCCTACAGAATAAAAAGTTCCCCACCTGACCTCAGAGGCAAATCTTGTTGAACCATCATTTCTGACGGATCCTTCAATAAAATATTTATTGGCATAATTATATCCTAGTCGTCCCAAATAACCTACCAGTCTTTCCTGATTAATATACCCTCCAACTCCCTCTGAAACCGTTTTCCCATTTAAAACATATACTTCTGGTAAAAACCCTGTTCCCTGTGCACTAAGAGCATCATATCTATAATCCATCAACTCAAATATGGCTTGGGCATTAACATTATGCTTCCCAAAACTTTTATTGAAGTCTAAACTATTTGTCCAGTTTATGGTTTTCACCAAATCCCTGCTTTGAGAAACTCTTCCCTTTACACTTGCAGCAGCTCCATAAGCATAATGTGTATAAGAGTAACTATCATAATTATATAACTGAAATGATCCCTGAGATCTTAGCTTTAGATAATCTGTAAGGGTAACTTCTGCATATCCGTTAATAAAGGTATCATATCTGTTATACCGGATTTTATTATTATATAATGCTCCAAGAGCATTTTCATTTGCCAGCAAAGGACGCTGTGCATTTACTGGTCTCCCCGAAACAGCATTATCTCCATAATCGTATTGTGATCTGCCAAAAGCATCTAAAATAATATTCCCTTTTTCATCTCTCATATAAACAGGATAAATACCCGACAAAGTATAAACCCATTGTATTGGACTTTGAAATGCACTTCCTGATTGCATTGGATAATTTTGAGAAGATGCACTAAATGACGTATTCAATCCTACCTTCAGCCATGTATTAACTTTTGAGTCAACATTAGCCCTGAAACCTAAACGCTCAAATCTTGACGTTTTAATATTCCCATACATATCCAGATAATCTGCACCTATAAAATAGGTTGTATTCTCACTACCCCCTGAAATATTCAGTCTGTGTTCCTGCTTGAGAGCTGAATTATTGATAAGCTCTTTTTCCCAATCAGTATCCCATAACAATTTAGCATCAGCTATGACATTACCTTTATTATCAATAGGATTGACAACATTATAGAGATTATACCCTAATGTATTTATTATATTATTTGTAGCATATTGTGCAGCCGCATCTGGCGTTTGTCCATTACTCACAATTCTTGCATTTCTTATTGCTTGCCAGGTATATTTCATGAAGTCTTCTGCCTTAAGTACTTCATGAAATTTCACTGCCGATGAAGAGACCCCGATTAAAGAAGTAACATTAACTTTAGGCTTCGCATTGAGCCTTCCTTTTTTAGTCGTTATAATAATAACACCATTAGCACCTCTTGATCCATACAAAGCAGTAGCAGATGCATCCTTCAGCACGCTCATTGACTCTACCTGATCTTGTGGAATAGAGTTGATATTTCCACCATAAGGTGACCCGTCTACAATAATTAAAGGTTGAGTACTAGCATTAATGGATGAAACCCCTCTTATATAAATAGAAGGATTATCACCAGGCATACCGCCTGCGGCTATTACATTCACACCTGTTACAGTTCCCTGAAGTGCTCCCAAAATACTTGTTGCTTGCTGGGTTTCAATTATTCTTTTATCAACAGTTGCTACAGAACCTACTATTGCCTCTTTCTTTTGTTTGCCAAAGGCTACAACTACAACTTCTTCTATATCTTTAATGGAAGTTGTATCCGGTTTTCTCTTTTGTGCCAGCAGTCCTTGTCCTATAAAAAACAGAACACCTACACTAAGCATGTGTAATTTTACTTTCATATTAATTAAGATTTATTTCATTATTAAAGCAACATGAGTCTGGAGTAGTAATAATTAGCACTCTATTCGAAGTAAATAGCAATGATTGAATATCTGCTGAAACTAATTTGTTTAATTATAAATGTGCCATGAGCATACAACCGAGAGAGTATCAAACTATTGAATACTATCCGGACTCTGTTGCAGTATATTGTCGGGAGTATTATCACCATTGTAGATTCACAATGGCAATTCCCTGTCAGGAAATAAGAAACAGCTGATGTTTTTTGTTATTTGTGAGCGATCGTACATGTACTATAGCACATCAATACTGTTTCCGGGAATGTCACACTATCATTGTTCGTAATTATTGTACTCTTGATAGCAGTTTTTCGTACAGTAGTTATAGCTAAAAAGCGTAATCGGAATACCTGTACATTTTTTTAGATCCGGATTTCCGGATTCCATTCATTTTGTAAAACTAATGACCAGTTCTAAAATCATTTATAGCTCTTTCTGAAGGACCTGCTAATTCGTAATATTTCTTACGTATAGCATCTGCGGTAAGACTGTATTTTTCTTTACGAATACATTGTCTAACAAATTGAGGTGTCACCCCAAACTCATCCGCCAGAACTTTTACAGCTTCAGTATTGTAGGTCTGCCTTTTTTTTGTAGGTTTGTTCATTGCTCTTTTTGTTTCAATTAAGAAACAAGTATATAGAGTATTTTCTAGAAAACCAAATTTTTATAGTAAATAATCTAAACTTTAACATTTTGATCATTGACAGAATTCTACAGATTATCGATTTTAAGGGAATTAATAAGAACAAATTCTATAAAGAAGCAGGTCTATCTAATGGCTTTTTAGATAAGGTAAGGAAAGATATTGGGTCTTCGAAGATAGAGCAGATACTAAAGGCATATCCTGAAATAAATCCTGACTGGTTTCTGACAGGAGAGGGGAAAATGTTGAAAAAAGACATTCCCAGCACAAGTGTAAAAGAGTCTTTAAAAGCCTACAGTCAGGAAGATGAGAAAAACATCATCAATGAACTGGAGAAAAGGTACAAAGAAGACAAGGAACTCTATGAAAAATTAATTTTGTCGTACAAAGAGAGAATATCTGAACTTAAGGAAGAGATCGTTTTCCTGAGAGAACAATTAAAAAAATAGTGAATTTTCTAAAAATATAGTGAATTTGCTATACAATTTTTCTCGTTTTGGTATCAGTTGAAAAAGTAAATAAAATCACTTTTACTTTTCAACATATCTTTTTGGATATTAAATACTTATTTAATTATAGAATAAAAAAACCGAAAGAAATTTCTTTCGGTTTTTTTATTAGTAACTATAAAATTATAATCAATTTACTGGTCCCACCAAACTTTGGCCTTAAGGGACTCGAATGGGACAGGTATCCCCGGTCCATTTTGTAATGAACTTGTATTGACATTAATCTCTATCTGCGGATAGGAAAGCCTTCTTGGAATCGTATTACCCGTCATATTGAATGATGGCATGGTCGTAAAGACCGGAAATCCTGTTCTTCTCCAATCTACCCAGGATTCGTAAGCTCCCTGAAACATTGTAATCCATTTCTGTTCCATAATCCTTCCCAGTGAGTTGTTATAAGCCACTTTTGAACTTCCAATATATGCTGATGCTTTATTTGCAATTCCCAAAGCTGTAAAATCCTGTGTAATCGCAGCCACATAAGATTCTTTGGATTTAACATTATTACCGGATCTAAAATAGATCTCTGATTTTATAAAATTTACTTCAGCCGCGCTCATTAATACTACAGGAGAATCTGTAGACGCATAAGCAGATCCTACTCTGGAAAACAAATTTTCACCGGAATCATCAGTATCCTGCCCTGGAACATTCCCTCTATATTGCCCCTGAAATCCTGCTCCATTATTTACTACTTTCTTAAAATACACATCTATTCTCGGATCATTTAATAATTTCATTTTATCAACAATCGTAGAGGCTACAGCATTATCTTTTCTACCGGATAGAACATCAAACTGATAAATGGGATTTGCATTAGATGCAGCTGTTCCGAACTTTACCGTTGCATTGGTATCATAGACATCTATTAAAGCAGGGTTAGTCGCCAAAAATGCAGCTGATTCCCCAGGGCTTCTCTTACTCAAATGATTAAGTAATCTTAGCTTTAATGAATTTGCAAACCTAATCCAGCTATCTGTATTTCCGTTATAGATAACATCATCAGTCCCAGGCTTCATACCTGTCAAAGAATTAATATTAACAATTCCGTCTTCTATCATCTTTATTAATGCCGGATATATAGTTTCCTGTTTATCATATGCTGGTGTAATATTCCCAGTCCCCTGCAATGCCGTGGAAAAAGGGATATCTCCAAAAACATCCGTTGTGACACTAAATACATAAGCCTGTAATACCTGAGAAATACCCACATAAATCCGATCTCCATCTGTAGTTCCTTTATTCTGAATTTCTTTCAGATCCATTAAAGCATCATAAACATTTCTCCAAAGCCCGTCTGCAGAAGAAGACGTTATATTATATCTCGAATAGTCCAGTGGCTGCCCTCTATGTCCACCATAATACTGAACAATGCTTGCAGGCATCCTTGTTGCCTCCCCTCCCATAATATATCCCATATTAACCTGAGAAGAAGTAAGCAAAGTATAAATTGGTACATTCGTAGGATTATTAGGATCTTTATTTATATCCAATTCCTGGCGGCAGGATTGTATTACTGTAAGAGATAATACTCCTAAAGTAAAAATAAAATATCTGAAAGTATTATTTATTATTCTCATTTTTCTGATTATTAAAATTGAACTTTTAAACTGAAACCAAAGCTGCGGGTAGAAGGAAAAGCCATACGTGAAACTCCCTGTGCATTGCCTGTCCCAAAAGAACTGGATTCCGGGTCTATATGAGGGATTTTTGTCCACAAATAAAGATTTCGTCCATACAGCCCCAGATCCACATTTCTTACATAGTCAATTCCAGGTAATTTAAAGCTATATCCTATAGACAATTCTCTTAGTTTTACCCAGTTGTTTTTATAAACATATTCTTCATTAGGATAAGCACTTCCATACCATGCAGAACCTCTTTTGACAACAACATTATTAGAAATACCTGTAGTACTGTTTACACCTGGGAATTTGTAATTAAGATCTCTATTAAGTGTTTTTTTAGAAACCCCATAAACATCTAACAGTTCTTCGGTTCCATTATACAAGTATCCACCCTGTCTTATATCTAACAATGCATTAAGATATACTCCTTTGTATTTAAATGATGTGTTAACACCTCCTGTCCAGTCAGGTTCCACATAACCTAAATTTGCTCCATCCTGCCTAAGAGGAATCCCATTATTACCAACCAGAATTTCTCCTTTCTCATTCCTAGCATACTTGGTCCCTATAATAGAACCATATCGCTCTCCTTTAACCGCATAAATTGCAGGATTTCCGGAAAAACCACCCAAGTATATCTTATCTACACCGGGATAAATTTCGTCAACCAGTGAACGTATTCTACTAAAGTTAAACCCCACCTCCCAGGTAAAATCTGTTGTTTTTATCGGAATAACTTTAAACATAACCTCAATTCCGTTAGAAGAAGTTTTACCGCTATTTATTATTGTCCTACGAGCTCCTGTTGCCGGGGATATTTCCAACGGAATAATACCATCTGTATTTATATTTCTGAAATAAGTAAAGTCCAGGCTTACTCTGTCTTTAAAAAATCTCAGATCCGCGCCTATCTCGTATTCGTTTGTAAACTCTGGTTTTAAGTTTAGATTATTAAGTGTATTGGCAACCGTATATCCCGGCAGACCTATAAACGGAAAGGTTATACCATTTGTAAAACCATCACTAAATACTCCATTATTATAAGTATTATAGACAGAATATGGAGAAGCATCTCTTGCTGTCCGGGAAGCACCTATTCTTACTTTACCATAATTCATAACTTTTTTATTAACACCGAAAGCATCAGTAAAGATGAATGACAAACTTCCGCCAGGATAAAAATAACTTCTGTTATTCTCAGGGAGTGTTGAACTCCATTCCTGTCGACCGACAAGATTTAAATACAGATAATTTCTATAACCCAATGTTAAATCTGCAAACGCACCAAAAAGTGTTCTTTTGGAATTATAGTTGTACCCCGGATCAAAAGTTCTTATATTATTGGTATTAGCGATCCCCGGCAGCACTAATGCTGATCCAGCGATTATATTATTTCTGAGCTTCCTTATATTATAATCCTGTCCCAGATTCAGCGTTACGTTCAAATCATTCGTGATATCTTTATTGATATTTGCCATAAATGTTGACGTTAGCTCCTCCCTTGCAATATCGTTAAAGCTCAATGCTCCATTCGGATTTCCTCCTGAATAAATATCCCTGAACAAAACCCTGTTGTCCGTAGAATAATCATTCCCTACACGGTAGCTTAACTTTAGCCAATCCGTAAGATCATACCCCAGATTAACTCCCATAATAAAACGATCACTATTCGTTTTAGCAAAATTTTTATAAACCGACCATAGCGGATTATCAAAAGAACCCCCTCTGAAATTTATTTGCCTACCATTATCTGGCCGCTCATAGCCATATCCTGAAAGATCCCAACTGACAGGTGCATGAAGTATTGAAAAAATGGGATTATTTCCGTCTTGTCCCGCAAAAGGAACATTTCCCCACGAACGGCTATAAGCAGTATTTATACCTGCACTGAAACGATCAGTTAATTTAAAATTCCCATTAAATCTAAAGTTCACTTTTTCATATTCCTGATTCGGAACAATAGAGGTTTGGCTATTATGACCTGCTGAAAAAAATAGGTTTGTATTATTTATAGTATGAGCTAAGGAAATATTATTTTCTTTTGTAATTCCGGATCCAAAAAATGCTTTACGCGGATCATATACTTTTAATTGTACAGCCTGTGCCCCCATTCCAAGAATAGCTCCTGCAGCAACACTTTGTACTGTCTGACCTTCAATTTTAGGTCCGAATGATAATGAAGTACCTTCCGCATACACCCCATTATTTCCTTGGGCATATACTGTCTGATAATCCGGTAATTTTAAAACATTATCTGTTCCGATCCTTGTTGTAAAAGTAATCACTGGTTTACCTCCTCTCACTTTTCCTGATTTTGTTGTAATCACTACAACACCATTAGAGCCTCTATTACCATAAAGCACAGCTCCAGCTGCGCCTTTTAGTATTGTAACATTCTCTATATCATCCGGATTAATATCTGCAGCCCGATTAGGTGAAGCAATTCCTGAAACCGTATTAGCATTTCCATCATTTGCATTGCTAATTGGAATACCATCTATAACATACAAAGGTTCATTCGAATTTGTTAAAGATTTATTACCTCCCCGTATAACCAAGCGACTCGCTTGCCCCGGAGCCCCTCCGGAGGATATTACCTGCAATCCGGACACCTTTCCACTAAGTGAATTCACAAAATTCTGACTGGCAACCTGTGTAAGATCTTCACTTTTCACCTTGGAAGTTGCATAGCCTAATGATTTCTCTTCTCTCTTAATACCAAGAGCCGTTACAACAACTCCTTCAATATCTCGTATTGAAGAAGTGTCTTTCTTTGCTTTCTGAGCTGTAACATTTTGTCCTATAAAGAACAAAACGCCTGCACCAAGCATACGTAATTTCACATTCATATTTAAACAAATTTTAGTTTCAGATTTTTTCTTACTACTTAAAAAGAGTTTGGCACATGAAACAGTTGATTACCTATCCTTAAATATTTATGACAAAAAGGTGAAAAGAAACTTTAGTTGAAAAATAATTTGCTTTATGAATGTCATATAAATACAGAAAACCTGCTAAGAACCAAATGCACAGTACCAAACTCTATAGTGTTTACTGTATCAGAAGTAATAATGTGCTAAAGGTAATTTCGCCTCTTCAACCTTCATAAAAATCCATATTCCGTTACCTTACAGGTACACATACGATTTCTTACTCATTCAATAAAACATTATCAAATGAGCATTTCAGAGAATACTAAAAAATATAAACCGAAGGGAATTTATAAGGAATAACAACGTATTTGTTGTTTAAAAAATGTTATCGTAGGGGAATGTATGGACATTTTATGGTTCTATAAATCAACATACATTTCAGACAAATAAAAAAAGCGACAGAAAAATCTGTCGCTTTTTTTATTTATTGTTGTGGGTTCTGTGTCACTAATCCTTGAGAAGCATTAATTTCTGCTCTAGGAATTTGCCATTGCCATCTGTAATCAGTTTCAGTTACTTTCATCAATCCATTAATTACTACGTCTGATTGATTAGTTCCTGTTCTGTCCATCCCTTGACCCAATCTCTTAAGATCAAACCATCTGAAGCCTTCTCCCCAAAGCTCAAGTCTTCTGGAAGTTAAAATCTCAGTAATATAACTTGCTCCAGAAGTAGTTGCTCCAGCATACGAAGGGTTTCTATTTTTCTGTAGTTCATTAAATACAGCTTTAGATCCAGCTTCATCCCCTAGTCTAGCTAAAGCTTCTGCTTGAATCAGGTACATTTCAGCAGCTCTCATATAAGGTACGTCAGCAGTTGACTCTCCCTGGTCTTTCACCATATATTTTTGACTGGTATATGGGAACACTGAATAATTACTATATGCATTTGTTCTTACAACCTTACCTTGAGCATTAGTTGTTGAAAGCCATGGTAAATGATTTCCTGTTGGATCAACAACTTGTGTTCTAACATCTGTAGCAGGAAATTGTTTAACCAACGACGAGTTCATTACTTTAGGAGCTTGTCTGATCTGAGTTGAACTATAGTTTCTTGACATATATGCAGAGAAGTTAGCAAAACCATCGGACTGATCCGGAACCATTATTGTAGCCCACATCCATTCGATATTAGCTGCGGAATTAAATCCAGATTTATAAGCTGCATTATCCATAAGTGGGTAACCCGCTCTTGCTTCTTTCGCATAGTTTGCAGCCTCAGAGTACTTCCCTTGAGTTAGCGCTACTCTAGCTAAAAGTCCTTTTACAATATTTACATCAAAATGAGACTTGCTATATCTGCCAACTCCATTAAGTTTTGTTAGGGCTAGTTGAAGATCTTTATTAATCTGAGTATATACATCTTCTACAGAAGCTCTCGCCATTGGCTTTTCGTCTGCCTCTAATCTAATAGGCACTCCGTCTTGCGTATTTACTTTTCCAGATTCATATCTCTTACCATAGAATTGCACAAGATTAAAATAGCTAAACGCTCTATAAGTCAATGCCTCTCCTACAGCTGTATCAATTGTTTGTTGATCACCAGTTACTTTACCAGCATTATTAATAACCAAGTTGGCATTTCTGATCATAGAGAAGTAAAACTGATAAGGGTAGTATGTATAACTTGAAGTATCATTACTTTGATCAAGCCATCTAACTGAGCTAATATACCAGTTATTACCTGTAGAAGGCCAGATGACATCATCACCTGCTGCTTCTGTCATAATAATAATTCCCTGTTGTCCGCTCTGTCCTTGAGAATCATTCTGACGGTAATACATATTACGATGCATACCATTAACAAGGGCTTTTAAGTTATCTGCCGTTGATAAAGCCATTTCCTGATTAACATTATCAGTCGGCGAAGTCTCTAAATAATCTGAATTACATGATGCAAGTGCAACAGATGTCCCAAAAATCAGAGCAAAAGTTTTTATATTAAATTTTATTTTTTTCATTGTTTAGACAAAATTAGAATGAAACATTAAGACCTAAAGAAACAATTCTTGCAGGTGTATACCTTGGTGCAACTGTCCCGTTAAAGTTTCCACCACCTGGCTCCAATCCTTTTCTTGCAGATTTGTACCAAAGGTTTTCTCCAGACACATAAAGACGTAAATTATCTACACCAATATCTTTAAGAGATTCTTTATTAAATGTATAACCGAAAGTAGCATTCCTCAACTGGATATAACTCGCACTTACCAACCATCTTGTACTAGCTTGTCCTGCAGAATTATAAGTAGCTGTATTCATAGCCGGAACATCTGTAATTTGTCCAGGTGTAGTCCATCTGTTTAAAATATCTGTACTAAGTGCCCCCCCTTGCGGATAAGCAGTCATTAAGCCAGCATAATTTGAATCATAAATCTTACCGCCTATCTGGTACGTGAATAATACGTTTAAATCCCAATTTTTATACTTAAAGCTTGATCCAAAACCACCATACCAATCCGGAATTGCGGAACCAGACCAATCATATTTAGCCTTATTATGGTTAGTTGTAACAGCTTGTCCATCAACCATTCTCACATCGGAAGCTAAATTATTAGGATTTACAAATTGTGAATCAGCAAGAAATAGTGGAGCACCATCTTTAGGATCTACACCATACCATTGTCTCATCCAGTAATCATAGATACTTCTGCCTTCAACAATTCTCTTACTTCCGTTAATAATTTCAGTTTGTCCCGGAGTTAATCTCTTCAGCGTATTTTTATAAGTTGATGCATTTATATTTACATTCCACTTGAAGTTCTGATTTTTAATGATATCTGCTGATAATTGGAATTCCCAACCGATATTCTGCATATCTCCAACATTTTTGGCATATCCATCACCTGGAACCCCCGCTGATACTGGCACAGGAACTTTAAAGAGCATATCTTTGGTATATCTCTTATACCAACCTGCACTACCAGTAATTCTATTTTTCAGTAAACCAAACTCTAAAGAAACATCTGTCTGGTTGTTAGATTCCCATGTCAATTTAGGATCTGATAACTGATTGAATAAAATACCACCTTCAGTTACGTTTGGATAACCAATACTATATAATGTCTGGTATGGATAGAATCCACCTAAAGCATCATTACCTACCTGACCATAAGAAGCCATTAATTTTAAGTAATTAACAACTGAACTTCCTTTCAGGAATGATTCATTTGAGATAACCCAGTTTCCTCCTACAGACCAGAAAGCATGCCATCTTACATCTTTTGCAAATCTGGAAGAAGCATCCCATCTAATGGATCCTTGTAAGTGATATCTGTCTTTGTATCCATAACTTAAATTACCAAACCAGCTCTCTTTTGTGTAAAGATTATAATAACCATTAATGCTCTTTGGCGTAACGAAATTGACCATTTCACTATTATTGTCAACAGTTTGTCCAGTCTTATATGCATACAAATAGTCATATGAGTATCTGTAATTTTCATGTGCAAAGAATGCGTCTAACGCATGATTACCAAACTTTCTTGTATAAGATAATTTCTGGTTCCAGTTTAATGTCTGATAGAAATTTGTATACCTTTCAGCACTTCCTAATCCAGCAGCATCTCCAATTAATTTATTGGTATATGTCTTACGGAATGTATTCTGATAACCATATGCAACGTTCGTAGTAAATTTCAAATATGGATCAATCGCAATTTCCGCATAAACAATAGAGTTTACATTATAATCTCTTGTAAAGTTTCTATTCCATAATGTTTCAGCAATAACATTTCTACCTGCCGCCGCATCTGTACCTCTCCTGTCTCCCGGATCAAACATCTCCAAACCAGTTTCAGGATCAATTACACGTCTTCCAGTAACAGCATCATGCATATACGGGCTATAAATAGGTCCCATATTACGAGTCCATCTGTAAGGGTTTACATAGGATGTTGGGCTACTTACACCATCTACCCCATTGTTTCTTGTAATTGCCGCTCCAGATAAGTTAGCACCAATCTTCAACCATGATTTTACCTGAGAATCAATAGACACACGAAGAGTAAATCTTTCAAAATCTGTAGTTTTCAAATATCCATCTTCTTTGGTATAACCTAAGGACGTACGGTATATTGTCTTATCATTACCACCACTAATACCAAGGTTATATTCATTTCTGATACCAGTACCAATTAATGGTTTTGCCCAGTCGAAATCATTATACTTAAGTTGCGCATTAGGATTTAACACGCCATTTACAACCAGTTGATTATCTGGTACATTAAATACATTTGATTTAAGAAGGCTTATAAGATTATTAGTTGCATATGCATTTGCAACATCTACACCCTGAGCAATACGGCCATTTCTCAATGCTTCCCATGCTAAAGGATAATACTGTGCAGCATCTACTCTATCATATTCAGGAACAGCACGAGCAGAGATACCAGTCGTCGCAGAAAAATCAATTCTGTCTCTTCCTCTTTTACCTTTCTTGGTAGTCAATAGTACCACACCATTTGCAGCACTAGATCCATATAAAGATGTAGCAGCAGCATCTTTCAGTACATTTATTGACTCTATATCAGAAGGGTTAAGTGCTGAAAGTGGACCATTATAAATAGCACCATCTAAAACATAAAGAGGAGTATTGCTATAGCTATACGAGCTAATACCTCTAATACGAACCGATAATCCCTCTCCAGGCTGTCCACTACTTGCAGAAACCTGAATACCAGGACCTGCTCCGTCTAGTGCCTGAGAAACATCACTAATTGGTCTTTCAGCTAATTTTTCTGATTTTATTTGTAAGTTAGATCCTACAACAGCATTTTTCTTCTGCTTTCCATAAGCAACAACGACAACTTCTTCAATTTCTTTTGTAGCAGTCGTATCTTTTTTGGCCTTTTGAGCCATAGCCCCCTGTCCTATAAAAAATAGCACACCGGCGCTCAACACGCGGAATTTTACATTCATATTAACAAATTTTAACTTTTGAGGATTGCAAATATGTTAATATTAATTAATATGACCAAATTAAATTCCGAATAAAGTTAAAAAATAGATTATTTAACCGCTATTGCTTATCCATAAAACAATTAATTAGATTAAATATCTACTATCTCATAATATAAGCTATTAGATTAAAGTTAAAAATTAGAAGCTCCATCAATTGATGGAGCTTCTATGCTATTTTATATAAACGGAAATTACTGATTCACAAAATTAACCAGCTTAATCATATCTTCTTCTTTATTAACATTAATCTTCTGATTCTTAATAAATTCAGCCACATCATTTTTCACTGGAGAAAATAAAGCAATTGCTTCTTTGGTTGTTTTAGGAAATTTATCTAATACTTTTTTATTTCCTATTAAATAAAGATCTTTAGCCCTGGTAAAATAGTCGTTTGCATCTTTTCCATAGGCACTTGGACTTTTTTCTCCTTTTAAAAGTTCTATACTTTCTTTCTTATAAAGATTGAATTTACTTCCCAAAGATAATGCAACTAGATAATTAAAATAAGATTTGTCATTATATAAATACTTAATAGCCTTATAAGTCTTGTTAATTTCTGGCATTTTTATAACAATCCCTTCTTCTTTGTTTGCAAAATAATTTTTACCATCCTGCATAAACTCCATTTCATCTTCGTAAGCATTATATCTTAGATTTTGAACATTTTTACTATATCCGTCTATAGCTACTTTTCTAAACTCCTTACCATTAATATATGGATTACCATCCATAGTATATTCAATATTTGTAGGCCTGTTTGCTCTTGTAAAAAAGAAACCGTTTGAGTAAGAAACATTATCATTTCCCATTTGAGAAAATGCAAACAATGAAATAAACATTGTTATGATTGATAGTATATTTTTCATTTGATCAGGTATTTGTACAAAAATAAATAAAAAACCACTTTAAAAGTGGTTTTTTATTTGAATTATTTAGAATTATCATATCCAGGATTAGGCAAAATTGGTGAATTTGCCAAATCTGTTTCTTTTCTTGGAATAGGGAACGCATTAAGATTTGGATCCGTTTTCGCAGTACCAGCTCTAGGTACAGGATCTCCCCAACGTCTCAAATCCCATTGCCTAAGCCCCTCGCCTATAAGCTCTTTCATTCTTTCAGTTTTCAGCATTGTAATATTCACAGATGTAATAGCATCCATTTGTTGTTGAACAGTTTGCGTTATATTACCACTTCCATCTTTAATATCCGCCAATCTCTCTCTTAAGATATTCTTATAATAAGTAAGAGCCTTCGCTGCACTTCCTCCATTTAACTCAGCTTCAACACCATTAAGAAGTATTTCTTCATAACGTAACATTTTAACATTATCAGCTCCCCCTGTTTGAGTATATTTACCTATTCCATTATTTGTCGTTAAATAAGAAAGATATTTAAATCCTGTAGAAGCAAGAGGTGTTATTAAACTTCTTCTTACATCATTTGCTGCATATGAATTATAAGCTGCATCAGACACAACAACAGTTGCATAACCTGCTGAATTATATCTTTGTCTTAATGAACCTGTTCCTAATGAAGCTGTAGTTCCTACAGCCAATTCAAAAATAGAATTAGTAGAAGCTCCATTCAATGCATATCTATATGAAACCTGTAATAAATCTCTGCTAGCTACTGAATATCCTCCTGTTGCAACAATATCATTAGTATAAGTTCTTACTTTCGCATAATCACCTTTATAAAGATAGAACCTTGACATTAATCCTTTTAAGGAATTTATTGTCAATTCTGTCTTAACACTACTTACCGCACCATTAGCCGTCATTAACTGTAATCCTTTTTGGAAATCAGCATCAATTTGAGTTTCTGTGTCAGCAATTGTAGCACGAGGCTGCAATGCTGTTGGATCATACTTAAGAGGTAAAACAATACCTAATCCCGTACCTCCTGGTATATATTTTTGACCATACAATCTAAATGCATCAAAGAATGCCATGGCTCTTAGTGCATAAGCTTGTCCTTGAGCATATAGTGCCTTTTGCCTATCTGCAGCAGGTAAAGTATTGACATCAACACCAATAACTCGGTTGACTTTAGCTACCGTCTCGTAAATCCTGTTATAGGTATCATTTGCATACCCATCATTAGAAGTCTGCGAATAATTAACAATATTAGTATAATAACCACCAGCTAGATTCCCAAACATCTCATCTGAACGAGCTTCACCAAAAACAATGAAATCCGCTCCATAATAGCTAGTATTCCTCATACTAGCATAAGCTCCAAGAATGAAAGAGTTCATTTCGTTAATACTTGCAAGAGGAGCATCTGGTAAACTCTGATAGAATTGTGTATCGACAAAATCATTTGAACAAGAGCCTGCACTTAATAGCATGATAAAAGCTGCGGCTCCGATTTTTATATTATTTTTCATTTTTTCTAAATTTTAAAAGCTAATGTTAACACCCATCAAATAAGATTTAAGTACCGGAAGTGATAGATTTGAATATCCTGCTACATTTGTTTCCGGATCAACTTTCAGATTTTTATCAAACTTGTATGTCCAAGCATTATTAGCCATCACATATATCTGCACTGAAGACAGTCCTGTTCCTTGTAAAAAGTTACCATCAAATGTGTAAGCCAATCTCGCATTACTTAATCTTATGAAATCTCCTTTATAAAGAAATCTTGTTGATGCATTATTAGAGAGCTTATTCCCTCCATAAATTGGTTTTGGATTCGATACATTTGTATTTGTAGGCGTCCAATAATCTCCCATAACATCACCATAACCAGGGTAATTAAGATTATATTGCCCGTCACTGTAGGTATAAATAGCCCAATCATCATATATTTTGCCCCCAAATCCATACGTAAACTGTGCATCTAAAGTAAATCCTTTATAGGACAGGGAAGTATTTGCACCACCATAGACATTACTTAGGAAAGAGCCTTGTACTGCCTGCTGGGCTTGGTTATAATTATTAGTTGTAGCCCCATCTTTCCCGTTTATGTACCACAATGGATCACCATTAGCAGGATCTACACCAGCCCATTTTCTTAAATAATATGTTCTTGCCCCTTCTCCAACACGCAATGTAGTTGTATTTCCGTTAACAGTTCCTCCATAAAGATCTGTGATTTCATTCTTAAGCGTAGATAAATTGAAACCTAAAGTCCAGTTCAACTGATCTCTATTACCTCTAAGAATATCAGCATTTAAGGTAAATTCAAAACCTTTATTTACTAAACTTCCAATATTAGAAACCATTACACCATAACTTGATCCATCTGTACTACCCTGAGATGATGATAATGGCATATTATAAATAAGATCTTTTGTTTTCTTATTATAATATTCCGCAGTAAAACGAATTCTATCTTTAAGGAAGCCTAAATCTAATCCAACATTAAAAGGATTAACTGTTTCCCATGACAAATCCGGACGATTAATATATCTGTAATAAGCAGCAGCCATATCATTATAGTTCAAGGTATAGAATATTTGCCCATAAGGATTAGCTGTTACTTGATTCCCCAGTTTACCATAAGAAGCCCTAAGTTTCATCATAGAAATAGCACTAATATTTTTCAAATAGTTTATCCTTGCTAAATCAACACCGACACCCACTGACCAGAAGTTACCGGCTTTCTTACCCGGCATAAACTGCGAAAGAACATCTCGTCTGTATGAAGCATCTATGATGAACAACTTATCATAATCATAATGACCCATTACTGCATAACCATATCGGGAAGTAATATATTTATCCCCGTATTGCTTGCCAAAAGGCACAACAAAATTAGTCAAAGATTCTAAAGCTGCACTACCAACAGTTATCGCTGTAGACTGCATGTACCTTCTATCTGTTTTATAAGCTTCTTGAATTGCAGTAGCAGTAAAATTATGCATTCCAGTTCTAAACTTATAATCTAAAATATTTTGAACGTTAAAGTTAAAATATCTGTTTGCGCCTTCTCTCTTAAAACCTCCATAATTAAGCCCATCCCCATGGATTGGATTATAATATTGATTTTCCTCAAGATTAATAAACTCTGGTGAGAAAACAAATCTATATGTTAAGTCTTTTAAAATTTTATATTCAAGCCCAATATTTGCAAAAACCCTAGCAGTTTGTACCTGTTGATAGTTATGCTCTAAAATATATCCTGAGTTAAACAGACCATTACTCAATTGGCTATTGGAGTTATACCACCAACTACCATCTGGATTTCTTGCTGGATCTGTTGGTCTATTAAACCATTGTGCTAAAATCGGATTAGCAAATCCCCCACCATCTGGCAACGCTCTCATATTACCATATGAAAATTGAAAATCTGTACTAATTTTCAATTTATCAGTAGCCTGATATGTTAGTTTTGTTGTTTGGGATAATCTCTTATAGAAAGAGTTCTTAATAATACTATTTTGCTCGAACATATTAGCAGAAGCATAATAAGTAAACTTATCATTTCCTCCTGTAATACTAAAATCGGCATTGCTTTGGTACCCATCACGTCTTGCAACTGACATCCAATCTGTATTATATGGAGATTTAAAAACATTTGCAAATGTTGTATTTACTTTTCCTGCAGCAATATCATCAATGGAATAACTGGTTCCTAAGTAGTTATTTACAGCATCTCTTAAGTAAACTTTATATTCATCACTAGTAAATCCTCTTCTGGAATCAACAGCTTGCTGGTTAACACCACTGTTAAAAGATAAATTGAATCTAGCTTTGCCTTTCTTACCATTCTTAGTTGTTATAACAATAACTCCCGCTCCGGCATCAGCACCATAAACAGCAGTGGACACGGCATCTTTTAAAACGGTTACACTTTCAATATCATCAGGATTCATTTGAGCCAAGATATTACCCGTAGTTGCCTGAGTTGTCAAATCACCATTGGCTACCCTTACTCCATCTACAATGTAAATAGGAGAAGTCACTCCGTTAATAGAAGAGATCCCTCTTACTCTTACACTGGCAAATCCTCCAGGTTGTCCTGATGCGTTTCCTGTTTGAACTCCACTAACTCTACCCTGAAGCATTTTATCCACTGAAGCAACGGGTACATCTTCAATTGCCTTAGAAGTCATAGTACTGGCAGCTCCGGTCATTTCTTGAACAGTCTTCTTCTGTCCAAAACCAACAACAACAACTTCTTCAATCTCTTTTGTTGAAGTTGTGTCTTTTTTCACCTTTTGTGCCATAGCGCTGTGCCCAATAAAGAACAGAACACCTGCACTAAGCACGCGTAATTTTACATTCATATTAACAAATTTTAATATTTCAACTATTACAAATATGTTAATAATTTTTAACACTTCCAAAAAAAATAATAATCTATAAGCATTTATAATAATCTAAAACTACAAAAACCATTATTATCAGGAGGATTGTTTAAATTATATTTTTTTTATAATTTAAATAATAAATAAAATACAATCAAAACAATTAAAAAATAATCTCAAGAAAGTGAATTAAATTATTCATTCTTCATATTCAAACATATCATAAACCTAATAGTTATACACTGTTTGGTAATATCCAAATGCACTATTGGAGAACATTTCATCAGATCTAACTTCCACAAACAACTGAAAGTCTTTCCCGTAATAATACTCCTGTCTCATATCAATATAAGCACCACTAACAAGGATATTAAGTAATTTATATTTTTTTAAAAAACAAAAAAAATCAACACAATCCAGTGCCTTATCACTATATTTTTATTACTTTTAATCAAAACAACTTTTCAATTTTTATATTCAAATGAAAAAAATAATAATCACAGCAATATTTATAAACTGCTATGGAACAATCTTATACGCACAATCAAGTCAGTTAGGTTTTTTGAGTGCACTACAGGGCTCTTCAGATGCAACCGGAACAATCAACAGAAATAAAATGATTGATGCAAAAGGAGAGAAAGAAAGTTCAATATCCGGAAGTCCATTTTTAGATGATAAATTTACTACATCTTCAACTCCAAATTTTCCCGACAAATTCACTGCCAGATATAATATATATAGTGATATAATAGAAGTTAATATTCAGAATAAAATTTATACCATCCCTAAAAACGATCAATTTAAAGAATTAACAATCGGTAATACAAAACTAAAATTGATTAAAGACAAATATTATATTGAACTATACAAACAAAACAATTTTAGTCTTTTAAAAGTGGAAAATATAAAATTTACAAAAGCAAAATCTGCGAATAATACATTTGATTTTGATTCACCAGCAAAGTATACATTACAAAAACCTATATATTTTATTTATAAAGAGAACGAAGAAATAACAGAAATTAATAAAAAAGCCTTCAAAGACAATTTGGATATAAATAAATTTATTGAAAATGCACATATAAATTTAAATTCTGAAACTGATCTAAAAAAACTTATACAACATATAGCACAATAAAAAAAAGGAGCTCTTGGAGCTCCTTTTTTTTATTACCGCTTATATATTATTTAGCGTAACCATCATTTTGAATGATACCTCTATTCCCTTGAATTTCACTATTTGGAATTGGGAATGTATATTTATAACTATTATTAGGTAAATTAGTTACATCTACAATATCATCAGTCTTATTTCGATCCATAGTTACACCAGCATCATTAGCCAATCTCTTAAGATCAATATATCGATGCCCCTCCAAAGCCAGTTCGACTCTTCTTTCTAATAAAATATCTTTAAGAGCATCCTGCTTACTAGCATAGTTAGGCATAGCAGCTGAACCTTGGTAATTTCTAGCATCTCTAACCTGCTTAATATATTTTGCAGATTCTGCTAATTGTCCTTGCTGTGCAGTTGTCTCAGCCAATATAAAATACATTTCAGACAATCTGAACACTTTGAAATCATTTCTTAATGGCCCATTTGCTTTACCTGGGTATTTATCAATAATCAACTGATCTTCTCTTGTATTTGATATTGTTTCATAGCTGGCATTTGGCTTAGAAGAAGGATCTACATATGCATATTTACGAATATCTCCAGGAGTATTCGCAAATATATTATATAAATTCCTACCCCAGAACCACATTGGATTTCCATTGATATTAGAAGCATTTGTATTCCACAAGCTGTTAATTGTTGAGTTAGAGCCTCTTGCCGGTCTTGCTAACGCAAACACAACTTCTCCCCTGTTAACATCTCCCCATAACTGTCTATAAGGATTAAATGAACTATCAGCATAGAATGCCGTATTCCATGCAGAAGATCCAATTGGAGTCTTATCATCCGGAACAATTGGAGTAGCTTTTGTCAACGCTAACCCAGAATTACTCACCACTGCTTGCGCATATTTTTGTGCAAGATCATATTTCCCTCTATATAAATAAAATCTAGCTCTAATAGCATCAACAACAGTTTTATCAACATAATACTGATTAGCACCTTTTGCCAGAACATTATCTGATGCGAAGTTTAAGTCTTCCTCAATAAAAGCATAAACTTCAGCATTCTTACTCCTCGGAAGCTTTTGACTTATTGAAGGAACATCTTTAAAGATAATAGCTCCAAGCGCATTATCATCTTTCATATTTGGGGAGAAATAAGTCTCTAACTGTAAATAAGCGAATGCTCTAAGCGCCCTAGCCTGACCTACAATCTGATTATATTTTGCCTGATCTCTGGTAGCATCTACATTTTTGGCTCCTTCCAAAATCCTGTTAACCCTGTTAATAACAGTATTATATATTAACCAGGTATTGGTAGCAAATTTATCTGAGCTGTCAAAGAAAAAACGGTGTTGTTGAAACTCTTGTCCACCACTACCTTTTCCAGGTTTAACTTCATCAGACAGAATAGCTGATATATAAACTTCATTAGTAGGGTCAACAATATTATAAATACCATTTAAGTACAAATCTAAATCTGAAATACTTTTAAAAGTACTTTCATCATCTAATTGTCCAGGCTGTACAATATCAACCGCATCTTGGCAAGAGGTAACGCTGACACCTGCAAATACTAAGCTCGCAACTCCTAATGCGATTTTGTATATATTATTTTTCATTTCAATTCTCAATTTTAAAATTCAACATTTACACCAAATGAAACAGTTCTAGGATTTGGATAAACACTTAAGCTATATCTATTAATTCCTTCAGGATCTAAACCTCTCCACTTAGACCATGTTACAAGGTTTTCCCCCTGTAAGAATACTTTTAATGATTTCACAGGCATATTCCCTAAAACAGATCTAGGTACTGTATAACCTATTGTTAATGATTTTAGTTTTACAAATGCAGTACTTTTTAAATATCTATCAGAAGAACCGTCTACCCCAGTATTATTTGCATTTAATGATGGCATAGAAGCATTCTTATTATCAGGCGTCCAAGAATCTAACATATCTGATGAAAGATTTGTAACTCCAATTGCACTCGCATCATACAACCAAGCCAAAGTATTATCAAATTGCCAAGCAGCAGCCTGCCATGAGAATAAAGCATCTAAATAGAAGCCTTTATAATTAGCATTTAAGCCAAAACCTCCTTGATATTTAGGAAAATAACTTTTACCTGTCTTAACTCTATCCTGATCTGTTGGAGCTTCTGTAATACTGCCATCCTTTGCATAAAATTGCATTTCTCCGGTTTCTTTATTAACTCCTGCATATCGATATAGATTCCATTGATACGCCATATCTCCGACTGCATTAATAAGATCACCATTAGCCAATAAAGCATCACCTTCCGCTAGCTGCACAATCTTATTTTTATTATATGCCGCATTAGCAAAAACTGACAATCTGTAATCTTTATTATTCAAAATATTGTATCTCAACATCAATTCGACACCGGTATTTCTTAACTTACCATTATTAGCATCTAATTCATATTGCCCTGTAACTGAAGACAGCTTCAATTTATTGAACATATTATCAGTATTCTTGATATAATAATCAACTGTACCTTCTAATTTTCTGTTTAGCAATCTAAAATCTACCCCTACATCTAAATGAGAGATTTTTTCCCACTGAAGATTAGGATTACCTAATTGATTGAAGAAGTAGCTAGGAATATTAAGATATCCCGAACCAAAACCATTCAAATCTAAACCAAGGTTAATTGCCGTAAACATTGGATTTAGATTATTAATTGGCGGTATTAGATTCTGATTTCCTTGCGTACCATAAGAAGCTCTAAGTTTCAACATATCAAATGTAGACCCCTCCATAAAAGATTCCTTATCAACATTCCATCGACCTGCTACCGACCAAAAAGTACCCCATTTATTTCCTTCAGTAAATCTATATGTACCATCTCTCCTTACAACTCCACTGAACCCATATTTTCCATCATAGTCATAATCCAGAGTAAGGAAATATGCTAAAGATCCTGCATTGATTTTCTGAGCTCCAATCTGAGGAACATATTGATTGGGATTATCAGGATTGAAAGGAACATAACCAGTTCCCGCACCTGGCAGCCAGTTAGTAGGGTTCAATCCGGTCTGAACCTGTCTTTTCCACAGATAATGAGCCTTAATATACTCTAAATAAGCACCTACATCTAAACTATGATCACCAAAACTTTTCTTATAAGAAACATTTAGTACATTATTAAATGTAAAATCTTTTATACTTGTGAGAGCTTCAGATCCTGCAAAATCAGTTCTATTTCTTGCCTTATCATTAAGTGCCAGATACGACCAAGGAGCTCTTGCAAATACTACATCAGATTGCTTATAATCAAATCCTGTCTTGTTTCCAATTGAAAACTCATCAGTAATTTTATAATTTAAAGCAACGTTTGCCAGTATACTATTTTCATCTGTATATGATGGAAAATTATTTGGTCTTAAATAATCCTCAAGCAACCATGCAAATCGATTTCCGTTTGTGTTTGTTCCAATTTTATCGAACATATTCTGACTACTCGTAAATAGTCCACTTGCAAGTGTTGGATCCCCCAATAAATATCCATGTAATGGATTCTGAGCTATATTTGAATTAAGCCCTGTATTAGTTTCCTGTTGAAGCTCATGTCTTCTGGAGTATCCTAAAGCTATCTGAGTACTATATGTAAACTTACCGTTATCCGATCTACCATTAATATTATTTCTGAAAGTAAATCTTTTAAAGTCAGTTGTCGGAACCATACCTTCCTGTTCCAAATAACCCAATGAAGAATATACAGAAACATTTTTACCTCCAAATTTAAACCCAAGATTATGCTGCTGGGTTAAACCTGCCCTGAAAAAAACTTTTTTCCAATTGGTATCAACAGTATTTGCTGCTATTTCCTCATCTGTAATTCCTGTACCTGCTATCTGTCCAATTTTAAGGTACTGATTAGCATTTGACAAATGATACTTTTCCGATGGCATAGTAGAAATACCAGTAGTAGCATCATAACTAATTGTAAGGGCAGAGTTATATTTCCCCACCTTCGTAGTAATTACTACAACACCATTAGCACCCCTATTACCATAAATAGAAGTCGCTGCAGCATCTCTCAAAACAGAAATAGTTTCAATATCATTCGTATTTAAGTTTCTAAACTGCGTTGCACTAGTTGCCAAACCATCGATTACATATAATGGGTCTGTAGAAGCATTTAAAGAAGACAGCCCTCTAACCATTACATCAATCTTACCCGAACCTGGAGTTCCTGATGAAGAATTAATACTGATTCCCGGAGCCTGTCCTTGCAATGAATTCAAGAAAGAAGCATTAGGCCTATTTTCTAAAGTCTCCGCAGAAACCGTTGTAGAAGCAGCCGTAGACTTTGCTTTAGTTGCCGTTTTACTGTACCCTAATACAACCACCTCCTGAATATTTTTGGTAGTAGCCGTATCCTTTTTAGTTTTTTGTGCCATTACACTTTGCCCAATAAAGAACAAAACCCCTGCACTCAGCACTTTAAATTTTACATTCATATTAACAATATTTAATATTTCAACAGACAAATATGTTAAAAAATATTAATACGCATAAAATTCATTTTTTTTATATCATTATTTTATATTATTAATAATATATTTAGTAAATATTTTATTAAATCAATAAACACAAACGGTAAATAAATAAAAATAAATCAACAAAACATGAAATAAATAAATAAATACACTAAACAAATCTAAAATACCCATAAACACTACATTTTAACAAATAACAAATGACTGAATATTTTTCATAATAAAATAAACAGTCAACATAATTAAAAACGAAGCATTAAAAGTCAACAAGCCTCATTAAAACGTTTAAAAAGACATATTAAACACGAAAAAGCCTATTAATAGGCGCATAAAACCTATTATCGACATATCCTTAAAAAGTTTAAATTTTTCTTAATATAGACTAAAATTAAATTTTCATAAAAAAAAAGCCCCTGTTAACAATAACAGGGGCTTTTTATATATAAATTGAATTATTTCAATTTCTTCTTAACAGCTACTTCTTCGTAAACCTCGAGTATATCGCCAATTTCGATGTCATTATAGCCTTTAATGTTAAGACCACATTCGTAACCTTTAGTTACTTCTTTAACATCATCTTTGAAACGTTTTAAACTCTCTAGCTCTCCTGTATGCTGTACAATTCCATCACGGATTAATCTGATCTTAGAGTTTCTGGTTATCTTACCTGTTAATACCATACAACCTGCAATGGTTCCAACTTTGGAAATCTTGAAAGTTTCACGGATCTCAACGTTACCAATAACCTGCTCTTTAATCTCAGGAGAAAGCATTCCCTCCATCGCTTCTTTAACCTCGTCAATGGCATCATAGATTACAGAATAAGTTCTGATCTCAATCTCTTCCTTATCAGCAAGTTCTTTTGCATTACCACCAGCTCTAACGTTAAAGCCAATAATAATTGCATCAGATGCGGAAGCTAATAATACATCAGATTCGGTAATCTGTCCTACACCTTTATGAAGGATATTAATATGGATCTCTTCAGTAGATAATCTTGCTAACATATCAGAAAGAGCCTCTACAGATCCATCCACATCCCCTTTAAGGATAATATTCAATTCTTTAAAGTCTCCCAATGCAATACGACGACCAATTTCGTCAAGCGTAAGATGCTTCTTAGTTCTGATTGTCTGCTCACGCTGAAGTTGCTCACGTTTAGTTGCAATTGACTTCGCTTCACGTTCATCTTCAAAAACTCTGAATTTATCACCCGCTGTAGGCGCACCATCAAGACCAAGTATAGTTACAGGGATAGAAGGTCCGGCTTCTTGCATAGGCTTACCTCTTTCATCAAGCATTGCCTTCACCTTACCATGGTTTTTACCTGCTAATACATAGTCACCAATTTTAAGTGTACCATTTTGTACTAACATAGTAGCCACATAACCTCTTCCTTTATCCAAAGCTGCTTCAATAACTACTCCGGAAGCTTTTCTATCTGCATTCGCTTTTAATTCTAATAGCTCTGCCTGGATTAATACTTTTTCTAAAAGTGTATCTACGTTGTTACCAAACTTAGCAGAAATTTCCTGAGCCTGAACATTACCACCCCACTCTTCTACAAGGATATTCATCCCTGAAAGTTGCTGGCGGATATTATCAGGATTTGCTCCTGGTTTATCTACTTTGTTAATTGCAATAATCATTGGTACACCTGCTGCCTGAGCATGAGCAATTGCTTCTTTTGTTTGTGGCATTACGTCATCATCCGCTGCAATTACAATAATTGCAATATCAGTTACCTGAGCACCACGCGCTCTCATCGCTGTAAAGGCCTCGTGACCAGGCGTATCTAAGAATGTAATTTTCTCACCATTATCAAGCTTCACATTGTAAGCTCCGATGTGCTGTGTAATACCTCCGGATTCCCCTGCAATTACGTTCGTCTTACGAATGTAGTCCAATAGGGATGTTTTACCGTGGTCTACGTGTCCCATTACTGTAACAATAGGAGCTCTTTTTGATAAATCTTCTTCTGCATCCGGTTCTTCTTCTAATGAAGCATCATCGATATCTGCATCCGAAAATTCAACTTTATAACCAAATTCGTCAGCAACTAATGTAAGTGTATCAGCTTCCAGACGCTGGTTCATTGTAACCATTACACCTAAAGAGAAACAAGCAGAAATTACCTCAGTAGCACTTACATTCATAAGGCTCGCTAATTCGCTTACCGTAATAAATTCAGTTACCTTAAGAGTTCTGTCTTGTGCTTCCATTTCTTGCTGAAGCTCGTCCTGCTCTCTTCTGAAAGATCTTTTTTCTCTTCTGTGTTTAGCTCCTTTAGATTTACCACCTTTATTGGTAAGCTTCTCTAAAGTTTCTTTAATTTGGTTTTTAACTTGTTCGTCAGTTAATTCAACAGGCATAACCTTATTCCTGTTGTTATTACCACCACGGTTATTATTGTTACCCCCACGGTTGTTATTGTTACCACCGCGGTTGTTGTTATTACCACCTTGTTGGTTACCACCTCTGTTAAAAGGCTTTCTGTCGGAATTATTATTGTTATTATTATTTCCGCCCTGGTTGTTATTTTGTCCCTGGTTATTGTTGTTATTCTGCCCTTGGTTTCCTCCTTCCTTGGTTATTCTCTTTCTTTTCTTTTTGAAAGAGTTATCTCCACTTTCTTTCTTAGGCTTTTGTTGGAACTGTGATAAATCCACTTTCTCCTTAAGGATCTTTGGACCATCCAATTTCTGATAAACAGTTTCAATTTTCTGTGGCTCTTGCGGAGTTTCCGGCTGAGCAGGTTTTACTTCTTCCACTTTTTTCTCAACAGGTTTTACTTCCGCTTTCGGTGCTTCAGCTTGTACCTTCGGCTCTTCTTTTTTAGGAGCTTCTGGTTTTTTATCTTTTTTATCAGAATGTTTAGGTCTGTCTGATCTGATCTGAGACAAATCGATTTTACCTAAAACTTTGAATTCCTGCTCCTGAGGCTCCTCTGTTTTTTCAACAACAGGCTGGGCAGGTTCTTTTACAGGTTCTGGTTTAGGAGCTTCTTCTACTTCTTTTGGCTTCTCTTCTCCCAAATCAATTTTCCCTAAAATTTTGGCACCAGTTTGTGGTGCAGCTTTGGCTCTTATCACCTCAGGTTTAACCTCTTCAATTTCCAGTTTTTCATCCGGAACTTTAGAGATCACAACCTCATGGGAAGCTTTCTTCTGTTCGCCATCTTTACGGAACTCAGCCTCCAATGCAGAAAATGCCTCGCTTTCTAATAGAGCGTTAGGATTACTTTCCACTTCGATCCCTTTAGACTGTAGATATTCTACAGCTCTGGAGATAGAGATGTTAAGTTCCTTTACCGCTTTATTCAATCTAATTTTTGGCATAAAAAATATTCGTTCTTTTGAATTTTTAAATTCGTAATTATTATAAAAATTGGGTTAAGATCCAGATTAGTCGTCTAATTCGTCTCTCAATATTTGTTTTACTTCCTCAATGGTTTCTAACTCAAGATCAGTCATCCCTACCAATGCAGCCGTTTCCTTATCCAGTACACTTCTAGCAGTATCAAGACCAACTTTTTTAAACTCATTAATGATCCATTCTTCGATCTCGTCAGCAAATTCTACTAACTCAACATCGTCACCTTCTTCCTTATCTCTGTATACATCGATATTATATCCTGTTAACCAAGATGCAAGACGTATATTCTGTCCTTGTTTCCCAATGATTTTAGAGATCTCTTCTGCCGGAGCATATACTAAAGCATGTGACTGCTCTTCGTTCATATCAGCTTTCTGAATATTAACATTTCCAAGAGCTCTTTTTACTAAGATCTCAGGGTTCTTAGACCACTGAATCACATCAATATTTTCGTTACGAAGCTCTCTTACTACTCCATGAATTCTTGATCCTTTCACCCCTACACAAGCTCCTACAGGGTCAATTCTGTCATCATAAGCATCAACAGCAATCTTCGCCTTTTCGCCTGGAATTCTCACTACTTTCTTAAGGATAATAGTTCCGTCCTGGATTTCAGGAATTTCAAGTTCTAATAATTTCTCTAAGAATTTAGGAGCAGTTCTGGAAACAATAATCTGAGGTTTAGAACCTTTAAAGTCTACACTTTCGATTACTGCACGTACGCTATCTCCTTTTCTGAAGAAGTCTGAAGGAATCTGATTTTCTTTTGGTAAAATAAATTCATTCCCTTCATCATCTAACAAAATTACATGTTTATGACGAATATGGTGTACTTCTCCTACTGCTATTTCACCAATTCTATCACGGAACTGATCGTACAGCATTGCATTATTGTGTTCCTGAAGCTTAGTTGCCAGGATTTGTTTTAATGTAAGAATATTTCTTCTTCCTAACTGTGCAACTGGAATTTCCTGAGTAAATTCTTCTCCTACTTCGAAAGTCGGGTCTATTTTCTTAGCTTCAGAAATTTCAATTTCCAAATCATCATCTTCAGACATTTCATCTTCAACAATTCTCTTGTTTAAGAAAATCTGGAAATCTCCTTTATCAGGATTTACAATAACATCAAAGTGATCATCCGAGTCATATCTTTTTCTCAAAAGAGTCTTAAGAGAATCCTCAATGATTGCCATAAGGTCAATCTTACTGATTCCTTTTTCATCTTTAAAATCCCCAAAGGATTCGATTAATGCTATATTATTGATTATATTGCTCATTTTTTTTATTTTTCTTTTTCAATCAAAATTTAATTACCACAAGGGCTTTTTTAATTTCAGTCAATGGAATTATCCGGTCTTCAACTACATCTTCTTTCCCTTTTCCTACAAGCTTAGGACGTCTGTATTTAAGCTCTAAGGTAATTGAATCTTCTCCAGCAATCTTTAGTTCTCCTTGGATTTTTGTATCATCATTCAACAATACATCCAGCTCTCTTCCTATGTTTTTAGCAAATTGCCTTGGCAATTTTAACGGTTCTGAAAGTCCTGGTGACATTACCTGAAGACTAAAATCATGCTCTTCTCTGTCTAACTGAAACTCCACTGCACGGCTAACATCCAGGCAATCCTGAAGACTTACACTCTGGTCTCCATCAATAATAACTGTAATATTGCTATCCGCAGAAATTTTAAGTTCAATTAAAAACAAATCTTCCCTTGTCTCAAGGTACTGATCTACTAATTCTTGTACGCGCTCCCTAAATTCCATATTTCATTGTTATGTCTACGAAAAAAGGCTTTCTTCCGAAGGCCTTTGCATTGAATTCCGTAAAACTTCTGCAAATATAGTTTTTTATTTTGAAAATCACAAACATACACGCAGAAAACCAACATTTTAATGAAAAATATCTGCACGAAAAACATTCAAAACCAAACAATTATTCTTCAAAAGGCTTTTTTTGTAACTTCACCCATCTAATTAACCACAAACAGAAAACCTTATGAAGCATTTTACAGCCTGCTTTCTCATACTATTTATTCCAGTTTTTATTCAAGCTCAAAAGCTGAAATCACCCGACAAGAATCTTACCCTCAGTTTTTTACTAAACGAAAAAGGTGAAGCTTATTACGGATTGAAGTATAAAAACAAAGATGTAATAAAAAATAGCCAGCTTGGTTTTTTAATCAGCAGCCCAACTCCTTTTGCAGAGGGCTTTAAAATAACCAACACACAGTTTTCCTCCTCCGATACATCATGGACTCCTGTATTGGGAGAGCAAAAAACAATCCGGGACAATCACAATGAAATGCTGATTTCTTTACAGCAAGCCAAAACCGGATATCAGCTCAACATCAGATTCAGGCTTTTTAATGATGGCATGGGATTCAGATATGAATTTCCAATTCAAAAAAACTTAAGACACTTCCGTATAGATGAAGAGCTTACAGAATTCAATCTGGCACATAACTGTAAAGCGTTCTGGATTCCCGCAGATTACGACACTAACGAATTCCGAATCACCACTTCCCGGATTTCAGAAATATCTTCGTTAATAACGACGGCAAGAGATGAGCCTTTAGCAGCAAAAGCACCATCAAAAAACCTTGCTGTACAAACGCCGCTCATGCTAAAATCTGATAATGGCTTATACATCAATATTCATGAAGCAGCGTTGGTCGACTATCCCGCCATGCACCTAAATGTAGATGATAAGAACTACAAATTAAGCAGTCATCTCACCCCAAATAAAAATGGAGAAAAAGCTTATATGCAAACTCAAATGGAAACTCCATGGAGAACTATTGTAGTCAGTGACGATGCACGCGATATACTTGCTTCCAAACTTATCTTAAATTTAAACGATTCAAGTAAAATTGAAGACACATCATGGATAAAGCCCACAAAATACATTGGTGTCTGGTGGGAATACTTTACAGGAGGAGGCTCTACCTGGGCTTACAGTGACAATCAGGATATTATAATTGGAGAAACGAATTATGCCCAACTAAAACCTAATCAACACCATGGAGCCAATACCCAGCACGTGAAAGAATACATAGACTTTGCCGCTGAAAATGGTTTTGATGCCGTACTCGTAGAAGGCTGGAATGAAGGCTGGGAAGACAACTGGGCTTATGGAAAAGAAAAAATATACAGCTTTACAAAAGCCTATCCGGATTTTAATGTAGAAGAATTACAGACTTATGCAAAAGCAAAGGGCATAAAGATAATCATGCATCACGAGACAACCTCTTCAGCAGTTGACTATGAAAGACAATTGGATGACGCATTTTCTTTCATGAATAAGCATGGGTATACAGCTGTAAAAACAGGATATGTTGGCCCAATTATTCCAAGAAGTGAATATCATGACGGGCAATGGATGGTAAATCACTATAACATTGTAGCCCAAAAGGCGGCACAGTACAAAATCATGGTAAACTCTCATGAAGCGGTAAGACCTACCGGACGATCCCGAACCTATCCTAACTGGATAGCTCAGGAGTCTGCAAGGGGAACTGAGTTTGAGTCTTTCAACGGAAACAACCCCGATCACACAACAATCCTGCCTTTCACAAGATTAATGGGTGGACCTATGGATTATACACCAGGAATTTTCCAGGGAGATCTTTCCATATATGGTAAAAACAAAGCCAGACTTAGTACAACCTTAGTAAAGCAATTAGCGCTCTATGTAACTTTATACAGTCCGTTACAAATGGCAGCCGACCTTCCGGAAAATTACAAAAAACGCATGGATGCTTTCCAGTTCATCAAAGATGTAGCAGCAGACTGGGATAACACTTACATTCTGGAAGCTGAGCCTGGAGATTACATTACGATTGCGCGTAAGGCAAAAAACAAAAACGAATGGTTCATTGGTGGTATCACTGATGAAAACGAAAGAACAGCAACAATTAATCTCAGCTTTTTACCAAAAGAAAAAAAATTTGAAGCTGTTATTTACGAAGACGGAAAGAATGCTGACTGGAAAACCAGTACAATAGATTATAAAATAAATAAACAGAAAGTATCCTCCTCTACTATTCTAAAAAAAAGACTGGCTCCAAGCGGAGGTATTGCAATAAGTATTAAAGAAATCAAATAAGCGCAAAAAAGCGAAATACAAATTAGTTTATTTAGTATTTTTGCATATTATCTTTTAAAGACAAAACATTGAATATTACGATAGTTGGAACAGGCTATGTAGGCCTTGTTACCGGAACATGTCTGGCAGAATTGGGAAATTCGGTTTTCTGTGTAGACATTGACGAGAAGAAAGTAGAGGGGATGAAGAACGGAATTGTTCCGATTTATGAACCCAATCTGGAAGAAATGTTTCTGAGAAATATTCAGGCAGAACGTATACACTTTACAACTGAACTTAAGGAAGCTTTAGATCAGTCAGAAATTGTTTTCCTTGCACTTCCAACTCCTCCTGGAGAAGACGGATCAGCAGATCTTTCATACGTTCTTAATGTTTCTGAAAACATTGGCAAACTAATTACCGATTACAAAGTTATCGTAAATAAAAGTACTGTTCCGGTAGGAACTGCAGACAAAGTAAGAGAAACTATTGCAACTTTTGCATCCGTAGAATTTGATGTGGTTTCTAATCCTGAGTTTTTAAGAGAAGGCTATGCTGTTGAAGACTGTATGAATCCTTCCAGAGTTGTTATAGGCACCAGTTCCGAAAGGGCAAAAAACATGATGGCAAACCTGTACGAACCATTCAGCAATATCGGTATTCCTATCATCTATATGGATGAAAAATCTTCCGAACTTACCAAATATGCAGCTAATTCATTTTTAGCCGTAAAAATTACCTTCATGAATGAAATTGCCAATTTCTGTGAAATGGTAGGGGCCGATGTCGACAAAATAAGATTAGGAATGGGATCGGATAACAGAATTGGACATCGTTTCTTATTCCCGGGAATCGGATATGGAGGAAGTTGTTTCCCTAAAGACGTAAAAGCACTGATAAAAAGTGGTAGCGAACAGGGCTTCGATTTCGAAATCTTAAAATCTACCGAAGAAACTAACCAAAAACAAAAAACAATTCTGGTTCCTGCTATCGAGGAGTATTTCAACGGAAGCATACAAGGTAAAAAAATTGCAGTATGGGGATTAGCTTTTAAAGCAAATACCGATGACATCCGTGAAGCTTCTTCTTTAGACAATATCAGTTTATTACTTGAAAAGGGAGCTGAAGTTGTAGCCTTTGACAGCATTGCCGAAGGTAATGTACAAAAGATTCTTGGTGACAAAATTAGCTACGCAAAAGATATGTATTCCGCTCTGGAAGATGCAGATGCCTTACTAATCTGTACTGAATGGCCGGAATTTAAGAACCCGAACTTCGAATTAATAGCAAAAAAATTAAAAAACAAAGCTATATTCGATGGACGTAATATGTTCTCTACTGAGCTACCATCCAAACATGGTTTCTTCTACAAAAGTATTGGACGTAAAACTGTACAATCAGAAAATTAGATAATTATAAAGCAACAATGTATTGTTGCTTTTTTTATGCGAAATACTGACTGATAAAGCGATATCATGTTAAAAAAATATTAAACCTGATAAATTATAGAATTTTTCTATCAGATTTTGCATATTTTTAGCCCCGATAAATTTTAATTTTTTATTTATGTCAAATTCTTATGAACAAATTTTCGAGAACAATCGGAAATGGGTAGAGAGCAAAATCTCTCAGGACCAGGATTTCTTTACAAATCTTGCTGCAACACAAACTCCGGAGTACCTTTACATTGGCTGCTCAGACAGTAGAGCTACTGCTGAAGAACTAATGGGAGCTAAACCAGGAGAAGTATTCGTTACACGTAACATTGCCAACGTTGTAAATACTTTGGACATGAGCTCTACTTCTGTTATTCAGTATGCTGTAGAACATTTAAAAGTAAAGCACATTATCGTATGTGGACACTACAACTGCGGAGGTGTTAAGGCTGCTATGACTCCTCAGGATTTAGGACTTTTAAATCCTTGGTTAAGAAACATTCGTGATGTTTACAGAATTCACCAGGCAGAACTAGATTCTATCGAGGACGAACACAAAAGATACGATCGTCTTGTTGAACTAAACGTTCAGGAGCAGTGTATCAATGTTATCAAAATGGCTTGCGTACAGGAAAGATATATCACTGAAAACTTCCCTATTGTACACGGATGGGTATTCGATTTGAGAACAGGAAAATTAATTGATTTAGAGATTGATTTTGAAAACATCCTGAAAGACATCCAAAAAATCTACGATCTTACCAACTCTGATTGGATGATGCGTAATAAATAATTAACATCAGTGAATTAATTTTTGCATTATTTTTGCATTATAAAGTCTTCATTTTCAGAAAGTGAAATATATAAGTATTATCATATTAGGAGTTTTCCTCAATTTCATGGCATTACCAAGTATTGCCAAGCTAATGGATTGGGATTTACCTACTATGTCACAAAACCTTTCTGAAGAAGAAGTAAAAGTTAAACGAATGAGTGAAGAGCAGTTACACAGCGAGCCTTTGCAAATTCAAAAAATACATTGGGATCACGACCTCGATAAAGCATTTGTCTTTTACGATGACAGTAAGCGCGTAGATCCCCTTCTTATGATATTCTCCCCTCCTCCGGAGATATAATTCCCTTCACAGCTTTTTACACAAAGCCATTTTATCTAAAATTTAATTTTCTTTTTATTGATTTATTGAGAATCGATCTTCATATCATTATTTTTCAAGCGAAAAAAAACTAACCCATGAATTCTCAAATTTTTCAATAAAAGTATACTTGTATTCAGTTCAGGTATAATGTATCAGTTATTTCAATATCCAAAGTATTGAAACAATCTCTGGTTCAACATATTCTATATGCTGGCAAATATTTTATGATTTTACATAAGATGTTAATCCATCATTAAAATCAATATTATGAAACAAAATAAAACCAATATATTCAGCGACGCTAAACCCAATTTTGCATCAGGTCTGGTTGTTTTTCTTGTCGCTCTTCCTCTTTGTTTAGGTATTGCTTTAGCCTCCGGAGCGCCCCCGTTATCAGGTATTATTGCCGGAATTATCGGTGGGATTGTAGTCGGATTCCTAAGCACATCTAACATTAGTGTAACCGGTCCTGCAGCAGGCCTCACAGCTATTATCCTGGCTTCAGTGACCGAATTAGGAGCATTTGACTTATTTCTTTGCGCCGGAATTATTGCCGGAGCTACTCAACTAATTCTAGGTTTCCTAAAAGCCGGAAGTATTTCCAACTATATTCCTACAGCCGTTATCGAAGGAATGCTTGCCGGAATCGGAATTATTATTATTCTCACACAGTTGCCTCACGCCTTAGGTTTTGACAAGGACTATGAAGGAAAACAAACTTTATTCGACAACGGGTTCAATTTGATTCCATATATCAATGAAATTGCTTCAGCAATTCATCCCGGAGCGATATTAATATTTGCTATTTCAATAGCTATTTTGATTATATGGGACAAAATACCAGTTCTCAAAAAAATAAAAATGCTTCCTGCAGCACTTGTTGCAGTAGTAACAGGAATTGTGATTAATCAACTGTTTACTTCTTCCGGAAGCTCTTTAGCTGTAACCACAGATCATCTGGTAAAGCTTCCTGTACCCAAATCAGCTGAAGATTTTAAAGCTTTGATCACTTTCCCAAACTTCACGGGATTTGCAATGCCAGCAGTATGGGTAACAGGCATTACTATTGCGATTGTAGCCTCTATTGAGACTCTTCTCTGTATTGAAGCTTCGGACAGAATGGATTATAAAAAAAGAATTACAGATACCAATCAAGAGCTCCGTGCACAAGGGATAGGTAACCTTATCAGTTCATTTATTGGTGGATTACCTATGACATCGGTAGTTGTAAGAAGTTCAGCAAATGCCAATGCAGGTGCTACCACCAAATTATCAGCCATAATCCACGGTGTACTGTTATTAGTTTGTGTACTAAGTATCCCGGCTGTTCTGAATATGATTCCGTTAGCAACCCTTGCTGCAGTTCTTATCCTTGTAGGATATAAACTGGCAAAACCTGCAACAATAAAGCACTTTTGGGATAAAGGAAAATATCAGTTTATTCCATTTATAGCAACTATGCTTGCTGTTGTTTTCACAGACCTGTTAAAAGGCGTAGCTCTTGGTTTAGTAATCAGTATTATTTTCATCCTTCTTGGAAACATGAAACGTGCTTACTACCTAAGCCGCGAAGAACTGGAGGATGCAGATGCTATTACAATTGAACTTGCTGAGGAAGTATCTTTCCTGAATAAAGCAGCAATCAAAAAGACCCTGAAGAATATCCAGCCAGGATCGCAGGTAACAATTAACGGAAAACGCACATCTTACATTGCAACTGATGTTCTTGATCTTATTCAGGAATTCGCAAATATTACGGCGAAAGAAAATAATATATCCGTAAATCTGGTTGGCTTCCGAACAAATTATGATAAGTCAAAAGAATCTCATGTTATAGTAAACCATAAAAGAGTTATTTAAGCCCTCCATATTTACATATATTCTATAAATTTATTTTTTTCTAAAAAGAAATTTAAATTTTGTGTAATATTACCAACAAAAGTTTTGGAGGTGATAAGAATATTTATCTTTTTTCTATTTTGTGCACCTTTTTTCGGAGGTGCACAAAATGTTTCTGTTGCTAATAAGCCTGACACGCTGGTACGGCCTCATGAAGTTGAACAAAAAGATGTTCAGGATATAATTAGAAAAATATTTCACAAAAATAAAAAAGAAGATACAACAACCGTAAAAAAATTTAACTGGGCTATCCTTCCTGCTGCCGGCTATACTCTGCAGACAGGATTCGCCGGTGTAGTGAGTGCTAATATCGGATTTTATGAAAGCAGGCTACCTGACCAGAAAATTTCAACAATTAATACCAGCTATACCTATTCGCAACACAAACAGAGTATCCTTCCCCTTTACATCAACATTTGGACAAAAAACAATAAGATTAATCTTATTAGTGATTTCAAATATCTGAATTATCCCTCTGAAGTTTACGGTTTAGGAGGTAAAAAAGTTTCTGTAGACGCAAATTCCAATACAGGTTATACCGTTAATTTCCAATCGATAAAATTGCATCAGTCAATAATGTTCACCATCGGGAAAAATCTATATGCTGGTGGTGGGATCTTTTACGACCAATTCTGGAATATTAAAGTATCTGATACTTTGGGAAAACACGTTACACATCTTTTAAACAGGGATCTAAAGACAGCCGAACGTGCATCTGGCATAGCTTTAAAGTTTCTTTATGACAACAGATTAAACCAAATTAACCCCAAAAATGGTGAATACATAAGTATCACTTATCGTCCCAATTTCACGTTCATAGGAAGTGATTCTAATTGGGCCTCTATACAGGTAGATGCACGAAAATATATACGATTTCCTGCCAATTCGCAAAACACATTGGCTTTTTGGGGATTTGCATGGTTAACAGCCAGCAAACAACCTCCACCTTATCTGATGTTGCCCAGTACAGCCTGGGACGACCAGTACAATACCGGACGGGGATATATCCAAAGCCGCTTCAGAGGAAAAAATATGTTCTACTATGAAAACGAATATCGATTCGCCATTACTCGTAATGGGCTTATTGGAGGAGTAATCTTTGGCAATATGGAAGCCTTCTCAGCCGAGCTTTCTTCTGAGTTTAAAAAGCCACAAATAGGTTATGGTGCAGGTATACGTATCAAACTAAACAAACACAGTGACACTAATCTTTGTATCGATTATGGATTTGGCCAGGGAAATTCACGTGGCTTTTTTGTTAATTTGGGAGAAGTATTCTAAAAATTTATTTCCCGTTGAAACCAGACATTGTATTCTGTATTCCTGCAAATACAAAAGATAGTGCTGCCTGAGAAAATTTATCAATCCTTTCCTGCAGTTTTTCTTTTTCTTCTTCACTCCATCCTCCCAAAACATAATCTACCTGTTGCCCATCTTTAAAATCTGCAGAAATTCCGAAACGAAGACGTGTATACTGACCTGTATTCAGTACAGCCTCAATATTGCGCAACCCGTTATGCCCGCCATGGCTCCCTTTCATTTTCATCCTTAACGTTCCAAAAGGCAACGCTAAATCATCGGTAATAACCAATAAATTTTCTAATGGAATATTTTCTTTCTGCATCCAGTAGCGTACGGCATTTCCACTAAGATTCATATAAGTATCCGGTTTTAGGACAAAGACTTTTCTTCCTTTATATTTTCCTTCAGCCATCCACCCAAAATTGGTGGTATTAAATGGTGCATCTATAGCTTCCGCAATCTTTTCAGCAACTTTAAAACCTATATTATGTCTTGTTTCTTTATATTCATCGCCTTTATTACCAAGGCCTACAATTAAGTATTTCATTGTTTTTATTTAAATGATCAATCTCCTCAAGGAGTCACAGATATAACCTCCTTATTGGAGTCATTTCTATGATAAAAAAGGATAATGATAAATTCTTCATGCTCCGTACCCAAGCGAGTAAATTTACTAAGCAAAATCCCTTTTTCTTCAATTAATTTATATATTTCATCATCTTTAGATGTTCCAAATCTTCTCAGAACTCTTATTTTTTCAATTTTATCTGGATCATCAGCTGTTCTTATCTTCAAAACTGCAAAATCACTTTTAGCATTCAATCCTCTATAACTTTCCACTAAAGCATTTTCTTTATCATCAAATAAAATCATTGCTCCTTCTTCACTAAAGTTTTTTTTCGATAAATAACTTATGACTTTTTTCTCTTTTTTTATTTCTAACTTACTATTATCACCAATTTCCACTTTTCGGGTACAGGCATTTACTTTATATTTTCCCTGATGAAAATTTAAATAGATAAGAAATTTTTCTCCCTTTTTGAAACGTATTCCACAAGAAGAAGCTACGTCTGCATAGAATCCTTCTGGCACATTTCCTTTATACTTTTTAAGAGATTTTATTTTCACAAAAGCATCTCCATTAATAGGGTCTGCTACATTTACAATCTCAATTTCACCAACAAACTTAGCCCATTTATAATACGTATATATTCCCTGCATACCACAGCGACAAGCGTAACTCCATCCAGAAAGCAGCACTAAAAAAAGTAATACGTATTTTTTCATATTACAAAATAAAATCACTTATGATACTTGTTTGATTCTTCTTTCTTTTAGGATAATAATAGAGGAAAAAAATCTTTTTTTCTATCGTTACAGAAACTTCATCGGAAGATCGATTCTTTACTTTATAAGATTCCATTAAGTTTTCTAACAGCTTACTATCCAAATAATTATTTCCAAATCCTCTTATAATCTTTCCGTTAGTAATACTACCTTCCGCATTATTTTCTATTTCAAAAACAGCAAATTTATTTTTAGCATCTATATTATTAAATTGATCAAAGCGGCTATAATCTCCTTTTTGTCTATTTTTTTTAACTACTTCATAGTTATTCAATAATTCTGAAGAAATTTTATTCTTTTCTACAAAATCTAATGTTTCTTTTACTCTATTATATTGATCCCAATAAACCCCTTTTCTAATATAATGTGGATTACAAATTCCTATTGTATACTTTCCTGTTTTAAGGTTCGCAAAAACAATATAATTCTCACCTGGTATAACCTGAAAACTACAACTTGTCATACTCCCACTTCTAACAGATTTTTCTCCTATTTTTTTCCAAAGGCTCCCATCTACAAATAACTGTTTAACATTTCTGCCTTTATATAGCTTGTTAATCTTAATATTGGCAATATAGTATTGTTTATCATATCCTTTAGGAGCAATATCAGTATCGGTTATTGTAATATTTGCAATAAAGTCATAATCATTAAACTGATCTACAGGATTAGGAATTATCATACAAACACATGCATAACTCCATCCGGACAGAAATACTAAAAAGAATAAGATTAACTTTTTCATCATAAGAAATTTAAGCCAATATACTATTTAGCAATGTATTAACCTCATCCACATTTGTTATTTTATCTTTACGCATCATTAACTGATTACCTTCTGGTGAATGTTTTTCTTTAAGTTGGGCATGTTGAGGATTGGATCCAAGATATTGAATAATCTTTTTAAATCTGTCGCTTTGATAAAACTTATCTTGTGGATTACCCGGAAAATACCCAAGGAAAATACCGTTTTTCATCACTATCTTATCAAAACCTATATCCGCTGCCAACCATTTCAGTTCAATACTCTTCAGTAAGTTAATCGCTTCTTTTGGCAATGCTCCAAAACGGTCATTCAACTCATATTCGAAACGACTAAGCTCTACAGCGTTCCTTACATCCGCCAGTTTTTGATATAACAACAATCGCTCTTCCGTACTATTTACATAATCATCCGGAAGCATCAGTTCTAAATCTGTATCAATATTCACATCTTTAACAGAGTTGAAAAGTTTTTTGCGCTCTTCTTCATTTTGGAAAAGGCCTTCCATATCTTCATCCTTCAGTTCTTCCAGAGCTTCCTGCATAATTTTCTGATAGGTATCGAAGCCCATTTCATTGATAAAGCCACTCTGATCTCCCCCTAACAAATCTCCGGCGCCACGGATTTCCAAGTCCTTCATCGCAATATGGAAGCCACTACCCAAATCTGAAAACTGTTCAATAGCTTCCAGACGCTTACGGGAGTCTGAAGAAACCAAATCCATTGGTGGTGTAATAAGATAACAAAATGCTTTTCTGTTACTACGCCCCACACGTCCACGCATCTGGTGCAAATCTGCCATACCGAAACGCTGAGCATCATTAATGAAAATTGTATTGGCATTAGGTACATCAAGTCCACTCTCCACAATCGTTGTAGAAACCAGTACATCGTATTTACCTTCCATAAAATCCATCATATTTGCCTCCAATTGCTTACCATCCATCTGCCCGTGCCCTGTAATAACTCGAGCATCCGGAACCAATCTCTGGATAAGACCTGCAATTTCTTTAAGGTTTTCTATTCTGTTGTTAATGAAATAAACCTGACCATCTCTTTGTAATTCGTAACTAATAGCATCTCTCAGAATTTCTTCGTTGAAGCCTACCAATTTGGTATCTACAGGCTGACGGTTAGGCGGTGGTGTTTTAATAACTGACAGATCTCTTGCAGCCATTAAAGAAAATTGTAATGTTCTCGGAATAGGTGTTGCCGTAAGCGTTAGTGTATCAATATTGGTTTTCATAGTCTTCAGCTTATCTTTTATCGCTACGCCGAATTTATGCTCTTCATCAATAATCAGTAATCCCAGGTCTTTAAACTTTACGCTGGCACCTACCAATTGATGTGTACCAATTACAATATCTATCTTACCAGAAACCAACCCTTCCAGTGTTTCTTTCTTTTGTTTTGCCGTTCTGAAGCGGTTAAGATAAGAAACCTCTACAGGGAAATCTTTAAGTCTTTCTTTAAAACTTCTGTAATGCTGAAATGCCAGAATCGTTGTAGGAACCAAAAGTGCTACCTGTTTTCCGTCTACAGCTGCTTTGAAGGCTGCACGGATAGCAACTTCTGTTTTTCCAAATCCTACATCTCCACAAATCAAACGATCCATAACCGTATCTGCCTGCATATCGGCTTTCACATCCATTGTCGCTTTCTCCTGATCCGGAGTATCTTCATAAATAAAGGATGCTTCCAACTCATTCTGCATATACCCGTCTGGTGAATAAGCAAAGCCTTTTGCACTCTTCCTTTGAGCATAAAGCTTAATCAGATCAAATGCAATTTGTTTAACCCTCGCTTTGGTTTTCTGCTTCAGGGACTTCCATGCAGAAGATCCTAACTTACTCAATACAATATCTTTTCCGTCTGGCCCGTTATACTTTGATATTTTATGAAGTGCATGTATGCTTACATACAATAAATCACCATTTTTATAAGACAATTTAAAACACTCCTGAACTTTACCGTTATTATTAACCTTTACCAGTCCCATAAATTTTCCTATACCATGATCAATATGGGTAATATAATCTCCAACTTTCAGAGACATCAGATCTTTTAAGGTAAGTTGCTCACTTTTGGCAAAAGCGTTTTTCGCTTTATATCGCTGGTATCTGTCGAATATCTGGTGATCGGTATAAACCGATATTTTATTTTCATTGTCTACAAAACCTTCGTGCAGCTCGGAAGCAAAACTTTTAAACGGGATATTCTTTTCAAGCTCTTCAAAAATGCTTTCCAGACGATCCTTTTGTTTTTCGGAAGAGAATGAAATCCATGCATCATAGCCTTTTTCCAATTTATCTTCCAGATCCTGAATCAGCCATTCAAAGTTTTTATTAAAAACTGGCTGCTGGGTGAGTTTCAGCTGAATTTCAGCTCGTGAAGATTTTAATACTTCTGAAGTAAAGTCTGCCCATACAAAATGGTTTATTTCATTCAGAAACTCTTCTTCTGATACAAAAATAGCTTTAGGTTCACTGTATTTAATATCCTGATGCAGGGTTTTATATACTTCCTGTGCTTTTTCATAAAACTCGCGAATGTGCTTTACTCCCAAAAATGCATTTCGGGTAAACATGACGGTTTCTTTAGGTAAAATTCCCAATAAAGACGTTTTGGAAGTATCACCTGATATATCCTGAATAGCAGATACCAGCTGAAATTCTTCCACTTTTTCCTGTGTTAGCTGACTTTCTATGTCGAAAGTACGAATACTGTCTACTTCGTTTCCAAAGAAACTTATACGAAAAGGGAACTCATACGCATAAGAAAACACATCTATAATACCACCACGAACAGAAAATTCACCAGGCTCTGATACAAAATCTGTCCTGTTGAACTTATAATGGTTTAGTAATTCATCTATAAAATCAAAATCAAGTTGTTCTCCGACTTTTATGGTATGTGAAAACTTTCCAAACTCTTCCTTCTTAATTACCTTTTCCGAAAGTGCTGCCGCGTAAGCTACAATTACTTTGGGTGTTTTAGACGAATTCAACTGATTGATAACCTCTGTCCTCAATACTCTATTCGCATTCTGAGTTTTTTCTATCTGATAAGGCTCCAGAAAAGTCGCCGGAAAATACAATACATGCTCTTTCCCACAAAGTTCTTCCAGTTCTGCCGTAGTGTATAAAGCATCTTCTTTATCATCCAGAATTACCAGCACAGGCTGATGAAACGACACAAAGTATTCTGCAGCAAGTAAGCTCAAAGAAGAGCCTGCAGCACCTTTTATACTAATCTTTTGCTTTTCACGCAGTGTATCGAACATTTCTTTACCCCATTGTTTCTTTAACAAATCGGGCAGCAGCGTATTTTTTATAGAAGTTAATTGCACTTGGTATCAAATTTCATTTAAACGACGAAAAACGGATTCAGTACTTCCTGAAACCGTTATCAAACTGCAAATTTACAAATAATATAGTTATTCTATAACAGATAATTGAAAATGAGGCTATAAGCCAATATATCCTGTTACAGAACCAGAAAACCTGCTATTATAGCCTTATCCCATTTAAGCCCGTTTTAAACTGTGATAAAGTTTTGTTAAATTAATTGTCACCGTAATTTTTAGCACGCAAGTTGATAGTTTTTTAGTGTAACTTCACAGAAGTAAAAATTTAAATTACACATACAAAAAACCATTAAAAAATGAAAAATCTATTATCAGCATTATCTCTGGCTTTAGGACTAGGATTTGCAACTGCTCAGACCACTACACCACGTCAGACTACACCTGTTACACCGGTAAAAAAAGAAGTTAAATCTTCAGTAAAAGAGGTTAAATCAACTGCAAAAGACACCAAGACTACAGCGGTAAAAGAGACAAAAGCGACTTCTAAAGACGCTAAAGGAGCAGTGAAGGAAGTAAAATCTACAACAACTACACAAGGTGTAAAGCTAAAAAAAGACGGAACTCCTGACAAAAGATACAAATCTTCACAACATCTTAAAAAAGACGGAACTCCTGATATGAGATATAAAGAAAACAAAAAGTAATAATAATCAATCCAAATTCTCTATAAAGCAGCTTAGCATTAGTGCTAAGCTGCTTTTTTTGTTCATCTATCAAACTTCAATTCTGTCCTGCCTGACATATCTTCACACCATTGTCAAACAGAATTCAAAATAGACACTTGTCTTTCCAATAGAAAATATCTTCCGATCATTCTCAATTTTACAACGTTGGTTTCAAGTGGAATTACGTAATTTTGCTCACGATTATGTTGGACATCTTAAAGAAAGCTGTTGCCAAAATCTGGGCAAAGCAATATGTAAAATCATCGGAAAAGTTCACCCGAAATGCAGTTTCTGACCAGGAAGGCTTATTAAAAGACCTGATCTCAAAAGCTGAAAACACAAAATTCGGAAAAGAGCATGACTTTGGAAGCATCCGCAATATTCAGGATTTTCAGGAAAAAGTTCCTTTAGCTGATTATGAGGATCTGAAAAATTATATTGAAGAAATAAAAGAAGGGAAAAAGGATATCTTGTGGCCAGGACAGCCAGAATACTTTGCAAAAACATCCGGAACAACATCCGGCAGCAAATATATCCCGATTTCCAAGGAAGGAATGCCTTATCAGGTTGACGCTGCCAGAAGTGCACTATTTTTCTATATTGTAAAGAGAGACAATGCTGATTTTGTAAATGGAAAAATGATTTTCTTACAGGGATCTCCTGAACTTACAGATTTGCATGGAATAAAAACAGGCCGCCTTTCCGGAATTGTAGCCCATCACATTCCAAATTACCTGCAAAAAAACAGACTGCCAAGCTGGGAAACCAATACAATAGAAGACTGGGAAACTAAAGTTGATAAAATTATTGCCGAAACGGAAAAAGAAAATATGACACTTATTTCCGGTATACCACCTTGGCTAATTATGTATTTTGAAAAACTTACAGAAAAATCCGGCAAAAAAATAAAAGAAATATTCCCAAATCTTCAGCTTATTGTTACCGGCGGGGTCAATTACGAACCCTATCGGGAAAAGATGAACAGCCTCTTAGGCGGTACTGTAGATATTGTCCAAACATTTCCGGCATCAGAGGGATTCTTTGCATATCAGAATAATTATAAAGAAGACGGGCTTCTTCTATTAACCAATCATGGTATATTTTACGAGTTCATTCCTCAGGAAGATCTTGGAAAAGAAAAACCAAGAAGGTTAACCCTTGGAGAAATAGAACTTCATAAAGATTATGCCCTTGTCATTACAACTAATTCCGGGCTTTGGGCTTATATGATTGGTGATATGATAAGATTTATTTCTAAAGATCCATATAAAATTCTGGTAAGCGGAAGAACCAAACATTTCACTTCAGCATTTGGTGAGCATGTTATTGCCTATGAAGTAGAAGAAGCTATGAAAGAGACTATTTTAAAACATCCGGCACAAATTTCCGAATTTCATTTGGCTCCACAGGTAAATCCGGAAAATGGACTCCCATATCATGAATGGTTTATAGAATTTGAAAAAGAGCCTGAGAATATGGAAGCGTTCCGACAAAGCCTGGATTTAGCATTAAGAAATAAAAATACTTATTACAACGATTTGATTACAGGTAATATTCTCCAGACACTTGTTATATCCCGATTGAGAAAAGACAGCTTCCTGGAATATGCAAAATCACAAGGTAAACTGGGGGGGCAGAATAAGATTCCGCGTTTAGCAAATAACCGTGATATTGCAGACTTCTTTCATCAGCCAGATTTAAATCTCATTATACAATAATTAATAAAACTAACTTCCTCTATATTTTCACTATATTATGATATCACTGGCTCCCCTCCAAACACTAAGAAATACTGAATACAGAAGTCTTCTTATTGGACGGTTCTTTCTGATCATTGCTTTCCGAATGCTTGCAACCTTACTTGGCTGGTGGGTATATCACTTAACCAAAGATCCTTTCTCTATTGGACTTATTGGTTTATCCGAAGTAATCCCCGCTGTTGGCTGTGCCTTATACGCCGGACACATTATAGATATGAGTGAAAAGAAAAAGTTATTACTAATCTGTAACTATGCTTATTTTTTCCTTTTATGTTGTTTATTAATACCGGCATTCTGGGGTCATAGACTTAGCTTTAGCAACCATCAGATCACTTATTATATCTATGGCATTATTTTCCTTTCCGGAATCTGCAGGGCATTTTTATCGCCTTTAGTTCCTGCTCTAATTCCTAATATTGTTAAAAGAGAAGAACTACCAAATGCCATTACACTTAATCAGGCAACATTTCTTACAGCATCAGTATCAGGTCATGCACTGGGAGGCTTTTTAATTGCATGGCTGGGAATCAGCGGTACTCTTGTCGTTATATTATGCTTTTTATTTATCGGATCATTATTTTTCTGGACACTGAACAAACACAGATCTGAATACGAAGGACAAGAGGTAAATGTCTGGGAAAGTATGCGTGAAGGTGTTGTTTACATCTATAAAACGAAAGAAATTCTCGGTGCTCTTACACTCGATCTTTTTGCAGTTTTATTTGGAGGTGCTGTAGCAATGATCCCTGTTTATGCTACAGATATTCTAAAAGTTGGCTCCGAAGGATTTGGACTACTAAATGCGGCATCAGATATTGGTTCCATGTGTATTATTATTACACTATCATTTATACAGCTTAAAAAGAATCAGGGGAAAATCCTTATTGCTGCCGTAAGTGGATTTGGGCTTTGCATTATAGGTTTCGGATTGTCTCATTTATATTGGCTGTCTTTTGGATTCCTTGTTCTAAGCGGTATGTTGGATGGCATTAGTGTTGTAATCCGTGGTACTATTGTTCAGTTAAAAACTCCAGACAAAATCCGCGGCCGAGTATTGAGTGTCAATACCATATTTATTACTTCCAGTAATGAGCTTGGCCAGTTTGAAAGTGGTCTTGCGGCAAAAATGATGGGCGTAATACGTTCTGTTGTTTTTGGTGGCAGCATGACGCTTTTGGTAGCATTAATGGTAGGAACATTTGCGCCAAAACTCCGTAAAATGGAATATTAACACCAATCATATAAGCTGCAATAGCTCTGTAGAACAATCAAAACTATTGCAACTCATATAAGACATAATAAATATGATGTACAGAACATTAACGCATAATATTTATATTTCTTAACACGATTTTTTCCTAATTTAGAGGAGAAATCGTTACTTAAAATTTATTTGTGAATAAAGCAATTATGCTTTTAGTTTTTTAAAATTTATCTTTGCCACATGGCTCAAAAGGAAACATTATCATCATTAACGCAAGGGAATTTTGCCAAGGAATTATCTATTTCACAAGGTAAAATGCCTCCTAATGCAGTGGAATTTGAAAAGCTGGTTATCGGAACTTTTCTCATAGACAAGAAGGCTTTAGACTTTTCTATAGACCTTCTCACCGAGAAGGTTTTTTATGATCCCCGCCATCAGGAAATCTATTCTGCTATTCTGAAGTTATATCAGGACAACCATCCTGTAGATATGATGACCGTTATTCAGGAACTGAAACGTGAAGACAGATTAAATCTGGCGGGTGGAGACTCTTACATCATAGAGCTTACCCTTGGAGTATCTTCTTCTGCACATATAGAATATCATGTAAGAATTGTTCTGGAAAAATTCATTCTGAGATCCCTTATCAATGTATCCGGAAATGTTATAGACCAGTCTTACAAAGAATCTACCGATGTATTCGAACTTTTAGATGAAGCTGAAAAAAGCTTCTTCGAGATTACTAATGGTACGATTAAAAAAGGTTTTGACACGGCGAACTCCTTAGTAAAGGAAGCTTTGGACAAAGTAAAATCTTTAAGAGGAAAACAGGGACTTTCAGGTGTTCCTTCTGGATTTAAGGCTGTAGACAAAGAGACAGGAGGCTGGCAACCGTCCGACCTTATTATTATCGCAGCACGTCCGGCGATGGGGAAAACCGCATTCATTCTGTCAATGGCCAGAAATATTGCTGTAGACCAAAATATACCTCTTGCCTTGTTCTCTCTGGAGATGGCATCAGTACAGTTAATTATGAGGATGATATCCTCTGAAACCGGAATTTCTTCGGAAAAACTAAGAAAAGGAACGTTAACCGATGAAGAGTGGGAAAGACTTTTTAGTAACGTTTCCAATCTGGAGAAGGCTCCTCTTTATATCGATGAAACACCTGCTCTTTCGATATTCGACTTTAGAGCGAAATGCCGTCGATTGGTTATGCAGCATGGTGTACGGATTATCATGGTCGACTATCTTCAGCTGATGACAGCTCAAAGTGGAAAAGGTGGCGGAAACCGTGAACAGGAAATCTCAACCATTTCCCGTTCCCTTAAAGCGATTGCAAAAGAATTAAATGTACCGGTTATCGCTCTTTCTCAGTTATCGCGTTCCGTAGAAAACAGACCCGGCAAAAGACCTCAGCTATCTGACCTTAGGGAATCCGGGGCTATTGAGCAGGATGCGGATATCGTATCCTTTATTTACCGTCCGGAATATTATAAAATTGAATATTGGGAAGATGAAACGCCTTCCGCAAATCAAGCCGAATTAATTATTGCAAAACACAGAAATGGTACAACAGAAGATGTCCGTTTAGCATTCCATGGTTCTATGGCAAGATTCGGAGATTTAGGTGAAGACACTTTCGGCGGCGGTATGGGAAGCCCTTCGCAGGTCAATAATGACAATTTCTATGATAAGATAAAGACTACCATGGATCCAGGTTCTGCATTTGGTATGTCTCCTACTCCACCAAGCAGTAACAAAGTTTCAGGTTCGGCAATGAATGATGATGATGAAGATGAAATGATGCCTTTCTAATGAAAATAGACATCTATACAGACGGAGCATGCAGTGGTAATCCCGGAAAGGGCGGATACGGAATCGTAATGAAGGTTGTTGAAAAGAAATATGAAAAACAATTTTCTGAAGGTTTTCGTCTAACAACCAACAATCGTATGGAGCTTTTAGCTGTTATCGTTGCATTGGAAAAGCTCAACACTCCACAAAATAATGTCCACATCTACACCGATTCCAAATATGTTTCGGATGCTATCAATCAGAACTGGATATTCGGATGGATTAAAAAAGATTTCAAAAAAGTAAAGAATGATGATCTTTGGCGCAGATTCATCCCATTAATGAGGATGCACAAGCTCCAATTCCACTGGATAAAAGGACATGCCGGACACCCGGAAAATGAACGCTGTGATCAGTTAGCTGTAAAAGCAACTCAATCTCAGCAATTATCTGTTGATGTTGTCTTCGAACAGCTACAAAATTCGTAAGTTTATACTTTATTAACGAGAAGGAATATAGACTTCAAATTTTATAAGCTATGATTAAAGCGGATGTTTTAGTTATTGGTTCCGGAATATCAGGCCTGTCTTATGCTATTAAGATTGCAGAGACGCTGCCGGATGCACAAATTACTATTGTCACCAAGTCGGATGAAGATGAAAGCAATACCAAATATGCACAAGGCGGACTAGCCGTTGTCACTGATTTTTCAAAAGATAATTTCGAAAAACACATAGAAGACACCATGCGTGCCGGAGACGGGGAAAACAAACGCAATGTTGTCGAAATGGTAGTAAAGGAAGGTCCACACCGCTTCAGAGAACTTGTAGAATGGGGAACCCGTTTTGATAAAGAAAAAGACGGTGACTTCAAACTGGGAAGAGAGGGGGGACATACCGAAAACAGAATTGTTCACCATAAGGACATTACTGGTTTCGAAATTGAGCGAGCACTTCTGGAAACCGTTAATAAGCTTCCAAATATTGAAGTTCTGGATCACCATTATGTGATCGACTTACTTACTCAGCACCATGTTCCCGGCAAGGAACTGAATCATGATAACATCCATTGTTACGGTGCTTATATTCTGGATCAGAAAAATAAAAAAATAAAGAAAATTACGGCCAAGATCACCCTTGTTGCTACAGGAGGTGCCGGGCATGTTTATAAAAATACTACAAATCCAATTATTGCAACCGGAGACGGAATTGCCTTTGTTCACCGCGCACGTGGCAAAGTATCCAATATGCAGTATTACCAATTCCACCCTACTGCTATGTTTTCAAAAAGAAGCGGCATGCTGTTTTTGATCTCGGAAGCTGTACGTGGTGATGGTGCAAAGCTGAGGACTAAAGACGGTCAGCCCTTTATGCAAAAATATGATGAACGTGAAGAATTAGCTTCGCGTGACATTGTAGCCAGAGCTATAGATAATGAAATGAAAATTTCCGGAGACGACTACGTTGGCTTAGATTGCCGCCACATGGATCAGGAAAAATTCAAAGAACATTTCCCTAATATTTATAAGAAATGTCTTGAAGAAGGTATAGATCCTTTCGAGCAGCTTATTCCCGTTGTACCTGCCTGTCATTATTTAATGGGGGGGATAGATGTGGATATAGACGGACAGTCTTCCATTAAGAATCTTTTTGCTGTAGGCGAATGTACCAATTCAGGATTACACGGAGCCAATCGATTAGCTTCCAACTCTTTGCTGGAAGGTTTAGTATTCGGACATGAAGCTGCCGTAAAAACAGTAGAATTGCTGAAACAGAATGAATTTAATTTCAATGATCTAAAAGCTATTCCTGAATGGAATCAGGAAGGAATGAAGCTAATGGATGAAATGGTAATGGTCTCTTATTTCAGAAAACAGTTACAGGAAATGATGAGTGATCTTGTAGGAATTGTAAGAAGCAATTCCCGCTTAAAAATAGCACAGCAGAAACAGAGAGAAATTTATGAAGCTGTAACAGCTCTTTATAATAATTCTATTCTTTCACCACAGCTATCTGAACTTAGAAATCTTGTGAATGTTTCCTATTTAATTATCAAACATTCCATGGAAATGAAGGAAAATAAAGGTGCCTTTTTTAATAAAGATTTAGTAAAATAAAATGAATTCTATTATTAATTCTGATGAACTAGCTAGCATCCTGCACTATCCGGAGCTCATCATCATCCATGCTGGAAACAATGCTAAGAATATATATGATAACGGACATATAACTAATGCCTATTATCTGGAACTAAGCACTGATATGTCTGATATTCCCCAGGATTATAAAAACGGAGGCCGCCATCCGCTTCCCCAAATAGAAAATTTCATAAAAGTACTGCAGGAAACTGGTATCGAAAAAGACTCTCATATTGTTATATATGATGATAAAAACGCATCGAACGCTGCTGCCCGGTTATGGTGGATGCTTCGTTCTGCGGAACTTGAGAAGGTACAGGTACTGAACGGAGGCTTGCAGGCAGCTATCAGCAATGCTATTCCTATCACAACAGAGGCTTCACCGGAAAGGACGCCTGGAAATTATACTTTTACAGAATGGCAACTACCCATTGCTGATATTCAGGAAGCTGAAGCATTTACCCAACAGGATAAAACCCTGATTATTGATGTTAGAGAAACACCTCGTTACAATGGAGAAACAGAACCTATAGATATCATTGCAGGACATATTCCAACAGCAAAGAACTACCCTTTTGCCAACAATCTTAATTCGGACGGAACGTATAAAGATCCGGAGGAGTTAAAACAATATTTTACAAAAATATTAGAAGGTTATGAACCTGGAAATATTATGGTACATTGCGGCTCTGGTGTTACAGCCTGCCACACATTATTGGCAATAGACTATGCCGGACTCAATATTCCAAAACTTTATGTAGGTTCCTGGAGTGAATGGTCCAGAAACGATAAACCGATTGAAACAACAAGAACAATATAAAATGAACCGTCCAAGTTATATTACAGACAAAGCACTAAATACTTTTATTAAAAATGCTCTGGCAGAAGATCTTCAGAAAGGAGATCATTCTACCCTGGCAACTATTCCTGCTACATTACAACAGTCTGCAAAATTATTGGTAAAAGAAGATTGTATTCTTGCAGGTGTTGAACTGGCAAAATACATCTTTAAATATTATGATAAAGATCTTACTGTCGATGTCAAAATTAAAGATGGTGAACAAGCCAAAGTTGGTGATGTCGCATTTATTGTAACCGGTTCAGCTCAATCTATATTGTCTACAGAAAGATTTGTACTAAACTGTATGCAGCGCATGAGTGGTATTGCAACTCTTACTCATGATTGGGATTCCCGATTGGTAGGAACCAAAACCAAACTTTTGGATACCCGTAAGACTACACCTAATTTCCGTTTGTGCGAAAAATGGGCAGTAGCTATTGGTGGCGGAACCAATCACAGATTTGGGTTATATGATATGATTATGCTGAAAGATAATCACATTGATTACAATGGCAGTATTTCCAATGCTGTAAAAATGGCCAGAGAATATGTAGAAAAAAATAAACTCAATCTGAAAATTGAAGTTGAAACCAGAAACCTAAAAGAGGTTCAGGAAGCTATCAATACTCCGGGAATAGACCGTATTATGCTGGACAATATGGACAACGAAACCATGACAGAAGCAGTAATTCTCATTAACAAAATTTGTGAAACTGAGGCTTCCGGCAATGTTACAAGGGAAAGACTTAAAGATATTGCAAAAACTGGTGTAGACTATATCTCAGTAGGTGCATTAACCCATTCCGCGAAAAATATTGATCTGAGTCTCAAGGCATTGAAAATTTAACATTTTGTTAAACTACGTTAAAAAAAATTTGTGCATTTTTGCAATCTGAAACTATCTACTTATATAAAAGTAAAGTAAATCAATAATATGAAGATCAATTTTAGAAAGCCAATGCTTGCGGCTGTAATTACATTAACTACAGCCAGCGTGTATTATGCACAGCAAACAAAGGACACTACAGATGCTAAATCCAAAGAGATTGAGGCAGTAATTCTGAAAGGTGTAACCGATATTGCTAAAGACAGAAAAACTCCGGTTGCTGTTTCTACAATTAAGGCTGCGCAAATTGTAGAAAGATTAGGAAATCAGGAACTTCCTGAAATCCTAAACACAACTCCATCTGTTTATGCCACTAAAGGTGGCGGTGGTTTTGGTGACTCGGGACTTGTAATGCGAGGTTTTGAATCAAGAAATATCGCTGTAATGGTTAATGGTATGCCTGTAAATGACATGGAGGGTGGTACTGTTTATTTTTCTAACTGGACAGGTTTAGCAGATGTTACTAGTGCTGTTCAATCACAAAGAGGTCTTGGTTCTTCTAAATTAGCTATTGCTTCTGTTGGTGGTACCATCAACTATTTAACACGTTCTGCTGATATGAAGCAAGGAGGTGTTATCCGTTTAGGCGTTGGTAACAATGACTTCCAGAAATCTTCATTTGCTTATAATACAGGTAAGACTCAAAATGGTTGGTCTTCTTCTATTCTAATGAGCAGACAAGCTGGTAATATGTATGTACAGAACCAGGCATATGAAGCTTATACTTACTTTTTTGCTTTAGGTTACCAACCAAGCAAAAAGCATAACTTACAGTTCATGATCACTTCATCTCCACAATGGCACGATCAGAGAACTTTTGCTCCTACAATTTCTGACTATATTAAATATAATCCAGATCATGACGGAAGCCCAGATAGAACGTACAATTCAGACTTTGGTTTCTACACAAGACCTGATGGCAAAAGAGTTGCAATATCTAACAGATCTAACTACTACAGTAAGCCGGTAATTATGCTGAACTGGGACTGGACAATTAGTGACAAGTCTACTTTAAGTACTGTAGCTTATATGTCAAATGGCCGTGGTGGTGGTACAGGAGATCTTGGTAAAGTTGCTTACAACGGTGCCAGCTACGGAATCAATGGTACAGATAAAAACGGGGTTCCTGTTTTTAAAGATGCTGAGGGGCATTATGACTTCAACAAAATATTCGGAGCAAATGGTGCTGTAAATGTTAACAGTGCTGCAGCAGGAAATACATTAATTAGAAGATCTAGTATCAATTCTCACAACTGGTATGGAATCTTAATGAACTTCCAACACAAGATTAATGATAACTGGAACTTCTCTGTAGGTACTGATGACAGATATTACTACGGTTACCATTATCAGGTTGTTTCTGATTTATATGGTGCTGCTGGTTATAAAGATAATACCAACAAAAACATAGCTCCTAATATCGTTAGCAATTCATACGATTATAAAAAATTACCTTGGAATCCTTTTGGAGGTTCACTAGCTCCAATGCAGGACAGAATCGGATATAGTAATGATGGTGAAGTTCTATGGTACAGTGGATTTGGACAGGTAGAATATACCTCTGAAAAATTGACAGCTTACTTACAAGGATCTATTTCAAACCAAGGTTTCCAAAGAATTGATAACTTTATTATAGATGGTGTTACCAAGCAGGCAGGGCAAGTTGTTAATACAAAAACTGGCTTTAAAAATGTATTCGGTTATAACATCAAAGGGGGATTAAACTATAACATTGATAACCATCATAATGTTTTTGCTAATGTTGGTTATTATAGCAAGCAACCTTTCTTTACGGCAGTATATCCTAGTAACCAACAAGTTGTTAACCCTTCATTAAGCAACGAGAAAATTTTCTCTGCAGAATTAGGTTACGGCTTCAGATCTGCTAAGTTCAATGCAAATGTTAACGTTTATAGAACTCAGTGGAAAGACAGATGGTTAAGAAGAGGTTCTATTCCTTTAGTAAACGCTCCAACAACAACTGGATATGCTGAAATGAACGGTATTACTGAAATTCACCAGGGAGTTGAATTTGATGCAGTTTACAAACCATTCAGATTCTTAGAATTCAACGGTATGTTCTCTTGGGGGGATTACTTCTACAAAGGAAATGCATATGCTACAACGTTTGATGACAACAACAACCCTGTAACTATTGCGGGAAGTAGTAATTCAAATGAACTTTACATTGATAAAGTTAAAGTTGGTGGAACTGGAAATAACAGTATTCCTCAGTTGACAGCTGCTTTAGGAGCAACAGTAAGACCTGTAGAAGACTTAAGTATCTATGGAACATGGAGATATGTAGGTAAAATTTACTCTGCTTTAGATATCTCTTCATTTACTACTCCTGGTAAACAAGCTCTGCAATTACCTAACTTCAACTTATTTGATATAGGTGCTTCTTACAAAATCAGATTAAACGATAAGGCTAAATACTTCACTATTGGAGCTAACGTATATAACTTATTTGATACTACCTATATTTCTGACGGAGCAACGAGTATTCAGGCTAAGCAGTTAGGAGACTTTAAGGATATTAATGTTAACGGGACTGTGGTTAGTGCACAGCAACAGTACAACACGTATCAGAGTACTCTATATAAAGGTATTGATCCTTCTAACAGAGTTTACTTTGGTTTCGGAAGAACTTGGGCAGCAACCCTATCTTTCAACTTCTAATCAAAACAACATTAGAATATATAAAAATAAAACCCGCCAAATGGCGGGTTTTATTTTTTGCTGTTTTCTTAAAAAAATTAACATCATGTTAAAGAATGTTAAAGAATAAATACTCATATTTGCAGCGTTAAAAATCAACACTGTTATTTATGAACATTAATTTCAAAAAGCCGCTTATAACGGCTCTTGTATTATCCACAGCCAGTGTGTATTATGCACAAAAAACTAAGGATTCTCTAGAAAAACCCAAGTCTATTGACGAGGTTGTTTTAGTAGGAAGAAACCTTACACAGGTTGCTAAAGAAAGAAAAACACCTGTTGCAGTTTCCACAATTAAGGCAACGGAAATTCAGGAAAAATTAGGAAACAGAGAGTTTCCTGAAATTATGAAGTCAACTCCATCTGTTTACGTAACAAAAGTAGGTGGTGGATTCGGCGACAGCAGAATTAACATGAGAGGTTTTGATGCTACCAACATTGCGGTAATCATCAATGGACAACCTGTAAATGATATGCAGAGTGGCGCTGTATACTGGTCTAACTGGACTGGTTTAGCAGATATTGCCAGCTCTATCCAGATTCAGAGAGGTCTTGGAGCATCTAAATTTGTTGTTCCTTCTGTAGGAGGAACCATTAACATTGTAACCAAAGCCACAGATGCTGAACAAAAAGCAATGATAAAAGCTGAGGCAGGTAACGATAACTATTCAAGATTATCGGCCATGTACTCTTCAGGTCTAAAAAACAAATGGGGAACAACTGTATTACTTTCTCGTTGGCAAGGTGACGGTTACATTAACGGAACAAAAGGAGAAGGTTATTCTTGGTTCTTCTCTGTTGGTTATAAACCAAATGAAAAGCATGCTTTCAACATTATTGCAACAGGAGCCCCACAGGTACACGATACCAGAAGATCTTCTGCAACGGGAGCAAATGTAGCAACACTACGTCAATTAGATACATACGGAAGAAGATACAATCCACAAACAGGGATACTAAACGGATCACAGTTCAATCTAGCACCTAACTTCTATCACAAACCAATTGCTTCACTTAACTGGGACTGGACTATCAATGATGCTTTAAAGCTTTCAACTGTAGTTTACGCTTCATGGGGCCGCGGTGGTGGTGGTACCGGATTAAATGGTACAATCAAAAATGCTAACAACCAGACCATGAATTTCATGAACTATGGTCCGGGTGGAGATGGTACAATCAACTGGGATATGATCTACCGCTACAACAGAGGTGGTTCGGTAACCGATTACAACGGAAATACATTCCAGAAAGGAACATTTACTGCGCAACCAGGACAACCAACCGATTATAACGGACGATATGTAGCAACGTTGAATGGTACAAGTGGTATTGTAAGAAAGCAAAGTATCAATGCACACGATTGGTATGGCGCTATTGCTGACCTTAACTACAAGAAAAACAACTGGACTTTCAACGGAGGGATTGATCTAAAAACTTATAAAGGAGCTCTTTACGACATCGTTACTGACATGTTAGGTTCTGATGCATTTTTTGTAAAAAGTACAGTTAATTCACCAAATGGATATTTTATCAATAAAATAGTAAAACCGGAAGCAATCACAAACCTTAATAATGCCCAAAAGGTATCCATATACAACGAAGGATTGGTAAGATGGGCTGGAGCATACGGAATGGTTGAGTATTCTGATGAAAAACTAAGTGCATCACTTCAAGGTTCCGTTTCCAAGCAGTACTACAAGCGAAGAGATTACATGTTGTACACTCCGGAAAACCAGGAAACAAAATGGTATAACAAAACAGGTTATATTGTAAAAGGAGGAGCAAACTATAACATTGATCAACATCATAATGTATTCTTCAATACAGGCGTTATTTCCAGACAACCATTGTTCAGTGCTTTATTCCCGACTAACCAGAATGTCTACAAAGATGTAAAGAATGAGAGAATTTTCTCAATAGAACTAGGTTATGGATTCAAATCCCGTTATGTAGATGTTAATATTAATGCTTACAGAACACAGTGGGATGACAGATTTATTACAAGAACATTCAATGCCACTGCTGGAGATGTTGCAAATTTCTCTCAGCTACAGTTAGGAAATACTTATTTCTACAATGCTTTAAATGTAGGACAACTTCACCAGGGAGTTGAATTAGAGGCTAAAGCAAGACCATTCTCTAACCTTAGACTTAGAGGTATGCTTTCTGTTGGTAACTGGAAGTACAAAGGAAATGCAAACTTCAACATCATCGATGTCCTAAGCAACCAGGAAGTTCCGGGAGCAACAGGAACAATAAACATCAAAGATCTAAAAGTTGGTGATGCTGCACAAACTACAGCAAGTATCGGAGCTGACTATAACATCACCAAAGCATTTAGTATCGATGCAAACTGGGAATATTATGACAAATTATATGCTCAGTTTAATCCGATTAACTTCCTTACAGCAGCTGCAAGAGACAAAGGCGTTGTAAAATTACCAAGCTATAATTTATTCGATGTAGGCGCTGCTTACAAATTCACAATTGATCAGAAAAGATCTTTAACTTTAAGAGTTAATGTATACAACTTATTCAATAAGTACTACATTTCCGAACTAAGCTCAAACATCTACACGAGTGACAAAATTGCAAGTGGTCCGGATGCAGGTAAAACATATCAGGAAGCAGGAAGAGTATATCAAGGTGTTGCAGATGGCAATACAGGATTCTTAGGTTTCGGAAGAACCTGGTCAGCCGCGGCTACTTTCAGATTCTAACATTGGTTAAAAATCATCTGAATGATAATCAATTAAACCCGCCAATCTCGGCGGGTTTTGTTATATTTGTTCACATTTAAATTTAGATTATGCACAATATTTTTTTACAAGCGCACAGAGGCTTCGCTTATCTGGAGTTACTATTAGTCGCTCTTTTTATCATTGCATTGCTTACAGTGATACTTGGATATTCCGGTAAAGTTTCCAAATTACTGAGAAAATCAACTCTATTCGTAATGATCTTCTTCCACATCCAGTTTCTTATCGGTATTATTATGCTTGTAGGAACATCCGGTTTTATGGATACAATCAAAGCAATGGGTATGGGCGGACTTATGAAAAATTCAGCTCTAAGATTCACCTATATAGAGCATCCTTTCTCTATGCTTATTGCTGCTGTACTAATGACAATTCTGAATAAGAAACTTAAAACAAACGACACAATCTCTATGGGAATGGTCGTATTAGCTGTCCTTGCAATTGCACTTTTCGCATTTGCTTTGCCATGGGCAAAATTAATGGGAGCTTAACTATAACTTATCAGCAGCAAAGAATGCCGATAGCTAAAAACTATCGCCTATTTACTGTTATATATTAAGTATTAAGCTTTTATTTCTTAATTTTGACAATTATTTAACCAATATATCATACTTTAAAATGAAAATCGCTGTTGTCGGCGCAACCGGGATGGTTGGCCAGGTTATGCTGAAAGTTTTGGAAGAGAGAAATCTTCCGATAACTGAATTGATTCCTGTAGCATCTGAAAGATCTGTAGGAAAGAAAATTACTTTCAAAGGTCAGGAATATGCTATTGTAAGCATGCAGGAAGCTATTGACCGAAAACCTGAGATCGCTCTGTTTTCTGCAGGGGGAGAAACATCCAAACAGTTTGCACCTAAGTTTGCTGAAGCAGGCACAACAGTAATTGATAATTCTTCCGCATGGAGAATGGAAGTTGATAAAAAATTAGTTGTTCCGGAAATCAATGCTAATGTATTGACTAAAGAAGATAAGATTATCGCTAATCCTAACTGTTCTACAATTCAGTTAGTAATGGTATTGGCTCCTCTGAATAAAAAGTACGATATCAGAAGAGTTATTGTATCTACTTACCAATCTGTAACAGGAACTGGTAAAGATGCTGTAGATCAGTTAAATGCTGAAATTAAAGGCGAAACCCCACAAATGGTTTATCCATATCAGATTTTCAAAAATGCTTTACCTCATTGTGATGTATTTGCAGATGATGATTACACAAAGGAGGAAATCAAATTAATGAAAGAGCCTAAGAAAATTATGGGCGACGATACTTTCAGCCTTACAGCTACTGCAGTAAGAGTACCAGTACAAGGCGGGCACTCTGAAAGCGTAAATATCGAGTTCGAAAATGAATTCGATCTTCAGGAAGTTCGTCAGATCCTTTCAGAAACTCCGGGAGTTATTGTATTAGACGATGTACAAAACAAAGTTTACCCAATGCCATTGGAAGCTGAAGGAAAGGATGAAGTTTTCGTAGGAAGAATCAGAAGAGATCTTTCTCAGCCTAAAACGCTAAACCTTTGGATTGTTGCAGACAATCTCAGAAAAGGCGCAGCTACCAACGCTGTACAGATTGCAGAGTATCTGGTGGCAAACGAGCTAGTATAAAATAAAAACCAAGGCATCTTCTAAAGATGCCTTATTTTTGCAATATATTTTTCACAACAATATATCAAATTGATGAAAGAGGAGACAGTCAATAAAGATATTAGTAAGCTTGCTTTTCAGCGGGCTATTGCTTTTGCCGGAATCATACTATTCATAGGCAAACTAGTTGCCTGGCAACTAACAAATTCGGACGCCGTATTTTCCGATGCAATGGAAAGTATAGTTAATATTGTGAGTGCATTTTTAGGCCTCTACTCTCTATACTTAGCAGCAAAGCCAAAGGATAAAGAACATCCTTACGGACATGGAAAGGTAGAATTTATAACCTCCGGTGTAGAGGGATTACTCATCATTATTGCCGGTATATTAATTATCGTCCAATCCAGTAACAGTTTGATTAAAGGAAATCATGTAAAGGATCTCGATTGGGGAATTATCATAGTACTTATAACCGGGCTTATCAACTATGGACTTGGCTGGTATTCCCTGATAAAAGGAAAAAGAGAAAATTCTCTGGTACTTATTGCTTCCGGGAAACATTTACAATCCGATACAATTACAACACTAGGAGTTGTGATAAGTTTAGTTATTGTACACTTTACGCACTGGTATTGGATCGATAGCGTTGTAGCACTAATATTCGGATCTTATATTATTTTCATTGGCTATCAGATTGTTCGTAAAGCACTAAGCGGAATTATGGATGAAACCGATGATAAACTTTTAAAAGAAATCACTGCAATATTACTAGCCAACCGTCAGCCACAATGGATAGATATTCACAATATGAAAATTCAGCAATACGGAGCTAACCTTCATATCGATGCTCATATTACTCTGCCGTGGTACTACAGTTTAAGAGAGGCTCACAGCGAAATGGAAAAGGTACTCATCTTACTTGCCAAAAATCTGGATCGACAAATAGAATTCAATTTCCATATGGACGATTGTAAGCCTATCTCCTGCTCTGTATGCCAGATGAGCAATTGCCCCGTTCGGGAATTTCCATTTGAGAAGAAAATAGAATGGACTATTAAAAACATCAGTCAGGTACAAAAGCATACCGTCTAAACCAATAACAAAAGTTTTTAAAATATTATTTAATACATCTATATCGCTCTGCTTCCGCTTCTATAAATATCATTTAGTATATTTGTAAGGAGATCAGACTATGCGAGAAGAACTATTTCAGAAATTTTTAAAAGATTACTTTGGACATTCGGACTTTACAATAACCCCTCTACAACAGAGTGGCTCTGCCCGCCAGAATCTAATTATTGAAACATCTGACAATAAGTATATCCTTACTTTCAACGAAAAAATTGATGAGAATGAGAGTTTCTTCTATCTGACAAATGCTTTTTACAATTTGCAGCTTCACGTACCTGAAATTTATACAATCAACGCTGAAAGAAATCTTTATCTTCAACAATATGTTGGCTCCAATACTTTATCCGAAGTTATTACAAAAGAAGGACAAAGCGAAAGAGTAAAAAATTTAGTTGGTAAGACAATTAAAGCATTAAGTAATTTTCAACAGAAAACATCGGGAAATATAGACTTCTCAAACGCTTACGAATATGAGGCATATGATAGTTTTCCTGTAACCCATGATCTTTATTACTTCAAAAACTTTCTGATAGATACACTAGAAATAGACTATCATAAAGGAAAAATATTAAAGGAGTTCCAACACATTTCTGACAAAGTTCAGTCACTTCAGCCACACACGGTTATGATGCGGGATTTCCAGGCCAGGAATATTATGGTAGATGATCAGGACGAAATTTATTTTATCGATTACCAGGCAGCAATGTTGGGGCCTGCTACTTATGACCTTGTTTCGTTTCTTTTTCAGGCCAAAGCAAACTTTTCTAAAGAATGGAAAAATGAGTTTCTTTCCGAGTATTTGGTTTTGAACAAAGATTCCTTTTCAGAAGATTCTTTCAAAGAAGCCGTAAACTACTGCAAACTCATGCGCTTTCTTCAGGTATTAGGGGCATATGGCTTCCGTGGACTTATTCAACGGAAAAAACACTTTATTGAGAGTCTTAATCAGGGCATAAAAAATATTAATGAACTGAAGGAGCAATGGGCAGAAATCAATAATTATCCCGAGCTCTCAAAAGTAATAACAGAATTACAGTCAGTCAATACACAACAAAAAGTAAATCAACTTATCAATGGATAATAAATTAACTATAAAAGTACATAGTTTTTCATATAAAAAGGGAGGTATCCCGAAAGACAATTCCGGCAACGGAGGTGGTTTCGTATTCGATTGCCGCGGAATACTAAATCCGGGTAGAATTGAAGAATACAAACAACAAACCGGAAACGATATCTCTGTACAGGAATATTTAGAAGAAAAAACCAAGATTCAGGATTTTCTGAATTCAGTTTTCAGCATTGTTTCTATTAATATCGATGATTACCTGGCACGTGGATTTGAGAATCTGCAGATAAACTTCGGTTGTACTGGCGGACAGCACAGATCTGTATATTCGGCTATAAAAACAGCTGCATTTATACGTGAGAAATACCCACAGGCAAACGTTATCCTGCATCATGATGAGCAACCTCAATTGAACTAACCTATGAAAGCTTTACTTTTTGCGGCAGGAAAAGGCACACGTCTAAAGCCTTTTACGGATGCCCACCCGAAAGCTTTGGCCAAGGTAAACGGAATTACATTATTAGAACGTAACATCAATTACCTGCAGTCTTTTGGCATCAATAATTTTGTAATTAACATTCATCATTTCGGAGAACAAATTGTTGATCTCCTGAAAGAAAAAAATAACTTCGGAGCACAGATAGAAATATCCGATGAAAGCGAACAATTATTAGAAACCGGAGGTGGCTTAATGTTTGCAAAACCTTTTCTGGAAAAGGAAGAATGTTTTCTTATTATGAACGTGGATATCCTAACTGATCTGAATATTACAGATCTCATTAACTTCCACAAGGAACACGAAGATTTTGTTACTCTTGCTGTTTCGGACAGAGAAAGTAGCAGAAAATTACTTTTCGACGATTCTATGGTATTAAAAGGATGGATGAACACCAATACCGGAGAACAAAAGCTTGCAGAATTCAACAAAGGCTTCCGCCCCTTAGCATTCAGCGGAATACATTGTATTAATTCTCTTATTTTTGATAAAATAAAACGTACCGGAAAATTCTCCATTATGGAAGAATACCTGGACTTTATGATGACAGAGAGAATCAATGGTTACCTTCACGATGCATATCTTGTAGATGTTGGAAAACCGGAGAGTATTCTGCTGGCGGAAGAATATTTTAAATAAAAATGTAGACACATGAAAAAGAAAGATACACCTAAAAATGATATTATTTTAGACGAAAGAGTAAAAGAAAGTTTTCGCCAGAAAAGCTGGGACGAGAAACTGACTAAGGACAGCTGGATGGTTTTTAAAATCATGGCTGAATTTGTTTCCGGATTTGAAAAGATGACGGAAATAGGTCCATGCGTTTCTATCTTCGGCTCTGCAAGACTGAAAGAAGACCACAAATATTATCAAATGGCTACTGAAATAGCCGAAAAAATAACCGAATTAGGATTCGGTGTTATCACTGGTGGCGGTCCCGGAATTATGGAGGCAGGAAATCGTGGTGCATATGGGCATGGGAAATCTATCGGACTGAATATAGACCTTCCTTTTGAACAGCATTTTAATCCATATATTGACAATGGTTATAATATGGATTACGATTATTTCTTTGTAAGAAAAGTAATGTTTGTAAAATACTCTCAGGGATTTATCGTTATGCCTGGAGGTTTTGGAACATTAGATGAGCTAATGGAAGCCCTTACTCTTATTCAAACTAACAAAATTGGACGATTCCCTATTGTATTGGTAGGAAGCGAGTTCTGGGGAGGCTTAATAGACTGGTTTAAAAGCTCATTACTTAAAAATGGCCTTATTTCAGAAGAAGATCTTAATCTTTACAGAATTGTAGACAATGCGGATGACGCTGTTGCCCATATCAAGGCATTCTACGAAAAATATGCAATTAGTGTTAATTTTTAGTTAATTTGTGGCATATATTTTGACTCTTATTATTTGGAAATGAAATTAATTCTTTTAAAATGAAAAAGTTATTAGGAACATTAGGCATATTATCATTGCTAATTTTCGCATTTAGTTTTATGGAATTCCATTCTTCTATGACCAAGGTAGATTATAATGAAGCGAACGGAGTTCTGAAGTTCACTACCAAAATGAACGCTTCAGATTTAGAGCAGGCTCTTAAAATGGATTCTAAAAGCGGAAGTTTTGATAATGCTGCTAAAAATTATGTAAACGCTAACTTTAGTACTAGTGTAAACGGGGCTCCTGTTAGACTTACATATACCGGAAGCCAGGTAAATGGTGAGGCAGTGTGGGTATATTTCGAGGCTTCAGGCATAGGAAATATAAGTACCATAAAGGTTAAAAATACAATACTTCTGAATGAATTTTCTAGCCAGATGAATCTGGTAACTGTTTCTTATAAAGGAAAACAGAAAACAATGACCTTCCAGAGAGGTAAAGAAGTAAATGAAGCTGCTTTTTAAAATTACAAAAACAACAAATAATGAACACTCAGGCCATGGGCTTGAGTGTTTTTTATATCCGTATACCAGCCTAATTCACTTCTTCAATTAGCTCTGTTCCGGAAAGAATTCAGAATAACAATGAATCAGGAGTAAAAACTGGAGACCAAGCAAAAAATTCAACTAATACGAAAATGAAAAACTTCTTTTCCTTCTCTCAATTGTGATCTGACGGTTTTGATTTTTGATCTGGATGATTTTTCTCTTCCCTGATTAAGATAACGTTTCTCTGGAACGTTGTGCATTTTCATAATTATAAACTATAGAGGTCAAGCTCCTAATGGAGCTCCGGAGGAATACTATCTCACGATAGTAATATTTCCCCTAGATTATTCCCTATCCCTGATAATATAAGAACCTCCTAATCAGAACTCAGACTATTTTTAAAATAAAAAACCGGAAGAGGCTTTCTTCCGGTTTTATTCTTTATATAATCAGATTATATTATTCTATTTTAAGGTTGTCTATTAATAGATTGTAAGTCCCTGATTTTCCTATCTTAAATGCGAATATATTCGATCCGGCTTTCGTATTAACACTTGACATTGTGCTTAGGTCTAATGCTACTAAAACCCATTTACCTTTTGTATCTACACTACCACCATATCCATTAGCTGCTGCAGCATTAAGCTGTACGCTTCCTGTTACATCTCCGGAATTGAAAGGTGTGTATTTACTTGCTGCATCATATACATTGAAAGATAATCCATTACCCGCAGCTGTACCATTCATGTAGAAAGTAATTCTTTTTGGTGCAGCAGGATATCCTGTTCCCGCAGTAACTGTAAATACATAATCATTAGTTCCTGTTGCTGGTGTATTGATTAATAAAGCATTTCCTCCGTTCATACCTTTACCTACTGCTTGAGAAACATATGGTTTTACACCGTTACCATCTAAAGCTGCTATGAAATCGTTCCAGTTTTCAAAATCTGCTCCTTTAAACAGCCATGCTGCATTAGCTGCCGGAGGAGTTACTGTATCGGGAGGAGTCACCTCAACAGTAAATCTATCTTTTGTAAGATTAAGATCTTTAAGGTCTCTAAGATATGCCTGATATGTTGTATTATATCTGCTAAGAATCATTGTAATATCTCCACTTTTTACATAATTAGGAGAAATTTTCTCTGTTGAGAAATTAGCATAATTACTAAATCTAAGATCTAATTTGTTTCCTTTAGGATCTACAATATATCTGTCCCCTGTCTTATCAGCATCGCTAAAGGTTTTAGACAATTCTGCATCATCAAATTGCACACCTTTAATCGTAATCAATTTATTTACATTCTGAGGTTGCAAAGCATCGTTAAGATTATCAAATACTACTGGTACCATCTGGCTAATTACAGCCTTTCCTTCTGTTCCACAAACTCGTGCAATATAGTCTGATAATCTATTTGGATTAATTCTCCCAATAGGATAATCAGGATCATAAGTACCAATTTTAACATTATTACTAGTCGCCTGCACCACTAATCCCTTAAGGTTAAGTCTTATTTTAGACCCTAATGGGTAATTAACATACTGATTCGATCCATCAATGTCTATTTCAACTGCTTGTGTAGGATTTCCAGGCTTGTCCTGAACATATAATGCCTTATAAATATTCCCCGACTGATCCGAAGATGATACATAAGCTTCTACAATATAATCTTCCTTAATAATATCTGCTTGTGTAGGCTTCACTTTTGCAATTGCTGGTAAATCAGACAATGCATGATTAGTTGCCGGGAATCGATCTGTACAGGCAATTGTAGGAACTGAATAATCGTCACTTTTAACACACGAATTAAGGGCTGTTATGCCTAAGGTCGCGATAATAAATGATTTAAAATATGATATATGGTTCATTTTTTTTTATTTAAATTGATTAGAAATTAGAAACGGAACTGAACATTGAAGAAATAAGATCTTCCCTGTGAATAGAAATACTTTGGAGCAAAGTTTGAAGTATTTCTATCAAAATCAGCAACATAATCTTTGTAGTTAATGTACCTTGTCTGCTCAAAACCTCCTGTAATATATTTCTTGTTATTCAGGATGTTATTAACCGTTGCAGAAATTACAAAATAATATTTCCCTATAACCCAGGATTTCCCGGCACTCGCATTAAAGAAAAATGCATCTGGTAACTGTACCTGCTTCAGAACTCGTCTCAACTCCACTTCATTAACATCGTCATATGGTACACCCGGTGTATTCGGATTATAGATAAACGCATTTGTTCTGGTTGCAGGAGAAGGATCTATATATCCATCGCGCAAATAATTCCAGTTACCGCTAATCCACCAGTATTTCGGACTGCTATATCTTAAGCCTACCGAGAATGCCTGTTGTGGAGTACCTCCTACTTTATAATCTTTAAGATAAGATTCTCCAAGATCTTTATATTCAGATCTTACAAGCTCTCCCTGTTTATTATAATCATAGAAAACTCCCATGGCATCGGACGCAAAATAAAGCTTTGGATTATTTGTATAGGTATATTGTCCAATACTTGCCAAACCACTAGCTGTAAGAGTTGGGGTAATCTTTACCTGAATACCCAATTCTACACCCATATTTCTCGTATTCACATTAGATAATACCTGTGTAACCATTGCCTGGTTGTCACCTTGTATCTCTTGTCCTGCATCATCCAATGTATTAAAGCTTATTCCATTTGCAAAATAACGCTGTACATTGGTGTCATTCATTGTATTAATCAAATAACCTGTTAATCTTAATTTAAAGCTTGGCGCTGAAATTATATAACTTAAATCATTTGCGTTAATGATAGTACTCTGAATATTTGGAGAAACAGCATTGCTATTTCTTGCGTTGATAAAAATATCATTAAGGAAAGGTGCCTGAGAATAGTATGCTCCGTTATACATCAAGAACATTCTTCCGTTCAACTTATAAGTCAATTGTCCTTTCAAACCAAAATTCCAGAAATTTTGATCTGCGCCTTTACCATAAGAATCCTTATATAAGTAATGTTGGAAAAGACCTTCTCTGTTATTTGTTGAATAACCTACTAAAGCAGAAACAAATCCATCAATTCTCGGTGTTGAAAATTTCAGTCCGGCATTGAAATTAATATCCTGACGTCTGTAGATATAATCATACCCGAACTTATCTCCTACTTTTTTGTTAACATTTGGATCCAACGTATTAAAGCTGCCTCCTCTTGCTGTTTTGGCAAAAGGGTCCATATTAAGTGCATAGTCAGCACCTAACAAATCCTTAATCTCTCTATATTGTTCAGAATAATAATTCTGATAAGTCAGATTAAGTACCAACTTCATTCTGTCCGTAAGATTATTGGTATAATGTGTTGATACATTCCAAATTTTGTTGTTCTTCACATCATTCTCAAGAAAGTAGAATGCTCTTCTTCCATTCTCTCCTACCGGTCCGTTTAGATTAGCATTATACAATGAATTCCAATTGATCTGAGTATGATCCTGATCGTTATTTGTCCACCAGTCTTTGGTTAATGCAAGATTTTCCTGCTGTGAAAGACTAGGTTTATCTAAATTCTCCCAATAGCTTGGAAGATTTCTATAGTAAATTGGAGACGGGTTATTAGCTTTATACCAATCCAATCTGGAACTTTTTTCTTTTCCGAACTGGTAAGAAACAGTTGTCCATAGATCAGATTTTTTATTAATCTTCCAGTAATCTGTCAACTGGATCATTGGCATAAATCCTGTTTTTACTCTCTCACTACGCTTTCTTCCATCTTGCCATCCCCAGTAAGCATTATAATGAATACCCCTGTAATCATATACTTCCTGAGTATTCGGGCTGGATGTACTTCTTCTGTAGTCTGAGCCAATTGCATTAAGTGTTACAGTATGTTTATCATTGATTTTCTTTTCAACTCCCAGGTAACCACTGATAGCATCATAGAAAGTCCCATCCTGTATTCCTTCTTGCGCCCATCTTCTGGCAATCATACCTGTAAATGCCCATCCTTTCTTATTCATTCCGGAAGAGAATCTGTATGATAATCGGTTATTATAGTTACGGTTGGTCAGGGAATAAGTTAACTGGCTTCCTTTACGGTAGTCACTTGCCTTTGTATTTTTATAAAATACAGATCCAACACCACCAAAACCATATTCAGATGGACTGTGGTTCAGTGCGATTTCCGGATAACGTGTAATTTCATTAAGTCCACCCCACGTACTGAAATCTACCATTCCCGTATCCGGACGTGCGGTAGAAACACCATTAATCATATTTTCTCCCAGCCTTGAATCAATCCCTCTTGGGCGGAACCAGTAAAATCCAAGATCAAATGCTGCGATACTACTAAACACATCTCTCGACGATTGTAGCAAACCAACTGTTGACTGGTTATTGAGCTCATCAGACTGGTCACTGTCATCAAGAATAGTAAATCCCTGATCTATATCATTAAAATTAGTGGATAATTTGATGACACCTAAATCCTGTCTTTTTTTACCTTCTTCAACGTCAAATTCTACAATCTGAGATTCAAAAGGAGGTTTTGAAACTGTAATCTGATAGTGTCCCGGCTTTAGACCTACAAATTGGAAATATCCAATTTTGTCAGCTGTTACACTATACGATGATCCTTTCATGCTTACATCCGCACTCTCTACAGGTTTCCCCGCAGTATCTTTAATATACGCAAAAGCAGTAGTTTGTGCGTAGTAAAAAGATGCCGGCAGCAATGTAAACAATGACAGCAATGATAGCTTTTTAATCATATCTTAAATATTGTTTAGTAATTATCGAGGTCATTTTCCGCAAATTTAGTGTAATTTTATTTAGCGGAGGGTATAAGGCCACCCCATTGATGTCATGTAAAATTAAAGATTTATTTCATTTATCTTTGTAATTTCAAACCAATCTGACATGAGGAAATTTTTATTCATTACTCTATTATTTACGAATATATTACTTTTTTCCCAAAGTAATATAAGAAGAGTTGCTGCTGTAGGATTTTATAATGTGGAAAATTTATGGGACATCTATAAATCCGCAGACTATATTGACGGAACAAAAGATGTAAGCAACCCGGCATTTCACAGAAGCATTCCTGTAGATTCTATACAGTATCTGGAACATGAACCCTATAAAGGACAATGGAGTGATGCTCTTCTGAAAGGAAAGAAAGCCGTAAGACAGCAATACTCGAATGGTGAATTTACACCACAAAGTGCCAAAAATTATACCGAGAAAGTCTATCAGCAAAAACTGGGGAATATTGCCCATGTTATTTCAGAGCTAGGTAGTAAGTATACTAAAACAGCTCCTGTAATTGTAGGTCTTGTTGAAGTAGAAAACAGACAGGTCATCGAGGATCTTGTAAAGCAACCTCAACTTGCTAAATACAATTATGGCGTCGTTCATTTTAATTCTTATGACGCCAGAGGTATTGATAATGGGTTGATTTATCAAAAAGGCCGTTTTAAACTTGAAAAAGCATGGAAAAAAGAACTAAAAATATTCGATAACGGAAAGCGTGAATACACCAGAGACTTATTAGTCGTTCTTGGAGAATTAGACGGAGAGAAATTTGCCTTCTTTGTAAATCACTGGCCATCCAGAAGAGGTGGTGAAGCTATTTCGCTTCCTAAAAGAAATGCGGCAGCAGCACTGCTTAATCAGCAAATGGACAGTATAAGAAACAGCAATCCGGAATACAGATTAATGGCAATGGGTGACTTTAATGACGATCCGGTTAGTCCAAGTTTCAAAAATTATGTGAAAGCTACAGGCGATATCGATAAAGTAGGTGATGAAACACCATATTTTAATCCAATGTTTAAAATGTTTAAAAATGGTGTAGCTTCTTTAGCATACCAGGATGCTCCAAATTTATTCGACCAGATTATTTATTCAAAAAATCTAATTGGAGACAAAGGAAGATCTGCACAAAAAGATTATACCGTGTATACAACCGAAGTATATGCTCCGGGATACCTCATCAATAAAGAGGGAAGCTACAAAGGTTATCCTTTCAGATCATGGGATGGAGACCGATTTACAGGAGGATACAGTGACCATTTCCCGGTTTTCAGTATTCTGCAAAAATCTGCACAATAAAAATTTTATAACCGCTAGTAAAGCGGTTATTTTTTTGCACTAAATTTGATATATATTTAAAAATATTGATTATGAAAAACTTTATTTTTATCATTATCCTTAGTGTACTGACTTTCTCCTGTACATCTAGAAATATGACACCACCAACTGAAGGCTCTCATCAGCCTGCAAAAGTAGAAAAGGGTGACGATGGAGAATGGGAACTTACTGTTTTCGATACAGACTATGAAAACTTCCTGCTTACCAGAGCAAGACCTAAATCCATGTATACAGAATCTTATCTTAAAAGCAGAAATACGATTTTGGTAAACGAATGGAACAGCTTATATATGTCCGGAAGATACAGAAACATTGTAGAATCTCAGATTGATTATGATCCAAACGAAAAGTACGGAATGGATTTCGAGTACCGGCTTTATCAGGTATTCGTTTATGTCAATTGGAAATACGGACTGAAACTATACAGCCTTAGTAACGTAGAAGGGCTGAGGTAAAATATTTACCTGCTCATATTATAATAACAATTGCCGGATATAATCCGGCAATTGCATTGAAGTTAAAGTAACTATATGAAAAAACTTTCATATTAAAATTGAAATTAGTATCCTGGGTTTTGTTTAATTACGGTATTGATTAACTCTTTATATGGTATTGGAAGAATTTCGTTTTTATTTGGCTTAAACCCTCTGTTTCCAAGGACTACAGGTGCATCTCCCCATCTTACCAAGTCAAACCAACGGTGTCCTTCACCAGCAAGTTCTCTTCTTCTTTCATCTTTTATCGCCTGCATAGAAACGGGTACAGATGGTAGTCCTACTCTTTGCCTTACTGCATCCAAGAGTGCCTGAGCTCTGGCTCCGGAAGCATTTAGTGCTTCTGCCTCCATCAGATAGGTATCCGCCAAACGAATTATATAAACATCTTGTGAGAAATTCAATTCAGTATTTCCGGTCCCTGTGGTTCTGTCAGCTTGCGTTGGTAAAAATTTATTCAGGAAGTAACCCGTGTCTTTATATGCCGGCGCATAATCTACATAGCCATCTGCCTTCAATTTTTTAGCATTATAAATGGTAGCATCCATCCTTGGATCTCCAAGCATAAAATTATAAAGATCTTCCGTTACTATATTAAAAGCCCACCCTCCGGAATAAACATCTTTAACATTTGCAGCTATTCCGGCAGTTGTTCGTTGAAACGAGCGAGGTCCTACCATTTGGTTTACGGAATTACCTCTATCTCTTCCTGAGCCCCAGCCTCCCCAATCTACATTTGCATTACTTGTACACACAAGTTCAAAAACAGATTCTGAATTAAATTTATTTTTGAAATCCCACAAATCATTATAATTAGCCAGAAGTTTATATCCGTACTGACTTGTCCCTCCCGGAGCACCATTTACATCAGCAAATTGTGCTGCTGCGAGATCTTTTTTCCCATCGTATAAGTAAATTTTTCCCAATAATGCTTTTGCCGCTCCCTGAGTTAGCCTTCCTCTATCTCCACCCGCAACAATTGAAGGAAGAACCGGAATTGCTGCCAGTAGATCAGTCTCTATCTGCTGATAGATCTTTTTGGGATCATCCTGAGGGATATTGTAATAATTATCTGTTGCCTGAACCGGTTTAAGAATTAATGGAATATTTTTAAACATTCTTAACAATTCAAAGTAATACATTGCCCTAAGTGTAAGAGCTTCTGCATTAAATCGCGCTTTTTCATTCGTATCCATAGACACCGCAGGAAGTTTTTCAACAAGGGTATTCGCTCTTGAAATTCCCTGAAAATATATATTCCAGTAGCTTTGAGGCATAATTATAGGATCTATACTATAATTAGAAAATCCCTGAATTCCTGCACCATCTGAATTACTTCCTCCACCAGCGTAAAAATCATCAGAAGCAGCATTAAAAAAGGTAAGCATGTTTTCAAAACCAGCAGCATATTTACCAATCGGATCATATGTTGCTACCAAAGCTTGAAATGCCTGATCTCTATTCTGATAAAAGCTTTCTGAGTCAAAAGCCCCTTTATTCTGAACATCTGTAATATTATCTGTGTTACAAGAGTTTAAAACACCTAATGTAATTACCGACAGGAATAAAACGGCTGTACTCTTATATATTTTATTTGTTTTCATTTTGTTCATCTTAGAATTGAATATTAGCACCAAAAATAAATGTCCGTGCCTGCGGATAATAGGCTCTGTCTATACCATACGAATCTCCAGCAGCTATTTCCGGATCGTAGCCCGTATATTTGGTAATTGTAAATAAATTTTCAGCTGTAATGTAGAATCTGAATTTATTGCCTCCTAATTTTTTTGTCAACTCCATTGGTAAAGTATACCCAAGCTGAATTAGTTTTAATCTAAAATAGTCTCCTTTTTGTAAATAAAAATCAGACATATATGAGAAATTTTTATTGGTATCATTAGTCGTCAACCTTGCATAAGTGTTTGATGTTCCTTCACCATGCCAACGCTCTAATGCAGATGTTTGATAGTTTGCATCCTGCATGTCCAGTCGTCTTAGTCCCTGGAAAATTTTATTTCCACCCTGACCTTGTCCAAATATCATCAAATCGAAATTCTTATAATTTAAATTAACAGTCAAGCCATATGTAAACTTAGGAAGTGAATTTCCCAAATAAGTATAATCATCGGTATTAATCTTTCCATCTCCATTAGCATCTACCCATCGGAAATCTCCTGGCTTAGCATCCGGCTGGATCTTATTACCATTTTTGTCTACATAAGAGTTAATTTCCGCCTGGTTCTGGAAAACACCATTTCTCATTAACCCAAAGAATGATCCATATGGTGACCCTACCTGTAAGCGGGATACATCACCCATGGATTGAAATCCTGCTAAAGACACAAATTTTTTACCATTTTCCAGACGTAGTATTTCATTTTTAATATATGAGAAGTTCCCATTAACTGAAATTCCGAAGTCTTCTGTAATATTCTTCTTATAGCCGAGCTCAATCTCAATTCCTTTATTACTCATATCCCCAACATTCGCTGCCGGAGAATCTGTTACTCCAATATAACCCGGAAGGTCAACATATCTTAAGATATCAGTAGTTTTCTTGTTAAACCAGTCAACTCCTAAGGTGAAATCATTAAACAATCTTAAATCAGCACCAATATTAGTTTGAGCAGTCTGTTCCCAATGTAAATCTCTATTTTCTAAAGTCTTCAGCCTATATCCAATACCAACAAACTCGGTTTTCCCATCATAAAACGGATAGTTACTTCCTCCAATAATTGTAGCTCTGTATAGGAAGTTGTCAATTGCATCATTTCCGGTCTTACCATATCCACCTCGAATTTTCAGCATATTAACAACTTTGTTTTCCGGCCAGAAGTTTTCTTTAGAAATTACCCAACCTGCAGATGCTGCCGGGAATGTTCCCCAGACTTTGTTAGGACCAAATTTCGACGACCCATCTCTCCTTATTGTACCAGTAAATAAATATTTCCCATCATAATCATAAATTAATCTTCCAAAGTATGATGCTTTCTTGGTTTGTATTCCATCCGTTGCCCATGTTCTTTTGTCAGTATCAGGAATGCTAAAATTAAATGATGCATCTTTATAGCTGGTTATAGGCAACCCCGTATAAGTTGTTCCTTGTCCTTCAGCAATATTGTAAACATAAAAACCTTGCCCCAGTAAAGCATCAAAAGTATGTTTCCCAAGTTTCTTGTGGTAGTTCAATGTGTTTTCTGTACTCCATTCAAATTTTCTCTGAGTTTCTCTATAGAGACTATTTTTATTGGTATTACTATAAGTAGGACTTAGATAAAACAGCGGTGTAAAACTCTGATTTCCCCAATAAGATAATTTACCATTCAATGTAGTCTTAAAAGTAAAGTCTTTTAATAACTTGAGTTCAGCATAAACGTTCCCTACGAAATCATCACTCCAGTTATAGTTTCCAAGCTGTGTTTGTTGAAAAGCCAATGGATTGGACATTTCCTGATTAACAAGACTGGATATTCCATAAGGGTTTCCCCCCGGAGCACGCAAAATATATGGATTATTATATGCACTGGATTTAATTTTCGCAGGATCTGTTTCTATAACAGGAGTTGTTGGATCTAAATTGATTGCAGAACTTAAAGGTCCACCAAACTCACCGTTCGAATTAATTCCCTGAGATTTAACATGAGTATAATTCAATGTTTGTCCAACTGTAAGGAAAGGAAAAACTTTATGAGATGAATTCAATCTGGCTGTAATCCTCTTATAATTTGAAATATCCCGCATTACAATTCCCTCCTGATTATAATACCCAAATGAGCTAAAGAATGTCGATTTATCATTTCCCCCACTTACACTAATATCATGAGATGTTCTTGCAGCAGAATTGAATATTAATTTTTGCCAGTCCGTACCAGCTCCCAACGCATCAGGATTTGGAAAATATGCACTGCCTCCTCCATTAATACGTTTTTCATTAGCCAACATAGCATATTGAGAAGCATTCAGTAAGTCCAATTTTTTTGCAGCATTACCAACTCCATAGAATCCATTATAAGATAAAGATATCTTCCCTTGTTTTCCTTTTTTAGTTGTAACCAGAATAACACCTCTTGCAGCAGAAACACCGTATATTGAAGCAGAAGCTCCATCTTTCAGAATTTCCATGCTCTCGATGTCCGATTGATTTAGGAAACCAATGTTGTCCACAGCAATACCATCTACAATCCATAAAGGATCATTTCCGGCACCAAAACTGGTAATACCTCTTACTCTAATGGTTGCTGCAGATCCGGGCTGTCCGGAGTTAGACACTACAGAAACTCCTGAAGCCCGACCTTGCAAGACCTGTTCTGGCCTTCCGGCTGGAACATTTTCAAGGTCCTTTGCTTTAATACTGGCAATAGCACCGGTAACATTACTCTTTTTCTGTGTACCGTATCCAATGACTACTACCTCTTCAATCTTTTTCTCACTAGCGGCCGTATCCTTTTTCGACTGCTGTGCATTAATATTTGCTGTAAAATATAAAACAGCAATTAAGCTTAGATTACGAATTGGTGATTGTTTCATATTATTATTATCTCTCTTAGAGACAATAATAATAAATTTTAGGATATGTTAACAAAAAATTTAACTTTTCTTAATATTCATCGGTTATAAAAGCTTATTTTTGAATACTAAATATTCGTTTTTGAGCAAAAAAAATTCACTGAAAATAGGGCTCGCACTGAGTTTTTTTACATTTTCAATGCTTTTGAACTGTTTAAGCATTGTTATTCTTAATTATTTTGGACAAAAAAAATTCGTCCTTCTTGGTTCATTAGAAGTATTTAAAGATTTACCTATTGCCTTTCTGGCAGCATTAATATCACGCTACATCCCACGGATAGGCCATCTCAACTCAATTATAACAGGTTTATCCATAGCCTTTATTTTATGTATAATAACGCCTTTTGCCGATGATTTTTGGTTTTTCAAAATCTGGTTCTTATTGATCGGACTATGTTTTATACTGGTAAAAATTTCCGTACTCTACATTACCATTAATCTGAGCAAAGCAGAGGAAAACGGCAGCCGTTTTATGCAGTTTATCGAAGCCTCATTTATGGCAGGAATTGTTATTGTAAATCTTATTTTTGGGCTTATTATGGGAAGTTCTTCACCATATTTATGGAAATATGGTTTCTGGGCAATTGCTTTTTTCAGCCTTTTAACAATAGGCTTTCTTTACTCCGGAAAAACTGTATGGCAAAAGGCTTATACCAACACATCCGATCAGAAGAGCACTATAGTATTAAGCAGCTGGCAAGTGATGAAAAAATCATTCTTATTTCTGGCAATTGTCTTTTTTATCATCATAACCGAGCAGAGTTTTACAACATGGCTTCCAACATATTCTAAAGCCATATTCAATGCCGATCCATTCGCTGCCACACAAACCACTGTAATATTTGCCTTTTCAGCACTTGCCGGAAGGATTATTTATGGCATGCTGATTCTTAAGCGCTCCTGGAACAAACTATTTGCAGGGTTATTAGTCTCTATTTTTATTATTGTATCCTGCATTAGTGGTATACTTATATTCGAAAAGCCACATCAGGTATTTTTATATCTGATTCCTTGCATGGGCTTCTTTATTGGTCCACTATATCCTATTATCAATGCCCATCAGCTTTACAGCTTACCAAATGAGCAGGAAAGAGGCACACTGCTGGGACTTATTATTGTCTTTTCATCTCTGGCATCATGTACAAGTTCTTTGGTTATTGGTCTTACTCTGGATCATATCCAACCAGAATATGCATTTACTTTACTATTTTTGCCAACGATAGCATTATCTCTATTATTTTTAAATTACAAACGACAACCAATCTCATAATATCCATATGAAAAAAAATACAACTCCTGAAGCTAATAATAATCTGCAGACCCTTGTTGAAACAAATGATTTCATCAAGCAGCTTTCTATCGACTGCGTTATTTTTGGCTTCCATAATAAAAGTCTGAAAGTTCTAATGCTCAAATATTTCAATATGGATATCTGGGCACTTCCTGGGGGATTTATCTTTAAAGATGAAAATGTAGATGATGCAGCATACCGATTATTGTATGAAAGAACTCATCTGGACGAAATATTCCTGGAACAGTTTTATACTTTTGGTAACAAGAACCGTACAGAATCGGATATCCACAATCGACTTACAAAAAATAAGGAAATAGATCTTCCGAAAGATCACTGGCTTTTCGAGCGACACATTAGTATAGGTTATTATGCTCTTATAGATTATACTTTATCTTCTACATTCCCGGATGCATTTAGTGAAAAATGCGAATGGTTTGACGTTCATAATCTTCCTAAGGAAATAGCATTTGACCACCGCGAGATTATTGAAAAAGGCATGGAATTCTTAAGTAAAAACTTGGATTACAAAATCTACGGAAGTAATCTGTTACCAGAAAAATTTACCATGAAGGAGCTGCAAAATTTATATGAATGTATTTTGGGAGAACCACTCAGAAGGAATAATTTTCAGCGAAAAATGCTCAGTCTGGATTTTCTGGAACGTCTGGAAAAGAAATTCGACGGATCAGCAAACAAAGCTCCGTTTTACTACAAATTTAAAAAATAAAAAAAGGGAACAGAATCTGTTCCCTTTTTTTATGCTAAAGAAAAGTATTATTTGTTATAATTCTCTTCTACTTTATCCCAGTTGATTACATCAAAGAAAGCTGTTACATAGTCAGGTCTCTTGTTCTGATATTTTAGGTAATAAGCATGTTCCCATACATCAATACCTAATACAGGTGTACCTGAAACACCAGCTCCCGGAGTGATTGGGCTGTCCTGATTAGCAGTAGATCCAACAGATACAGATCCGTCTGCATTTTTAATTAACCAAGCCCATCCTGAACCAAATCTTGTTTTAGCAGCTTCAGCGAAATCAGTTTTGAATTTTTCAAGACCACCATAATTTTCGATAGCTTCTTTTACTTTTCCTACCGGCTCTTTTGATCCGCCTGGAGTTAAAATCTCCCAGAATAAAGTATGGTTGAAGTGACCACCACCGTTGTTTCTCACAGCTGGTTTGTCGCTACCTTCTTTAATTACTTCCTCGATAGTTTTACCTTCAAGATCAGTTCCTGCAATCGCCTTATTAAGGTTATCTACATAAGCCTGGTGATGCTTTGTGTAGTGTATTTCCATTGTTTGAGCATCGATAGTTGGTTCTAATGCATCGTAAGCATATCCTAGTTTTGGTAATTCAAATGACATTTTTAATAATTTTAAAGTTAATAATCAAAATTAAGGAATAAAACCCGGCAAAGCTAATTTGATTTTTAAATTTTATAAATCTTTAACATAGAAAAAGCCGTTTACTAGAAACGGCTTTGATATGATTTATAATCCAAATTCTTTTTTGATATCGTCGACTCTGTCGAGCTTTTCCCAAGTGAAGAATTCAAGATCTTTTAGTGTAAGTTCATTAGCAGATCCTCTGTTAAAAGTTTTGTCTGCTACATAATATTCTTTCCCCATATGACCATAAGAAGCAGTTTCCTGATAAATAGGATTTCTAAGCTTCAGGTTCTGTTCAATAGCATACGGACGAAGGTCGAATACTTTTGAAACTTTGTTAGCAATCTCACCGTCAGTTAAACCAACTTTAGAAGTCCCGTAAGTATTGATGAATAATCCACAAGGTTCTGCAACACCAATTGCATAAGAAACCTGTACTAAAACTTCGTTTGCAACTCCTGCAGCAACAAGATTTTTAGCAATATGGCGGGTTGCATAAGCTGCACTTCTGTCTACTTTTGAAGGATCTTTTCCAGAGAAAGCACCACCACCGTGTGCTCCTTTACCACCGTAAGTATCTACGATAATCTTTCTTCCTGTAAGACCTGTATCACCATGAGGACCACCAATCACAAATTTACCTGTCGGGTTAATGTGATATTTGATTTGGTCGTTGAATAATACCTGAATATGTTCCGGCTGAGTTGCAACAACTCTAGGGATTAATATATTCTTGATATCCTCACGGATTTTAGCTAACATTTCTTCTTCAGATGCAAAATCATCATGCTGTGTAGAAACAACGATAGAATCTATACGGATTGGCTTATGATCATCTGAATATTCAATAGTCACCTGGCTTTTAGCATCCGGACGGAGATAAGTAATCTCTTTACTTTCTCTTCTTATCGCCGATAATTCTCTTAGAATAGAGTGTGCCAAATCCAGTGCTAAAGGCATATAATTAGCCGTTTCATTGGTTGCATAACCAAACATCATTCCCTGGTCTCCTGCTCCCTGTGCATTCGCTTTAGCTTCAAAGCTCTCATCAGTAACTTTTCTGTCAACTCCCTGATTAATATCCGGAGACTGCTCATGAATTGCTGAAATTACACCACAAGAATCACCATTAAACATGTATTCTCCTTTGGTATAACCAATTCCGTTAATTACTTCTCTGGCAATATGCTGTACATCTAAATAAGCTGAAGATTTTACTTCTCCTGCTAATACAACCTGACCAGTCGTTACCAAAGTTTCACATGCTACTTTGGAATCTTTATCATAAGCTAAGAAATTATCAATTAGGGCATCGGATATCTGATCTGCAATTTTATCCGGGTGTCCTTCAGAAACAGATTCTGATGTAAATAAATATGGCATAATACAATATATTATTATGTTAAAATACTGGAATATGCACTGATTGAAAAGACAAGAAATACCGTTTTAGCATTTTTTTAATGAGGTTGCAATCAGCACAAATTTTTCCTCTCAATAACTTGGTTGCAAATTTACATCTTTTATTTAAAAAACAATTAAACAAAAGATGCTTTTTATCATACTAAGTTAGTAGAGGTTTAACCTATTCTGGCTTAACCCCCACAAAATCAGCTGGTGCAGCATCATACTTCAGTTTATTTTTCAGAGATTCCCGAATAGAATCCGTCATTTCATCCAGAAGTTTCTGCTTGTATGTCGGCTTATAATAAATAAGACTTATTTCTCTTTTCGGATAAGGCTTTCTGAAATGGAATACCTTTTCTCTTTGCCCTTCCGTAAGGTGGTCTACAGCCATTTCCGGAATAACAGTCAATCCCCCTACTCTGTCTACCATCTGGACCAAAGTATTAACACTGGATGCTTTGAAATCCAGATTAGATGGCTTCAGTTCATTTTCTTTTAATTTACAGATATTTTCTACCTGCGTACGAAGGCAGTTTCCTTCTGATAATAACCAAACGTCTTCCAGATCAATATCTTCAGGGATAATAAAACTGTCTCCGTCTTTGTTAAGATCTTTATTAGAAGAATAAATTAATAATTCTTCGTTGTACAGAAAGTCGCTAAAGAACTCATCTGCAGCGGCATAAGGTGTAGAAATAATCCCTGCATCAATCTCACCGGATTTTAGTGCTTTAATTACATTCTCTGTAGTCATTTCCTTCACATTCATTTCAATCTTAGGATTTCTTCTGAGGAAATCAAAGATTTCATTTGGCAGCAGGAATGCAGATACTGTCGGAATAATTCCAAGATTAATTTTTCCTGATACGATGTTATTCAGGAGATTGGCCCTGTTACGGAGTTCCATAACATCATCTATAATCTTTTTGGCCTGCTCTATAATCTGTTGACCAGCATCTGTTGTACGAATAGGATGGCTTGTACGGTCAAAAATCTTGATATCCAACTCTTCTTCAAATTTCTGAATCATCGCACTCAATGTTGGTTGTGTTATAAAACATGCCTGCGCTGCTTTACCGAAGTGTTTATACTTGTCAACAGCGATCAAGTATTCAAGTTGTTGGATATTCATAGAATATATAAATTAAAAGTATAACAAATATAGCTATTTTCTTTTTGATAAAATGCCTAATTTTACTAATCCAAAAATACTTAAATAAAAATACAGTTATGGAAAATAAAAAGAAGCTTACCAACGCAGCCGGGATACCATACTACTATCATGAAGATTCACAAACTGTTGGTTCCAGAGGCCCTGTTTTATTGCAAGACTTTATTTTACAGGAGAATTTAGCTCATTTTGTAAGAGAAAGAATCCCTGAAAGGATTGTACATGCTAAGGGTTCTGGTGCTTACGGAAAATTTACTGTAACTGGTGATATTAGTAAATATACCCGTGCAAAGCTTTTCTCTAAAGTAGGAAATGAATGTAAGATGTTTGCCCGTTTCTCTACTGTTGGAGGAGAAAAAGGAAGTGCAGATACAGAAAGAGACCCAAGAGGATTTGCTCTGAAATTTTATACTGAAGACGGTAACTGGGATCTGGTAGGAAATAATACTCCGGTATTTTTCATTAAAGATGCAAAGAAGTTCCCGGACTTTATACATACCCAGAAGAGAGTACCTAGGACTAACCTGAAAGACCATACTGTAATGTGGGATTACTGGTCTCTGAACCCTGAATCTCTGCATCAAGTACTAATTCTGATGTCTGACAGGGGTACACCTCATGGTTACAGACATATGCATGGCTATGGCTCTCATACCTTTGCTATGATTAATGATAAGAACGAAAGACATTGGGTAAAATTCCATTTCAAAAGCCAGCAGGGAATCAAAAACTTCAACAATGAAGAGGCTACTGAAATGAAAGGTAAAAACCCGGATTTCGCACAGGAAGATCTTGTTGATGCAATAGACAATGGAAATTTTCCTAAATGGACAATGCAAATACAGGTAATGACAGAGGAACAGGCTAAAAACTTCCGTTGGAATCCTTTCGATGTTACTAAAGTGTGGCCACATAGCGAATATCCATTAATCGACGTTGGTGTTATGGAACTAAATGAAGTTCCTGTAAACTATTTTGCCCATGTTGAGCAAAGTACATTTGCACCCAGCAATCTTATAGACGGTATCAGCTTCTCTCCAGACAAAATGCTTCAGGGGCGCTTGTTCTCTTATGCCGATGCCCATCGTTACAGAGTTGGTGTCAATTCCCATCACTTACCCGTAAACGCATGTCCTTTCCAGGTAAACAACTACCAGAGAGACGGTTATATGGCTATGGGAGACAACGGCGGAGATGCACCTAATTATTTCCCGAATAGCTTTGACAATATAACTCCGGATCCGGCATATAAACCTTTCGAAGAAGAATTGGACAGTGCTCATGTAGCATTTTTCGACAGAAATAAGGATGACAATGATCACTACACTCAGCCCGGACTTTTATATTCCAAAGCGATGAATGATGAGGATAGAAAAAATCTTATTCACAATATCGTAGAACACATGAAAGGAATAAAGGGAGAGAAAAAGGATCTTATTATCAACAGACAATTATGCCATTTTTTCAGAGCTAATATTGATCTGGGGATAAAAATAGCAGGCAGCCTTGGAGTAACGATAGATGCCAGCCAGATGCAGCATTCAACCCAATAAAATATCATTTTTTTATAGATAAAGCCAAACTCGTATTTTGTAGTTTGGTTTTTTTTATTACTTTTAACTAATATTCTTTATTTTTTTTCAAAAATTAGAGATATAATTCTTACAAAAGAAGCTAATATGAACATTAACACACGCCAGGAAAACAATATTTTTACGATAGAAATTAATCGCCCCGAGAGTCTGAATGCACTAAATGGACAGACCTTACTGGAGATTAATGAGGCTGTTTCCCATGCTGAGGAAAATCCGGAAATCCGGGTTACTATTATTACCGGAAGTGGTGAAAAATCTTTTGTTGCCGGAGCCGACATTAAAGAATTCTCAGATTATAATGCTGCTCAGGCAGAAGAAATGTCCAGAAAGGGACATATAAATGTTTTTGATAAAATTGAAAATTTAAAGAAACCGGTTATTGCTGCAATTAATGGTTTTGCATTGGGTGGAGGACTAGAGCTGGCAATGGCTTGTCATATCCGTTATGCATCTGAAACTGCCAGATTGGGTTTACCGGAGGTTACTTTAGGTCTTATTCCAGGATATGGAGGAACACAAAGACTTCCAAAATTAGTAGGTAAAGGTCTTGCCAACGAAATTATATTCTCCGCAAAAATGATTTCTGCTCAAAGAGCTAAAGAAATAGGATTGGTAAATGAAGTTTTTCCATTAGCTGAATTGATGGATAAAACAAAAGAGCTGGCTTCTACAATTGCCAAAAACTCACCTCTTGCTATTACAGAAGCCATTGCTGCCGTAAATGCTTCATATTCTGAAAATGGATTTGAAAAGGAGATAAAATCTTTCGGAAAATTATTCGAACTGGAAGATAAAAAGGAAGGAGTTGCAGCGTTTATAGAGAAGAGAAAACCAAATTTCTAATGGGGAGTGAGATTACTAAATTTGATATCGCATATCTCCGTATGGCTAAAGAATGGGCCAAACTTTCTTATTGCAAAAGAAAGCAGGTAGGGGCACTGATTGTGAACAACCGTACTATTATCTCGGATGGCTATAACGGGACACCTTCAGGGTTTGAAAATTGTTGCGAGGATACAGAAGGAAAGACACATTGGTATGTTCTTCATGCAGAGGCTAACGCAATTCTGAAACTGGCTAACTCTACACAATCATGTAAAGGAGCCACTTTATACCTTACGCTGTCTCCTTGTAAGGAATGCAGTAAGCTTATACACCAGTCCGGCATAAGACGTTTGGTATACATTGATGCCTATTCCGATGATGCGGGGCTCAAATTCCTGAAAGAAGCAGGAGTTGAAATATTACAAATACACGACACACAACTTGAGAATATAATATAAAAATAATATCAAAAACACACACATGGATGAAAAAAAGAATTGGGATATACAAATTAAAAACTTTGCAGAATACTTAAAATTCGAGAAAAACTTTTCCAACAATACTTTAGACGCCTATATCAGAGATCTAAAAAAACTGGCAGAGTATGCTCAGGAATTTTTAGGAGACCTTTCACCTGAAAAGATCACTTATGATCATTTATTAGACTTTATGCAATATCAGTCTAAACAAGGCATTAGTGAAAGAACTCAGGCCCGTTGGGTATCTTCTACAAAAGCTTTTTATAAATATCTCTTCGAAGAAGAATTGATACAGGAAAATCCTACATCTTTACTGGAGGGTCCAAAGTTGGGTTTATACCTACCGGACACCCTTAGTTTTGATGATGTGGAGAAACTAGTTTCAGTTATTGACCAGAGTACTGATATCGGACAGCGGAACTTTTGCATAATTGAAGTTCTCTATGGCTGCGGTCTCCGTGTTTCAGAATTAATTGACCTAAAGTTATCTGACATTAATTTTAATGAATCTTATATCAGGGTTGAAGGTAAGGGCAAGAAAGTAAGATTTGTCCCGTTAGCTCCGTATACGCAAAAAATTCTTCAGAATTACATTCAGCATACCAGAAGCCATATGCGAATAGCTCCGAAAAGCACAGATGTTGCTTTTCTGAATAGCAGAGGAACCGCTTTATCCAGAGTAATGGTATTTATCATGATCAAAGAAATGGCTGCAAAAGCAGGGATCTACAGAAGTATCTCTCCGCATACATTCAGGCATTCTTTTGCAACACATTTATTACAAAATGGTGCTGATCTTAGATTCATACAGGAATTATTGGGCCATTCCAGCATTACAACTACCCAGGTATATACACATTTGGATACAGAGAATCTACGGACTGCTATTATTGATTTTCACCCACGAAACAATAAACATCATATAGAATAAACAGAATATATGCTAAATCTAAAATTCTGCCCAAGCTGTGGAAAAGAGAGTCTGACTTTTAACGGAAGGAAAATGCATTGCGCATCCTGCGCCTTCGTTTTTTACAATAATACTGCAGCTGCTGTTGCTGTTGTAATAAAGTGTGGCAGCGAGGTTATGCTAACCCGAAGAAATCAGGATCCTTCCCATGGTAAGCTAGATCTTGCCGGTGGATTTATAGATTTTGAAGAAACAGCAGAGAATGCCTGTCGCAGAGAGTTATTTGAAGAAATGCAGATAGAAGTTGATGAAAGCAGACTGAAATACATCTGTAGTATTCCTAATACTTATCCTTACAAGGATATTCTATATCATACTATGGATCTTTTCTTTGAATATGAGGTGACAGAAAAATTTGATGTTATACTCGAAGAGCATGAGATTTCTGATACAATCTGGATTAAGAAAAATGAAATTGATCTGAACGAGATTGCTTTTGAATCGCAAAAACTATTTTTTGAAAAATACAGATTACAATAAAAATAACGAAAGGCCCTAAAACAGGGCTTTTTTTATTTTCAGATATTCTTATAAAACTTGTATAACAAATCGATATTACCGGAACAAAGTATAGGCATTGCTTCTGCAAGAACCTCTTCATTCCATTGCCACCATTTTATTTCGAGCAATATTGCTATATGGTTTTCACTAAATCTTTTTTTAATCAGTTTTGCAGGATTACCTCCAATAATAGCATAGGGTTCTACATCTTTTGTTACTAATGCCCGACTGCCTATTACTGCTCCATCCCCTACTTTTATTCCCGGCATAATCATCGCCTCACCTCCAATCCACACATCGTTACCAATTATTGTATCACCCGCATTTTTAAAGGCATCAATACTATTTCTAAAGGCTTCCACTTCGTTCATATAAAAAAATGGAAAGCTCGATATCCAGTCATATCGGTGTCCCTGATTACCTGCCATAATAAAGCTGGCACCCGTTCCTATAGAACAGTAAGATCCTATAATTAATTTATCTACATCATCTCTGTCTGGCATCAAATAGCGGGCACAGTCGTCAAATGAATGTCCGTGGTAGTAGCCTGAATAATAAGAATATTTACCGGCAATAATATTAGGGTTCTGGATATGATCTTTAATAATTTTCCCTTTGAAAGGGCTTTCGAAGAAATTTTTCACGTTTATAACTTTTAAACTTAACAATAGAAGAAACAGAAGTTATATAATAATAACTCCTAAAAAGTGGTGTACGTTAATGTAAAAAAGCTAGTGCGTTAATTTCATAAATCAAATTTATAAAAATATATAGGAGCTAAAAGCTGGGCTAAGTTTTAATTTAAAAATAATAGGCTTCAACAGGCACTGCCTGACACCTCTAAAAGGAATACATTTTGGGCAAGCAATTTCACTTTGAGCCAAGCCTGTAAAGAACCTGACGAATTATTGAAGAGTATTAGCTAGAAAATTAAAAAAACTCTAAAACTAAAACCAATAAGGCATCTAATACCTGCTATCAGTCAGTAGCTTCTTAAAATACTCAGTGAGCGTATTTCTTTCAGTATTATTTAGATTTGCTTCCGGATGCTTTAAAATATATGCAGGCATTGGCATAGAACGCTGCTCTATCGTAGCAACTGACTTCTGCAGTATAGTCGTCTTCTGATCTTTATTGTACTGACTCCATTCAGAATAATTCAACCGTGCTTTCCCCTCGTTTACATGATCCTTTACCGTCCACGAAATAGGCGCAACATAAGAGTACCACGGATACTTTGTTTCATCAGAATGACAGTCATAACAGGCACGCTGTAAAAGCTGCGTAACGTCTGCCGGAGATTGTTGTATACTAACAAAGTTATCTTTCTTATCTACAGGTTTATTGGTTCTGTTTACAGGGATAAGCTGGATAGCGACTAATACAACAAGTCCCCAGAATAAGATTTTCTTTATCATAGGCTATCGCTGATATCCCGGGTTTTGTAACTGCTGTTGTTGTTTCTGATACAGATCGTTCTGTTCTTTCTTCGTCTTATCGTCTTTATCTTTAGCCTTCTCTTTGGCCTTTTCCTTTTCCTGTTCTTCTATACTCTTAATTCCTGCTCCCGAAGGCATCAATGAATCCTCCTGGTCTTCTTTATCATTTACAGCTGTATCTTTTAGATCCCAGTTTTCTACTTTATCCCAAAGAGGTTTTACTGTCATTTTTTTACGGTACAGATAGGCCTCTTCCGGTTGAATATGCTTTTCAAAATCGGCTCCGTCCCATACTCCGTTTTTATTATTATCTACTAATATCCTTATAGAGTATGTTTCCGCTTTTAGATTTTCAAATTTTATTTCTGTTTTACCTTCAACCTTCTGTTCTTTTACAACATCGAAGTTATCATTCAACAACTGAACCCAAAATGGTGCAGTAGGAGCATTAGCTAAACGGAATACTAAAGACCCATATTCATCACTTTTACCAACATCAAAATTGAATATAATTGGTTTTGCATTTTTAAAATAGAATGAAGACACACTTTCTTTTCCTACTCTAAGGCTATATTTTTTTCCGGCCAAAAGCTGGGCATCAACCTGAATTTCAAACGGATTTGTTTTAGAAATTTGTGCCTGGAATGGTACAACAGTCGTACTATCGGCTTTCAGTTCCCATTGTGCGAAATCTACTTTATCCAGGGCCATATTAGCTTTAAGCCTCAGATTACTTCCCGGAGGAAGCGTTGTTCCGGAATTATTGTTTAGTGTTAATTCGTCTTTAGTATTTACTTTATAATATGTTGAAACAGTATCAACTTTTTTCTTCACATTATTATAGAAAGAAAACTTCACATTTGTTGAAGACTCTTTGAAGTCATTTCCTTTGGGATTTATCCATATATATGCAGAATCCGATTTAGGTTTACGCTGTATTTTAAAATCAGAAAGAGCTGATCCTACTTGTTTTATCTGAAGACTATCATCTGGTTTCCCTTCAAAAACCATATTAAGACCTCCCGGAATAGGTTTGGTCTCAACAAATCTGAATTTTTTCTTTGGTGGAGACAGTAAAAGACGCAATCCCTTTTTAGGTTCTGTCAAATGAATAGGTTCTGGTAAAAAAGCAACTCTTTCTTTCCCTGAATCATAAATACTGTTCTGATTGTCATCCTGAAAAGCAACAAGATTATAATCTCCCGCAGCCAGGTAATTTAATTCAAAATATCCATCCGGATCTACTCTCGAAATATAATAAGGCTTTTCCTTATAATCTTTTGCATCTGCCTTATACAAGCCTACAACAAGAGGTTTTTCCTTATCGTTTGTATTGGTATCCTTACTATTCTTTTTCCTTGGTCTGAGAACATCATCTACATTACCACTTATATAAAGGCTATCGATGGTATTACCTGTTGAAAAAACAAAGTTGTAATATGGAAGTACATTCCCCTCATTATTATCCGCAATACTATTTCCGAAATTGAAGTTATAGGTTGTATTTGCCTTTAGTGTATCCTCCCATTGGATCAGGATATACTTGTTCGCCATAGCAGACGGAATAATCTTCTTTATTTTTTTTATAGGCGGAGAAATAACCAACTGCTTGGTTGCATCTTTCAGGGTAATATACTCGTCAAAATCAATCCTCAATTCTTTAAGACTCGTCGGAACGTTCTTAGCTAAAGAATCAGGTTTTGAAGCAACAACCCTTGGCGGCGTTTTATCCTTTTCTCCTCCAACAGGTGCTCCCACCCTTGCGCAGGAAAAGAAAAGAATTATAAATAACAAAAAGAAGGCATTTCTCATACGGCAAATTTAACGAATTTTCTATTCGCCCGCGTCAGAAGGTTTCTCATCTACGGGAAGTCTGTCCAGTTCCTTACTCAAACGCGCTCTCTCAAACGGGAAATCTTCAAATAACCCGGACAAAGCTAAGGTAGAGTAAACTCTGGAAGAATATTTATTTCCGATGGCTATAATCGTTACTTTAGATTTCAGCAAATGCCCAAAAACAGCATTAGAACCATGCCACCATCCATTATGATAAGTAAGTTTCTCTCCATTATCGAAGATTTTCATTCTGAAACCAATGCCATAATTATTTACACCAGCTTTTTCATTAGAATAGGGCTGGAACACAAGATTCATAAGTTCCGGTTTCAGGAAAGCTTTGGAGAATAAAGCTTTGGAAAAATTATACAAATCCCGAGGTGTTGTATAAACATTTTTATCTCCATAAATCAGGTCCAGATAATCCAGTGGAAATAATCTTTTTCCATTGTTATAGAAAGACTGTCCTGCTGTAGGAATATCTTTTTCCTGAAAGATATAAGTATTATTCATCTTCAATGGTTTGAAAACCATCTCCTGCATAGCCTCCGGGAAAGGAGTCGCTGTTATTTTTTCTACAACCAGAGCAAGCAATGCAAAGTTGGTATTGCAATACATAAATCCGGTATCAGGCTTTCTGGCTAATTCAGGTTTATTTTTAATAATAAAATCCAGAATAAATTTATTACTGATATAATTGGCTTTCGGAACTTTTGCATCTTCCAGAAAATGTTCATATTTAGGCAATCCACTACGCTGCTTCAGTAACATTTCTACGGTAATTTCCGGATAAGGAAAACCTGGAAATAATGTAGTAAGTGGTTCGTTTAGTTTTAATTTACCTGCCTCTATCAGCTTCATCACAGCCATAGCTGTAATAGGCTTACTAACAGATGCCACATGCAATGCTACATCTTTTGTAATGGGAATGGTATTATGCTCACGGGCAAATCCTCTGTACTTTTCATACAGAATATCATCTCCTTTAGCAACTAAAACACCGCCACTAAGATCTCCCTTTTCCCATACATGTTTATAATAAGCATCTATAGCCTGAACTGTTGCATTCCTATCTGCAAGTTTAGAATCTTCAGGAGAGAAAACTTCTTTTAAATTGACACTTCCATAGTTGGGAAGCTTACTTTCATATTTTTCATCATTAGACTGTGCTTTTCCACCTTCTTTTTTACAAGCCGTAAAGGTTAAGGTGCAAAGTAAAAAAAGAGCACTATACTTCTTCATAAATAACATTTGAATTAAGGAACGGCAATTTATAAATTTAATTGCAAAATCTTGTCAACAATAAATTGCGCCAGCTTTATTTTGCTTTGGGCAGTCCAACCAGCAATGTGAGGAGTCACAATTACTTTTTCAGAATTTAATAAATAGTCTAAATCGGAATTTTCTGAGGTTTGAATATTTTCGAAAGATGCTTTTTCAAATTCCAGAACATCCAGACAGGCAGCTTTTACTTTTCCTTCTTTTAAGGCTTCTACCAATGCCGAGGTTTTTACATGTTTTCCTCTTGCAGTATTTACCAGATAAAAGCTTTTGTCCATATTACGGATGAAGGCTTCATCTATGAGATAATGAGTTTCAGGAGTCTGCGGGGTATGAAGACTTATAATATCGGCTTCTTTCTGCAAAGTTTCCAAACTTACCTGCGTCGCGTATTCATCACCAAGATCAGGAAGAATATCATAAAAGATAACTTTTACACCAAATCCTAATAATCTTTTAGCAACCGCTTTTCCCATATTACCATAGCCAATAATACCAAAGGTTTTGCCCATTAGTTCATCACCACGATTTTCTTCACGCAGCCATATCCCGTTTTTAACCTCCAATGAAGCGATAAACAAGCGATTCATCAGAATAAGTAACATTCCGATAACATGCTCGGCTACGGAGTCTCTGTTACCTTCCGGTGAATTGATTAATGCAATACCTATCTCTTCTGCTTTGGGGGTATCTATATTTTCCATTCCGGCTCCTACACGGGCCACAAATTTCAGTTTTTTTGCTGCTTCCAAAAATCTGGCATCTACAGGAATCCGGCTACGGATAATGATACCATCGTAAAGGTGAATTTTAGATAAAACCTCATCATAAGAAGAAGTGTAATCTTCTTCAAACTGAAATCCTCTTTCCGAAAGTTGTTCCACAATCAGAGGGTGGTTTTTATCCAATAAAAGTATTAAGGGTGCTGACATTACAATTGGGAGTTTATTAGTGAATGGAGATAAAACAACCAGCAGATTTAAATATTAAATCTGCCGGATCATTTTTGTTATTTAGAAGATTTAAATCTCTCCTGCAAAAAGCTTTTTCAGCTCTACAGATTCTGTAGGCTTCATTCTTCCGGATAAGATTAAGCTTAGCTCTTTACGACGTAAAGCAGCTTTATAACGCTCAATTTCTTCATCTGTTTCTGGTTCCAGTTCAGGTACAGGAACAGGTTTATTGAATTCATCTACTGCTACGAATGTATAGATTCCGGCATTCGTATGAATTTTCTTTCTGTGAATAGGATCGTCCAGCCATGCATCTACATATACCTCCATAGAAGTAGAAAATGCACGGGAAACTTTAGATTCCAAAACTACAACGCTTCCTTCCGGAATAGGTGCATTAAAGGAAACGTGATTTACAGAAGCTGTTACTACCCTGCGCTCGCTATGTCTGGATGCCGATATAGAAGCACATCTGTCCATTCTTGCAAGCAATTCTCCTCCGAAAAGATTGCGCAAAGAGTTTGTCTCATTAGGCAATACAATATTGGTCATTACAGTTAATGACTCTAGTGCTTTTTTCTTTTTCTCCATTTTTTATCTTTTGAACTCCAGTGGGGAGCTGCCTTTTTTATTGAATCTTGTTTTATACTATCTGCCTTTATACTGTCCATCTTCAGCCTCACTGCTTCCTGCTGTTGTTTTTGCAACAATTCTTCTTTAGTAGGCACATGTACTCTCTTCGGTTGTGCATTATCAAAAGATTTCTTTCCGAAAATTTCATTTTTCTGTGTAATACCGAAATAAGCTATAGCTCCTACACCACCAAGTGCTAAAAGCATCCAGATCCATGACCTGTTTGCTTTATAATCACTAGCTTTCTTTGTTTCATTTTGTAAACTTTGAACTGGCTGAATGCGGGAAACTTTAGGTAACGAAATTTCTTCAAGACCGTAAAAAGAGTTACTCAGAATTTTTTCTTCCGGAAAAAAAATAACTTTTCCGGCATTATTCATCCATTTGCCCAGACCTTTAACCTGAACTTCTCCTGTTGACATCAGTTCTCTTATCCATTCCTGAGCGTGACTGGTATAGCTATTTTCTACGGCTTTTTTATCTGCAATAAACTCTATTTCCTGTTTCGGCGGGAGAATTTTATCATTGGCCTCATCTACTTCTGCATGCTTGGTAATGAGGTTCAATGTCCCTAAGCCAGAAAGTTCTACTCTCTTTCGGCTTTGTAAATCATGTATGATTTGCTGTGCAATATTCATCATGGGCAAATTTATTATTTTATTACAGGACTGCAAAATGGATATACAATACTAAAAAAAGAATTTTAGTATTTGAAAATGAGATCGTCTGAAAATTAATTATCTCAATTTTTGGGCTGGTAACCCGGAAGTCCCAATTGCCACGCGAGAAATCCAAAAACCTCACCTACCATTCCATAAGCATGCATAAGATCTGTTCCTCCTCCATGGCCACCTTCATAATCCACTTTTAGAAGTATAGAATTATCGGAAGTATCATTAGCTATCAACTTGGCTGCAAACTTGGCCGGCATCCAAGCAATAACACGCCCATCATTGATTCCGGCTGTAATTAATGTGGCTGGATATTTTTCACCTTTTTTAACATGATGAAAAGCATCCATTTCTAATAAGGCTTTAAATTCATTCAACTTTTTTACTGTTCCTAATTCTGCAATATTTCCGGGTCCATTTGGTGTGAACTCCATTCTTAAGGCATTTGTTACCCCTACATCTATAATAACTGCTTTAAACAAATCAGGCCTTTCCGTCATAGCTCTTCCCATCGTAATACCGCCAGCGCTAGCTCCCCATAGCCCTACTTTGTCCTTTGAAGTATATTTTTCTTTAATTAAATATTCTGTACAGTCAATTAAATCCCTCCAGGAATTTGGTTTTGTTTCCTTATAACCTGCCTTATGCCATCTATCTCCTTTTTCTCCACCTCCTCTTACATGGGCAATTGCAACAATACCTCCTTTTTTAGCCCACATTAAATAACTCCTGGCAAAAGATGGTTTATTGGACACCCCATAAGCTCCATACGCATCGATCAAAACAGCATTATTCCCGTCACGCTTAAGATTTTTATCATAAATTAATGTTAACGGAATATCCTCCCCGTCTCTTGCCTTTATGTTAATCTCTTCAATAACAGTTCCATTAAGCTCATGATAATCCGTTAAAGGAACAAGATTTTCTTCAATAAAAGTGTTATTCTTCAGATTAAATCTGTACCGGGTCTTCTCATTGGCCCAGCCTGAACAATAAATCCAGATATCAGAATAATCTTTGCCTTTTGTCTCAATGTTTACATTTCCTGCTATAAATGGTAATTTAATCGGAATATCTTTGCCTCTTTTATATAAATACAACTTAGATTCAACACCATTTTTGGTTGTTGTATAGTACATACCATCTTTTGTAATTTCAAAACTCTGAATGACTTCATCTTTTTTCTCAGGAATTAGAACTTCCGGGTTTTTAAAATCCGGATTTTCAAGATTGGTTTTACAAAGTCTGAAGTTAGGAGCATTATATCCGGATATAAAATATACATCCTTTCCCACAGGCTTTTTATCATAAACCTTATCTGTCTTATAATACAGAGGTTTCCAGCTCTTTATCCCTTTTTCAAAATCTTTCCTGTTGATAATGAACGTATCAGTATAATCATCCACATCTCCTAAATTTCCGATAAAATAAGGATCATTCTGATTAAATTGTACTATACCCGGAAATTTACTTTCATCAATACTCAACTCCGGATTATTAACCTTAGAAAAAACATTTGTTCGATTTTTGGGATCTTCCCCTAATCTATAAAAAGTTACTTCTGTATTTTTGGTATATTCTGTTGAGTTCGGATCTATAACAGGAAAATATGTATAGAAAAAACTTTTATTATCCTCCAGCCATTTTATTTGTCCGACAGAAGTAGGCTCTAAATGAGTAACTATTTGTGGATAGATATATTTTGATGCCACATCTATGATTATAACCTCAGAAGATTCCTTTCCATCCTCAGACATGGAAACAGCAATCTTTTTCCCATCCCAGCTTGGACTAATAAAGTTGATATTAAAATTATTTTTTCCCCGGGATGTTGTATCAAGAGTAGAAACAAAAGTTTCAGGATCATATAAAAGCTGCTCTTTTCCTTTTAGTCCTTTTCTATAGTATAACTTTTGTTTCTTTTCAGCAGCAGACTTCTTTAAATAAAAATACAAATCATTCCCTGTTATTTTTAGATCAGAAATCCAATACCCGCTTCTTTTATCAAATTTCAACCTTTCGTTGATAAAATATTCTTTATATGGGAGCTTGCCAACGATAGAATTAGCATAATCTGTCTGAGATTTCATCCAGTTGATTGTAGCTGGGTCTTTCAAATTTTCCAGATTTCTGTATTCGTCTACTACTTTGATCCCATGATAATCATCTGTAACGGGAACAGATGGAGCGAGGTTTGTTTTCTGAGCAATAACCAGCGAGCCAACAGAATTTATAAAAAGGAGAAGATATAATTTTCTCATTTGTCTTTAATAAAGTAAGAGTATTATTTGAATAAAGAATAACAAAGCATTTTATAATATCTAGACAGATAAATGTAACATCTATTTATTTTTGCCTGTTACCTGTTGATAATCCGGATGTCCTAATTGCCATAATGCAAAAGCAAATGTATCCGCAAGATTATCGTATACTCTTGTTAAAGAAATATCACCTCCATGTCCTCCATCATAATCTATCTTTAACAAGATTGGATTATCGGATATACTATTAGCCATGAGCTTTGCAGCAAATTTTGCAGGCATCCATGGTGATACTCTTGGATCATTAATTCCTCCGGTAATTAATACTGAAGGATATCTAATTCCTTTTTTGACGTGCTGATAAGCATCCATTTCTAATAACGCTTTAAACTCTGATTCTACTTTTGATGAGCCAAATTCTTTTACATTATTTAGTCCATTCGGCATGATCTCCATTCTTAAGGCATTTGTTACCCCTGCATCTATAATAACTGCTTTAAACAAATCAGGTCTTTCCGTCATAGCTCTTCCCATCGTAATACCACCAGCACTGGCTCCCCAGATAGCAACGTTATCAGAAGACGTATAATTTTCATTTATTAAATATTCTGTACAGGAAATTAAGTCTTTCCATGAATTAGGTTTTGTAGACTTATAACCTCCCTCATGCCATTTCTCTCCTTTCTCTCCGCCTCCTCTTACGTGAGCAATGGCTACAATACCACCTTGTAAAGCCCAAAGAATATATGTTTTAGCAAAGTAAGGACTACTAAGCGCTGCATAAGCGCCGTAAGCATCAATAATTACAGGATTTCGTTTATTTTTCTCAATACCCTTTTTGTATATAAGTGATAAGGGAATATCTAATCCATCGTGAGATTTCACTGTTATTTCTTTTACAATAATGTCTTTGAATTCAGGAAATTCGGCAAGTGGAGCAAGATTTTCACTTGTGAATTTCCCAGCTATAGAACTATACTTAAAGCGTTCAGTATCGTTTTTCCAACCATTACATATTATCCAAAAATCATTTGATTGATTACTTTGTGTAGTGACAGATATATCCCCTGCCGGAATAGGAAGCTTTAAAGATTCAGCTTTATTATTCTTATATGTATACAATTTAGCCTCTACCCCATTTTTAGTTGTAGTAAATATAAAACCATCTTTTATACTATTTAAGCTTTTAATTGTTTCGTCTTGAATAGGAGATACAATTACTTCTGGGGTTTTAAAATTAGGATGCATAAGTGACGTACTGTAAATAGCATTTGTTTCATCTTTTTCCGATATATATATAATCTTGTCCCCTTTAATTATAAAACTAGATATCTTATCTTCCTTTCGGAATAAGATTTTCCATTGATCTTTCTTGAGAATACCGGAAGACTTCATATAGTAAGTATCCGTAAAACGTACTGCCCCGGAAATTCGGCCAATTAAATATCTGCTATCCCTAGTAGGAATATTTACAATAGGAAAATCTTCCGAATTAATTTTTAAATCAGGATTGTTTTCTTTAGATAATACTACTCTTAGTTTTTTAGGATCTTCTCCAATGGTATACAGAACCGAAATCATATCCTTTAAAAAAAGTTTGGAATTTTGGTCAGTAACAGGATAATGTAAATAAATAAAGCTATTATTATCTGGTAGCCATGATATCCCACCTCCATCAGAAGGCCAGCAATTTGTAATAACATGAGGTAATAATCTATTCGATATTACATCGTAGATTATCATATTTGAAATCTCTTTTCCGCCTTCTGTTAAGGCTATAACTACTTTTGTCCCATCATAATTAGGTTTTATGTAATTGATCTGGTACTGTTTATTATTTTCCGGAAGAAAGTTTTCAGGATTATATAACTCTTTTTCCTGTCCAGAAAATCCTTTTCTATAATAGAGCCTCGCTGCACTTTGATCAGGTGTTTTTTTTAAGTAGAAATAAACATCATTTGCCGTCACATAAATATTGTTCACAAAAAATGATGTTCGTTTATCAAACTCTTTTCTTTTAGTAATATAATATTGTCTATTAGGAATATTTTTAACAATAGAATTAGCATAATCTGTTTGGGATTTCATCCAGTCAATTGTAGCCGGGTCTTTCAAATTTTCCAGATTTCTGTATTCGTCTACTACTTTGACCCCGTGATAATCATCTGTAACAGGAACAGATGGAGCCAAATTTGTTTTTTGAGCAATAACCAGCGAGCTAACAGAATTTATAAAAAGAAGAAGGTATATTTTTCTCATAGATAGTATCATGGATTTGTATGGCTAAATATACTGATAAAACGAATATATTTATAGCTAAGTTTCTTTAAACAACCGGGCCACACAAAATGTGTGACCCGATCTAAATAAAGTAAATTAATATAGAAGATGATTTAGTGAAATTTTAAAGAGATTCCTGCTAAGAAATTGGCTCCTGCCTGTGCATAATAGAATGGACCTGAGTAACCGTTATTAATATATTTTTGGTTAAATATATTGTTCACCAACAGACTGAAACCTATATCAGTTCTACCCCATGCAACCTGATAGCTTGCTATAAAATCTGACAGATAATAAGACTTTATTTTACTCTCCGGTGCATTCGTATTATCTAAATACTGAGAACCTACTAATTTATTCACCAGTGAAAACTGTAAATCTTTAACCGGAAGATAGTTCAGAGTAAGGTTTCCTATAAAGTTAGGAGAGAAAGAGGTATTCGTCGTTCCTAAATTCTCTGTCTCTGTTTCTGAAAGCTGAACGATATAATTTTTGTTTTTATTCTGACTAAAAGTAGCATTCAGTAAAGCATTGAACTTCTCTGAGAACTGATAACCAGCTCCCAATTCTATTCCGGCACGATAGCTTCTTCCTACATTTTTTCGCAGTGAAGCTCCTACACCATTAATAGCCCCAATAAGAACCAATTGATCCTTATACAGCATGTAATAAGCATTCGCTGTTATTGACAACCCGTTGAAAGTTTTATTATATCCCAATTCGAAATCATGGAGCGTCTCAGGCTTTACATCCGGAGCATTTACAATATCATCTCTTACCGGCTCACGGTGAGCATTTGCATAGGACAGATATAGTGTACCTCCGTCCAGATGATAATTAAATCCAACTTTAGGATTAAAGAATGTAAACTTTTTATCAAATGTCGGCGCTTCCTCAGCACTCGCTTTTATCACATTGGAATGGTAAGTAATATTTCGCAATTGCAGATCACCAAACATTTCTAAGTCACCAAATTTATACAAAGCCTTAGCATAACCCGAGATCTCATTTTTAGTCGCATTATTTCTGTAATATTCAATTGGAAGATCAATCTGTTGCAAATTGGATCCGCTTATAATCTGCCCATAATGCCTGCCATAATACTGATTAGCAACGACACCAAAATTAAGATCCCAATTGTTTACTTTACCGTTTAGTTCCGATACAATACCATAAAAATCATTATCCAGCCACTTTCTGCGGATCATATCACCACTTGTAACCGTTTCGGCTCCTATTACATATGGAGGAATTCCGTATTTACTGAATTTCTGATTGGATTTATAATTTTCATAATACCCTAACCCACGTGTATAGTGTAAAGTAGTATTCAGCTTCCAGTTATCATTGAAACGCTGCTCCCATAACAAATGATAATGCTGTTGTTTGTAGTTATCTGTTTCATTTTTATAGAAACCTATGACCTTACCATCTTTATCGTAAATTTCCCCTGATGGATTGTAGCGTAGATTGATCTCGTACTGGGCTTTGGAAATTCCGTTCCAGGCCTGATAAGTCTGCTGATCTCCGCCAAAAGTCTGAAAACGGATTTTTGTATTTCCGTCCTTATAAACACCCACAAAATTATAGGAATTGAGATCCGAAAAAGCCCTGTCTATATAACCATCGGATTTTATAATAGAATAACGTCCCATAAAGGAGAGTTTACCATTTAGTAAACTTCCTGTCCCGGCTTCAAAGGAATGTTTATGAGTATTAAACGAACCTACAGAATTTTGAGTAGAGAAATAAGGTTGCTCTTCCGGATCGCGTCCAATAATATTAACACTTGCTCCGAAAGCAGCTACTCCGTTAGTAGATGTTCCGACTCCACGTTGTATAATAACATTGGAAGCTGAAGATGTAACATCCGGAATGTTCACAAAAAAGGTTCCCTGAGATTCGCTATCGTTATATGGAACACCATTCAGCATTACATTGATACGAGTACCATCTACACCTCTTATTCTTAAACCTGTATATCCCACACCGTTGCCGGCATCGGTTGTTGTTTCTACTGATGTCTGATTTTTAAGAAGATAAGGTAAATCCTGTCCCAGATTTTTTCTTCCCAAGTCTTTTTCTACATTAACGATATCTTTCGTTATGGGAAGTCTCTTGATAACCCGAACCTCATCTATTTCCCGAACAGTATCTTGTTTGCTTTGTGCAAAAGCTATTGATGCAGCACTGAGTGCCGATAAAAAAAATAATCCTTTCATTCTCACATATTAGTTGTGGAATAAAAGGATGCGCCTAAAATGACCAGGTCATTTTTACTTAGTTTCCCTTGGCAGCATTACCCGCCCAGGTTCATAGGGTATAATCTCAGCCTCTTAGAGGCACCCCTTTTTCCGGGAGCAAAGCTAAAGGAAATTTCTGATATTAAAAAATTTTAACACAGCAGAATATTAATCATTTAACTTATTCATTTACAAAAGAATTAACATTTATCAATTCCTAATTCTTACTCCGCATTTTAATCTGATATTTATTGGATGCTTTGTCCATAAAGAAATATTTCTTTCCGTCCTGGCTTACCTCAAACAAATGGGCCTCTTTCCATGACAGGTTTTTCTTAATATCTTCATATTCAAACCCAATAACAACTCTGTTGTTTTTATCTACAACCCCGAATTTATCATTTTTTATTGCAATAATCATCGGATTCTCCTGATCATCGGAATCCATGACAAACAAATACTGGTATTGCGGTATTATATAAACCTGGGATAGATCTGCAGCACCCTGAAGATCTTTTTTTACAAGACCATAATTTTCACCGTTCTTGTAGATTGTAAATGCAGGCATCTGAAAATCCTTTTTGCACCGCCCCAAATCTTCATTCTTATACCGATATAAAGCCTTACCTGTTTTATCAATCCGATAAGCAACTTTATCTATCTCTACTGTAGCATAGTCCTTTTTACCATAAAGTCTAATCTTCTCATTTGGTGACTGTGTAAGATTGCAATCCTCGGTAAAAAATAAAGCCAGATTAAATTTTGGAGGAATCATAAGCCTTCCCGCAGTATTGATATAACCATACTTGCTGTTTTTGAAAACAGGGATCAGTTCCGGAATATCATTCCTATCGGAAGTTGTCCGTACTAGCTTATTCTGCTGTCCATAAGCAATTACACAGCAAGAAAAAAACAAAATTGCTGCAGCAAATATTCTATTCATTTGCGTTGTGTTTACTCACAAATTTGAGAAAACTTCCTCCGTCGGACAAATTTTTAAGATTTTTTATAGATTCCTCAGAAGCCAGAAAGCAATAACAATAAAAAGGATTATATAAATCGTCCTTTGTCCAAACAGTATTTTTCTGAGCCGTGGATATTTGGTTTTCACTTTATCCCGATTAAAAATAAAACCTACAATAACATACGGAATTGCTATAATAAATAGCGGATTATAAGCAAAAGCCCCGTTTACATCTCCATGCAATAAAGCATGTAAAGCTCTCTGCGAGCCACATCCAGGGCAGTCATACCCAGTCAGTAATTTAAAAGGACATTGTAAAAAGAATCCTGAAGTTTCAGGATTATACCGGTAAAAGATATAAACGCCCACTCCGCACAGCAAAAGCAGTACAGCTATAGAAAGGAGCTTATATTTTTTTATTATTTCCATTCACCTGTTGTAGCAGAAAGAACAATTACGAAAACATAGAAAGCCACTACAATTGCAACAATAATAACCCATGAAATCACAGACCATATTACCATTTGCTTCGCCAGTTTTGATGCTTTCTGAGCACCTAAAACATCACCTCTGTAGAATTTAGATTCCACCGAAGCGGCATTAATTATTCCTATAATCCCAAGAATCTGGCAGCAAAATACAGTAACCAATACAGACTCTACCAACCATGTTTTCGGAGGAAAACTTTGTTGTGGATTAGGAGTTATTATAGAGGCGTCATCAATGTGTTCCATAGTAGTTTTAATTCAGCGTAAATATAGTGCAAAACAGACAATTTATACTATATTTATAACCAATCTAAATAATATTCACCTTAAAAGCCCGTATAAAATTCGTATTTTTGTATACTTTTTCACACCAAATGTGTGATTTACTAACGAATAAAACTTTGTAGCATATGACCTTTGATTTGGATATGATCAAAAAAGTTTATTCTGATTTCGACAACAGAGTAAACGCAGCAAGAGAGTTTATGGGAAGACCTCTTACTTATTCAGAGAAAATTTTATGTTCCCACTTATTTTCCACTCAACAGCCAGAAGCTTTCAAACGCGGAGAATCTTATGTAGACTTCGCTCCGGACAGAGTTGCTATGCAGGACGCTACAGCACAGATGGCTTTATTACAATTTATGCAGGCTGGAAAGAAGAAGGTTGCAGTTCCTTCTACGGTACACGCAGACCACCTTATCCAGGCTAGAGTTGGAGCAGACAAAGATCTTCAAGAAGCAGAAAATAAAAACAACGAAGTTTATCAATTCCTTCAGTCAGTTTCCAACAAATACGGTATTGGATTCTGGAAGCCGGGAGCTGGTATTATTCACCAGGTAGTTTTAGAAAATTATGCATTCCCTGGAGGAATGATGATTGGTACCGATTCTCACACTGTAAATGCAGGTGGTTTAGGTATGGTTGCTATTGGTGTTGGTGGTGCAGATGCTGTGGACGTAATGGCAGGAATGGCATGGGAGCTTAAATTCCCTAAAATGATCGGTGTAAAATTAACCGGTAAACTTAGCGGATGGTGTTCTCCCAAAGATGTAATTCTGAAAGTTGCTGGTATCCTTACCGTAAAAGGAGGTACTGGTGCTATCGTAGAATACTTCGGAGAAGGTGCTGAATCACTTTCTTGTACTGGTAAAGGTACGATCTGTAACATGGGTGCAGAGATCGGAGCAACAACTTCTATCTTTGAATTCGATAAAAATATGGCTAAATACCTAAGAGCTACAGGAAGAGAAGCTGTTGCTGCAGGTGCTGAAGCTATCGCTGACAACCTTAAAGCTGATAAAGAAGTTTATGCAGATCCTGCTAAATACTTCGATCAGGTTATTGAAATCAACCTGGATGAATTAGAGCCGGCATTAAACGGTCCTTTCACTCCGGATTTATATACTCCTATTTCTCAGATGAAAGAACTTGCTGAGAAAAACGGATGGCCAACTAAAGTTGAGGTTGGTTTGATCGGTTCTTGTACAAACTCTTCTTACGAAGATATCTCAAGAGCTGCTTCTATCGCTAAGCAGGCAATTGACAAAAACTTGGTAACTGCTGCTGAATATACTATTACTCCGGGATCCGAATTAGTAAGATATACAGTAGAAAGAGATGGTTTCCTTGATACTTTTGCTCAAATTGGTGGTAAAGTATTCGCTAATGCTTGTGGACCATGTATCGGTCAATGGGCTCGTGAAGGTTCAGAAAAACAAGAGAAAAACACAATCGTTCACTCTTTCAACAGAAACTTCTCTAAGAGAGCAGATGGTAACCCAAACACTTATGCATTCGTAGGTTCTCCTGAATTGGTAACTGCGCTTGCTATCGCTGGTAAACTAGATTTTGATCCAAGAACAGACAAATTAGTTAACAAGGATGGTGTTGAAGTTCTTCTAGACGAGCCTCAAGGTTATGAATTACCAATTAAAGGTTTCGACGTTGAAGATGCTGGTTATATTGCTCCTGCTGAAGACGGTTCAAATGTTGAGGTTATTGTAGCTCCAACATCAGACAGACTTCAGTTATTAGAAGCTTTCACACCTTGGGATGGTAAAAACATTACAGGTGCTAAATTATTGATCAAAGCATTTGGTAAGTGTACAACTGACCACATCTCTATGGCAGGTCCATGGTTGAAGTACAGAGGTCACTTAGATAACATTTCTAACAACATGTTGATCGGAGCTGTTAATGCTTACAACATGGAAACTAACAACGTAAAGAACGAATTAAACGGTGAGCATATGGAAGTTCCTGCATCTGCAAGATCTTACAAAGCTGCTGGCGTTCCAACGATTGTTGTTGGTGATGAAAACTACGGTGAAGGTTCTTCAAGAGAACATGCTGCTATGGAGCCTCGTCACTTAGGTGTAAGAGCTGTATTAGTTAAATCTTTCGCTCGTATCCACGAGACTAACCTTAAAAAACAAGGTATGTTAGGATTAACTTTTGCTGACAAAGCAGATTACGACAAAATCCAGGAAGATGACACCATCAACTTCTTAGATCTTGATCAGTTTGCTCCAGGTAAGCCATTGACATTAGAGTTTGTTCACGCTGATGGTTCTAAAGACATTATTGTTGCTAACCATACTTACAACGCAGGACAAATTGAATGGTTCAAAGCAGGATCTGCACTTAACTTAATCAAACAACAAGGGAAATAATTAATTTAATTTCTCATTGAAATAAAAAAGCCTCGCATTTGCGGGGCTTTTTCTTTGAAATAATATAGAATTATGGATTGAAGGAATTAACTCACTTTAATCTCTTGTGCAGGGATATTGTTTTCAGGATCCTTTGGTAAGATTACGGTAAGAATACCGTCTTCATAACCGGCAGAAATATTTTCGGACGCAACCTTCTCATTAAGCTTAAAAGAACGTTCAAAAGATGAAGCATATACTTCCTGATAGATATAATTTGCTTTCTCCTTGTCTTCAGTCGCTTTATACGAAATAGTAAGGACCCTGTCTTTAATTGCTATATTAAAAGCTTCTTTTTTCAGTCCGGCAGCAAATAACTGAAGTGCGTAATATTCTTCATTTTCAGAGATATTTACAGGCTTGAAGCTGCTGATTTTTTCAGCAAATACTTCCTTCATCGGATGCTTGCTATTGAAGAATCCTTCACGGAATTTATCAAATTTGCGATCGAATTTTCCATTACAGAAATCTTTTTTATTTCTAAAATCTTCGTTGTTATGATGTCTTGTATACATTGTTATTCTTTTTAGTTTAATAAATTAGTTAATTGGGATAATAGCGATATTTTCTGTTCTTGAATTTTTATAGTTTGGTCTTACAGCAAATTCACTATTATTAGAGGGGTTAAAGCCTATTGGCAAATTCTCCTGATAAGGCTCAAAGTATCTTTCTCTCCTTCTTCTGAATTTTGAAGCTACCAGAGTTCCTATTCCTGCGATTAGGGTAACGGCCAGAAGTAATTTAAAAACCATACCTATAATCAATGTTGCTAAACCTGCGATCACGGTAATTCCGATCAGTTTAGGCAATATATAACGCATTTTGTTTTTCATTTTTTTTTATTTTAAAGTTTAATAATAAAGGCCTTTGTATTGAAGACGAAAGAAAGAATAGCTTTACTTTAATTTTTTTGAAAATAATTTTAATTTCCTCCGGAAACATCTTTAAACAGGGGAGAATTTAATTAAATAAAATATCAAGTAGACATTATAAATCAGTATAAAAAACTCACAGGTTTTGAAAACCCGTGAGGTATACTAAATAAAAAACCCGAAACTTAAAAGTTCCGGGTTCCTATGTTATTTAAATCGACATCTGTCTCCAAACCGCTTTTGCCATTCTTCGCGGAAGCGCTCTTTGTCTTCATCTGAAAACTCTTCCATACGTCTCTTCATTTTTTCTTTAAAATTTCTTCCGCCACCTCCGCCTCTGAAGCGGAAGCCACCAAATAATATTTTACTCAGAACCATAATTCCGAAAGCCTGCCAGTAGGAAATAGCTTTTACTCCCAGTATTTCTGGCAATAATATATTCCACAACCATTGTACCAACCATACCAAGAGAAATATCATTCCTATGATCAGCGGAAAGGCTAACCAAAATTTCTTCTTATTTCTATGTCTAAATCCACGATTCATATCCTTAGTCCTTAAGTTCGTTGTATAAATGTTTTAATCTTTTGCGAAGGTGTTTTACAGCATATCCTTTTCTGCTGATAATAGTCTTTAGATTCTCACCTTCTTCGTCTGCAATTTCCTGCAAAGTCTTTTCCTCAACTTCATTCTGAAAAAACACCCGTCTTTGGTTATCCGGTAGTTCATCCAGCGCCTTCATTAATTCATCCCAGAAAATGTCTTTAAACATTTTTAGTTCGGGATTGTTGGAGTCATCTGCTAAAAGGATTTCTTTAATACTGAAACTTCCGTCTTCATCTTCATAAGTGTAGTCTTCCAGTGAATCACTTTTCTTTTTCCTGTAATTATCAGTAATCTTATTTCGGGTTACCGAATACAGCCAGGCACCAACATTTTCAAGATCATCTATATTCGTTAAACGGCTGGTCTGATACCAGACCTCCTGTAAAATATCTTCTGCATCCTCAGTTTTGCTCACTTTTCCTTTAATAAAGCGAAACAATTGTGAGCCGTAATCTTTTACGACTTCTGACAGTGAAGCAGATTTCTTTTCAGCCATTTCATTCAAATATAGCGAGTCCATATTTATGAAGACGAACCAAAAGCAAAATTACTTTAACTTTTTCAAAAAATTTAATTTATAGCTCTCGCCGATAGGAATTTCGCCTCCGGAAATAAGGTTTGCAGACTTAATGTTGACCGTCTTTATCTTATCCAGATTTATGATATAAGATTTATGAACCCTGACAAAAGAAGTATCAGGTAATTGTTGCTCAAAAGATTTTAGTGTGTCCAGCACTATATATTCCTGGTGCTCTGTTTTTATATTTACATAATCTTTGAGGCTTTCAATATACAGTACCTCATCAAAATTAATTCGGTGCTGCTGACCGGAAGATTTTACAAAAAAATACTGACCTGCTGAAGCTTCGTTATTAGAAAGGCGTTCCTGAGCCTTCAGCGCGCTTTTATAAAGCCTGTCAAAAGAAACTGGTTTCAATAAATAGTCGACTACATTATACTCATAGCCTTCCAAAGCATATTCTGCATAGGCAGTTGTAAGGATATACTTTAATTTGTTACCAGCAATTTCCATGAAATTAATTCCGGTAAGCTCAGGCATCTGAATATCTAAAAATGCCAGATCAGCCTCATTTTTCTGAATAAAATCTAATGCTTCTAAAGGGTTCTCTGAACTAAAAACAAGCTCTAAAAACGGAACCTTCTGAACATAGCTGCTCAACAGAGAAACTGCCAGAGGTTCATCGTCTACAACAATACATTTAATTTTCTCCATATTTAATATGCCGTCAATTTGTTTGTATTCAAATCAATTTTCAAATCTACAATAAAAGTATCTTCAGTCTCCGTAATTTCTAACCAATGCTTATCCGGGTAGATTAATTGCAATCTCTTTCTGACATTCCCAATGCCAATTCCCGATGAAAAATCTTTCATCCTCTGCTTCTTGGAATTTCTGAGATAGAAATGCAATCTACCATTATCATCGGACACTTTCAACTCCATTCCTTTGCCATTAATATCACCATGTTTAAAGGCATTTTCAACGAATGGCACCAATAGCATTGGCGAGATTGATAATTTCGGATTTTTGAGATCTTTATTAAATAATATCAGTTCTGGATTCTTAATCCTAAGCTTTTCCAAAGCAATTAAGCTTTCCATATAGCCTACTTCCTTATCCAGTAGAATAAAATCTTTCTCAAGATCCTTTGTACTATACCTCAGCAGTTGACTCAGCTCTTCCAACGCGGGTAATGCCTTATCCGAATTCTGGTAAACCAGCGAGTATATATTATTAAGTGAATTAAATATAAAATGTGGATTTATCTGGGTTTTCAATGCCTGGAGTTCTGCATTCTTCTTTTCCTCTATTAACTGTACTCTTTCTTTTTCCAACTTCGAATAATATGTAAAGAGCCATAAACTAGTACTGACAAAAATGGATAAAGCGGAATAATAAATATTATCGTAAAAATAGTAAACAAAGCTAGTTCCCTCCGCATAATTTCTAAATCCAGCAAAGATTGGCAACAAAACTTCTTCAAAAGAATATCTAAAAAACACAAAAACAACAACACCTAAAAAATATCCGAAAATGCTAAGATATAAGCGTTTGGGGTTGAAAAATTTGGGTGCAATAAAGAAATAGTTAATGTAAAAACTAAGAAAATTGGCTGTAAAAAGGGTTACATTGATAAGACTAATGCGAAAATCTTCATTATTAAAATATGTCAAAGCATATTTTATTAACAACAGCTGCCAATAAAAGACGTGCACAAAAATAATTTGGTTCTTTTTCATGCTCAAATTTAATGCTAGTAAAACATTTTCCAATAGCCACTTTCGACAAACCTGCTTTTTTCATCGACGAAAAAAACAATCATCCTGTAAATACCCTGCTTCGTCTAAACGCTATTTCAGAAGGTATTCACACACTATACCTTTGGCATATCAAAACGATCAGATAAAACAATTAATTATAAAATATAACCATGAAAAAGACCTCTATATTCATCGCAACTTTATTATATAGTTTATCATTCGCTCAGAAAACTCAAGACACCACTAAAGTACAAAATGTAAAAACCGTAACTATTCAGGCAAAGAAAAAACTGATTGAAAGAAAAGCAGACCGTTTAGTATTCAATGTTGAAGCATCGATGGCTTCACAAGGGATGGATGCAGTGGAAACTTTGGGTAATGTACCGATGATGAAGGTAGACGAAAATAAAGGACTTATATCAATTGTAGGAAAAAGCAGTGTATCTGTAATGATTAACGGACGTATGTTAAATCTTTCCGGAGATGCTTTAATGAGTTATTTAAAAACCATCCGTTCAGAAAATATCCTTAAAGTAGAAGTCATTACAACTCCTCCGGCTAAATATGAAGCGCAGGGAAACAGCGGTATTATCAATATTGTTCTGAAGAAGAATCCTAACATGGGTTTTAGTGGTAATATAGGTTCAACATTTGTTCAGAGAACTTATTCCGGTGCTTTAGGCAATGCAACACTCAATTATCAGACTTCAAAGTTTAGCATGAGCCTGAAGGGCAATTATACCAATTCTGCAAAACGTTCTGAAGAAAACTATGATATTATCGGAGCTACATCAAGCTACAGCCGTACGGTACGTAAAGATATGTGGAAAGAGTTTTCTCCAAGCCTTAATCTTTCCTATAAACTTAGTAAGAATTCGGAAATAGGATTGAATTATCTCTATACCCGTCAGACACCGGATATGAATATCTTCAATAACACTTTCTATTTTAAAGGAGAGCAACCAACAGATACATTAAGCACTCCGACAAAACATCGTGAAACAAACCGAATGCAGACGCTATCCGTATATTATGACCTAAAATTGGACACATTAGGTAAAAAACTAAGTTTTACTGGTAACTATTATGAAAACAACTCTAATACAATTGTAGATTTCTCCACTTTCAAAACTTCTGATAAGACAACTAAAGATGTACAAACCATCTCTAAACTAAAACCTCAAATCTTCTCCGGACAGGCAGATCTAGAACTTCCTTTTTCTTTCGGAACCATAGAAACCGGAGTAAAGTTCAATCAATTCAAGAATTCAGCCAATTTAAGCTATATTGATATCACCAATCATAATACTCCAGATGATAAATCTACAACAAGTTTATTCGAGTACGATGAAAAGAACTATGCCGCTTATTTTAGCTTTACTAAAAATTTCGGAACAAATTGGGAAACAAAATTCGGAATCCGTTATGAGGATTCGCACATAGATGGCTATGCTCCGGAAACTAATAAGCGAACTAAATATGGATACGGACAATGGTTTCCATCTGCTTATGTTGCATATAAAGAAGGTAAAAACTCCTTTAGTATTGCTTATTCCCGCAGGATTAACCGTCCTGACATGAGCAATCTGAACCCTTTCCGCTGGTACAGTAACATCAATTCTTATTCCTTTGGAAACCCATTATTGCAGCCTGCGTACATCAATAACACAGAACTTGCGTATACCTATAATAATAAATTATCTGTGAGTATTTATTATTTAAGATTAACAAATGCTTTCGGACAGGTAGCCACTCTTAATGGTATTAAAGAAAGCAGCACATACCTAAATCATTACAACAATAATTTTTATGGACTGAATGCCAGCTATACCGACAAGATTCTACCTTGGTGGGAAACCAGTATCTCCGCAACGGCAACATTACAAAATTCTTCTGTATTCAATATACAGGCTGAAACCAAGAGTGGAACGTTCTTAAATTATTCTGCAAACAATACTTTCACCCTAAATGCAAAGAAAACAATTGTATTCTTCCTAAACTATAACCAAACCTTACCTTTTAAAAATGTCACTTCATCATTCAAGAACTTTTCTGATCTGTCTTCCGGAATAAGAGTTTCCCTAATGGACAAGCAATTGCAGATCAATGCTAATGTATCCAACATTTTTGCTCAAAGATACCGTGCTGATAAATCTTTCTCTGATAATAAACAGTCATTCAACAATTACTGGGACGGAAGAGCACTACGCCTAAGTGTAAATTACACCTTCGGAAACTCAAAAGTAAAAGGAGCTCAGAAGAATATCAAGTTCGAGGAAAAAAACAGAGCAAATTAAACCCTCCCTTCAAAAAAGGAAATAGTTAATGTAACAGAAACATATCTAGAACTGTCTTATATAAAGAATAAATCGATACCCATGAAAAAGATATACATATTAGCCGCTACTTTAATTTCTTATGCAGCGTTTTCACAAAATGTACAGGATACCACCAAAGTAAAAACAGTAGAAACAGTTGTTCTGGAAGGAAAGAAAAAACTGATTGAAAGAAAACCGGACCGCTTAATCTTTAATATTGGTAATTCTGTTGCCGCTGCCGGTGGGACAGCTTTGGACGCCCTGAAAGCCACTCCGAATGTAAAAATAAATAACGATGTTATCTCTATTGTCGGAAAAAGTACAGTCCTCGTATTAATAGATGATAAAGAAGTCTATATGAATGGCGAACAGCTTAGCCGCTATCTGGAAGGTATCAGTGCGGAGAATTTGTCAAAGATTGAAGTGATTACAACTCCACCAGCTAAATATAGTGCTGAAGGAAACAGCGGTATAATCAATATTGTCACAAAAAAAATGAAAGTGAACAGCTGGAATGCTAACGTTGGTTCTTCCTATCAGAGATCGAGACGAAACACTTGGCGCTCCAATGCTGCCTTCAACCTTCAGAAGGATAAAATAACACTACAATCATCCATAGATTTAGGCGATAGAAGATTTTTAAGAAACTGGAACAACGATCTTTATTATCCTGATGCTCATTGGGAAAATCGCGGAATTACAGATTTTAAAAACAATTATTATGCAGTAAAAGCCGCCCTGGATTATAAGATAACCGAAAGGTTAACTCTTGGTACCAAATTCAATGCAAGCCTTTTCGATACTAAAAATAGCGGAACACCAAGTTTTTCAAATATTTATGATTCGGCTGGAGCGCTGCAAAAGTATATTTCTACTTCATCTTTTCAACGAGTAAAATCCCAGCAACAAGTCTATAACCTGTATTCCGAATACAAACTAGATACTTTAGGGAAAAAGATTACGATGGATCTGGATTATGTAAATTATAATGGTCCGGGAAACCGACCATTTTCTTACGCCACATACAAGCCAAATAACGAAATAGTACAGGGAAGTCAATTTATAGGACTTAACAATACAGAAAGTCAGATTCAGAATTTCTCAGCAAAAATTGATACAGAACTTCCGTTAAAATTTGTCAACCTTAGCTTTGGAGGTCGTTTTTCTACTGTAAAAACCACCAATGATATTGCTGCCTATAAGGAGGTAAACAGCGAAATGGTACCGGATACCAATATCTCCAATTATTTCAGATACAGAGAAAATAATGAAGCTTTGTATGTTTCCGGAAGCAAAAAAATTGGTAAGTGGGATCTACAGGCAGGATTACGAATGGAAGCAACCCAAACCACCGGATATTCCCGTGAATTGGATAATACCCATAAAAACAACTACATAAAGCTATTCCCTACGTTATATGCGATGTATTCTATTGCTGATAAAACAAGCATCAGTTTCAATTACTCCAGAAGGATTAACCGTCCTTCTTATGAAAGTCTGAATCCATTCAGAACCATTAACAACAGCAATAGTTATAATGAAGGAAATGCATTTTTACAGCCGGCTTTCACAGACAATGTTGAACTTACTTTTACCTACAAAAATTTGGACAGCAGAGTTTATTTCTCAAGTCTGAAAAATGGAATCAGCCAGGCTTCCTTAATAGATCCTGCTACTATGAACAATAATTTTGTCTGGATGAATTATGTAGATGCTAATTCATTCGGTTTGGCAGAAACTTTTACCTGGAAGCCTGTGAAATGGTGGTCCAGTATGAACACCTTCAACCTTAGCCACAGCAATACTCAGCTTAGCATTGGACCTGAACGTTACAAAGGCTGGACCGCAGATTTCTCAACAAGCAATGATTTTACATTAAACAAACCAAAAACAGCTTTCTTTAATCTTACTTATACTCAGGATTTTGGAGGTATATATAATAATTTTACAAGCAAAGCCTATTCAACTGTTGACATATCTTTTAAATATCTTGCCTTCGATAAAAAACTGGTCATAAGCCTTGTTGGCAGCAATATATTTAACGGAATCAGCTATGATTATCAGATGATGAATGGCGTAAAACAAAGTTTCAGAAACATTTGGGACAATCAAAGCTTCAGGGTTTCTCTAAATTATAAATTCGGTAATGATAAGATAAAAACCAGCAATCGCCAGTCCGGAAATACTGAAGAACTGAACAGAATGTAAAATAATCTATAAAGCCACCTTAAAGGTCATTTTATTCACTATAGTTTGAATTTTAAGAAACTTTAACAACTCCCAACTGTAACAATACTGCAATTCTTAAGTCATATTGATAAAAAGTAAGATAACAGTATGAAAAACAAAATTATTATTTTAGGAATGCTGGCTCTAAGTATTTCTGCGTTTGCCCAGGAAACTGGTTCAAAAGAGAAATCCAGAGAGAAGGAAATCCAGGGGGTGAGCATGACCAAAACCAAAAAAGCTGTAGAACAAAAAGCAGACAGAACAATTTTTGATTTCTCTGAACAACCCAGCCTTAATTCCGGTTCATCTTTGGATGGTATAAAAAAACTTCCGGGTATGGTTGTTACCGATATTGCAGGAATGATGTACCAAGGAAAGCCTCTGGCGGTGTTTATGGATGGGCGTCCTCTTAATATCTCAAGTAATGACTTAACTGCTTTTCTTGAGGGAATGCCTGCCAATTCTATTGAAAGGATTGAAGTTATAACACAACCGGGTGCAGAATTCCCGGCGACTTCTGGTGGTGCCATTCTGAATATTATTACCAGTAAAAGTGCTAAAAGTTATCTGACAGCTACTTATTCCGGAGGCTACCGTTTTACCAATTATGAAAAATTCAGAAGTCGATTCAATAATAGTATTTCCCTTAACTCCAGAAATAAAATATTTGGATGGCAGCTAAGTGCCGGACAAACCTACACCGAAGGTTTTAGCAGTAATAAAATGGATGATTTATCTAACAATTTCAGCGACAGATATGCCAGAGGTTATTTTACGAAAGCTGCAATGACTTTTGATCTTGGAAAAGACAGATTACTATTAAACTACGATTTTTATCAAAATAACAACGATGCTCTTTTAACAAGCAGCGGGATTGCTCTTTATAAAAATGAAAACTTTGATCCTTCACTACCTGCTAGTGAAACTAACCCTCAACTTGTTCCGAAATCTTATGCCAATACAGGGAAAAGCAAGAATAAAAGTTATAGAAATGAAGTGGCAGCTACATACCAGAAGCGTTTTAATGACAAAAACCAAAAACTGGATTTTAAACTGACATACTCCAATTTCAGATCTAATTTTGATCAGTTTAATAACTTCACTCAACCTTCAATTTCCTATCAGGAAGGATTTAATGGTTCCAAACAAAACTTCTATAACTTCCGTGTAGACTATTCGCAACCAATTAAACTACTGGAGGAAGGTAAAATCAGTTTTGGAGGTCTATATGAGAAAGTAGACTTTACTACTGATAATTTAGGTATTAAAAATCTTGATTACCAAAGACAAACAGCTTCCACCTATGCTGAGGTTAATGCAAAATTGAAGAAATTCAGCTTTGTTGTGGGTGCACGTGCGGAAGATTATGATATTTCAGGAACTTCTTTAAATTATAAAACTGCAAAATGGGATAATCTAACACCTTTTAAAAAATTTAAAATATTCCCTAATGCAAGTGTACAATATGACATTGCGAGATCTGTATACTTTAATCTGAATTATAATAAAAAGATTTCTCTTCCAAGTACATCACAGCTAAACCCAAATAACAATACACTACAATCTCCGAATGTTGAAATTACAGGTAATCCAGATGTACAACCTACAATATATGACAACTTCGAGGCAAAAATAAGTGCATTCGATTATGCATTCATCAGCTATAACGTAAGCCATGTAAAAGATCAGGTAATGATGTACGTGGAAAGAAAAGGTTATAATCTTTCTCAGACCAATGTAAACATCAGCAGTCTTACTCAACACAGTTTTAATGTAGGAATGCCAGTACCTTTTATGATCTTCAGCAAGCCTATGAGTGAAATTATGAAGTTCAATTTCAACCCGGATAAAATTAATTTCCTTTATTTATATGCTGGATATCAGTTCCAGGATATCAAGGATATTCAGGATAAAAAAGGGATGTGGTTCTTTAATGTTTCTGGTCAATTTATTCTTCCTAAAGGAATTAAGTTTTCACCAACATTAATGTATTCTACGAAAGGAAACTATTATTTTTTCCAATCTACTACACCTATCATGAATCGTCTTGACTTAACATTAAGTAAGAAATTCAATCACGACAGACTTCAGGTAACACTATATGCCAATGATATTTTCAACAGTAGCAGAATGTATTTCAAAACAGTCAATAGTCCAAATCCAATTTACCTTTATAACCGGAATGATACCAGAAGTTTTGGAATTTCCGTTAATTATAAAATACCGACAAGAAACAAACTGGCAAAAGTAGATCAGAATATATTGAATCAGGACGCTCCAAAAGAGGATAATGGGGGCATAATGAAACAATAATATTTTTTCTGATGGTAATTTGATTAATAAAAGATAAAATCACTATCTTTTCATTTTAATTCAAATACAAAATGAAATATAATCTCGACGATAAGAACCGACAAATTTTAGATATCCTTCAGCAGGATGCAAAACTATCCGTCAAGGAAATAGCTTCCCGTATACAGCTTTCGTTCACACCAACTTACGAAAGAATTAAAAATATGGAGGAAGCAGGAATCATCAGCAAATATGTTGCATTGGTAGACCGCCAGAGAGTGGGGCTAAAAGTTGCAGCTTATTGCAATGTAACCCTGAAAGAGCAGTCTAAATTTGCTTTATTAAAGTTTGAGGATGCTATTAAGGATATTCCCGAGATTATAGAAACGATCAGTGTTTCCGGAAATTATGATTATATGTTGAAGATTGTTTCAACAGATATTGAAAGTTATAACAAGTTCATTATCGATACCATTTCCAACTTACCAAACATAGGACAATACCATAGTAGTATTGTGATGACAGAGGTGAAGAAGGAAACGGCATTCAAAATTCCGCATCCGGAAGAACTTTATTAATTAATTTTATTGAAAACTTTATAAAAGTTTTCTCTGATTTCTTCAGTCGACAGATTACCTATACTGCCTTTGTGCGTATGATTTACAGATGTACTGGCCTGGAATTGATTGTTTTCGATCTCCAGGCCAATTTTTTTATAGGCCTCTCGGAAAGGTAATCCGTTCAATACTTCACGGTTTACAGCTTCTACACTGAATAGATATTTATACTTTTCATCTTTCAGAATTCCGTCTTTTACTGCAATATGCTGCAGCATAAAGTCTAAAATCTGAAGACAGTCTTTTAGAGTCTCTATTCCCGGAAAGATAATTTCTTTTGTAAGCTGCCAGTCTCTGTGGTAACCTGACGGCAGATTATTGATCATTAAGGTTAATTCATTCGGTAAGGACTGGATTCTGTTAGATTTTGCTCTTACCAGTTCGAATACATCAGGGTTCTTTTTATGTGGCATAATAGAGCTTCCCGTTGTTAGAGAGTCTGGGAAACTAATGAATCCAAAGTTCTGGTTCATGTATAAACATGCATCATAAGAGAACTTACTAAGCGTACCTGCAAGGTTAGCCATTGCCATAGCCAGAATTTTCTCGGTTTTCCCGCGTGTCATCTGAGCATAAACGACATTGTAATTTAAGGTTTCGAAAGCTAATTTCTCCGTTGTAAATTCACGGTCAATTGGAAAAGAAGATCCATATCCTGCCGCTGATCCTAAAGGATTCTTATTACATACATTATAAGCCGCTACCAATAGCTCCAGATCATCAGTCAAGGCTTCTGCATAAGCCCCAAACCAAAGCCCAAATGAAGAAGGCATTGCAATCTGTAAATGTGTATACCCCGGAATCAGTTTATCTTTATGAGCTTCACTTAAAGATTGCAGTGTTCCAAATAATTGTTCAGACAGCTTTGCAATCTCCTTAATCTCTTCTTTCAGATATAATTTAATATCAACAAGAACCTGATCGTTACGGGATCTGGCACTATGAATCTTTTTACCTGCATCTCCGATTTTCTGAGTAAGGTTAAATTCTACCTGAGAATGTACATCCTCTACTCCATGTTCAATTGTAAAATTACCCTTCTTTACCTCTTCCAGCATGATAAGAAGTTCTTTCTCTACCAGTTTCCATTCGGATTCTTCTAAAAGTCCAACACGGGATAACATCTCGGCATGAGCAAGATTTCCTTTTATATCATATTCTGCCAAAAGCAAATCGAAATCACGATCGTTTCCAACCGTAAATTTTTCAATGATCTTAGCGTGTTCAGCTTCTTTGCCATCAATATTTTTATCCCAAAGTTTCATTTTGCTTATTTTGTTTTTATAACTATGTCATGAATGCCCACAACAAAGGAATTAAATTTCATTTATTCAAGGCTTCAACGTGCTCAGCCTGACGGTATACAGACAATGTCATCCTGAGCCTGTCGAAGGATATTGTTTTTATCTAATCATCTTGTTAAGGGTTTGAAACCCTTACAAAATCTTTTTAGTAAATAATTTTTTCTAGAATTTTAATATATAGTTCTATTCCTTCTTTTATCTCGTGAAGGAAAATATACTCGTCTGCACTATGTGACCTGGTAGATAATCCCGGCCCCAGCTTTAACGATGCAAACGGTATTACAGCCTGATCTGATGATGTAGGAGATCCATAACAGGTTCTTCCTAACTCCAATCCGGCTCTTACGATTGGATGCTCTTCAGATATCGACGATGAATTTAGTCGAAGAGATCTTGGCTTAACCTCAGATTTCAGATGAGCTTTAATCGTTTCATACACTTCCTGATTGGTGTACTGATCTGTAACACGTACATCTATTGTAAATCTGCATTCATCCGGAACCATGTTGTGTAGGGATCCTGCATTAATCACCGTAGTAGTCATCTTAACCTTTCCTAACCATGGAGATTCCTTCGGAAACTCGTAGTTTCTTACCCACTCAATATCTTCAATTGCGTTATAAATAGCATTATCATTATTCGGGTGAGCAGCATGTGAAGGAGTTCCTTTTGCTATACAATCCAGTACCAAAAGTCCTTTTTCAGCTACTGCCAATTGCATTTCTGTAGGCTCTCCTACAATCGCAAATTCCAGATTACCTAAATGTTTCAGAATTGACTCTACTCCATTAACTCCTGAAATTTCCTCTTCTGCTGTTGCCGATAAAATAATATTATACTTTAAATCTTTCTGAGCATAGAAATAAAGAAAAGTAGCAATAAGAGATACTAATGGCCCACCAGCGTCGTTACTTCCCAATCCATAAAGCTTTCCATCTTTTTCGATAGCCTTAAACGGATCATTCGTATAGCTAAGATTAGGCTTTACCGTATCGTGATGGGAGTTGAATAATATTGTTGGTTTGGCATCATCAAAATATAGATTCTTCGCCCAAATATTATTTTGCTCCCGGTTATATTTTACTCCTTTAGCTTCAAGAAAATCTCCGATCATCCGCGCCGTCTGATCTTCTTCTTTGCTAAAAGATTGTGTTTCTATAAGTCTTTTCAGGAGCGCTAATACCTCCTGATATAAATTTTCCACTTCATTATGCAGTAATCCTTGTTCCATAAGCTCTTTTGGTTAAAATTAAAGAAGAAAGATCTTCTGCCTGTAAGATATGTACTGCTCTAGCTCCTTTCTGTATTGCCGAAAATGCATTATCCAGTTTCGGTATCATTCCCTGAAAAATCTTGCCTTCTTCTTTTAGTTTTTCATAATTAGAAGGATTGATTTCGGGGATTACGGAGTCTTCATTTTCTACATCCTCCAGCACGCCTTTCTTTTCGAAGCAATAATACAAAAAGCTTTCGTAATTTCCGCTCATAGCCGTAGCAATTGCAGATGCCATAGTATCTGCATTGGTATTCAGCAACTGACCGTTTCCATTATGTGTAATGGCACAAAAAACCGGAACGAATCCCGCCTGCAATATCTTATCAATATTTTCGGAATTAACCGCAGCCACATCTCCTACAAAACCAAAATCTATAGGATTAGCAGGTCTTTTATTAGCCTGTACGCTATTAGCATCCGCTCCGGACAGCCCTATAGCTGTATCTCCGTTTGCAGATAAGGCTGCCACAATATTTTTGCTGATCAGCCCTCCATAAACCATTGTAATAAGCTTTAGCGTCTCTGCATCCGTAACTCTGCGTCCGTCTATCATCTGTTGCGGAATATCCATTTTTTCGGCTAACTCCGTTGCTATTTTCCCACCGCCATGTATCAGAATCTTGGGTTCTTTTATACCAGAAAATTCTCTCAGAAAAGCAGAAAGTTTTTCCGGATTATCAATGACATTTCCCCCGATTTTGATAATATGCAGTGGTTGCTTCATACAATTTTGTTATGGTTTATTATTTATAACCTCATAGATTTTGGAAACCTATGAGGTTTCTTTATTATAAAATATTCTTCAGTACCCATTGCGCAGTAATCAGACGATTTCCTGCCTGCTGATAGACTAATGCATTTTCGCTGTCCAGTACCTCATCACTGATTTCTACATTTCTTCTCACCGGAAGACAGTGCATTACTTTAGCGTTATTAGTTTGCTTCAGCTTTTCCAAAGTGAGCAGCCAGTCTCCTTTTACTTCAGGAGTAGCTCCGTAATCACTGAATGAAGACCAGTTTTTCACATAAATAAAGTCAGCATCTTTTAATGCTTCGTCCTGATCGTTCGTAATCGTTAATCCGGCTGTATATTCTGTATCCAGATCATAACCTTCCGGGAAAGTAACTGTTACATCTGCATCTATTTCTTTTACCCATTCACAGAACGAATTTGCCACTGAATGCGCAATAGACTTTACATGAGGAGCCCAGGTTAGTACAACCTTAGGTTTTCTGTCTTCTTTCCAGTTCTCTTTTATGGTCAGCATATCCGTAAAGCTCTGCAACGGATGTCGGGTTGCCGATTCTAAAGAAACAATCGGAACTGTAGCATGTTCAATAAACTGATTCAATACCTTATCCTGTGTATCTTCCTCTTTATCTTTAAAAGCAGGGAAACAACGAATAGCAATAACATCACAATATTCGCTTAACACTTTTGCAGCATCTTTAATATGCTCAACTGTAGTTCCGTCCATCACTGCACCATCATGTAGCTCCCATGTCCATGCATCTTGTCCTGCATTAATAATAATGTAGTTTAAACCAAGATTCTGACATGCTTTCTGCATGCTGATACGTGTACGAAGACTAGGATTAAGAAAAACCAGCCCTACAGTTTTGTTTTTCCCAAAATCCGGTGTTCCCAACGGATTATTCTTAATATCTATACATTCCTGCAGCGCCTGTTCCAGATTGGGGACATCGTCTACGCAAGTAAATTTCTGTAATTTAGCCATTGAGTTCAGTTTTTAGAGCATTAACAAATTGATCAATCTCCGCTTTGGAAACTGCTAACGACGGTAAAATTCTGAGTGTATTCTTATTGGATGCATTTCCTGTAAGAATCTTATGTTTCCATAATAAGTTGTTACGCACTTCAGCACATGGCATTTCCAATTCTATTCCGGTCATCAATCCAACACTACGAACCTCTTTTACTTTTGGCAAATCTTTTACCTGCTCAACAAGATAATCGCCTATTTCCTGAGCATTCTGAATAAGATTCTCCTTCTCCAGAATCTGCAGTACAGCCAAAGAAGCCGCACATGCCAAATAGTTCCCGCCAAAAGTAGTCCCTAACATTCCCTTTTTGGCCTCTATTTTTGGAGAAATAAGTACTCCCGCTACCGGAAAACCATTTCCCATTCCTTTTGCTGTTGTAATAAGATCTGGCTTTACGCCGGAAAACTGATGTGCAAAGAATTTACCTGTTCTTCCGTATCCTGATTGTATTTCATCCAGAATGAAAACAGCATTATGTTCCTGACACAATTTCTCTATTTTCTGAAGGAAAGAATCTGTAGGGATCTGAATCCCACCGACTCCCTGAATTCCTTCAATAATTACAGATGATATTTCATTTTCAGCAAAGGCTTTTTCCAGTGCTTCTTCGTTATTAAACTCTACAAACAATATATTATCCGTTTCGTTAACCGGCGCAACAATACTTGCATCATCTGTAGCAGCTACTGCTGCAGAGGTACGGCCATGGAAAGCTTTGCTGAAAGCTATTACTTTCTTCTTGCCATTATGAAAAGAAGCTAGTTTCAGTGCATTTTCATTAGCTTCAGCGCCCGAATTACACAGAAACAACTGATAATCATTGTAACCGCTTAATTTCCCTAATAATTCTGCTACCTGGCTCTGAATCGGGATATTTACTGAATTTGAGTAAAAACCAATGTTCTGTAATTGTTCAGAAATTGTTTTTACATAGTGCGGGTGGGAATGCCCCACTGAAATTACGGCATGTCCGCCGTATAAATCTAAATATTTTTCACCTTTATCATCCCACAGATAAGAAGCTTCTGCTTTTACCGGTGTAAGATCGAAAAGGCTGTATACGTCAAATAAATTCATTTTTGTTGTTTTTATCAGAACATTATGTTCTTAAGGTTAGTTTTCTTTAGGTTTCAACAAGCTCATCAGAAATTTAAATTTCACTTACAGAGCCTGCTGAAGTCCCTAATAAAAATCAATATGCTAAAGGTTTTAGTTTTAATCCGGCCTGCTCTTCAAAACCAAACATTAAGTTCATATTCTGAATCGCCTGTCCTGAAGCTCCTTTTAAAAGATTGTCAATTGCTGAATGTACGACAAGCATATTGTCTTGTTTTTCCAGCTGAATTGCGCACTTATTGGTATTTACCACCTGCTTCATGTTAATGGCTTCCCTGGAAACCCATACAAAAGGCTGGTCTCTATAGAACTCTTCATAAGCCTGATAAAGTTCTTCCAGAGAATGATCGCATTCTAATGTTGCACTTACAAAAATGCCTCTTGGCCAATCTCCTCTCCATGGTACGAAATGTACACCAACAGAATTTTTGTTTTCACTTTCCAGCGTCTGCTTTATTTCATCCAAATGTTGATGGGAAAGTGTTTTATATGCCGATATATTATTATTTCGCCACGAGAAATGCGTTGTATCCTGTAGTTTTACACCTGCGCCTGTGCTTCCGGTTACACCGGTTACAAAAACCTGATTCAATAATTTCTTATTCGCTAAAGGCAATAATGCATACTGAATTGCAGAAGCAAAACACCCTGGATTAGCAACTTCATTAGCTCCTTTTATCTTTTCTTTTTGAACCTCCGGCAAACCATAGACAAAATTTTTATCCTGAAACTCTCCTTCTAAACGGAAATCATTCCCCAGATCAATAATCTTTGTTTCCGGAGAGATTTCATTCTTCTCCAACCAAGGCTGGCTCTCTTTATGCGGCAGGCACAGGAAAAGTATATCTGCAGCCTGTAACTCCGACGAGAATTCCATTTCTGTTTCACCCAAAAGGTCCTGATGAACACTATAAATCTTTTTACCTGCGGCATTTCTGCTCAATGTAAAAGCTAACTCTGCATAGGGATGGTTTAGTAACAAACGGATTAATTCTCCACCTGTATATCCTGTTCCGCCAACAATTCCGGCTTTAATTTTATTTTCCATATCCCGGATTTGTCTGGTGGTATATTGTTAATGAATTTGCCAGAATTTTGGAGAAGCCTTTTACATCATCACCCGTCCATGCATTATTCATCTCTCCATACTGGCCAAACTTTCCGGACATTAAATCGAATTGTGATTCGATGCCATTCAGAACAAATCGGTAAGGCATAAAGGTTACAAACACTTTACCACTTACACTGGTCTGGGAGTTTTTGAAAAAAGCTTCAATATTACGCATCACAGGATCCAGGAACATTGCTTCATGCAGCCAGTTTCCATACATTACCGCTAACTGGTCTTTTACAACCAACTGATTTTTAGAAAGCGTATGCTTTTCTAATAAATGATGTGCCTTTAGTGCTATTAATGCTGAAGCAGCTTCAAAGCCTACACGTCCTTTTATTCCGATAATTGTATCTCCTACATGGATATCTCTCCCGATTCCGAAAGGAGCTGCCAGCTCTTCCAGCTTTTTAATGGCTTTAGTAGGGTGGTTATAAACTTCACCATCTATTCCTACTAGTTCGCCATTATCAAAAAGTAAAGTATGTTGCTCCTGCTCAGTTTTTTTAACCTGAGAAGGAAATGCGTCTTCCGGTAAATATTCATGTGAAGTAAGGGTTTCTTTTCCTCCAACTGAGGTTCCCCACAAACCTTTATTAATTGAATATTTAGCTTTCTCAAAATTCATATCCACTCCGTGTTCTTTAAGGAAGTCTATTTCCTCTTCACGGCTTAGTTTAAGATCACGGATAGGTGTTATAATCTCCATCTCTGGTGCCAGAATATTGAAAACCACATCAAATCGAACCTGGTCATTACCAGCTCCGGTACTACCATGACAAATAGCCTCGGCACCTACTTCCAATGCGTATTCTGCGATTACTTTAGCCTGAATTGTCCTCTCTGCACTTACGGACAACGGATACGTGTTATTTTTCAACACATTTCCGAATAACAGGTATTTAACACAAGACTCGTAGTATTCCACTACGCTGTCTACACATCTGTAAGAAGCAATTCCTAACGATAATGCTTTTTGCTCGATCGTCTGAATTTCTTCAGCTGTAAATCCTCCTGTATTTACAGTTACAGCATGAACTTCATATCCTAATGTTTTCGACAGATACAAAGCACAATAAGTCGTGTCCAAACCGCCACTATAGGCTAAGACTACTTTCTTCTTCATTGTTTTGAGATTTTTTAGGTTTATATAACATTGCCGTGCAGAGGCAATTTTTTCTTTCTTTACTCATCAGGATATCATAATTCACACAGCTTTTACAGCCGCTCCAGAAATCTTCATCCTGAGTCAGCTCCGAATAAGTTACCGGCCAGTATCCTAGTTCGCTGTTAATTTTCATTACAGCCAGCCCTGTAGTTAATCCGAAAATTTTAGCTTCCGGATATTTTTTACGGGAAAGACTGAATATAGCATGCTTAATATCCCGTGCCAGTCCAAACTTTCGGTATCTTGGATTAACAATTAATCCTGAGTTTGCAACAAACTCTCCTGTCCAGGTTTCTATGTAACAGAACCCAGCCCATAAGCCATCGTCAGAAAAAGCAATTACGGCCTTCCCCTCCTGCATCTTTTTCTGAATGTATTCCGGTGTACGCTTAGCAATCCCCGTTCCGCGAAGTTTCGCGGAATTCTCCATTTCATCACAAATCATTTGCGCGTATTTGCCGTCTTCAGCAATAGCTTGTCTTACAACAAACGTCATTTTTAGATCAAATTTTAAAAACAGGGGACAAATTTAGGTAATTAATTTGCAAAAATGCAAATTAATTTAATTTTAAATCTTTTAAAATTATATACAGAAGATAATATTTTGGAATATAGGATTTAAAAAGATAAAATATCTAAAAACAAAAACTCTAATCTTGAAGATTAGAGTTTTTATTTATTTTCGTGTAAAAAATTATTTTTCGCAGGCTTGCCAGATTTTATCCTGAGGGTTGGTTGGTGCAATAATTTCAATCGCTTCTTTTGTTACCGGATGAGTAAAGCTAAGCTTTCTGGCATGTAAATGAATTCCACCATCGGGATTAGACCTTGGAGCTCCGTATTTCAGATCGCCTTTTATCGGAATCCCAATTTTAGCCAACTGAGCTCTGATCTGATGATGCCTTCCTGTTTCCAGGTCTATTTCTAAAAGATAATAATTATCCAAAGTCCTGATTACTTTATAATGCAATCTGGCTTCTTTTGCTCCTTCAGTTACTTTTTCAAAAACTGTGGCTTTATTATTTTTTTCATTTTTACGAAGGTAATGTACCAACTTCTGCTCCAAAGGAATCATTTCTTTAGGTACGATCGCCCAATAAGTCTTTTCAATTTCACGGTTCTTCACCATCTGCGTAAGCCTCGACAAGGCTTTGCTGGTTTTGGCATAAATAACAAGACCAGAAGTTGGTCTGTCTATACGATGCACTAAACCCAGAAAAACGTTTCCGGGTTTATGATCTCTTATTTTAATAAAATCTTTAATTTCGTCCAGAAGGGATTTATCACCTGTCTTATCACCCTGCACTAATTGCCCTACCTGTTTGTTAATCACCAAAAGATGATTATCCTCATAAACGATCTGAGATTCTGTCATGTATTTAATAACTTTCCTGCTGATTAGGGAAATCCTGAGATTTCACATCTTTCACATACTGTCCTACAGCACCAGCCACTTCATCAAAAAGATCAAGATATCTTCTTAAGAATTTAGGACTAAAACCTTTATTCATTCCTACCATGTCATGGAAAACCAATACCTGTCCGTCACAGTCGGGCCCGGCACCAATACCAATTGTCGGAATATTTATACTTGCGGTTACCTGCTTTGCCAGGGAAGCCGGAATTTTTTCCAATACAACAGAGAAACATCCTAATTCTTCCAGAAGTTTAGCATCGCTAATCAATTTCTGTGCTTCTGCTTCCTCCTTTGCCCTTACCTTATAAGTTCCGAACTGGTAAATAGATTGTGGCGTAAGTCCCAAATGTCCTATTACAGGGATACCGGCATTAACAATTCTTTTTATAGATTCAGCTACTTCAGCACCACCTTCCAGTTTTATAGCATGCGCTCCGGATTCTTTCATAATTCTTACAGCAGAATCCAGTGCCTTTTGCGGATCGGATTGGTAAGTACCAAAAGGAAGATCCACAATAACCAATGCACGGGTTACACCACGTACTACACTCTGCGCATGATAGATCATCTGATCCAGTGTAATCGGCAAAGTTGTTTCGTGTCCGGCCATTACATTAGATGCAGAGTCGCCTACCAATACAGCATCTACTCCACCTGCATCTACCATTTTTGCAATAGAGAAATCATATGCTGTAAGCATCGTAATTTTCTCATTGTCAAACTTCATTTTACGGAATGACTCAGTTGTCACCCTTTTAATTTCGCTGTGTACTGACATATTTGTTTGTGCTAAGGTTGAATGGGACTAAATAGATACGTGTCCCAGTTTTTTTAATTTATCGTGATTCAGAATTCTGATATTTCTTCCGTCTACACTGATAAGTTCATCCTGTTTGAACTCGGAAATTAATCGGATAGCACTTTCTGTTGCTGTCCCTACAAGGTTGGCTATTTCCTCTCTTGTTAATGATATTTTAATAAAACCTTCAGGATCGGTTCCAAGCTTTTGCTCTAATAACAATAATACTTCCGCAAGTCTTTCGCGAACTGTTTTCTGTGCCAGGAAGGTAATTGTTTTAGATGCCTCACCCAGTTCGTATGCTATCTTCTGCAGCATAGCATAAGAAAGTTTCGGGTCTGCTTCTAAAAGATGATTGAAGGTCTCTGCAGGAAGGAAGGTAATCTCAGCATCTTCCATTGCTTCAGCTGTTGCTCCGAACGGCTCATCGCAAAGAAGGGAACGATATCCCACCAAATCTCCTTCTACACAAAACCTTAGAATTTGTTCTTTTTTGAAAAAACCTGACTTGGAAAGCTTAACTGTCCCTCTATCAATAAAATAGACACCTTGTGGAAAATCTCCTTCGTCAAAAATAGTATCTCCTTTTTTAAGACTTAGAACTTCTTTACCTTTAAGGTATCTTTCAAAATCTTCTTTAGAGAGATTTTCTTTGAAAGATTTCTCATTGAAAGTTTTTAAAAAAGCTGTCTCAATCTGTTGAAATTTAGAATCTGGCATCTTTTTGAAAGCTAATATGATAATAATCAGACAAATTTAGCGTAATTAAACTGCTCCTCAAAAGTTTTTGTCATAATTTTGCATGCTAAAGCTATAATAAAATGAAGGAAAGCTGTTTCCATTGTGGACAGGACATTGACAAAGAGATCATAAGCTTTGACGAAAAAACATTCTGCTGTAACGGATGTAAGTCTGTATATGAGATCCTCAATATGAATAACCTTACCGGTTTTTATGATTTAAATAAGAAAGCCGGGATAAGACCTAGTGATGATACAGCTCCTTTTGACTATCTGGACACAAAAGAAGTTTTCGACCGTCTTGTAGATTTTTCTGAAGGCGCCACTTCTTTAGTAACCTTCAAAATTCCGGTAATTCATTGTTCTTCATGTATATGGTTACTGGAAAGCCTACAGACATTAAATAGCTCTATACATTATTCCACAGTGAATTTCACTAAGAAAACAGTACAGATATCTTTCAATCATGAAGAGCTAAAACTAAGTGAACTGGCCCAGTTCCTTTCTAATCTTGGTTACAAACCAGTAATCAACCTCGAAACAGCCGAAAGAAAGACTGAAAAAGTTGATAAAAGCTTAGTGATTAAGGTTGCTATTGCCGGATTTGCATTTGGTAACGGCATGTTCTTTTCCCTTCCTGAATACTGGTCAAAATGGTTTGGGCGGGACGACGTCTGGTTGGAACACTACACTCCTCTTTTCCGCTGGTTAATGTTTATGATGGCAACGGCAGTTGTTATATTCTCCGCTTCCGATTATTACAAATCAGCTTGGTACGGACTGAAAAATAAAAGAATTACGATAGACATTCCTATTGTTATTGGTATTCTTGTTCTATACTTCAGAAGTTGTTATGAGATTTTCTCGAATTACGGACCGGGATATTTCGATACTCTTTGTGGACTTTTATTCTTTATGCTTTCCGGAAAAATTTTCCAGCAAAGAACATATAATGCATTGTCCTACGACAGAGATTATAAATCTTTCTATCCAATAGCAGTTACAAAAGTTGATTTTGGTGGAGAGCAGAAAAACATCCTGCTTTCCGAAATCAAGATAGGTGACAGAATTTTGGTAAGAAATGAAGAAATTATACCTGTTGATGCAATCCTTATCAATGGTGAGGGCAATATAGACAACAGTTTCATCACTGGCGAAGCGGCTACTATTAGTAAAAATCCGGGAGATAAAATATTTGCAGGAGGGAAACAAAAAGGTTCCGTTCTGGAATTGGAGGTTATTAAAAATGTTGACCAGAGTTACCTTACCCAACTGTGGAACAAGGAAGCTTTCAAAAAGCACGAAACCGGATTAGATACACTTACCAATGCAATTAGTAAGTACTTTACTATTATCATATTAGCTGTAACTCTTTTTGCCGGAATCTACTGGTCTACTGTAGATATGCAAAAGATGTTTCAGGTTACCTGCGCTATCCTTATCGTAGCATGTCCTTGCGCATTGGCTCTCTCCGCTCCGTTTACCATGGGACACATCATGCGTATTATGGGACGCCACAAAATGTATGTAAAGGACGCATTAACAGTAGAAAAGATGGCAAAAATCAATACTTTGGTTTTTGACAAAACAGGCACAATCACTTATAATAAGAGAGCAAATATTGCCTTTGAAGGTATTGAACTAAGTGCTTTTGATAAAGAAAATATCAAGACTCTTCTTAAAAATTCCAATCACCCACTGTCTAAATCCCTGTATGAATTTCTGGATATTCAAGACCCTTATTATCCAACAGAAGATTTCGTTGAAATATCTGGAAAAGGTTATGAAGCAAAAGTTCGCAGCCACTTGTATAAAATAGGTTCTGCAAAATTCACAGGAACAACTTCAGACACTATAGAAACCGCTGTTTACATCTCTAAAGACGGCGCTATTTTAGGTAAATATATTTTCAAGAACGAATACAGAACAGGTCTTAAAGAACTATTCAATGACCTGCTGGGATACGAAAAGCATATCCTGAGTGGTGACAACGAATCCGAAAGAGCTAATCTGGAACAGATTTGCAGCATAAACGATCTTCACTTTAATCAGTCTCCCGAACAAAAGCTGGAATATATCCAGTCGTTGCAAAACCAGCATAAAAAGGTTGCAATGGTTGGTGACGGTCTGAATGATGCCGGTGCACTAAAACAAAGTAATGTAGGTATTGCCATCGCAGACGACAGCAACTCGTTTACCCCATCATCTGACATTATTATGAATGGTGATATGCTGGGCTACCTGCCGGATTTCTTCCGTCTTTCGAAGGACGCAATCCGCATTGTAAAAGCAACCTTTATCATAAGTTTACTTTATAACGTTGTAGGCCTTACGCTTGCTGTAATAGGGAAAATGTCTCCTCTAGTAGCTGCCATCCTTATGCCTGCAAGCTCCATTAGCGTAGTCATATTTACGTCCGCAACAACATGGCTGACATCTCTAAAATATTTCAGGTCACGCCGAGGATAGTCGAAACCCCAATATACGCTTTTGTTATTTAGAAACGTTTTAAATTAACGCTTTTTAACGTTCAATGACTAATCTCATAGATAATATGTAAATTTGCAGAAGCAATTGTTTCATATATTTGCACAACTTATGGACATTCTATATTTAATGATTATATGCAGCGTTTCGTTGGCTGTTATCTTCTTAATTATTTTTATTATAGGAGCCAAAAACGGGCAGTTTGAAGACGACGAATCCCCTGCTGTGAGAATGCTTTTTGATTCTGAGATTCAGAAGGAAAAAGATCAGGAAAAAAAACAGCCGAAGGACGAGATAGAAGAAGACGAAAAAATAGATAAAAAATAGCGATTTTATAAAATGGAGACACAAAAGTTTAGTTATGACAATAATATCGTCCGTGCATTCTTGTACGCAACGATTGTATTTGGTATAGCAGGATTTATATTAGGGCTTACAGCAGCTCTGATGCTTTTCTACCCTGAATTACCGGAATTCCTTTTCGGTACAGATGATACAACAATTCAGAGTTTGAAAAGCGGAAATATTCAGGGACTAATTAATACACAAGGAGCACTTGGTTTTGGTAGAATCAGAATGATGCACACCAATACTGTTATCTGGGCTTTTGTATGTAATTCATTTTTCTGTGCCGCATACTACAGTATGCAAAGGCTACTGAAAACCAGAATGTACAGTGATACACTTTCATGGGTACACTTCTGGACTTGGCAGATTATGATTGTTGTAAGCTGGGTTACTTTTGCAATGGGCTTCAACACTTCAAAAGAATATGCAGAGCATGAATGGCCAGTAGATATACTTATCCTTATTTCATGGGTAGTTTTCGGTCTTAACATGTTTGGTACAATTGCTAAGAGAAGAGTAAGACATTTATATGTAGCCATTTGGTTCTATCTTGCAACATGGATTGGGGTAGCATTACTTCACATTGTAAACAACTTAGAAGTTCCATTAGATTTCTGGAAGTCATATTCAGTATATTCAGGGGTAAAAGATGCTATCGTACAATGGTGGTATGGACACAATGCAGTAGCATTTGTACTGACGACACCAGTATTAGGTATGATGTATTACTTTATGCCGAAAGCTGCTGACAGACCAGTATTCTCTTATAAATTATCTATTATTCACTTCTGGTCTCTAATCTTCGTATACCTTTGGGCTGGTCCTCACCACCTTCAGTATACAGCTTTACCAGGTTGGGCTCAGGCTTTAGCAACAGGTTTCTCTATTATGCTTATCGCACCATCTTGGGGAGGTATGCTAAATGGATTATTAACATTAAGAGGAGCTTGGGATAAAGTAAGAGAAAATCCGGTACTTAAATTCTTCGTAGTAGCTGTTACATGTTATGGTATGGCAACATTCGAAGGACCATTATTAGCAACAAAAACATTAAATAAAATTGGGCACTTTACCGACTGGGTAATTGGTCACGTACACTTAGGTGCACTAGGATGGAATGGCTTTATGGCATTTGGGGTAATTTACTTCATGGTTCCAATCTTATGGAGAACTAAACTTTGGTCAATAAAACTAGCTAACTGGCATTTCTGGTTAGGTACATTAGGAGTTATCTTCTATGCAGTACCAATGTATATCTCTGGTTTCACACAAGGTTTGATGTGGAAGCAATTTAACCCGGATGGTACTTTGATGTACAAAAACTGGTTGGATACTGTAACAGCGATTATTCCTTACTACAAATTAAGATTCCTTGGAGGTTCCCTGTATTTAACAGGTGCAATCCTAATGGTAGTGAATATCTTCAAAACTGTTAGACAAGGTTCTTTCCAAAAAGAAGTTCCTGCAGAAGCTCCTGCATTAGCTAAAATTGGTAATGACAGAAAAGCTGGTGAACCTGTTCACTTATGGATTGAAAGAATGCCGGTTCTACTTTCTATCGGAGCATTCATTACACTATCTATTGGTGGTGCTGTAGAGATTATCCCTACACTAACAATAAAGAAAAACGTTCCTACAATTTCTGCGGTTAAACCTTATTCTCCGTTAGAATTAGAAGGACGTGACTTATATATCCGTGAAGGATGTAACGCTTGTCACTCTCAGATGATCAGACCTTTCCGTGATGAGATTGTGAGATTTGATGGTAAAAACGGTCAGTATTCCAAAGCTGGTGAATTCGTATACGATCACCCATTCCTTTGGGGATCTAAGAGAACTGGTCCGGATTTACAAAGAGAAGGTAATAAAAACCCAGATTCTTGGCATTTCAAACATATGTATAACCCGAGATCAACATCTCCAGGTTCTATTATGCCACGTTTCCCTTGGTTAATTACAAACGAGTTGGATCGTACACATATGGTAGACAAAATGAAACTAATGAAAAATTCATTTGATATACCTTATACTAAAGGACAGATAGATTCAGCTAATGCATGGGCAGATAGCCAGGCTAAAGTAATCGTTAAGAAAATTTTATCTGAAGCTGCGGATGTTAAAGATCAAGTAGATAAAGAAAAAGTTGCTAAAGGAGACAAATTTGTTCCAATAGAGAAGAGAGAAATTGTAGCACTTATCGCATACCTTCAGAGATTAGGTACTGACATTAAGACTACAGATGTACAGACAGCAAGCAACAACTAAAAAATAATATTAAAATGATCCCTCAGAACTTTAAAGACATACTAAGCAACGGCGAAAATGTAGGGTTATACCAGACTCTGGCGCTTATCTTATTTGTATTGTTCTTTATAGGATTGGTATATGTGGTTTTTAAAAAACCTAAAAAATACTACAGGGACAGAGAAAATGCACCATTGGAAGATGGTGACGAAATCAATAATAATCTACATTAAGAAAAAAACGATATGAAACCAAGAACGCCCGTATTTGTAAACTTTGTAATTGTGGTGGCTTTGCTAATCATTGTTTACAATATGTTTGTGCAAAACACTTCTTTCTTTGGCTCTCCATACTTCTGGGCTACTATTATTATTGCCGGAATCATGGTATTTATAGCAAACGGAATTGGTGATCTTATAGAAAACAATCGTTTTCAAAAGCTATCCGAGGAAGAGAAGAAAGCTTATCTTGAAGACAAGAAGACTCCATACTACAAAAGATTGTGGGCTTCTGCATTCAAAAAGCAATCTAATGCTGAAGAGCAGGATATGATCATCGACCATGGTTTCGATGGTATTACAGAATTAGACAACGCACTTCCAAAATGGTGGTTAGGTCTATTCTACTTCGGATGTATATTCTGCGTAGTGTACGTTTCTGCTTATGCATTTACTGACTATGCGCACCCGGTAGCAGAATATGAAAAAGAATACAAAGAACAGTTAGCTGCAATTGCAGAGTATGAGAAAACAGCTCCTAAGATTACAGTAGAAACTGCAAAATATGACCCTGCGAATATCCCTGAAGGACAACAGTTATTTGACTCTAACTGTGCATCTTGTCACGGACAGGGTGGTAAAGGGGGAATCGGTCCTAACTTAACAGATGACTACTGGATTAACGTTAAAGAACAAGACGTTTTCCACAACGTTTTCTGGATGGACGAAAACGGATCTCCTAATAACCCTGCGATGAGAGCCTTTATTAAAGAAGGTGTAATTACAGGAAAAGATGCTGAAAAAATTGCAGCATACATTTACCACATTAATCAGGAGATACCTCCGATTACACAAGCACAAGGAGGAGCAGCTCCGCAAGGAGAAGTCGCCCCATGGGTTAAAGGAACACCAAGAAAGTAATAGCCCAGCTATTACTTTTTATTTTTTATATAGGACTGAGTTATGGCAACAGAAAAACAAAAATCAGATTTTGAACAGGCTTACGTTGTAGAGGCCGAAACATTTAGGGATTCTGTAGGTACAATGGACAACACCGGTAAACGGAAATGGGTATTCCCGAGGAAACCAAAGGGAAAATACACCAACTACCGAAACATTGTAAGTACACTCCTGCTAATTGTATTTTTTGTTTTACCGTTCCTGAAAATAAACGGAAACCCTGTTCTGAAATTTAATATTCTGGATCGTGAGTTCTTTATTTTCGGGCAGCCATTCTACCCTCAGGACTTTTTTATTCTGACAATAGGTGCTATTACAGGATTAATCTTCATTACACTGTTTACTGTTGTTTTTGGTAGAATATTCTGCGGATGGATATGCCCTCAGACAATTTTTATGGAAAGTGTTTTCCGTAAAATAGAATACCTTATAGAAGGTGACAGAAACAAACAAATTCGTCTCGATTCACAGCCATGGAATTCAGAGAAAATCTGGAAACGCGGACTGAAGTGGAGCCTCTTCATTCTTATCTCATTAATTATTTCCCACCTGATGTTCTCTTATATCGTAGGATATGAAAGAGTGCTGGAAATAATGAAAGAAGGACCTGTTAAGAATTACGATAATTTCCTTGTCATGATTCTGTTTTCAGCAGCGTTCTATTTTGTGTTTGCGTGGTTCAGAGAGCAGGTATGTACACTGGTTTGCCCATACGGAAGATTACAAGGTGTATTGATCGATAAAAAGACCATCAACGTATTCTATGATTTTAAGCGTGGTGAAAACCGTTCTAAATGGAGAAAAGGCGAAGATCGTAAGGCAGCAGGAAAAGGAGACTGTATCGATTGTGGACAATGTGTTGTTGTATGTCCGACGGGTATTGACATTCGTAACGGCCAGCAGTTGGAATGTATCAACTGTACAGCATGTATTGATGCCTGCGATGAAGTAATGGACAAAGTTGGTCTTCCAAAAGGACTGATTCGTTATGCTTCTGAAGATGAAATAGAGAAAGGAGAGAAATTTAAATTCACAACAAGGATGAAAGCTTACGCTGCAGTTTTGCTTTTACTTATTGTAGGATCTTCATTCATTATCCTTAACCGTTCTGCTGTTGAAGGTAAATTTATAAAACCTGCAGGATCTACTTATTACGTAAAAGACAGCCGTACAATCAATGTATACAATTATACTCTTCTTAATAAAAGTAATGAAGACAAAGTTGTTACTATTAAAATAATCTCACCTCAAAATGGAGAAATTGAAGTAATAGGCGGGGTTAACAAAATTATTATGAAGCGGGATGTTTCCACTAAAGGAACAATTAATATCTCCTTCCCTTCAAAAGAAATAAACCTTTCAAAACAAAATATAGTTATCGGAGTTTATGACCAGAAAGGAGCCCTTATCGACTCTTATGAAACCTACTTCGAGGGACCATTTAAAATGACGTTGTAATTATGAAATCTAAATTCACTTGGGGACATGGGATGGTCCTTGCATTAGCAGGCTTTATTGCTTTTATACTTGGAATGATATTCTTCTATACAAGAGGTTATCAAACCTCGGAAATGGTATCAGAAAACTACTATGAAGACGAATTAATATACCAGGATGTAATCGACGCTAAAACAGCAGCGGCTAGTTTAGCAGAAAAACCTGTATATACTCAGAATGCTGATGGAATAAGAATTACTTTTCCAAAGCAGTTTACCAATGCTAATTCAAAATTCAAATTTTTCCTGTTCAGAACTGAAGACTCTAATCTGGATATTAAAAAGGAAACTGAATTAGACAGTAATAATTCTATTTTTATACCAGCTAAAGCAGGTATATTAAAAGACGGATCTTACACATTAAAACTTAACTGGAAAGAAAATTCCGGTAAAGCATATCAGATAGATTATAACCTTATATGGACTTCGCATTAGTCATATCAGCTATAGGATTAGGTTTTGCATCCGGGTTTCACTGTATCGGGATGTGCGGCCCTATTGCTCTTTCTATGGGGCTGACTAAACAGCAGCAGACCAATTTCTATTTGCAAAATCTGACTTACCAGTTTGGACGTATACTTACATATACTGTTTTAGGCGCCATTTTGGGCATTATAGGCGAAGGATTCGAGATGGCAGGGTTCCAGCAGGTTCTTACCATTTCCGTTGGAATTATGCTTATTATTATGGCTTTATTTTCTTTCGGAGGAAAAGACTTTGCTTCCAGAATACCTTTTATCAATAAGGCATTGTTAAAAGTGAAGATTAATCTGGGCCGGCTATTGCAAAAAGCAGATTACAAATCCCGTTTTACCACAGGATTACTGAACGGTCTACTACCATGTGGTATGGTCTATATGGCACTTACAGCTTCACTGGCTGCTGGTGGCGTATGGCAGGGGGCTGCATTTATGGGAATTTTCGGACTTGGAACTTTTCCATTTATGTTCGCAGTTGTACTGGTTGGAAATTTAATGAATCAGGCTTTAAGAATAAAGGTTTTAAAAGTGATTCCTATCGTTATGATTATTCTTGGCGGACTTTTTATTCTCCGTGGTATGGAAATAGGTATTCCGTATCTTTCGCCTGCTTCTGAGGCTATGGGAATCTCTAAAGATGCTGCAAGCTGTCACACTCCGGGACACAGTTCCGAAGAACATTCACATTAAAATTTATTTTGTTAATTATAAAAAGAAAGCGACCTGATTATTAATCGGGTCGCTTTCTGTATATTATTGAATTTGATTAGATTTTATCAAATCCTGTATAAGCTCTTAATTTCTCCGGAATAGCAATTCCGTCTGCAGTCTGATTATTCTCTAAGATTGCAGCCATAATACGTGGCAATGCCATTGCAGAACCATTTAGTGTATGTACCAGCTGAGTCTTACCATCTGCTTTATAACGACACTTAAGTCTGTTAGCCTGGAAAGATTCAAAGTTAGATACTGAACTTACTTCTAGCCATTTTTCCTGTGCAGCGCTCCATACTTCGAAATCATATGTCATTGCAGCTCCAAATCCGGTATCTCCACCGCATAGTCTAAGAATACGGTAAGGAAGCCCAAGGTCTTCAAGAATACCTTTTACGTGCTCTACCATTCCGTCCAAAGCAGCATAAGAATTTTCAGGCTTTTCAAGTCTTACAATCTCTACCTTTTCAAACTGATGCAGTCTGTTTAATCCTCTTACATGGGCACCATAAGATCCTGCTTCTCTTCTGTAACACTGAGAAAATGCTGTATGAAGAATAGGCAATTGTCTTTCTTCCAATAATTCGTCTCTGTAAAGATTAGTTACCGGCACTTCTGCAGTAGGGATAAGATATAACTGATCTTCGTTGATGTAATACATCTGCCCTTCTTTATCAGGCAGCTGACCAGTTCCGTATCCAGAAGCTTCATTTACCACATGTGGCGGGTTTACTTCAATATATCCGGCTTCAGTATTCTTATCCAGGAAGTATTGTACTAATCCACGTTGTAAACGTGCTCCTTTGCCTAAATAAACCGGAAACCCTGCTCCGGCAATCTTCACCCCCAATTCAAAATTGATGATGTTATATTTAGCTGCCAGCTCCCAATGCGGGATTGCCCCTTCTCCTAAACCTTCAACATCACAATTCTGGAATACAATTTCATTATCGGTTTCAGATACACCAGCTTTCACAAGCTCATTAGGGATATTTGGAATCTGATAAAGAATCTGTAAAAGTGATTTTTCAACCTCATTTAATTCATGCTGAAGTTCTTTACTTCTTTCTTTAATGTCTGTAGTCTTTTGCTTCGCTGCTTCAGCTTCTTCTTTTTTGCCTTCTTTCATTAAAGCACCAATCTCTTTCGAGATTTTGTTCATTTCGGAAAGTTGCGAGTCAAGTTCAAACTGAATTTTCTTACGTTGGTCATCAGTGGACACAGCCAAATCTACCAATTCAGGGTTCTTGAAATTTCTCTTTTGTAAACCTTCTAAAACGCGTGCTTTCTCATCACGCAAAAAATTAACTTGTAACATAATATGAATTGTTTTGCAAAGTTAAAAAAACCATGCTGTAAATTATAAAATTCTGAAAAGATGTGTGTGTATTTTACCGGAAAATTATTGTTTGGTAATTAGGATATTTTTTGGCTGGCCACTGGAACCATTAAAAACTTCATTACCGTTTAATTTAATACTCGATACGCTAAAAAGTGTTGGTGTCCAGGAGTAGATAATATCTAATTGATCCTGTGCCATCACTTTTGTATCATTAGCGACTTTATTATAATTAATTAAAATCTGAGATTCATATTTCTTACTGGTAGCAGTTGAATCAGGTAATCCCTGCCTTGTAGCTCCGGCAATATACTGCATATAGTTTTTCTTGGCATCATCCACTCCCGGTGTTATACCCGAAACTGCAGTATTACCCGTAATAGACAAATTATCTATAAAGGTAATTCTACTGGCATATCCTGTAGCATCATTCGGAATAATAAGATCATTGCCATTAGTATCCTGAAAATATATATTGATCGTCTGATCAATATTCTGGTGTACACCATCATCCTGCCTGCAAGCTGTCACAAGCAGAAAAATAAATGCTAACCCGAAAAAAAATTGCCATTTCCTCATATACAAAACTAACAGCTATAACTTAGGCAATATGACCTGCCCAGCTTTTTTTAAGTGGAAGTAAAAAGTTACTTAAGAAATCCAGATAAGTGTTTTTAGAAAAGTCAAAAACTTCAACGTTCTCATCTATCTCTCCATTTTTTACTTTAGAGCGAAAATCTGTAAGTTTCAATGTTTTTACTGCTCCGTTCTCCAGGTAACAAGCTTTCATTCTGTCGAAAAGCCCAAGCTGATAATCTGCATCAATTTCATGCATTAGTTTACCCAATGCATCTATACTGCATCCGGAAGCCATCTCTTTCTCTTCGTCTACACAGATAATAATAAATTGATTCTTTTCGATTTTAAAAGAAGCTTCAAGCTCTTTTCCATGTGCCTTCCATCCGCCTAAAAAATCATAAATACGTTCTGTAATATCTTTAGCTTCCTTAGCCGTAAATGCTCTGCTTGCCGGATAAGTAATAACTCTGTAATCGTTAGTTTCTACAACTTCTGAAGATTCAATTTTCATCACAATACAATTTAATTCTACAATTCTTCTGCTTCAGCTATAAGCTCAACAATATCTTTTACCTGAACTTCTTCATTTTTATTAAAATGCTTCACACCATCTGTCATCATTGTATTACAGAACGGGCAACCCGTTGCTACAATATTTGGTTTCAGTTCCAGTGCTTCTTCTGTTCTTTCTATATTGATGTCTTTATTACCTTTTTCGGGCTCTTTAAACATCTGTGCACCACCTGCTCCACAACATAGTCCGTTGGTTTTACAACGCTTCATTTCTACAAGCTCTGCATCCAGTTTTTCAAGGAGCTGTCTTGGTGCCTCATATTCATCATTTGCACGACCAAGATAGCATGGATCGTGGAAAGTAATTCTTCTTCCTTTAAAGCTTCCACCTTCTATTTTCAGTCTTCCATCAGCCATTAACTCCTTTAGGAATTGTGTATGATGCAATACGTCATAATGACCACCCAGTTCCGGATATTCATTTTTCAGAGTATTGAAACAGTGTGGACAAGCTGTTACAATTTTTTTTACTTCGTATGCATTTAGGATTTCTATGTTGGTTAGTGCCATCATCTGGAAAACGAACTCGTTACCTGCACGTTTTGCAGGATCACCTGTACAACTTTCTTCCTGTCCCAATACAGCAAACTCTACTCCTATTTTATTCAGGAGTTTTGCAAAAGCTTTTGTTATTTTTTTAGCACGATCATCAAAACTTCCGGCACAACCTACCCAGAATAATACTTCCGGAGCTTTGCCTTCAGCCATATAATCAGCCATTGTTTTTATAGTGAAGTCCATTTTTCTTAGTTTACCAATTTATCAATGTAACTGTTTACCAATATTGCTACATTGTTATATTTTTACATTGTTATATTAGCTTTCGTTCGCCCAGTTTAATCTGTCTGCCTGATTATACTGCCAAGGTGCAGCATTGTTTTCGATATTCGTCATCATCAGATTAAGTTCCTGAGGTGCCGAAGACTGCTCCATTACCATAAACCTTCTCATTTCGAATATAATGGAAAGTGGATCAATAAGTACCGGACAAGCTTCTACACAAGCATTACAAGTTGTACATGCCCATAACTCTTCACGGGAGATATAATCGTCCAAAAGCTTTTTACCATCATCTACAAACTTCCCGTTTTTATTAATGTTTTTACCAACCTCTTCCAGTCTGTCTCTCGTTGCCATCATAATACGACGCGGTGAAAGCTTTTTCCCGGTGATATTTGCCGGACAAACAGCTGTACAACGGCCACATTCTGTACACGAGTAAGCATTAAGCAATTGTACTTTATTCAGATCGAACACATCATTTGCCCCAAATTTATCAGGAACTGCATTTGGATCTGCATCTGCAGGTGCTGCGGCATATGGATCTGCATTTGGATCCATCATCAGCTTTATTTCTTTTGTCACAGAATCAAGGTTATTGAATTTCCCTTTCTTCTGAAGATTTGCAAACCATGTATTAGGGAAGGCAAAAATAATATGCAAATGCTTAGAGTAATACAAGTAGTTCATAAAGAAGAATACTCCTATAATATGAAACCACCATGCTGCCTTTTCTGTAAAGATCAGAAAGCCATTACTAAAGTTGTTAAATATCGGTGCAAACAGATGAGAGCTAACCGGGAAGTTACCATGTACAGGTAAAATTCCTCTCTGCTGTAAAACCCAATCTGCAGTGTTCATTTTAAAGAATGCCATCATCAGGGCAAATTCTATAACAAGAATCCAGTTGGCATCATTCTTCGGCCATCCCAGTAGTTCTTTCATATTAAGCCGGCGAACATGTACAATGTTTCTTCTTATAAAGAATATAACAATAGAAACCGCTACCAGGAAAGCCATAACTTCTAAAACAGCAGTAAACACATTGTAAAAACTGTGTCCTAATACTCCGGCAAGGAAACGGTGCGTACCGAAAAGTCCATCTACAAAAATCTCTATAAGCTCAAGATTTACAATAACAAATCCTAAGTAAACCAAAATATGCAATATCCCTGCAACAGGTCTTTTAACCATTTTGCCCTGACCAAGTGCCACACGGCCCATAATAGCCCAACGTTCATTTTTATTATCTGAACGATCGATATCCTTTCCCAGATTAACATTACGCACAAGCTCTTTAAGGCTCTTAAAGAAAAGTCCGAAACCTACTATAAGGAGGATAAGAAACAAAATGTTACCAATATATTGCATATCTAAATTTAATATTATTTAGCAGATTTACCAAATACCGAAATATTAATATAACGTTTCGGGTTGGCTTTAAGGTCTTCCATCAACGCATTAAGCGAAGCGGCAGACTTATTAAGGTTGTTATACAGTTCTTCATCTTTGGTCAGTTTACCTAAAGATCCTTTTCCGGATTCTATCCCTGCAATAACCTTATTTAACTGATCAGATGTTTCGCTTAATTTAGCAACTGCATCATTCAGCTGTTTTGTATTAATGCTTTCAGCTACCTTACCATATTTATCTACAGTACTGTTAGCCGTAATCATTGTTTTATTAGCATTATCCAGCACATTGTTCAGTCTGCCTTCACTACCAGCCAAAAGTTTGTTGGTCTGTTGTGAGGTTATTTTGAATGACTCAACCGTACCATTAAGATTTTTCAAAAGAAGCTTAATCTCTCTTCTGTTTTCATCATCCATAATTTTGTTGGTACTTGCTACAGCAGAATCAAGACGGGATAATACAGATGTTAGTTTATCTTTTACCGGCCCTACCTGAGACGAAAGGCTATTCATCATAGACTGTTTGAAAGCTCCCTTCAGAGTATCACCATTTTTAGCGTATGGTTGGTTATATGCCAGATTAACTCTGATTTCTTTGCCAGACATTAGTCCTGGTTCAAAAATTTCAACATTTGAATTTTTTGAAAACACAAAATCATTATTAACACTAATTTTTACCACAAAATAAATATGACCATTACTCTGGGTCATCGGCTTAATCTCTGTAACCTGACCTACCTTCAATCCATTGATGGACACAGGGCTTGATTTTGCGAGGCCTTCTACGTTGTCGTATTTTACATAGTAGTTATCATCTGTTGAGAATAAACTCTTCCCTTTCATAAACTGAAAAAGAATAACAAAACCAACGATGGCCAAAATTGCTATAAGTCCTGCTTTAACTTCTTTGGAAATTTTCACGAATATATATTTTAATGAGCAAATATAAGGTTTTTTAAAGTATGAAAAATTATTCAATAAATAGAAAAAGCAACCGATAACGGTTGCTTTTTATGTTGTTAGAATATCTTTATTTTTTAGTGCTGACCTGCGGCTGCCTTATTATAAATCTCTATTCTGTAATCTTTAATATCAGATTTGTCCTGAAGACTCTTCAATAAAGCCTGTCCGTACATCTGTGATCCTTGCTGCATCAATGCCTGAGCAATTGACTTCGTATCTCCACCTTGTTTGTTTTCAGCAACAGACTTTTTAACCACCACATATACTCCGGCAGTACCTTCAACTGGCTTAGAAAGCTGGTTAGCTTTTGCACCAAATGCAGCACCTGCAACTTTAGGCTCCATTCCTCCACCTAATGCAGGGTTCAGAATGTTAATCTGTCCGCTTTCTTTAGCAACTCCGAAAAGCTTTGCAACCTGATCCAATGAAGAAGGTTTCTGAGCATCGATCTTTTCAATAATCTTTTTAGCTAAAAGCTGGTTCTTTACAATTGGTTCAATTTCCGAACGTACAGATTCAGGATCAGCAAGACCTGCATCTTGTTTTCCGTTCAGGTAAGCTACCACATAATCACCATTACTTGTAGTAAAGATATTAGTATCTCCTGCTTTTGTTTTCTTATCAAATGCCCATGCTAATACATCTGCATCTTTATCTGTATTAATTCCCTGGATTTGTCCCTGGAAACGTTTTGCCATTTTTGGATTAGCAAAAGTGTAATTCTTCTTCTTTGCAATGTTGCTAAAGTCATTGAAGCTCTTACCTTGTACTTCCTGAATAAATTTATTTGCTTCAGTGTATACAGTACTATTTGTTTTATCAGAAGCTTTGATCTCTTTTACAAGATTAGCCACTTTGTAACCCATAGCTCCTGACTTCTTGTCTTCGATGTTGATGATATGATAACCAAATTGAGTTTCAACAACACCTGTAGCTCCTTTTGGATTTGCAGCTAAGTATGCTTTAAATTCAGGAACGAATGGCGTTTCTGGAGTAGTCCATCCCAATTCACCTCCTTGCGCAGCAGATCCCGGATCAGCTGAAAACTTAAGAAACTCAGTAAATTTAGCAGGGTTAGCTTTTACAACAACGCCAATACTATCTGCAAGCTTTTTAGCCTGTTCTTTTGTTCTTTTTTCTTTTCCTGCCTGATCAGCTGGGCTTCCCTTGAAAGCAATAAGAATATGTCTTGATTTTACAGAATCACTAGGCTGTTTCCCAACTAATTTAGAAACAACATAGTAACGGTCCTGTACTTTGTATGGTCCGAATGACTGTCCTACAGCTGCACCCCCTAAGAAACTTCTGATTTCTTCTGGCTGCTGAGCCAATGCTAAGAACTGAGAATTGAAAGGTACATCAGAATTAACTGTAACGAACATTGAGTCGTTCTTTGTATTCTGGAAACTTTCAACTCCTGCACCCATATCAACACCCTGAGTATTCAGTTTGTTAATTTCCGTTTGAGTAGCAGCTTCATCCTGAGCGCTTGGTTTAGCCGGGAACAATACAATCCCGATATTTCTGCTTGGATCTGCTTTGAACATCAATGGATGTTTTTTGATATAATCAGCAAGATCCTGAGTTGTAACTTTTACATTATTGACACGTGCAAATGCAGCATAATCTACTTTTACATAATCAATATTCGCTAACTGATCTCTTTCTTTCAAGATTTCAGCAGCTTCTTTATTGTTGGCAGTAACTCCGGCAGTAACGTTTGCAAAGAACTGTCTTGCCATGATACGGTACTCAATACCTTTTTTCATTTTAAGCCAGTTAGCATACTGCTCCGGGTTCTGGGCTTTCATAGCCTCGATTTCTTTTTTAAGTTCCTGAACTTTAAAGTTCCCTTTTTCGTCTACCAATTGAGGATTCTGAGCAAACATCGGATCGTACTGAATTTGATTCCAGAACATTTCGTCAGTTAATTTCAGTCCCATTTTTTCAAACTGCTGTTTGATTAGTTTAGACTGAATAATCATTTGCCATGCCTGCTCTTCTAAAGCCTCTCTAGGCTGTCCCTGAGACTGTTGTTGTAAAAGAAAAATCTGATCATCCAGTTCTTCACGGGTGATTTTTTCTCCGTTTACTTTTCCTAAAATATTAGGGTCTTTACCAAATACTTTGTCCAAGCTATCTGGGTTAACCAGGAAAGCCAAAAGCGCGATGGCTAAAAAACCTATCAGGATCCAAGGCCTCTTTCTAATTTCACTTAAAACTGCCATTAATAATGTATTTTCGTTTTAAAATTATTTGTAAACTTTTATTGAATATCAAGGTGCGAAAATAAACATTTTTAATGGAATAAAGAATTTTTTTTAGTATACCTCAATAAATTTGAAAGCAGAAATTTTGTCCTAAAAAAAAAATTATTTCACAATGGCATATCTATTGTGCCATCTTAGCTACTCCCGAAAATTCAGTTGTTTATACACGAAGCTGAAACGGAGTTTATTTTTTTATGACAAACTGACATAGTATGAGCGACAAAGAAATATTAGAAATCGAAGATTTTTTAGAAGACGGTTTCAACATTATTGAAGAGGAAATAAAAGACAGTATAGACAAAGAAACTGAGAAAAACCAAAAGATCTTCCCATTACTTGCAGTTCGCAACATCGTTCTTTTCCCTAAAGTGATTATGCCTATTACAGCAGGAAGAGAAAAATCAATCAAACTACTGCAGGAGGCGCACAAACAGGGCAAACTTATCGCAGTAGTAAGCCAGAAAAATGCGTCAGAAGAAGAGCCTACCCCATCTTCTCTGAATACAATCGGAACCCTTGGCAAGATCCTGAAGATCATTAACCTTCCCGAAGGAAATATCACAGCTATTATTAAAGGTGTAGACCGCTGTAAAGTAAAAAAGATGCTGACCGAGGAACCTTACTTTACCACCGAAATCACCAGATTAAAAGATACAGAAGTTAAAAAGGACAAGCAGGAATTTGCTGCTTTAATAGATAACATCAAGGATATCTCTCTGCGCATTATCGAAATTGACCCTAATATTCCGAATGCAGCAAACTTTGCTGTAAAAAATATTACCGGAGAAGCAGATTTGCTCAACTTTATATGCTCTAATGCAAGTTTCCCAACCGAAACAAAGCAACAGCTGTTAGAAATTAAAGATCTATATCAGCGTGCAGCCAAATGCTATGAGCTCTTATCTGAGGATTTTCAGAAAATAGAATTAAAAAATCAAATCCACCAGAAAACCAGTCGCGATCTGGATAAGCAACAACGAGAATATTTTCTTAACCAACAGATCCGAACTATTCAGGAAGAATTGGGAGGCGGGCCAGAAGGTGATGCCGATGAACTTCGTGAGAAAGCACAAAAGAAAAACTGGAATGAAGATGTAGAACAGCATTTCCAGAAGGAATTAGGAAGACTGTTAAGACAAAATCCTAATTCACCGGATTACAACGTTCAGCGTAATTATCTGGACTTCTTTACAGATCTGCCATGGGCAACCTATTCTAAAGATATTTTTGATCTGAAGAAAGCACAGAAAGTTCTGGACAAAGCTCATTTTGGACTGGAGGACATCAAGAAAAGAATACTGGAACACATGGCTGTTCTGAAGCTGAAAAACGACATGAAATCTCCTATTTTATGTCTTGCAGGCCCTCCGGGAGTTGGTAAAACTTCTTTAGGAAAATCCATTGCTGATGCTTTGGGAAGAAAGTATATCCGTATTTCTTTGGGAGGACTTCATGATGAAAGCGAAATCCGAGGCCACCGCAAAACCTATATTGGTGCCATGGCCGGAAGAATACTTCAGGCAATAAAAAAAGCTGGAACATCTAACCCTGTTATTGTTTTAGACGAGATCGATAAGATTGGTACGGGTGTACACGGTGATCCATCGTCAGCTCTTCTGGAAGTTTTAGACCCGGAACAGAATAATTCCTTCTACGACAACTTCTTAGAATACGGCTATGACTTGTCCAAAGCCATGTTTATCGCTACAGCCAATAACCTTGGTGCTGTACAGCGTCCATTATTAGATAGAATGGAGATTATTGACATTTCCGGATATACACTGGAAGAAAAAATCGAAATCGCTAAAAGACACCTTATCAGTAAGCAGCTAAAAGAAAACGGATTGACATCCGACGCTATAAAACTGGGAAATAAAGAAATCGCCCACATCATTGAGGCTCATACCTCGGAAAGCGGTGTAAGAAGACTGGAAAAAAACATTGCTTCTGTTGTACGCTGGGTAGCTTTACAAAAAGCAATGGAGCAGGAATATGATTCAAAAATTACTGTAGAAAAGATTGATGAAATTCTTGGAGTACCTCGCCCTAAAAGCCTTTCTGAGACGACAAATGTACCGGGAGTTGTTACCGGACTTGCATGGACAAGTGTAGGTGGTGATATTCTGTTTATTGAAAGTATATTATCCAAAGGTAAAGGCACAACCATAACAATGACCGGAAACCTGGGTAATGTTATGAAAGAGTCTGCTACTATTGCTTTAGAATATATTAAAGCTAAGTATGAAGAACTAGGTATGATGGAAGAACAAATAACAGATAAAAACATCCACATTCACGTACCCGAAGGAGCTACACCTAAAGACGGACCTTCAGCAGGTATTGCCATGTTAACTTCTATGGTTTCCAGCTTTACCAACAAAAAAGTGAAGTCTAATCTGGCTATGACCGGAGAGATTACACTTCGTGGAAAAGTTCTTCCTGTGGGCGGAATTAAAGAAAAATTGCTAGCCGCAACACGCGCCGGTATCAAAGATGTTATTTTGTGTGAAGCCAACCGTAAAGATGTTGAAGAAATAAAGAAAGAATATCTTAAAAATCTGAACATTCATTATGTAAATAAAATGAAAGAAGTAATAGAAATAGCACTTTAGTCATTCACAACATAAATACCATATAATTATAAACTTCACATATTTTGTGAAGTTTATTTTTTATAATTTTGGCATACATCATTAAAACACAAGGCTATGAAAATCAATAAATTAATACCTGATTTATTTTTGATCCTGTTTTTATTTCAATTCAAAATATCTTTAGCCTGTACCATTTTTATTGCATCCGACAAGCAAAAGGTTTTAGTTGGAAATAACGAGGATTACAAACCCACATTAAAGAATTATCTATGGGTAAGACCAGCTGTAGAGAAGCAAAACGCTTATGTATTATGGGGTTTTGAAGAGCAGTATCCAGAAGGAGGTATGAACGACAAAGGTTTGTTCTTTGATGCAGCAGCTTTACCCCAAAAAGTAGAACTTGTAAAAGATTCTCAAAAAAAAGACTTTGAAGGCTATATTGTTGATAAAGTGCTGCAGGAGTGCAGTACAGTAAATGAAGTAATTGAATTAGTCAGCAAATATAATCTGACCTGGTACGAAAAGACCCAGGTATTCGTTGCTGATAAATCAGGAGATTATGCAATTATTAATGCTAATTATATAATTCGCCCCAATAACAACAAATACGTCCTTACAAACTATAACTTAAACGACCCTATAAATAAAGATTTTAAGTGCTGGCGGAGAAAAACAGCTTACCAGCTATTAAATTCCGAACCTATATCTGTAGCACAATTTTCCAAAATACTGGACAGTACTTCGCAATTAGAAACTGATAATGCAACTATTTATTCTCAGGTTTGCGATCTTAAGAATAATACAATTTACTTATATCAGAGACATAATTTTACACAGGTAAATAAAATTGATTTAATATCACTTTTACAAAAAGGAAAACAGGAAATTGAAATTAAAAATCTTTTCCCTAAAAACATTACAAATGAAATTATGTCTACCTACTTACAAAATGGCATTCATAAGACTATTGAATATGTAAAAAAAAGAAAGTCTGATAAAAGTTATTTATTTTCCGAAAAAGATTTGATCCAAGTCGGTTATCAGCTAATTGATAGCAGTAAGGTTTCCGATGCAGAAAAAATATTCGCCCTTAATCTGAAATATTTCCCAAATTCAGAAAGTACTCTTACAGCATTAGCAAACAGTTTCTTATTATCCGGTAACACAAAAAAAGCAAATGCATTGTATAGTAAAGTGCGTAGAATAAATCCCAATAACTACTATGTAAATATTTTTGGCAAAAACAATGGGAATATTACATTTAGAATTAAAGGGTTTCAGGGGGCTGAAACAATTTCGTTAACCGGATCTTTCAATAATTATGACGTTAAAGCAAATCCCTTTACCAAAATTGGAAATGAATGGATTTGCTCACTGAAAGTTCCTCCGGGAGTATACTCCTATAAATTAAACATCGATAACACTTATTGGGTACAAGATCCTTCAAACCAAATACACATAAAACCTAAGGAGTGGTGGGACTCACGATTAATAGTTCAATAATTCCGCAAATATTTCTATTATTATTTAAAAGTTCACACAATAATGTGCAATTTATTTTTATAACTTTGATATAAACTATTAAATAATAAGATTATGAAAATCGTAAAATTCATTATTTTCCTATTGTTCGGACTAATGTTTATTCAGGCTGGATTGGATAAGTTTTTTCACTTTATGCCAACTCCCCAGTTAACCGAAGAGCAGAAAAAAATATTCGGGGCAATTATGGAAATTGGCTGGCTTTTTCCTTTGGTGGCCGTTGTTGAATTTACTGGCGGACTATTGGTTATATTTCCTAAAACAAGAGCTTTGGGAGCTATTATTATCCTTCCTGTTATGGTAGGTATTGTTCTGCACAACCTGAAAGACACTACAGGATTACCTATTGCAGCTCCTTTAGCATTAATCAATCTTTGGATGCTGATAGACAACAGCAGCAAATACAAAAATCTGATCAGCTAAATACACTAATCACTAAATATTTAATTAGCCGTCCAAATCTTTTGGGCGGTTTTTTTATGCTTACTTAATATTTTAACTCTCAATAAAGAGAAATACAATTTTACAAAACATTCATTTTCAACCCATTAAAAGCTAAAATTCATTTACAAGAATTTTACGTTTAATTTTCAAGTGGCCAGATCAGAACTTTTAGACCTTTGGAATAGCTAACAATCAAAAATTCTAATTATGAAAAATAACACATTAAATCTAGCCCTTGCATCCGTACTTATTCTTAGCGTTTTTTCTTGCAAAAAACAGGAATCTGCCTCTATGTCTGATGCAAATTATGAATCCGCAAAAGCTGTTTCAGCAGAAGCCTCAGCGTCTACTACAGACAGCATATCTTCAGCAGCCTCTACACAGGTTAAAGGCAAAGAATTTGTAAAAACAGCATCTGTGAACATGGAAGTTAAAGACGTCTATGACGCAACGATCAAAATAGAAAATCAGCTAAAACAAATAGGTGGCTATGTGATTAACAGCGAACTGAAAAACAATCTGCTATCAGAAGAAACGTATAATGAGAGTGATGATAAAGCTGTTATGGTAAAAAAATCAACTATGCAGAATGATATGATTGTAAAAGTACCCATCATGCAGCTGGTAGATTTCCTCCAACAGATTAACAGCCAGAATTTGTTTTTAAATTCCAGAATTATCAATGCCGAGGACGTAACAGCAAACATTAAAATGGCACAGCTGGAACAGCAAAGAATGAAGAAAAAAGAAGGCAATATCGATAAGCTTAAACCTACATCCACGACAGTAGAACAAGGAGATGACAACGAAAGAGATCACAATCAGAATATTATAGATTCTTACAACCTGAAAGATAACATTGCTTACAGCACTGTGAATCTGAGTATAAAAGAGCCCAATGTTCGCGTAGCAGAAATAGCTGTAACCAATACCAAATCAATTGATGCAAAATATAAAACCAACTTCTTTTATGAAGCTAAACTATCAATTATCAATGGCTTCTATCTTATTCAACAATTTTTTATCCTTCTGCTAAATTTATGGCCATTTGCTCTTATTGTAGCAGGGATTATATGGTTTGTCCGCGCTAAAGGCGTGAAGCGGCCAAAATCTCCAAAACCAACTGTAAATGACTAACCAAAAGGACTGCAAATGCAGTCCTTTTACTTTACAATCTATTCATACTCAAAAAAGTAAAAAATTCAATACGATTGCGTAAATTTGCGTCTTAAAACCATTACGAAAATGTCTTTAAATACAATCAATCCTACTGAAACCAAAGCCTGGGCACAACTAAAAGAACATTTCGCAGAAACAGATTTCGATCTGAAGCAGCTTTTCACAGAAGATAAAAGCAGATTTTCGGAATTTTCTATCCAGAAGGAAAGCCTTCTGTTCGATTTTTCAAAAAACCTTGTAGATAAAAAAGCTTTTCAGCTTCTTTTAGCACTGGCAGAAGAGTGCCAGTTGAAGGATGCTATTGAAAAAATGTTTACCGGAGATCTGATTAACCAGACTGAAAACAGAGCTGTACTTCATACTGCCCTGAGAAATTTCGGAGAAGAGAAGATTATAGTTAATGGTAAAAGCATCGATGAAGATGTTCAAAGAGTACTGAGTCAAATGAAAGTTTTTTCTGAAAAAATTATTTCAGGAGAACACAAGGGCTTTTCAGGAAAAGAAATCACAGATGTTGTAAACATAGGGATCGGAGGTTCTGATCTTGGTCCCGTAATGGTTTGCAGCGCACTGAAGCACTATAAAACAAGATTAAACACACACTTTGTATCCAATGTAGATGGCAATCATATTGCTGAAGTTGTCAAAAATCTGAATCCGGAAACAACCTTATTTATCATTGCTTCCAAAACATTCACAACTCAGGAAACAATGACCAATGCACTTTCTGCAAAAGAATGGTTCCTTAAAGCAGGAAAAGAGGAAGATGTTGCAAAACATTTCGTAGCTCTTTCCACAAATGTTGAAGCCGTAAAGAATTTCGGGATTGCAGAAGAAAATATCTTCGAATTCTGGGACTGGGTTGGCGGAAGATACTCGCTTTGGAGTGCAATCGGGTTAAGTATTGTATTGGCTGTAGGATACGACAACTTCGAAAAATTACTTCGTGGTGCACAGGATACAGATAAACATTTTAGAAATACAGAATTCAAAAATAATATCCCTGTCTTAATGGGGGTATTAGGCGTTTGGTACCGCAACTTCTTCGATGCAAGTTCATATGCGATATTACCATACAGCCAGTATCTTGACAGATTTGCGGCATACCTGCAGCAAGGAGACATGGAAAGTAACGGTAAATCTGTTGACCGAAATGGTGAATTCGTAGATTACGAAACAGGACCTATCATCTGGGGAGAGCCGGGAACAAACGGTCAGCATGCTTTCTACCAATTGATTCACCAGGGAACAGAGCTTATCCCTGCAGACTTTATTGCATACGCAAAAGCAAACAATAACCTTAGTGATCACCAGGACAAATTAATGTCCAACTTTTTTGCCCAGACAGAAGCTTTAGCTTTTGGTAAGACAAAAGAAGAAGTAATTACAGAGCTAAAAGCATCCGGGAAAAATAAAGAAGAAATTGCCTTTTTAACCAATTTCAAAACATTTACAGGAAATACACCTACCAACTCTTTCATTTTTGAAGAATTAACGCCATTTACTCTGGGACAGCTTATTTCTTTTTATGAGCACAAAATTTTTGTTCAGGGTGTCATCTGGAATATTTTCAGCTTCGACCAATGGGGTGTAGAATTAGGAAAAGCTTTGGCAAACAAAATTCTTCCGGAACTGGAGAATACTGTAGAAATTACATCACATGACAGTTCTACCAACGGACTGATTAATTTCTACAAAAAGCATAAATAAATCGGATAAATCTAAATAAAGTAAAAAGAAAGAAAAATGGCACAAATCCTTGACGGGCTAAAAGTATCCAAAGAAGTAAAACAGGAAATAAAGGAAGAAGTTCAGAAGATTCTTTCCAACAAAAGACGTGCTCCGCACTTAGTTGCAATTCTTGTTGGAAACAATGGTGCAAGTAAAGCATATGTAAACAGTAAAGTAAAAGACTGTGAAGAAGTAGGCTTCTCCTCTTCACTGGTTAAGTTTCCTGCAACTGTTCCTGAAGCCGAACTTCTGGAGAAAATAGATGAACTGAATAAATCAAAACATGTAGATGGTTTTATCGTTCAGTTACCTTTGCCTAAGCAGATTGATCAGGAAAAGATCATTATGGCAATTGATCCAAGAAAAGACGTGGATGGTTTCCACCCTGAAAACTTCGGAAAAATGGCATTAGAAATGGATACATTCCTTCCGGCAACGCCATTCGGGATTCTGACACTGTTAGAAAGATACAATATTGAAACAAAAGGTAAAGACTGTGTAATTATCGGAAGAAGCCGTATCGTAGGACGTCCGATGAGTATCCTTATGGGACGTAAAGACTTCCCTGGAAACTCTACTGTAACCCTTACACACTCTTATACTAAAGATATAGAAGAATATACAAAAAAGGCTGATATCGTAATTACCGCTCTTGGTGACCCTCATTTCCTGAAAGGAGAAATGATTAAAGAAGGTGCCGTAATTATCGATGTAGGAATTACCAGAGTAGATGATGACTCAGAAAAAGGTTATCACCTGGCAGGAGACGTAGATTTTGAAAGCTGTGAGAAAAAAGCAAGCTGGATTACTCCGGTTCCGGGAGGTGTTGGTCCGATGACCAGAGCTATGCTGATGAAAAATACCCTGATTGCCTACAAAACATCAGTGTATAATGATTAATGAAAATGAATAAAGAACAAGATATTTTATTAAAAGAAGGTAAAATGCTCCCTGTAATGGAGCATTTTTACACTTTACAAGGAGAAGGTGCTCATACAGGAAAAGCCGCATATTTCATTCGTTTAGGTGGATGCGATGTAGGCTGCCACTGGTGCGATGTAAAGGAAAGCTGGGATCCGAATTTACATCCGTTAATGAATGCAGAGGAAATTGCAGAAACCGCAGCAAAATACTGTAAAACAATTGTTTTAACAGGAGGGGAACCATTGATGTGGAATCTTGAAATTCTGACATCAAAATTAAAGGAACTGGGGTGTACTATCCATATCGAAACTTCCGGTGCCTATCCTATGAGTGGGCATCTGGACTGGATTACACTTTCCCCAAAAAAAACAGGTTTACCATTAGAAGATATTTACAAAGAAGCGAGCGAATTAAAGGTTATTGTTTTCAATAACAACGATTTCAAATTTGCAGAAGAGCAGTCCGCTAAAGTTTCTGACAACTGTAAACGTTATCTTCAGAGTGAATGGAGTAAGAGAGATGAAATGTACCCTAAGATCACGGATTATATATTGGAACATCCGGAATGGCAGGCTTCTGTACAGACTCATAAGTATCTGAACATTCCATAACCAAGACATTTCAAAGATCATTTTTGCAGGGTGTTCATTTGGAGCAGGCAGATGCAAAAATTCTCAATTTAAATAAAAACATTAATTTCGCAGCATGTTAAAACTTTTTGGCGCAATTGGCGAATATTTTATGCTTCTGGGAAAGACCTTCCAGAAACCTCAGAAAATGAAGGTTTTTATGAAGCTACTGATGAGAGAAATTTACGACCTTGGAGTTAACTCCTTTGGTTTGGTACTTTTCACCTCTATATTTGTGGGGGCCGTTGTTGCCATACAGATGTATAATAACTTCAGTGCTTCCTCTTTCCCCATCCCGAACTCATTTATCGGGTATGCAACCAAAGTAGTTTTGATTCTGGAATTTTCACCGACTATTATCAGTGTAATTCTTGCCGGAAAGGTAGGTTCATATATTGCTTCCAGTATAGGAACGATGCGTGTAACAGAGCAGATTGATGCATTGGATATTATGGGGGTAAACTCTCCAAATTTTCTAATTTTACCAAAGATTATTGCCAGTGTTTTATTCAACCCATTACTTATTGCCATCAGTATTGTATTTGGTATTGTAGGAGGCTACTGGGCAGGAGAACTAACCGGAAACTGGACACAGGCAGATTATATCACCGGTATCCAGATGTATATGCCAGCTTACTTTATTTGGTATGCATTCTTCAAAACAGCTGTATTTGCGTTCCTTATCGCTACAATCCCTGCATATTTCGGGTTCTTTGTTAAAGGCGGATCTCTGGAAGTAGGGCGTGCCAGTACACAAGCTGTAGTATGGACTATCGTAGCTGTTATTATAGCGAACTTAATATTAACCCAATTATTCCTGAGCTAATGATTGATATAAGAGATTTAAGAAAGAGTTTCGGTGATGTAGAAGTACTAAAGGGCATTTCTACCTCTTTTGAAGACGGAAAGATCAATCTTGTGATTGGACAGAGTGGATCCGGAAAAACGGTTTTCCTGAAGTGTTTATTGGGTGTTTACGAACCTTCCTCAGGAATTATTGATTTTGACGGAAGAAATTTTGTACAAATGACTCCGGTTGAAAGACTGAATCTACGTTCGGAAATCGGTACCGTTTTCCAGGGAAGTGCACTTTTCGACTCTATGACTGTGGAGGAAAACATTATGTTCCCGTTGGATATGTTTACAAATTTAACATACAGGGATAAGAAAAAAAGGGTTATCGACGTTATAGGTAGAGTGAAGCTGGAAAATGCTAACAATAAATATCCTTCGGAAATTTCCGGGGGAATGCAAAAAAGGGTTGCTATTGCCCGTGCTATTGTAAATAATCCGAAGTATCTGTTCTGTGATGAACCTAACTCGGGATTAGATCCAAGCACTTCAATAGTAATTGATGAGTTGCTGAAAGAGATTACTGAAGAGTACAAAACAACAACCATTATCAATACCCACGATATGAACTCGGTGATGACAATTGGTGAAAAGATTGTCTATCTGAGAAACGGACTGAAGGAATGGGAAGGCTCTATGCACAACATTCTGACAGCTGATAATGAACATTTAATAAACTTCGTCTACTCTTCAGCTTTGTTTAAAGAGCTAAGAAAGACACTATTAGAAAAAAAGCAAAATTTATAAGTTATGAAGTCAAAGATTCAATCGACCTCTGTAATGAAGAAATTATTCATTCCGGTAATGCTAGGTGCAGCAGCTTTTGCTCACGCACAGGTTAGTCTTGGTGTAAGAGCCAATGCGTTATTCAATACCTCATCTTCAAGATGGAGTGATATTAGCTCTACCGCACAAGGGGCTCTTAATAACCCTAAAGATGTTGCAGGTTTCAACGTAGGTCTTTCAGCGAAAATAAAGTTACCAATCGTTTCTTTATTCGTAATGCCGGAGATTTACTATACAAACTTCAAAAGTAAAGCTACGTATGTTGAGGCAAACGGAAACTCTGTTGAACTTTCTGCAAAAAGCAACAGATTGGATATTCCGGTAATGGTAGGTTTTGATGTTATCGGGCCATTAAGCGTATTTACAGGACCTGTATTCTCTACAAACTTATCCAACAACGATACATTCCAGAATTTTAAAGAAGATACCTCTAAGAACTTCTCTGTAGGTTATCAGTTCGGTGCGAATGTAAAGATCTCTAAATTGATTGTAAATGCACGTTATGAAGGCTCTTTCTCTAAAGACCAACGTAAATTCATCAACAATGTTACAGGTAGTGGTGTAAACTATGACAACAGACCAAGCTTATTTATGGTAGGTCTTGGATACCAGTTCTAATCTAAAGCAGATTTAATAAAAATAAAAGCCGGATTGTTATACATTCCGGCTTTGCTGTTCTTGCTCTTGTTGCGTAGCATCCTGCATGAGTTGGGCCTGTTTCTTTTCCAACTCATCTTTTTCTTTTTGCAGTTGCTTGAACTGGCGCATTTTATTTTCCTGCTTTACGGCAGATCCTTTGCTTACATAGCCTACAATACCTCCGAAGATAAGGCCAACACCGATTCCGCATAAAGCACCATATACCACTCTTAGATCCAGAGCCATATTATTAAGGTAGAATAATACTACTCCAATGGCTAATAATATAATTCCTACAAATGTTAAATTTTTCATATTGTGTAATTTAGTAATCCTCTCCAAATATATGTTTTTTGAAGAGGATTAATTAATGATCGTTATAATTTGCCTCCTGCAGCTCTGTAATATTCCAAAGCTTTTGGCATCATAGCCTCTAAGGCTGCTTTTCTGTTAACCGGATTCGGGTGGGTCGACAAGAATGCCGGAGTACCGGATGCTCCTCCCGAAGCATCTTGCATCCTTTGCCAGAACGCCGGTGCCGTACGTGGATCATAGCCGGCCATAGCCATCAGATAAAGTCCCATTTGGTCTGCTTCAGATTCCTGCTTTCTGCCATAAGCCAGAAGACCTACCTGAGCACCCATAGGATATAACTGATTAAAGATACTGGCCATTTGGCCATTGCTAAGTGAAGCACCAACCAGCTGTCCGCCATATTGAGCTAATGTAGCCTGAGATATTCTTTCGTTCCCGTGTCCTGCCAATGCATGGGATATTTCGTGCCCCATTACAACAGCCAAACCATTGTCATCTTTAGTTACCGGTAATATTCCTGTATATACCGCAACTTTACCTCCTGGCATACACCATGCATTCAGTTGTTTGTCCTGAAGCAGATTGAATTCCCATTGGTAATTTGCCAGATCCTGCTCTCTTCCGATACTTCTGTAATAGTTTCTCGCTGCATTTGCAATCCGGGCTCCTACAGTTTTCACACGTGTTGCATCTGCACCTGTAACTACTTTGGATTTAGACAAAGTGGTCTTGTACTCCTGTAAAGCCATCGTATTAATCTGATTAGAGTCAGCAAACTGTACTGACGACCTTCCTGTAATAGGATTGGTTACGCAACCTGTAAAAGTTGCGGCAATAGCTGCTGCACCTATAATGCTTGTTATTTTCATAGCAGTAAAATTTATCGTGATTTCGCAAAATTCAAATTCTATTCCAAAAAACAAAAACCAATTCAGGAATTGTGTAACTTTATTTAATAAAATCTGAATCAGATCTTTATTTGGTATAAAATTAGTATTTTAATATAAGCAACGATCATTTAAATTCCAAAAAAATGAAAAAACAAGTATACATCTATCTATTAGCAGCATTAACTGTTACCTCAGTAATTTCATGTGCTGCATCCAACAAGCCGACAGATATTGCTAAATCCGAAGAAGTTGCGAAATTAGTTAATCAGGATAGTTACACCTTTATTGCGACAAGAGCTTATCCTATGGATCAGTCCACCATCAATAATGTAATGAGTGCTATGAGACCAGCCGGTGCAGCCGCAACATTGTTTGACCTCAGTTATGGTTATGGTTTTAAAATACAGCCAAATGATCTGAGTGTAGATCTGCCATATTTTGGCCGGATTTTCACACCGAGTATGGATACTTCCCGAAACGGACTGAAGTTTAGTTCTAAAAAGTTTACAATTGCTAAAAAAGAAAGTAAGAAGAAAATATCTTATACTATAAATGTCAATGATGTACAAAATATTCAGACTTTGTATATAGACGTTTATAATAACGGAAGAGCATTTTTATCTGTAAATGCTAACGACAGACAACCTATTAGCTATGACGGATACATTAAAGCTACAAAAGCTGAGAAATAAACTACTCGTTAAATAGCTTCTTAACAAAATCTTTTGCTTCAGAGATAGGATTTACCGCCAACTCTGAAGCATTTTTTTTATGTTCATTGTAAGCATCTTCCAATTCTTTAGACGACCTGGTTTTACTCAGAATCAGTTCTTTTACCCAGTAATCGAATCTCTTTTCAGCCTGCTGGTGGCGCTCTTCTTCAAAAGTATTGTCTTTATGCTTCTGAAGGATATAATCCTCTATTCTTTCATAACATTCTTCCAATCCTCTCTTCTTTAATGCAGAACCCAAAATAACCGGAACTTTCCAGACCTTATTCTTATGTGTTATAAAATGAAGAGCCCGCATCAACTCTAGTTTGGCATTCTTTGCTGCCTGATTATTATCTTCATCGGCTTTATTAATGAAGATAATATCTACCATCTCCATTATGCCTCGTTTTATTCCCTGCAATTCATCTCCGGTACCGGAAACTTTCAGAAACAGAAAAACATCCGTAATATCTGCCACCATTACTTCGCTCTGCCCTACACCAACAGTTTCAATTAATATATAATCATATCCTGCTGCTTCGCAAATCAGCATGGTTTCAAATGTTGTATTGGCTATTCCCCCAAGAAATCCGCCACTAGGGCTGGGTCGGATAAAAGCATTCGGGTCTTTAGCCAGCTCTTCCATTCTGGTTTTATCCCCCAGGATACTTCCGTGATTCAGACTACTGCTAGGATCTATAGCCAGTACAGCAACTTTATTTCCTTTTTCAATAGCCAGTTTTCCGAAGCTTTCTATAAAAGTAGATTTACCGGCACCCGGAACTCCTGTTATTCCTACCCTTATAGATTTTCCAGTAAAAGGCATGAGTTGTCTCAGAAGCTCTTCCGCTTGTATACGATGTTCCGGTTTTTTGCTTTCAACAAGAGAAATGGCTTTTCCCAGCAATCGGGTATTATTGCTTCTGATTCCGTCAATAAGCTGTTCTGTAGAAAGCGTTTTAGCCATACTATATTCGGTCTGAACAACAAAAATACTAAAGAAACAGTAATTTACAGAATCCTGTCTATAAAAAGAAACCGGAAGAAAATCTTCCGGTCAGTTTTAAAGCCTGTCAGGCTTTCTTTTTCTTTTTTCGGGATATTTTCCCTTTAAGAAATTTTTTGCGGTTTTCAAGCTGATGTACCATTCCCTCGTCAAAGCTATATTCCCTGACTTCTGATAATATCTTTAAAGCTTTTTTTATTTTTCCTTTTCGTTCCTTTAAGATAGATCTTAAGAATAGAATATCTGCTTTATTGATTCCTTTCAGTGTAAGACTATAAGCAATTAGCTTTTCGGCCTCTTCATAGTCTTCATTATACAGCAGACATTTAATATAAAAATGAGGTATACTGATACTGGTCACATCATTTTTCATGGCTTCTTCAAAATATACCTTCGCAGTATTATAATCTTTTAGTATTTCGGAATACACTCTGGCCATAAGACAGAGACTATCCGCATCCTGAGGATCATAAGACAAAGCATAATTCAGAGCTTCTACACAATCCGGTATACTGTAAGGATAATGATCTAAAGCTTCGAAATAATATTTGTTTTTAGTTAAGTTCATTTCTGTAATTTTTTAGCTCATTTTTGAGGAACTGCCTTTGTTTTTTAAAGGATTTATCCTGATGATTCTTTTTAAAATCTGTTCCGGAATAAGTACGAATCGGATTTCCGCGCTGTACCTGCATATGATTGCTCCAGGTATCCTGCATTCTGCGCTGCATTTGCAAAATATGCTGTGCCATTACCTTTTCTTTTAAACGTGTAATTGATAATTTTTTATTCTCCAGCTGTGATCGGGAATCCTGTACAAAAACACTTTCTCCGGTTGGTATATGGGTAGCACGAACCGCTGTATTTACTTTGTTTACATTCTGTCCTCCGCTCCCCTGGCTGCGAGTTGTCTGAAACTGAACGTCTTTTTCATCAAAATGAATTTTTTCTGCATCTTCAATTTCAAATACTCCAACAAACCAATTACTCCTTTTGTGCAGCTTTCTGTATGTACTCTTTCCGACCCAACAAATACTTCCTAACCAGCTTTTTAGAAATGTTATTATGTCTTTATCCTTTAAAAGCAGGGTTACGGATTTTAATGTCAGGTTCTCATCACCGTTTTCACGATGGATAATTTTATAATCTATTTTTTCTTGTTTTACTTCCTCCAGGAAAACCTTCAGAATCTTAGCAACTACCCACTGGCATTCTAAAGGTCCTCTTCCCGAAGTTATTTGTATGAATTTTTCCATTTTTGTAAAATCTTTAAGATAGCGTCTCTGTGTTTCGCTTCTTTAATAAACGTTGGCAATCTTTCAACCATACGCATTTTGTATGGTAATCTGGTTCTCAGTTCAGAAGAGACATAGTTTTCCATTTCTAAAAGGTGTTCCATATTTCTAGCCCAGAATAATTTTCCTTTGAAGTCTTCCTGAAAATAAAACGGACATCCAAATACCGAGTCACGGATTAAGCCATTTTCTTTTGTAGCGTAATTCATTACATATTTCTCTGTCTTAGGCTTAATCTCGAATGCTGTATTACAGGCCTCACAATTTACAGGCAGGCTTTCTGGTTTTGTTTTCAGTCCGCCTTTTATATGGTGAATAAAATGTCCACATGCAGGACAATTGAGCTTTACGATTGCTTTATAAAACTCCACGTCTTCCTTCTTCTTTCTGAGATTACAATGCAGGCATTCCAGCTCTGCATTTTCATCACACCCACATTCACTTTTAACTGTCGCATCTTTTCCACAAAAAGGGCAGATAACCAAGCAGTCTTTGTAGTAGGCATAATATTGTTGTTTATATCTCTTTTTCATTTCTTTATTTTTTGTTGTTCACACAAGGCTACTTATCCATTCTTACAATTCTTGGTTGAAATGTCCCCAGAATATCTACTAATTCGCTTTGTGCATTCATTACTTCATGAATGTCTTTATAAGCCATTGGAGCTTCTTCGGCATTTCCACCCATCAGAGTTACATTTTTTAATTTCAACTCCTTCCTAATATCACTTTGAGTGAAAAGACTTCTGCATGCTCCTCTGGAATGAGCCCTTCCGGCGCCATGTGAAGCCGAATGCAATGAATCAGGATTCCCTTTACCGCAAACAATAAACCCTTTCGCTGTCATAGATCCCGGAATCATTCCCAGCTCATTTTCATTAGCCGGTGTTGCTCCTTTGCGGTGAACAATCACTTCTTTTCCGTTATGAATTTCTTTCCAGGCAAAGTTATGATGGTTTTCTATTTTAGCTTTTACTCTCCCGCCTACAGCTTTAACCAATCTTCGGTGAATATCATCATGACAGGCTGAAGCATAATCTCCGGCCAGAGTCATTGCAGTCCAGTATTCTAAGCCCATATGAGTATTTAGGTCTAGCCATGCAAATTGTTGCGCTTCTTTAGGCAGTGGACATTGCTCTACAGCAACTCTGGAGTAATATTGAGCAATCTCTGCGCCTAGACCACGGGAGCCACTGTGAGATAAAATCCCAAGATATTTCCCTTTTGGAAGGCCGATTTGGCTATCTTCTTCTGTAATCTCCACTTCACCAAATTCTACGAAATGGTTTCCGCCTCCGGATGTTCCCATCTGTTTAATAGCTTTTGCTTTCAGTCTTCGCAGCACCGGGATCATTCCGAAAGTATCCCTTTCAAAGATCTCATGTTCAATATGAGATTTATGGGTTTCGTACATTCCGAATTTGGTATGTTCTGCCAGTGCTTTTTCATACTTATCTTTTGCCCCATCCAGATATGAAACCGGAGTATCCAAAATGCTAAGGCTCATTCTGCAGCCAATGTCCATCCCTACACCGTACGGAATTACAGCATTTTCTACCGCCAGAACACCACCGATCGGAAGACCGTAGCCACTATGTGCATCAGGCATTAATGCTCCTTGAAGCGATATTGGCAATTTTAGCGCTGTATAAAGCTGATTCTTTGCCTCTTCTGAAATATTGTGTCCGAAAACCTGAAATGCAGCTCTCTGACTATTCAGCATTCGTTTTTCAGTCTTTTTAGATAATAATAAAGCTTCTGCTATTTGCCCGAAACTTAAGTCTTTTTCATAGTTTTCCGGATGCAGCAGAATTTCTTTTAAAAGAGATTTTACATAATGAATATTTTTGGTTGCAAAATTTCTTTTCATAACTTCCAGAGCAACATTAACACTCTGATTATTAGGATAGCCAATCTTTAATATATCTTTTCCTTTAAGTTTTAAATTTCCCATTGTTTTGTTCTTTAAATTCATGATGCAAATGCTTTAAGCAACGCATCGGTAATGCTGGCCACAAATTTTAAGGCCGCATTATTTCATTCAACTATACAAATAGTCGAAAAAGTTCATCACATTAAAATTTGTGACAAGAATTAATTTTGAAATAGAGATTCGGGGAAACTAAGTTTAAAATATTGCGCAATAAAAAACCCGAAATCTCTACGACTTCGGGTTTTGATATTTCATTGTACTGTTATTCTAAGAATGTACCAAACCACGAAGCCTCACCACTACAAGTGGCAATCCTGCTGAAGAGTTTTTCTGAAATCTGAACATTACTTCGTTGTTTTTAAATGGTTAAACTTTATTTTGAGCTGCAAATATATTAATTTTTATAAAAACCAATATATTTTTTTATTGTCAGCTGCTATACTTCTTAATTTTTTATTCAGACTAAATAACAAATGCGTGTCGTACAGGCTTTATCAGGCAATTTTAAGGCTAAAACCTGTACATTTAAATAACTAATTAATAAATAATAAGATATGAAAAAGACACTGATAGCAGGTGGACTAATGTTGTTTATATTTTCATGCAGCACACGGACACAAGGCACCGCCAGTACTGGAAAACCGGTTTACAAGCTAACCGAACAACAATTCGCAGCTGCTAAAAATCTTTTTGAAACCAGATGCGGTAAATGTCATGATCTTCCAAAACCTGAAGATCATACAGCGGAGAAATGGAAGCCTATTATGGATCAGATGGCTCCAAAAGCTAAATTAACCGATGAAGAGAAAAACTGGGTTCTTGCTTATGTAAGCACAAATGCAAAAAAACAGAACTAAAAATAATAAAAGAGCTGCCCTTACTTAGAGCAGCTCTTTTATTTTGATATATTACTTTCTATTCTTTACAAAAGATATCCCGTATACAATAAGAGTTGTCAGTACAAGAAGTATTGCTAAAATTCTCAGCACAAACCCTGACCAATAAAAAATATAAGGAGGATCTAATCCGTAAATATTCTGTAAATAACCTCCGGCTAAATAACAGAGTAAACTTACTAAAATCAGTATTAATAATCTTTTTTTCATATCTGATTATCAATTATTCCGCAGCAATCAGTTTCTCCAGAATCTCACATGCACATTGCGGCAGGTTTGTTCCCGGCCCAAATATATGATCTGCTCCGTTTGCGTATAAGAATTCATAATCCTGTTGTGGGATAACACCGCCTACAACAATGGTAATATCTTCAGCACCTAATTTTTTCAATTCTTCCACTACCTGCGGAACCAGCGTTTTATGCCCTGCAGCAAGTGAGGAAACTCCCAGAATATGAATATCATTTTCCACTGCCTGTTTCGCTACTTCTTCCGGTGTCTGGAATAATGGTGCAACGTCCACATCAAAGCCCATATCTGCAAAAGCTGTAGCTACTACCTTTGCACCCCTGTCGTGACCATCCTGCCCCATTTTCACAACCATTAAACGCGGTCTGCGTCCTTCGTATTCTTCAAACTTTTGCGTCAGCTCAACGGCTTTAGCAAAGTATTCATTTTTAGATGCATTCATAGCGTAAACTCCCTGAATGGTTTTTATTTGTGCTTTATACCTTCCGAATTCCCCTTCCAGAGCATCAGAAATTTCTCCTAAAGTAGCTCTTCTTCTTGCAGCTTCTATACTCAGTGCGAGAAGATTGCCCTTACCCGTTTTTGCACATTCTTTAATCTCATCGAGAATTTGCTCTACGGCCTTATTATCTCTCCCAGATTTTATGCTATTCAGCCTTTCAATCTGTTTCTGGCGTACCAATGAATTATCAATATCCAGAATTTCAAATTGTGGTTGCTTCTGCTGAGTTCTGAAGCTGTTTACTCCGATGATAAATTCTTCACTACTGTCAATCTTTGCCTGCTTTTTAGCAGCTGCCTCCTCAATTCTCATTTTTGGAATTCCGGCTTCAATAGCCTTAGTCATCCCACCTTCTTTCTCTACCTCTTCAATATACTTCATGGCTTCATCAATCATCTGTTGGGTAAGACTTTCTACAAGATAGCTTCCCCCCATTGGATCTACTACATCACATATTTTGCTTTCCTGCTGCAATATAATCTGTGTATTTCTGGCAATTTTAGCAGAATAATCTGTAGGCAAGGCAATAGCCTCATCCAGTGCATTGGTATGCAAAGATTGTGTTCCGCCTAATGCTGAGGACAAAGCTTCTATAGCAGTACGGGTAATATTATTAAACGGTTCTTGTTCTGTCAAGCTCCATCCCGAAGTCTGGGAATGCGTTCTTAGAGCAAGAGATTTTGAATTTTGAGGTTTGAACTGTGCAATCAGCTCGGACCAGATATATCTGGCCGCACGCATTTTGGCAATCTCCATAAAATGATTCATACCAATAGCCCAAAAGAATGATAAGCGTGGGGCAAAATCATCGATATTCATTCCGGCCTGAATTCCGGTTCTTACATACTCTAACCCGTCAGCCAATGTATAAGCCATTTCCAAAACAGGTGTGGCTCCTGCTTCCTGCATGTGGTAGCCTGAAATAGAAATAGAATTGAACTTAGGGATATTTTGTGAAGTATATTCGAATATATCGGCAATAATCTTCATAGAAGGCGCTGGTGGATAGATATAGGTATTCCTTACCATAAACTCTTTCAGAATATCATTCTGGATGGTTCCCGAAAGGAGTTCCTGATTTACTCCTTGCTCTTCTGCGGCTACAATATAAAATGCTAAAATTGGCAGTACAGCACCGTTCATAGTCATGGAAACGGAAATCTGATCCAAAGGAATTTCATTGAAGAGGATCTTCATATCTTCTACCGAATCTATCGCTACTCCGGCTTTTCCAACATCACCAACAACTCTTGTATGATCCGAGTCATATCCTCTGTGCGTTGCAAGATCGAATGCTACAGAAAGGCCTTTTTGACCTGCTGCCAGATTTCTACGGTAAAATGCATTGGATTCTTCTGCAGTAGAGAATCCTGCATATTGCCTGATTGTCCAAGGTTTCTGAACATACATTGTTGTATATGGCCCTCTGAGATAAGGAGCAATCCCTGCCGAATATTCTTTATCAATCAAAGCCCGGGCATCGTCTGCAGAATACGAAGTCTTCATCTGAAGTCCGTCCTTCTCAAAATTATAATTTTCAAATGCTGAAGGCTTAATATCAAAATCAGGTTTCGGCGTCGTTATGGGTCTTCTCATTTCATGAAGTTTATGCCCGTAAATTTAAAAAATATTACCAATACACGTTCAGATTACCGGATATGTTTTACCACTTAATAACTTATTCAAGCCTAAAAGAATCATTTCGCTGAAAGTCAGACAGTAAATCAAAAAAAACGGACTTTTAAGTCCGTTTAAATTTCTTATTCCTCGATAGGAGGGCACAATGGTATTGTTCCATTTAGGCACCTTTGATTGCAATCCCAAGGATATTTTGTTCCATTGATAATACAATAGCCTTGTCTAAATTCTATATTATCCTTTCCACCAAGGATATTACTTAAGTTTTTTCTAGTAATTTTTTTCATATTAAATCTTTATTTGGTGAATTACATAGATACAATATTTTTGTCATATGGCAAAAATATTAGTATCAAGTAAAAAACGGACTCTATAGTCCGTTTAATCTTTTAGTCCTCAGTAAATGGGCATAATGGAATTAATCCGTTTGGACATCTTCTGTTGCATGGCCAAGGGCGTAATTTTCCATCAATAAGGCAATGTCCTTGTTGATCACTAAGATCTCCGCCAACAATACTGCTCAGTTCTTTTCTGTTAATTTTTTTCATAATATATCATATATTGGTGAACTACATAGATACAATATTTCTCCGAATAAAAAAAATAACATACTTAAGTATAAATTGAATACAAAAAAAGCGGGCTTCAAAGCCCACTTAATCTTTATTCGAAAAGTATATTTTTAGAAGCCTTCTTCTTCTCCTTTCATTTTTTCAGCATTTTCTGCCATGATTACAGCATCGATCATCTCACCAATATCTCCATTCATATAAGCATCAAGGTTATAGATCGATTTATTAATACGGTGATCTGTAACCCTACCCTGAGGATAATTGTAAGTTTTAATCTTAGCAGAACGGTCTCCTGTAGATACCATCGTCTTACGCTGTGCTGCAATATCACCTACCACTTCCTGAAGTTTGATATCATATAGTTTTGCACGAAGCATTTCCATTGCCAATTCACGGTTAGCTAACTGAGAACGAGCCTGCTGACATACAACTACGATTCCTGATGGCTTATGTGTTAACTGTACTTTTGTTTCTACCTTGTTAACGTTCTGTCCACCGGCACCTCCTGAACGGGAAGTCTGCATTTCGATATCTGCAGGGTTAATTTCCACATCCACCTCTTCAGCTTCCGGAAGAACTGCAATAGTAATAGCAGAGGTATGAACACGTCCTTGAGACTCGGTTTCCGGTACACGTTGTACACGGTGAACTCCGGACTCAAACTTCATAATACCATAAACACCTTCCCCTTCAACTTTCATAATCAATTCCTTATAGCCTTTAGTAGCTTCGTTAGAATCGGTTACCTCATGTCTCCAACCTTTGGTTTTAAAGTACATAGAATACATTCTGTAGATATCCTCCACAAAAATAGCAGCCTCGTCTCCACCTGTACCTGCACGTAATTCTACAATGATGTTTTTATCATCAGCAGGATCTTTCGGGATTAGTAATACTTTCAGTTCTTCTTCAAAACCCGGAATTTTTTCCTGAGCTTCAAGCTTCTCCATTTTAGCCAAATCGGACAAATCTTTATCTGATCCGTCAGCAATAATTTCGTCGGACTCTTTTATCGTATCTAAAGCCGATTTGTACTGATCATAAACCTTAACGATTTTCCCCAGATCACTGTATTCTTTATTTAAAGAAGAATATCTTTTCTGATCTGAGATAACATCCGGCTGAATGATCAAATCAGCGACTTCGTTATATCTTTGTTTTATAGCTTCCAGCTTCGGAATTAAACTCTTTGACATAATAGAATTTTAGGCTGCAAAGATACGGATTTTCAGGAGACAAGAAAAAAGTAAAAAACAGCGGATTTTTACATTAAAAAAACAAAAATCCGTTCCTCAGAAGAGGAACGGATTTTCTTTATATAGTTTTGCTTTAAACTAGTGTGCGTGATGTCCATGCGCTGGGCGCTCACCTGCAGGTCTTTGGTAGATTACCTCAACACCTTCCTGCTCATATAGCTTCTTGTATCTTACTTCTTCAGGATCAAAGTTTTTGTTCTTCTTTCCGAAGTATTCTAACAAACCTTCTGTTAACCAAAGCGGAACAATATATGTTGCGAACATAAAGATACACCAGAAACCAGCCAAGAACATTGTAAAGAAATACACTGTCCAAAGGAACTGATAGAATGGATAAAAAGATGATAAAATCATTTCTCAAATATTTTATAGGGCAAAAATAGGTTTTTTTTACTTTTTAGCAAAGGATTTAAACGTCTATTTTTAATTTATACTCATTTTATATAGAACTAGTGGGCAAGGTTTGCGAAGAAATCATTTCCTTTATCATCGGTAATAATGAATGCAGGGAAATCTACTACTTCAATCTTTCTTACGGCCTCCATTCCCAGCTCTTCGAAGTCTACAACCTCAACAGATTTGATGTTTTCTTTTGCCAAAACTGCTGCAGGACCACCAATAGAACCAAGATAGAAACCACCATGTTTTGCGCATGCATCTGTTACATCTTTACTTCTGTTCCCTTTTGCCAGCATTACCATACTTCCGCCGTTTGCCTGGAACTCGTCTACATAAACATCCATTCTTCCTGCCGTTGTTGGGCCAAAGCTTCCTGAAGCCATTCCCTGAGGCGTTTTTGCAGGCCCTGCATAATAGATCGGGTGGTTTTTGAAATATTCCGGCATTGGTTTGCCACTATCTAATAATTCTTTGATCTTAGCATGGGCAATATCTCTTGCTACGATTAAAGTACCATTTAGTTTTAATCTAGTTTTAATCGGGTATTTTGATAGCTCAGCCAATACTTCATTCATTGGTCTGTTCAGATTAATCGTTACGGGTTCTTCCAGATGTGGTGCTGTTTCTGGTAAGAATTTTTCAGGGCTTACTTCTAGTTGCTCAAGGAAAATCCCATCTTTGGTGATTTTTCCTTTGATATTTCTGTCAGCAGAACAAGAAACGCCCATACCAACAGGACAAGAAGCTGCATGGCGAGGTAAACGGATTACACGTACATCGTGTGTAAGATATTTACCACCAAACTGTGCTCCGATAGCACTTTCCTGACAAATCTTTTGTACTCTCTTCTCCCATTCCAAATCACGGAATGCCTGACCACCAATGTTTCCTTCAGTCGGAAGGTTATCATAATATCCTGCACTAGCTTTCTTCACTGCTGCAAGGTTAGCTTCTGCAGACGTACCTCCGATTACTAAAGCCAGGTGATACGGTGGGCATGCCGCTGTACCAAGATCCATGATTCTTTCTTTAACAAATTCTTCCAGAGATTTATCATTCAATAATGATTTTGTCTTCTGGTAAAGGAAGGTCTTATTAGCAGAACCTCCTCCTTTTGCAAGAAATAAGAATTTATAAGCATCTCCTTCTTCTGCATAAATATCAATCTGTGCCGGAAGATTAGATCCAGAATTCTTTTCATCGAACATCGTTAACGGAACTACCTGAGAATATCTAAGATTCTGATTCTGGTAAGTATTATAAATTCCTTTGGAAATCCACTCAGCATCGTTTGCTCCTGTATAAACGTTCTCTCCTTTTTTGGCAACACATATTGCTGTTCCGGTATCCTGGCAAGAAGGAAGTGCCCCCTTTACCGCTACAGATGCATTCTGTAAAAGGTTATAAGCCACAAAGCGGTCATTGTCTGTCGCTTCAGGATCATCGATAATATTTTTAAGCTTCTGTAAATGAGTTGAACGAAGCATGAATGAAACATCTTTTAATGCTTCTTCTGCTAAAAGTTCCAGTCCTTTAGGATCAACAGTTACAATTTCTCTTTCACCTAACTTCTCAACCTTTACATAGTCGGAAGTCAATTTTTTGTATTGTGTGTCGTCTTTTAGAATAGGAAATGGTTCCTGATACTGAAATTCCATTTTTAATATTTTTCTGAAAAATTAGAGTCGTAAAAATAAGAATAATGAAAGCTGTACTATCTCCAACATGAGTAAAATCACTCGATTTTATCGATATTTATAATGGTTATAAATTGGATGAAATCTATTTAGGAAAACCAAACATACCGACTGGTATGTGAAATAAGAAAAGATTTCTATATTTGTAACGTGTTATGAAAGAAACGCCTGAATATATTATTGAAAAGGTAGCTCCTGTATTTAATAAGAAAGGATATACCGCCACTTCATTATCAGAAATTACTAAAGCCACCAGCCTTACTAAAGGGGCTGTATATTTCTATTTTAAGAATAAGGAGGATCTTGCCATTAAAGCTTTTCATTTCAATATAGAGAAGATTATTAAGCCTTTAAGACAAAAGATAGCATCAAAAGAAAACAGCATAGAGAAGCTTAAGGCTATTACTGAATATTTTAGAACCGATTATTTTGATTTTGCAAGAGAAATTGGTGGTTGCCCAATGCTAAATCTTGGTGTAGACGCTCAGTTTAATAATAAAGTACTGTTTGATGAAGCCCAGAAGATATCAAAAATTTTCATCCGGAGTATTTCTGAGATCATCAAGTCTGGTGTTCTTAAAAGGGAAATTAAAGCCCATACAGATGTTGACAAAATATCAATGGTTATTTATGCCATGACAGAGGGAGCCGTATTCATGGCAATTACAAAAGATGATAAAAGCTTTCTGACTCATATGAATGACCATATCGACAGCAGCATTATAGAACAAATACGTATTTAAAAATTTTTTAACCATCAACATACCGATTGGTATGTTATAAAATTTAAAGATAAAATCATGGAAGCAACTATTGAATCGATCGGGATATACATCCCTGAAAACAAAATCACCAATCAGTATTTCGAAGAGATTATTGAAACCAGTGATGAATGGATTACGAGCAGAACTGGTATCAAAACAAGATACTTCATTAAGGAAAATGAGTATACGAGCGATTTATGTATCAAGGCCATTGAAAATCTGGAGAAGGAGTATAAAAAAGGCCTCACAGATATCGATTTCATTATTATAGCAACCAGCACGCCGGATCAGCAATTTCCAAGTGTTGCCAGTAAAATTCAGGACAGATTCAATATTCCGCAGGCGGGTTGTGTTGATATTTCCGCAGGCTGCGCAGGATTTGTATATGGTATTATTATGGCTCAGGGTCTTATAGCTTCTGGCAGTTATAAAAAAATTCTGGTAGCCGGTGCCGAAACATTATCCAAAATTTGTGATTTTACAGACCGAACAACCTGCATTCTTTTTGGCGACGGAGCCGGAGCAGTGATAGTAGAAGCGTCGGAGCAGAAGCAACTTTTCTCTTCAACGACTATCACAGACGGATCATATGGCAAGGAACTCTACAAATCGGAAGGACATGCCTCCATAAACGGAGAAAACGTTGTAAATGACGGAAAAATACACCAAAACGGAAGAACGGTTTTCAAGTGGGCTGTATCCACATTACCTGTAGAAATCCTGAGATTACTGGAAAAGAATAAACTCTCTTTGCAGGATATAACATGGATGATTCCGCATAGTGCCAATATAAGAATACTGGAAAATGTATGTGAAGAGCTTGGGTTTCCAAAAGAAAAATGTCTGCAAAGTGTTACAGACTACGGAAACACTTCTGCAGCGTCTATTCCCATAGCCTGGTATAATGGTATAAAAGACAGAAAACTACAACCAGGAGATCTTATTGTATTGGCCGGTTTTGGTAGTGGCCTTACTTTCTCGGGAATATGTCTTCGGAATCAGATTGCAAATAAACACTTAATACAATAATAATCAATATTATAAACACAAAATTTCGTACAGTATTATTTTATAAATCATGATTATTATCAATTGCATAAAATCTGTTCTTTAGCTAACTTTATAAAAAATTAGATCACAATGATTTACAGAACCGAACACGACACAATGGGCGAGGTAAAGGTACCCGCTGACAAATTTTGGGGAGCACAGACAGAACGTTCCCGAAATAATTTTAAAATCGGACCAGAGGCTTCCATGCCTCATGAAATTATAGAAGCTTTTGCTTATCTGAAGAAGGCTGCAGCTTATGCAAATACAGATCTGAGAGTCCTTCCTTCTGATAAACGGGATATGATTTCTCAGGTTTGTGATGAGATCCTTGAAGGAAAGCTTTTTGATCAGTTTCCGCTTGTGATCTGGCAAACAGGATCAGGTACCCAATCGAATATGAATGTTAACGAGGTTGTTTCCAACAAAGCACATGTAAACAATGGTGGGCAATTGGGAGACAAATCAGAAGTACATCCAAATGATGATGTAAACAAGTCTCAGTCTTCTAACGACACCTATCCTACAGCTATGCATATTGCAGCATATAAAAAGGTTGTAGAACATACTATTCCGGCTGTTGAAACATTAAAGAATACACTAAAAGCAAAATCGGAAGCTTTTAAAAACATCGTAAAGATTGGGAGAACACACCTAATGGATGCTACTCCACTTACGCTGGGGCAGGAATTTTCCGGTTATGTGGCTCAACTGGAATTTGGTTTAAAAGCACTAAAAAATACATTACCGCATTTAGCAGAGCTGGCGCTAGGCGGAACAGCCGTGGGAACAGGGCTAAACACTCCACAGGGCTACGATGTAAAAGTAGCAGAATATATTGCTAAGTTTACCGGACTGCCTTTTATAACTGCGGAAAACAAATTTGAGGCTCTTGCAGCTCATGATGCTATTGTTGAATCCCACGGTGCACTAAAGCAACTTGCTGTATCTTTATTCAAAATAGCACAGGATATCCGTATGCTGGCTTCCGGCCCAAGATCCGGAATCGGAGAAATCTATATCCCGGAAAACGAACCAGGATCTTCTATTATGCCTGGAAAAGTAAATCCAACACAAAATGAAGCTATGACAATGGTTTGTGCACAGGTCTTAGGAAATGACACAACCATTTCATTTGCCGGAACACAGGGAAATTATGAACTGAATGTTTTCAAACCTGTAATGGCCTATAACTTCCTGCAATCAGCACAGCTTATTGCTGATACCTGTATTTCTTTCAACGACCATTGTGCAGTAGGCATCGAACCTAATGAACCACGAATAAAAGAACTGGTAGACAAATCACTGATGTTGGTTACAGCACTGAATACGCATATCGGTTACGAAAATGCTGCTAAAATTGCTAAAACAGCTCACAAAAACGGTACAACACTGAAAGAGGAGGCTATCAATCTGGGACTTGTAACAGCTGAAATGTTTGATGAATGGGTGAAACCAGAGGATATGGTGGGCAGCCTGAAATAAGGTTAATTTGTTTTATCATTCAATAGACTCATGAAAATTCGGGATGAAAAGCTCCGGGAAATAATAGACTGGGCTAATGGAAATGAAGATATCAGGGCAGTTATACTGACCAGCTCTCTTGTAAATCCTTTAGCTCCGGTCGACGATTTCAGTGACCTGGATGTAGAGCTTATATTTGAAGACAACCAAGCTTATATTGCAGATCGTAAATGGCTGAATCTTTTTGGCAAGCCAATTTCTATGATTGAAGAAGATGAAAGCTGTTTCAATGGGATACATGCCATGAAAATGGTTTTGTATGAAGATACTGTAAAGGTGGATTTCAAGCTTTATCGTAAGTCTTCTTTTCTACAGGAAATACAACATGAGGAGCTTCCCGAAGACTGGGACATAGGATATAAAATATTGCTGGATAAAGATGGTATTACCCAAAATATGAAACCTCCGACACATCGGATTTCAATCATCAAAAAACCAGATGAAAAAGATTTTACAAAACTATTCACAGATTTTTGGTGGGACTGTACCTATGTCGCAAAATGTCTGGCGCGCGGAGATATTTTCTATGCTAAATTTGTATCGGAAAATATCCTCAGAACGGAATATCTGGTTCCGCTATTGGAATGGCATATTGCAAATCAGCACAATTGGGACATTACAACCAATAAACACGGAAGGCTTTTCAAAAAATATCTGTCACAAGATCTCTGGTCTAAAACTGAACAAACTTTTTCCGGAAGCAATATTGAAGAAAACTGGAAAGCTCTTTTTAGTATGACAGATATAGCTGGAGAGCTTGGGAAGAATTTAGCAGAAGCGCTCAATTATCCTTATCCTTCAGAGATGGAGAATAATATCAGAACCTATCTGGAAACAGTATATAAATCCTGTAATTAGTTTGTCTTTTTGATTATCCATACAAGACACTAAGGAATAATAAAATTGGCCTCAATAATTTTGAGGCCAATTTTATATCTATTTACAGTTTAAATTTCACGATACAATCTGATCTGCAAAATATTTCTCCAGATCCTGCAATGTCTCCGGATTGGTTTGTATATCTCTTACTACTTCACCTTTATTCAGAATCACAATTCTGTTGCAAACCTCCGTTGTATGGGAAAGGTCGTGACTGGAAATAAGAAATGTAACATTAGCATCCTGTGACCAGTTTCTGATCAGGTTTTTCAGTTTAATCTGTGTAGAAGGATCCAGATTGGCAAAAGGCTCGTCCAATACAATAATTTCCGGATTACCTATCAATGCACCTACAATACCAACTTTCTTCATATTCCCTTTAGAAAGATCCCGGATATATTTTCCGGCATTCAGAATTTCTCCATTAAACAGATCCGAAAATTGCTTCAGAAATTCGTCTACGCTAGCCCTGTTCTGCCCTCTCAATTCTCCCAGAAAATAAAAATACTCTTCTGGTGTAAGATAGCCAATAAGGAAGCTTTCATCTATAAAAGCACTAAGCTTTGTTTTCCAGGCTTCAGATTCGTTAACTTTAATATTATCAATACTGATAAATCCCGATGAAGGAGCTATAAGATCTAATAGTACACTGAATAAAGTAGTTTTTCCGGCACCGTTATTTCCTACCAGTCCGAATGTCTCACCTTTGGGAATGCTAAGCTCATGGATATTTAAAACTTTATTGGCACCGTAAACTTTTGATATATTTTGAATTGAAATCATTTTATTGAATTTGGATATTAATTTATAGTTATTCGTTAAACTGTATAATATTGTTAGTCTACCTTTTTGAAGGCTGCAAGTGTAGAATACTTTTCGGACCTATAGATCTTCACGATCTGATCAAAAATCTTATCTCTTAAAAGGAATCCAATAAGCCCAAGAATACCTAAACTGATTACTGCTGCAGACATTCCGGCAAAGTATTTTACAATCCCGAATACCGCCATCGGAACCAACATCTGCGGGATAATAATGATCAGAATCTTTATATTAAAATTATTTTGTCCTGCAGTGAATCCTTTTGAAGCTGAATTTAAATCAATCGGTTTTTTATTATAGGCACCGGCTAATAAAGTAAGGTAAGAGTTAACACCCAAGTTATACAGACCTGCCGCAAATATGGTGAAATAGAACTCCCAACTTGTGAAGAAAACGTAGAAAGTCGCCAATACCATAGAAACAGCTGTAACAATAACGAAAAGCCACCATTTAGCCTTCAGATACTCTTTATACGGAACATTCTGTGTCATCATCAGTGGATAATAGGAACTATCCCATGCCGGAACTCTTTGTCCGAACATTAAATTGAACCCACCGGTAACAAAAATCCCAAGAAATACCTGCATAAAGCTATGGGAATACCCTTTATTAAAAATAAGCAATCCGTAAAATAAGAACAGAAAACCACCAATAAGTGCACTTCTGGCAGCTTTACTTCTTTTAATAAGTTTAATATCATTATTAATAAAAGTTCCTATAGCACCAAAACGGTTTAGGTATTCAATATTTTCTGTTTTTCCGACCGTCTTCTTCATTTCCAAACCTTTATCCAGATAAAGATTCTGTTTAATAAAGCTAAAAGCCATTTTACCTAAAACAAGAACCAGAAGCAAAGGAATAAAAAACAACCACCATTTCTGATATACAGAATAGATTAGTGTTTCGGAAATATTCAATACATCAATAATCTTGAAATAATGTAATCCGCCTAATACAATAATAACTGCAAAAATGGAATACAACAGTGTATTATTCTTATTGATGAATGTATTGATAAAGGCATTGGAAAAGATAAGTGCTACTACAGAAATAAACACCGCCAGTACCGATAATATACTAAAACCGCCATCCACTAAAAGCAATACTGTAAACGGAAGCATAAACAACAAAAACACCCATGTAAAGAATGACAAAAGAATCTTTACCAGAGTATAGCTTGTAATTTTATTCTTGGGAATATTAAGGGTAAGTAATGGCTTTATATTATTGGCTGGCAGCTGTTGCATGAAATATTTAAGCAACAGATCCAGTACCCAGTATACGAGAAAAAATCTACTGAAAAGGATCAATGGATTGACTCCCTCTTTCCTGGCACCAAAAAATAAGGCAAATGCTCCTCCGAAGAATATTAATGCCATATAGGCGAAGATGAAGAACATACCAATCTTCATCAGGATACCGGCTCCTAACTGCGGACTTCTGAAAAAACTTTTAAATTCCAGACGAATTAGTTTTGCAAACATGTTAATTAGCTTTATCTAATTAGTTCATGATTTGCAAGAAATGTTACAAAAATTTATTTTTTCTGATCTGTATTTCTGAAAGGCATAGAACCCACGTTAAAGCTACCATCAACAACAGCTTTCTCTAGTTCCAGAATACCTTTTAGAGATTCATAATCAACCTTATCGGCATCATCCGTAGGTTTATGATAGTCGTCGTGTCCGCCAGTATGGAAAAACAGAACAGGAATATCTTTTTCATAGAAAGATGTCTGATCCGATCCGCCACGTCCTTCATAGCCCGTATAGAATTTCACAAACTTATTAGGATCTATTTCTTTGAAAATAGTCTCAAATTCTGTTGATGTTCCGTAGCCAATAACAGAAACGCCTCTTTCTTTATTCAACCTTCCAATCATATCCATATTCAGCATCCAAAGCACTTTACTAAGGTCATATGTTGGGTGCTTTACAAAATACCGTGAACCTACCAATCCTAACTCTTCTGCTCCGAAAGCAATAAACAGAAAATTCACTGGCTCTTTTATTTTATTTTGGCTATAAACACGTGCTAATTCCAATAATCCGGCAACACCCGAAGCATTGTCATCTGCACCATTGTGTATCATACCATAGCTGTCTTTTGCCAAAGAGCTTCCCTGTTTTCCTTCTCCAAGATGGTCATAGTGAGCCCCAATAACAACGGTTTTAGCCGCATTATTATCTAAAAAGCCAATCACATTTCTGGCAGGTCGGATGCTATCGGTAACTTTAACTTTTCTGACTTTAGCCTCAAAGTCCTGATAATAACCATTTACTCCTAAAGGCTCCAGTTTATATTTTTTAAATTGTGAAGTGATGTATTTTGCGGCTTCTTGATTTTGTTTGCTCCCTGTTCCACGGCCCTTCATTCGGTCACTAGCCAAAAAATAAACGTGCTTTTTCAGATTTTTAACTTCAATCTCCTGTGCATAGGAGCATAGTCCTAGTAATAAGAAAGTAAATAGAATAGTATTTTTCATGGGTATTAATTCGTACAAAAATAGAGAAAACCCTGCAACGTTGCCAGTTTTCGGAAAACGAAACTACAGCATCAGTTCTTTTGCCTGTTCTATTGCTGCTTCTGTAATCTTGCTACCACTAAGCAATTGGGCAATTTCCTGTAGCTTTTCGTCCTGATTCAGAGGAATAATGGTAGACTGTGTTTTTCCTCCTACTTCGGATTTCATTACTTTATAATTGTAATCTCCTTTAGCAGCAACCTGAGCCAGGTGGGTGATAACAATAAGCTGCATATCCTGCCCCATCTCATGCATTAATTTTCCAATTTCTTCGGCTACACGTCCGGAAACTCCGGTATCTATTTCGTCCAGAATCAGGGTTGGCAGTTCAGAATTTTCAGCCATAATCTTTTTAACAGCAAGCATTACACGGGATCTTTCTCCTCCAGAAATAGCTGTATGAACAGGTTTCATCGGAAAACCGGTATTAGCTTGAAATAAAAGCTGAATGGTATCACTACCATATTCATTAAATTCAGGATCTTCACTTAAATCTACTTCCATCCTGGCCTTTTCCAAACCAAGGCGCTGTAAAATATGCTGGCTTTTCTCAACAAATATTTTAGCCCCGGACTTTCTGTTTTTAGTAAGTTCCGCTGCTATTTTTTTGAGTTTCGTCTTTTGTTGTTCTATATACAGAAGCTGCTCTTTGATATGCTCCTCAAGATTTTCTGCAAGATTTTGCTCTTTAGCATACTCATCACGGATACTAACAAGTTCTTCCACAGTCTGTACCTGATGCTTGATTAATAAAGTATTTACCAGATTGAGTCTGGTATTAAGCTCTGCAAGAGCTTCAGGATTCATTTGTACTTTTTCAAGTTCGTTTTCACAGGAATCCGCTATGTCTTTTAGTTCAAAATACAAACTCTGGATTCGCTCTGAAAGTTGTTCATAATTCTCAGAATATCCTGTAATCTTTGAAAGTTTTGCTTTAGTTTCGTTCAGAATAGTAAGTACTCCGGCTTCATCCTGCTGCAAAAGCTGATAAGTCTGTGATAACTGTTCTATAATAGTCTCTGCATTTTCTTGTGCAGAAAGTTCATTCTTAAGTTCATCCAGATTCAACTGATCCAGTTGTGCTTCCTCCAGCTCCTGTAAAAGATATTGATGGTAATCTGCCTCTTTATTACCTTCCGCTAAGCGTTTTTCTAACTGCAGAAGCTTGGCTTTTGCCTGTGTATAAATTTTAAATTCCGACTGATAGTCGGCTAATAATTTCTGATTTTTTGCCAGTCCGTCGATTATTCCAAACTGGTATGTTTCTGAAAAAAGATTAGAAGTTTCAAACTGCGAATGAATATCTATAAGTCTTTCAGAAAGCTCTTGCAATACAGATAATGTAACCGGAATATCATTAACAAAAGCTCTCGATTTACCGGCAGGTGCAATTTCTCTGCGTATAAGTGTTTCTTTCTCAAAGTCAAGATCATTATCTTCAAAAAAGCTTTTAAACTTCGCTTCATCCAGTACAAAAGTTCCTTCAACGATACTTTTCTTTTCAGCATCGGCAATTGACTTCAGATCTGCCCTTTCGCCCATCATTAGGCGCAGTGCACCAAGAATAATCGATTTACCGGCTCCAGTTTCTCCGGTAATCACCAGTAGCCCCTTATGAAGGTCTACCTCCAGCCTATCGATCAATGCAAAATTCTGAATGAATATTTTAGATAACATTTTTCCTTCGTTTACGCTATTTATTTAGTGTAATTTTTCTTCTACTACGTTTAGGATGTCCTCTGCTACTTCAGTCTTCTTTTTAAGGTCGAATACCTTACTTTCTCCTTCTTTTGTGAAAATACTGATCTTATTGGTATCTCTCTTAAATCCTGCTCCGGAATCCTGAAGTGAATTCAGTATAATAAGATCCAGATTCTTCTGTACCAATTTAGATTTAGCATATTCTACTTCATTTTGAGTTTCCAGTGCAAAACCTACTAATAACTGGTGGCTTTTCTTTTCGCCCATTGTCTTCAGAATATCGGGGTTTTTCACAAGCTCTATCATAAAGTCCTGTTCCTTCTTTTTGATCTTCTGATCCGAATAGTATTTGGGTGTATAATCAGCAACAGCAGCACTCATAATGGCTACATCCACGTTCTCATAATATTCAAATACTTTTTCCAGCATCTCTTTCGCTGAGATTACAGCATGCAATGAAATATCGGGATGAGTAGTATGCAGACTGCTTGGTCCGGTTATGAGAATAACTTCAGCACCTCTGTCTGCAGCGGCCTCTGCCAATGCAAACCCCATTTTTCCGGAAGAATGATTTCCAATAAAACGGACAGGATCTATTGGTTCAAAGGTTGGCCCTGCTGTAATCAGTACTTTCTTGCCTTTCAGCAGAGACTTTGAATTCTCTGTACTAAAGAATTGTTGTAAATGTCTGAATATAGTTTCTGGTTCAGCCATTCTGCCTAACCCCGTAAGACCACTTGCAAGCTCACCTTCTTCAGCCGGAATAATCCGGTTTCCAAAGCCCTCAATCTTTTTCAGATTTTCAGTTGTTGTAGGATGTGCATACATATCCAAATCCATTGCAGGAGCTACAAAAACAGGACATTTAGCTGAAAGATATGTTGCCTGTAAAAGATTGTCACATAATCCTGTAGCCATCTTTGCCAGTGTATTGGCTGTACATGGAGCAATAAGCATTACATCTGCCCATAGTGCTAAATCAACATGATTGTTCCAGGTTCCTTCTGTATTATAAAAATCTGTATATACCGGATTCCTGGATAAGGTTGAAAGACTGAGAGGTGTAACAAACCGGTGTGCATCCTCCGTCATAATCACCTGCACTTCTGCACCGTTTTTCACCAGTTCTCTTATCAGAAAATGGATTTTATAGGCAGCAATACCGCCTGTAACGCCCACTAATACTTTTCTTCCTTGTAAGCTGTTCGCCATGCTGAAAAATTTGAAGTAATAATACGACAAAAAGATGTCTTAAAAAAACATCTTCCTGCCAATATTCATAAAAGTCGTTGTAAAACGCTTAGTTTCTGTCTTCTGTCTTACGGAAATAGATATCACCATCCATCCATTCCTGAACTGCGATTGAAGTTGGTTTTGGTAATCTTTCGTAGTTCTTAGAAATCTCAATTTGTTCTCTGTTTTCAAAAACTTCTTCCAGAGTTGAGTTATGAACAGCAAATTCATCTAATTTTTGGTGAAGTTCTGTTCTGATTTCAGCATTAATCTGCTCCGCTCTTTTACCCATAATTACGATAGCTTCGTAGATGCTACCTACTTTTTCTTCGATCTTATTCTTATCGTAAGTGATGGTGTTTACTGGTGCTTTAGAATCTTTAACGCTCATATCTGATTTACTTTAATTTAAAATTTTAGTTGCTTTTTCTAGGTATTTTGAAAGTAGCTGCCGGAGGTGGTGTATTCAATACAGCCGAATCCTTTTGCAACCCTCTTACCTTATCTTTATATTCTTTTACAGCTTTAGCCTTGCGGTTATTCTCTGCTTTTTTTTCCATTTCAGCAGCTTGTTCAGCTGAAAGTTTTTTAATTCTTGCTTCTCTCTCTGCTCTTCTCTTATCGTATTCTACTTTAAGTTTAGCAAAGTTTTCTTTCTCATGCTCCAGAGACTCTCTTATTTTCACAGCATCTTTACTGTTATCAGAGTTAGGGAACTCACGCTCCACCTGTCTGGTAAAAGAAATAGCATTTTCTATTCTGTCTGATTTCAGATCATAACTAGATAATGTAGCCAATCTTTCTTTAGACCTCATCATATAATTAAAGATCTGTGGACGAAGTTTTGTAGAAGGATAATCTTCCAATACATTTTCAAATGCTATATCTGCAGCTTTATATTCCGCCATTTTATAATACTGACGGGCATTTTCATAAGCTTTGAATTCTAATTTGTAAGACAATTCATCTACAAGCTTAGAAATATTTTTTGATCTTTCCGAACCCGGATAAGTATTCAGGAATTCTTGAAGCTCATTGATTGCAGCAATTGTACTTTCCTGATCAAGATTATAATCTCTTGAATCCTGGTGGTAACAAAGCGCTGACATATAAGCCGCTTCTTCTCTGCGTGGATCTCTCGGGTTATTTACAGTAAAGCTTTTAAACTGGTGCCCTGCTAATTTATAACTTTTGTCATAGTAATTAGCATAAGCCTGTTTGTAGCTCATATCGGCTAACTCATCGGTTCCTGCAAGCAGATTTGGTAATCTGTCGTAAAGCGCTAGAGCCTGCTTCCAATTCTTTTTTTCGTAATATTTGTCAGCTGCTTTAAGAATAACTTCTTTGTCTGCGCTTTTCATTGCGTTGTCAAACTCTTTGTTACAAGAAACAACGATCAATGCAAGAGTAATAAAGGTTAGAATCTTTTTCATAAATATTTCCGGGCTTTACCTAAGGAATCTTTTCCTTATTAGTTTGCCTATTCGATCTGCAAAAATAAGATTTTTTTTACAATAGAATTGTTTTTATGATAGTTTAACAGTATAGTAATCTCTTTTTAAGAAACCACTACACTGTTATTATCTGTTTATTACGATTCCGGCACCTGTTTAGTGTGCTGCATCGGCAGGATTTATCTTTGATTTCCCCTGCTTGATGGAAAGCACAAACGGAATACAAATAAGGAATAGTATACCAAGATACAGGAAAACATCTGCATAGGTCAGTACCATTGCCTGCTTCATCACCTGTCCTTCCAATAGTTTATATGCTCTTCCTAAAGCCTCTTGCGCTGTAGCCCCTTTTGACATCATCATTTGCTGATACATCTGTATTCTTTGCGCAACGACCTCTTTGGTGATATCAACATGGGCCATTAGGTTTACTCTGTGTTTCTGGGAATCTCTCGCTATATATGTGGTAATAATTGCAATACCAAACGAACCACCTAACTGTCTCATCATCCCTGTAAAAGCTGCCCCTTCAGCAATCTCTCTTCCTTTTAAGGATGAAAGAGATAATGTTGTAATCGGTACGAATAACAGTCCTAATCCAACCCCTCTAATTACCAACGGCCAGAAAAACTCGTCCGTAGAGGTATATGGAGTCATCTCATAATACATTGCAAGACTGTATATAAAGAAGATTGCAAATCCCAGCGTAACCAAATATTTCTGTGGCACCCCTTTCTGAAGCAACTTCCCGATAATCGGCATCATAAGTCCAGTCATAATAGATGACGGTACCAATAGCAATCCGGCATCTGTAGCCGTCCATCCAAGGATAGACTGTGTATATATTGGGACAATAAATGTTGACCCATATAAACCAAATCCTAATACAAAGGTTAGTACGGTTCCTACCGCAAGGTTAGTATTCTTCAGTACTCTCAGGTTTACAATAGGATATTTTGCTGTTAGCTCCCTCCATAAAAAGAAGATTGCAGACAATACAGTAACGATACTCAGAATCAGAATAATCTTATCATTGAACCAGTCATCTTGCTGACCATGCTCTAAAACGTACTGTAGAGATCCTACAGATGTAGAAAGTAATATAATCCCCCACCAGTCTACCTCACTCGGTTTACGTTTCTCACCATATCTTGGACTTTTCACAAAGTTCATTGCCAGCAATGCTGCAATTATCCCAAGCGGAATGTTGATATAGAAAATATATGGCCATGAAAAATTATCTACAATATATCCTCCTAATGGCGGTCCTAATGTAGGTCCTACAATAACTCCCATACCATAAATGGCCTGAGCCATACCTCTTTTCTCCACCGGGAAAATTTCGGTAATAATGGTTTGCGAGGTTACCAGTAAGGCTCCACCACCAAGTCCCTGTATAAATCTGAAGATAATAAGCTCTGCCATTGAGGTTGAATTTCCACAAAGGAAAGATGCTGCGGTAAAGATAATGATGGAAGCTACAAAGTAATTTCTTCTACCAAACTGCTGAGAAAGCCATGCCGTCATGGGTACCATAATTACGTTTGCAATAGCATAAGCCGTAACTACCCAGGCAACATCTTCCAGTGTTACTCCCAGACTCCCTTTCATAGAGTCCAAAGCCACGTTCACAATGGTAGTATCTACGATTTCCAGAAGGGCACACAATACCGCCATTAAAACGATAATACCCCTTCTAAAACCATATTCTACCAGAGAATCCGGATTTTCCATTAATCAATTAAGGTATTTAGAACGGAGAAATCTCCGTTTCTTTTATTTATAAATTATTTAGTAGTCACATCAACATCCAGATTCATTCCCGGACGAAGATATTTCAGCATAGGATCTTTCGGGTTTACAAACTCGATAGATACCGGTAGTCTTTGTACCACTTTTACAAAGTTTCCTGAAGCGTTATCCGGAGGTAAAAGTGAGAACTGAGCTCCTGTTGCCGGAGAGAAAGAGCTTACCTTGGCTTCAAATTTATGCTGTGGATAAGCATCCGCTTTAATTTCCACTTTCTGTCCGATTCTTATTTTTTCTAACTGCGTTTCTTTGAAGTTAGCTACAACCCAGATATGTTCGTCTACAATGTTAAATAACTGCTGACCAGGGTTAAGCAACTGCCCCTGTTGTAAATCTACTCTTGAAACAAAACCTGAAACCGGTGCTGTAATCACAGTATAAGAAAGGTTGATTTTTGCAGCCTCTAAAGACGCTTTGCTTTTCTCCAGGTTAGCTTTTGCAACAGATACCTGAGATCCCACAGCGTGGCTTTGAGAAATTGTAGCCTGTGTCTGATTTTGAGTAGCCAATCTCTGGCTTTCATATCCTTTTACAGTTGCCTGAGCTTCTAGCATTGCTGTACGAGCCTGCTCAAATTGTTGTTTTGTAATACTGTGATCCTGATAAAGATTGCTGTATCTGTTATAATCCTGTGTTGCCTGCCAAAGTTTAGCCTTTGCAGCATCAATATTAGCGTTCATTGCAGCAACCTGACTATTTGTAATAGGTAATGTAGAAGTAGATGCTTCAGTCTGCGCCTGTGCTGCAGTAATACCGCTTTCAGCCTGAGAAACTCCGGCTCTTGCTTCTTCTACCTTAGTATTGATATCACTTGCATCAAGAATTAAAAGTGTATCTCCTTTTTTCACATATTGGTTATCTTTTACTCTTACCTCTTTTATAAAGGCCTGAATTCGTGGAGTGATAGCCGTTATATTCGTTTCTATCTGCGCATCATCAGTTGTCTGATGCACTTGCGCATGCTGATATTTATAAAATCCAAATGCCCCACCTCCGACAATAAGAACTGCAAGGATGGCGATAAATTTTGAATTAATTTTCTTTTTATTTGGAACTTGTTCAGACATTTCTATGTTTATTATTTGCCGTTATTAATATTTTATTTCTCCTGTTTGTCTTAGTAAATTGAAATAAGACCATTTTTTATCTGCTTTTCCGTAAACCAGATTAAGCTGTGCCTGAAGCTGCTCTACGTCTGCAGTAAGAAGATCTGTTGTTGTTGCAAGACCATTATCAAATTTGTTCTTTACAACTTTATAGTTTTCATTAGCCTGTCCCACAGCCTCTTCATAAACTTTAATCTTCTCGTTTTGCAGTTGATAATCCTCGAATGCATTGTGGATATCAGTCTTCACCTTATCGTTCAGTGCTTTTCTATTTTCCTGAATTTCTACCTGCTGTAGTTTTGCTGTTTGTACAGTAGCTCTGTTTTTATACAGGTTAGCAAGATCATAGGAAAGAGATAAACCGGCCATTGTCATATGGTTAATCTGCAAAATATTAGGCATCCATGCATTGATATATCCTGCAGTAAGAGAAACTGTTGGATAATATGCTGCTTTTGCAATTTCTACATTAGCTTTTCCAACCTTTTCCTGCTCCGAAAGAATTTTATATTCCTGTCTTTGTTGTAAAGACTGCTCCTGAAGATTTTGTTCGTTTACAAATTCCTGGGCATCGTCTCCACCAATTTCAGGATCTATTTCAGTTCCTTCAGCTAATCCTAAAAGGACTCCAAGATTGTAGTTTAGTACATTAACGTTCTTTTTAGCATCTGCCAAAGACAATTTAACGTTACTTTCCTGAAGTTTTACTCTCATCAGATCGTTTCTGGCAACAACTCCGTTCAGTTCCAGTTTCTCGAAGTCAACACTTCTCTGATGTGATCTGGAAAGGTTTTCATTGATTACACTGATAGCCTGCTTTGCTTTATAAAGGTTTACGAATCCCTGTGTTGCAGCTAAAGCAATATCCTGCTTGTCGTTTTCCAACTGATACTGCTGAATGCTTTTCTGGTATTCTGCAACAGCAATTCCGTTCTTAATCTTGAATCCTGCAAAAAGAGGCATTCCAAGATTTAGCTGTTGTATTGCCACATAATCCGGATTAGATGGAGATGATCCACCACCACTCAGGAACGGAAGTTCTGATTTTATTTCCATTGTATTAAATGGCTTCATCAGGTTTCCGCTTAGTTTCAGATCTGGTAATCTTTTGTTCTTGGCCTCCTGGACTTTCGAGTCCATTGTATTCAGTTGCGCTTCAGCAATTTTAACCTTAGAGTTATTTTTCATGCTTAGTACTATAGCTTCGGACAAGGTTAGCTTTTGTACTGTTTGCGCAAATTCCAAACCTGCGGCGCTAAATGCAGCCAACAGGAGAATTTTAGTTGTCATTTGTTTCATACCCTAGTAATGAAAATACGGTGTTGTATAAATGGGTTTTTAATCGTTCTTCTAATTTCTGATAATAATCTTCCTCGTTATGCTCAGGCAGGTAAGCCTGGTAAAACTCTCTGTTTCTGATGCTAAATATGATCGTCCCGAGAATAGTTGCCAGAAGATTTTCAGGCTTTACAGCCTTTTTAAATTCGCCTACCACAATTCCCTTCTGAACTACTTCTTCAAATTTGGTTACGCATAATGCATAAAAATCGCGAAGAAATTCTTTATTAGGTTCCGCAGTATGGCATTCATTAGTTACAAATCCATGGAAATAATTGAATTTAAGGATCTGTCCAAGGATAAAATTCAGAATCTCTTTCATTTGCATAGCCGGGCTTGCTGATGAAATCGTCTGTGTAAAATTGCTGAAATTTTCCTTTGCTTTCTGAACTCTGTACTGATACAAATGAAACATCATTTTATCTTTCGATCCGAAATAATATGAGATCATGGCAACGTTTATATTGGCCTGACTACAAATTTCTCTTACTGATGTCCCTTTAAAGCCTTTCTCTGCTATAAGGCTTTCTGCAACTTCTAAAATATGCAGTTGCTTTTCACTAAGTTTTTTTATTTTTCTCATTTTACGGTTGCAAATTTAATTCACTTTTATGTTATTAAACAAACGTTTAATTAATTTTTTTTCAATTATTTTATTTTCTAATTTTGGAACATGATATTTGACTTTCATCATCACCATAATACCCCTGACTATGAGGGAGTTTACAACAAATCTATTCATGAAGATTTTTTTCCGGAATTCTTCTCCATAGGTTTGCATCCTCAGGATATCAATGAGGATTGGGAGTCTGAAATTGAAAAAGTACATACAGCAGCAAAAGCTCCAAACTGCTTATCCATAGGCGAATGCGGTCTGGATTCTTTCGTAAATGCATCTATCGAAGAGCAGATAAAAGTGTTTAAATCTCAAATTGTAATAGCGGAAGAACTCCAAAAGCCATTAACTATCCATTGTGTACGCCGTTATAACGAGGTTATAATGGCCTGCAAGGGAGTTAGTATTCCCAAAATTATCCATGGATTTAATAAAAGAGAAACCATTGCAACACAATTATTGCAAAATGGTTTTTACTTGTCTTTTGGAGCTTCACTTCTGAATAATTTATCTTTGCAGAAAATTTTTCAGCAAACCCCCAACGAAACCTTCGTATTAGAGACCGATACTGCTGATATCAGCATTGAAACGCTTTATGAGAAAGCCGCAATGATACGGGGTACTTCTATAATGGAACTGGAAAATATAGTAGATTATAATTTAAAAACAATTTTCAGATGGTAGATATCTGGCTGGAACGCACCGAATTACTAATAAAAGAAGCAGGTATAGAGAAACTAAAAAAATCCAATATCCTAATTGTAGGAATGGGTGGAGTTGGGTCTTTTGCAGCAGAATTTATAGCCCGCTCGGGGGTTGGTAATCTGACTATTGTAGACGGCGACATTATAGATATCACCAATATAAACCGCCAGCTTCCTGCTCTACACTCAACTGTAGGAGACGATAAAGTTGAATTAATGGCGAGAAGAATTCTGGATATTAATCCGGAATTAAACTTAACCAGAATTAATGAGTTTCTGAACCCGGAAAGAATGGAAGAAGTAATTCAGGCAGGAAACTTCGATTATATTTTAGACTGTATTGACAGTGTAAGCCCTAAACTTGCGTTGATTAAAGCTGCCAAAAGAAATAAAATAAAAATAATAAGCTGTATGGGTGCTGGCGGAAAGCTGGATCCAAGCAAGGTAATGGTTCGTGACATCAGTAAGACTCGTAATTGCTTTCTGGCAAAACAAGTTAGAAAAAGGCTGAAAAAAGAAAATATTAATAAAGGTTTCCGCTGTGTTTTTTCTACAGAAATACAGAGAGAAGACAGTCTGAAAATGACAGACGGCACCAATTATAAAAGATCTTTTTACGGAACTATTAGCTATATGCCTGCTATATTTGGGCTGTATGCAGCATCAGAAGTTATAAGATATCTTATACAAGATAAAATAGCTGAATAAATAATCAGCCAAAAAAAATTAAATGAAAGAATTCGGGTTTCCCTCTTCGGAAAAGTTAAAAGCGAAGAAAGATATAGACCGCCTTTTCAAAGAAGGCAAATGGGTTACTACAGGTAATCTTCGCATTATATGGCTTGCCAGTGAATCCGAAACCAAAGTAGGTGTAAGCGTTTCTAAAAGGTACTTCAAAAAAGCTGTCTACAGAAACAGAGTAAAGAGATTGCTTCGTGAAGCTTATAGGTTAAATAAGCCTCTTTTGCATGAAAGATTCGGGGAACATTTTCATATTATGCTATTTTGGGCATCACCGCAACTTCCTGAAAATCTGGATCAAGTAAAATATTACTACGAGAAACTTTGTCGTAAAAATTAATCATCCTATTTGTTTTTTGCATACATTTAATAAAATTTATGGTATGCCGGAACATATTTCATATTTACAATATATTCTCGGAGCATTTATCGGAATAGGCTTAGCTGCTGCTTCAGGATTCAGGGTATTCATGCCTCTATTTGCGGTAAGTCTGGCATCATATCTTGGCTGGATTCCTATGAATGAAAGCTGGCAATGGCTAGCCGGGTTACCAACTCTTATAGCAACAGGCATTGCCATGATCGTAGAAATACTGGCTTACTACATCCCTTTTATAGATCATTTACTGGACACTATCAATATTCCTTTAGCTACGATTGCCGGAACTTTATTGTTTGCCAGCCAATTCACCCATCTCGGTGCATTTCCACAATGGGCATTGGCCTTAATTGCCGGTGGCGGAACAGCCAGTGTAATAAGCTCAGGATTTGCAGGACTCAGGGCCACATCTACAGCAACTACCGGCGGGACTGGTAATTTTATGGTAGCAAGTACAGAAACATTCGGCGGAAGCCTAATGTCTATATTAGCACTAGCCGCACCTATTATAGCTTTTATTATTACAGTCTTATTGATTGTTCTGAGTATTCGGTACGGAAAAAAGATCTGGCGCAAAATAAGGCAGTTCCGAAGCCCTGATACGGGAATAAAATAATCTGATATTGATATCAATAAAAAAGTCCGGAAGAAAATCTTCCGGACTTTTGTTTTTTCTAATCTTCCTGCTGGATTTTACCAGACTTCAAATCTTTTATATAATTGATTTTCTCCTGGAATTCTTTCTTCTTTTCAGGGAATTTCTTCTGGAGAATCTCAAAGGCATTTATAGACTTATTATACAAACGCTGCCCTAAGTATAAGTTGGCCAGAGTTTCTGTCATTAGATGCGAAATATCATCACCTTTATCTCTTATCACATAATCCGACTCGTCTTTTAAAGCACTAATTCTCGGATTGTTTTCGATAAACTTTTCAATTGCCTTATTCTTTTTCTCAACGTCTACATTCTCAGGCTTTTCTTTATGCAGCCAGTTTTGCCAGGTGTTAATAAATGAAGAAACATTACTTGTTACAATTGTTTCTTGTTTAGGTTCAGTCATTATTTCCTCTTCCATTTTTTCTTCATTACTATCCTGTGGTTCTTCTGTTACAGCCTCAGGTTTTACTTCTTCTTTTTCTTTATCAGCACCTGTTGCACCAAAGAAAGAATAGTTGATTACCGGTCTTTCAGAAGATTCTGTTGCAGAAACTTCTTCTATAATTTCGTTCTCAGCAACCTCTTCCGTTACAGGTACTTCTTCATGAGCTTCAGCAACTTCAGGTTCCGGAATAACCTCTTCGTTTAATTCCGGTTCTGGTAATTTTTCCTCTTTAACCAGCGATTCAGATTTCCCTATCAATGCATCAGGAATATGAGCATCAAAGCTCATTGGCTTCCAGTCGTCATTTATAACCGGAGCAGATTCCGGAGTTGCAGCTAATACGGACTCATCTTTAATAACCTCGTCAATTATTACAGGAGTGTTTTCTTCAACTACTTCTTCCGCTATTTTTATATCTTCCGGCTCTTGAATTTCAACTTTATCCGATATATCAGAAGAAATATTTTCTTCTACCGGTCTGCTCAGAAAATCAAAATGGGTATTGTCAGCAAAATCAAGCGTTGAGTGATCTATATGTTTCTCTTCTTCCTGTTGCTCCTCTACAGATACAGGTGCATCTGTAATTATCGGCTGGGTAATTGTAGTGACAAATGAATGTTGGAATCCCGGAACAGCAGAAGGCTTTTTCTCCTTAGCGTATTCGGTATGATTATCCGGTATACTGAACTTAACATCCGGAAGGAAATTATCTGCACCGGCAAAACTAGTCTGAGCCGACAAATGATCTTCTTCTGTATGTTCCTCTTCTTTATGGAGATCTATAATATTTTTTTCTTCTGAATCCTGAATTACAGCAACTGACTCTACATTCTCGGGAATAACTTCCTCTATTTTTTCTTCAAAAACAGGTTCTGCTTCCAGCTCAGTTGTACTTTCTTCAATTTCATCCACTTTTGGTTCTACAGCTGCAATAACTGTTTCTTCTGTAGCTTTCTGAACAGGCACTTCTGCCACTTCTTCCTGTTGATAAGATACCGGATTAATCAGCTGATATAAAATCTTTTTATCAGTTGTATAAGCTGCTGTTAGCGCTAGTTCCTTCTGATAGGCTTCGGGCTGAAACTGATGTAACGCCATCAAAAATAAAACCCGGATTGGCTGTACATATGGATAATTGGATATTTCTCTTCTGAGTTCACCAATATCCGATGCTTTTAAACTTTCGGGGAACTTTATTATATGTAAAATTCGTTCATTCATCATTACCAGTTGGCTACAATATCATTAAAAATTTTATTGATAATTCTGTCTGTTGCTACCTTCACATAGGTCCCTTCTATTTCCTGCATTGATGCTGTATTACTAAACACCGCTTCATCAGAATATGTTCTGTCAAAACTTTCGGTCGGATATTTAGCATTCTCATAATGCACTTTTACAGTAATCGTAAGTTTATTCTGTGCAGCCATCAGAATATTCCCCGTCGCCTGCGATGTAGAAGGTGTTGATATAGATGTTGGTGTTGACGGCTGATAATCTACAATCTCACCTTCAATCAGAATATCCGGCATTTCTGTAGTACCCTTCAGGTTTGTTCTCTGTAAAAACCTGTTTTGCAGATCTGTTGAGAATTGCTGGCTAAGATTCGGGTTAAAAGAAGTATTATTGGGAAAGTTCTTTATTAAAATTGTCTTTACATCCGGCTTTAAGGACGATCCCGTAAAGGAATAACAGGAAACCAAAAGCTGTGATATTAAAATCAAACTTCCTAAATGCAATATTTTAAATCTATTTTTAAAGGCTGCCTTCATAATCAATTTTTGGTTCTTCAAATCTAATCATAATATTTTTTGTTGCTGCATAACGCATACACATTGCTAAGGGTAAAGTTAAAAGAATCCCTACACCACAAAGCAAAATTCCGACAGAAGTTATCATACTTATCATGATACTAAACAAGATGGAAGATAGTGCATTCTTCTTAAATAACTTCCAGGAAATCTTGAAAGCATTTGAAAAATCTTTTACACCGAAAAGAGCAACCACTGCAACATAATAGTACATTACAGAGCTTGCAACCATCATAATAGCAAAAATGATAAGCACCGCAATAATCATAATCAAAACAAAAACCGGAGCTTGTCCCTGATTTCTTTCAGTAAGCACTGCAGAAACAAGAATTACAACCTCTACAGGTATCAGCAAGGCCAAAACACCGAAGATCATAATCCCGGCAAAGATAAGATAAGGAACCACATCATCGAAATTAAAAATATCTCCAGAATCTGTCTTTTCTCCGTTTTCTATTTTACGGCAGGCCTTATAGAAATTCCCCAGCCCCAAAAGGCTGCATAACGGAATCATTCCCATAATAATCGTTAAAAGATAGTTGATCAGAATAGTGCCTGTGTCTTTTTTGAAAAGCGCCAATCCATCCGAAAAAGCGTTTCCGATGTTTAGCTGATAGTCAGGATTAATAATGTATTTCGGTTGTGATAAATTCTCCACTTAATCTTCCAGGTTATATTGTTTTATTTTACGGTAAAGCGTACGTTGTGAAATTCCAAGTTCATCAGCAGCTTTGTTACGTCTTCCTTTATGTTTTTCTAATGCTTTAATAATCAGATCCTTTTCATTATTCTGTAATGATAAAGATTCAGGTCTTGCTTCTTCCAATTCAATATCTTCTATGTCTTCATAGTTATCATCGGCATTATTCGATATTATTGTGGGAGTCTGCGGTGTATTGTTGTTATTCTCGAAATATAATAAAGAATTCGGAACAACTGCCTGTTGAGGCTCAGGTGTATAAATCCTGTTGATCAGCGTTTTTTCCTGATTACTAAGATCCGATGCCCCTCTGTTCTTAATAAGCTCTGAGGTCAGTGTCTTCAGATCATTAATATCACTTCTCATATCGAAAAGGATCTTGTACATAATCTCTCTTTCGTTATTGAAGTCACTATTGCTGTTGTTCTGATTCGGCTGGCTAATAACCATTGGTGCGTTGGACACCATTGGAATATAATGACTCAGTGCTTCTGATGTTATCTCTCGTTTCTGCTCTACAACAGTTAGCTGCTCGACAAGATTCCTAAGCTGTCTGATATTCCCTGGAAATGAGTAATTTTCTATATAATGAACTCCATCTTCAGTTAAATAAACCTCCGGCATTCTGTATTTTTCTGCAAAATCTATTGCAAACTTTCGGAACAAAAGGTGAATATCTCCTTTACGTTCTCTCAGAGGCGGCATATCGATTTGCACGGTATTCAGACGGTAGTACAAATCCTCACGGAAACGCCCGTCCTGAATAGCCTTCATCATGTTTACATTGGTAGCAGCAACGATTCTTACATTGGTCTTCTGTACCACAGAAGATCCCACTTTCATAAATTCGCCACTTTCCAAAACACGAAGCAATCGAACCTGCGTCTGTAATGGCAGTTCTCCAACCTCATCCAGGAAAATGGTTCCACCATCGGCTACTTCGAAATAACCTTTTCTGGTTGTTGTAGCGCCTGTAAAAGCACCTTTTTCGTGGCCAAATAGTTCGGAATCAATAGTTCCTTCCGGAATTGCACCACAGTTAACCACAATATATGGCATGTGTTTACGATGCGAAAGGCTATGTATAATTTTAGGAATAAATTCTTTACCCACACCACTTTCACCAATTACTAAAACTGATATATCGGTAGGTGCTACCTGCATGGATTTCTCAAGAGCTCTGTTTAGAGCCGGATAATTTCCGATGATTCCAAAGCGGGCTTTTATATTCTGAAGTTCTGACATTTTAATTTAAGATTAAAGATTTTTGGTTTTTTACAAACCATGTTTTAGCTAAATAGAGTGTTCAATTTTTAAATTTTATACACTGAATCCAGGTAATCTTTATTTCTGATCTTCGAAAGCTTACTTTCTATTTTAAAAGGTGAACTCAAAAAAACGGTTCTGTTATTTTTATCAAAAACAAGGGCTTTAACAGCATGTTCATCTCTGAAGCAAAAATCTTGTTTTTGTTGATTTTCTTTTAATTTGAAAAAGGTGAGTGAAACGAATCTGCTTAGCTTTTCGATATGAGCTGACGGCTGATCTGTCTTAAAACATTCACCCTGCTGCTTTTTACAATACTTTCCGAACGAAGCAGGTACACAAGAAGAACTTTCTGACTGGTAGCTACCAATCAAAGACATTAAAATAATAATGTATGAAAGACTTCTCATTTAATTTTTACTCGGCTGTTCTACCCAAAAGTGTACCCTGAGTGTTATCATGTACAAAAACGGACACCATGTCACCTATCTTCTGCCCTTCCAGCTTATCGAATACACAAACTGCGTTTTGGGAATTTCTTCCTTTCCACTGATTTTCATTCTTTCTGGAAGTTCCTTCAATCAGAATATCATGCTTTCTGCCAACGTAAGATTTCATACGGTTTTTGGACAATTCTCCCTGTAATGCAATAACCTCAGCCAGACGCTTTTGCTTTACATCCGCAGGAATATCGTCTTCCATCTTCTTATGTGCCGGTGTACCAGGCCTTTCGGAGTAAGCAAACATATAACCATAGTCATACTCTACCTCTCTCATTAAGGAAAGTGTATCCTGGTGATCTTCTTCTGTCTCTCCGCAGAAACCAATAATCATATCCTGTGAAAAAGAGATATCCGGTACAATTTTCTTTGCTTCCTTTATCAAGGACAAATATTCTGCACGTGTATGCTGGCGGTTCATCGCTTTCAGCATATTATCGCTTCCACTTTGTACAGGAAGGTGAACATACTTACAGATATTATCATATTTTGCCATGGTATGGAATACATCCAGGCTCATATCCTGAGGGTTGGATGTAGAGAATCTGATACGCATATCCGGAACAGCTGTAGCAACCATTGCTAATAAATTTGAAAAGTCTACTGCTGTAGCCTTCTGCATTTCTGAAGCTTTTGCAAAGTCCTTTTTAGGACCACCTCCGTACCAAAGGTAACTGTCTACATTCTGCCCCAACAGGGTTACTTCTTTATAGCCATTGTTAAATAACTCCACGCATTCATTTAAAATAGAATGGGGATCACGGCTCCTTTCACGCCCTCTGGTAAATGGTACTACACAGAATGTGCACATATTATCACAACCTCTTGTAATTGTTACAAAAGCTGTAACACCATTGCCGCCTAAACGTACAGGGTTAATATCAGCGTATGTTTCTTCTTTGGAAAGGATTACATTAATAGCATCCCTTCCGCCTTCTGTTTCTTTTAAAAGATTGGGTAAGTCTCTGTATGCATCTGGTCCAACCACAAGGTCTACCAAATGTTCTTCTTCCAAAAACTTAGTTTTCAGACGCTCGGCCATACAGCCCAGCACTCCAACTGTTAAATTCGGATTGGATTCTTTCTGCTTTTTGAACTGAGACAGACGCATACGTACAGTCTGCTCTGCTTTTTCACGAATAGAACAGGTATTTAGTAATATAAGATCTGCTTCTTCTACTTTCAGTGTTGTATTATATCCTTGCTCATTAAGGATCGAAGCTACAATCTCGGAATCAGAAAAATTCATCTGGCATCCATAGCTTTCCAGAAACAACTTCTTACCGTTTTCCGGTCTTTCAGCAATTGCAAAGGCTTCCCCTTGCTTGGTTTCGTCTATATATTTTTCCTGCACGGTTCTTATAATTTGAGAATCTGAAACATGAATTCTGTTGTCCATTGCAGTATCATACAGCCTGGAAAAATCTCAACTCCTGTTTCGGATTAAGTTCAGTTTGCAAAGTTACGCTTTTTCTGCCAAAATGACAGAGCATTAATCTTTAAGAAAATTTATTTTTAAAGTATATCTGGATCTAATTGGAATCCCTTTGTATTTTGCTGGTGTCCAGCCTTTTCTCATCTTTTTCGTTACAGAATTAAGATCTTTAAGGAATATTCCTGTATTCTCTACCTTTGGATCTATATCGAATTCCGACATTTCACCTTTTTCATTAACAACAAATGAAAGTCTGAAAATACCTATAGGACGATACATATCGCCAAGATATTCATCCATCAGAAATACAAGTCTTTTTCTAAAAGCATCTTCACCACCCTCATACTCTGCTTTTAATGTATGAGCGGATGTCATATAACCTTCATTGTAATCACCTAGCAACTCGTTTGGAAAAAATGGGAATTCATACGTAGAATTATAAGTAATAATTCCTTTTTTAGCCGGAACCCAACCAGATATACCACTTAATGCTTTTATAGCTGCGTTAAAAGCGCATGGATTTTTTTCAATATATCCTTTATTTCCTTCATCTTTTATAAATGCTGGTTTTCCATTAACATCAATACGAAGCTTTATATACAGATATTCATTGGTCTGGCATTTCTGCAGTTGTTTTTGCAGCATAACTTCCCTTAAATCTTTATACAGCTTCATTTCGCCTCCCGGATAAGCCTCCTGCCCATCCTGATAGTAAGAATTTACAATCTGAGCGAAACATATCGCGCAACAAAAAAACGACAATAAAAGTGTGTAAATTTTCCTCAATGTTGAATAATAAATATTTATTTATAATGCTTGTTTCTTATCTCATTTCTCTAATCCAACAGATTATTGAATTCTTTCATTTTTTTGCGTCTTTCTGCTACAGCTTGATCTATAAAATCTTTGCTAAATCCACCGGCAATCTGAAACTGATTTCCGCTTTCGTCAACCATAGTTCCTTGTCTAAGTTTTACCCCCGGATCTTTAATATAGTTAGACAAAGCTTTTTCATACTTGCTTTTGTCTACCACAATAGACTTTTCGTAGGCTGATGGCAAGTATACTTTTTCAGCATTTTTATAAATAGCTTCAAGTGCAAAATGGAAATCGTTCTTTTCATCAGAAACCTCAACAATTAGCCCTGGAAGTCCGGAAAACTTATAAGGACCTTCAGGAAATAAAAGATCTGTAGTAAACCATGCTGTCCATTTTCGCCCTGAATATTCTGTTTCTGCTTTCTGACAATTCCAGTTTTTAATCTTTTTAGACTCTTTTAGTATTTTCCATGTCATTTTGCTTTCATCAGAAAATTTATATGAATCTCCATCTATGGTTTTAAATGAGTATTTCTTAGCATTCTCTTTTATGTACACCAAAGGATATTTTGCTTTTGGCAATGAATTAGGATTGATATCAACACCTCCATTCCTATCTGCTTTTTCAAATAAAGCTTTCATAATGGAATCATTTTTATAATAACTATGATTATAAAAACGTGTCTTTTCCAGCTTCGGGAAAAGGTCCAGTGCATAATAGTCTATTGCAGCCGAATCTTTATCCTTATTAGGCTTAAATTTCAATTCATAAACAGCTCTGTAATTTTGAGCGGAAAGGGCAAATGCCATACTTATAAAAAGTAAAACATATATTTTCTTCATATTAACTTGGATTTAGAGTTTAGACAAAAGTAAATATTATCTGATTTTATCAGTGAAAATTTTTTGCTCCTCCTCATTATCCGTATTTTAGCGGGGTTAAAAATAAACCATAATGAAAAGATTATTCCTTTTACTCACTTTTATGGTGAGTTTCGTACAAATGAGAGCCGACGAGGGGATGTGGCTAATGATGCTCATTAAGCGACTGAATGGTGTAGATATGCAAAAAGAAGGACTACACCTTACACCGGAAGAAATTTATTCCGTAAACAACTCCAGCATGAAAGATGCTATTCTCCAATTTGGAGGAGGATGTACTGCAGAGATTGTATCTCCGCAAGGTCTTATTTTCACTAATCACCACTGTGGATACGGCGCTATTGCTGCTGCATCTACTCCAGAAAAAGATTACCTTACCAATGGTTTCTGGGCAAAAAATAATGGTGAAGAAATTAATTCTAAAGGCTTATCAGTAAGATTCTTTGTAAGAATGGATGATGCTACAAAACGTATCACGTCTAAACTGAACAATGATATGAGTGCTGATCAGAGAAAAGCGATTATTGATGCTGAGATCAAAGCTATCCAGTCTGAAAACTCTGAGAACGGAAAATACACTGTTGTGGTGAAGGATTTCTTCAAAGGAAATGAGTTTTACTACTTTGTATTCCAGGATTTCAAAGACGTTCGTCTGGTAGGTACTCCGCCTTCATCTATTGGTAAATATGGTGGTGATACAGATAACTGGGAATGGCCAAGACACACAGGAGACTTCTCTGTTTTCCGTGTTTATGCTGATAAAAATGGCAACCCTGCTGAATATTCAGCTAACAATATTCCTTTAAAGCCTAAGCATCATTTACCAATATCACTAAAAGGAAATAAGCCTGGTGATTTTGCAATGATTGTAGGATATCCGGGAACAACAAACAGATACCTTACTTCTTTCGGGATCGAACAGATGGTAAGCAAAGATTACCCGGCATGGGTTGAAGCTTCTAAAACAGCTATGGATGTTATGAAGAAGCATATGGATAAAGACGATGCTACAAGATTAGCTTACGCTTCTAACTATGCAAGTGTTGCCAACTACTGGAAAAACAGAGCCGGAACAATTGAAGCCGTTTATAAAAACGGAACAATTGGTGACAAAAAAGAAGTTGAGAAAAAATACCAACAGTGGGCTGATAAAGCTGAAAACAAAGCTGTTTATGGAAATGTATTAGCAAATACTGATGCATACTACAAGCAGATTTCTAACAGAAATATCGAGAAAAATTATGGTGCACAGTTCCAGAGAAATGCTAAATACATCAGAAATTCTTTCCAGATTGGTGATGCTTTAACAAGCTACATGAAGCAGGATGCTTCTGCTCAGGCTGCTATGAAACCTAAATTAGAAGCAGCTGTTAAGCAGGCTTATGAAGGGTTCAATACTCAACTTGAAGCAGAAATGCTATCTCAGATGGCTTCTTTATATCAGTCAAAAGTAGCAGCAGATGTTGCTTCTGCAACTGTAAAATCTGCAAATGCATCAGAACTTGCGAATATTGCGCAGTCTTCAATTTTTGCAAACGCAGCTTCAGTAACTAACTTCCTGAACAATCCAAGCGCCGAAAAATTAGCGAATGATAAACTTTACAAGTTTGCAGCAGGATACATCGGAGACAACAAAGTATTAGCTGAAAAGTATGCTAAAACGGATGAAGGCTTCCAGAAAGACAGCCGTTTATTCATGGACGGACTAATGAAAGCTATGCCTGAGAAAAAATTCTATCCGGATGCTAACTCTACTATCAGATTAACTTACGGTAAGATTGAAACGCTTCCTAAAAGAGCTGACAGAGACTACACAGGTATCAAGCAGAATTACTATACCACAATGGAGGGTATGATTAAGAAGTACAAGAAAGGTGACGAAGAATTCGATCTTCCACAGGGACTTCTTGATCTATACAAAAAGAAAGATTATGGTATGTACAAAGACAAAGACGGGCAACTTCATGTAAACTTCCTTTCTAATAATGATATTACAGGAGGTAACTCAGGTTCTCCAATTATCGATGGCTACGGAAGACTTATAGGTCTTGCATTTGACGGAAACAGTGAAGCTTTAAGTGGTGACATTGTTTTTGAACCTAAATTACAAAGAACAATTAACGTAGACGTTAGATATGTACTTTGGGTAATTGACAAGTTTGCAGGTGCTAAAAACTTAATTAGCGAATTGACTTTAGTAAAGTAATTCTTTTGCAAATAAAATATAAACCTCACAATATTGTGAGGTTTTTTTGTGTAAATTCGTTACACCTGATTGAAAAAGATGCTTATTGCTAAGAATATCACAAAATGGACGTTAATAGGATTGTTCATCTGGTTTTTCTTACTGATGTGTAGGATTACATTATTCTATGTGCCCTTTTCGGCTACAGCTTCTTTTCTGAATATTAAACAAACTGAGGTTACTACTCTCCCTTTTTATCTGCCTATTTTTTACACGCATGTCTACAGCAGTATTTTTGTATTGCTCGCGGGATTCATTCAATTCTTTACGACAAGCAAAAAACATAAAACCATCCACCAATATTCAGGATATGTATATGTGGCAGGACTCTTATTATTTTCGGCTCCTTCAGGAATATATATGGGTGTACATGCCAACGGGGGGTTCTGGGCACAATTATCTTTTGTCATTTTAGGCTGCTTATGGTGGTTCACCACTTTCATGGCAATGGTAAAGATTTTTCAAAAAGATATTAAGAGCCATCAGCAATGGATGAACAGGAGCTATGCACTTGCTGTTTCTGCTTTAACCCTTAGAATGTGGAAAGTTATTCTGGTTTATTTTTTTCAGCCCAATCCCATGGAAGTCTATCTGATTATTGCATGGCTAGGATGGGCTCCCAATTTATTAATCATCGAATTATTAATACTAAAAAAATATAAATATGAAAAAGCTCGTTATTTTCGGAGTCTTGCTCTCCCTGTTTTCGTGCAAAAAGGAAGCTAAGGTTACTTCCTTGGAGAATAAAAAAGATTCTGTTAAAACAGCTCCGGAAAAAGTTATAGCTCCGGAGTTCCATAAGGAATTGTATGGTATCTGGACAGGATCTTTCTATCCGGACTACAAACGAAACCCTGATGATGAAAGCGGAGAGACAAAAAAAATAAGTATTAAAATAGACCGTATTACTGCAGATACTGTTTGGGCACAAAGTATTGTATCGGGAAATCAGCGCCCGTTAATAGGAAAAACCAGTGATCAGGGCAATAAAATTTCTTTCATCCTGGATGAACCCGGAAATCGTAAAGATGATGGAAGATTCGAACTATTTACCCGAAACGATTCTTTAATTGGTCAATGGACAGCCTATAATACTACAGCTGTAAAATCTCCGTATAAAAAGCTGGATCTTGCCCAAAAGCAATTTGTATACAATCCCAACTTTATGCTGAGCAAGGATACAGAATTTGTAGACTGGGCAACTCCTAAAGAGAAAAAAGAAACTTACAAAGATGATGATGGCAAAATGCAGACCTATACTCAGCAGGTATATCGTTCAGCATCAGATGATGTTTACAAAATCAATTCTTCTACTCAAAAACTTACAGAGAAACAGTTGAAAAATCTAAGAAAGCTGGATTTAGAAATTCTTCGTAATACCATTTTTGCCCGTCACGGATATTCTTTCAAGAAACAAACCTACCGTAACTTCTTTGAATATACAGACTGGTATGTACCTGTAAGCAATAATGTAGACAAAGAACTTTCGCCTCTGGAAAAAGAAAATGCACAACTCTTGAGCAGAATGGAGAAATACGCGAAAGACACCTATGATTCTTATGGCAGATAAGGTAAGATTTGATGCTATTATTCTTCAGCATCAGGATATGAATGCTGCTTATGTTGATTTTCCTTTTAGTACAGAAGAGTTATTTGGCAAAAAAGGACAGGTAAAGATAAAAGCTCTTTTTGATGATGCCGTTGAATATCGCGGAAGCCTTGCCAAAATGAAGTCTTCCTGTCATATGCTTGGACTAACACAGGAAGTACGAAAAAGTTTGAATAAAACATTCGGAGACAGTGTCTCCGTTATATTATGGGAAGACAAGGAGGAGCGTATTGTGGAAATTCCGGAGGATATTGCGGAACTTTTCAATAAGCATCCTGACGCCAAGGAACTTTACGATGCGATGTCTTATACACATCGCAAAGAATATATGCGTTGGATTACAGATGCTAAGAAACCGGAAACACGAGAAAACAGAAAGTCAAAATTAATTGACATGATAATTTCCGGCAAAAAAGGCATCTGAATTCATAGATTTTTTGTATATTGTGGCTATAACAAATTGAATATGTCTATCAAGATCTTTCAGCCTTTCTGGGCATTTATCCTCCCTCTTCTTGCGTGGGGGATTTATCTGCTCGGAATCAATAATAATATAATTTCAGAAATTTTTGCAGGGGTTTTACTTATCGGTTCTGTACTTGCGGCAGTACACCATGCCGAAACAATTGCACACAGATTAGGAGAGCCATTTGGAACAATCATTCTGGCGATAGCTATCACCGTTATAGAAGTTGCCCTTATTATTTCATTAATGGTAGCAGGCGGCCCCGAAGCAGAAACCTTACCCAGAGACACGGTCCTTGCTGCAATTATGCTAATCTTAAATGGTATCATTGGTTTATGTTTATTAATCGGTGGTGCCAAATTTCATGAGCAGTACTTCGGAAAAAAATCTGCAAATACAGCCCTGATTACACTTATCTCTATTCTCGTTCTTACACTTGTACTTCCTAATTACACAACAAGTGTACGTGGTCCATATTATAACACTTCGCAGTTAATCTTTGCAGCCGTTGTTTCTTTGATTCTATACGGCTCCTTTATTATGGTACAAACCGTAAGACACAAAGATTACTTTGTTACCGAAGGTGAAAGTATGCCACATGAGAAGGTTACTACCCAAAAGATGATTCTAAGCCTTGTATTTCTTGTACTATGTTTAGGAATTGTTGTACTACTTGCCAAAACACTTTCACCAAGTATAGAGAAAATGGTAATTGATATTGGCGCACCAAAATCACTGGTAGGGGTAATTATCGCAGCTGTAGTATTGCTTCCGGAAGGAATCTCTGCTATTAAAGCAGCCCGAAAAAATCAATTACAAACCAGCCTTAACCTTGCATTAGGATCTGCATTGGCCAGTATAGGTTTAACAATTCCTGCTGTTGTTGTGGTATGCCTAATGTATGATATAGATCTTGTACTAGGTATAGATGTAAAATCTATGGTATTACTGGCATTGTCCTTCTTTATTGTAATGCTGTCTCTTAATCAGGGAAAAACCAACCTCCATTACGGAGTTGTATTATTAGTAAGTTTAGTCGCTTATATTTTTAATGTTATTGTTCCTTAATATTTTTGGTACAATGAGATTCAGAATCACAACAGGATTATCGGCTGAAGAAATAAGAGATGCACTTTCCGAACATATTGAACCTAAAGTATTTTTTAGAAATTATTTAAAAAATAAACCAAAACTGTTCGAGGGTGATATCAACACCAGAAATTTCAGATTAAGAAGAGTTGAAACTCATAGGAACATTATAAAAGTAGATCTTCAAGGAGATATTATTAAAAGAGAAGGATATAATATTGTTGATATTTCTGCATCATATCCCTGGGCTGATATTATTATTTATTCTTGCATCTTATTATATGCTCTATATTCATCATATAATGATTTAATATCTATACTTATAATACTTTCCATAGGATTTATTATTTTTATTTTTGGAAGAGGAAAATATATAATGGATGCAGAAACGGGACGGGACGAAATATTTAAAATTATAAAAGGTAATCGCATTGAAAACATATGAAACTGAACGTCTGATTATAAAGCCGATAACGCTTGACGACGCTGCTTTTCTTTTGGATCTGTATAACAGGCCTAAGTTTATTCAATATATCGGGGATAAGAATCTGCGAAGTATAAGTGATGCTCAAATTTATATTCAGAACAGATTTCTTCCTCAGCTTGAAAGATCTGGTTTCGGGAATTATACAATTACACTGAAAGAGAACAATGAGATTATTGGAGCTGTGGGTATTTTCGAAAGAGAAGGCCTTCCTATAATGGATATTGGCTATTCCTTTCTGGAAGAATACGAAGGAAAGGGCTACGCTTATGAAGCAGCCATAAAAGTAAAAGGAATCGGCATGAAAGATTTCGGACTGGAAAAACTTTCCGCTATCACTTCAAAAGAAAATTTTGCATCCCAAAAGCTTCTCGGAAAGTTAGGATTGGCTTATGTAAAAGATGTCTCCCTCCCAAATGACAATGAAGTACTCCTGTACTTTGAAACTGAATAAAATAAAAGACCGGCTCATTAGAGCCGGTCTTTTTTGATAGATTTATATCTGAGTTTAATTTAGTTAAGGTTTTTGAATTCCTCAGCAGAAATTTCTCCACTTGCAATTTTCTTCAACTCAGCCATATGTGCGCGGATTGTTTTATCAATTTCAGGATTAACCTGGAAGTTGCTGGCACTAGGCTGCAAAGCAGGATCCTGTCCGTTTAACACATTGGAATAATAATAAAAGAAGTTAGAGTCAAAGCCCGTTGCAGTTAAAGAATACTGGCCTAATAAGAATCCTAAACGTACCGCAGCTCTCCTCTGAGGAGAAGTACCATGGTGATTAGGATTATTAACCTGGTTATCCCCAATAGATGCTGCAAACTCGTAAGCTGCTGCAATCTGAGAGAAATCGGTTTTATTAAAACCTGTAGGTCTTCTCAGGTAGTAACCTGCAAAACCATCAGCTTCCAATTCACTGGAGCGTGCTGTACTTTCCTGAACTGAAGGAATATTGTATCTGTATTGTAACTGATGTCCATATTCATGAGCAAGGATCATGGCATTTACAATATTATCAGAACTCTTTGTTTTTGCATCATTATAGATGGCATAACCATAGTAAATTTTCCCGGTTGAATACGAGATTGCATTGTAAGTAGATGAAGGATTTGACGGATCATCTACAAATCTAAGAGTAGGTGTACTTAGCCCCCAAAGCGAAGCGTTTTTCTGAACCTGAGTGTTCATAAAATTAGTGTCAGCTGTTGTAGTAAGTCCAGTTTTTAAAACAGAACTAAAAGTCCAGTTTTGATCTACATAGCTACATAGCAGTTCAGACGCAGACGGCGATACCAATGCTTCTGTTGTGATTGATTGTTCTGCTGTGTTGTCTTCTCTGCTGCAGGAAACAAGAAGAGTCGTTGCCAGTGTCCCTACCAGCAACAGGGGAATGAATCTTTTTTTCATAATAAATTAATTTGTTATTTGGTTTATTCACATGATTAAATATGACTTTTATCATGCGGTGGTAAATCTACATTTATTCTACCAATCAACTATAATTTAATATTTTTTATTATTATGTTAAACATAATAATATTTTCACACTCCCCATTACTCCGCTATTCTTCTAATAATTGCTGCGCATGATCTTTGGTTTTGACCTTATCGATAACCTTTACACAGATCCCATTTTCATCAAAAACAAAAGTTGTGCGTACAATTCCCATAAACTCTCTACCCATGAATTTCTTTAGCTGCCATACACCAAAAGCCTCTATCACATCTTTATTAGTATCGGCTAAAAGATCAAAAGGAAAACTGTATTTATCGGAAAAATTCTTTTGTCGTTTTTCATCATCAGCACTAACACCCAGTAACTGATAACCTTTTTCTTTTAGTATTGTGTAATTGTCTCTCAGATTACAGGCCTCTGCTGTACATCCCGGAGTGCTTGCTTTAGGATAAAAGAAAACAACCAGCTTTTTGCCTGAATAATTTTTCGAATCGATTTCAGCACCATTTTGGTTTATTCCTCTAAATTGAGGAAGCTTATCTCCTACTTGTAACATATTCTTTATTTTTGTTTAAAATTACTACTTCTATGACCAAAAAGCAAAGAGCAGAAACTGTAATGACAGAACTTGAGAAACTATATCCTCAGGTGCCAATCCCTTTAGACCACTTCGATCCTTATACGCTTTTAGTTGCTGTAGCGCTTTCTGCACAGACAACAGACAAAAAAGTAAATGAAGTAACTCCCATGCTTTTTGCAAAGGCACAAACCCCGCAGCAGATGGCCCGTTTGGAAGAATTTGAAATTAAAGAGCTGATAAAAGAGATTGGCTTATCGAATACCAAAGCTAAAAATCTGAAAAGAATGGCTGAGCTTCTTGTAGAAAGACATCAGGGGATTGTTCCGGAAAGTTTTGAAGATCTTGAAAATCTACCGGGTGTTGGCCATAAAACAGCTTCTGTAGTAATGTCACAAGCATTCGGACATCCTGCATTTCCGGTGGATACCCATATCAACAGACTAATGAAGCAATGGAAACTTTCCGAAGGTAAAAATGTAGAACAAGTAGAGGCTGATGCTAAAAAATTATTCCCGAAAAGCGCATGGAACAAACTTCATCTTCAGATTATATTTTACGGAAGAGAGTATTCTCCTGCCCGCGGTAAAGGTGAAAAAGACTTTTTAACTAAAATGTTATTTGATAAATAGCGCTTATCTTTCATATAAAATAAACTCCATTTCAGGAGTGAAAATCAGCCCCGGTAAGAAAGTTCTCTTACCGGGGCTGTTATATAGATTAATAATAATTTACAATTAAAACTTATTGATATTAAAATTAATTCAATAATAATTATTTATTAAGCAAAATATAACAAATAAATTACATCAGATTACATAATATTTTTTAATTTAGGAATGCAAAAGTGAAGGAATTGTTATTCTAAATAAACCCCGAAACGCCAAATTACAACACAATGAGCACAAACCGGCAGAAAGAGAAAACATCGAACATTCTCTATAATTATGGCATATCCGAGGCCCTGGTCGGAGGCCTTTATGAAGGAACCATTTCTGTTAAAAGCCTAAAACAAAAAGGTGATTTTGGACTTGGCGCTCCCGGAATGCTGGATGGAGAATTAACAATATTGGACGGAAAAGCCTACCAGACCAAATCAGATGGAGAAACTACAATTCTGAAAGACGATTATATGATTGCATTTTCATGTGTTACATTTTTTGAAGCAGATCTAATTTCCCATATCAATACTACGACGGCCAGAGAATCATTATTCAGAATTATCACGAATACTCTCGAGAACAAAAACGCCATGTATGCTATAAAAATAACCGGAGAATTCGAACATATAAGAACAAGAGCTTTTCCTCCAACAGAAGCTCCTTTTCCCATTCTTTCTACTATTCTGGATAGACAGAGAGTATTTAATTTTAACAATGTCCAGGGGACACTTATCGGCTATTTTTTACCAGAATATTTAAACGGAATAAACGTGAGTGGTTTTCATTTTCACTTTCTCTCCGCTGATAAAAAGCATGGTGGTCATCTTTTAGACTTTACAGCTGAAAATCTTAAAATAGAGATTGCAGAGCTAAAGAGCATGGAATTGGAGGTTTCCTCTGATCCCTCTTTTCACCAATACAGATTCCGAAACAAACGCAATGAGGATCTGGAAAAAGTAGGAAGAGGTTACTAAAACGCTTCTTCTTGAGTACATTCTATAAAAAAACATCATAGGCCAATACCTATGATGTCTTTATATTCCAAAGGATAATATATCCGGTTTTTTATTGCTTCTTAGACCAAAGCTCCATTTTTCTCTCCAGAACACTTAGTGGCAGGCATCCCTGACTCAGTACCTCATCATGGAAAGATGCCAGACTAAATTTAGCCCCAAGCTGTTTTTCATATTTTGTTCTTAGCTCTCTTATTTTTAAGGCTCCGGTTTTATAACTCAACGCCTGTCCTGGTATTGCCATATAACGTTCAATCTCCGCAGTTGCTCCTGCTTCATCATAAGCCACGTTACTCAGAAAATATTTTATAGCCTGCTCTCTCGACATTTGTCCTGTATGAATACCTGTATCAACTACCAATCGAACCGCCCTCATCATTTCGTCACTAAGTGAGCCCAATTTTTGATAAGGATCCGTATAAAGCCCAAACTCCGGCCCCAGAGATTCACAATACAGCGCCCAACCTTCACCATAAGCTCCTAACCAGCCAAAACGCATAAACTTAGGCAACTTTGTGTTTTCCTGTTGCAAAGAAACCTGATAATGGTGTCCCGGTATTGCTTCATGCAGAAACAAAGATTCCATTCCGCTGGTTACATTAAACTTCTTAGGATCCGGAATCGGAATATAAAAAATCCCAGGTCTCTTACCGTCTGGAGTTCCCTGCATATATTCTGCACTGGCAGTAGCCTCCCGGAATTTCTCTGTCTGACGTATTTCAAATGGTGTTTTTGGCGTTACGTTAAACATTGTTTTTAACTTCGGGGTAATTTTTGTCAGAATGCCCTGAAATCCATCCAGAATCTCTTTTGAAGTTTTATACGGCATTGCCTTTGGATCATTTTTTACATGAGCCAAAAACTCTTCCAGCGATCCTTTATAACCTACCTGTGCTTTTACTTTTTCCATTTCCCCACGGATTCGTGCCACTTCCTCAAGACCGGTTTTATGTATTTCATCCGGAGTTCTGCTGGTTGTTGTCCATGTTTTTACATAATAAGCGTATATATCCTTACCATTTGGTAAAGCATTATAACCATCCGTATCACGGGCATTAGGCAAGTATTCTTCCTTCAAGAATTTACCCATACGAGAATACACAGGAATAATCTTATCTTTAATAGCTTCCTGGAAAAGTTTGGTATATTTCTGCTTCTGATCTGCAGTAAAGTCTTTTGGAAAATCCTTTACAGGTCCGTAAAAGATATTTTTATCAAATTCTGTCGTTATAATTTCAGCGGCATTCATTTGTGGAATCATTTTCACCACAAGCTTTTTAGGCAATACCATTTTATTTTTTATTCCTGTACGGAAGTTTTGCTCAGCAGTACCCATCCATGCAGGAAACTGATCTATACGTTTTAACCAGTTGTCATAATCTTTTGCTGTTTTGAAAGGCTGACTTCCCTTCCCACTTCCCAATAGAGGCATCGTAAGTGGCAGTCCATCAAATTGGCTAAACGGAATATATTCGGGATGATAAACATAGCTTTCTACCTTTGTTTTAAGCTGATTATCCAGCACATCAAAGATTACCTTGTGCTGATCATCCAAAGCTTCATAATTAATTTTAGAAAGCTCTTTTATCGTGTTATTGTAAAAATTAATTTCACCGGTAATAACTTTTGCATCGATATTATCAGGCAACAGATCATTATATCTTACATCTCCCTGATATGTAGCATCTAAAGGACTAAGCTTCAGATATGCCTCATAGTATTTGTCTGCAAGTTTTACCAGTTTATCATTTTCTCTACTATCCGCAGCTTCATTTTTTGCAGAATCTTTCTTCTGACAGGATATCACAGCTAACGTCAATCCCATAGAGGCAAGCATTCCTATTTTAATTAGTTTTTTCATAGAAAAGATTGTTTACCCAAAAGTAACCATTCTTGGCATGATAAAAAACACAAAATCAATATTTACGTGTCATATCCTCTACCATCGGAGATGCTTTGGAAACTATGAACTACATGATAATGTCGAGCAGCCAGGCTGATCTCCTGCCCAGTCCGGTCGTTTCACAGAGAACTCCGGATATAATTCTTCATAGGGGTTCTCTAATGCTTTCAATAACTTGTTGAGTAATGTAAAATCTCCTTGATCTGTTTCTTCAATACATTGAAAAAGCAGGTAATTTCTTAAAATAAATTTAGGATTTGCACGCTGCATTTTTTGCAGGGATTCTTCTGTGGAAATTGTATTTTGTGATTTTCGGTCTACATAATGTTGCACGAAATTCTCCAGTTGTAATATTTGCGACTGGGTAAGATTATAATAAAAACAAGGCTCGAAATGAAGAGCTGCATTTGTTTGAGCATCCACTTTCTCTAATAAAGAAAAAAACAAAGTATAATCCAGTTTTAGCTCGTCCATTAGTTTTTGCCATTCCAGAAGAAGAGACTGATCACTTTCCTTAACACCATCTAACCCCAACTTTTCAGCCATCATCTTATCATAACCCGTCCAGAAGTATTTTGAAAAATCATTGAGTATTTCTTCTAAGCCTTCCTGATTATTCACAACAGGAAAAATAGCATTAGCCAATTGAAATAAATTCCAGTGTGCAATATTCGCCTGCTTTCCAAAGGCATATCTTCTTCCCGGCAGATCGGTCGTATTAGGCGTAAAATTCAAACTATATTCATCCAGCATACTGAAGGGACCATAATCTATAGTTAGCCCCAGAATGGACATATTATCGGTATTCATTACACCGTGAACAAAACCTACTCTAAACCAGTCAATAATAGTTTCAGCGGTTTTCTGAGCAACTTCCCGGAACCAACTCAGGTATTTATCAGCATCTGTTTCCCCTTTGATTTCCGGAAAATAGCGTTCTATTATCCAGTCCATTAACTGCTTTAGCGTATCCGTTTCTTGTCTTGCAGCCAATAATTCAAAATGTCCGAACCGGATGAAGCTTTCAGCTGTTCGTATAATCACAGCTCCGTTTTCTGCTTCCGGATGCCCATTATAAAACATATCCCGTATTACATTTTCACCTGTCTTTACAAGACTTAAAGCACGGGTTGTAGAAATTCCTAAATGATACATAGCCTCACTCATCATATACTCTCTGAGTGAGGAACGGAAAACAGCTCTGCCATCTGCATTTCTGGAATAAGGAGTACTTCCGGCTCCTTTATATTGCAATTCTATATTCTTCCCGGATCGGCTCTTAACTTCTCCTATATTGATTGCGCGGCCATCTCCTAACTGACCAGCCCAGTTACCAAACTGGTGTCCGGCATAAGCTGTAGCATATGTTGTAACTCCTTCCGGAAGCATCTGCCCACTAAACAGACCGATGTTATCTTTAGCGATCATTAGCTGTTCTCCCAGTTCTTCATTGAACAGAATCAGTTCAGGTTTTGGGAATTCCATCGGCTCAACAAGGGCATAAAGTACACCCGGAGTCTGCCGTGGATAGTTATTATATGTATTATCACCTGGAAAGGTTTCTTTAAAAGGCTGTTTGATTTCTGGCAAGTTCATCATGATAAAAAAAGCCGGATATTATCCGGCTAATGTTTATTTATTAAAATCAATATCGTCTGTCTTATTGATCTTATCGTTAATATTTTCTTCTTTTTTCGCCGGTTGCCCATTGTTATCAGGGTTACCATTATTCGATGGCGGTCTTGGGCTTCTCACCTCATCAATCGTCTGAAGTCCTCCTTCATCTCCATAACCTCCGAGCCCTTTTAGTGAGTTACAACCGTCATATGTGGAAGGTTTCACGAATCTGTCTTCCTGAGTTATACCCAATGATTTATCCTTGTAAACTCGCTGCATAAAGTATCCCCATATTGGTAGTGCCATTCTCGCTCCCTGTCCCTCACCAGTACTATAGAAGTGGGTTGCACGGTCTTCCCAACCTACCCATACACCGGTTGCAAGCTTAGGAGTAATCCCCATAAACCAACCATCGGAGTTGTTATTGGTTGTACCTGTTTTAGCAGCTATTTCAGCATTAATTCCTAATCTCTTTAGTCCGGAAGATGCCGTACCATACTCAGCAACACCTTTCATCATGTCAATCATTGTATAAGCATACACTTCATTCATGACTTCTTTAGACTCAGGCTTCACTTCTTTTATTAAACGGCCGTTTGGATCTTCAATACGCCATACCATTTCTGGTTTGGTATAAGTTCCAAAGTTAGCAAAGGTACTGTATGCACCCAACATCTCGTAAATGGTAATATCCGAAGAACCAAGAGCAATTGTATTATTTTTTGGAATATCACTTTGTACACCAAGATCACGTGCTAACTGTATAACCTTGTCTACACCTGTACTTTCAATAAGACGTGCAGCAACGGCATTCTGAGAATGTGCAAGAGCATCACGAAGCGCAAGAGATCCTCCGCTTCTTCCTCCTCTTACATTCCATCCTCCTTTGCTATAATTGGCATTAGATACTACCGTACAAGGCGTATACCCCAGGTTCATAATCGCAGTAGCATAAACAAATGGCTTGAATGTAGATCCTACCTGACGTTTACCTTGTTTTACGTGGTCGTACTGATAGTGCTGCCAGTTGATTCCTCCTACCCAGGCTTTTATGTTTCCTGTAGCAGGTTCCATAGACATTAAACCAGCTTGTGCAATTTGTTTATGATAACGGATCGAGTCCCAAGGAGACATTTCCACATCCTCTTCTCCATCCCACGTAAACCTTGTTAACTTAGTCTTTTTATGAAAATCCAGCATAATAGAATCTTCAGACATTCCTTCAGCCTTCATTTGCTTATAACGTCCTGTTCTTTTTACAGCTGCCATCATCAAATCATTTGCAGTTTTCTTACTGATCAGATAGTATGGTCTGTTTGGATTTCGTGCCTGTTCAGCATCAAAGTTTTTCTGAAGAACAGTCAAGTGTTGCTTTATAGCCTCTTCAGCATACTTTTGCATTCTTGAATCAAGTGTTACATAGATCTTTAATCCATCACGGAAAAGATTCAGAGGTCTTCCTGTTTCTTTTTCATAATCTTTAAGATATCCGTCAATTTCTTTTCTAAGATAGAACTTGAAATAAGCCGAGTAGCCTTCATTAACACTCTTTACCGGATGAAAATCCGTAACGATCGGTGTATTAATAGCCTGGTTATAGGTATTATCATCGATATATCCCGTATCCAGCATTTGCTTTAATACAACATCTCTACGAAGCTTTGCTCTCTCCGGATTTTTCAGTGGATTATTTGCATTCGGAGCTTCCAGCATTGCCACAAACATTGCAGCTTCAGGTAAGGTTAGCTCATTTGTATGTTTATTGAAATAGATTCTTGAAGCCATTTCAATCCCGTTTGCATTGTAGGTAAAGTCAAATTTATTGAAATACAGTGTTATGATTTCTTCTTTCGTATACCTCTTCTCCAAGCTTACTGCTACAGACCATTCTTTTAGCTTCTGGAATACCCTTTGAAACTTATTTTTAGAAACATTTCTTGTAAAAAGAAGTTTCGCCAACTGCTGGGTAATGGTAGATCCACCACCACGTCCACCACCGAAACGAACAGCTCTGAAAATCGATTTCATATCAATTCCTGAGTGCTCTTTAAATCGCTCATCTTCTTTTGCCTGAAGTGCAAAAATAAGGTGAGGCGGCAGGTCTTTGTATTTAATCGGAATAACTTTTTCTTTTTCAAATTTCCCTAATGAAACACCATCGGATGAAATAATCTCTGATGCAACATAGATGTCAGGATTTTCAAGCTCTTTAACATCAGGCATTTCCCCAAGAAATCCCTGAGAAACCATAAAGAAAAGTCCGGCAATCCCAACGACAAAAGCCGCAAGAGCTAACCATATAAACTTTATCCATCTCTTCACCCCTTTATCCGAAGTTTGCTTTTTCTTTTTAGGGGGCAGCGGAAATGACTGCTGCTTATTTTTAGTGTTATTTTCCATTTAATATATTATGGCTTAACCGTTTCTATTTTTATTCCTATGTCTTCCAATCCCGTTAATGGGCTCTTAAACATCAGGTGCTTTAGTTCTATTTTATATTTCCCGTTACCCGGAAATCTGTAATTCATCTTATAACGACCTAAGGTCTCTTTTGTTGCACCGAATCCTGTACCGGTCCATATACCGTTAGGTTCTGCAAGCATATAATTCAGAATTTCAGTTGCTTTTCCTTTTTCATTAATCTTTGATACAGAGGCCTGTAAGCGTAGATTCATGTAAGGATATTCATTATTATTCCGGATAACAAATATAATATTTTTTGGATTCTGTGCATCCTGAATATCAAACTCGAAACGAGCCGGATATTTAGACACCCACTTACCATCAAGAGAGATTGTTCTAACTTGTTCATCAGGAGATACACAACCCGTTAGTACTCCTAAAAAAGCAATAACTACAAGAAATTTATACCCCTGCATCAGGCCTTGGTGGTCTCTTTTTATTTTTATGGAAATTCGCTTTACTTTTATTATTCGGCTTATTCGGTTTCTTTTCTCCCTGAGGAACAGTTTTAGCTGTATTTTCAGCTTCTTGCTTCTGTCTAGGTTTAGAAACTTGCTCTGCTTCCGATTTTGGCTGCGGCGGTCTGTTTTCCTGTTTATTGTTATTATTAGGCTTCTGCCCCTTTTGTCTGTTGCGGTTGTTTTTACTTTTCCTTTCAAAACGATCCACATTATTCTCCTGAATAAGATCTACAGTCTGCAAAGGCTTATCGTCTACTTTATAATCTTCTAAAGGCGGGATTTTCTCGCCTCTCTTATTCATACCGATAAACTTCTTTACAATCTGGATATCCAAATCGTACCAGCTCATAGAGTTTTCTACATAAGCAAACCACATCTTTCTTTTGAAAACGTCGATTTTTATACAGAAAGCCCTTCCTTTTTCAGTATCTAAAACAGTCGATGAAGACGGGAAATCGCTAAGAGCATCTACATAACTGTCCAGCTCATAATTAAGACAACATTTCAGCTTACCACACTGACCTGCTAATTTCTGCGGATTAATACTTAGCTGCTGGTATCTTGCAGCCTGTGTATTTACAGAACGGAAGTCTGTTAGCCATGTGGAGCAGCATAACTCGCGCCCACAAGAACCTATACCTCCTACTTTAGCAGCTTCCTGGCGATAACCAATCTGCTTCATATCAATCTTAGTACGGAAAGCAACAGCATACTCTTTGATAAGCTGTCTAAAGTCAACCCTTCCTTCCGCGGTATAATAGAATGTTATTTTTGCTCCATCTCCCTGATATTCGATATCAGTAATCTTCATTTCAAGATTGAGATTTCGTGCAATTTTTCTTGCCTCCAGCTTAATAGCATCCTCCTTTCTGCGAGCTTCCTGCCAGATTTCTACATCTTTAGTCGAAGCAACTCGGTATACTTTTAAAGCCTGATCTTCTGAGGTCTTTTTCTTTTTCATTTGGATTTTCACCAGTTCGCCGGTGAGGCTCACAACACCTATATCATGTCCGGGACTTGATTCTACTGTGACAACACTACCTATATGAAGCGGCAGCTTATTTACATTATGATAAAAAGCTTTACGGTCATTCTTAAACCTTACTTCTACATAATGACATTGATTCGATGTAGGCTGAGCTACATTGGATAACCAGTCAAAAACGCTTAATTTATAACTATTCCCGCAGGTATCTACATTTTCACAGCCATTCGAGGAGATTTTCGGCCCACACGAATGGGAAGAATCGCCGGATGTCTTACATCCACAACTCATATTTTCTATTTATATTAATTACTGCAAATTTATAATATTTTTTTGATGCTTTTTTTATTTTATATTTTTCACAACTAGGCATATTTTAATAACATTTTCTCAAATAATAAAACCTATTATTAAAAATATAAAAACAGTACAATTTCTGAATACCCCGCTAATTTAACAAATACAAAAATTAAACAAAAAAACAAGGACTCCTAAACGCTCCTAATATAGTATATTTGTAGCTAAATAGTATTTTAAACATAGTTTTTCTTCCGATAAAACCTTAAATATTAACGAAGAATTAACAATTGTAAATAAAATAATTTTATATTTGAGAAAATTAATTATTCCAGTAATTATGAAAAAAGTTTTTTTATCTGTAGCACTAGCAGCAAGTATGGCAACATATGCAGGTGGTTTCAGGCTATCCTTACAAGGGGTTAAGCAACTTGCAATGGCTCATACCAGTGCTCACACAGAAGATGCCAGTGTAGCATTCTTCAACCCGGCAGGTATTTCATTTATCCCTTCTAAGCTTAGCGTTGCAGCTGGGGGCTTTGGGGTAAAAACATCAATGACATTTCAGAATCCTTCAACATTACAATCTTATAAAACAGACAATCCTATAAGTACTCCGATCTACGCGGCAGTAACTTATAAGGTTTTAGAGAATGTTTCTGTTGGTTTCAGTTTCACAACACCATATGGCAGCCACCTGGTTTGGGATAAGAACTGGGAAGGCAGAGAGGTTGTTCAGGAACTGAATCTAAGATCTTTCTTCTTCCAGCCTATGATCTCCGTGAAATTAGCACCGTGGATGTCTGTGGGGGTTAGCTATATTCACGCAACAGGAAAGCTAGATTGGACAAAAACAGCAACACTTGTTAATGGTGAAGCAAATCTGAAAGATGAAAAAGCAAAAGGAAACGGATTTGGATTAGGTTTCTATTTCCGTCCGGACGAAAAATTAGACATCTCTGTTGCATACCGTTCTGCAGTAGATATGAAGGCAGACAATGGTACTGTACAGCTTAGCAATGTATCGCCAGCATTATATCCTGCATTAGGATTAAACAGCACCGGAGCAGATTCTTTCAAAGCAATGTTACCATTAGTTGACGAATATACAATTGGGGTAACTTACAAAGTAACTCCAAGATGGTCAGTTTCTGGGGATTTCAATTATTACGGATGGGATCGTTACAGCAAGCTGAACATTAACTTTGCTAACGCAAAATTAGGAAATGACCCAAGCGATATGAGAGTTTATTCAGCTCCTAAAAACTTCAAAAACACAAAATCTTATAGAGTCGGAACACAATACTGGTTTACTGATATGATTGCCGGAAGACTTGGATATTACTATGATGAGTCTCCTTACAACGATAACCAATTTAGCCCGGAAACTCCTTCTATGAACAACAATGTACTAACAGGGGGTATCGGTCTTAAGTTTGGAAAACTTGGAGTAGACTTAGCAGCCAGCTACAATTTCTACAAGAGCAGAACTGTTAGCAATGACTTCTACAACATGAGCGGACAGATAAAAGGAAGTGCTTTTATCTTCGGACTTGGCCTTTCATATAATGCATTTTAATCTTGAATAACATGAAAAAATATATTTTAACATCATTATCTGTTGCTTCATTTCTTGCTTTATCGAGCTGTAAAACAGACTTCGATCAAAATGTATCAAGTATAAAGCCTACCAACGGTGATGCTGACTTCAGTAATTATATATCTTTAGGAAACTCACTAACTTCCGGATATAGAGATAATGCTCTTTACCTTGATGGACAAAAGGAGTCTTATCCTTCCATAATCGCAGCTCAGATGAAGCTTGCAGGCGGAGGCGAATTCAAACAACCATTAATGCCGAATAATACTGGTGGTTTTTCTAACCTTCCAGGTTTCTCAGGAAAATTAGAATTAAAAGTTGTTGACGGAGCACTAACTCCTGTACCTTCAGATCCAGGAGCAGCATTAGATAATGTAGCAGCCGGAAGACCTTACAATAATATGGGCGTACCAGGAGCAAAAGTCGCACATTTACTTGCTCCGGGATATGGTAATCCAGGAGGTCTTGCTGCTAAAACTGCAAATCCATATTTTGTGAGATTTGCATCCAGCGCTACAACTTCTGTTATTGCCGACTTTATCTCTCAGAAACCTACATTCTTTTCATTATGGATCGGAAACAATGATGCTTTACTATATGCTCTGGCAGGTGCTGATGATACGAAAGAAACATTGACTCCTCCTGATATGTTTAAAACCTACTACAACGCTCTTGTTGCTCAGATTGCCAGCACAAAAGCAAAAGGTGTAATTGCAAACATTCCGGACGTTACAACAATTCCTTCATTAACAACAGTACCTTACAACCCGCTTACAGCGGCATCATTAGGTAAAGGAGATGTTAATGTTGGTAATGCAACAATCGATCAGCTGAATGCAAGTCTTTACGGACCGCTAAACCAGATATTAACAGCTTTTGGGGCAGGAGACAGAATTAAACCTCTTTCCAAAACTGTAGCAAATCCTCTACTAATTCAGGATGAAAGTTTGACTAATTTAGGCCCACAGATTACAGCTGCAGCTCTTGCTAGCGGAAACGCTACACTAGTAGCTTTAGCTCCTTATTTAGGTGCAACTTATGGACAAGCCAGACAAGCTGCTCCTGGAGATTTGGTTCCATTGACTACAAGAAGTGCAATCGGAGCACAAGTTGCATTACCTACTGGAATTCCTGCATCATTAGGGGCTAATGGTGTTGCTTATCCTTTCGCAGACAATTATGTATTAACTGTTAAAGAAGTTACAACTATAAATGCAGCAATTGCAAGCTATAACACAACTATTCAGGCTGCAGCTACTGCCAATGGTTATGCTTTCGTAGATGCTAACGCAAAAATGAAAGAATTGAGCTCTCAGTCAGGAATTCAGTACAATGGTGTAAAATATACTGCAACATTTGTTACAGGTGGAGCTTTCTCTCTTGATGGTGTACACTTAACAGGTCGTGGCTATGCAGTTATTGCAAATGAGTTTATTAAGGCAATTAATAAAACTTACAGATCTACCCTTACACAGGTTAATCCTAACGATTACTCTGGCGTTAAATTCCCGTAAATCAAATATTTAAATATTAATTATAAAAACCACTCGAGCAATTGAGTGGTTTTTTTTAAATTTGCACCAAATAAAAAGTAAAGATGATTGAGAGTCAACCAACCTACCTTTTCTCTACAAGAACTAGTAAAGAACTGGCAGAGAAAATTGCTACCCACTATGGCCAGAATCTTGGAGCCATTAATATCTTAAATTTTAGCGATGGCGAATTTGAGCCTATATTAGAACAGTCTGTAAGAGGCGGAAGGGTATTCTTAATTGGATCAACATTTCCTCCGGCAGACAATTTATTAGAGCTTCTTCTAATGATTGATGCTGCAAAGAGAGCTTCTGCAAAAAACATTACAGTTGTTATCCCTTACTATGGATTGGCAAGACAAGACAGAAAAGATAAGCCAAGAGCTCCGATAGGTGCTAAATTAGTGGCTAATCTTTTAACAGCAGCTGGTGCTACAAGAATCATGACAATGGATCTACACGCAGATCAGATTCAGGGATTCTTCGAAATTCCGGTAGACCATTTGTATGCTTCTACAATTTTCATAGACTACATTCAGTCTTTAAATATTGAAAACCTTACTATTGCATCTCCGGATATGGGAGGAGCTAAAAGAGCTAAAAACTATGCTGGCCACCTTGGTGCAGAAGTAGTAATTGCATATAAGGAAAGAAAAAAGGCAAATGTTGTAGAAGAAATGTTCCTTATTGGTGATGTAAAAGATAGAAACGTTGTTCTTATAGACGATATGATCGATACAGCGGGAACTCTTTGTAAGGCTGCTGATATCCTTATGGAAAAAGGTGCTAAAACTGTAAGAGCTATGGCTACACACGGTGTACTTTCCGGAAAAGCATACGAAAACATCGAAAAATCTCAACTTTTAGAAGTAATCGTTACAGATACAATTCCTGTAAACACTGAATTATCCTCTAAAATAAAGGTATTATCATGTGCTCCGTTGTTTGCAGATGTTATGAGAAGTGTTCACGAACATCAATCTATTAGTGATAAATTTATTATTTAAAAAATAATTAATATCTTTGCACTCGAAAAATTTTAAACATTTTAAAATTCATTTATAATGAAATCTATTACAATTCAAGGTACAAAAAGAGAAAGCGTGGGCAAAAAGTCTACAAAAGCTTTACGTGATGCTGAATTAGTTCCTTGTGTTGTTTATGGAGGTACTGAAATTTTAAACTTCTCTACTGAAGAGAAAAGTTTTAAAGCTTTAGTTTACACTCCTGAAGCACACACGGTATCTATTGAGGTTGATGGTCAGGTAATCCCAGCTGTTCTTCAGGACATTCAGTTCCACCCAATTACTGACAAAATTTTACATGTTGACTTCTACCAATTATCAGAAGATAAGCCTGTAATTATGGAAGTTCCTGTAAGAATTACAGGGCGTGCAAAAGGTGTTGTTAGAGGTGGTGTTTTACGTCAGTCTTTCAGAAAACTGAAAATTAAAGCTCTTCCAGCTAACTTACCAGATGAAGTTGTTGTTGATGTTACTAAACTAAACATCGGTAACAAAATTTATGTTGGTGATATCAAAACTGACGTTTATGCATTCATGCACCCAGACAACGCAGTTATAGCAGCTGTTAAGATGTCTAGAAATGCAATGAAAGCAGGAGCTGCAGCTGATGATGACGATGAAGAAGAAACTGTATCTCCAGATGTTCCGACAACTGAAGAAAAATCTTTCGAAGGATAAGATCCCCAGAATATTTAAAAATAAAATCCCGCTTTATGCGGGATTTTTCATTTAGAACCTTATTTAAAAAATATTTGAAGAATAATTTTTTCTCTTAATTATAAACTCAGCGGTATACCTGCATAGAAATTCAGTAATTTCTGACTAAACAGGTAATTATACTTTGCCTGTGCTACAGATCCCTGAGCATTGGCATAGTTATTACGGGCAATATTCAGGTCATAAATTGTAGTTTTTCCTGCATCGTAACTTTTCTGAGCAAAATCCAAAGCCAATCCTGTACTCTTTTCTGCTTCCTGGGCCGCCAGATACTTTTCATAATTAGCGTTAACATCAAAAGCAGCCTTTTGTACATTTTCTTTTACGGCTTGTTTCTGCTGAGCCAACGAGTTTTTCGCAATTTCCTCATTAATTTTAGCCTGTTCTACCTGTACTTTAGTATTTCCCTGATTAAAAATCGGAATATTAGCAGAAAGACCTAACTGTTGAGAAAAGTTATCTTTATACTGCTTGAACAACGGTGGTGCAGTATACTGATTCTGATTCAGCGATGTATAGTAGTTCGTTCCTATACCTGCATTTCCCGTTACTGTTGGCCAATAAGCAGCTTTTGTTATCAAAGTCTGAGTTTCAGATGACTTTATTCTTGATTCTGCAGCTTTAATCTGAGGCTGAGTTTCATATGCTTTGTTTAAAACACTATCATCAGATACCAAAGGGGCAGTTAGTCCATCTATTCTGTGGTCTTCTACATCAAAGGTTTTATAATCTGCTAATTGTAATAACTGAGCCAGATTAAACAAAGCTCTCTCGGTTTCAATACGGGCATTACTAAGATTTTGCTTTTCTCTTGCTAATGCGGCCTCAGCTTCGTACTGAACGGTTAATGGAGTTGTTCCTACATCTGTTGTCATTTTTGCTTTATCAAAAGCCTTCTGAGCATTGTTTACAGCACTCTCATTAATCTTTATAATTTCTTTATTCAGTAAAACCGAAAGATACTGCTGAGCAATCTGAAGTGAAACATCATTTTTAACCGTTTCCAGATCATAGATACTTGCCTCTATATCATAGTTAGCTTTACGTACCTGCTTTTCCAGCCTGCCATTATTATAGATAAGGATATTAGCCCCTAGCCCAATAGAGTTATTGTAGTTATCAGTACGGTTAACAATACCTGTATTTGTTATGTTCTGTCCAAAGTTGGCATTATTGGATATAGACCCTCCCAGCGTAGGCAAAGAGGAATTTTTAGCCATTGAAAGATTTTTATCCTGAATCTGTTTATTGTACTGATTCTGTATGACTTTCAGATTATTTTTCATTGCATATTCTACGCATTCCTGCAAGGTCCATTTTTTTTGGGCACTTGCTGAAAAATAAAATCCAACGCATAACAATAAACAACAGATTTTCTTCATAGTCTTGTTTTACTTCAATTAGACGTATAAAATTTTGGTTTGTTACAATACTTCTGAAAATTATTTTGCAACCTCATTTTCCATTATAACCAAGGCTTCCGTAAGGCTTTTAGGCCTATACCCCAACTGTTCTTTTGTATGAGAAAGATCAAACCCAGTTCTCACCGGTCTGTTTTTATCCTGCCCTATATCTTCTGATGAAATAGCTGTAATTAAACTCTCGTCTAAATGATAAAACTGTGCAATTTTTCTGGCAAACTCTTCTATGCTGTATTCTTCCTCTCCACTAATATTAAAGATTCCTTTAGCTTTCTTTTCTACTACCAGGCGACACGCTGCAGCAAGATCATTAATAAAAGTAGGCATCCTCCAATGATTATTAACGACTTTAATTTCATTTCCTTCGGACAACATTTTCCTTACCCATAAAACAAAATTCCCCCTGGCTGGATCATCCGAATTTCCATAAACAAGAATAGTTCTTAGTATGGCATAGTCACATCCGGACTCTTCCAACTTTTCTTCAGACAAAGCTTTAGTTCTCCCATATTCATTGACAGGGCTTCTTTTATCATTTTCCTTGTAAGGGCCATTCAGCCCGTCAAACACAAAATCTGTTGATAATTGTATTACAAGACTTTGATGCTTTTTAGCCTGTTCTGCAATATTCACTACCGCATCAACATTAATAGCATACGCAAAATCTTTATCTTTTTCACATCCCTCTACATTTGTTACTGCTCCTGCATTGATTATAAAAGAAGGTTTATATTCATCGAATATATTGTTTACCTCTTCTTTATCGGCAATATTCAATTTTCTGAAGGTTGTATTCTCTGGTAAATCTGAAATTTTGTTGTCACTAAGTGATGTTGCTATAATTCTATAAGGTTGCCCTGAAAATTCTTTTATCAGGCGTCTTCCTAAAAAACCATTACTGCCTGTAATAAGAATTATCTGAAGATTATCATTTTTACCATTCATTTTTATTATATTTATTGGTACGAAGCTAAAAAAGATATTTTAATATTTTACTAAATTAGCGCAATGTTTATTAAGGAATATATTTCTAAAGACTATCCCGCCTTTCATCTATCAGATTCTCTGGAAGAAGTTAAGGCTATTGTGCGGGACTTTGGCTACTCCCATATTTTTGTAAAAAAGAATAGTGTATTTCTTGGAAATATAAGTACTGAGCTTATAGAAGAAAGTGAAGCCAAGCATCTTAATGAACTAAGTCATCATCTGGAAAGATTTGCAATGCTGGAAGACAGCACTTCTCTGGACAGCATCAGACTTCTGCATACATTCAATGCGAATGTTGTTCCGATTATCAATCAGAATGAAAAGTATTTAGGCTACATTTCTTGCGAAGATGTTTTTGCGGATTTCTCTAAGTACCCTTTGTTTTCAGAAAATGGAGCTGTTTTAATTGTTGAGACTGCTACCCGGAATTACTCTATGACCGAGATTGCTAAAATTGTAGAAAGCAATAACGGAAAGTTTTACGGAGCCTTCATCTATCACATGACTGAGGAAACGATTCAGATAGCACTGAAAATCAGCAGCGAGAACCTGAGCTCTATTGACGAAACATTTGACCGGTACAATTATATTGTGGTTCACAAATTTTACCACAATGAAAAAGATGACTTATTAAAAGATCGTTTTGGTTTTTTACAAAAATATATGGAATTTTGATTTATGAAGGCAGCTATATACACACAAAAGAGAGATCTGGATACATTTCTATATCTGAGCAGGTTTATCTCTGAACTCAACAAACGAAATGTTACCGCTGTACTTCATAAGGATACTGCCGAAGGATTACAGTTTTCCAAGGTTTTTCCTATTTTTTCAAATAAAGAAGACCTTAAAGATCAAGAGATTGATTATTTTTTTAGTTTCGGTGGAGACGGTACCATTCTGAATGCGTTAATTTTTGTCCAGGATTTGGGTATTCCTGTAGTAGGAGTCAATACCGGAAGATTAGGATTTCTGGCCAGCTTTACCAAAGAAGAAGTTTTTGACAATATAGATAAAGTCCTGAATAAACAACTAATCATTACCCAAAGATCAGTTATTAAAGTAAACGGTGTCAATATAGATTTTCCATATGCACTGAATGATGTTACTATTTCCAGAAAGGAAACAACCTCTATGATTACGGTAAATTCTTATATCAATGATGAGTTTCTGAACGTTTTCTGGGGGGACGGGCTTATTATTTCAACTCCGACCGGTTCTACTGCTTATTCATTGAGTTGTGGCGGCCCTATTATCTCTCCTGAGAATGATAATTTTGCCATTACACCAATTGCACCACACAACCTTAATGTAAGACCACTGATATTAAAAGATGATGTAAAAATCCGCCTGAAAGTGGAAAGTCGTGTACCACAATATTCTCTTTCTCTGGATTCCAGGTTATATCATATCGATACCTTAGAAGAAATTTCTCTTGAAAAAGCACCATTCACACTGTCTTTAGTCCAGCCTGATGATATTAGCTTTTTCGAAACAATAAGACAAAAACTACTTTGGGGGAACGATAAAAGAAATTAACCTGAATTTCTTATCTTTACCGAATAAAAATTTTAAATAACCTACATCAAATAAAAAAATAAGAAAATGAGCAAAATGTTTCCAGCTGGCGTAGCCACAGGTTCAATGGTTACTGACATTTTTCAGTATGCAAAAGAAAACAAATTTGCCTTACCGGCAGTAAATGTTATCGGTTCCAGCAACATCAATGCAACAATGGAAACAGCCGCTAAACTTAACGCACCGGTTATTATTCAGTTTTCCAATGGTGGAGCAATCTACAATGCAGGGAAAGGATTATCTAACGAGGGTCAAAGAGCTGCAATACTTGGAGCTATTGCCGGAGCACAACATATCCACACATTAGCAGAAGCTTATGGAGCAACTGTTATTTTACACACTGACCACTGTGCAAAAAAATTACTTCCTTGGATCGACGGACTTTTAGATGCCAGTGAAGCTTTCTATAAGCAAAATGGCAAATCTTTATATTCTTCTCACATGCTTGACCTTTCTGAAGAGCCTTTAGAAGAGAACCTGGAGGTCAGCGCAAAATATTTCGAAAGAATGGCAAAAATGCAGATGACTTTGGAAGTAGAGATCGGTGTAACAGGAGGTGAAGAAGATGGTGTAGACAACTCTGGTGTAGACAATTCATTGCTATATACTCAGCCGGAAGACGTAGCTTACACATACGAAAAGCTAAAAGCAATTTCTGATAACTTTACTATTGCAGCCGCTTTTGGTAACGTACACGGAGTATACAAGCCAGGTAACGTAAAGCTTACACCAAAAATCTTGGATAATTCACAGAAATATGTTCAGGAGAAATTCGGAACAGCAGATAAACCAATAAACTTTGTATTCCACGGAGGTTCTGGTTCTACTCTTGATGAAATTCGTGAAGCAATTGGTTATGGTGTTATCAAAATGAATATTGATACAGACCTTCAGTTTGCTTATGCAGAAGGAATCAGAGATTATATGAATGAAAAAATAGAATATCTGAGACATCAGATTGGTAACCCGGAAGGAGCAGATGTTCCAAACAAGAAATTCTATGACCCAAGAGTATGGGTTAGAAAAGGAGAAGAAACATTCTCTAAACGTCTTGTTCAAGCTTTCGAGGATCTAAATAATATTGATACCCTTAAATAATAAATCAACAGAAACAGAGTTAAAATTTTAGCTCTGTTTCTTCTCTTAAATAAATTAGAAAATGGCTTTTGACTGGTTTAAAAGAAAGAAACAAAACATCAACACACCAACGGAGCAGAAGAAAGATTCTCCGAAAGGATTGTGGCACCAAACACCAACAGGAAAAATTATTGAGCATGAAGAGCTGAAGAACAATAACTTCGTTTCTCCTGAGGATGGATTCCACGTGAGAATCGGAAGCAGAGAGTACTTCGATATGCTTTTCGATGGCAGCAAGTTTAAAGAGTTAGATGCTAATGTAGAAAGTGTAGATATTCTTAATTTTAAAGATACTAAAGCTTATACTGACCGATTAAAAGAGGTAAAAGGCAAGACTAAATTAACGGATTCTGTACGTAATGCCGTTGGTAAAGTAAACGGACTGGAACTTGTTGTATCATGCATGGATTTCTCTTTTATCGGAGGTTCATTAGGCTCTGTAATGGGAGAAAAAATCAGCCGTGCTATCGACTATGCAATGAAGCATAAATTACCATTTATGATTATTTGCCAGTCTGGTGGAGCAAGAATGCAGGAAGCAGCTTATTCACTAATGCAGTTAGCAAAAGTTCAGGCTAAGTTAGCTCAGCTTTCGGACAAAGGCTTACCATATGTTGCTTATTTAACTGACCCTACTTTTGGTGGTATTACAGCTTCTTTTGCGATGACTGCTGATATCATTATGGCTGAACCTGGTGCACTTATCGGTTTTGCAGGTCCTAGAGTTATCAGAGAAACAATTGGTAAGGATCTTCCTGAAGGCTTCCAGACGTCTGAATTCCTTTTAGAAAAAGGTTTTGTAGATTTTATCGTAAGAAGAAACGAAATTAAAGATACAGTATCCAGATCAATGAGATTACTGATGAATGTTAACGCTTAATACACAAGTTAATGAAAACCCTAAAAGTTTTTATTAATACTTTTAGACAATTAACATTTAAAAAATTTATAAGGTTGCTTAAACTCTCTTTAAGCAACCCTATTTTTTCTATATTATCCTTTGTCGCAACTGTCCGGGCCTATCTTATTGCCAAAAAATATTTTCCGAGAACCAACAGCACTGATGGTAAAGGAAATGCCTTCAGACATGCTCTATGGTGTTGTCTGATTCTGATGTATTGCTGCAAGGTATCATCACCCCAAAAGTGTATCCGCTGGTGTAAAAGAGTCACAGATTTTCATGAAGAGCTTTTCCCCAACGAGCCTTTACAAACCAAGATGGATCTGCACAACAACACAATAGGAATTCAGTTTTTTGAAAGCCTGTTACCTGGTGTCCACCGTCAATTTTTCGAAACTTCATTTTTCATCAACGGTCTTATCGAAAAAACACGCTATGCTGTATTTATTTCCAGTATGGATGAAGATGCAGGAGAGCAATTAATGTATATTCAGCGATAGTATTCCGGCTCCTTACAGTCAGTTGGTAAGTGCAAAACTTCCGTATTTGTATCTGGCAACAGGATCTGTTTTCTCAGCATAAATAATTTTATATCCGCTATCCAAAACGATTGGCAAATCCATTGCATTGAAATACAGAATTAATATTTTTCTGGGGTTTCTTATAAGAGACAATTCAATATTATGCAGTACTTTTTTTAAAACCGGTGGTCCAAAAGGATTGAAAAAGTAAAAAACATTTATATCATCCCGAATTTCATACGTTGTTGCATCACGATTATGAATGATATAACTTATCTTTTTTTTCCTTGTGAATTTTTGGATGTTCTTGTGGCATTCTTCTGCCAGAAGCGGCGATAGCTCTACCCCAATATATTTTTTAAAATTGTAGCGTGTCGCCAGTAAAATAGCAGCTCCTTTTCCGCAGCCTATATCAATAAATACACTTTCATTCCAGTTCCAGTCAACCTCATTTAGCATTCTGTTGAACGAATAATGCATAATAGGTTCGTACTTATAAGCATGCATATTGGGTAAGTTAAGCTCATCCGGAGTAAATACTTTGGATAACTTTATCCCGTATTTTAGGAAATAACCATAGCGGGAATACATAAACTTATAACTGTTTACAATTCCTCTTTCTTTAAGCAGAAAAATTGTTCTTTTGACAATATAAGGTATACTTCTCATTATATATTTATGAAATGGATTTAATGCAGGCAAATAGCTATTATATAATCAAATATAAGTTTTTTACCGCTTATGAATGATAATTTTTCAAAATTACCACCATAACCTTACTGTACTTGTGAATAAGAAGCAGAATCAATATTTTTTCCTTATTTTTACTAAAATTTAGCATAAATGGCTTTAAGCAGAATCTGGAGTGCTTTCATTATCGTTGCAATTGCCGTTGCAAGTATTAAATACCTCAGCTCTAGTGATTATAAATCGGTCTACAATGATATGATTGTAGGAAAAAGTGGAGATACTATACAAATCGGAAATAAAAATCTGACACAATTTTCACCGATAATCCGGGATTCAATTGCTAAAAACCCAAATTATCAGGAGAGCAGAATTCACTATAGCAAGAAAGAAGGCAGTGAAGACGTTAAGATATACCGGATTCAAGCCTCAGACGGGGTAATTAGCACCAGTAAAACTGCTGTTGATATTTGTATTGGCCTTATAGGTATTATGACCTTATTCATGGGTTTTATGAGCATCGCCGAAAAAGCAGGAGGTATCAATTTCCTTAGCCGCTTAATACAACCTTTTTTCTCAAAACTGTTTCCGGAAATCCCGAAAGGACACCCCTCTTTTGGTCATATGATGCTGAATTTTAGTGCTAACCTTCTGGGATTAGATAATGCAGCAACACCTTTTGGCCTAAAAGCCATGGAAAGCCTGCAAACCCTAAATCCAAATAAGGACAAAGCCAGCAATGCACAAATCATGTTTTTATGCTTACATGCCAGCGGATTAACCTTAATTCCTGTTAGTATTATTGCTATCCGGGCTTCCATGAAGTCTGCAACTCCTACAGATATCTTTCTGCCATGTATGATTGCCACTTTCTTTGCAACTATGGCGGCTATGATTATTGTTTCTTTTAAACAAAAGATTAACCTGTTACAGCCAGTTGTTCTGGCTTATTTAGGTGGAATTTCTGCTATTATAGCGCTATTGGTAATGTTTCTTGTTCGCCTGAACAAGGAAGAACTGGATGATTTTAGTAAACTTTTAAGCAATGGTATTATTCTGTTAATCTTCTTACTTATTGTATTAGGCGGTATTTATAAAAAGATCAATATTTTCGATGCTTTTATAGAAGGTGCGAAGGAAGGCTTCTATACCTGTGTAAAGATTATACCTTACTTAGTGGGTATTCTTATCGCTATCTCTTTACTTAGAACCAGCGGTGTTTTCGATATTATTATCGACGGAATGAAATATCTGGCAAACCTCTCCCATTTAGACACCAGGTTTGTAGATGGACTTCCGACAGCATTAATTAAACCTCTAAGTGGCTCCGGAGCTCGTGGAATGATGGTAGATACCATGCAGACCTTTGGACCTGACAGTTTTCAGGGAAGACTTTCTGCTATATTACAGGGAAGCTCTGATACTACATTTTATGTGATTGCAGTGTATTTTGGCGCTGTTTCTATTCGTGATACACGTTATACAGTAGGCACAATGCTACTGGCAGACTTAGTAGGTGTCATCACTTCTATTTTATTAGCTTACATGTTCTTTGGATAAATTAAAAATATGATTCAGGATAAAGACTTTACAATACGATTAATCAGACAACTTTCTCAGGCATTGGAAAAGCTGCTTTTAGGAAAACCGGAAGAAAGCTTGATGCAGAAAGAACTGGATTTTGATTCTCTTATGAGGGATATTTTCAAAATGAATTTTGAAGATGTATCTTCCAAAACTTCGGAAGAACTGATTCAACTGGTCGAGGAGAGGGAAACTAAAGATCATCCCGATTATTATGAAATGCTGGGAAATCTCTTTTACTTTCATTACCAACAGGATAATAATGCTGAATATGCACAGAAAGCAAAAGCAATGTATCAGAAATATCTGCAAACCAGCGGAATCTTCGCACTACCTATTATCAATAGAATCAACAGTATTCAATAAACTAAAAACTCCCTGAAATTTCAGGGAGTTTTTATTATGTTATTTAACTTTCTTCTGGTTCGCTTTTTCAATAATCTTTTCCAGAATTCTTAATGTTATCAGATATGTCGGTTTTACACCTGTAAGACCCAATCCTCCGGAAGATAGTGTACTACCTGTTTCCAGTGGGTTATCCGATGCATAATAAGCATAGATTACAAACAAATCTTCTTCAATGTGATTTCTGATTTTAGATGCAATCTGAATTGCTTTCTGATAATGTGCACCTTCCATTTCCAGCCCTACAGCTTTCCATGAAGTTGTCATAAAGTAAGAAAGGATATCTTTATTCTGAAGTGAAGTTCCCAAAACGGTAATCATGCTTCCTTCAAATGCTTTCAGCTCGTTGTCTGTAAAATCATCTTTGCTCAATGCATTTTTGAAAACATAGTTATCTGCAGTTCCCTCAAAGATATGAGATGTAGGAATCATAATATCTCCTTTACCTCCGGTAAGAATACCCGCTTTACCCATTACAGAAACAGATTTTACATTCATTTTAAATGTAATGTTATTTGTTTCAAACGGACGAAGCAATTCATCCATTACCTCAAAAGCCTGCTCTCCAAAAGCGTAGTCAAAGACCATAATAACATCGTCTCCGGAATACTTATAATGTCCTAGCGGGCTGTTTTTAAGATCAGTTTTGGCCAGATCAATAATCTGAACATCGATATTACTTCCACTGTCATCATCAATGTAGATAACACTTTTATTCTGAGCATAATCCGATATCTTATCTCTCAGTTCCTTTGTGTTACTTATCTTCTGATACAGAAGGTAATCTACTTCTTTTGTAACTTTTTTGTTCAGTGCATCATTTGCAAAAAGCATATTCTGCACACTGTGCATATTGGCACTTATAATATGTAAAGGTCTTTCATGAAGGTTATTTTCAACCAAAACTCTCTTTACATTATTCGCCCATTTCTCACCAAAGAAGTGATGCCCTACACGCTCCTGAAGGATTGAACTGAAATAAATTTCACGCTCTCTGCTTTCCTTCCAGTCTTCAAGACTTATCTGGCCTAACCAGTAAATAATCTTGAATAAACGATCTGGGTTATCATCATCACCAAAGTTGTTATAAGCTTCTAAAGTTTCATCAAACGGCCTTCCTAGCAATGCTGAAAGATGAACCAATGCCACTTCTTTTTCCTTTCTGGAAAACTTTTTTTCTCCTAATGCAACCTCTTCAATAATTTTCCAAACACGCTTAGGACGCCCGCCTTCATTCATATCGAAGCCGATATCACGTATTTTATCTGCTTCAAGATATAAGAATGTAAGATGCGTTAGAATATCATAGATTTCTGATCTTCCCAAAAGAACTTCAATGTTCATTTGGTGTTCATCTATACGATAACAATTTCTTCGACGTTTTTTAGGAACTATGGGGTCAAAGCTTCCTTTTTCGAAGCCTTCATCTGAAGTTAAATGAATGAAAGCACATTCTTCTATTCCTTCCGGAAGTCTGTCCAAAACATATAAAAGACCATTAAGCTCTACTTTGTTGGGATTCCCCATACTACCGTAGATCTCTGGTTGAATGATCATTAAAAGTTTACGTAATGCTTCGCCGGAAATACCTCCAGGTTTGAAAAACCCTCTGTAGAATAAGTGTCGCATGGAAACATAGATACGCTCGATAGCCTCTGTCGTTTCTCTCGCTCTTGAATTTACCATACTATTTCTTTTAGCAAATATAGGAGATATTCTCATTCCATGAAAGTTTTCTATCCTCTGTCCCACCTAAAAAAGCCTTTATTAAATAAAATTAATGATGCTTAAAGATCCCTTAAAACTATTTTACAATAAGGTAAATAATCCAGCGCTTTACCAATAAAAAAGCCCTTACAGTATTTTGTAAGGGCTTTGTACTTATATTGTTAAGATTATATTTTACTCAAAAGATTTCTGAAGTTAACCTTATCATCAATGATTCTTCTCAGTTCAGAAACCGGAACTCTTTCCTGCTGCATTGTATCTCTGTCTCTAAGTGTTACAGTATGATCGTTTAATGAATCATGATCAATGGTAATACAGAATGGCGTTCCTAAAGCATCATTTCTTCTGTAGCGCTTACCAATACTATCTTTATCTTCATAAATAAGATTGAAGTCAAATTTCAGATCGTTAAAGATTTTTTCAGCATACTCACCTAAACCATCTTTCTTCATTAATGGAAGAATAGCAGCTTTTACTGGTGCTAAAGCTGGAGGAAGAGAAAGAACAGTTCTTTCAGATCCGTCCTCTAGTACTTCATCTTTAAGACAGTGAGAAAGGATAGAAAGGAATAATCTGTCCAAACCTACAGACGTTTCCACTACGTATGGTACATAGCTTTCATTTCTTTCCGGATCAAAATATTGTAGTTTTTTACCAGAGAATTTCTCATGTGCAGAAAGGTCAAAATCAGTTCTGCTGTGAATACCTTCCAGTTCTTTGAATCCAAATGGGAATTTAAATTCTATATCAGCCGCAGCATTTGCATAGTGCGCTAATTTTTCATGATCGTGGAATTTGTAGTTCTCTTCACCAAGACCTAAAGCCAGGTGCCATTTCAAACGCGTTTGTTTCCATTTTTCATAGTACTCAAGTTCTGTTCCAGGAGGTACAAAGAACTGCATTTCCATTTGTTCGAATTCACGCATTCTGAAGATAAATTGTCTGGCTACAATTTCGTTACGGAATGCTTTACCTATTTGGGCAATACCGAAAGGTAGCTTATGGCGCGATGTTTTCTGAACGTTCAGGTAATTTACAAAAATACCCTGTGCTGTTTCCGGACGCAGGTAAAGATCCATTGCCGTTTCTGTAGTAGCACCAAGCTTAGTACCGAACATCAGGTTAAATTGTCTTACTTCTGTCCAGTTTTTAGAACCTGTATCCGGATCTGCAATTTCCAATTCTTCAATCAGAGATTTCACATCTGCCAGATCTTCATTTTCAAGAGATTTTGCCAGACGAGACAGAATAGTTTTCTGTTTCTCTCTGTATTCTATTACTCTTGGATTTGTAGCTTCAAACTGAGCTTTATCAAAAGCTTCCCCAAAACGTTTTGCCGCTTTATCTATCTCTTTCTGAGCTTTATCTTCTAATTTCGCACAATAGTCTTCTACCAGAACATCTGCACGGAAACGTTTTTTAGAATCTTTATTATCAATTAATGGATCATTGAAAGCGTCTACGTGTCCGGAAGCCTTCCAGATTGTAGGATGCATAAAAATTGCTGAATCAATTCCCACAATATTTTCGTTCAGTTGTACCATTGCTTTCCACCAATACTGCTTGATATTGTTTTTCAGCTCAGCACCGTTCTGTCCGTAGTCATAGATTGCAGAAAGCCCGTCATAAATTTCACTTGACGGAAATATAAAACCATACTCTTTCGCGTGAGAAATCACCTTCTTGAAAACGTCTTCCTGTTTAGCCATAATATTATTTAAAGTGCAAAAATAAGTTTTTTAGGGAGTTCTTTCAATTTTTTCATAAAAGTCATTATTATTTAGATACTAATTAGTACTTCTTTTCCGTTTCAGAATACTAATTTTACCGAAAATGAAATTTTTTTTCCAAAATCTTATATGTATTTTTGACATTAGAAAAATAAAAATCTACAATGCCTGATATCATTAGACTCCTTCCCGATCATGTAGCGAACCAAATTGCCGCCGGCGAAGTGGTGCAGAGACCTGCATCCATCGTTAAAGAGCTTTTGGAAAATGCTATAGATGCTGGTGCAACGTCCATAGAACTGATTGTGAAGGACGGTGGCCGGACTCTGGTACAGGTTGTAGATAACGGAAGCGGAATGTCGGCTACGGATGCCAGACTGGCTTTTGAGCGTCATGCTACTTCCAAAATAAGAACGACGGAAGATATTTTCCGAATTGCTACTAAAGGTTTCAGAGGTGAAGCTTTAGCTTCTATTGCAGCTGTTGCTCAGATAGACCTTAAAACCAAACAAGCAGAGACTTCATACGGCACGCATATTATGATCCACGGTGGGGAACTGATTGAACAGGAACCTGTGCAAAGTACAGACGGGAGCAATTTCGCTGTAAAAAATCTGTTTTATAATGTGCCTGCAAGAAGAAAGTTCTTAAAATCAGACAATGTTGAAATTCGCCATATTATGGACGAATTCCAGCGTGTTGCTCTTGCGCACCCGGGGTTAGAATTTTCACTTTACAATAATGATTCCGAAGTATTCCGTTTACGAAAAAGTACAGAATTACAAAGAATCGTCGATATTTTCGGGAGACGTTTACATTCCCTTTTAGTTCCAATTAAAGAGGAGACTGACTGGGTAAGACTTAGCGGATATGTAGGAAAACCCGAAGCTGCAAGAAAGAACAGAGGCGAACAGTTTTTCTTTGTTAATGGAAGATATTTTAAAAGCCCATATCTTTCCCGTGCAGTTCAGGAAGCATTCGAAGGGCTTTTACAGCCTCAGTATATCCCGAGTTATTTCCTGTTTTTAGAAATAGATCCGGAGAAAATAGATGTAAATATTCATCCACAAAAAACGGAAGTAAAATTTGAAGATGAGAATGTTATTTTCGCAATGTTGCGTTCCTCTATCAAGAGATCTCTTGGGATTTATAACATCTCCCCAAGCTTAGATTTCGACAGAGAACCTATGCATGATGAAATGATTGTTTCCCGCTCACCTAGTGACAGAGTTGTAATCCCTACTATTCAGGTAGACCGCAATTATAATCCTTTTCGGGAAGAAACTACTACCCCGAAACCGCAGGAAATAGTTAGTCTTACAGAAATGTATCAGACCAGTGTCTCGCCATCGCCTTCAAAAATCAACTTGTTTGATGAAGACGATACAGAAGATGAGCTGATGCGCCTTCCTAACGGATTTTGGCTTTACAATCACAACAACAAAACATTAATGCTCGATTTGGGCAGAATGCACCAATTGGTGCTTTATGAAAGAAAACAAAAGAAGAAAACCTCTCAAACACATAGTCAGAAATTATTATTCTCCCACGAGATTTATCTTAATGAGATAGAAAAAATGACCTACCTGGCCGTTCGTGAGAAGTTGATTAAAATAGGTTTTGATATGAATCTGGATGCAAGTGAACATATACTACATGTTCATGCTGTACCGGAAGACTTATCGGACAAAGATGTTATTCCTCTTTTACAGAAAATTTTTGCAGAATATGAAGACGAAAGCTTAGACTTTTTTGAATTCTTTGAAAGCAAACAGGTAAAATTACAATCTAAATCCAATTTCGACTTTCATCAGAAAGAAGACGTAGAAAGCCTTATTCAAGATTTTTCAGCACTGGGATTCCCGGAATATAACCACAATAAAAAGAAGTGTTATATAGAGCTTCCTATTGAAGAACTGAAAAATAAACTTAAAATGTAAAAAATATGCAAAGATATATTCCACCTATTACCAAAACCCTGCTAATCGTTAATGTTCTATTATTTGCAGCTACTTATCTGATAAAATCGCTTGGAGTAAATTTAGAAGTAGTTCTGGGGGCTTTTTTCCCGGGATCACCTAACTTTCAGTTTTATCAGGTTATTACTCACATGTTTATGCATGGCGGATTCGCGCATATCTTATTCAATATGATTGCTTTATGGTCTTTCGGGTCAGCTATCGAGATGACATTAGGACCTAAAAAGTATGCTATATTCTATTTTGTATGTGGTATTGGTGCTTATGTTCTATTTAATGTTGTTAACTATATCCAGGTAGACAGCCTTATTAACAGCCTTGTTGCACAGGGAACAGATATCGAACAGCTTTTTCACCTTTCAAAACTTGGCATTAATGGTAATTTGATAAATGATACCACAAATGCTACTTTCAGAGGAAACCCGGAGGAAGTTAAAGAACTTTTCGGTTTTTTAATAACACCAATGGTGGGTGCTTCAGGGGCTATTTACGGGCTTTTAGTAGCTTTTGCCATGCTTTATCCGGACGCTAAGATTATGATGCTGATTCCGCCAATTCCTATTAAAGCGAAGTATCTAATGCCTTTCCTTATCATCGTTGAGTTTTTCTTGGGTGTGAGAGATTCTCAGGGAGATAATGTTGCACACTTCGCACATCTTGGTGGCGCAGTTATTGCTTTTATCCTGATCAAAATTTGGACTAAAAACAGATTCAGGATAGATCGCCGATGAAAGTTATTCGACTTATACTTACATTATTGCATTTGGTGCTATTTTTTGCCCTTGCTGCAATGTTACTCAATAGTTTTATACCACCTAAGGTTTTTAAGTGGTTTAATTTTGTCCCCTTAGTATTTCCTCCGCTTATAATTGCATACGTTGTTCTTACGATTGTATGGATTGCAACCTGGAAAAAAAGGGCTATATTTTTCCTTATTGGTCTTCTTTTCTTTTTCAATCCTATCAGAAGATGGGTTAATTACAGCCCGGGGTCTTCATCAGGAAATCTAAAAGTTGTCACTTACAATATTCATGGCGGACAAGATCTCCCTGCTCTAAAATCCTTTTTGGAAGATGAAGCTCCTGATGTTATCTTTTTTCAGGAAAAAGGTTATCACAATAAAGAATCTTTATCTATTCCAGGGTTTAAGCATGCTGTAGAAGAACAGGTTGTAGCTATATATTCTAAATATCCGGTGAAAAATCAGGGTGAAATCATAAAAGATGGCAGCAATGGACATTCTCTGTATGCAGATATCAGCATAAATGGAAAAACCATTCGTTTTATTAATGTTTATCTTGAGCCTTTTTATCTGAAGAAAGATATGCTTCGTCCAACCGGAGACAATAAAATTAATGAAGAAAAAGCAAAAATTTTAGGTTCCCGAATGGCAGAAAGTTTCAGAATTCACCAGGACCAGGTCGCTGCTGTGCGGGAATTTGTACAGAATTCTCCTTATCCTGTTATCCTGGGTGGAGATTTCAATTCCGTACCCAGCTCCTATGAATATTACCATTTAAGCAAAAACCTTAATGACGCATTCATGGATGCGGGCTCTGGATCTGCTACAAGTTTTCACGATTACAAATTTCCAATTCGTATAGATTATCTCTTCAGCAGCCCGGCAATAAAGGCAACAAGCTATACTGTAGACCGAGAATTAAAAATTTCTGATCACTTTCCGGTAATTTCTTCTTTTAAAGTGAAATAAATATCATTTTTTTGCGTTAAATTCACATCTCAAACATTTAATCAACTAAATATGAAAAAAACAATTTTAGGTGTAGCAGTATTCTCTGCACTGGCTCTTACTTCTTGCAAAAAAGAAACGACAAGTACTGAAACTAAATCTACAGATTCCGGTACAGTTACAACAACTACAACTACTGAAACTAAATTAGATAGCGCAAAAGTAAAAGATGGCGTTCAGAAAGCTGAAGACAAAGTAGAAAATGCAGCTAACAAAACTGGTGATGCAATAAAAAATGCAGCTGATAAAACTGGTGACGCTGTAAAAGACGCAGCTAACAAGACTGGTGATGCAGTGAAAGATGCTGCTCATAAAACTGGTGATGCTGTAGACAAAGCTGGTAAAGATATTAAGCAAGGTGCTCAGAAAGCTGGTGATAAAATAGACAGAGCTGCTACTGCTGCTAAAGAAGAGTTAAAAAAATAATTAGATCTTCTTTTTCACAAGATATAACGGGCATTTCAATTGAAACGCCCGTTTTTTGGTTATAATTATTATATTTATCTATCAGAACAAGACATTTTCATAAATGAAATTTTTCATATTTTTGACGTCAATTCTATATTGTTTCCAACACACAATTTAATACAACTACCAAATGATCGAAAACTATTTACTCTGGGGAATAGGCATTGCCTTTGGTGTAATGCTCCTGGTAATGCTTGGACAAAGAATCCGCATTGCCTATCCTATATTCCTTACAGTTGCCGGACTGCTGATAAGTTTTATCCCTGGCTTACCGACTTTTCAGGTAGATCCTAGCATTGTTTTCCTTATCTTCCTGCCTCCTATTCTTTTTGAAGCGGCATGGAATACCTCATGGAAAGATTTTCTAAGGTTCAGAAGACCCATACTGGGACTGGCCTTTGGTTTGGTCTTTCTGACATCCATAGTAGTAGCATATCTCTCTTCTAATATGATTCCGGGAATAACTGTAGCAATGGGATTCTTACTGGGCGGGATTAACTCCCCTCCGGATGCTGTTGCCGCTACATCCATCTTAAAACACTTAAAAATTCCTAAAAGAACTCTTAGCATTCTGGAAGGAGAAAGCTTAATAAACGATGCATCGAGTTTAATAGTAATGAAGTTTGCACTGGCAGCCATACTTACCGGGCAGTTCGTAATGCAGGAGGCCATAGGAAACTTCTTTGTAATGGCTATTATGGGAGCTCTTGTAGGCCTTGTAGTTGCCTTCCTGTTAATGCTGATTTTCAGAATACTGCCAACAACTTCTGATATCGACACTATCTTTACACTGATTACACCTTATATCATGTATATTGTTGCCGAGCACTTCCATTATTCGGGGGTTCTGGCAGTTGTTACCGGCGGACTTGTTATGTCGTATAACTCTAACCGTTTTCAGACACATACAACGCGTATACAGGCGGTAAATGTGTGGAGTACAATTATATTCCTGATGAATGCTTTTATCTTTATTCTGATAGGCTTGCAAATGCCCGGCATTATAGATGAAATGTCACCGGAAGCTATAAAATCTGGTTTAGGTTATGCCGTAATCATTGGCGGGGCTATTGTATTGACCCGATTTGTATGGACCTTTACCTGGACCTATCTCCCGCCTTTATTATTTAAGAGTATCCGTAAAAAAGACAAACATTTAGACTGGAGGGAGCCTTTTATCTTAAGCCTTGCGGCCATGCGTGGTGTTGTATCCCTTGCCGGAGCGTTAGCTATTCCTTTGGCACTGCCATCAGGAGAAGCTTTTCCACACAGAGATATGATTATTTTTGTAACATTTATTATTATCCTGCTCACCCTTGTAGGACAAGGGCTTTTATTACCTATAATTCTGAAATACATTGATATCAAAGAAGTTGGAGCTACCATGTCTGAAGAAGAACAGGAAACAAGAATATTGTGGAAATTAAAAAGAATTGCACTGCATACTCTGGATAAGAACTATTCGGAAGAAGTACAAAAATATTCTTTGGTTAATAACCGGAAAATGCAATTGCAGGCAGATCTGGAGCTACTGGAAAATAGATTAAAATGCATTAATAACAGTTTCCATGGTGATGCGGTAAAATCGGTTACAGAAATCCGGAGAGAGATTATAAAGGAACAGAGAAAACTACTTTCAGAGCTTCGCAGAATGGATGAATTTGACGATTCTGTTCTTCGAAAGCAGGAATTGAGTCTCGATCTGGACGAAGCAAAAATTACAGGATTCCAGCACTAAAATAACATCATAAAAAATGATCGGAAAATTTCCGATCATTTTTATTTTATAAGAAAGATTTATCTTCTTGTTCTATGCCAGCATCTTTTGAGCTTTTTTCACACCCTCTGTTAAGATGTCTATTTCTTCAAATGTATTGTATACAGCAAAACTGGCTCTTACCGTTCCTGCCACACCAAAGTATTCCATGATTGGTTGTGTACAATGGTGACCAGTTCTTACAGCAATACCCAATTTATCCAGGATCATACCTACATCTGAGGCTATACCTATTCCGGACAGATTAAAGGAAACTACACCTGCTCTATTGGCTTTTTCACCATATACTTTTAGACCTTCTATTTCCAGAAGCTTACGTTGTGCATATTCCAGCAATGCATGTTCATGTGCTGCAATATTGGTCCTTCCTACCATCTCCATAAAATCTACCGCTGTTCCCAATGCAATATTACCTGCAATATTTGGTGTTCCCGCTTCAAATCTGAAAGGAAGTCCTGCATAGGTTGTTTTCTCAAATGTACAATGATCAATCATTTCGCCACCTCCGTGGAATGGGTTTAGCTGTTCTAAAACGGCTGCCTTACCATATAAAATTCCGGTTCCTGTTGGTCCATACATTTTATGGCCTGAGAAAGCGAAGAAATCGCAGTCCATTGCCTGAACATCTATTTCAAAATGTGGTGCAGCCTGTGCACCGTCTATGAATACAAAAGCATTAGATTTTGCTCTTATTTTTCTGATGATTTCATCAATCGGATTAACAATACCTAAGGCATTGGAAACCTGATTTACAGAAACAAGTTTTGTTTTCTCAGAAAGCCATTCATCCAGAACATCAATTTGCAAAATTCCTTCTTCATTCATTGGAATTACACGAAGTTTTGCTCCCGTTCTCTGACACAATATCTGCCAAGGAACAATATTAGAATGATGCTCCAGGTAAGAAATAATGATCTCATCATCTTTTTTAATCAGATCAGTAATAGCATAGGCAACAAGGTTTATACCTTCTGTTGTACCTTTAGTAAAAAGCACTTCATAGTCATGCTCCGCATTGATAAAATGCTGTACCTTCTTACGGGCATCTTCCATCATCTCTGTAGCAACCTGACTAAGCGTATGAATACCTCTGTGAACATTTGCGTTATAATGCTCATAGTAGTTATTAATAGATTCCAGAACCATTTTAGGTTTCTGGCTGGTCGCTGCATTATCTAAGTAAACTAAATCTTTACCATTTACCTTTTCCTGAAGAATAGGAAACTGTGAACGGATTTCCTGTATATCGAACATTAATTTTAGTTTTTTTGTTCTGTTAAAGCCTTTATATAAGCATCAACTTCTGCTTTTTCGCCGGCATATTTCTGCTGAAGCTCAGATCCTTCGCCCATTCTCCCGTAATATACGAGAGCTTTGTCTGCAAAGAATTTTTTATGAAAGTCCGATACTTCCGGTAATTGTGGAAAACGCTTATGAAACAACATTTCATAATAGGCCTGCCACTCTCTTTCATTTCTGTCCTCAACAAAGTCTTTAGCTGCTCTTTGTGCTACATGAACCATCTCATGAGCGATCATATTCATCACAAGAGCTAAATCAAAGTCAAACAGGTTTCGGGGAATCATAATTTTCTGAGCCTCTCCAAATTCTCCTTCTGTCGTCAACAAAATAGAATCTGGTTCCAGTTCGTCCCGAAAACCAAATCCTGAAAAATCTTTATTCTCCAATCCAAACTGGTGTACCACAAAGTCTGCGGCCTCCAGAATCTGGTTATGCTCTTTATAAGCATTGAGATTAAAGTTTATATTCTCCAGGTTCATTGCTGTATTATATAACTACCGCTGTGCCACTGGCTGTTACCATTAGCATACCACCGTTAGGTCCAACAGTTTCATAATCTAAGTCGATTCCGATAACTGCATTAGCACCCATCTGTACCGCACGCTCCTGTAACTCTCTTAAAGCGGTGTCTTTTCCTTCGATAAGAACCTTTTCATAGGTCGTAGATCTCCCTCCGAAAAAGTCGGTTAACCCTGCCATGAAGTCTTTAAGAGCATTCGCTCCGATAATGGTTTCTCCGGTAACAATTCCTTTGTATTCTTTTACCGGATGTCCTTCGATTGTGTTGGTGGTAGTTAGTATCATCTTTATGTTAATTAGAATTCGATATCTACTTCTAACTTCTCAGCTAAAAGCTTAGAAACTTTTAACTTAAGAGGCTCAATGTCAATATTCTGCATTGCATCGTGAGCAAAGGCATATAACAATAGTGCTCTTGCTTCATTTTTAGAGATACCTCTGGCTCTCAGATAGAATAATGCCTCATCATCCAGCTGTCCTACTGTACAGCCGTGAGAACACTTCACATCATCAGCAAAGATTTCTAACTGAGGTTTGGTATCGATTGTTGCTCCTTCGCTTAACAAAACATTGTTGTTTTGCTGATAAGCATTGGTTTTTTGTGCAATTTTATCTACAAATACTTTCCCGTTGAATACACCGTGTGATTTACCATTATAAACACCTTTATAATTCTGGTAGCTTTCACAGTTAGGGAAGTTATGATGTACAGCTGTATGGTGGTCTACTAACTGATCGTTATTAATGATCGTAATCCCGTTCATAAAGCTGTTGATATTCTCTCCGTTATGAATAAAATCCAGGTTGTTTCTTACCAGCTTACCTCCGAAAGAGAAAGTATTTACAGTCGCAAGGCTGTCTTTTTCCTGTCTTGCATAGGTATTATCCACTAAATAAGAAGTATCGCTGTCATTTTGCAGTTTATGCCAGTCTGCTTTAGCATTTGGATAAACAAAAATCTCGGTTACAGAATTGGTGAAGGTAAATGTATCGTCGAAGTTATGATGACTTTCAATAACCTCAACTTTAGATCCTGCTTCAGCAATCAGTAAATTTCTTGTATTGTAGAAAGTGTTTTCTTCCTGATTTTGTGATAAATAAAATACATGAATTGGTTTTTCAATCACTGTATTTTTCGGTACATGAAGGAAAAAACCATATTTGCAGTACGCAAGGTTTAGGTCTGCAAACGGATTATCCTCATGGGTAATTGTATTGAAATACTTCTCAAAAACTTCTTTGTGTTTTTCATCATTCAACGCATAATTGAAAGATAAAAACTCTACATTTTCAATTGAAATTTTTGAAAACTCTTTGCGTAATTCTCCGTTAATGAAAACAATATAATCAAAATTCTCTTCACCAATATGTAAAGCATCTAAGTCCTTTTTAGATACATTATGCTCTTTTTTAGGGAAGAAATTATATTCCTTATTAACGATTTCCGCAAGGTTGGTATATTTATATTCTTCGTTTTTCTTTTTAGGAAATCCTATCTCCTGGAACTTAGCCAAGGCCGCTTTTCTTTTATCATCCAGAAAGCGGTGTTTTAGAGTTTCTAAAAAAGCTTCGTGTTGTTGTAAAACTTGTTCTTGTAACATTGTAATGATTTAAGTTTGAATTTGATTATGATCTTCTTACTCTCCTTCTAAGGATTAGATAAGCCAGTCATAACCTTTCTCTTCAAGCTCTAATGCTAAAGTTTTATCTCCTGTTTTTACAATCTTACCATCTGCCAAAACATGTACAAAGTCTGGCTGGATATAGTTCAGTAGTCTCTGATAGTGAGTAATAACTAAAACAGCGTTTCCTTCGTTACGGAATTTGTTTACACCATCTGCTACAATTCTCAACGCATCGATATCCAAACCTGAATCCGTTTCATCCAGAATAGCTAATTTCGGATCTAACATCATCATCTGGAAAATCTCATTTCTCTTTTTTTCTCCACCCGAGAACCCTTCATTTAAAGAACGGGAAAGGAAATCTTTTTTGATCTCCAAAAGCTCAGATTTTTCACGAATTAACGCCAACATTTCTTTTGCAGGCATTTCTTCCAAACCTTTTGCTTTTCTGGTTTCGTTCATTGCTGCTTTAATGAAGTTAGTTACCGAAACTCCAGGAATTTCTACCGGATATTGGAAAGAAAGGAAAATACCTTTGTGTGCTCTTTCTTCCGGAGCATCTTCAAGAATTTCTTCACCTTCAAAAAGAATTTCACCTTCAGTTACTTCATACTCTTCTTTCCCTGCAATAACAGAAGAAAGTGTAGACTTTCCGGCACCGTTAGGCCCCATAATAGCATGAACTTCACCTGGTTTTATTTCTAAGTTGATTCCTTTTAAAATTTCTCTTTCTTCAATTCCTGCATGAAGATTCTTTATATTTAACATGTTAAATGTGGTAAATTATTGTTGATTATTTTTTTATCCTACTGATCCTTCTAATGAGATCTCTAAAAGTTTCTGTGCCTCAATAGCAAATTCCATTGGCAGCTTATTCAGAACTTCTTTACTAAAACCATTTACAATTAATGCAATTGCTCTTTCGGTATCTATACCTCTCTGGTTACAGTAGAAAATCTGATCTTCCCCAATCTTAGAAGTTGTTGCTTCGTGCTCTAGCTGAGCAGTAGGGTCTTTAATTTCTATATAAGGAAAAGTGTGTGCTCCGCATTCGTTACCCATTAACAACGAGTCACATTGTGAGAAGTTTCTTGCTCCTTTTGCAGAAGGCATTACCTTCACCTGTCCACGGTATGAATTGTTAGACTTACCTGCAGAAATACCTTTAGAAATAATTGTCGATTTGGTATTCTTACCAATATGAATCATTTTAGTTCCGGTATCTGCATACTGATGGTTATTGGTAACTGCTATAGAATAAAACTCTCCTACAGAATAATCACCTTTCAGGATGCAAGACGGGTATTTCCATGTAACTGCAGATCCTGTTTCAACCTGCGTCCAGGAGATTTTTGCTCTTTTCTCGCAAAGACCTCTTTTTGTCACGAAGTTGAAGACCCCTCCTTTACCGCTTTCATCACCAGGATACCAGTTCTGTACAGTTGAATATTTAATCTCAGCATCGTCCATTGCGATTAGCTCTACAACGGCAGCGTGCAATTGGTTTTCATCTCTGGATGGTGCTGTACACCCTTCCAGGTAAGAAACATAACTCCCTTCATCAGCAATAAGCAAAGTTCTTTCAAACTGTCCTGTTCCTGCCTGGTTAATACGGAAATAAGTAGAAAGTTCCATTGGACATCTTACCCCTTTCGGAATATAACAGAAACTACCGTCAGAGAATACTGCAGAATTAAGTGCAGCATAGAAGTTATCTCCTCTTGGTACAACTTTACCAATATATTGTTTTACTAAATCCGGGTGATTTTTAATCGCTTCGGAAATAGAGCAGAATATAATTCCTTTTTCAGCAAGTGTTTCCTGGAATGTAGTTTTTACCGAAACGGAATCCATTACGATATCTACAGCAACACCCGATAGACGTTTTTGTTCATCAATTGAAATACCTAGCTTTTCAAAAGTTTTCAGTAATTCCGGATCTACTTCATCAAGACTTGCCAATTCCGGTTTAACTTTTGGTGCAGCATAATAACGAATAGCCTGAAAATTAGGTTTTTCATACTTAATATTTGCCCAATCCGGTTCTTCCATTTTCAACCAGATACGGTAAGATTCCAGTCTCCATTCCGTCATCCATTCTGGCTCTTCTTTTTTTGCCGAAATAGCACGAATAATATCTTCATTCAGCCCAATCGGGAAATCTTCGTAATCGATCTTTGTTTCCCAACCGAATTCATATTTTTTATTCTCGAGGTCAACCCTTAGGTCGTCTTCTGTGTATTTACTCATTATTTATTTTGTTTTGGAAATTATGGACAAAAAAGTCCTAATCTCCGATGTCTCCTGTATTTTTTATAAATTTATAAACTAAAGCTTTCTCCACATCCACATGTTCTTGATGCATTTGGATTATTGAAGATAAAGCCTTTACCATTAAGTCCTCCGGAATATTCTAAAGTTGTCCCTACCAGATAAAGAAATGACTTTTTGTCTACGATAATTTTGATCCCGTTGTCTTCAAAAACCTGGTCAATATCGTGTTTTTCTTTATCAAAATTCAGAACATACTCCAATCCAGAGCATCCACCACTCTTCACTCCAACACGGATATAATCTTGTGTTGGATCAAAGCCATCCTCAGTCATTAACTGAACAGCTTTTAATTTTGCCTGATCGGATACTTTTATCATTATTTCAATAATTTAGAATAAATTTAGATTGCAAAATTAAGACAAATAATACCAAATTCAAATCCGTCCATCATATATTTATCTATAACAAGAATAGATAGCTTTAACTTTTTATAGGATACATCATCAAACCGGCATAAATTCTTTCTTAAAATGAAAAAGATATTTTTATTATGCCTTGCTCTCATAACGGTTTCTTTATCGGCACAATCCCGTCGGTTTGTATATGAAGTAGCCATGAATCCTGATTCTACACAGCTTGTTCCTATGATTAAGGAACGAACATTATTGCAAGTAGAGAAGGACAAGTCTTATTTCTTAAGTGAAAACAAGCTTCGACGAGATTCCCTACTCAGTACTTTAGCCCCGGAATTAAAATCAGAAAATAGGAAAGACAAAAACAAAGCTCAGCCTTGGCCTGTTGCACACACTAATTACAATTACATTATTGAGAAAGATTATAATCCCGAGAAAATTGTTTTTGCGGAAAACATTGGTCCACAGGCCTCTGCATACACTGAAGACCGACCGATGAGATGGACATTAACAGAGGATACAGATAACATTGCTGGTTATAAAGTTTTTAAAGCAACATGCAATTTTGGAGGAAGGAAATGGATTGCATGGTATACAAAAGATATTCAGATTTCCGATGGCCCATACAAATTCAAGGGACTCCCAGGTCTTATAATAAAAGTTCAGGATGATAAAGGAGACTATATTTACACCCTCCTCACAGAAGAAAAAATAAACAATAGTTTTCCTCTAAACATAAAAGAGGATACAAAAATGTTATCCCGGTTAGATTTTGAACGTCAGCAAATCATTTTTGAGAGTAAGCCCCAGGATGAAAAACAAAAACTCTTTGCTGATTCTGGCTTCTCTGGAAAAAGGAGCGGTAATTTTCGCGGTAATGGAGGCCGTGGTGGTGGCGGTGGAATGAAAGGCTTCGGCGGCGGCGGACAAGGAAGAATGCGGGGTATGCAGGAGGGTTCTCCAAACAGGGAAATGCCTCAAGATTCAGGTACAATGAGCTCTTATGAAAAGAACTTCAATGCTTTCAAACATAAAAACCCAACAGCACAAAATCCTATTGAAATTGGTTTGTAAATTTTTAATAGATTTAACATCATATTTATCACCATGTTAAAACTATTACTATGAAAACCTTACAATTATTCATTTTTTGTATTAGTACACTTTATTTCACACAAAACATCCGGTTTGTTTATCAGGTTCAGATGAAAACAGATTCAACCAAACGGGATCAGGTAAAATCTGAACTTGCTAATCTGGATATAGACAAAACAAATTCTGTGTTTTATGCTGCAAAAGCCATTCTACGGGATTCCATAATGGAAGCAAATGAAAAAAGTCGAATAGGTTACTTAACCGAAGAGCAGGCTAAGATGATGATATCGAATATTGGTTATCGAATCAATAAAAATTATAGGAAACAGGACATATCTTTTATTTCGGCAGTTGCCGGAGACAACTTTATATATAATGAGTTGAAACCCTTTAATTGGAAAATAACCACAGAAACAAAAAAGATTGGTGCTTATAATACCCAAAAAGCTCAGACACAATATGCCGGGAGAATATGGTATGCATGGTTTACTACCGAAATTCCTTTTCAGGATGGGCCTTATAAATTTTGCGGCCTGCCTGGGCTTATTGTAAAAGCGGAAGATTCGAAAGGAGATTACCAGTTCGAACTCATAGAAACCAGAAAAATCTCTGATTTATATGAATCATCTACTTTATGGAAAAAGCCGATTAAAGTAAAAAAAGAAGAATTTCTTAAAGCATACAAAAGATTCAATGCGAATCCTATTGCTTTTCGTCCGCCACCACCAGTAAGCGTCAATGAAACGTCACATAAATTAGATTCAGACTCTGATACCAATGCCGACAAAAAATACAGAGATGAAGTAACCAAAAGAGCAAACAGTTTCAATAACCCTATTGAGCTTTATTAAATATTTTTTCGTTGTCATTTTTAACATTATATCTTTTTTACAATCCAAAAAGACAGAAATAATTACAATGAAAGTATTCAAACTATTACCAATATTTATTGTTTCTCTTGCATTTTCGCAGAGTACAAGGTTTGTATATCAGGTAAGCATGAAGCCTGATGCTACAAATAAAGGGGACATTAAAACAGAACAGGCCAATCTGGATGTAACACCACAAGGATCTATATTCTACAGTGCCAAAACAATACAGAGAGATTCTATAATGGATCGTATGCGCCAGACAAGAAATTTTGACCGTACTCAGATGCAGGACCTGCGCTCTGCTATTAATTACATTATTGAAAAGGATTATCCAAAACAAAGTATAACTCTTAAAAACAGAATTGGCAGAGATCAGTATTCTTATTCTGAAACTCAACCTTTCCAGTGGAAAATACTAAATGAAACTGCTAAAATCGGGGAGTACAACACCCAGAAAGCAGAAACACAATATGGAGGAAGAACATGGTATGCATGGTTTACAACAGAAGTTCCATTTCAGGACGGACCTTATAAATTTAGTGGATTGCCAGGTCTTATTGTAAAAGCTGAAGACAGCAATGAAGATTATTCTTTTGACCTTATGCAGACTAAAAAAATTGCAGAGCCATATGCTATTCAAAACAGAGGCGGCCAAGTAATAACGGTAAAAAAAGCTGATTACCTGAAAATGGAAAAAAGATTCCAGGACGATCCCGGGTCTTTCTTTACCAATAATTCAGGTGGTGGAGGTGGAAACGGCCGAAGAATGAATATGGATCCTCAGCGGATGAAACAAATGCAGGACCGTTTTAAAGAAAAACAGAAAAAGAACAATAATCCTATTGAACTAAATTAAAAAAGAGCGCCTACCGGCGCTCTTTTTAGTTATTTGCTAAACTTGATTTTTCCATGTTTAGGTTCTCAACAGGAGTTTTCAACCACTGTGAAGAAGCAAGATAGTTCTGATCTGGATAATAAATAAACAGTATGTTTTTTTCTTTTATTGCATCAATAAGAGAAGCAGCTATATCCCTTGGCACAGCCGGACAGCCCCAGCTTCTTCCTATGCGCTTGTGCTGTATTGCAAATGCTTCGTTAACATAATCTGCACCATGCATTACGATTGCTCTTTTATACGCAGCATCATTATAGCCTGCATCTAATCCTTCTAATTTCAGAGAATATCCATTATCGCCTTCATAGGTGTTTTCGGTTGTGTAAAAACCTAAGCTGCTCTGATGTGAACTTTCTCTGTTTGAAAACTTTTCTGCAAACTCTTCTCCGGTACCTTTTCCATGTGCCACTAAAGAGTTGAAAATAATTTTCTTCTCTTTTACGTCAATTACCCATAATCTTTTCAGATTGGACGACAGACTAAAATCGCAGATTGTTAAAAGGTTACTGTTTTCAGGCACTTTTCCTGCCTTTTTAAGATTTACATATCCAAGATACGCTTTTTCGAAAACTGTTTCTGATAATTTGTTGAAGCCGGTAAAGTCAATTGCCTCGTACAATATTGAGGAGGAAGAGACAGCTTCATGTTTTGTTTCTGTTTTTTTTACTGTCACAGCAACGTCTTTCTTTACCAAAGATCTTGATTCCTCAAAATTGGTATCGTTGACAAAAAAAGAGGTTGACACAACATAAACAGAAATTAATGAAATGATTAATTTCTTCATGTAATACTATTTAAGATGTCTTTTTTGAAAATTGCTTCGGCAAAATTAGAACAAATTCAATATCAACACCTTAAATAGACACAAGTTTAACTTTATTTAAGAAACTTTAACGCTGAGATTCACTATCCGGAACAAAATCCAGACTAACAGAATTCATACAATAGCGTACTCCTGTAGGCTCCGGTCCATCATTAAAAACATGACCCAAATGAGAGTCACATCTGCCACAAACAACCTCTATTCTTTCCATTCCGTGGGAGGAATCTCTTTTATACTTCACAGCATCTTTTTCAGATTGAAAGAAGCTAGGCCATCCGCAAGTACTTGCAAATTTTGAAGATGAGCGAAAAAGATGATTTCCACATACAGCACAGTAATATTCTCCTAGTTCATCTGTTTCATTATATTTCCCGGTAAAAGGACGCTCTGTCGCCGCCTCTCTGGCAACCGCATAAAGATCCGGAGACAATATCTTTTTCCACTCCTCATTGGAAACATTTAGTTTCGTTTTATCTGTTCTGGAGTAGTATGGATTGTTTTTTGATGTTTCTGTATTCATAGAATTGGTTTTAACAGGCACTTTCATTTCTGAGCATTGTAATAATAAACTCAGAATGCATAGATTAAAAATAAGGTGCCAGGTTTTCATATTTCAAATTTACTAAATTTGTTCAGATGACAGAATCACAAAAAAGAAAACAACTCTTTAAGTACAAAGCTCTGGCTACCGGATTATTTCTTCTGATGGCCTGTATCTTTATAACAACAACCGTACTACAGAAGCAATATACCTCTCATTGGATCGGTTATATACATGCATTTTCCGAAGCAGCCATGGTGGGTGCTCTTGCAGACTGGTTTGCCGTTACGGCACTATTTCATTATCCTATGGGTATAAAAATACCACATACCAATCTAATTGAAAACAGTAAACAGAAAATTGGAGATAACCTGGGTAATTTTGTAGTCGAAAATTTTGCTTCTGCGGAAAATATCCGTCCATATATAGAAAAAATAAAGGTAACCGGTTTTCTAAGTGAATGGCTTTTAAAAGAAAAGAATCAGGAAGTACTGGTTAAAGAAATTGCTGTTTTACTGAAAAATGCCATCTCCCAGTTTCAGGATCCGGATATCATCGGCTTTATTGCCGGAAAAATAAAAGAGGCTGGAGAAAATTTAAAGATCAATCATATCCTTTCTAATGGTATTTTCTATCTTTTGGAGAAAGGTGAACAGCAGGCAATTATAACCTTTCTGTCCTCAAAAATTAAGAATTACATCCTTGAAAATGACGAATTGATACGCGACAAAGTGCACCAGAACAGTTATTCGCTGGTTCCAAAATTTGTTGATAATAAGATAGCAAACAAGATCACGACAGGACTGGCCAGTTTTTTTGAAGATATAGAAAACAACCCTGATCATAAGGTAAGAAATAAAATTTCAGACAGTATCTATCAATTTGCAAACGAAATAAAAACCTCTGATCGATGGGAAAGCGAACTGAGCAAAATAAAAGCATCTATCCTGAATGAGGATAAATTAAATGATTACGCTACAGATATATGGCTTTCTTTGAAGAAAACATTGATGTCCGAGCTGGACAATGATCATTCAGCGCTAAAACAATATGCTCAGAAAAACATACGCCAGTTTGCAGAGGACCTGAACCAAAATGAATCACAGCAAAACAAAATAGATCAGTGGATCCGTTTTAACGCCTACAGACTCATTCTAAAAAATACAGGAAAGGTTTCAGAACTTATCAGTACTACTGTTGGCAACTGGGAAGGCAAGGAACTCAGTCGGAAATTAGAACTAGAAGTGGGTAAAGACCTTCAGTTTATCAGGATCAACGGAACCATAGTCGGCGGATTAGTTGGGCTTATTATATATACCCTTGCCGCTTTTATTTAACCATTAATCGACAAAAACAATCATTGAATTTATTTCAATAATTTATATGAATAATTATCCAACAATTCAATTTCACTGTTTAGCTTTAAAAATTAGATAATAAAACTAACATAATACTAGTTTTACCATAAATATATTTAAGCTTTTTCAATTCAAATTTTAACGTCATAACTGTAAAAAGTAAAAAGATTCATACTTACAATAAATAAATAGATTAACTTTTTTCTTATTTAACAAATCATTAAATTTTATTCCTACATTCGTTAACATTGTGTTAATATAAAATTGACACAAGAAGTTATTAGTCCAAATTATAAAATTTAAGTTAGTATGAAAAAACGATCCATTATGATGGTTCTTTTAGCATCCTCTATTGGCCTATACGCCCAGGAAGGAAAAGCTAAAGATTCTACAAAAACAGCCAATATCCAAGAGGTTGTTATTACTTCTCTGGGTATTAAAAGACAGGCCAGATCACTGACCTACTCAGCCCAACAGATAGGAGGAGATGATCTTACTGAAGTTAAAACTCCAAACTTACTCAACTCCATCAACGGAAAAGTCTCCAATGTTCAGATTAATAAAACAAATGGAGGTGTTGGAGGTTCTGTAAGAATAGTAATGCGTGGTGATAAATCAACCAGAAATAGTCAGCCTTTATTTGTTATAGACGGTATTCCGATTGTAAACAATACGGGAGGTCCAAATGTAGATTATTATGCCGGCATGCCTGATACCGGAGATATAATGAGTACTATAAACCCTGAAGATATTCAGAGTATCAACTTTTTAAAAGGAGCTTCCGCTGCGGCTCTGTACGGGGCACAAGGGAGTAATGGTGCTATTCTGATCACAACAAAAAAGGGTGCTGCAGGTAAATCCGCAATATCATTCACTTCAAGTCTTACATTTGATCAGGTCTATTCTTTACCAAAATTTCAAAACTCTTATCTCCAAACTATTCCTTATAACCCCCAAACCGGAGATACCGGATCTGCTGAAAGCTGGGGAGCAAAGGGATCTTCCAAAGATTACAGCAAAAAATTCTTCGATACCGGAACAACCTGGACCAATAGTTTAACCTTTACTTCAGGAAATGAAAAGTCTACTAATTTCTTTTCAATCGGAAATACAACAAACAAAGGAGTTATACCAACCTCAACTTTCGAACAGTATAATGCAAGCTTTAGAAATTCAAGTAAATTTCTCGATGACAAGCTAACTTTAGATGCTAATTTAATGGGATCTTTACAGGATTCCAAAAACAGATTAACACCCGGATCATATTTTTCCCCTATTGCCAATTTATATTGGTTACCAAGAGGGGTAGATCTTGATAGCTTCCGTGATAATTACTCGTATTTCAACAAAGAACGCTATCTACCTGCACAGAACTGGTGGGCTATAAAGCCTGATGGTTCATTTTCTGTTGAATCTCAAAACCCTTACTGGATTCTTAATAAAAATCCGGTTACAACAAAAAATAAAAACTTCTACGGATCTGCTGCTTTAAGCTATGCCATTAATGACTGGTTAACCGCCAAGATAAGAGGAAATTACAACTGGTACCAATCTGATTCCGAACGTGACGTCTCTGTTTATTCTCTTCCGGTGGTATTAGGAGGTAATAATAATGGTAAAATATATAAAAATACCATTGAACGAACTACTAAATACGGGGATTTCATTCTATTAGGTAGCCCTCACATCAGTGATAATATAAGTTTTGATTTTACTGTCGGGGCAAGTATTTCCGATATAAAAATCTCTACAACTAATCTCGAAAATAACATGTTTGCCAAGGCCAATGTTTTTGCGCTAAACAATTTAATATGGCCCGGACAAAATGGAAGCGGGCTAAACTATACAATATATAATACAAGAAGACAGGACCAATCTGTTTTTGCCAGTACAACTTTGGGTTACAAAAAATTAGTTTATGCTGATTTTACGTTCCGTAATGACTGGTCTTCTACATTAGCAGGCACAGGTAATAATGGCTTCGATTATGAATCTGTAGGTTTAAATGCTATCCTTTCGGATATATTTAAACTACCTGCTGCAATTAATTTCTGGAAAGTCCGTGGTTCTTATGCAACAGTAGGAAATGCCCTGGATCCCACATCTACAATGCCACAATACCTGTTCAATGCAGGAGCCATTGTCGGGACATTTAGCTCATCACCTGTAACGAATCCTGAATTTAGAGAACTCTTTCCTAAACCAGAACTCAACAGAACCTATGAATTTGGTACGGAGTTCAGACTCCTTAAGAATCGTTTAAGTATTGATTTCACCTATTACAATTCAAACGTTTCTAATCAGTATCTAGTTGGTGTAGATGCAGTTGCTAACTTTGGCGCTGCTACCGGAAAAGTAGATATCAATGCAGGAAAAATTCAGAATACCGGATTTGAATCATCTGTTTCATACGACATTTTTAAAGGTTCTTCTTTTGGCTGGACAGCAACATTTAATGCTTCTGCCAATAAAAATAAGATCAAAGAGCTACTGCCTACAAAATATTACCCAAATACAGCAATACCTTTTTCACTTGTAGGAGGAGGATACAACAAACTGGTATTAGGAGGTTCGTTTGGAGACATCTACGGATTCGGCTTCAAAAGAGATAACCAGGGAAGAATACTGGTAGACAAGGATGGTGTTCCACTAAGAACAGATACTAATCTAAACTATCTGGGCAATCCTAATCCAAAGTTTATTTTAGGATTAAACAACTCTTTTAGCATTGGCAGGCTAAAAGTTGACTTCCTTATCGATGGCAAGTTTGGAGGTAAAGTATTAGGTATTACCCAGGCTACATTAGATGGCAATGGCGTAAGTAAAGCATCTGGCGATGCACGTGATGCCGGTGGTGTCACAATTCCTAACGCTGCCTATGAAAACGGTACTGCCTATACCGGAAAAACCGATGCTGCTAAATACTATACAGCTGTTGGTGGCAGATCTCCTATAGATGAGGCATATGTTTACAATGCTACTACTATAAGACTGAGACAAGCTTCATTAGCTTATACCTTCAAAACGAATACAAAGTATCTTAGAGACGCTACTGTTAGTGTGATTGGTACTAATCTATTCTTCTTTTACAAAAAAGCACCTTTCGATCCGGAACAGGTATCTGGTGTTAATCCGGGAGGCGTTGGTATAGACATGCTTGGAATGCCAATTACAAGATCTATTGGTTTTTCTGTAAAACTTAACTTCTAAATTTGAGAAACAATGAAAAAATTAAAATATAAAGCAATATCCCTGGGTGCCATGGCATTACTTACCGTAGGCAGCTGTACAAGGGATTTTAATGAATATAATTCGCAATATTCACAGGGATTAGGCGACGAACAGCTAAAAGCTGATTTTGTACTACTGGTAAGCCCTTTCAGAGAAATGCAACGAAATTTAGTTCCGTTTACCGATTGGATTTATCAACGACAAACCAATCTAAGCTCGGATATGTTTAGCGGCTTCTTTAGCACCCCTACTCCTTTTGGAGGTGGCAGAAATAATACAACTTATTTCATGGTAGAAGACTGGAACGAAAGAATTATGATGGTACAGTTAGAAGATACTTTCGGGCAAACGAAAAGCTTTAAAAGAGTTGCTGGTGACTTATACAAAGGCGTAGACTTTTCGCACTCTCTTGCTATTCTTAATATTATGAAAGTAATCTCTGCATTAAAAGTATCAGATGCACACGGACCTGTAATTTATAGTAAATTTGAGTTTCCAAACCCAGATGGCTCTACTGATTTCGATTCGCAACAGCAGGCCTATATGTTTTTCCTCAATGACCTTTCTCAATCAATTCAGACGCTTCAGTCGACAATATCTACAGAGGACAAATCAGTAATCACTAAGTCAGATCTTATGTTTGGCGGAAATGTACAAAAATGGGCAAAACTTGCCAACTCCATAAAGTTGAGAATCGCTATGAGAATGAGCTATGCTGATGCTGCAAATTCTAAAAAATATGCTGAAGAAGCCCTAAGTTCACCAGTAGGTTTTATAGACTCGAATGATTCTAATGCTCTGGTCAATTACGGAGGAGCCTCTCCTTTAACTAATATTGCATATACATGGGGAGATTGTAAAATCGGAGCACCACTGATGGCCTATATGAACGGATTTAAAGATCCACGAATATCCGCTTATGCTCTTCCTGCGACGGATAATGCTGTCAGCGGACAATATATAGGTATCCGTCAGGGAGTTGATTTGGGTGGTAGTAAAGATCGTTATGGCAACTTCTCTACACCTACAGCCGCCGCTCCAGGGGGAGATTATTTTTCCGGATCCAACGGAAAAGCGAAAATCTTCACAGCTGCTGAGGCATGGTTTTTAAAAGCTGAGGCTGCCATTAGGGGTTATGCTGGTGCTGGTGATGCTAAAACTAATTATGAAAAAGGAATTCAGACTTCTTTTGAGGAGTGGGGGAAAAATACAGGCTTTTCAGATTATATTAAAGACAAAACATCTACAGAGGCAGCTTATGTAGATCCGAAAAATACAACTAATAATATACCTTCTGGCGATCCTATGCTTAGTACCATTACCATTCAATGGAGTGATGGTGACAGTTTTGAGAAAAAATTAGAGCGTGTTATTACCCAAAAGTGGATCGCGCTTTATCCAGACGGTCCAGAAGCATGGGCTGAACAGAGAAGAACCGGCTATCCGTTGTTATTTCAGAATAGAATCAACGATAGCCAGGGAGCCATTAGTACAACAGCCTTTATCCGGAGAATACCTATTCCTAATAAGTATCGTAATAACAATCCTGTTGGCTACCAAAAGGCAGCAGCTACTTTAGGAGGTCCTGATACCGGAGGGACTAAACTATGGTGGGATAAGAAATAATCTTACAAAGAAAGGACGGGAATATTCCCGTCCTTTCTTTTATTATTCCTTATTAATTTTTAATACGGACAGATTTCTTCCCAACAGCTTAACGGACCATATCCAAAATTGCCATGAACTTTGGTATAATTACTAAAACATTGTGCATACGAAGAGTAATTAGCACTAAAGTTACATGATCCAGCACTAGATCGACATGTGCTATTTACATCCGCACATGTAGTCTGGGTACCACCACCACTGATATTTTTCAATTCTGTTCTTGTTAAAGGATTTCTTTTCATGTTTTTCAGATTTTTCATAGTAAATATTTTTATTGGTTAGTTTACCGAATATACAACTTTTTCATTATCAGAAATCTATCATCTAAAAAAAGCTTTATCATTCGTAAGTAAAATATCCGTCAATGAAAAGATTCCGAGCATTTCCTCTTTTTTCACCTGTAAATATTCCTTTTTATAACTGAATATGAACAGTATCCTTTCCAAAACAGCAATCCCTTTATCATAATTTTTTATCTTTGGAAAAAATTAATAAAATGGTTAGAAACTTCCTTTCTATTGCCCTTATGCTGGTTTTCGGACTGGGATTGGCTCAAAAAGGGCCTTACTATCAGCAAAAGGCAAAGTATAAGATGGATATTGATGTAGATGCTACTAAGTTCACTTACCTTGGAAAACAAAGCATTCAGTATACCAACAATTCACCTGACGAATTAAAAGTTATTTATATGCATCTTTATTGGAATGCCTTCAAATCTGGCTCTATGATGGATGAAAGAGTAAGGAATCAGGGTAAAAATTCTGATAAAAGATTACAAAAAGATGGCATATCACGCTTAGCATCAATTCCTGCAGATCAGGAAGGACGCCAAAATATTCACTGGATTAAACAAAATGGAAAGGATCTAAAATTTGAAATACAGGAAACTGTAATGAAAGTTATCCTTAATGAGCCTTTAAAGCCTAACAGTACTACCTCTTTATCTATGGAATGGGATGCTAATATCCCAATGCAAATCCGTAGAGCCGGCCGTAATAATAGCGAAGGCGTGGATATGACTATGACACAGTGGTATCCTAAAATTTCTGAATATGATTATGATGGCTGGGCAGCTTTCGACTATATCGGAAGAGAGTTCCACGCTCCGTTTTCAGACTTTGACGTTACAATAAAAATAGATAAAAACTACGTATTAGGTGCCGGAGGAACTCTGGAGAATCCTACAGAAGTAAAAGGTTATACTGCAGCATCAAATGTAAAAGCAGATCAGGATGGTAAGGCAACATGGAAATGGACAGCTAAAAATATTCTGGATTTTGCATGGGCAGCGGACAGAGATTATTCTGTTGATGAATTCACTGTATTAGGCGGGCCAAAAGTTTATTTTGTCTATCAGAAATCAGAAAAAACAAAATACTGGGAAGAGGCGAAGCCTTATGTAACCAAGTATTTCCAGATAATGAATGCACAGTTCGGACAATATGCCTGGCCTTCTTATTCCTTTATACAAGGAGGAGACGGAGGAATGGAATACGGAATGTGTACCATGATCTTAGGAGAAGCGAAATCGGTAAAAGATTTATGTGGCCTTATGTTCCACGAAGGATCCCACTCCTGGTACCAGCAGATGCTGGCAACCAATGAAAGTGTGAGACCTTGGATGGACGAAGGATTTACAAGCTATGCAGAGGCTTATGTGAGCAACCAGCTTTTCCCACCTGCTAAACCGCAAGCTAATCCTTTTGTCTCCAGCATCAATAATTACATAAAATTTGTGAAAACTGGAAAAGAAGAACCTGCTTCATGGTTAGGAGACCACCACGATGATGGAACAGCATATACTTTTGCTTCTTATGTAAAGGGCGAGTTATTCCTTGTAGAATTAGGCTACATTATGGGAGAGCAGAACCTTTCAAAAACGATGAAGAAATACTATGATGATTGGAGTATGAAGCATCCTACAGACAGAGATTTCATACACATCGCACAAAAGATTTCCGGAATGGATTTGAAGTGGTTCCAGAACTATTGGATCAATACTACAAAAACCATTGATTATGGCATTAAAAGTGTAAAATACGGAGATACTTCCACAACAATTACATTAACAAATAACGGAACCCTTCCGATGCCTATAGACTTCAATGTCTTAACTAAGGATAAAAAGGTATTAACATACCATATCCCGCTTAATATGATGCGTACTGCCAAAACTACAGATATCTACGGTCCAATTACCCTAATGCCTTTCTGGAACTGGACAATGAAAGACTATGAACTGACTATTCCATACAGTAAAGCTCAGCTTCAGGCTATCGGAATCGATTTCAGTCAGCGTTTAGCAGATGTTAACCCTGCTGATAATATTATCGAGGTAAAATAGTTTTATGAAATCAATAGTCATCAATATCGGAAATACCAATATCCGTTTCGGTTTGTTTAACGGGGACAGTTGTGAGATTTCCTGGGTAATCAATACAAAACCATACCGTACAAGCGATGAACTCTTTATTCAGTTCCTTACGCTTTATCAGTATAATAAAATTGATATTGGTAATATTGAGAAAATCATCATTGGTTCTGTTGTGCCTCAACTTACCTATGATATTTCCAGAGCTGTACACAAGATCCATAATATGAAACCTATTCTGGTAGACCGCAGTACTCCTTCTGGGGTACAAGCCAAGTCTAAACAGATGGGTACAGATATCTATGCAAATCTTGTAGCGGCACACAATCTTTATCCAGACAGAAAAAAGATTATTCTGGATTTCGGAACCGCACTTACGGCGAGCTGCGTTGCCGAAACAGGTGAAACATTGGGCGTTATTATTGCTCCCGGTATTATTACCTCACTTAATTCATTGATTAATCAGACGGCCCAGCTGCCTGAAATTGAATTAAAGAAACCAAAATCTGTATTGGGATTAGATACGGTAACCTGTATGCAAAGCGGAATGGTTTACGGCTTCCTTGGGATGGTAGAAGGCTTTGTAGACAGAATCAATAACGAAGTGAATGACGACTGCTTTGTAATTGCAACAGGCGGAGTATCCCATGTATATAAGCCTCTGACAGAAAAAATTCATGTTGCAGACAGGCTCCACACCCTTAAAGGGCTTTACTACTTAGGTAAAGATTTATAAAATGGAAGCTCCTCTAAAAATAGAAACAGAACATCTGATTCTTTCTCCTTTGAAAGAATCAGATATTCCGTTGATTACAGAGTATTTACAGGAAAAAATTATTTCTGACAATACTTCTAATATACCTTATCCATATTCCGAATCAGACGCCCGAATCTGGATAAAAATGTCAGACGATGCCCTGACAGCTAAAACCGGCTACACTTTTGCCATACGTGAAAAAGAAGGGAAAATAATTGGTGCCATTGGCCTACACGACAGAGGTGATGATAAGGCTGAATTAGGCTACTGGATTGCTGTTCCTTTCTGGAACAAAGGCTATGCTACAGAAGCAGCATCCGCAATTTTGAATTTCGGAATTAAAGAGTTAAAGTTCCATAAGATTTATGCAACACACTTTATTCATAATCCGGCTTCAGGAAAAATTATGGGAAAAATTGGTATGCAGAAAGAAGCTGTTTTAAAACATCATATAAAAAAAGAAGGGCAGTACTTAGACATCCAAATGTACTCTATTATCATCTAACGTTTCGATTTGAAAAAATCTTTGATGAGTGCCGAGCATTCATTTTCCAGAATTCCGGAGACTATTTCTGTTTTAGGATGAAGTGACAATCCTTTATTGATAAATCCTCTCTTTTCATCCCTCGCTCCTATCACTATTTTTGAAAGTTGTGACCACGCCAGTGCTCCGGCACACATTACACATGGCTCTAAGGTAACGTACATTGTACAGTCTATAAGATATTTCCCTCCCAACATATTCGCGGCAGCCGTTATCGCCTGCATTTCTGCATGAGCAGTTACATCATTCAGTAATTCTGTAAGATTATGTGCTCTGGCAATGATCCTGTCATTATAGACCACGATACAGCCTACCGGTACTTCATCCTTTTCCAACGCTGCCTGTGCCTCCTGAAAGGCCATTTTCATAAAGTATTCGTCTGTAAACATCTAGTCAAATTTCATAGTAATCGGAAAGGTAAATCTGGACCGGACCGCTACACCATGCAGTGTTCCCGGGATAAATTTATCCGGTACAAGATACATACATATTTCTGCCTGTCTGTTGAAGACAATGTTATCCCCCTCTGACTTCACCTGAGCAATGCTTCCGTCCCTCTCAACAACAAAGGTAACAACGCTTTTCAGCACAGCATTACGATCTACATCAGCATCAAAATAAAAAGAACTGTTTACAATTTCTCTCAGCTTATCGATTCCGCCCGGATACTCAGCTGCGTGATCAGGATTTTTCTCTACAATTACCTCTTTTTTCTGGGGAACTACCTTGTTCAGCTTTGCCAGCTGTTCAAGGTTTTTAGTCTTGATTAAAACACCAAGATAAGCCTGATTGCGCACACTATCCAGCTTCTTGATAAAGAAACCGTATTCACTTTCCAGTTTTATTTTTTCTTCGAAATTTCGAACCAGTCCCAGTCTCCGTTTAAACTCTTCGTTAACTTTTAACTGATGCTGATCATAAAAATTCTTGACCTCTCTGAACTCTTCAGTTTGTTGTGAAAAACAGAAAACAGAAAACAATAAAAAGCAAAAACAATATAGAGATCTTTTCATAACCAACGTTCCTCGAAATATAGTATCAAATATAGTCAAATAGTCTGTAAAGCGCAGCATCTTAAAGCACTCTTAGACACAAATCATGAAGCTTATACAATTTGTAACTATTCTAAATTAATGAAATCTAATGAAAGTCATTTCACCGTTTATACATATCAATTCTTTTTAACAATTAATAGCTTAAATTTGCACCCTGATATAATGGCAGCCAAATTGAATACATATCAAACCTCACAATTTACGGTTCTCAGTATTAGTTTCGAGAAAGCCGATGCTGTTACCAGAGGGAGATTTGCCTTTTTCGACGATCATATTAAAAGTTTTGTTAATCATATTCACGATCGCGAAATGGGTGACGCTTTTGTCGTTTCCACATGTAATAGAACCGAAATTTATACCACAACACATAATTATATGTTTGTGGCTCAGTTATTTTGTGAAACCGTTGGTGTACAATTAATGGATTTCATGCAGTTTGTAACTGTAAAAAAAGGAACTGACGCTCTGGATCATCTTTTCAGAGTTGCTGCCGGTCTGGAAAGTCAGATTATCGGAGATTTTGAGATTATTTCTCAGATTAAAAATGCCTACAACCGTTTCAAAGAATATAAACTACATTCCAATGCATATCTGGAAAGAGCAATTAACTCTTCAATTCAGATATCAAAAAGAATAAAGAATGAAACCGGGATCAGCAATGGAGCAGCTTCTGTTTCTTATGCTGCGGTTCATTATATTCTGAAAACTCAGAAACAACTTCCTGAGAAAAACATCTTATTATTGGGTGTTGGTGAGATTGGGCAAAATACAATTGAAAATCTTGTAAAGCATATTTACAAGCCAAAAGTAAAAATCGCAAACAGAACTGCCGAAAAAGCAGAGAAGATTGCCGAAAAATATCATATTCCTCATATCAATTTCGAGGACTTCCCTAAGGAACTGGAACAAACCGATATTCTTATCGTTGCAACAGGTGCAAGTAAGCCTATCCTGTATCCTGAGAATATGCCTAAAAAGGACATTCTGGTTATAGATCTTTCTATTCCGAATAACGTAGACAAAACAGTTGCCGATGTTGACGGAGTAGAGCTTATCGATGTAGATGCTCTTTCTGTTCAGATTCAGGAGACGATGGAACAACGTAAGAAAGAAATTCCTAAAGCAGAAATCATCATCAGAGAAATGTCTAAGGATTTTATAGAGTGGGAGAAAAAAAGAAAGATGGCACCACATATCCATGTCTTCAAAAATAACCTGAAAAAAATTGAACAAAATGAAATTCATAAGGTTGCCCGGAAGAATGGTGAAGTAGATGAGGAAGATTTACATCTGACACGCAAAATGATTCAGAAAATAACCAATCGTTTTGCTAAATACATCATAGAAAATCCACACCGTTCGGAAGAAGTAACAAAGCTTCTGGATGATATCCTAAACCTTCAACCAAAGGAAGACAGTTATGAAGACCATTAAAATCGGTACACGAAACAGCCCGTTAGCTATGTGGCAAGCAGAGAGAGTAGCTTCTCAGCTTCAGACTCTGGGGCACAAAACAGAACTTGTTCCGGTTGTCTCTACAGGAGATAAAAACTTACAACAGCCTTTATATGCACTGGGAATAACAGGTGTTTTCACAAAAGATCTGGATATTGCTTTGCTCAATAAAGAAATAGATATTGCAGTACATTCACTAAAGGACGTTCCCACAGCTCTTCCTACTGGAGTTATTATCTCTGCTGTACTGGAAAGAGATTTTCCTGAAGATGTATTGATCAGAAATCCAAAAGCAAAAGATAAGGACATATCAGAATTATCGGTTGCTACCAGCAGCCTGAGAAGAAAAGCTTTCTGGCTAAATCAATATCCAAAGACTCACTTTTCAGATATCCGCGGAAATGTACAAACACGTCTAAAAAAACTGGAAGATGGGCTTGCAGATGCTACCCTGCTTTCTTTGGCGGGCATAAAAAGAATGGAAATGGATATTGAATACGAATATTTACCATTTCTGCTTCAGGCACCATCACAAGGAGTCGTTTGTTGTGCATCTTTAGCTGAAAATGAAGAATTAACTTCAATATTAGCTCAGATTAACCACGAAGAAACCAATAAGTGTACTAAGATCGAAAGAGATTTCCTTAGACATCTGGAAGGCGGATGTACAGCACCAATTGGTGCACGTGCAACAATTTCCGGAAACAGCATTACATTTGAAGGAAGAATTGCCTCTTTGGACGGCTCTAAAGAAATTGATCTGAAAGAAATTGCCGAGTGGAAAGATGATCTTGGAGTACGTTTTGCACAGCAGGTTTTGGACAATGGTGGAAAAGCCATTATGGAAGAGATAAAAACCCAGCTATAAGAGATGGCTGTCCGTATTCTTTTCACAAAGGAATTGTCTAAAGAATACATCCAACAACAATTGGGTGATTATTTCGATCCCTCATTTCTTCCTGTTATCGGAATCCGTTATATTGAAGATCAAATTGATATCGAAGATTATCACCATTTTATTTTCACAAGTATTCAGGGAGTAAAAGCTGTTAAAGAAAAAATTATCTTCCCTGAAAATTCAAAATTCTATACTGTAGGCGAAAAATCCCGACAAGCTTTAGAAAAAATGGGATTTTCTGTGGAAATTGTAGCCAAAAATGCATTGGAACTCTCTGATAAAATTCAGGAGTTAAATCCCATAAAAATAATGCATTTTTGCAGTTCGAAAGCTTTATCTACATTAAAGAATCAATTGTCCAAAGCTGGTTTTGATTTTGCCGAAAAGATAGTTTATGAAACCATACCTTTGTATCCAGAGAGGAATACCCCGACAGATGCTATTGTATTTTTCAGTCCTTCCGGTGTAGAAAGCTTTATGAAAAACAATACTGTAAAAAATAAAAGATTATTTGCCATTGGCGAAACAACGGCTAACTATCTAAAATCTTTTACTGACAACGAAATTATAAAAAGTGAACAAGAAAGCCTCGAAGATTTGCTTCAGGTAATAAAAGATACTTATAGAAATGATTAAGAACGACTTATACTTAAGAGCCCTAAAAGGTGAAACTGTTGAAAGACCTCCGGTATGGATGATGAGACAAGCAGGAAGATATCTTCCTGAGTTTATTGCTCTTCGCGATAAATATGATTTCTTCACCCGCTGCCAGACTCCTGAGCTGGCTGCTGAAATTACAGTACAGCCTATCAGAAGATTTCCGTTGGATGCAGCAATCCTTTTCTCTGATATCTTAGTTGTTCCTCAGGCAATGGGTATCGATTTCAAAATGAAAGAGAATGTTGGCCCTTGGCTGGACAATCCTATACGCACAAAAGAAGCTGTAGAACAAATTGTAGTTCCAGATGTAGATGATACATTATCTTATGTTTTCGATGCTATTACCTTAACATTGGAACATCTTGATAATGAAATTCCATTAATTGGTTTTGCCGGCAGCCCATGGACAATCCTATGCTATTGCGTAGAGGGTAAAGGAAGTAAGGCTTTTGATATTGCTAAATCTTTCTGCTTCCAACAGCCAGAAGCAGCACACCAACTTTTACAGAAAATAACGGATACTACAATTGCTTACCTGAAAAGAAAAGTAGAAAAAGGAGTTTCTGCAGTACAGGTCTTCGACTCTTGGGGAGGAATGCTTTCACCTGCAGATTATCAGGAATTTTCATGGAAGTATATCAATCAGATCGTGGAAGCTTTAAGTCCACTAACTGAAGTTGTTGTATTTGCTAAAGGATGTTGGTATGCATTGGAAGACATGGCTAAATCTAAAGCTTCAGCTCTTGGTGTGGACTGGACAGTAACCCCTGAAATTGCAAGAAAGTTAACCGGCGGAAATATTACACTTCAGGGTAATTTTGATCCGGCAAGATTACATTCTTCACCAGAAACGATTCGCAAAATGGTTCATGAGATGATTGACCGTTTCGGAAAAGATAAGTACATCGCTAATCTTGGGCACGGAATTCTTCCTAATATCCCGGTGGAAAATGCTGAAGCCTTCATCAGAGCTGTTGTAGAATATAAAGCATAGCATTAATATTATAAATTATAAGCCGGTCATAGTGACCGGCTTTTTTAATCTTACTGGTTATGAGGTTATTTTTATATATTTATCAATAACTTATAACCATGAACAAATTTCTTAAGCTTTTTATTCTGCTTTTAATTCCCTGCAGTCTTGCGGCTCAGGCTGTTAAAAAGCCTTCAAAGCCTAATATTATTTTCATTTTAGTAGATGATTTAGGATACGGAGATATTGGTATTTTAAATCAGAACCAGAGAAAAAAAGAAGGAAAACCCTATATAGCGACTCCGTTTCTTGATAAACTCGCTGCACAAGGAGCTATACTTACCCAATCCTATAGTAATGCACCTGTTTGCGCCCCTTCACGGGCATCTCTGCTAACAGGACGTACGCAAGGACATTCCGAGGTAAGAGACAATCAGTTCGATAAAGCTCTTGAAGACAATTACACGATAGGAAATACCCTGCAGAAAGTCGGATATACAACAATAGCTATAGGAAAATGGGGACTACAGGGGACAGATGCGAATTGGTCCTCTCATCCGCTTAAAAGAGGTTTTGATGAATATTACGGGTATATCAGGCATTCCGATGGTCACGAACACTATCCTAAAGAAGGAAAGTACAGAGGCAAGAAGGAGGTATATGATAATTACTCCAATGTAACTGAAGATCTGGATAGATCTTACACAGGGGACCTGTGGACAGCTCGTGCAAAATATTGGATTACCCAACACAATCAGAATCAAAAAGACAAACCGTTCTTCATGTATCTTGCTTATGATACACCTCATGCCGTTATAGAACTTCCCACTCAGGAATATCCAAAAGGAAACGGTCTACATGGAGGATTGCAGTGGCTTGGCAAAAAAGGACAAATGATTAATACGGCATCTGGAGAAATAGATTCCTGGTATGCACCCGAATATGCAAACGCCACTTATAAAACAATTGATGGAACCGAAAAGCCGTGGACAGATGTAAACAAGAGATACGCAACGGTAATACAACGTTTAGACGCTCAGGTTGGCGATTTATTACAACTTCTGAAAGATCTGAAAATTGATCAAAATACACTTGTTGTATTCTCTTCAGACAACGGCCCTTCACAGGAGTCATATTTAAAAGAACCTTATACACCTGAATTTTTTGATGGTTATGGCCCTTTTGACGGTATAAAAAGAGACCTATGGGAAGGAGGAGAGCGCATGCCTGTCTTTGTACAATGGAGCAGCAAAATCACACCGGGACAGAAAATTGATCTCCCAAACATGTTATCCGACTGGATGCCTACTTTCCTGGATGCTGCAGGAGCAACATCACCACAGCGCGCAGATGGTATTTCAATTTTACCAATACTTACCGGAATGGCCAAACAGCAAAAAGATCCTATTGTCTATGCAGAATATTTTGAAGAAGGACATACCCCCAACTATACTGATTTTGAAACCAAAAGACGTAAAAGAACACGAGGACAAATGCAGTTGGTTCGTTTTGGAAAATATAGTGGTGTACGCTACAATATCAAGGATGCACAAGATAACTTTGAGATTTATAACGTGGTTACAGATCCTAAACAAAAAACTGACTTAGCTGCATCTATGCCTTCGCTGCAACAAAATATGAAAGATTTTGTTCTGCAAATCCGACGTCCGGATTCTTCTGCCGCCCGTCCATATGATAAAGCATACATCCCTGGAATTTCCCATAAATCAGCAAGAAAAGGCATTCAATGGTACAGTTATCAGGCAAAATCTCCATGGGTACCAGATACAAATAATCTGAAGCCTGTAAGTAACGGCACTCTTACTACTCCCACTATTATAAATAAAAGCATCAAAGGAAATGTTATTACTATAAAAGGAGTTCTTAATGTACCACAAAATGCCAATTATACATTTTACCTCAAAGCATTTGGAAAAGCTTTCCTGAGAATAGAAGCGGCTTTAATCGATGCTGATTACAACTACATTTCCGGAACAGAAAAAAGTGCAGATATTTTGCTAAAAGCAGGTCTCCATCCTTTTTCACTCACTTATAAAAAGTCTGAAAAAGATATAGATGTAAAGGCTTTTATATTTGAATGGAGCAGCGAAAACTTCAACAGAAAAGCCTTCACTCCAGACGATTTCTATTAAAATACAATATAGTTTTTCCAATTACCTGTATTTGATGCTTTCAATAACAATACGTTTTTCAATAGATTAAGTTGTTGTAACTTTGCAAAAAATTTTTGTAGAATGAAAATTGTAGTCGGACTATCCGGAGGAGTAGACTCCAGTGTAGCAGCTTATTTACTAAAACAACAGGGACATGATGTTGTTGGACTTTTCATGCGTAACTGGAACGATGCTTCGGTTACTCTGGAAGATGAATGTCCATGGATAGAAGATAGTAATGATGCACTAATGGTTGCCCAAAAGCTGGGTATTCCGTTCCAGGTAATCGATATGAGCGAGCTTTATAAGGAGCGTATTGTAGATTACATGTTCGAAGAATACGAAAAAGGACGTACGCCCAATCCGGATGTTCTGTGTAACCGTGAAGTAAAGTTTGATGCCTTCATGGATGTTGCTCTTTCTCTGGGTGCTGAAAAAGTGGCTACGGGCCATTATGCGCAGCTTTCTTCTATAGAAAAGGATGGTGAAACAATTTACCGCTTGTTAGCCGGTAACGATAATAATAAAGATCAGTCTTATTTTCTTTGTCAGCTAAGTCAGGATCAGCTTTCCAAAGCTCTGTTTCCGATTGGTCATTTAACAAAACCACAGGTAAGAGAAATTGCAAAAGAAATCGGTTTGGTAACCGCTGATAAAAAAGATTCCCAAGGACTTTGTTTTATTGGGAAAGTAAGTCTTCCTGAGTTTTTGAAACAACAGTTACAGCCAAAAGAAGGTGAAATTGTAGAAATATTCAGAGACTTCTCAGGATTTAATCAGTCTCAGCCTGAGTTCCAATCAAAACAAGAAGAACTGGAATATTTTTCTTCAAAAATCAAATATCAGAAAAGTGACGGAAAAGTCATTGGAAAACACCAGGGTGCTCAGTATTACACAATTGGTCAAAGTAAAGGTCTTGGTATTGGCGGTCATAAAGAGTCTTGCTTTGTGATCTCCCGTGATATGGAAAACAATATACTTTTTGTAGGAGAAAGCCACAGCTTCCCGGGATTGTATAAAAAAGCTTTGAAAATAAATAATGACGAAGTAAAATGGATTCGCAAAGATCTGCAATTACAAAACGGTGAAAGCCGCGAAGTAATGGCCAGAATCCGTTACAGACAGCCTTTACAAAAAGCTGCAATCTATCAGTTTGAAGATGCTTTCTATATAGAATTTGAAGAACCTCAGTCAGCGATTGCTGAAGGACAGTTTGCAGCTTGGTACGACGGAGAGGAAACGCTTGGAAGCGGTGTGATCTCTTAAGCATGAAACCTCGGATTTTAGCTGTTATTGGCAGCGTAAGACCTAATTCTTCAAATCAGAAGATTGTAGAAAAGATTGAAGAATTACTTTATCATGATTTTACATTCTCCTATTTCAATGGATTAACAAATCTTCCCTATTTCAATCCGGATCAGGCTTTTGAAAATACTCCTGAAAAAGTAGTCGCATTCAGGGAAGAAATACAAAATACAGACATTGTTCTGATCTGTACACCGGAATACATTTTCAGTATTCCGGGAGTACTGAAAAATGCATTGGAATGGTTTGTTGCAACAGATATATTCAACCAGAAACCAGTAGCACTCATTACAGCTTCTGCCTCCGGAGAAAAAGGTCAGGAAGAATTACACCTTCTTATGAAAACTTTGGGAGCAAAATTTTCTGAGGAATCTACCCTTCTGATTCCGGGGGTAAAAGGCAGATTCAGTACTGATGGACAGCTTACAGATCCCAATACAATCAGGGCTCTTCAGAAATTATCAGAAAATATTAAAACCCTGCTGTAACTTTTTCTATTTTAGATTGTCTTTATCAAAAAGAACTATAATCTATGAAAAAATTACTCTACACTACTTTTCTAGCCTCTACTATTCTTTCATCATGTTCGGGGACTTTTGGCTTCAGGGGAGTTTATGCCCAACTTTGGAATATTGATGCCCAGAAAGAATACATAATGACTTCTAACACCTCTAGAAATCACAAATTTGACTTAATCAATACCTCCACCGAGGATTCTTCTTTTAAGATCTATACTCCTGACCACAAATTGTATCAAATCATTAAAAAGGGAGAAAAAGCACACTTTACGGATACACCCTTTAACGGAATTATAATAGAAAACACATCTTCTGTAAACGGAAATGTACAATTCTATGCTTACATCCAGGAAAAAGGATATCTTACGGCTCCTACGGTTAAGATTTCGGAAATAAAGAAATAATGACCTTCCGTTTCTCTGAAGAACAGATATTATACCCGATTATTTATTGCGCTTGACACGATTTACAGGATTCTACTATGTATTTCGGGAATAATAATATTAATTAATCTTGTTTCTTCAAAGTAATATATTCTTCGAACATCCTTATTTTTAATACGATTCAGAATTTGAAAAATAAATTTGGAAGGTAAATAAAAAAATACTTACCTTTGTCGCCTTTCATTTTTACTTTTTATTAGATTTATTTCAAACTGCAGCGGCGTTCCGCTCGCAGTTTTTTTATTTTATTTACCTGTCCTCAGGAAAATAAGACCTGAAATAATTAGCATAGCACCAGCAACCTGTATCATATTTAAGGTTTCACCATCTATAATTCCCCAGCCTACAGCAACGATAGGCATCAGCAAGGTAACAGATGAGGAAAACAAAGGTGTAGAGATATTCACCAGCCGATAGTTCAGCATCATCGCCAGTCCTGTTCCAAAAACAGATAACAGAGAAACAAAGCCTAAGCCTTCCCAGAAGTTGGCATCTGCTTTAAAGTTGGTAAAAAAGCCTGCAAAAGCCAGCGAAACGAGTGAAGGTAAAAATAATACCAATGAAAAAACATAAGCAGACAACATTTTTGCGGGAATTGAACCCAGTTTCGCCTTAACTGTTGTAACGTTTATAGCATAAAACACTGTCGCCAGTAAAAGCAATAAAATAGGAATGATCTCAATAGAACCTCCTTCATTTTTGGAAGCCAGCATAAGAATACAAGCGCCAACAAAGCTAATAGCAACACCAATCATCTGCTTCTTTGTCGAATTAATTCCCCACAGCAGAGGCCCAACTATGATTACAAAAATAGGCAGCATAGAATTGATAATTCCGGCAATACTGCTGCTGATTCTGGTTTCTGCTATCGGAAACAGAAACATTGGAAAAAAATTACCGCAAAGCGCTACTACTACAACCCATTTCAATTGTTTTGCAGGAAAACTCTTCAGGTGCTTTATTGCAATAGGCATTAGTATCAGAGAAGCTATCAGAATCCTCAGCGCTCCTACTTCAAAAGGATTAAAATGCTGCAGAGATTTTTTAATCAGGATAAATGATGAACCCCATATTAAAGTAAGCACCATCAGAAGAACCCATTTTTCCTTATTCGTATCCATTTATTTTAAAAAGTTTAAATAGTCTAATTTGTCTATCATCCTTGCTCCAAGGCTTTCTAAATGAGCCGTATAAACCTGACAGTCTATCACATCATACGTCCCTTGATATTTTTTTGCGAAATAAATAAAACCGGCTTTTGAGGCATTACTTACTTTCGCAAACATACTCTCTCCACAGAAAACATTTCCCAGGTCAAGCCCATACAAGCCACCAACCAGTTCTTCATCCTGCCAGACCTCAATACTTTTTGCCTTCCCGAGTCTGTGTAACTCTATATAAGCTTCCTCCATCTCATCAGTTATCCAGGTTCCGTCCTGATCTTCTCTGTAAATATCTTTACAGCTCCTGATTACTTCGATGAAACACTGATTTTCGGTAAAAGAAAATGTTTCATCACGAAAAACCTTACGCATAGATTTTGAAATCTTTATTTCATTCGGAAACAAAACAAATCGCGGATCCGGGCACCACCACAATATTTCTTCGCCTTCATTAAACCATGGAAAAATACCCAGCTGATAGGCAAACCAGATTCTTTCGACGGAAAGATCTCCGCCAAAAGCCATAAGCCCTTCTTCCGGATTATATAATGCCGGATCCGGGAAAGAAATATCATTAGGGTCTAGCTGATACATAGGAAAAACAAAATCCTACTCGATAAACAGTAGGATTTATATGATGGTATAAAGATTTCTGATTAGAATGGTAAATCATCATCGTCATCGTTACCAAATACATTGGTATCCTGACTTGCAGTTGATTGATTAGCCTGCATAGGAGCAGCCTGAACCGGCTCATTAAAATCACCTGTTGCTTTTTCTACTCTCCATCCTGTAATAGAGTTGAAGTAACGGATTTGTCCATCCGGAGCTTGCCATTCTCTACCACGAATGTTAATTCCGATCTTTACCTGCTCTCCTTCTGAAATAGTATTGAGCAAATCAATTTTATCTGATAAAAACTCTATACTTATAGGCTGCGGGTATTGTTCCTGAGTCAGAAGAATCAATTCTCTTTTCTGAAAACCGCTGTTAAAAGTCTGAACATCAAATAATTTCTTTACTGTACCTATTAATTCCATTTCAATATTTTTTACGAATTGTAAAGGTAATAAAATTGGAATGAAGAGTAGTGACCGGAAGTGACTTTTTGTCGATTTAAAAAAAAAATGAATTTTTTTGAAAATAAATTTGGAGGGAATACAAATTGTCTCTATATTTGCACTCACAAAAACGATAGAGAAGTTCTTTAAATAAAGCGGATGTGGTGTAATTGGTAGCCACGCCAGACTTAGGATCTGGTGCCGTGAGGCGTGGGGGTTCGAGTCCCTTCATCCGCACTATGCGAAAATAGCTCAGCTGGTAGAGCACAACCTTGCCAAGGTTGGGGTCGCGGGTTCGAATCCCGTTTTTCGCTCCACTTCACACCCTGGTGGTGGAATTGGTAGACACGCAGGACTTAAAATCCTGTGCCCATTTGGGCGTACGGGTTCAAGTCCCGTCTGGGGTACAAAAAGCATTGTTAATCTTTGATTGACAATGCTTTTTTCATTTATACTCTACCCTATTCTTTTCTCTCTATATAGATATCTGAAAATAAAAATCCCTATTTTTAAACTTATTTATAAAGTAAACATGAAATGAGGATTACCAGCATTGATCATATTGTATTAACAGTTGCTGACATAGAAAAAACGGTACAGTTTTATACTGAGGTGTTAGGCTTTGAATTAATCACTTTCGGGAACAACAGAAAAGGACTTCGCTTTGGAAACCAAAAAATAAATTTACACCAGAAAGGGCGTGAATTTGAACCTAAAGCTCTGTTTCCTACATCTGGTTCTGCAGATATATGTTTTATTACGGAAACCGGCTTAGAGGATGTTTTAAAAGAACTTCAGGCTAAGAATATTCAAATCACTGAAGGTATTGTAGAACGTACTGGTGCTCTTGGAAAAATACGCTCCGTTTATTTAAGAGATCCCGATAGTAACCTCATCGAGCTAAGCAATTACCTCAGATAATCAAAAATTATAAAAGGCTGCCCAATTCCTAGGCAGCCTTTACTTTATATCAAAAAGATTATTTATTACCAACGTAATAACATTCCGTAAGCTGAATCCTGAGACCAGGCAAGCGTACGGTAAAAGGGAGCTAAATAAGCTTCACTTTCAACCGGAATATAACATGAAAGCCCTGAAAATGCATTAATTGGTTTTCCCAGGAAGTTCGGTGTATTCGCTTTATACACCACCGCTTTTGACAAAGCACTCTTTACAGATACCAATTGCTCCTGAGGGAAATATTTATCCAGCATATCTGCATAATCATATGCAGAAACAGGAGTGTTCGGATCCAGATCCAGACGCTGTACTCCGTTTCTGCCAATTTTAGCAATCACATCCGGGTTATTCTGCAGAAGCTTTTTTGTTTCCTGAGCCAGCAATGGCAATTGCTTTGTATCAATCACAGAAAAAGTAGCAGACTGCTCTAACCCTGATTTCTGGCGGTAATATTCAACATAGGCTTTGGCTGTCTCTGTAAGTCCTGTTTTTACATCAGGTGTATACAATAAACGACCAATCTGGTGATAAGGCATTCCCACACTAAGCACTTCTGTTGGAGAGGCCAGTATATAAGGCGCTACATTACGAAGCTCATAAAGCACCTCAACAGAAGCCATGGAGCATGCATCGAAAATCAGAAAATCCAGATTTGCGGGTAAAGCTGATTTCAGCTGTTGCACATCCATACTTTTGGAATTATCATCACCAAAAGAACGTGTTTTCAGCTGGCCAAGATTTGCAGGCACCCAGTTTGTAGCATGAGACCAAAGTATGGCTCCGTATGAATTTGCGGGAGCCAGGCTTTTCATATCTTCAAATATCATTTTCATTACCGCAGGATCAGAAGAATTATGATCTCCATATTTCTTCAGTACTTTGCTTTTAATGTCAGGACTTGTATCATGGACAATTTCATATATTTTAGGCTCCTGTCCGAAGATACGGGCATAAACGATTAATTTTCCATCTATACCAGTAAAGCCTTCTTCCATCTGGTTGAGATTAGTATAGGCATCCGATGCCAGGCTGTTATTAGCAGCCATATACACCATTACGGTGCGGGTGGCAACGGCATTGTTACCTGAAGGACTGTCATCATCTCTTGAACAACTTGTTACAACAAGCAGTGTAAAGAAAAAATATATAAGTTTAATTGTACGCATAATTCCTACAAAAATAATAATCTACTTTAATTCCTTTACCAAATAAATAAGCGTAGGGAAATGGTCTGAAAATCCATTCTGGAATACATTTCCTGAAAATGTACGGAATGGATAGCCTTTATAACGCCCTTCCTGTGTAATCAGAAATTCGGGATTGAAGATTTCAGATTTCCAGAATTTAAGAGACGTTTTATCTTCTCCTAACAAAGGCTCCGAAACGATAATCTGATCAAAAAGATTCCATTTTCCCTGATATCCCAACGAACCTATACCACGGTCATAGTGCTGCCACATGGTATTAAAAAGCCCGCCTTTTTCTACTTCATTCTGGTATTTTTTTGCTCCTAATACTACACGAACGCTTTTATCTGTCGGATCATCATTTAGGTCACCCATAATAACAACCTTTGCTTTGTCATCCGCTGCATATAGAGAGTCAACAACTTTGCGCACTATCGTTGCAGCATGTTCTCTTAGCTCAGAAGATTTGCCACCGTAGCGGGATGGCCAGTGATTGACAAGCACATGCAGATCTTCACCTGCTAATTCTCCTTTTACCAAAAGAATATCTCTTGTTCTGTACTCTGGTATATCTTTAATATGGTAAGCAAATGTTTTTGAATCCTTTACTTTAAACAATGCAGGATTATACAATAAAGCAACATCTACCCCGCGTCGATCCGGAGAATCGTAATGAACAATACCATAGCCTGTAGCTGCTAAAGCCGGCTGTGCTACAAGATCTTCAAGAACCCTCCTGTTCTCCAGTTCACACAAACCTATAAAAGCAGGTCCTGTCTGACTGTACTTTTTGCCCAGACGCGAAATTACTTTCGCCATATTTGCCTGCTTTTTATTGTATTTTTCAGTAGTCCATCTGTTAGATCCTGCAGGTGTAAACTCTGTATCATTGATTGCAGGATCAGCTTCTGTATCAAAAAGATTTTCCAGATTATAAAAAGCCGCAGTGTATACCTGATACTGTTTTTGCTGAGCAGTCATCAGATTTGACTGCACCAGAAGAATCAGAAAAACTAATGCTGCTTTATATGATTTAGTCTTTATCATTGTTATTCGTCTACTTTGTTGGCGTTACAATAATAGGCCCACCGGGATTACCACCATTGGAAGAACCTCCGGTTAATTCAATATTATCCAGCCTGAAACCTACTTTGTTAGAGTCTGCTGCAGAAATAAATTCAAGTGTCAGATTTGCTGCCTGAGCAATTCCCGGTATTGTTACCGTATAGAATTTACTGTTATCTCCACCAGCATTCGTCAACGGCTGATTTGGCAACGCTACAACTACTCCATTTACTTTTAGCTGAATATTATTAATATTTGCTGCACTTCCGGCATCGAATAAGTTGGCTGCCAACTGGAAGCTCAAACTTACATCACCTTTATTCTGAGTATTTATTCCCGTTACTTTAATTATAACATCTTTGGTGGCCGGAAGCCATATATGTGCACCATTATCCCCAGATACACTACGAATATCTGCCACACCGGAATCATCTGTATAAACAACAGGCGCCTTCATATCAAAGTCTTTGAATTCATTGATTTTCGGTCTGTTTCCCGACGGATATGTTCCTGTACCAAATGTTTCTTTAAAGAATGATCCTGTCTGAGGTTTTTCAGGCTCAATAGGCTTGCCATCGAAGTTTTTAACGTCTGCTTTTGTACGCAGTGTCAGCTGCCATGTTCCGTTATAACGTCCCAGCATTCCGACAAGTGTTCCTTTACCTACCGGAAGTATATCTTTTGCAAAATCAGAGAAATTACTCGTACGTACATCCAATGTCGTTCCGGATGCATCTTTTACCTGCTCACTTGTAATAGCATCTCCGGTTGTAAATGCATTTTTGCCTCCTTTCACAAAGTATACACCTCTTATCTCTACCAGTTTATACACCATATCACTGGTTAGTTTATTCAATTCTACTATTTGTGGTGTTGCATTTGCTACATTCGGCCAAGAATTGCGGAATGCTTTCGCTTTAAACATTTCCCAGCTTATACGGTTTGCATTAGTAGATCCCATACCTATTTGCAGTTCACCACCGTATTTAACCATGAACAAGTCTTTCAGCTGAATGTAGACTTCCTGCCCTACCTGATAGCTGGCATATATAGAATTCTGGTCTACTCCCAGGTAAATGCCACCGGAAGCATCCTGTACAAAAATCTGTTTATATATATTTCCGGACTCATCGTTCCCCGTAACAATTCCTTTGATAACAAGGTTATCTTCGATTAGCTGGGGTGTTGTAATATTAGTATAACGTTGTTTTAGTTGTGCAATGGAAATATTATCCAAAGGACCTGTATACTTAGCCTCATTAAGTGGTGGTGGTGTATAATCCCGCTCGCACGATACATGAAGTACCAGCATACATATTGCAAAAAACAAATATTTTATCGTTTTCATATTCATAGCGTATTAAAATCTATAACTTACATTAAAAAATACATTGATTCCCTGCATATAGAAATAGCGGGAAGCGAAGCGATTCGGATAGGTTACATCCAAACGCCCCTGTTCATATCCGCCTGTACGGATATTTTTGTTATTCAAAAGGTTCATCACCGACAAGCTTAAGTTAAGAGCCTGCTTGTTTTTAAGGTACACCAGCTTTCCAATAGAAGCATCCATTGTTACAGCATCACTCAGGCGTTCCTGAGTTGTAAGCTCTTTGTAAGCATTGTAGCTGGCATCGTCATTAGGGTTCACGTTTTCATAGTTAGATGCCAACCTGCGCATTGCTGAAGCCGATATATAATTTCTTGCAACAGCATTAGCACTTAGCTCAAAAAACCAGTAATTATGAAAATAACGTGCAGACAATACGCCGGCAAATTGTGGTGTTCCGGATACATGAAGGTTTTTCATGTATACTTTTTCTTCTGCATCTACTACTTTTCCATTCTCTGAGTTCATAATACCCGTCGGATTATTATTGTAATAATATTCCGCCATTGTACCCATAAAATCAAAGCTCCAGTTATCATTTAGTCGATACGTGGCAGCGGCTTCGATACCATGATGCACTTTGTCTACTCCTACAAGGTTATGGTATACAAACGTACGCTGAGAATCGTGATAAAAAGCCATACGCTCCAATTGGTTATAGAAATTGGTCTGGAAAAGTGAAACCCTTCCCGATAAACGCGGCATAGAGAATACATAGTTAATATCTGTAGCAAAAATTTTAGAACTACTTAGTCCTTTAACAACCTGTTCTGTAACCCTTGGCATAACATAAGCTCTGTCTGGTATAGGAGCCTCTGTTCCGTAACTAATGTTAGCCGTTAAGAAATGTCTTCCGTTAAATTTGTAAGTTGCTCCTCCTTTAAATACAAAGTCCGTAAAGCTATATTTAGCCCCTTTTCCGTAAGAAGTATCTGGAAAACGTCCGTTCATCATATTTCCCTGACGCTGAAAATCTGTATAAGTGAATTTTGCACCATAAAAGAAATCTAAAGCATGTGTCTGGTAACTGTTCATTACCCAGGCATTAACAGCATTAATATCCAGGTTGAAATCGTAGCCAAAAATATCATCTACATAGGCTTTACGATCCGGAAACAACAAATCATTTTGCTTTGTATCATTATTTCCCGGAAAATCTCTTTCTGCAAACTTATCCCTATCCAGTACATAGTCTGCTCCAAGCAGATCAGCTACTGTCTTATATTGATACGATCGGGACCTGCGGGCTTCTACTCCCGCTGTAAGACGCATATTATTATCGTACAACTTATTGAAAGTTGAACTGATCGTTCCTTCCAGTAAATCTGAATGACGTTTCTCTACCATATAAAGTGCAGCGCCATTATATTTTCTCCTGTTCTCAGGATCCATATTCTGGCGGTACATTTCTGCCCAGTTTACCTGTGTTACATTCGGATCTTTAGATCTCCAGAGATTCTGATAATAATCGAATGTTGTTGTATCTGTTTTAGAGGCATCCATACTAAAATAAGATGGCAGATACCTGTAATAATCCGGACGGGGATCCATAGCATTATACCAGTTCAAAGCCGAACCTGCATAACGCCCATAATGAACTAAAGCTCCGGAAGTAAGAGATGTTTTCTCATCGATTTTCCATATGTGTGAAAGAACTGCAGTAGGATCATAAGCTGTTACTATACGTGAGTTTCTAACTTTTCCGTCCTGATAACCCCAGTTAGGGTTATACAGGTTATTACCTGTCAGGTCATAAGCTTCCTGAAAAGAAGCTCCTTGCTGTCCTCGTACTACAGGAGATCCATAAGTAACAAGTGACAGGGAGTGCGCACCTTTTGCCCACTGTTTTTCTATAGATAAAGCATAAGATATATTCTGATAAGATGTTCCGTCTATAAAACCTTCATCGGAATAACGCCCGCCAATAGCACCTGTAAAGGCCCAGCCGTTATCCATAAGCCCTGTGGAATAGCTGAACATTGTACGGGCATAGTAATTTCTGTTGGTATAAGATCCTGTCACCTTTCCACCTTTCGCATAAGAACTGGCGCGCATATTAATATTTTCTGCTCCGCCAATAGCTCCGAAAGTATAACTTCCACCATTATTATAATTAACCGCATCTCCGTTGCGTGTAAGATCATTCAATGCTCCGATAGAAGCATAATTGAATACTCTGCGGTATTGATCATTTGCTACGACTCCATTTACATAAGTCTGCTCAAATAAAGGTTCATAACCTCTTACCCTGAAACGAAAAGGAGAAAGTTTAAATCCTGCTTTGTTCAGATAAAGATCATTTGACATAATAACTGTTGACCGGATATCCTGACCGTTAACATCTTCATCGTCCCTTAGCACATCATCATTAATAACCCCTAAAATAGACTGTACATCAATTTGGTTTTCCTGCACCAAAGATATTACAGGTAATTTTTTAGATTCTCCGGTATTTATCGTTATTGTCGTCCTGTATGGCCTGATGCCTGCTGAGTTCACCACAAGCTGGTCTTCTCCGGCATCAAGATTTACAAAAACAAATCCGCCATCGGATCCAGTTGTGGTTCTCTGCTTGCTTTTTTCAAGCGAAACCACTGCTCCGATGATCGGTGTTTTACTCTTTTCATCCACCAGCGTCCCGGACAATTGCGCTTTTTGCTGCGCATAAGCCATCTGAACACAAATGGGGAGAAGAGACAATACGTATAGTTTTTTACGCATAGTAATTGTTTAAGATAAAAATACAAGGGAGTCTAAAAGAACCTTTAAGATTTTCATCAACACTGTTTTCAGATGTATCAGAAGTAATGGTTCTCTTTAACCCCCTTGCAAAAATGTTATTAATCTTCTCTAATAATGATTATTTTGTACCTAGTACTTTTATATCGTCTATACGATAACCAGCTGTATTATCTGTTGCCGTTGAATAGAATTCTATAGTCAGACTGTTGCTGTTAGCAATTCCTGTAAGATTAACTGGAACATATGTATTAGACGTAGTTATTGTTCCTGTAGGTAATGTCTGATCTACACCATTTACTTTAACCTTAACTGCAGCGATTGGAACAGCGCTACCGTTTGCAGTAATATTATAGGATAATTTAAGATTAGTTGCACCTGTTGTATTAATTCCTTCAATTTTAAATCCTGTTGTTTTACCTGAAGGCAGCCATACATGTGAGCTCATCGTTGCACTACTACGAATATCTGCAAAATCAGTATAAAGATCTGAATAAGTAACTCCCTTTTCAGAGAAATCAGTATATGTTCCCATTCTTGCTCTAGGATTAGCTGTTGGTCCAGAGTTACCAAACGTTTCTAAGAAAAGCGTTTGTTCAGTACCCGTTCCAGGTCCTGGCCCCGGATCTGTTCCGCCATCTTTATCTACATTAACTGAACCTCCTGGTACATTCGTCCAATCAGTGATCGTACCAGCTCCTGTTACTGCTACCTGATTACCTGTAGATGATGTTTGTAATGTAATGTCAAAAGTATATTTTTTGTTTACATCAAACGTTGTATTTGCAGGTAAAGTCCATGTATATGTTCCTGAAGCTAATGTAAATACTACTGTTTTTGCAGAGTAATCTCCCGGAAGCAATATAGCTTCTACAAACTGACCAGGAGCTTTTGCTGTAGTTTTAGCCGTTACATCTTTTGGAGTAGCTGCACCACTTAATGTTCCTGTTGCAAGATCTAATGAAGCTGTTGTATTTACATTTTTGTAAGCTACAGACAGCCCATTAACATCCGCTACTCCGTTTCCGGCTTTAACCGTAAACTCAATTTTAGCTAATTTGTGAGCGAAGTTCAGGTTAGCTGTTCCTGAAGCTTTGTTTAAACCTGTTGCATTGTTGGAATACAATACATCGATAGCAGAAAGATTGGTTTGTGTAGCAACAGAAACAGGCAATGTAGTACCTGATAAGTTTGCAGTATACGGATAGTATGCAATAAAGTCTACTGATCCTGTATCAGGGTAGTTGATAACTTCTGATCCGTCTCCGGAGAAATTACCATTCCCTTCTGTTGTATATTTTTTATTTGAAGCCAAAACATTGGATAAACCAGTTCCTTGCTTCATAAAAACACCAATAGCATCTTTACTATCCCAGGTATTACCTGTTACACGTGTTGTAGGGGTTCCTCCGATAGAAGAAGTAAACTGAGCTTTCCCATTTCCTCCCATTCCCGGACCCTGATCACGATAGTCATCATTCTTACATGATTGCACAAGAAGTGCCAGGGCAAAAGCTGTGCTTAGCCCCAAAAGTTGATTTTTTCCCATTTTTAAAGGTTGATTGTTACTAAATTTATTATTTACGCCAGATCTGTGTATTTATCGTTCCTTTAACATCCTTACTTAGTGCCGGGAAGAAAGTAAATCCTGTTTCTTCCTCTAGCGCACTAACAGTTGTTGTGTACTGCATGTAATCCGAATTAGCCGGTGCTGCATTATCCATTCTGAAGCCTATGGTATAATAGCTCCCTCCCTGCTTCATGGCCAGTACTTTATAGTAATATTTAGGCTTTGCAACCTGTTTGTTACTATTATCCATTACGAAGTCAACGTTTTTATCCGTCTTTGTTGTAACCATAGCACCTGTTACAACATATAGTGTGTCGGTCTGTGCAGACCATACTCTAATCTTTCCTTCAAGATTTGCCCAGATTCCTTGATTCAAGGTACTGTTTTGCGGAGTCATGTTCGTATAGTAGAAAGTTGTTGCATTTTCAGCAGTACTTGCCGTACGGTCAGCACTTGGCATTTGATGCCCACGGTCTAATCCTTTAGTAGGATATCCTTTAGATAAGTTTGCCTGATAAATAGGATTAATAGATGGGTCATACCCCCATGCATCTGTTCTTTTCGCAGATCCTAAATAACTACTGCTTATTGGATAAGCCACCCAATATGCAAGTTTATAGTTAGTATCATATAACATTGAAAAGTTTCTTCTTCCCGGAGAGAACATTTTCAGATTGTATTGTATATTTTCTCCTGCAGTGATAACGGGTTGTTCCATATATTTCACAGTAGGAACAGGATCTACTCCATCTTTTCCTAAAGTTACATCATACTGATAACGGTAGCTTTTCTGGAATGCGGTATTCGCAGCAAGCTGCCATGTATAAGTTGATCCGTCTGCTTTGGTAAATACTACTTTCTGTTGTGCACTTATTGCGCCCGGGAATAATGTCCATTCAACAATAGTTTCATTAGATGCATTTAAAGAAACTTTCGCAGGAATATCTTTCACATCAGCTTTAGGCTGTAATTCTCCTGATGAAAGGTTAAAAACTGCTGAAGTTGGCATGGCAGTGAAAACAGCTTTCAATCCACTAAGATTAGTTCCTTTTATTTTAAGTTCCAGTTTAGCCATTTGTCTGTCAAACGCCAATTTCACAGGTCCCTGACCTGCTTCGGACCCCGTTGAATTTTTAGCATATATAAAGTCGAGAAACTGTTGATCTTTCTGATCGGAAACATCAAGATTCAGTGTTAATCCACTCGTATTTCTATATGGATAATAAGCTACAAAATCAGCTTTTACTCCTGTCGTAAATTCCAAACGGTCTGTTGCCTTCTTTGGAGAGAAGTTTCCATTACCCGATGTAATAAATGACTTATTAAATCCGTTATTTATAATAGATGATTCATTTAGTGTACTTCCGTTTTTAAACATAAAAATACCAATAGAATCGTTCTGGCTCCATTGTGTACCCTGAGCTTTCGTATTATATCCTCCGGCTATCGAGCTCGAAAAATAAACACCCTTTTCCGTATTACCATTATTAGAAACGGCTTCATATTCTTTACTACAGGAATACAGAGATAATACTAAACCACCCAGCATACAAAGCCATCCTCTTTTCATCAGCTTTTTAAAATCACTAAATAAACTATTCATTCTATTTATAAAAAATTATCATAATTAACTCAGCGAAAATAAGCCAAAAAGAAAATATGCATGTTAACTCTCTATTACAAATGTGTTAACAAAGAAAAAAAATACACCAATAAGCAATTTAAGTTTACATAAATTAAAATATTGAACCATAAACGAAAATAATTACATCATTTTCATTTTACCAACTCTAGAAGGGATTTCAGAATATTCACAATTAAAATAGATAATCCACTTGTGAGTGAAAAAAACCAATGCATTTTTCTTGTTATAAAAATTTAATATTGGTTGCCCTGCCAAAGACCGATTATGAAAGATTAGAAAATTTTAATATTAAAACATTTGCAGTAAAACGCAAGAAATTTTGTTTTTTTGCGTTAAATTTATGCTAAAATTATTGTAGCAGGCAGAAAGTCTGCTTGTTTAATTTGTATCTTTGTCAACTTAAAAATCAGAAGAAAGAAATGGGTTTATTTGATATGTTCACGCAAGAAATTGCTATTGACCTTGGGACAGCGAATACGCTGATCATCCATAATAATAAAATTGTAATCGATCAGCCCTCTATCGTTGCAATAGAGCGATCCACCGGAAAGCCAATTGCCGTTGGAGAGCAGGCTAAGCATATGCAGGGTAAAACCCACGAAGATATCAAAACTGTCCGCCCACTTAAAGACGGAGTTATTGCTGATTTCCAAGCTTCTGAACATATGATCAAGGAATTCATCAAAAAAATTCCCGGAATCAAAGGAAAATTATTCCAACCAGCTTTACGTATCGTAATCTGTATCCCTTCTGGTATTACTGAAGTTGAAAAACGCGCTGTAAGAGATTCTGCCCAAAAAGTGAACGCTAAAGAAGTTCGTCTGATTTATGAGCCAATGGCCGCTGCAATAGGAGTTGGTATTGATGTACAAAAACCTGAAGGTAATATGATTATCGATATAGGTGGTGGTACTACCGAAATTGCTGTTGTTGCATTAGGAGGTATTGTTTGTGATAAATCTGTAAAAATTGCAGGTGATGTATTCACTAACGACATTGCATATTACCTGAGAACTCATCACAATTTGTATATTGGTGAAAGAACCGCTGAAAGAGTTAAAATTGAGGTTGGTTCTGCAGTTGAAGAACTGGATATGCCAATTGAAGATATTCCGGTACAAGGTAGAGACCTTATCACTGGTAAGCCTAAAGAGATTATGGTAGGTTACAAAGAAATTGCACGTGCATTAGACAAATCTATTATCCGCATTGAAGATGCTGTAATGGAAACGCTATCTCTTACTCCTCCGGAATTGGCTGCTGATATCTACAAAACTGGTATTTATTTAGCTGGTGGTGGTGCCTTACTAAGAGGCCTAAGCGACAGAATTCACAGAAAAACAGGTTTACCTGTATTCGTAGCAGAAGATCCGCTTAGAGCTGTAGTTCGTGGTACTGGTATCGCGTTAAAAAATATGGATAAATTTAACTTCCTGATTAAGTAATTATAACCCTATATTCCCTCTGAAAATTAAATGAGCTTTCTGATAAGATTATTTTCGAAGAATGGATTCTTCGTCTTCTTTATCGTCTTGCAGATTATTGCTGTAATCTTAATTTTCAGAAAAAATTCTATGCAGCAGTCTTTTATTGCTGCACAAACTTCTGCTTTTAACTCCAGGATTTCCGGATATATAGACGAAGGAACCAATTATCTGAAATTAAAACAGATAAATGAAGATCTCGTTGCCCAAAACAAAGCCCTTATGATAGAGCTTTACGGAAAAGATTATTCGGGTCCTGCAAAACTTACAAAAGTAAATGACTCTGTAAAAGGAGAGCAGGTTTACACATTTGTAGATGCCGATGTTGTCTTTAACTCTATTAACAGGAGTGACAATTATTTTACAATAAACAGAGGATCTCAGCAGGGAATTGCACCAGAAATGGGTGTAATTTCACCACAAGGGATTGCCGGAATTGTTATTAATACAACGAGCAATTATTCTCTTGTACAATCTGTACTGAGCATCCACAAAATAAGAATTAATGCCTCTCTTAAAAACTCGGGGTACTTTGGTACACTAACATGGAGAGGTGAAGATTCCAGAACGATGCATCTTTCGGATGTACCAAAATATGTTCCGCTGAAAATTGGAGATACCGTTGTTACCGATGGTAAATCTTCTATTTTCCCGAAAGGCATTATGATTGGAAAAATTGCCGGTTATGATGTAGATCCAAAAACCGGTTTCTGGGATATCTCAGTAGAGCTGAGTGAAAAACTGGGGCAGACCCAGAAGGTGTTCATCGTGAACAACCTTAAAAAAATGCCTGCAAAACAAATTCAGGATACTTTAATCAAAGTGCAGAATGGTAAGTAGAAATGTTATTACAGACCTTTTAATGATTGCATTGCTTATTGCGTTGCAGATATTTCTGTTTAACAGACTTTCAATTTCCGGATATATCCCCGTGGTATACCCTATTTTTGTAATGTTCTACCCATTCTACCGTAATAATTATATTTATTTATTTTCAAGCTTTTTATTAGGCCTTGGTATTGATGCTTTCCTTGGAACATGGGGAATTAATGCATTTGCTACATGCCTTATAGCTTATTTCAGAACACAATTATTTCAGTCTTCTATATCCAATGAAGCTGATAGCTTTTCTTTTCAGTCCATCCAATGGACACAATTTTTGTTTTTTATATTTATCAATATTTTTATCCATCAGCTATTGGTACAATATCTTGAATTTTTTAAATTGAGCAGAATTCTGGAAGTCTTTATAAATGTTATTTTTACTACAATTATTTCATTTGTATTTATCCTCCTGTATGCCTTAATTTTTAGAATCAAACAAAAAGTGTGAAACCGTACTTCAGAATATTGGCCTTTATTAGTATTATCGCGTGCATTTTCGTAGCGCGCTTGGCCTATTTACAGTTGTTTACCGACAGGTATGCATTGAATGCAGCCAATACCTCTATTAAAATCGAATATGTTATTCCTCAGCGCGGTGTTATATTTGACAGAAATGGAAAAATTATGGTAGGCAACCAGCCTTCCTTCGAAATATCTTTTACCCAGGCACTTATGAAGCCTGATTTTGATACTATTTCTTTCTGCACTCTGGTAGGAATGAACAAAACACAGTTTATTCAACGTATAGAAGAAGTAAAAGCTGAAAAATATTATTCGAAGCTCACTCCAATGACCTTTATCAAGGATTTAGGAAGAGAGGACATTGCCAGAATTCAGGAGCGTATTTTTAAATATCCCGCATTTTCAATTGTTTCGAGGCCACAAAGACAATATGAAATAAATACTTCTGGAAACCTTTTAGGTTATACCAATCAGGTAAACCCTTCTTATATCAAAAGAGACTCTACCTATTATCTTCCGGGTGATATTGCCGGTATGACCGGAGTCGAAAAATCTTATGAAAAGCAGCTTCGTGGTGTTAAGGGGATGAAATATATCCAAAAAGACATCCGTCTGAGAAATATTGGTTCTTATAAAGATGGTAAACTGGATAAACAAGTTGTTCCCGGAGATGACCTAACATTAACCATAGATTATGATCTTCAGAAAATAGCTGAAGAAATGCTGGTTAACAAACATGGTGCTATTGTCGCTATAGATCCTAATAACGGAGAAATTCTGGTTTTAGCTTCCGGCCCGGATATCGATCCGAATCAGTTTACAGGTCCTGAGAAAAATAAAAATCTGTACAGACTACAGGTAGATACACTTTACGATAACAAACCAACCTTCGACAGATCATTACAGGCAGCTTATCCTCCGGGGTCTACATTCAAACTGCTTACAGCTTTGGCCGGGATGCAGATGGGTGTAATGGATGAAAAGACAGTATACCCTTGTGGTGGAGGCTTTAATTACAGAGGTCTTAGAATTAAGGGACATGGTGGTGCAGATCCATTGATTCCTGCAATACGGGTTTCCAGTAACTGTTATTTCTCCTATGCTTTTATTTCAATTATGAATAAATATCCGGGAGACCCTACCAAAGGTGTTGACGAGTGGAAAAAAATAATGAATAGCTTTGGCGTTGGTGAATTCCTGAACAATGACTTAGCCGTTGGTTCCAAAGGGCGTATTCCATCCGGAGAGTTCTATGAAAAAAGAAGCGGTACTAAAAACTGGTTCTCTGATATTACCAGAAACGGAGCTATATTCAATGGTATGGGACAGGGAGATGTACTTCTTACACCTCTTCAGATGGCAAATGCAGTTGCTGCAATTGCCAACAAAGGCTGGTATATAACACCACATATTGTAAAACTTGTTAACGGAAAACCTAATCCAGACCCTCGCTTTAAGGAAAAGCACAAAACTCTTGTAGATCCTAAGTATTTTGAACCAATTCTGAAAGGTATGGAACAGGTGGTATTAGCAGGTACTGCAAGAAGTTTGAGATCTTCGGACTTTACACAGCTGGCCAAGACAGGTACTGCACAGGTTCCACAGGGTAAGGATAATTCTATTTTCGTTCTGATTGCTCCTGCTGATAAACCAAAAATTGTAGTCGCTGCGGTAATGGAGCATGCCGGATTCGGTGCCACATGGGCAGGTCCTGCTGCAACAGTGGTTGCTGAAAAATATATAACCGGTGAGCTTAAACGGGAACATCTGTATAAAAAAATGATAACTTCCAGCTTTATGCCGGAGTATAAAAGACAATGGATTGTTGACCTGAAGAGAAAAGGCCTTTATGTAGAGCCAAGCAAACAGGATTCTATCCAGAAGAAGAAAAAAACAGAAGACAGCCTGAAGGCATTGAGAATATCAGCGGAACAACCGAAGCCGCAACAACAACAAAATAAAACCAAAAATTAGTATGAAGTGGGCCGAAGGAATTGATAAGCTGGGACTAGGACTATACTTCCTGCTTTGTATTTTCGCTATTGCAAATATCAATAGTGTAGATGCTGAATTAGGTAAGAAGCAATTGATATTCTTTGGTCTTTCAGTGTTTGTTGGTATTATCATATTTTTTACCCGGAATAAGTTTTTCGAAAACATGGCTTCTATTATCTATGTTGGTGGGGTATTACTACTTATTGGATTATTCCCTTTCGGAAAAGAGATTTTAGGACAGAAAAACTGGTATAAATTCGGGAGTTTTACCATGCAGCCCGTAGAATTTGCCAAAATTGGTACAGCACTTATGCTGGCCAACTATGTTGCCGGGCCCGATTTTAATATAAAAAATAAGAAATCTCTGTGGACAGCTCTTGCTATTATTGCTATTCCTGCTGTTGTCGTTCTTGCGATTCCGGATGTAGGTTCTCTTTTGGTATTTGGTGCTTTTTTTATTGCTTTATACCGTGAGGGGCTTAGTGGATGGCTTTTTGGCTTAGGTTTCCTTTTTGCTGTGGTTTTCCTCGTATCACTTGCCATAAATCCACTTTATGTCGTTTTAGGAATTCTTATTATTACCGGATTACTCATCTTCTTTAATTATTACAAAATCCCATGGAATATTATTTCCATTGGTTCTATTGTAGGCTCAGTGCTTATTCTTAGCGGATTGGCTATGGCTTCTCCAAAAATCCTTGAAAAACTGCCTAAGCACCAGAGAGAAAGAATTGAAGTGCTTTATAAGGGTGAAAGAATGTTTCGTGATACCTCTGGTTACAACCTTTTATATTCCAAGACCGCTATAGGTTCTGGTGGACTATGGGGCAAGGGTTACAAGGAAGGTTCTGTAACTCAGGGTAAGTTTGTACCAGAACAGCAAACCGATTATATCTTCTGTACAGTAGGTGAAGAATGGGGCTTTATAGGAAGTGCTACGCTTATTATTTGTTATGTTTTGTATATCGGACGGATATATTATCTGGCAGAAAAGCAGAAGAGCACCTTTAACAGGGTTTTTGGCTACAGCTTTGCCTCTATACTTCTTTTACACTTTTGTATCAATTTAGGCATGGTTATGGGCTTATTTCCGACGGTTGGTATCCCTATGCCCTACTTCAGTTATGGAGGCAGTTCCTTATTGGCCTTTTCTATGATGACATTTATATTCTTCAAACTGAACTACGCAGACCGCAATAGTCTGGTATAAATCATTTTATTTCAAGCTTATATTACATTCCTCGACAATCGGAATTAGCTAATCCTGCTTACATATGCAGGATCATGGCTGTCTGTTAATATACTTTTGTAAAGAATTCTAGTTATTCGTTAATCGCCAAATGAGTATATTAAGATTATGACCTATAATTATCTCAAAGCTTAATGACGAACATAAAAGCCATTTACAATCAATAACATTGTTTTTCTGGGAGAAATATCAACTATAAAGATTAGAGCTTAAATACACCCCATAAAAAACAAAGCCTTTAGAAATCTAAAGGCTTTGTTTTTGTTATTTTCATTTATTCTACAAAATACTAGTTCTCTGCAATAATTCTTTTTGCTGATCTGTATTTTCCTCTCCAATATGAATCATCCAGTGAAGATACCATTACTCCTCTTGATGTAGAAGCATGGATAAACTTGATTTCACCAGAAGATGTTACTTCTTCAACAATTCCTACGTGAGAAATTCTTCCTCTTCCTGAATGTGCAAAGAAAATAAGGTCTCCCTTCTGTAAGTTTTCTTTTGCTATAGCTTCTCCTTCATGAGCCTGAGATGCCGCTACTCTTGGTAATTCTACACCTGTAGCTTCTTCATATACTGACAAAACAAAAGCAGAACAATCTATTCCGCTTCTAGTTGTACCGCCTAAACGGTACGGTGTACCAAGGTATGTATATGCCTGCTTCAGGACATTATCGATTGTATTATTTCTTTTTACTGATGCGTTTAATGCTTCTTCCATTCCCGCCTTCTCTAAGCTCGCAAATGTAGCCACAGATTCGCCTACATTTTCTTTGATTTCTTTTTTAGCTTCCGCTATTTTTTTCGGGCTTAGTTTCGCCAGTTTGGCATCGGTTTTGTATTGTACAGGGCTGGAAACAACATAATTAGAAACACACGATTGTAGTGACATAGCTCCTACAATTGCTATTAAATAAAGTGAAATTCTTTTCTTCATATATATTTAATTACTGTGTTAAAATGTACTCTTTTTTTGAAAATTGCTTCACAAATTTAGACAAAGGTGTTTTTCGAGCACTGCTCAACCACCATGCACCCTGTACATTTTAACACTTTTTAACGTTTATATAGAGAGTGTTAAAAAAAAAGAAACCGCAAACTGCCTTTTTTGGCGATTTGCGGTTTCTTTTTATTAAGATTCTTTAACAAATTTATTCCAATCTGTCTATAAATACCATTGATACTAGAAATTAAAGGTATATGAAAGATTAAATGTTCTTCCTCTTCCTTTATAATAGAATAAGTCCGGAACACCGTAAGCGCCATACAGAATCTGCGAACGCTTGCTCCATATCGTTTGATAATCGGTATTGAAAAGGTTCTGAATACCGAGGTTAAATTTACCCCATGGCAGCTGATAGCCAATCATAAGATCTGCTGTATCGTATGCGTCGATCACATTTCCTAGATCGTCTTTAAGTTTAAAGTTTTGTAAATGCTGGTATCTGAAGTTCCAGTTTTTAATCTGATAGCCTATATAAGATACCATTTTGGAAGGTGAAGCATTGTAAACCTCTTGTTTGTTCCACGCTCCTTTGTTATCTACTTCAGACTTTATTAAAAGTCCACTGGCTCCAAAATATACTCCGTTAGGCATGTAATAAGATATTTCTGCCTCTATTCCCATATTTCTAAGCTTCAGATCATTGACAATTAACTGAAATGTTTGTTTGTCTACTGTTATGCTTTTATCGGAATTGCTTAGGAACCCTGAAACCTGGGCTTTAAAGCCATTACTGTTAATACGGTAACCAACTTCATACTGATTTGTTTTAATGCCCTGTAATGGTTGCTCTTTAACGTTAATACTGGATACTACATTCCAGTTTCCCGTTTTCTGATCCAGAGCGTAAGTTCCGGCACCATAATACTTGGACGGGTCAGCAAGACTCACACCTTGAGAGAAAGTTCCCCATACCTGATTCTTTTCATTAATCTTATATAAGAGTCCTGCATTGGCAAGCGTCATATTGTAATCGCTTTTCCCACCAGGAATAGCTGAAGCAGATTTACCATAGCCCATTGCTACCTGCACTTGCTGCGTTGCACCTACAAAATCGTCTACCTCTACATTAATTCTCTGATAACGCACCCCTGCATTAAGTTGTAATTTAGGAATGATATCATATTTTACCTGAGCATATCCTGCATAACTTCTGGAATGGTTAGTTGGATACCTGCCAAGCTCGTATTGCGTTGTGTTAATTAACCCGCCGCTTGACATTGTTTTTTCAAGATTGTATACCGACTGATTTGCATCGAATTTTTCAAAATCTATATCAACCCCGTAAGTAATATTTAGCTTATTCCAGTTTTTAGAAAGCAATGCTTTTATACCTGTATAATAAGTATTCTGTTGGGAAGACGACATATAGCTTATTGTACCCGTCTGTAACTTCAGATTACCCGGAAAAGGGTAAAAGCCTAATTTCTCACCTCTTGTAGCAACCTGCACATAAAGGTCCTGCCCTCCTAATATATTGTTTCCGGTATACGCTAAAGTTCCCATATAACGTTCCGTTCCGATATTTTTATCTGAAGAGAATCCGTCTCTCATAGATAAGATTTTAGGATCTCTTTTTGTAAAAGCACTAAGATTCTCACCCAGAAAAACACTTCTGTCACCATTGAATTTGGAATTATAATACTGTACAGATGCTGTAATCTTATGCTTGTTGTTAAATTTGTAGCCTCCTGTTGCAAGGATGTCTATTGACTGGTTATACTGTAAATCTGTCTGGGTGATATCAGTAATCAGCTGCTTCTGGTCGGCTCCATATACACCACCATTCTGCTGGTAGGCAACACCAAGTCTTCCAAATAACTTTTCGCCTTTCCCTGCGATAGATTGAGCAGCACGATAATCGTGATCATATTTCCCCATAAACCCGGTACGCACTCCTAATTCAGTCTCACCACTTAAGCCTTTTTTAGAAGGCGTTTTGGTAATAATATTAATAATACCACCGGTTGCATTACCTCCGTAGATTGCACTTGCTCCAGAAAGAACCTCAATTCTTTCGATATTAAAAGGATCTATAGCATCCAGCTGACGGCTGATTGTTCTTATACTGTTTAGAGAAACCCCATCAATCATTACCAATGCCGAACGGCCACGCATATTTTGACCGTAATTGGTTCTACCCTGTGGACCTATGTCTAAACTCGGTATGAGAATAGAAAGCATTTCTTTAATAGGAACTCCGTTTTTAGCCTGTAGTTCAATTTTATCTTTTGGCACTACCCAAACTGTTCCGGGAATATCCGATATCTTCGTCGGCTTTCTGGAGGCTACAATTACAACATCATCTATATTCTTAGTATTTCCGGAATCTTTTACACTTTGTGCATATCCCGGGAAATAAGCCAATACAGCTATAGCAGGCAATATTATTTGTTTTTTCATAAACAGAAATAAATATATTTTAACTGGCAGCAAATATAGTTTTTATTAATTCTAAATTAAAACAAAATAATAGTGAAATTTGTCAGGAGAACTATTCTAAGAATAAGAAACAAACCGATAACATCAGTTAATTAGATTCTGAAGCAATAAGAACAGAAAGGTTAAAGAAATACAGAGCATAAAAAAAGCACCTACATTTCTGTAAGTGCTTTATAAGAAGCTCCTCCTGCTGGGCTCGAACCAGCGACCCTCTGATTAACAGTCAGATGCTCTAACCAACTGAGCTAAGGAGGAATGTCCTTTGTTTTAAGTGGTGCAAATATACACACATTTTATATTCACTGCAAATATTTTTTTACATTTTTTTGCAATAAAATCTCTATCAATTGAAAATCAGCTTATAAATATCACTACCGAATATAAGAATCATAAGCCCTAACAGGAATATCACCCCTATCATCTGTGCATTTTCTAATACTTTCTGAGGGACAGGCTTTCCTGTTACCATTTCCCAAAGTGTAAATAAAACATGGCCTCCATCCAATCCTGGAATAGGAATAAGGTTAAGGAATGCCAACCATACAGAGAACATTGCCGTAAACGACCAGAATGCAACCCAGTCAATCTGTGCAGGCATTTGCTTTATAATACCTATAGGCCCTGAAACTTTAGTATAACCTTTTGTTTTTTGGTTAAAGATAATTTTAAACTGCTTTATCTGCATTACCAGTACATCTATAGTTCTGGTAAATCCTCTCGGAATAGCCTGAAGGAATCCGTATTCTTTTGTTACACTAGTTTTTTCAAAAGAAGCCATCATTACTTTAAAATCTGGTGTAAAGCCTATTTTTCCTTTAGCATCTACATTTACCGGAAGTTCAAGCTTTTCACCTTTTCTCTCTACTCCTATAGTAATAGTTTTGTTTTTGTTAGCCGTTACCTCTCCCGAAACTTCATCGAAGAAAGGAGCTGGCTTTCCGTTTACAGAGATAATTCTGTCTCCTTTTAATAATCCAGCCTTTTGTGCCCCCATATTTGGTGCAACAGAATCTATAACGGCAGGAAATCTTGGAGAGAAATAAGCTTTTGCTTCGTTAGATTTAATAACTTCTGCAACTCCGTTCTCATTAACCGGAAAGGTTACTTCTTTTCCATTACGCAATACAGTAGCCTCATTCGCGAAAAGCATATTGATCATGGACGTCTCCATTCTTTCAGCAGGCTTTCCGTCAATTTTCAGGATTTTATCACCTGTTTCAAGTCCCATTTTGCGGCCTTCTTCGGAAACAGCTATACCGTTTTCAAATTTAGCATTATCATGGTAAGTTTCTCCATTAAAGAAAGAAAGACATGAATATATTAACCAGGCCAAAAAGAAGTTAACTGTTACCCCGCCAAGCATGATAATAAGACGCTGCCAAGCCGGTTTAGATCTGAATTCCCATGGTTCAGCAGGTTTCTTCAATTGTTCAGTATCCATACTTTCGTCCACCATTCCGGCAATTTTCACATAACCACCGAAAGGAAGCCAGCCTATACCATATTCTGTTTCTCCGATTTTCTTTTTTACTAGAGAAAACCAAGGGTCAAAGAAAAGATAAAACTTTTCAACTTTGGTCTTGAAAAGTTTAGCCGGAATAAAGTGCCCTAATTCATGTAGGATCACCAAGATTGATATACTTAAAACGAATTGAAATATCTGATTAAATAACTCCATTTGTAATATTTGAAATGCAAAAATAGGAATAATATTCGAGCCTGAGGGGAAATAAAAAAGTTGCCTTATAATAAGGCAACTGTACTATTTTTTGTTGTTTATGGATTACAATGTAAACTTGAATCCAAATCCGAATCTACCTACATTAGAATCTCCACCATTTGAAAGCCAGAATGCTGGTCTCCAGTCGAATGAAAATGCAATAGGTGCTCCGTTAATCTTGTACTCTAAACCTGCCATCGGACGGATTGCAAACTGAGTATCTCCACCTTTAACAAAACCTAAAGCCGGTCCGATACCTAAATACCAGTTAAGACCTTTAGCTCCGGAAATACCTTTGTTGTAAGAGTACATTGCCTGTAGCATAGTAACGTGGTTACCAAATACTACTTCTGCCTGTCCGGCATTGTTAGCGTCGAAGAAGTGCTTTACAGCCGGCCCTACCAAAGTAGATCCATCTCCAAAATCTACAGAAAGCCCTAAGCTCGTTTTGTAGATCTGTGCCTTTGCCTGAGTTGCTCCAATTGCTAAAAAAACAACAGCAAATAAAGATTTCAATAAATTTTTCATAATCGTCAATAGTTTATATTTATTTGTTTTTACTTTTCTTTTTATTATTTCAGGTTGAATACTACACCGATCCCACCTCTGTTACCTACTTCAGCAAAAGCTCCGATCGTAGGTGTAAAGAAATATCTGAATCCTATATGTGCTCCAAAATCAAATGTATCACCAAGAACTCCCATTGTTATACCTGGATAAATATCGAATTTATCCGGAAGCTCCAATACATCCTTCAGATGGTAATTTGCGCGTGCATATACAGATATCGCTGTTTTTTTATTTCCGTCAACCGTTTTACCTTCAGAATAAATACCAACTCCGGCACCTATAGAGATTGCATCAGCAATTCCGTAATCATAAGACCCTTTAACACCAAAACCTCCTTTTCCCCATACATTCATGCCTGCTTGTATTTTTTGGTCACCTTGCCCATTCCAAGCCTGAGCACTGGTCATCTGAATAGCAAACATTCCTATTATAGAAAACAATACCTTTTTCATAAAATAATCTTATATTCCTTTATTATCAATAACTTTACTAACGCAATTTTAATAAATTTATTCTTACTGTTTATGAAAAATTTAAAAATATTGGGCTTACAGCATGATATTCAATGGAAAAATAAAGTTAAGAATTTTGAAATAATCGAAAATCTTTTGCCAAAAGAAGATAAACCGGATATTTTTCTTCTCCCTGAAATGTTTGCTACTGGCTTCTGTATGGATGTAGAAGAAATTGCCGATCAGGATGGTGAAGTTCTGAACTGGATGACATCTTTAGCTGTAGATAACAATATTGCTGTAGGCGGAAGTGTTGCTGTAAAAGAGAATGGCAAATTCTACAATCGTTTTTATTTTATAGAAAAAGATGGAACTATACATCATTATGATAAAAGACATCTTTTTTCCTATGCAAAAGAGGATCAGTTTTATACACCGGGAACAGAAAAAATAGTTATTGAATATATAGGCTGGAAAATCTGTTTGCAGGTTTGTTATGATCTTCGCTTTCCTGTCTTTGTAAGAAATACGGAAAATTACGATCTGATCCTGAATGTTGCCAGTTGGCCATCTTCCCGAATAGATGCCTGGGATACACTGCTAAAAGCAAGAGCAATTGAAAATCAGTCTTATGCTTTTGGCCTAAATCGTGTAGGAGATGACGGCAATAAGCTACATTATAACGGATCCTCTCATTGCTTCTTTGCAGATGGTTCAGAAATAGCACTTCTAAAGGATAATCTTATTTATGCCGAATTAGATAAAGATTTATTAACTGAATTCAGAAATAAGTTTCCGTTTTTAACCGATCAGGATATTTTCAGCCTTTCTTTATAGGGCGAAACCATTTATTATAATAATTTACTGAAAATCAATTTAATAAAACCCGTGCTATCAACTTGATTGTGCTATAATTTTCTGATTATTAACTGAAAAATAGACAAAATTAAATTAGCCTATAAAAGTGATAGATTTTTTCATTGGATTTTGTTTATAATCGTTCTAAACAATACCGTTTTCTTCCCGTTTGTGTTAAGAAAATTTAATATTTTTGCATCATAAATAAAATGAAATGGGACTTATTCTTAAACCGATTGATGTTGTAGACGACATTTCACAGGAAGATTTCCGCGAAAAATATCTAAAGCCACGTAAGCCAGTGGTAATAAAAAATATGGCTAAAAAATGGCCTGCTTATCAGAAGTGGACCATGGAATATATGAAAGAGGTGGTTGGCGATGTAACTGTTCCTTTATATGACAGCTCAAAAGCTGATCCTTCTGCACCTATTAATTCATCAGCTGCAGAAATGAAATTTGGCGATTATATCGACCTTATTCAGAAGGAACCTACTGACCTCAGAATTTTCCTTTTTGATCCGATAAAATTCGCTCCGAAATTACTGGATGATTATATCTCTCCAAAAGATTTAATGGGAGGATTCCTGGATAAATATCCAAACATGTTCTTCGGAGGTAAAGGTTCTGTAACCTTCCTACATTTTGATATCGATATGGCTCATATCTTCCATACACACTTTAACGGACGAAAACATATTCTGCTTTTCGACTACAAGTGGAAAGAGCGTTTGTATCAGATTCCATATGCAACATATGCACTGGAGGATTATGATATTGAGAATCCTGACTTCAGCAAATTTCCGGCATTGGACGGTGTAGAAGGAATTGAATGTTATCTGGAACATGGAGATACTTTGTTTATGCCAACCGGATGGTGGCACTGGATGAAGTATCTGGATGGTTCATTTTCTATTTCACTTCGTGCATGGGATAAGAGCTGGGGTGTAAAAGCCCATTCTCTTTGGAACCTTACCGTTCAACGCAAGTTTGACAACTTCATGAAATCGCGTTATAAAAAACGTTATATGGATTGGAAAGAAAAAAAGGCTTTCGAAAGAGCGAATACCGCACTGAAAAGAGGCCTTCCGAAATAAAATAAAAATCCCAGCAATGCTGGGATTTTTTTGTTAGTTTTATTATATGAAAATTTTCCGGATTCTTTTACTTTCAGTCTTATTTCTTCAATGTAAAAAGGAAGAAAAAATTTCTGACGGAGTTACTTTTCAATATGATAAAAGTGTTCCCATGAAATTTCAGGATTTTAATGAAGGGCTCGATGAATATAATGGCTCGGTAGTATATATAGGTCATATGCCGAAAACTATTTTTATAAAATACTATTCAAAAGGTATTATGATTCCCCCTCCTCCCTCTCCGATAGAAAATAATTTTCAGGAAAAAAAATACAAACAGGACGAAAGAAAATATGATTTAATAAAGCAAAAATACTTCAACGGCTACCTCCCTGTATTTATATCACAAAAAGATATAAAGAAAGATTCTATTGGAAACCATAATATAAGGATTGAAGCAAATACACATGATACAATCCCATTTTACTCAATTCCATTTAGCAATTATCAAATAAAAGCTTACAAAGCCTTCCCTGTTTATATAAAAAATATTTCCTCCCATAATTTGATACTTCCTGTTGGGCGCTTAGGATTATCATATGAAGTTTTAAACCTGTCTAATAAATGGCAAATATTATATAATAATAATTGGTTTATTTGTGGTACCGGCTCACTTCCTAAAAGGTATTACTTCTTTAAAAAAGAAGATATGGTAATTTTCGGAGTTCCATATCTTAAAGGCAATTTTAAAACAAAAATGCGTATCCGATTTGAATACGCAATTTCTAATGAATTCGATGCTTCTGTTAATCCTGAAATTTTCAAAAAACAACGCTAATCGATTTTATAAATCAGTCATTATAATATCCTGTAAATCGGATACTGTCTGTGAGTTTTTTTCTCGTAATAAGGAGAGTTTTCATACACCCAATCCAGCTGTGCCTTTCCTTCTTTCGCAAAGTCCTTATCTATTTTCTTTTTAGCTTCGAATGCTGTTCTTAATGCCAAATCATTTTTCATAAGCTCTGCTGCTGTATCTTCAAATATATACGCAGAATAATATTCTTTTTGTCCCAGCATGGCATCAAAGAAATTCCAGTTAAAGAAAGAATCTAAAGCTTCAGGCTCTAATGTTTCTAATATATATTTCACGCCTGCCTGCTGTGTTGGCACCACATAATCTCCAGCCAAAAACTTAATTTGTTTATTGGATTTCCCTACAACTGTTTCATAATGGGTATAATGACCTTCGTAAGGATTCTTCACTGTTTTAAAATCATTGATTTTATATGTCTCTACAGTAGCTACACTATCACGCTTCAGTACATTCATGCGGATATGATTTCTTTTCAACTCTTCTATTACACGGTATTCCGATTGTGGAATTACATAATACCTCGGGATGCTTACAAATCCGGTTGGGGCATAGGTATTGAAGAGTTTTATCTTTTTTGTAAAAGGCTTATTCCGGTCATAGTACAACCTTTTCTGTCCGGAAATTCCACTTGGTTTATACCCTGCCTCAAAACCTTTAAAATCCATTGTTGAATACTTAGTAGAATCTACTTTCCAACGAATAGGATATTGTTTCCCGGCTGTATATTGCTTAAGATTTTCTTTACGAAGCTCTTTTATTTTCTTATAATTATTATCAAGATTTTCAAGATTTACCAGCATATATTTGTAGGTAGCATCTACTCTTTTATCATAAGGCTTTAGCATATGGGTTTCCACAACCGTTCCGATAGAGTTAAATAAGCTGGTATATCCTGTTGCATAACGGGGAGAATCTTCGAAAGAAGCAAAGCCAATTTCCGGAACATCTCCATGAATATTAACATAAGGAGTGCTTTCGTATCCCAATGCCTGCATTTGCTTTAGATTGTCAGCCTGAAATTCGTTGAAAAAATAATCACCAAGTGATTTTCCAAGCCTTTCTTTATGTGTGGAAATATAAGTGAAAGTATACTGATAATCGGCTCCGTTGCTTACGTGATTATCAATAAATACATCGGGATTTAGCCATTGGTATATCTGCTGGAAACTTCTGGCATTTTTTGTGTCTGCTTTTATAAAATCCCTGTTCAGATCATAGTTTCTGGCATTTCCGCGGAACCCATATTCTTCCGGTCCGTTCTGATTTGCTCTGGAATAAGATCCTCTGTTCAGCATTCCGCTAACATTATAAGCCGCAATAGCTGCTATAACAACGTTCTTAGGAGCCTTTACCTTCTGCATTGCCAGATCTCGCATCAGCATCATGGTAGCATCTATGCCATCGGGTTCTCCGGGATGAATCCCGTTATTAATCATCAGGATAGTTTTGTCCATACCTAACTTTTCTATTTTCTCCTTAAATGGATTAAAAACAACCACATAAATTGGCTTTCCATTATCGTCTTCTCCCTTTTGCAGGTATTGAATATTTTTGAAATTTTTAGACAAATCCCTGTAAAAAGTATTCATCTCATCATAAGTAACGGACTGGTTACCGTTTCCTTTTTCATAAGGTGTGAGGTAAGTATTCTGTCCAAATACCAACCCTGAAAAGCAAGACAATAAAAGAAATTTAAGCTTCATGAGTTTATTATTTTTCAAAACTTAAATTTACAACATTGTCATCATAATTTATTTACAGATCAGGGATTTCTTCCCTTTTCATACGGATATAGATCCGGAAGTAGCTCACTTTGCCAAAATTCCTTGGTATCGATATCCATAATAGATACAGCTCCGGTAAAAGCTGCTCCAGTATCTACATTCCAGATATTAGCCTTATTCAGAGGATATGTTACTCCTAAATGCAATGTAGGTGTATGGCCTATAAAGATTTCGCTGAATAAAAGTAATCGCTTTGGATACTGCAAAGAGTCTTTCTCAATTCTTGTATCCAAAGCTACAGCGGTCTCCCACAATGTTCTGTCCCATCTGTAATTACTGGAATGCATTTCTTTCTCGGGTCCATGCATAGAAGAATAGCCTGCATGTATAAAAAGCCGGTTCTGTTCATCTGTATAATAATTATGCATCTGTCCAAAAAATTCCAGATGCTTATCAATTTCTTCGTCAGAATAATCAGCATAGCTTTCCATAGTTGTTACACCACCGTTTAGCAGCCACATTTCGGGTTTATGACCAAAGCTTAACCATTCTTCACAATAAAGATCATGATTACCTTTAACAAATATACATTCCTGTTTCTGTGAAAGCTCTATAAGAGCATTGATTACTTGTGAGGATTCGCTCCATCCGTCTACATAATCTCCGAGAAAAATCAGTTTATCTTTATCTGTAACGTTTGCACGTTCTAATACTTGTTCCAGAGCCTTAAGCCCACCATGAATATCTCCTACAACTAATGTTCTGCTCATTTATTTCGAAATGTATTTTGTACCAACACTATTATTCGGCTCTTTTGCCCTTGACAGTACGTTCTGTAACGAAATTAAGCAAAATATGATAGCTATAAGACTAATCTTTTTCTATTGTATCTATATTTGTTTATAAATAAAAGACATGATTATAAAAAGAGTTAATTCAACTGATAAGGACTTTCAAAACCTTGTCAGGTCATTAGATGCTGATTTAGCCATTCGCGATGGTAATGATCATGCTTTTTACCACCAGTTCAACAAAATAGATTTACTAAAAAATTGTGTTGTAATCTATATGGATAAGCATGCCGTAGCATGTGGAGCCTTCAAAGCATTTTCTGAAGACAGTGTGGAAATAAAAAGGATGTATACCAATCCTGAAAAGCGGAAATCCGGATTGGCTTCCAGAATATTATATGAGCTGGAGATTTGGGCTAAAGAAAACGGATATAAAAAGTGTGTATTGGAGACAGGAATAAAACAACCTGAAGCAATTGCTCTTTATCAGAAAAACGAATACTATAAAATACCTAATTATGGCCAATACATAGGTATTGAAAATAGTATATGTTTTGAAAAACAATTATAATTATTTAATAAAAAACAGACTCAAATTTTATATAAATTAAATAAATAAACAACTTAATGATAAAAATTCATAATTTTAATATTGAAATATAAACCTTTTAAAATTAAACAATTATGAAAAAATTATTATTGATTTTTGGCACAGCAATGCTATTTATTGCCTGCGATAAAATGAAAAATACCAGCGAGAAGGAAAGTGAGAAAACTGCCCCTTCTACAGCAAAATCTGACTGGAAGCCTGTAGATTCTGCTACAGCAAATAAAGCATGGATGGAATATGCTGCTCCCGGCGAACTGCACAAAGTACTTGCAAAATATGTTGGAAACTGGACTGGTGAAACAACTACATGGATGGAAGAAGGCGGCCAGCCTGTAAAAAGTACTTCGGATTGTACTAACAAAATGATTTTTGGTGGACGCTACCAACTAAGCAATTACAAAGGAAATTTCATGGGAATGCCTTTTGAGGGGATGAGTATTATGGGATACGATAATGCCAAGAAAAAATTTGTAAGTACCTGGATTGACAATATGGGAACAGGAATGATGACGGCTGAAGGAGAATGGAATTCTTCAAAAAAATCTATAGAATTTAAAGGGAAAATGACTGATCCTACACAGACTAATAAAGAATGTGAAATAAGAGAAGTCTACACCTTTAATGATGACAATACACATACTCTGGAAATGTTCGGACCGGGATCTAAAACTGGTAAGGAAATAAAAACAATGGAGATTAAATTTGTCCGCAAGAAATAACAATAAATAAAAAGACCGGAACTATTTCCGGTCTTTTTTTATATTTAGTCATTAAGCTTTAATACTGCCATGAACGCTGATTGTGGCACTTCTACCCTACCAATCTGCTTCATTTTCTTTTTACCCTCTTTCTGTTTTTCCAAGAGTTTACGTTTTCTGGAGATATCACCACCATAACATTTTGCTGTTACGTCTTTTCTAAGCGCTTTAATCGTTTCTCTTGCGATAACTTTAGTTCCTAATGCTGCCTGAACCGCAATATCAAACTGTTGTCTAGGGATCAGTTCACGCAACTTCTCACACATTTTCTTTCCGATGTGGTATGCGTTACTATCGTGAATCAATGAAGATAAGGCATCCACCATATCACCATTGATCAGAATATCCATTTTTACAAGCTTAGAAGCTCTGAATCCAATTGGATGGTAATCGAATGAGGCATAACCTTTAGAAATTGATTTCAGACGGTCGTAGAAGTCAAATACAACTTCTGCCAATGGCATATTGAAGATTAGCTCAACTCGCTCTGAAGTCAAATAACTTTGGTTAACGATTTCACCTCTTTTCTCAATACATAGAGTCATTACTGAACCTACAAAATCCGATTTAGTAATGATAGATGCCTTAATATAAGGCTCTTCTACCCTGTCCATAATCGATGGGTCCATCATTTCTGAAGGGTTATTAATCAGAATCGGAACTTCAGGCTCCTTTTTAGAATATCCAAAATAAGACACGTTCGGAACCGTAGTAATAACGTTCATATTAAACTCCCTATCCAAACGCTCCTGAACAATTTCCATGTGCAGCATTCCAAGGAATCCGCATCGGAAGCCGAAGCCTAATGCTGCTGAACTTTCTGGTTCAAAAACCAGAGAAGCATCATTAAGCCTTAATTTTTCAAGTGAAAATCTAAGCTCTTCGAAATCTTCAGAGTCAATTGGGTAAATACCCGCAAAAACCATTGGTTTTACTTCTTCAAATCCTTCAATCGGTCCTGATGCAGGTCTGTCAAAGGAAGTAATGGTATCTCCTACTTTTACCTCTCTTGCGTCTTTAATACCGGAAACCAGATAACCAACATCACCACACTGAATGGTTTTCTTTGGTACCTGTTTTAGTTTCAAAGTTCCTACTTCATCTGCACCATATTCTTTACCAGTAGCAAAGAATTTAATTTTTTCATTTTTAGAAATACTTCCGTTTACAACTTTAAAGTAAGCTTCAATACCTCTGAATGGGTTGTATACCGAGTCAAAGATCAATGCCTGAAGTGGTGCTTCCGGATCTCCTACAGGTGCAGGAATTCTTTCAACAATCTGCTCTAACAGGTTATGAACTCCTTCTCCTGTTTTACCTGAAACACGAAGTACATCTTCATATTCACAACCGATAAGATTCATAATCTCATCCGTTACTTCTTCAGGGTTTGCAGAAGGAAGGTCTATTTTATTAAGAATAGGAATAATTGTAAGATCATTCTCCAATGCCAGGTAAAGATTGGAAATAGTCTGAGCCTGAATACTCTGTGCAGCGTCTACAATAAGCAATGCTCCTTCACATGCAGCGATTGAACGGGAAACTTCATATGAAAAATCCACGTGTCCCGGAGTATCAATAAGGTTAAGGATAAACTTTTCCCCCTTATACTCATAGTCCATTTGAATTGCGTGGCTTTTAATAGTAATTCCACGCTCTTTTTCCAGGTCCATATCATCAAGAGTCTGCGACTGCAATTCTCTTTGTGATACAGTATTTGTATATTCTAAAAGCCTATCAGCCAAAGTACTTTTACCGTGGTCGATATGGGCGATAATGCAAAAATTTCTTATATTCTTCATCGAATCTATTAGTATCTGCAAAGATATTGATTTTGAACCAAAAACCTAAAAATAAAAAACCCTGCCGAAGCAGGGTCTAACACTAAAACTACTATTAATGAAAAATGCTATTTTACAAGCGTTTATCCAATTTTTAAGGAGGATATCTTAGAGTCATTCCTCATTGACTTAGTATATTTACTTTTTCTCTTCTTCCTGATGTTTTTTATCCATTATCCTCCGCCCCATTCTTTTCTCCATTTCAAACATTTTTTCAAGTTGTTTAGGAGTCAGAACCTTCAAAAAACGATCAGCGTATGTTCTTTTGTTGTTTAATAGTTTCTGTGAAACATCAAACCCTGTATAAATTTTTTCTTTTGTTTCTTCTTCAGAAAGTTCCGGTTTGTTATATTTTTCCTTGAACTCCTTCATTACAAACATCTGGCTTACCTCATAATTATTGTAAACCTCTCTGAAAGCTTTTTCCTGATTTTCATTCAGTCCAAGATTTTTAACAAGAATATCAACTCTTGCCTGATGGTAATCGTTCATTCTTTCCTCCTTTTTTTCTGTATTTCCACCAGAAGAAAGGTTGCTTTTAATCTGAGCATGTGTTGAAGAAAACATTCCTAACAATACTAAGAAGCTTAATATTTGTGCTGTTTTTATCATTATTAATATAAGTCTAAATAAGTATCAATCTCATATTTTTTACTCTGCTCAGCCAACTCCTGAGAGCTTAAATTGCTTATTGCTTTGTCAAATTTTTTATCAACTGCATTAATAGCTTTTGGTCTGCTGTATGCATTTTTAGAATCTGTAAGCATTGCTTTCTTAGAGTTAGATGCAGAATTTTCAGCAAAGTTAAATCCATCATCGGATTTTTTTTGATTTTCTGCAATTCCTTCACCAGAACCTTCATCAGAAGGCTGTTTTTTATCATCAGAATTTTCTGCAATCTTAGGCTGAATATTCTCTGCCACTATTTCTCTGTCTACTATTTTCTCCTGTGTCTGTACAGCACCGTTATTTGTATAGTAGAATAAAATAGTTCCTACAATAAGAGCCAAAGAAGCTGCAATACCGGACAGCATCCTCATAGGAAGTATTTTTCCCTTAGGCTTTTTGTGTTCTGCCACTCTTTCAAGGACATTACTTTGCATATCTTTGAAAAAGCCTTCAGGAACATCGTAAATATTACGGCGTTCAAAATCTTCAATATCTGTCTTTTTCATCTTTATTTATTTCCTTTTTTATTCAAATTCTTCAATGTTCTGCCGCAAATAATCTGTTACTTTTTCTTTTGCGTAATGATAGTTTGTTTTTAATGTTCCAACTGACATATCCAATATCTTAGACATTTCTTCATAAGGAAGATCGTCATAATACTTCAGTGTGAAAACCAATCTTTGTTTTTCAGGCAGACATTGGATTGCCTTCTGCAGCATAATTTCTAATTCTTCAGCATCGTGCTTTGCATTTTCTGCAACAGCATTCTGCAGATAATACTCCGCCCCCTCGTCAGTCACCTTCATTTTTTTCACCTTATTCAGATGCTGCAATGCTTCATTTGTAGCAATCCGATAAAGCCATGTATACAGCTGGCTTCCTCCTTTAAATTTATCAAAATTATGATAAACTTTCACAAATGTATCCTGCAGCAAATCCTGAGCATCATCATGCTGAACCACCAGCCTTCTAATATGCCAGTATAATCGACTCTGATAGGCACTCATAAGCATCCGAAGTCCCTCTTCACGGGTCTTCGGAGACTTCATTTGTTCAATAATGAGCCCCTCATCGATTTTCATTCCTATGTTGGATATCAAATTCTATGAAAAGTTAAATTATTTTTTTCTTACAGATGCTTATTTTATAAAAAAGCCCTGGTCATTGTCTGACCAGGGCCTATAAATTCAATATAAATTTTTAATACTAAGTGCCTGAAATTACTACTCTGTCAGAAATTCGGCTTCCTGAATTTTATGATTACAATTTTGTTCTCTGTTTTTCTTCAGATAAGAGTTAATAGCAAGAATAAGCAGAGAAATAATACCAAACGCTGCTCCTATCCACGGTGTAACAGAAATTCCTTTTGAAACAATAATCCACCCTCCTATTGAGGTCCCTAATGCAACACCAAGGTTTCCTGTTGAGTTTTGCAAACTGTTGGCAAACTCTAGTGCATAAGAAGGTGCATTAGAGACCATATAAACAACAGCTATCATTACACATGGACCATACCAGAATCCCCAGATAGAAATAATACTAATTGTAAGTACCGGATTGGTATTGAAATTTAATAAAAAAGGAAGTACAATAGTTCCTAAAGAAAACAATACTACTGCCGGCATCATTTTCTTGTTAAGCATTTTCCTGGCAACCCAATTAGAAGCAACACCCATTACCCCAAATAAAAAGATCATATAGCTGGTTGTTTTTTCATCCATTGCCAGACTTTTTTGAAGATATTCCGCAATATAACTGTAAGTGCAGAACCAGGCAGTGATAAGAAACAAGTTAAAAGCCATACTTAGTAGAAATATGGGATCTTTAAGAATAACCAACTGTTTCTTTAGTGAAGTTGTTTCTTTAGGCGCGGGAACCGATGGCAGCATTTTATAAATAATGACAATAGTAAGAAGACTAATAATTGCCTGTAAAACATAGGCAGCCTGCCATTGCTGAAAAACCCCCGATACATAGCCTGAAAGCGGAACAGTAATTACTGAAGCAACAGCAATTCCACTTATAACTATACCTATAAGTTCATTCTTATACTTATCGTCTCCTAAAGCCACTGCTGCATAAATAGCTGCAGCAATACAGGTAGGCTGTAGGAAGGCAGGCAACATTCTGACAATGAGTAAAACCCCAAATGGAGGGGCCATAATCGATAAAATATCCGATAATAAAAATAAGACCATCGCGACTAGCATTATCTTTTTCCGGTTAAATCCTGAGGTAAGAAGTGTAATTATAGATCCGGTAACTGCTATTGTAATCGAAAAAATACTCAAAAGACTTCCGGCTTTATCTATAGAAACTCCATAATATTCTGAGATCTGAGGAAGTATGCTGATAACTCCAAACTCTGTACTAATAATTCCAATTAATGTGAGGCACCCTATATAAGCTGCTTTTTTCATTCTGATTTTTCTTTCAAAATTAGATTTATACGTCTAAATTTGCATATAGTACGTTAAATTGTATGTTACTGTAAAAAAAGTAAGTAATGGGGAAAATAAAAGAAACATCAACCAATAACATAAATAAACAATACATTATAGAATGTGATACACCCTATGCTATCTCACAGATTGGAGGGCGGTGGAAACTTCTTATTTTGTGTCAGTTAGAGGGTGGAAAAAAGCGCTTTGGGGAGCTTCATAAGAGTATTTGTAATATTACCGAACGAATGCTTACCACACAACTTCGTGAACTGGAAAAAAGCAGTATTATAAAAAGAACAGTATATGCTGAAGTTCCGCCACGGGTGGAGTATGAATATACTGAAATGGGCTTGGAGCTGGTTCCTATTTTAAAGCAATTAGGCTGTTGGGGCGCCAGAATTCGCAAAATTACCAAAGAAGATTCTTCAGAAGAATAAGACCATATCCTAAAATCTTATACCTATATTTGTAGTATGACGACAGTAATAATAGGCTCAGGGAATGTTGCCTGGCACATGGCTAAAGCCTTTAAAGAAGCAGGAATAGATCTTATTCAGCTTTATGGAAGAAATGAACAGGATCTAAAAAAATTATCTTCGGAAATCAATGTTGAATATTCTACTGATCAGCTAAAACAGGCAGATTTTTATCTGATATGTACAAGTGATAAAGCAATAGCCGAAGTTTCTAAACAAATACCATATGAACAAGCTCTTGTAGCACACACATCAGGATCCTTATCACGTGATGTGCTGGAAGGACCGTACCGAAAAGCCTGTTTTTATCCACTGCAGACCTTCTCTAAAAGCAGAAAATTAGACTATTCAAAAATTCCGCTTTTTGTAGATGCAGGGTGGGAGAGTGACAATATACTTTTAACTGATCTGGCAAATAAAATCAGCACCAATGTGATGCGCATTAATCATGAGCAGAGAAAACAGATGCATCTTTCTGCTGTATTTGCCTGCAATTTTGTTAACCATCTCTATGCTCAGGCCGAGATAATCTGTAAGCAGAATGATATTCCTTTCAATTACCTTTTACCACTAATAGAAGAAACTGCTGACAAAATAAAAACAATTTCTCCTAAAGATGCACAGACGGGTCCTGCCGTAAGAAATGATCAGAATGTAATCCGGTTCCAGGAAAACCTGATTGACAATGATAATCAGCTTAATATTTATAAAATACTTACTGAATCTATAACCAAAATGTATGAGCTATAAAGAGAATCTGAAAAATATAAAAGCATTTGTATTCGATGTAGATGGTGTTTTTACGGATGGATCAATCATCCTTCAACCAGATGGTAGCATGAGCCGTATTATGAATGTTCTGGACGGATACGCAATTGTAAAAGCTATTAAGGAGGGTTTTGTAATCGGTATTATTACTGGTGGGAACGATCCTATGGTAAAAAACAGAATGCAGTATCTGGGAGTAACGGATATTTATATGAAATCTCATGATAAAATGGAAGACTTCGACGATTTTGTTTCAAAATACCAGTTTCAGAACTACGAGATTTTATTTATGGGTGATGATATTCCGGACAAATATGTCATGGAAAAGGTAGGAATTGCAGCATGTCCAATCAATGCAGTCCCGGAAGTGAAAGAGATCTCTCATTATATTTCCAATATCCACGGAGGAAAAGGATGTGTCCGTGATGTTGTAGAACAAGTAATGAAAGCTCAGGGAAAATGGCATGATGATAATACCCAAAGCATCTGATAAAGTACGAAGTTAGAAGTACTAAATCAGAAATAATAAACACGAAAAAATAGAGAATAAGAAATATGAAGATTTTATTAGCTTCACAATCTCCGAGAAGAAAAGAGCTTATTTCGGCTCTTGGCTATGATTTTAGCACTGTAAAAATAGATTGTGAGGAAATCTATCCGGAATCTTTACCGGTTGCTGAAATACCTGCTTATTTGTCTGAATTAAAGGCTAAAGCATATACTGCCATAAAAAATGACGAAATCCTGATTACTGCAGATACTATCGTAGTACAAGATGGGGAAGTACTGGGAAAACCAAAAGGGGAGGAGGATGCGAGAGAAATGTTGAAAAAACTTTCTGGAAAAACACACCAGGTAATTACAGCTGTCCGTATTTCATCCGGTGAAAAATTCTTTACATATACAGACATTGCCGATGTTGAAATGGAAGATATTTCGGATGAGGAAATAGATTTCTATATCAGGAATTACAAGCCAATGGATAAAGCCGGAGCCTATGGAATACAGGAATGGTTGGGTATGGCTAAAATAAAGCGTATCAATGGAAGTTTTTATACCATAATGGGACTTCCAACACATTTGGTATATAAAGGACTGAAGGAATTCGGTTTATAATTCAAGATTTTATACAGATTCCGCTCCATAGGAGTGGTTCTGTAACGCTTTTCGTTGTTTTGATTTTATGTTTTTAAAACGATTTATAAAATTACAATACTCCAACGCAAAAGTACAATTTATCAGCCTTGGCAAAGTTTGAAACCATGCCAAGGCTACAAATAAACGATTTTACAATTTTTCAGTTTGGGTAACATTAATTACCAGCTGATTTTTTCTTTACCCCTTGAAAATCTTTCAGATAAAAAGGCTCAAAATAAGCGATATCTTCAAAGTTTTTATTTTTTACAGCTTCTGATCCCTTGCGTACAAGATGTTGAGCAGAAGGATAGATTTCATCTTTGTATTCCGCTTTTAAAAGCTTTAGTATTTCCTGGGACTTTTTTGCACCATCTCCAACAAACAGGACTTTATAATCCTGATACTCTGAAAAGCTGTTTTCATCCAGGATTTTGGCTTCAGTAGGAGATACTTCTTCTCCTTTCTGGTTAAACACCTTGGTATAAACTTCCATTCTGCGGGCATCCATCATAGGAATGATATAATCATATTCACCATTGAAATATGGCTCAGCCATTGCATCAAGAGAGTTAACAGTTACCAAAGGAATATTCAAACCGAAACAGAAACCTTTAGCTGAAGCTGCTCCAATACGCAAACCGGTATAAGAACCTGGCCCTTTGCCCAGACATACAGCTTCAATATCTTTCAGACTAAGCTCAGCTCCTTCTAATGCCCATTCTACAAAAGTATGCAGACTTTCAGATTGTTTATAATTTTCAGAAGTTTCCTCACAAAGGCTCAACAATTTCTCATCATCCGAGATTGCCACTGAGCAGTTTTTAGAAGAAGTTTCCAGGTACAAAATTTTCATGCTGCAAAGTTATAAAAAGTTAAGAGGTTATGAGAACACTGTAATCCAATATCTATTTTCTGAAAATCTGAGTAGGAGAAGCCTGTGCAGAAGGGTAGATGGTCATATCAGCAATTGTTACATGCTTTGGAGCATTTACAACATAGGAAATAACATCTGCAATATCTTCGGCTTTCAGCGCTTCATATCCTGCATAAACTGTTGCTGCTCTTTCTTTATCTCCTTTAAAGCGAATTTCTGAAAATTCTGTTTCTACAGCTCCTGGTGCAAGATCAGTTATTTTAATTCCAAATTCTGTAAGTTCCAGACGCATACCTTCACTTATTGTTTTTACTGCTTTTTTGGAGGCACAATAAACAACTCCATTTGCATAAGTCTGCAATGCTGCTACAGAGCTAATGTTGATGATATGTCCGGAGGCTCTTTCTTTCATCCCGGGAATAATGCATTTAGACACATATAAAAGTCCTTTTACATTCCCATCCATCATCATATCCCAATCAGAAACTTTACCCTCTGTAAGCGGTTCTAAACCGTGTGCATTTCCGGCATTGTTAATCAATATATCTATAGCTTTCCATTTTGCAGGAAGGCTTGCGATAGCATTCTGTACTTCTTCAAAATTTCGAACATCGAAAGTAAGTGTATATACATCCGTTTTCTGAGCTAATTCTCCTGCAAGCTCTTCAAGAATTTCTTTTCTTCTTCCACAAAGAATAAGTCTGTAGTTTTCACCAGCAAGTCTTGTCGCTGCTGCTTTTCCTATTCCGGATGTTGCTCCGGTTATGAATGCTGTTCTCATAAATAAATGTAGCAATGTAATAGTCTGACAGCCCACCATTTGGTATATTTTTACACTGTCAGATGGTTAGTATAATATTCAATCGATGCTTTCGAAAGCATCATCTATATATTCAAGAGTATATTTTCCGTTTTCAGACAGGATACTGATAATATCAAATTGGACTTCTACTTCTTCATCCAGATTTTGTACAAATTCATTGGCTGCCATAATCAGTAATTTTCTCTTTTTCCGATTAACAGCTTCCTCAGGTAAGATAAAGTCATCTGAAGTTCTGGCTTTTACTTCTACAATATGGATTACATTGTCCTTCCTTGCAATAATATCTATTTCCGCTTTTTGCCAGTACCAGTTTCGGGCTAAAATCCGATAATGATTTTGCTTTAAAAAAATGACAGCCTGTTCTTCTGCCAGCTTCCCAAAATCATTATGTTCAGCCATTCGTTTTATTTAAAAGTAATTTGTGCTTTATCTTTTACATTCATTTCTACTTCAGCACCTATTATCAGAGGCTGATTATCGAAAATGTGTCCGTTTGGCAATCCGTATGCAACCGGAAAATCGTATTTATCTAATTTCTGAGCAATAATTTCATAAGCCATAGGATCGAAAGAAGATTCATAATGCTCATTGGTTTTCTCATCGCCCATACCTGTCATTCCACCAACAATTAATCCTTTTATCTTCCCAAAGACTCCGTTTAGTTCCAGATTCATAAGCATGCGGTCCAATGCATAGAACTGCTCTCCGATATCTTCAATGAATAAAATTTTGTCTTTGAAATCAAAAGAATATTTAGATCCCATAACACTGTAAATCATTGCCAGATTTCCGCCTACAAGCTGAGCTTTAGCTTTGCCTTTCTTATTTAAAGAATTATTCTCAATAATATATTGAGTTTTTTTACCACTCAGAATATTAAAAATTCCTTCATAAGAAGCTTCGGAAACACCCTGAGAAGATGTTTTGATACTTTGCCCGTGAACAGAAGCAAAACCATTTTTCAGTAGATAACTCTGCAGCACAGTAACATCAGAGTATCCGATAAGGTATTTAGGATTCTTTCGGTATTTTTTCAGATCTATTTGCTGTAGAAGCTGTGCACATCCATATCCGCCGCGCGTAGTCCATATGGCACCAAAATCACCATCTAAAGCCCATTGAAGGTCAGCTAATCTTTCTTCAGGAGTTCCTCCGTAGTTATAACCATTACTATACTTTGAATAGACATTTGAGCCTAAAACAGGTTCGAAACCTTTGCTTTTTATAAGCTCTAGCGTTTTATCCAGCTGTCCCGGCTCTATAGCGCCTGCCGGAGTTATTACCGCGATAGTACTTCCTTTTTTAATCTTATTCGGAAAAACAATTTCTTTCATTATTTTTTCTGATCTGTGTTATGGTCAAGTTTATGGTAACCGCTTTCCTCTAATTTCTTATCAAACTGATTGAATTTTTTAAAACTCTGTAGGAAGATAAATACGCTGAAAGCAACCAGAATGAAGCCTACCAGTTTCCTTATTTTATTCGCAACTTTATCATTCAGTTTATTATGAAACTGTTTTGCCAAAAGAATTTTAAAGACATCAATACTGAGATAGGTAAGGATTACAAGCCCTATATATAGTAAAAATTCATCTGCACTTGGATAGTTTTTTCGTACTGAAATTACCGTTACAAGCCAAAAAAGTACTACTCCTATATTTAGAATATTGAAAAGAAAACCATTGATAAAGGTTTTAAAATAGTTCTGGCTAATAAGTTTTTGCTCTCCTTCCACATGCATTTTTGTCTTCGTGAGGATCATAAAAACAGCATACATAAGGACAATAAAGGCTGTAATTCTGTAAAAACTAGGATGCCGGTCTATAATTGTTACCAGATCGTGACTGCTGTAATATGCCGCAACAATACAGGTAATATCAGCTAATATAACACCCAGATCTAAAGCCAATGCATGTCTGGGACCCCGTGTAAAACTAGTTTCAATCAACAGGAAAAATATAGGTCCAATAAAGACCAGACTAAGCATAATGCCTAACCCTACAGCAGATAAAATTAGTTCTAACATAAATTTTTATTGAATCAGTTTAAAATCCAGCTGCTTGGCAATTATATTCGCTTTTACAACCTTTATCTCTACTTCGTCTCCTAATTGATATGTATTTCCGTGCGTCATGCCTACAATAGCATAATTCTTTGCATCAAACATATATGAATCATCTGTAAGATCACGTAATCTTATGAGTCCTTCGGCACCATTTTCAGGAATTTCTACATAAATTCCCCAATCGGTAACACCAGAAATAACTCCTTTGAAGGTTTCTCCCACATGTTTCTCCATAAATTTAACCTGCATAAATTTGATGGAATCTCTTTCAGCATCGGCTGCCAAACGTTCCATTTGGCTGCAATGCTTGCACTTTTCCTCGTATTCAGCCACATTCGGAGACTTTCCTCCGTCCAGATAATGCTGCAAAAGTCTGTGAGCCATAACATCCGGATAACGACGAATAGGGGAGGTAAAATGCGAATAATATTCAAAAGCTAACCCATAGTGCCCAATATTCTCGGTAGAATAAACGGCTTTACTCATACTACGCATAGCAAGGGTCTCAATCATATTTTCTTCTCCTTTACCTTTTACTTCGGAAAGAAGTTTATTCATTGATTCCGAAATTTTATTCCGGTTAGAAATATTCATTTTATATCCGAAAGTATGTACAAAATCTCTTAATGAAGCCAATTTTGTAGGATCCGGATCATCATGAATACGATAAATAAATGTATTGTTTGTTGGTTCGTTCTTTCTGGTAAGAGAAACAAACTCTGATACTTTTTTATTAGCCAGAAGCATGAATTCTTCAATCAGGTGATTAGCATCTTTACTGATTTTGAAATAAACACCAATTGGCTGACTTTCTTCATTCAGGTTGAAGCGTACTTCTGCTCTGTCAAACGCAATAGCTCCATGCTTCATACGATCTTTGCGAAGTATTTTTGCTAGAGAATCCAAAAGATTTATCTCTTCTGCAAGATCTCCTTCTTTAGTCTCAATTCTTTCTTGTGCTTCTTCATAGGTAAATCTTCTGTCCGAATTAATAACTGTTCTACCGAACCATTCTTTTTGAATTTCGGCTTTGTCATTTAATTCAAAAACAGCTGAAAAAGTAAATTTATCTTCATTTGGTCGAAGAGAACATAACTCATTACTCAATACCTCCGGAAGCATAGGTACCACTCTGTCTACAAGATATACAGAGGTAGCTCTGTCATAAGCCTCCTGATCCAATAATGTTCCGGGTTGTACATAGTAAGATACATCTGCAATATGAACTCCTACTTCAATATTACCATTTTCAAGTTTACGCAGTGAAAGAGCATCATCAAAATCCTTTGCATCCTTTGGGTCTATTGTGAAAGTAAGTATATCGCGCATATCCCAACGTCTGGCAATTTCCTGCTCCGATAATGTCCGGTCAATTTTTTGAGCTTCAGCCTCAACTTCAGGCGGGAAATTATAAGGAAGTCCGTATTCGGCAAGTATGGAATGGATCTCTGTTTCATGATCTCCCGGATGCCCGAGGACTTCAGTAATCTCTCCTTCAGGATTTTTACTTTTGTCATCCCAACCCAGCATTTTAACAATAACTTTGTCTCCATCTTTTGCACCGTTAAACTTAGTCTTAGGAATAAAGATATCGGTATTAATTATTTTTTTATCAAAAATAACAAAGCCAAAGTCCTTAGAAGCAATGTATTGGAATGTACCTACAAACTGAGTACGGCTTCTTTCAATAACATCTACTACCGCACCTTCCAGTTTTTTTCCTTTAAAATGAAACGGAACAATTGTAACTGTATCTCCCTGTAGAGCATTCTTTACATTTTTCTGATGCACAAATACATCATCACTAACACCTTCTACTTTTACATAAGCATTACCTGATTGGTTAAAATCTATTACACCGGTAAGAGTATCGCTTATTTCTATATTCAGGATATATTTACCCTTTTCTACTTCTTTTATTTTATTTTCTGACAACAAAATATGCAATGTCTGTATAACCTGCTCTCGCTGCCTTGGGTTTTTAAACTCTATGCCTTCAGCAATCTGTTTATAGTTATAGATTTTAGAAGTTTTCTTAGACATAAACCTTACAATCAATCTTCCTATATCATGTAATTTGTCATTATTTTTTTTACTTAAATTTCTCTTCTTCCTAGGCATAGTATAGTGTTTAAAAATTATAAACTATAAATATAGTTTATTAACAGAATTTGATTTTATTAACTCTGTTTTGGTGTCTCCCTCCTTCAAAATTGGTTGTAAGAAAAGCATCTACCATTTGCTTTGCTAAATCTTCAGAAACAAATCTTGCTGGGATAGACATCATATTTGCATCGTTGTGTTGTCTTGCTAATTCCGCTATTTCTACTTCCCAGCATAATGCACATCTGATTCCCTGGTGTTTGTTAGCAGTAATCTGAACTCCGTTTCCGCTTCCACAGATCAGAATTCCTAATTCGAATTCTCCGTTTTCAACAGCAGAAGCTGCAGGATGTACAAAATCCGGATAATCTACACTTTCAGTAGAGTAGGTTCCGAAATCCTTTACCTCGTATTTTCCATCAAGGTATTTCTTTATGATCTCTTTATATTCGAAACCAGCGTGATCCCCTGCGATAGCAATCTTTTTCATTTTCCTTTTTATTCTTTATTATTAGTATAGATACAAATTTACTCTAAATTTAATTATAAAGAACGAATTACAAAATATGAATTGCAGGACACCTGTCCGTTTATAATCAAATTCGGCTCAACTTATCAACTATATATTAATATAGGTAATCATTACAGAAACGCATCAGTAAAAGGTTTCCATAAATACGCCAATAAAATGTGGGAAAGTATGTTAATAACTATGGAAAACTATCCGAGAACTTTATTTTCTATTTTAAGAAAAATTAACTAATGAGAATTTTTAGTGAAATAAAAAAAACTTTTTTCATTTTCTTTTCAGAGGTAAAATAAAGAAGTTATACCCAGAGAAAAATAGCAACTTTATCCCTATTCATAGTTATCCACAGAGTGTGGATAACCTTATAACTCATTGATTTTTATATATTTTTAGTGTTAATAAAGTATTAGTTATGTAAAGATTAAATATGAGTAAAAATGAGCTTATTTTTTTTCCACAATTCCTAACACTACAACAGTATAACACATTCTTTTTTTTTCTTTTATAAAATTTAATTGTTAAAATCTGTGAATGCATTGTTGATTTCTCGTTTGCCCTTTTTCTTTTTTTTTCGCTGAGATGTCCTACATTTGTGCAAATAAGTTTTGTATATGAAAAGCATTAATGAATTTAATTTTTCAGGAAAGAGAGCATTGATCCGTGTTGATTTTAATGTTCCCCAGAATGAAGAAGGCAAGGTTACTGATAACACCAGAATTGTAGCGGCCAAACCAACTATTGATAAAGTCCTGAATGATGGAGGATCTGTTATATTGATGACACACCTTGGAAGACCAAAAGGTCAAAAAGATCCTAAATTTTCTCTTGAAGCAATTGTAGATGAAGTTTCTTCTGTTTTAGGAAGACCCGTTAAATTTGCAAAAGACTGTATTGGCAGTATTGCTGAAGAAGCTGTAGCTGAATTAAAGCCTGGAGAAGTTCTTCTTTTAGAAAATCTAAGATATTATAACGAGGAAGAGGAAGGAAATAAAGACTTTGCTGGTCAGTTGGCAAAGCTTGGTGATATCTACATTAATGACGCTTTTGGTACAGCTCACCGTAAACATGCTTCTACAGCTGTTATTGCCGAATTTTTTCCTGAAAACAAAACTTTTGGCTTCTTAATGGCTCAGGAACTTGATGCCATTGATAAAGTTCTTCATAATGGTGAAAGACCTATTACTGCAATTTTAGGTGGATCTAAAGTTTCTTCTAAAATCACTATTATCGAAAATATCCTTCCGGCTGTAGATAATCTTATTATTGGTGGTGGTATGGCTTTTACTTTTATTAAAGCAAAAGGAGGACATATTGGTAATTCTCTTGTAGAAGATGATAAACAAGAACTGGCTCTGCAAATTTTGAAGAGTGCTGCAGAAAATAATGTTAAGGTTTATCTGCCGATAGATGTAGTAGCTGCTAAAGAATTTAATAACGATGCTGAATCAAAGCAATTTGATGCATATGATATTCCAGAAGGATGGATGGGTCTTGATGCTGGAGAGAAAACTTCTGAGAAATTTAATGATGTCGTTCTTTCTTCCAAAACAATTTTATGGAATGGTCCACTTGGAGTTTTTGAAATGCCAAATTTTGCAACCGGAACAATCAAATTAGGAGACAGTATTGCTGAAGCGACAGAACTTAATGCTTTTTCTCTAGTAGGAGGAGGAGATAGTGTTGCCTTTGCTAAACAATATGGATATGATGAAAAAGTTTCTTACGTTTCCACAGGAGGTGGAGCAATGTTAGAAAGCTTGGAAGGAAAAGAGCTTCCTGGTGTTGCAGCTATTAAAAATTAATTTATAAGATTTTTTGCAATCTGCTAAGTATTGAATCCTTCTTTACTGAAGGATTCATTTTATACAAATATTTTGTAGTAATTATCTATTTCTTCAGATTAGATTTTTTTCTGCAGTTTTTTTGGTTACGCAGTAATAAAATAATTTCAACAGAATCTCTTTTTTCGAAATTTGTTGAAAATACCCAGATCAATAAAATGACTGTTTAGTTTATTATAAATTATTTTGATAATAGAGTAGGGGAGGATTATTCTTATTCAGGAATCTTAGTTTTAAATTTTAACTCTGTTCCTGGAAATGGAAATCTAAAATTTATTTTTCATTCGATTATTGAATTTGTTCCACACGAGTTAAATTTAGTAATGTGTTGGATTTTATATTTCTGAAGAACTGAGAATATAAATTGGAGGATCTGAAAAACTTTAGGATTTCTAAATTTTGATAAAATAAAAGAGCAAAAACTGATGTTTTGCTCTTTTTTGTTTAAAATCGACCTTCAGAAACAGGCTTTATTTCTATTTTCTATATTTTTTCGATAATATATATCAACGAGGAAAAATCACCGGTTTTTGATGCTTTATTGTTAGAAATTGCTCCGCGAATTCCACCTTTTAGCCATGAAAAGGAATTTTTCTTATACTTTTCACTTATTATAGAGATATAATAAGAGTCGAGTAGGAGAGGGCTAATTTTTTTTAAAGACCATCTTTCATTATTAAAAATAGATTTTATCCCTTCTTTAGAAAAATGAAAGATGTGACGTGGAACATCATAAGCTGCCCAGTATTCTTTGTAATACTCAGCATCGTGACTTTTATAATTGGGAACAGCTATTATTAATTTTCCTTTTGGCTTAATTTTTTTGTAAACTTCCTCCAGGAATTCTTCATAGTTGTCAATATGCTCAAAGACATGCCATAAGGTCATTGCATCTAAAGAATAATCTTCTATTTCTGAAAGGTTATTTTTGATATTCGCTTCTCCAGTTTTTTGTTTTGCTGCATTGCGGGCACTTTCATTTGGTTCTATGCCGTATACTTCATAACTGCTTTTTATAAAATTCAGAAATTCTCCAGCTCCACATCCGTAATCCAGGATCTTGTTTCCAGTTTTTACTTCTGTATCTAAAATAGATTTTTTGTATTTTAAATTGAATTGTTGAAAGAATTTATAAATCTTTGTTTTTAAAGATTTGTCTTCCTGGTGATGCGAAATGTAGTCTTTACTTTCGTAATATTTTGATAGATTTTCGGGAACAGGGAATGTTTTTAGAATTCCTTCCGAAATTTCTTTTACTTCAAATTCTTCCTGAGTGAGGAATAAATCTTTTATTTTCATCTAAAAAATCTTCTTTATACAAACATATAGAAAAAATTAAAACAACCATAACTTATGATTGTTTTAATAGTATTTTTCGTTAATGTTTCACGTGAAACATATATAATTATCTACCAAGAAAAATAAGCAGAATATTTATATCGGCAGGGGAGACCCCACTAATTCTTCCTGCTTGTGCAATTGTTTCCGGACGAACAGAAGATAGCTTTTGTTTAGCTTCTGCTGAAAGACTGTTTACTTTAGAATAATCGAAATTTTCAGGAATTTTTATGTTTTCAAGTCTATGAAGTTTGGCAACATTTTCCTTTTCTTTATCTATATATCCCTTGTATTTTATATTGATCTCGGCCTGTTCCCGTACTTCGTCTGTATACTCCGCAACCTTATTTTTGATTTCTTCTATAGCACAAAGTTTATTAAGGTCTATATTAGGTCTTGTCAGTATTTGTGCTGCTCTAAAGCTTTGATTTACAGGACTCGAACTGTTTTCTTCCAGAATTGGGTTTATGTCATCTACTTTTACAGATGTAGCCTTCAGGAATTCTTCCAGCTCTGAACTTTTAGTTATCTTATTTTCAACCTTTTGAAGCCTTTCATCGGAAGCTAAACCTAGTTTATGAGCCTTTTCTGTAAGCCTGATATCCGCATTGTCCTGGCGGAGCAGAAGACGGTATTCAGCACGAGAAGTAAACATCCTGTATGGCTCTTCAGTCCCTTTTGTAATAAGATCGTCTACTAATACACCTATATAAGCTTCATCTCTGCTTAATATAAATTCTTCTTTATCAAAGACTTTGTTATGGGCATTTATACCAGCAATTAAACCTTGTCCTGCAGCTTCTTCGTAGCCTGTAGTACCATTGATCTGACCAGCAAAATATAGGTTGTCAATTATCTTTGTTTCTAAAGTATGCTTTAACTGGGTTGGTGGAAAGTAGTCATATTCAATAGCATATCCTGGTCTGAATACTTTTACATTCTCAAATCCTGGTATATGACGCATTGCTTTAATCTGTACATCTTCCGGTAGGGAAGAGCTGAAGCCATTCACATATATTTCTATAGTATTCCAGCCTTCAGGTTCTACAAATAGTTGATGCCTGTTTCTTTCTGCAAAACGGTTAATCTTATCCTCGATACTTGGGCAGTATCTCGGTCCTATACTCTGAATTGTTCCGTTGAACATCGGAGATCTGTCAAAACCAGATCTTAGAATATCATGAACAATTTCGTTAGTATAAGTAATATGACAGCTTCTTTGTTCTTTTAATTTAGGAGTATCCAGATAAGAAAATTTCTGAGGGTTTTCATCGCCTGGTTGCTCTTCCATTTTAGAATAATCTAAGCTTCTTCCATCTATACGGGGTGGGGTACCGGTTTTCATTCTTCCGGCATCAAATCCTAAGCTTTCTAATTGCTCTGTAATTCCGAAAGCTCTTGGTTCGCCCATTCTTCCACCACCTAGCTGTTTGTCTCCAACATGAATTAATCCGTTTAGGAAAGTTCCGTTGGTTAGAACAACTGCTTTTGCTTTTATTTCTATTCCTAAAGAAGTAACAACACCTGCTACTTTGTTATTTTCAATAATCAGGCTTTTTACCATATCCTGGAAGAAATCCAGATTTGGTGTCTGCTCCAGCATTGATCTCCATTCTGAAGCAAAAAGCATTCTGTCATTTTGTGTTCTTGGAGACCACATTGCAGGTCCTTTAGAAAGATTAAGCATTTTGAATTGTATTGCACTTTTATCTGCTACAATTCCGGAGTATCCTCCCATTGCATCTATCTCTCTTACGATTTGTCCTTTGGCTATACCTCCCATAGCCGGGTTGCAACTCATCTGTCCGATGGTTTGCATATTCATTGTAACCAATAAAGTTTTTGATCCTAAATTGGCTGCAGCGGCTGCAGCTTCACTACCAGCGTGACCTGCTCCGACTACTATTACATCATATATTTGATCGATCATTTTTGAAATTGTTTCACGTGAAACATTTAGTATTTTTCTATGTAATAATCCTCCTTAGATCGCATTATTTTTTGCTCTTCCTCTGTTTTGTCTTTATAACCGCAAAGGTGTAAAATACCATGAGCTAAAACACGATTTAATTCTTCTTCCAGCTTTGTTTTGAGCATGGATGCATTATCTAAAACGCGCTGCAAAGATAAGAAAATATCACCGGATATTATTTTGCCTTTACAATAATCGAAAGTAATAATATCAGTATAATAATCATGATCTAAATACTGGCGGTTTATCTCCAGAAGATATTCATCATCACATAAAATATAATTAATATCTCCTGGTTTTTTACCTTCTTCCAGGATAAGTTGTTCTAACCATTTTGCTCTCTTTTCTTCATCCGAAACAGGAGCTACGTTTTCATAAAAATAATTTATCATAAATTTTTGTTGACAGTTGAAAGGGGTAGGGTAGGGGTATTTTCAATTATATAATATCTTAAAACCAATGTCCTAAAACTACATTGAAGATTCCCTTGCCTCCCTGATTAAGTGGTTGGCTATAGTTAAGCTTAATTTGTCCGAATGGAGAACTGTATCCTGCAGTAAGTCCTACAGAGTTATTTCTGAAACTTAAGAATTCTGTATTCTTAATATTCGGAAAAAGACTCGCTGTATTATAACTGGCAATAAGATAATAATTCTTCAGTATTCGGTACTGAAAACTATTTGTTATCCGAAGTACATTGTTATCTGTTTTTTGTCCAAACTGATATCCATCGAATGAAACAAATGAACCTAGATTTTGTTCAAATATTCCACCCAGTCTGTACTTGTAAAATTCCGGAACTTCTCCGAATGTTACACCCATAAATCCGGAAACTCTATAAGTAAGTCTTTCCGAAAATTTAATATTCAGTTTTACATTTCCGGAGACCTGCGCTCCTTTATCTTCAAGTTGTTTGTCTTTGAATAAGTCTAAAGCTTTTGCCTGTATGTCAATATATATACCTCTTGTTGGAAATTCTGTATTATCCTGCGTATCACTTTTAATAAAGATATAGGGATTGTAGTAATGGAATGTATTTTTATTGGTTCCCATTTTCTGATTGAATATATCGTAACTCAATCCACCACCGATAGCATATCTGTCTTTCCATACGGACTGAATATAAATTTCATTCCGGAACCAATTCCAGTTTTGATATACATTTGCATCCTGGTCTTTTAAGTCAAGTTTCATTCCTGAAGAAAAAATACCAAAGCCGGGAATATATCCGTTATCCATTAGATAATTGAAATAATAACGAGGCTTGTCTCCAAATACGACATCTAAACTTGCATTGGAATTTTTGAATAATGCTCTTTTCGCAGTAAGATTTGCCAAAAGCCCGGTTTTGAAAACTTCATCATAGTGAAGTCCAAATTTCATAAATATTCGGTTTTGGTCTTCTGCTACATTTAACTTCAGAATATTTCTTCCGTTGTCATTTACTATGTCATAATTGATGAAGCTATAATTGTTTGTGGCGTACAGCTGATCAATCTTATTATTGATGTTACTATAGGTATAGCGGGAAGGGATTTTAAGCCCCATTTTACCCTTGATATAGTCTTTGTTATATATATTATCGTTTTCTATCTCGAAACCATCTATTTTGTATACTTCTGACAGTATTATCTTTTTGTTTGTTACAACCGGGGCATCCTTTTTTGGTAACTGCCTCAGAATACCGGAATAACGTAAGGTTTCTTCATAACCTGCTTTAATGGTTTTATCTTTTTCTTCAAAGCTGGTTACATTGACTCCGGTAAGAACAGGCTGAATATTGATATCTGTATAGGGTAATTGTTTTCTGGTTTCTTTAGAAATACCAAATGTGATAATCTGATTGAGGATAGATACAATATTGTTTAACTGGTCTCTCTTTTCAAATCCCTGGTCAAGATTTATTCCAATTACAATGTCCATTCCTTTCTTTTTTAGTGGACCGGAAGGATAATTAATTGTTATACCGCCATCAACATAAAGACTGTCTCCGATTTTTACAGGATCCAAAAGTCCGGGAAAAGCAGAACTTGCCATAATAGCCTGAGATAAATCTCCGGATTCAAGTTGCTTTACGCCGCCGGTTTCAATATTGGTTGCTATACAAAAGAAGGGGATAGGAAGTTTGCTGAAGTCCTGAACGGAAGAATAGTTCTGAAATAACTCTTTGAACATAGCCAGATTTTTCTGACCTGAAGAAATACTTGAAGGTAATACGATTTTTCCCTTCTGTATTGGGATTTTCAAAAGATACTTATCTACATTTTTACTGAAAAAAGAGGTTTGCTGGCGTGGACTGGAACTGCTCAAGACATTATAAAAGTCTGTATTCAGGATAATGTTTTCAATATCTTTTCCTGTGTATCCGGTTGCATATAATCCTCCAATAATTGCACCCATGCTGGTTCCGCCAATATAATCTACTTTAACCCCCATGGAATCCAAAACTTTGAGAACTCCTATGTGGGCAAAACCTTTTGCACCGCCACCACTTAGTGACAATCCTATCTTTGGATGCGGAGGGATGACTAAGTTTTCTTTAACCTGAGAATAGCTAAAGATGCTTATAATAACCCCAAGAAAAAGAAATAGTTTTTTCATCCCTATATTGTATTTAATTTTATCGATGAAATAGAGAAAAATAGTATTTTATTTCATCAGTCTTTTATATATATTCTTTTTACACGTCTAGAAACTGAAGTTAGCACTTCGTAAGGAATCGTCTGACAATATTCAGCAAATTTTTCCAGACTTGGATTTCCATTAAAGATAATGACATCATCACCTTCTTCTATAGGATCATTGCCAATGTCTACCATCAGCATATCCATGCATACATTTCCCTGGATGGGATAAAGCTTTCCTTTAATGCCAACAAAGCCTTTTCCGTTACTTAGTAATCGTGGTATACCATCGGCATATCCAACAGCTATTGTAGCAATATTAGTATCATTTGTAGCTTTAAACCTTCTGTTATAACCTAGTGATTCTCCGGGGTGTAATGGAGAAATCTGAGTAATAACTGTTTTAAAACATACAGCACTTTGTAATAGAGGTTGTATAGCTGGGTTTGTTGTATGACCAATCATTCCGATACCAATTCTTACCATATCAAACTGATATTCGGAATAATTTGTAATTCCCGGTGAATTTAGACAATGTCTTAATGGTTTATCTTCTATTCTGGCTAATATATAGTCTGAATTATCTGTGTATAGTTTAATCTGGGCTAAAGTATATTCTCTTTCTTCCGGATCGTCAGCCGAAGAAAGATGAGTGAAAATACTGGCTATTCTGAGGTTGTTTTCCTTAATTTTGAGAAGAAGTTCATCCAGGTCTTCTCTGCGGAAACCCAGACGGTGCATACCGGTTTCCAATTTTATGTGGATAGGATACTTTTCGTGGATTCCTTTTTTTCTTAAAGCTTTAAGGAAAAGATCTAAAACTTTAAAACTATAGATTTCCGGTTCCAGTTGATAATCGATAATGGTATCATAACTATTGAGCTCTGGATTCATTACCATAATAGGTAAGGTTACCTTATTTTTTCTTAGGTCTACACCTTCATCTGCATAAGCAACGCCCAGATAATTGATATTATGATGTTGTAAAAACTCTGCAATTTCATAACCGCCTAATCCATAAGAGTAAGCTTTTACCATAGCCATCATTTTGGTTTCCGGCTTTAAAAAATTTCTGTGAACATTAATGTTATGTAGAATAGCATTTAGATTTACTTCCAGAACAGTATCATGAGACTGAAGCTCTAACTCTTTTTTTAGATTTTCAAGCTCAAATTTACGAGCCCCTTTCAATAATATCAATGAATTTTCAATACTGTTAAATTCTTGATCTTCAATTAATTCCTGAATATTATCGAAAGAAAAGGTTTTAGAATTAAATAGATGAGCAAACTTTGTTATTTCTGTTCCTATCAGGTATATTTTACCTAACGAATGTTCGTTAACTAAATCTGAAACGGTATGATACAGATGTTCAGAATTATCTTTTACATCATGTATATCTGTAAGAACCAATACCTTTTGTGATTTATTTCCATACTGGTTTAATGTACTCAATGCTATTTTTAGAGAATCGAGATCCAGATTATAGGAGTCATTAATAATAAGGTTGTCTCTTTCTCCTTTAATGCTCTCCATACGCATTTCCACAGCCTGCAAATTGTTGATTTTGTCTACAATTTTTGAATGTGAAATTTTTAAAAAGTTAAGAACTGCAATAACAGCTAATGCATTGTGCAGAGTAGCCTGATCCCGATTGGTAAAAGGAATCTGAATATGTCCATCTAAAAGTTTGATATTAAAGGCCTCTTTCTGATCTATAGGGCTTTCAATTAAAATATCGTTTGATATGTCTAACCCGTAAGAAATCAGAGTTTTATTATTGTATAAACTCTGTATTTTGGATTTTACCAAAAGGTGATCTCCGTTATAAATAATAACTTCTGATTTTTCAAAAAGCTTTAGCTTTTCATTCAGAAGCTGTTCTTCATTCTCAAAATATTCTGAGTGCGCCGAACCAAGATGTGTGAATACTCCAATCTGAGGTGAAAACACTTCAGATTGTTTTTCCATTTCGTGAGGTTTGGAAATTCCAACTTCAAAGATTCCAAGTTCATCATTATTATTAGCCTGCAGTATAGATAGGGGAAGTCCTATCTGGGAGTTATAACTTTTTGGACTTTTTACAACTCTCATTTCATCCCATAAACATTGATATAACCATTCTTTTACAATAGTCTTACCGTTACTTCCGGTAATACCAATGGTTTTAATATTTAGATTTTGAAGATGATGATGTGCTAACTGTCTAAGAAAATTCTGCGTATCAGAAGTTATGATCCAGGTTATATCCTGTCCGGAAGATTCATATATTTCATCGGCTATAATTACCTTTATTCCTTTCTCTATAGCTTCTTTAATATATTTGGAACCATTACTTTTCTGAGTCTTCAGAGCAATGAAGGCATTATTTTTTGAAGAAAAAATAAGCCTGCTGTCGAAAATTAATTGTTCAACAACTTCATTTTTATTTCCGGTAATCCGGGAGTTGGTCATTGAAGCTAACTCCTGTGCAGTATATCTCATTTATTTTTCTCTTGCTTTTGCATCTCTTCCCAAAAGATACGGCGGCTAACAGCTTCATAGCTGTCTGTTTCTCCTAGCTGAACCAAATCTTTGCTGGCAGATGTTCTTAATGAATAATTGGCTAAATTTCCTGTTCTTTTACAAATGGCGTGAACTTTTGTAACATATTCGGCTGTTGCCATAAGATTAGGCATAGGACCAAAAGGGCGACCCATAAAATCCATATCCAGCCCGGCAATAACGACTCTTGTTCCGCTGTTGGCTAACTGATTGGCAACTTCTACAACGCTTTCATCAAAAAATTGTGCTTCATCAATACCCACAACGTCACAATTGGATCCCAGTAACAGAATTTCATTAGGAGTATCTACAGCTGTACTCCGGATCTTGTTATCATTATGCGAAACGATATCTTCATCGGAGTAACGAACATCAATTTTTGGTTTAAAAATTTCTACTTGCTGACCTGCCATTTCTGCTCTGCGCAGACGCCTAATTAGCTCTTCCGTTTTACCGGAAAACATTGAGCCACATATCACTTCCATCCACCCGCTTTGCTTGGCGTGGTTAATTGTATTTTCTAAAAACATTTGTTAACTTAGCACATATTATTCCACATCAAAATTACATAAAATAATGATGCAAAACTCTCATGACATTCAGGACAGGATCCTTGAAGACGTAAAAAAAATTGCCTCTGATATCGCTTCTGTTGAATCAACGGCAGGATTAATTACTAATTATCAGAAAGTTCAGGAGCTATATGAAAAAGTAGCTTTTCTGAAAATGCTGGAGGTAGAAAGTATTGATATCCATCAGAGAAAAAATGAATTGGAAGCTATGATTGAGGCTAATCCTACTCATGATAAATCTGAAGAGGCTCTTGAAAAAGAAAGAGAGGTAGAAGCTGAATTTGAAGAAGATCTTACCAAAGATGAAGCTTCTGTAGAAATTGCAGAGATTACCGATGAAGAAATACCAGCTGAAAAAATAAATGCAGTAGTTCCGAAAACAGAGAATATCATAGAAAATGATTATTCTGAGGAAGAAGAATATGTAAATACTTTGGAAGAAGATCAACATGAATTTCCTGAAGAGATAGTTGCAGAAGAGGAACAAACTGAACCTGTTGCTGAAACTGAAGAAATCTCTGAAGAATCTAAGGAAGATGTATCAATAACTGAGACTGAAGCAGAACCTGTGATTATGGAAGAGGAAACGGTTGTAGCAGCAGCAGCAGAAGAAGAAGAAGAAGAAGAAGAAGAAGAAGAGGTTATGAATGAAACAGAGATCACTGAGGAGACTGTTTCAACAGAAGAAGAGCATGCTGATGAAGAGAAAGAAGTTACAAAAGAACCGGAATATCAGATCAAAGAATTATTTATAAGGGAAGAGGAAGATTCCTCACATTTGGATGAAGAAGCTGCTCATAAAGTCAAGCTAGCTTCCATCAAGGGATTGAAACCAATTTCCAGAGAAGAAATAACAAATACTACAGAAAATAATGAGGTACCTGAAAAGGTAAATGAGTATGTAAATACAGAAGAAAATACTGCGTTTATACCAACAAATACTAATACCTCAGTTCAAACAGGACAATTCAGACTGGACCTGAACGACAGGATGGCGTTCCTGAAAAAATTATTCAATAACGATGAAGTAGAAATGAAATACGTATTAGAAAGATTAAATGAAGCCCGGACTTTAGATGATGCAAAAGAATATCTTAGCGATCTGTACTATGACAGAGATTGGAAGCCGGTAGACGAGTATGCGCAAAGATTATGGTCACTAGTAGAAAGCCGTTTTAGATAATGAGTGGCATATTATACTTTGTACCAACACCGGTAGGTAATCTGGAAGATATGACTTTCAGAGCAATAAAAGTTTTAAAAGAAGTCGATTATATACTCTGTGAAGATACCCGTACTTCAGGGATTCTTCTTAAACATTATGAGATATCAAAGCCTCTGAAATCATATCATTTGCATAATGAACATCAGGCTACAGAGAAAGTTGTTCAGGATCTTAAAAATGGGCAGAATATAGCTATTATTACTGATGCCGGAACTCCCGGAATATCGGATCCTGGTTATCTTCTGGCAAAAGCAGGTCGGGATAATGATATTGAAATGATCTGTCTTCCCGGAGCGACAGCTTTTGTTCCTGCTTTAGTTGTTTCAGGACTTCCTAATCACGATTTCTATTTTGCCGGGTTTTTGCCACAGAAAAAAGGGCGTCAGACGAAGCTAAAACAATTGGCTGAAGAGAAGAAAACAATTGTTCTTTATGAAAGCCCGCATAAGATTAATACCACACTGGAACAGATAAAAGAATTCTTCGGAGAACAGACGCAGGTAAGTCTAAGTCGTGAGATTTCCAAAAAATTTGAAGAAACTAAACGCGGAACTATTGATGAATTAATAGAGTTTTCTAAAAGCAAAACGCTAAAAGGAGAAATTGTTCTGATTGTAAATAATTCGGTATAAATGTGAGAAAGAATTTATCTTTTATTTCAGCATTCTTCTGGTTGATTGGCTTTTCTCAAAGTGATCTGAAGTTACAATATGATTTAAGAGATAAATTAAAACTCGATATTGACCGGTTTGATGGAGGATATGCTGTTTTCAAAAAAGCAAATTTTTCAGGGATAATAGACTCTACAGGAACTATAACGCTGCAGCCTGTAAATGGATATTTAGTACCCTTTAGAAAAGGATATTTTTTTCATTATACCGGGGGAAATAATAATAGAAAAGTCGGATTGATAAATTTCAAAGGGGATTATAAAATTCCTTTGAGCAATTATGATTTTGGTTTATCCTGGAATAGTGAGAATGGTTACCTGGTAGTCTCCCAAAATAAAAAGTTTGGATTAGTCAATTATCTTAGTGATAAATCTGAATTAGATTTCCTTTACGACTCCATTGAATATGCCGGAGAAAGCATGTTTTTTGTGAAAAAGGGCAATAAATGGGCTATTTACAATCCTGAAAAAGGATTTGTTTCTGATTTCGTTTATCAAAGAAATTCATATTATACAAAGGAAAAGTCTTGTGTGGAAGTTGGCAGAAATCAATATTTTTTAGTTGATAAAGAGAATAGAATTCTTTTAAAATCAAAATATGAGCTAATCAATACTGAAGCAAGTAACGATTACTTTGTAAGCCTGGACAGAAATATAGATAAAGAAGGGCTAATAGATTCCGAAGGAAAAGAAGTTCTGCCATTGGAATATTCGCATATCACTATTTATGGAGATTATGCCATTATGGATAAAAACAATACCCAGTTTTTTCTATTCAATTTAAAAACAAAAGAGAATAAGAAAATAAAAGAAGGGAGTATATCTTTTTTGTTTGACGGATACTTCTTATTGAATGTTAAAAATCAGGAATTTATTATTGATGATTCCCTGAATAAGACTGTTAATGAAAGCTTTGACAGAGTCACTTTTATTTCAACAGATAAATTACAATATCTTATTACCAAGAAAAATAAAATAAATAACCTGCTGAATAAGAATTTTCAACAGGTTTTCTCTGATGGTTTTACTATTTACGCATTGGATGAAAATCAGCTGGTGGTTAAAAACAAAAACGGTTACCAACGTCTGGAATGGAATACATGGAAAATGGAACCTTTAAATTTTGATGAAGTTTTACCAGCATCTGACCCTTTCTTTTTTCGAGTACAGAAAAATATAGGCTTAATTGCTAAAAAGGGTGGGAAATATGGCTTTATTGAACCCAGTGGGAAAGAGGTTTTACCTTTTATATATGAAGAAATTGCCGGCTTTAGGAATAACATGGCTTTTGTAGTCAAACTGAACGGTAAATACGGTCTTGTCAACAATAGAAATGAAATCGTAAGGCCTTTTGTATATGATTCTTACGGATTTAGTAAAGAATATATGTACCTTTCGGATAAAGGAAAAAAAGAAATAATATCTACTTTAAATTAAAATAAACACAATTATTTAAAATGAAAGTTGCCACTATTCGCAGTCTTAAAAATTGAATAGTAATTCAGAAAAAAACTAATACCAAAAGCTATGCTAAAAAAAACATTATTAACAGTATTACTGGGAAGTTCACTTCTTGGCTTTTCCCAGCAGAAGTATCAGCCAACACAAGCCAACTTAAAAGCGAGAACCGAATTTCAGGATGAAAAATTCGGAATGTTTATTCATTTTGGATTATACAGTGAATTGGGAAGAGGAGAATGGGTCATGAATAATGATAAAATTCCGGTTAATGATTACGCTAAACTTAAAGACTTTTTCAATCCTATCGGTTTCAATGCTAAAGAATATGTTTCAATGGCTAAGAATGCCGGGATAAAGTACATTACTTTGGTTACACGCCACCATGACGGATTTAGTATGTGGAATACAAAGTATTCGGATTTTAATATTATGAATACCCCTTTCAAAAGGGATTTGGTAAAAGAATTGGCCGATGAATGCCATAAGCAAGGAGTGAAAATAGCATTCTATTATTCGCTTCTGGACTGGACAAGAACAGATTATTCATACTGGACTGGAAGAACAGGAAAAGGAACCGGGCGTACTGAAAAAGGAAACTGGAATGATTATATTCAGTTTATGAAAAATCAGCTGACAGAGCTTTTAACCAACTACGGAGAAGTTTCAGGAATTTGGTTTGACGGTTACTGGGATCAGATGGAAGAAGAAAAAGCTGGCAGAAGTGAGAAAACATATCTGGACTGGAAAATGCCTGAGATTTATGAGCTTATACATAAGATTCAGCCACAATGTCTTGTTGGAAATAACCACCATATTACACCATTGGAAGGTGAAGATTTTCAAATGTTCGAAAGAGATATTCCGGGACAAAACGAGCATGGGTTAAGTTTCCAGAAACCTTCCCAGCTTCCCTTGGAAACCTGCGCAACACTTAATGATTCATGGGGATTCGATTTGAAGGATAACAAAAACAAGACATTCAAAGAGTTCCTGAATCTGTTAGTAAATGCTGCAGGAAGTAATGCCAATTTACTTATGAATATAGGGCCTATGCCTAATGGTAAAGTTCCACAGCCATTTATCAATTCTTTTAAAGAAATGGGTGAATGGATAAGAGTTTATGGAGAGAGTATTTATGGAACAAGAGGAGGCTATCTTCCACTTCAAAAATGGGGTGCTGTTACTCAGAAACCCGGAAAAATATACGTTCATATACTTAAAAATAATGAAGGTAAAGCAATTACTCTCGAAAAATTTCCATTTAAAAAGATTAATTCCGCATATTTGCTGAAAGATAAAAAAACTGTAAAGTATACTTTAAAGAATAATACTTTAACGTTTGACAGCCATGCAGTGGATGATCAGAATCCCGATGCTGTGATTGTTTTTGAAGGAAAATAAACATACATTAAATATGAAACTATTAGAAGGAAAAGTAGCCCTTATTACAGGAGCAACCCGTGGAATCGGGAGAGGTATAGCAGAAGTTTTTGCTCAGCAGGGAGCAAAAGTTGCTTTTACCTATGCAGGATCTGTAGATAAAGCGAAAGAATTAGAAGCAGCACTAAGTTCTGTTACCCAGATAAAAGGATATCAGTCGGATGCTTCTGATTATGATGCAGCACAGAAGTTGGTAGATGATGTAATGGCGGAATTCGGACAGATAGATATCCTGATTAATAACGCAGGAATTACAAGAGATAACCTTATGCTTCGTATGTCTAAAGAAGATTGGGATACAATTATCAAAGTAAACTTAGATTCAGTATTTAACCTTACAAAGGCTGTTATTAAGCCAATGATGAAGGCTAAAAGCGGATCTATTATCAATATGTCTTCTGTAGTAGGTGTTAAAGGAAATGCAGGACAGGCTAACTATGCGGCTTCTAAGGCAGGAGTTATTGGTTTCTCTAAATCTATTGCATTAGAACTTGGTTCCAGAAATATCCGTTGTAACGTAGTTGCACCAGGATTCATTGAAACTGAAATGACAGCCGTTCTGGATGAGAAAACAGTACAAGGTTGGAGAGACGGAATTCCACTAAAAAGAGGTGGGCAGCCGGAAGATGTAGCCAATGCATGCGTATTCTTAGGAAGTGATATGTCTTCCTATATTACAGGCCAGGTTATGAACGTAGATGGCGGAATGTTAACTTAGTATATAAAGGCTTTGAAAAAAGCCTTTTTTTATTTGATATATGAAAATAACCATCAGCGGAAAAACGTATAATAATCCTGTTTTTGTCTTTGCAATGGAGAAAGAGGCAGGAAATGAATTTAAGGATTTACAACGGGTATTTACCGGAATAGGTAAAGTAAATGCTGGTTATTTTTTAATGAAATACCTGTCAGTAAATAAACCTGGTATTATTATCAACTTAGGAACAGCAGGAAGTACAGCTTTCAGAAGAGGAGATGTGGTTTGCTGTACGCAATTTGTTCAAAGAGATATGGATGTATCGCCTTTGGGCATAGAGAAGTTTAAAACACCTTTTTCAGACGATGATGTGGTTCTGGATTACGGAATGGACGTAGATGATCTGCCGAAAGGGATATGCGGTACCGGAGACAGCTTTGAGACAGAATATAATACCGATTTGTATAATGTGCTGGATATGGAGGCCTATGCTCTGGCTTTAATAGCTAGAAGAGAACAAATTCCTTTTCTTTGCCTGAAATATATTTCCGATGGAGCTAATGATGATGCCGTTGAAGACTGGACACAGGAAATTAATAAAGCTTCAAAAATTCTTCGTGAAGTTATAGCAACCAGATTTTAAATATGATTGATTTTCCGGTAACACTACATTTTTTTGGTAAAGATATACTCTTGCATCCAGTATTAGAATCATTAGGGATTTTTCTGGGGATGCGTTATTATTTCTTTCTGAAGAGAAAATCTCCGGAAAAACTTCCTCTTACAATCTCCCTGGCTATTATTGCCGGAGCAACAGCTGGTGCCCTTTTAGGTTCAAAAATTATTGGAAATCTGGAAAATCCATATACATTATTTTCAACAGGTTTTTCATTTAAAAGATTTTGGTCCAATAATACGATTGTTGGAGGTTTAGCATTTGGGTTAATAGGAGTAGAACTTGCTAAAAAAATAGTCGGACATAAAGAAAGCACAGGAGATCTGATTACATTTCCTTTGATGCTGGCAATAATTATTGGCAGAATCGGTTGTTTTTTTACCGGAATTTATGAAGAAACCTATGGATTGCCTACAGATTCAATCTTCGGAATGCACTTGGGAGATCAGTATCTGCGTCATCCTGTGGCATTGTATGAGATTGCTTTTCTCGTATTGCTTTGGGGGACTCTAAAAGTTATTCAGAAGAAACATTTTCCTTCAGGATTTATTTTTCAGATATTTATGTTGTCTTATTTTACGTTTCGTTTTTTTCTTGACTTTCTAAAGCCGAGAATCGAAATTGTAGGAAATTTGGGGGCTATTCAACTCACTTGTTTGTTAGTGATTATTTATTACATTTATAAAATTAATATCACTTTGAAATCTAAATATTTAGCACCAATAATTTAATATGAACCATTCTTTAACCATTTTAGAAGTAGGCGGCTTGGGCGGAATAGTTGTCATGATCATTAGTATGATTGTAGTGGTAGCTTTCGTTTTTGGATTAGTTGTAGCTGCTATTATAAAACTGATCTATGAATCAGGTGGAGATAAAAAATACTCGAAGAGTAACTTCTGGCTTACTGTATTAATCGTGATGCTGATTTGCGGTTTAATTAGTGGAGTTATTTGTGGGGGGATGTAAAAATAACGGAATATGCCAGTTAGAAATTATACTTATTATGATTATACGACAAGTCTTTGCCCGGACTGTTTGAAAAGAGTCGGAGCGAAAATAATCATTGAAAATGATGAAGTTTTTATGACTAAAAGATGTCCGGATCATGGCTTTTTTAAAACTAAGATTGCTACGGATGTCCATTATTATAAAAACATCAGAAACTATAATAAAGCATCAGAAATGCCACTGCATTTTGGTACAGATGTAGCATATGGATGCCCGTACGATTGTGGGTTGTGTGTAGATCACGAACAACACAGTTGTCTTTCCATTGTGGAAGTTACGGATCGCTGTAATCTTACCTGTCCCACCTGCTATGCGATGTCTTCTCCACATTATGGCAGCCATCGGTCACTAGAGGAAATAGAAGCAATGTTCGATATAATTGTAAAGAATGAAGGTGAACCGGATGTTGTTCAGATTAGCGGGGGAGAGCCGACAATTCATCCCGAATTTTTCAAAATAATGGATATTGCAAAGTCTAAACCTATAAAACACCTTATGCTGAATACAAATGGTGTAAGGATTGCCAATGATCCCGGGTTTGCTGAAAAATTGGCTACGTATGCACCTGAATTTGAAGTTTATTTACAGTTTGATTCGTTTAAGCCGGAAGTATTACAAGATTTTCGTGGAAAAGATCTTACAGATGTCCGCATGAAGGCCTTGGAAAAGCTAAATGAGCTGAATTTGTCTACGACATTGGTTGTGGTATTACAGCAAGGAAAAAATGTAGATGAAATAGGTAAGATTATTGATTTTGCACTTAAACAGAAATGTGTACGTGGAATTACTTTTCAGCCAGTAGAAATTGCAGGTAGAAACAGGGATGATTCTGCACATGAGAAAATAACACTGACAGAAGTTCGTCAGGAAATACTTAATCAGTTTCCGGTACTAAATTCCGATGATATAATTCCTGTGCCTTGTAATCCCGATGCCCTGGCAATGGGATATATTTTGAAACTTCAGGGAGAAATAATCCCTTTAACCCGTTATATTAACCCTGCCGATTTATTGAATAATGAATCTAAAAATACGATTGTGTATGAACAGGATGAAGGGCTGAAAATGCAGCTGATTGATATTTTCAGTACAGGAATATCAGTAGATAAGGTGCAGCCTAAAGTGAATCAGTTATTATGTTGTTTACCTGAAGTGTGTGCTCCGGAAATGGAATATGAAAATCTTTTCCGCATCATTATAATGAACTTCATGGATGCTCATGATTTTGATGTACGTGCAGTGAAAAAATCCTGTGTTCACATTGTAAACAAAGATTTGAAGCTAATACCTTTTGAAACAATGAACCTCTTTTATAGAGATCAGAAACAAGAATATTTAGAAGAACTTAGGAAAGATACAAGAGTATTATTCTAATAAAAAGCCACCTATCAGGTGGCTTTTTATTTATGTTTAGAATGTTAAAACATTCTGTAAATCTTTTAGATATTCGTAGGCAGTGAGGTCAAATTTAACTGGAACAACAGAGATGTAACCATCAGAAAGAGCTGTTTCATCAGCATCTTCAGATTTGTCCATATTATTGAAATAACCAGATAGCCAGTAATATTTTTTACCGTGTGGGTTTACTCTTTCATCAAAATTTTCTTCCCATTTTGCATTCGCCTGTTTGCAAACTTTTATTCCTTTTATTTCTTCAGCAGGTAGTTTCGGGATGTTTACATTCAACACAATTCCTTTTGGGATAGGATTTTCTAAAACTTTTTTTACAATACTTTGTATAAAAGTTTTTGCCTGAGAAAAATCAGCATCCCAGCTGAAATCTAATAAAGAAAAGCCAATGGCCTGCAAACCTTCAACTCCCGCTTCAACAGCTGCGGACATTGTCCCGGAGTAGATTACATTGATAGAAGAGTTTGCCCCGTGATTAATTCCCGATACAACAAGATCAGGTTTTCGGGTAAGTATTTTATCCAGTGCAAATTTCACACAATCTACAGGAGTTCCGCTTAATGAATAATCTTTTTGCGGTCCCTCCATGCTAATTTCTTCATAGGTTAATGTAGAATTGATTGTAATAGCATGTCCTTTTCCGCTTTGTGGAGAATCCGGAGCAACTACAACAACATCTCCGATTTCATTCATAAAGCTTACAAGATTACGAATTCCCGGAGCAGTTATTCCGTCATCATTAGTAACCAGAATCAATGGTTTTTTCATTTATTTCAAATTATTGTAACAAAATTAAAGAAAATAAGACCTATTTTTATAAATAAGATATTAAATTTGATCTTCGAAATTTCGTAAAAGATGTTTAAAAAATTCTTTGGTTTTAATAAACTACTGCTGTTGTCCTCATTAGGGACACTTATTTTTTGTTTTAATTCCCCGCAAAATGACGATGAAAAGATGCAGACCATTATGGTCAGTGTAAGCAATACACTGTCGTATCTTAGTTATAATGCGAAACCAATCAACGATGCTTACTCTCAGGATGTTTATAAAGAATATTTTGAAAAGTTAGATCCAAGCAAAAAATACTTTTTGCAGTCTGATATGGATGAGTTTGCAAAATATAAAACAAAGTTGGATGATTACCTTAAAGCAGGGGATATCACTTTCTTTAAACTTACTAATGACAGATACCTTCAGAGGCTTGCAGATATAGAAAAGATGTCACAGGATATCTTTGCAAAACCTATTAACCTGGATGAGGATGAAGATATTATCATGGAGCCGAAGCTTAAAAAGAATCCGACAAACCAGAAAGAAATGTATGCAGAATGGAAGAAGTTTATTAAATATAATATTCTTCAGGAGATGCAGACTCTAAATGAGAAAGAGGAATCGCAAAAAAAGAAAAAGGATTCGGCAATTGCTAAAAAGCAAAAAGATACCATAAAGTATGAGCCACTGACTCTGGAACAAAAGAAAGTAAAAGCAACTGGTGAAATCAAAGATCTTGTTTCCAGTATGTTTAACAGAATCAAAAAAAGAAAGAAAATGGACTGGTTCTCTGCTTCTTATATGAATTCTTATACGGAAGTATTTGATCCGCATACTAACTATTTCTCACCAAAAGATAAAGAAGACTTTGATGCTAACTTTAGTGGTAAGATCATTGGAATTGGAGCGCAGATTTCGGAAAAGAAAGGGCGATTATTTATTGGACCATTGGTAATCGGAGCTCCTGCATGGAAATCTAAACAGGTAAGCGAAGGGGATGAAGTCCTGAAAGTAAAATCTGATCCTAAGAAAGAAGCTGTAAATGTAGTGGGAATGCTTGTAGATGAAGCTGTGCGTTTAATTCGCGGAGCTAAGGGGTCTGAAGTAACACTAACGCTTAGAAAGAAAGATGGTTCTGTAAAAGAAGTTAAGCTAATCCGTGAAGAAGTAGAAATGGAAGATACCTTTGCTAAAAGTATCGTTGTAAACTCTCCGAACGGTAAGAAATACGGGTTTATATACCTGCCAAGTTTCAACGCTGATTTTAACGACTCTAAAGGAAGAAATGCTTCTACAGACGTTAAGAATGAGATTACAAAGCTAAAAGCTCAGAATGTAGAGGGTATTATTCTGGATCTTAGAAACAACGGCGGTGGATCTTTAACCGAGGTTGTGGATATTATGGGTCTATTCATGAATAGCGGACCAGTAGTACAGGTAAGAAGCCAGGACGGGAAAATTCAGGTTCTGAAAAATAAAAACAATGCGCCTGTATGGACAGGGCCATTAGTACTGATGCAAAATGAACTTTCTGCTTCGGCTTCCGAAATTTTAACCGGTGCAATCCAGGATTATGGAAGAGGAGTAATCTTAGGGGCTCCACATTCATTTGGAAAAGGAACTGTACAGACATTTGTTTCTCTTAACAGATTCCTGAATACTAATGATGATTATGGAGATCTTAAACTGACTATCCAGAAGTTTTACCGAATCAGCGGAAATTCTACTCAGCTGGAAGGCGTAAAATCTGATGTTGTAATGGATGATTACTTTACTTACGATGAAATCGGAGAAAAGTATGATGAGCATGCATTACCATGGGATCAGATAAAATCTTCAGACTATAAGCCTCTGAATACAATTGATATGGCTGGTATCGTGAAGAGAAGTACAGAAAGAATTAAGGCAAATAAACCATATCAGCTATTAGTAGAATCAGCAAAATGGCGCCAGGCACTTGGTAAAGAAGAAACAGTTACGCTTAATCAGACTAAATTCTTTGAATTAATGAAAAAGAGAAAAGAAGAATTGAAGAAGTTTGAATCTTTGACTAAGTACGATAATGGACTGCAGTTTACTCAGTATCAGAGTGAAGTAGAGCGTATGAAAAAAGATGAGGCTTTCTCTGTAAAAAGTAAAAACTGGATTAAAAATCTTAAACGAGATTTATATCTTCAGGAGGCGATGAATGTCATATCTGAAATCAAATAATAAAATCAAAGGCTGTCCGTTTAAAAGACAGCCTTTCTTATAAAAACACAAATAAAAACAAATGGAGTTAACATTAAAAGAAATCTTAGAGTACCACATTTTTGCATTAGGACAATATTCATTAACCGTGTATCAGCTGATCTCATCAGCTGTCATTGTTTTAGTAGGTTTAGGAATTGTACGTGTATTTAAATCACTTATTTATAAATCCGAAAAAATTGATGTCGGTAAAAAATTCGCTTTTGCCCAGATTTTAAAATATATTATTATTGTTTTTACTGCTATCCTTGCATTCAGAACATTAGGTGTAGATGTTTCTCCGCTTTTACTTGGAGGTAGCGTTATACTGGTGGGTATTGGTCTTGGTTTACAAAACCTGTTTCTGGACTTTATTTCTGGTGTTATTATCCTTTTGGATAGAAGTATAAAAGTTGATGATGTTGTAGAGATAGAAAATATTGTAGGAAAAGTTCAGCAGATTAATATCCGTACATCCACTATCCTTACGAGAGATAATAAAAGTATGATTATTCCGAACTCTATTCTGACAAAGAATAAGATTGTAAATATGTCTTATGATGATGATGTTGCCAATTTTGGGATCGTTATAGGTGTAGGATATGATTCCGATGTTAATCTGGTGATGAAACTAATGTTGGATGCAGCTAAAGAACATCCTGAAGTTTTTCAGGACAGACCGGCAGTAGCCCGTTTGTCTAACTTTGGTGATTCCTCATTGGACTTTAGTTTGTTTTTTAATTCAAGATATTTGTTCAAAGCTGAAGCTATTAAGAGTGATTTAAGACTTTCAATTCTTAATAAGTTCAAAGAGAATAACATAGATATTCCTTTTCCAATCCGAACACTATATACTCCAGATCTTCTGAAGCAGGGATATAATCAGTAAGATTTCAGGTGTAAAAAACGCAATAGCTGGTATTTATCATTCCAATTTCAATTTAGATTTAATTAAAATAAGGTATATTTGTATTTTTAAATACTAGCCTTGAAGAATTTAGACTCTAATAAGCTTTGCTGCTTTCCGATGGACCGGACAGGAATTATTGTCGATTATGACAATAACAATATGGAAATGCCCGGTAAAATTATTGAAATGGGACTTTTGCCTAATACACCTTTCAGGATATTATATCAGGCCCCATTTGGTGGTCCTTTGTATGTAGAATATGGAGAAGAGCGCTCTAAAGTAGCATTGCGGGAAGAAGAAGCTAGATATATTATTGTGGAAGAATTAGCAGATGGAAAATAAAAAAAAATCCACCAAGATTTTATTGGTTGGAAATCCAAATGTAGGAAAGTCTACTATTTTTAATCAGTTATGTAATCGTAACCAGAAAACAGGGAACTATTCAGGGGTAACAGTCTCCAGCTTGAAAGGAGATTATATTTATAAAGAAAACAAGGTTGAAGTAATTGACCTTCCCGGGACCTATAGTGTCTATCCTACCTCTGAAGATGAAGTAATCTGTGTAGAATACCTGATAAAGGAAAGGAACAATTATGATGGCATACTGTATATTGCCGATGCTCTGAATTTCAAACGGAGTTTATTGTTATTCGAACAAATCAGAGACTTGGGTATACCGGTTATAATGGTCGCAAACCAGATTGATGAAGCTGAAAAAAGAGGCTATTCTTTGGACGTGCAGAAATTATCTGAAGAAATCGGAGTAACTGTAAACCTTACCAATGCTAAGAAGAATAGTGGGATAGAAGCCGTAAAAGAAAGTATACATCTCAATAAGTTTACTGTTGCAGAAGAACCGCTTTTCCAAATTCCGGCAGAGCACAAGAGTAAAGTTGAGGAAATAGCACAAAAAACAGGCGATATGAACCTTTATAAAGCCTGGTTTCAGCTTTCTTCTACCAGAAAGTATATAAGCGGACAGCATCATGTTTTTCAGAATGATACCAACACAGAAGTAAAAGGAGTTGTTCCAAAGCGTTTACAAACGCAGGAAACATTGCGTCGTTACGATAATATTGATCAGATTATTGAAAGGGTAAGATCCAAAAGAACAATGCTGAAGGACTTGCTTACCGAGAAATTAGACCGCTTAATGGTGCACAAATTTTGGGGATATGTTCTTTTCCTGGTTGTTCTTTTGATTATTTTTCAGAGTGTATTCTTTCTGGCAGAATATCCAAAAGGATGGATTGAGGATTTATTTACATGGTTTTCCACGCTTGCCGCAACTTATTTGCCAGAGGGCCCTCTAAACAGTCTGATTGCAGAAGGAGTTCTGCCTGGTATTGGTGGTATTGTTGTTTTTGCACCGCAAATTGGAATATTGATGTACTTCCTGTACATTATGGAAGATAGTGGTTATATGGCCAGAGTCATCTTCCTAATGGATAGATTACTGCGTCCGTTTGGACTGAATGGTAAAAGTATTATTCCGCTTGTCTCAGGTACTGCCTGTGCAATTCCGGCAATTATGTCTGCCAGAAATATTGAAAATACTAAAGAAAGACTTATTACGATCCTTGTAACGCCTTTTATGACATGTTCTGCAAGGCTTCCGATTTATAGTATTATTATAACACTGGTAATTCCGGATGAATATATTTTAGGGATCGGTTACAGAGCTTTAGCATTGCTGGCAATGTATATGCTGGGATTTGTTACCGCACTGGTATTCTCTTTCTTTCTGAAAAAGGGGATTAAAAATACAAACAAAAGCTTTCTGATTCTGGATTTGCCAACTTACAAAATGCCTTTATGGGGATATAACTTTAAAATGGCTTTGCTGAAAGCTTGGGGATTCATTACTGGAGCTGGAAAAGTAATTTTTGCCGTTAGTATTATTATATGGTTCCTTAGTTATTTCGGACCGCACGATAAATTTGATATAACATCACATAAGTCTAATGTAGAGCTGAACGATTCTTATTTAGCACTTATGGGAAAGAGTATAGAGCCTGCTATCAGTCCTCTTGGCTATGACTGGAAAATGGGTGTAGGGATTCTTACTTCATTTGCTGCCAGAGAAGTTTTCGTAGGAACAATGTCTACATTATATTCTCTTGGGGATGGAGCAGAAGACGGAAGATTGATTGATAAAATGAAAGCTGATAAGAAAGCAGACGGTACTCCATTATTTACATTGGCTACCGGAGTATCTATTCTTGTTTTCTATGCATTTGCTATGCAGTGTATCAGTACTATTGCTATTGTTTATAAAGAGACAGGAAGCAAAAAATGGACATTTATTCAGCTGATAGGAATGTCTGGTCTGGCGTATTTTGCATCGTTATTTGTATTTCAGATACTAAAATAATTAAAATGAATACACTTGTTATTCAGTATATCGTAATCGGAGCACTTCTGCTTTTTGCCTGTTTTAGGGTTTGGAAAATTTTTTCAAAAAACTTTAGTAAGAAAAAAAGCGGTGGTTGCGACAAAAACTGCGGATGTTCATAAATCATGTCTGTAGTTGAATAATTTTTTCTTATTTATTCCGTATTTTTGCATAAAATTTAGCAAACAAATTTATGTCATTAATTAAGAGTATTTCTGGAATTAGAGGGACAATAGGAGGTAAAACAGGAGACAATTTAACTCCTCTGGATATCGTGAAATTCGCATCTGCATTCGGAGCATGGCTTCAGCAGAAGAACAACAAAAAGGACATTACTTTAGTTGTTGGGCGAGACGCAAGGATATCCGGTAAGATTGTTTCTAATCTTGCATCTTCTACACTACAGTCCTTAGGGATTAATGTAATAGATTTAGGCCTTAGTACAACTCCTACAGTTGAAGTTATGGTACCGGAGCTTAATGCAGACGGTGGAATTATCTTTACAGCAAGCCATAATCCTAAAGAATGGAATGCTCTGAAGCTTTTGAATGAAAAAGGAGAGTTCATCAATGCTCAGGATGGAGCAGATGTTCTGGACATTGCAGAGAAAGAAGCTTTTGAATATATAGACGTAGATCACCTAGGAAATTACTCAGAAAACAATGAAGGAATACAAATCCACATAGACAAAGTGTTGGAGCTTCCTGAAGTTATTCCGGGTATTGTAAAAGAAAAAAGATATAAGATAGTAGTAGATGCAGTAAACTCTACAGGAGGAATTGCAATTCCAAAGCTATTAGAAAGAATGGGATGTGATGTAGTAAAACTATATTGTGAACCAAACGGACAATTCCCCCACAACCCTGAACCATTAAAAGAACATCTTTCAGAAATCTGTGAGCTTGTTGTAAAAGAAAAAGCTGACCTGGGAATCGTTGTAGACCCTGATGTTGACAGATTGGCACTTGTAGATGAGAATGGCGAGCTTTTTGGTGAAGAATATACATTGGTTGCGGTTGCAGATTACATCCTTAGAAACAAAAAAGGAGTAGCAATTTCTAACCTTTCATCGAGCAGAGCATTGAGAGATGTTGCAAAATCACTGGATTCAGAATACTTTGCATCTGCAGTAGGAGAAGTGAATGTAGTGAATCTGATGAAAGAAAAAGAAGCTGTAATCGGAGGAGAAGGTAACGGTGGAATTATATTCCCTGAATTGCATTATGGTAGAGACTCTTTAGTTGGTGTAGCATTATTCTTAACTCACTTAGCACAACAGGATAAATCAGTTGCTGAACTTAGAGCAACATATCCGGATTACTATATGGGAAAAAAGAAAATTGAATTAACTCCGGAAATCGATGTAGACAAACTTCTTGAGAAAGTAAAAAAAGAATTCAAAAAAGAAGATATATCTACTGTAGATGGTGTTAAAATAGACTTTCCAACGAATTGGGTTCACCTTCGTAAGTCAAACACAGAACCTATTATCAGAATCTATACTGAAGCATCTTCTCAGGAAGAAGCAGACAGGTTGGCTGATGATATGATTGCTAAAATAAAAAGCTTAATTTAGTTGGTGATTTTGGAAATTTTTCCGAAATTCATGATATAATCAAAAATACATTTGGAAGAATTTTTTGAAAATGAAGCTGTAAAACGCTTCGAGGATATGCTAGAGAATAATGAAGAGGTGTTTTTCGATACTGAAGAATACGAGGACATTATTTCTTATTATCTGGAAATCGGCGACTATCAGTATGCCGAAACAGCTATTAAGTATGCACAGAAACTTTATCCGGATTCAGTTAATATAAAAGTTCGCAGATTGGAATTTCTTCTTGAAAAAGAAGATAATGCAAATGCGAAAATTCTAATGAAGGAATTAGCCGGTATAGCAGACGATAATCTTGATTTTATGATCTGTTGTGCCAAATATTATTCCAACATGGGGAATCCGAGAAAGGCGATTGATCTGTGTGAAAAAGCTCTGGAAAAAGAAGAAGATGAAGATTTCATTCACAACTTCATTGCGGACGAATATAAGAATCTTGATGATCCTTTCTCTGCATTAAAACATTATAAGCTCGCACTAAATTTCGAGCCAAATGATGAATATGCTCTGGAAAGCATCATGCTTTGTTATACCGAAATGAATCGGAATGAAGAAGCCCTGACTTTTATTAATGATTATCTGGACAATTATCCATTCTCTGAAACTGCATGGTACGAGTATGGAATTTTCCATTTCAATAAAAAGAACTATCAGGAAGCGATTAAAGGATTTGATTACCTGTTGGCGATCAATCCTAACTCTATGGCCGTTTATACCAACAAAGCAGCTTGTTATGAAGCTCTAAATGAATGGGAGAAGGCTATAGAAACATATATCGATTCACAGGAATACGAGTTTACCAAATCTTATTCTTTTTATAAGATAGGACAATGTTACCAGAAAATGGAGCAGTTGATCCCTGCACTGAATGCTTTACAAAAAAGCTTACACGAGGATCCTCAGTTTCATCCGGCAATGATTGCCATTTCGGATATTTATGAAGAACTAGGTAATCTGAATGAAGCTGCACATTTTGCACTGGAAGCATCCAGACTTAGTGAGAATAATCTGGATATACAAAAGAAGCTTGCATTTTTGTATATCAGCTTAGGAAAACTGGAAGAAGCTCTTATTTGCTTGAAAAAAATGGCCGAAACAGAACCCGGAAGATTTTATAACTGGTATGCCTATACAGAAGTATTAATGTTGGTGGGTGACTATGATAAGGCTGAAGAAAAGCTCTTAACAGCGCTGAAAAGGCACCAGAGAGCAGAGCTGTACTATCAGCTAAGTAACTGCTATTTTAATCTGAAAAGAGACACAGAAGCCAGAGCCGCTTTAGATCAAGCGTTACGTTTGGATCCGACTTTAATGAAAGATATGCAGATGAAATATCCTTATATAGATGCTGAAATAGAAAAAGAACGCTCTAAAACAAAATAAGGATTTGAAATTCTGAAAATGATAAATAAAAAAGCAACTGGTTACAGTTGCTTTTTTATTATCGATAATATTGATTTGCGAAAGTTATAAACTCCGTCAGCCTGTAGATGTTGTTAAAGCCTAAATAAGCAAATAAAATAATCAAAACGACCCAAAGTGCCGAAATAGTTTTTGGGTTCTCTTTTTGGCTGTAAAAAAGCCACCCCAATAACATCGGAACTACAAATATAAAATGACCTCCGTAAATATAAGATGTATGAAGTCCAAACTTTAATACACAGTGTATAATAACATCACACAAAAGCGATAATCCAAGTACCTGAACCAATTTATTCTTATAATTAGCAATAAATGCCCATATAATAAGCAGGGTAATAATGGCTATAAAAAGATATGAGACCCATGAAGAGTAAACATCCATAAATAAACCTTTATACTGAAATCCTGCTTTGCTCTCATAATCTCTGACAATAAAGCTTGGAAAAAGCATGCTTCCTCCCCAGAACCATGAAGTCATCATATCCCATAAAGGTGTTACTTTAGGCTTTGAAAACCTTTCATATTGAGAAGATGTCTGATCAATAATTAACTGAATCTTGAAATCTAATCTCCATAAATATAAGAAGATAAATATACCAGCAGAAATAATAGCTTTTAAGATTGCCCATCCAATATTTTTCCATTTTCTGAATAGATTCTTTTCGAAAAGAACAGGAATGTAAACCTTTACAATATTTGTAATAGTAAGTCCGCCAATCAGAATACCAAAACCAGTTAACGGAAGAAGCCCGATTTTCTTTTCTTGGGAAAGCTTTAAAGCAGCGAAATAATTAAAGAATACCAAAAAAAAGAATGAAAAGGTATATGTTTCCGGAGTAAAAGATAATAGTATAGGTGTGGTAAATAAACTGAAAAACAGTAATAAAAATAAATTTACCAAAAGTGGGAGCTTAATAATATTCCGGAAGTATTTATAGAACTGCAGCATTGTAAATGAAATTGCTGTAGCACTAAATAATGAAAGAACAATACGAAATGTAGCATCAGTTTTTCCACCGGAAAACCATAATGCCGCCTCACGGATAAAATCGAAAAAATAATTAGAAAAAGGATGGCGCTCCCAACCGCCGCCTGTTGTTACAATTGAATAATTGTCAAAACTGAAATAAGCATCCCATGGGACACGGTCATCATAGACTAGACGGAACTGATCCGCTATAAACCATCCAAATGCACTGTAAATACTCATAAAAAACAGTAAAACAAACAATTCTGTTGAGCTTACCGGAAATATGGTCTTAAAAAAGTTGATAAATTTTGCCTTCACGCGGCAAAAATAATGCTTAATGCTGATTTATAAAGAAAAATTAATCATCATAGCGATAATATTTTTTTCTCTGTCCAGGAGCGTAATCTTTAGCCGATCCTCCATACATTTTCTTAGCTTGTCCTGGAGGCAGTTTTCTATACTCTCGACCATTATAATAATAAGAGTCATTATAACGATTGGGGTTTCTTCTGTATGCATAACCATCATAATAAGTATCACATGATACTAGGAACGTTATTGTGAATGCACCGGCAAGTATATATTTTATAGTTTTCATTTTTACTAAGGGTTAACAATTATTGTGGTATTGTTACGTTGTTTTTTTCTTTGCCCAGGAGCATAATCTTTTGCAGAACCGCCATATATTTTTTTAGCCTGCCCGGGAGGCATTCCGTTATTCCCATTATTATATCGGACATCACATGATCCCAATAGTAGAGTTACAAGTACAAATGCTGTTAAATATTTTATAGTTTTCATTTTTCTGATTTTATATATGATAATCTATTTCAAAACAAATGCCATCGTTGATTATCAGGTTTTTAGGTTGTAAATGTTCTAATTGTACATTAGACCTTAATGGTAGTAATAACGGGATATACATAGTAAAAATTGTATTTCTCTGTAACAAAAAAATACTTGTGTATACTAATTGTATAAACAATACTACAATGAAAAAACTGACTCTCCTTTTTGTATTAACATTCGGAGTAATGGTTATGGCTCAGGAAACGGCTAACCGTTTTATTTATGAAATGACATATAAGCCGAAAAAGGATTCCACTAAGCTAGAGAAAGAATTAATGGTTTTAGATATTTCTAAATCGAAATCCATATATCAGGACTATACTAATGTATCACAGGATTCCATCATGAAAGATGCTGTGGAAAAAATGAAAAGAGCAGGAGCTTTCAATCCGGATTTTAGTAAAAATATGAAAAAAGCAAAAATTTCATATAGAGTAAATAAATCTTACCCATCTATGAAAATTCAATATGTGGAAGTATTAATGTCAATGGGTAAGTTAACACCAATCGCATACTCTGAAGATCTAAAGTTTAACTGGAAAGTTCTTCCGGATAAAACAAAAATAGGTGAATATAATGCTCAAAAAGCAACAACAGAATTTGGAGGAAGAAAATGGACAGCATGGTTCAGTACAGATTTACCTTTTCAGGATGGGCCATACAAATTTTACGGATTACCAGGTCTTATTGTAAAAATTGAAGATGATGTCAAAGACTACTCGTGGGTACTTCAGGCAAATAAAAAGGTTTCTGATTACAATGAGAAAACGTACATGGAGCAGACATTTATGCCTAATGCAACTGTAGCCGAGTTATCAAGAGAAAAATTTGATAAAACTTTCAATGAATACAAAAAAGATCCTTTTGGATCTATGCGACAGTATCTTACGCCAGAAGTGATGAAGCAAAAAATGCCTGGATCCGAAAAAACAGTTGGAGAGATGATGAAGGAAGGAGAAAGGGACATGAACAGATTGTATAATTCTGTTGACAATCCAATTGAGGTAAAATCAACAGTACAAATGGGTAAAGGAACCCAGGAAGTAGTAAAATAATATTCAATTTCATATCAATCTAAATGGATACGCTTCACTAAAAATTTTTAGTGAAGCGTATTTTTTAAAAAGAGATCGATACCTCAGAATAAAATAAAAATGATGACCATTTGGTCATCATTTTTATTTTCTGGATTATTTAATCTCAACGCATCCGACTCTTCCGCCTGCATTTCCGGTAGGCTGAGTATGGAAGTCATCAGCAGCTGCATGGATGATTAGTCCGTGATTCAGGATATTCTTCGTGTTATCAGTACAGCCAATACACCATTTACTTGTTTTAAAAGTCAATTTTGCATTACCCTTATCATCAGCATTAAGGTTGCCTATATCTCCCATATGGAAATGCTCTGCACCCCATTTGCCATGGTCACTTCCTGCGGGATTCCAGTGCCCTCCGGTAGATGTTCCGTCCGGAGCTGAGCAATCTGGCTTGTCATGAATATGAATAGCATGTACCCCAGGTGTTAATCCCTTTGCATCCACATTCATTACAACATTTTTTCCCATCTGTTTAAAGGTTACTGTCCCTCCTGTTGCTGTTCCGCTTTTAGGGGTAATAGCATAACTCACTTCCTTAGTTGCACATGAAACTGTAAATACAGCTCCCAGAATACCTAAGGATAATATTTTTAAATTTTTCATAAGCTCAGAATTTGAGGTTTTATTATATGTTAAAGGTACAAAACTTTCAAGAATTACCGTTTAGTATCAAAAACCAACCTTTCAGTAATCTTTTTTTAAAAGATTCGAAATTCTGATATTTCTTTGTAACATAAATCATAACAAAATGCTACTAAGACTACTATTTTCGATTTTTATTTTTGTGTTCTCTCTAATGCAGGCACAAGTGACAATCTCCGGAAAAGTTACTTCTAAAGGAAAGGGACTAAAAAATGTTTCCGTGACTTTGAAAGACACCTATGATGGTGCTACAACTGATGCTAATGGTAATTACATATTTCAGACTTCCGAAAAAGGGACTCAAACACTGGCATATAGTAGTTCCGATTATGCAGATGTAGTAAAGGAAATTGTAATAGCTTCTCAGAATCTTGTAGTCAATGCAGAAATGAAATCGTCTTTTAACGAAATAAATGCTGTTGTGATTACGGCCGGATCTATTGAGGCAAGTGATAAAAACAGAGCATCGGCATTGCTGAAGCCTCTGGACATTTATACTACCGCAGGAGCGGATGCGCAGATTACATCGGCTTTAGGATTTCTTCCCGGAGTTCAGAAAGTAGGTGAAAGTGAAGGTTTGTTTGTAAGAGGAGGGACAGGAACGGAAAGTAAAATATTTATGGATGGTAATCTTATTAATAATTACTTCACAAACTCTGTTCCGGGAATAGCTGGAAGGGATCGTTTTAATACTTCATTGTTTAAGGGAAATGTCTTTTCTTCTGGTGGATATTCTGCCCTTTATGGGCAGGCACTTTCTTCAGTTTTAACTTTAGAAAGCATTGATTTACCAGAAAGAACATCTGCAGATTTCGGATTGTCTCCAATATTTGCAACGGGATCTTTTCAGAAAGTAGACAGTGCCAGAACTCATTCATATGGTATCCAAGCCGCATATTCCAATCTTGCATTGATGACCAAAGTCTTTAAATTCAACACTAATTTTGACAACGGTCCAACCGGATTCTCAACCAATGCAAACTTTAGAATAAAGACAAAAAGGGGAGGATTTATTAAATATTACGGAAGCTATGATAGCAATGATATGTCCTTGAAACAAGAAAGTCTGGAATCAAAGTATAATGAGACGGGCGTAAAAATGAAAGGAGACAATACTTTTCATAACCTGTCTTATAGAGAAAAATTAGGCAGATATACATTGAACCTAGGCTCTACATTTACCTATAATAAAAATGACATGAATCTCGATTTTCTGAATAACGGACAAAGGGTTTACGGAATTGGAATTGAGAATCACGGATCATATTTCAATGCAAAGGCTGTTTTAGAAAGAAAAATCAACAAAGCTTCCATTATTCGTGGTGGAGTTGAATTTCAGAATAGTATTGAAGATATGACCTATCAGCCAGAAAATGCAGCTCGGTTTAAAAAGCATTATCAGGATCTGATATCTTCAGTTTTTGCTGAAACAGATTTGGCTTTGGATCAGAGGTTTTCAGCACGTATAGGAGTAAGAGCAGAAAACTCCTCTTACCTTTCTCAATGGAATTTTTCTCCAAGATTGGCACTAGCCTACAGAATTTCAAAAGAATGGACCAGCTCATTAGCCTATGGTATTTTCTATCAGAATCCAGAATCTAAATATATCAACTATCCGGCGCCATTAGGCTTTCAGAGAGCTGATCACTACATATTTCAGATTCAGAGAACAGCAAATGAAAGAAGCTTCCGTCTTGAGGCTTTTTATAAAGATTACAGAAGGCTTACAAAAACTTATAATTACGGAGACCTGCAAAACCAAACTTCTTTCAATAATATCCAGTCAGCTGTTAATGTAAATGGAGATGGATTTGCTAAAGGATTTGAATTATTCTGGAGGGATAAAAAAACGATTAAAAATGTGGATTATTGGGTTTCTTATTCTTATTTGGACAGTAAGAGAGATTTTTTAAACTATCCATACAGTCTGAATCCTAATTTTGCATCAAAACATACACTTTCATTTGTGGCAAAAAGATTCTTCACCAGTCTTAAAACACAGGTTAACGCATCTTATACCTTCAATAGCGGAAGACCATATTATGATATTATTTCACAAAACGGACAAAATATTATCCGAAATGAAGGAACGGTAAAAGATTTTAGTGCACTTAATTTAAGCATTAATTACCTTCCCAATCTTGGAAAGAAAAATGCAAAATCATTTCCGGTATTTGTATTGAGTGTGAATAATGTTCTGAATACTAAAAATATATATGGATATAATTTTGCTTCAAACGGACAAAGTTCAGCACTCAGACCACCGGTAAATACATTTGTTTTCATTGGAGTATTTATCAGTTTTGGAATCGATAGAACCCAGGATGCGATTAACAGTACATTATAATAACAATATTTAATTTCTAAACTTTAATATTATGAAAAAACTATTTTTAACAACAACACTTCTTTTAACTGGTTTTATAGCCTTTGCACAAAGTGCTTATGAAAAAGCAATGACCGATAAGATGAGCAAAATTGTTCAATGCAAAACCAATGATGATTTTACAGCATTGAGCAATGATTTCTCCAGAATTGGGGATAAAGAGAAAACACAATGGTTACCTTATTATTATGCAGCCTTGTCTACAATACAAGGAGGGCGCGTTCTGATGAGAGATCAAAAAACAGACGGATTAGATGCTTCCGGAGATGCAGCAATTAATTATATTGCAAAAGCAGAAGCTTTGAATCCAAATAATGCGGAACTCTTTCTTTTGAAAAAAATGGCACACGGGATTAAAATGATGGTAGATCCGATGTCCCGCTATATGACAGAGGGGCAGGAAGCTCAAAAATCATTGGGAGAGGCAATTAAATTAGATCCAAATAATCCGAGGGTATATGTGCTTCAGGCTGAAGACCTTTATTTTACACCAGAACAATATGGCGGAGATAAGAAGAAGGCAAAAGAGATGTTCCTAAAAGCAAAAGAACTCTTCAAAACGAGTAAGCCAAAGACGGCATTAGACCCAAACTGGGGAGAAAGTGAAGCTGATTATTTCCTTTCTCAGATGAAATAAATATAAAGCCCGGATTTTAAATCCGGGCTTTTTTATATCCTTTTGATAGAAAACCGATAACTCCTTTACCATTCAGTATATAAAATTAACCTCTCAGGTATAAAAATTTTAAATATTTACCAATTCCTGAGTATGTTTGTAACAGAAATTAAGAAAATGAACCGAAAATTTTTTATCATATGTGCCTGGATTACGATTGTATGCACAATAATATTTGGTGTTATTGAGCCGGGCTATATCTCTTGGGAAAACATATGGAAATCTTTCGTTATTTCTTCTATGTACTGTCTTCTTTTATCCATGTCCCAGGGGTATCTTAATGGATTCTTGGACAAAAAATGGAGCTGGATAGAGGATACTAAAAAAAGACTTATTTACGGAGTGTCACTAACCGTTGTAGTTACAATTGCTACTGTATTTTTATGTAACTATGTTAACTTCGTTCTGATACAAAATGTAAGTACTGAGAAGTTTTTCTCAAGGGATTATAATTTTGTCAATTGGTTTTTTATCAATTTTGCTTTGCTTATTTCAGCTATTTTCCATGCCAGAGGTTTTATGAATGCGTGGAAGTCTGCAGCGAAAAAAGCTGTTACTGAACAAAAGATTATTGCTTCTTCAGCAAATGCACAATTTGAAAGTCTTAAAAATCAGTTAGACCCACATTTTTTGTTTAACTCTTTAAATGTACTGAGTGCATTAATTGAAGAGAATCCTAATAATGCACAAAAGTTTACTTCTTCAATGTCTAAGATTTACAGATATGTTCTGGAACAAAAGGATAAAGAAGTAGTTTCTCTGGAAGAAGAAATAAATTTTGCCAGAACCTATATAGAGCTTTTAAAATATCGCTTTGAAGATAGTATCGTATTTCATTTGAACATAGATGCAGATAATTCTAAAGATTTTGTGGTACCACTTTCATTACAGTTACTTTTGGAAAATTGTATTAAACATAATCATGCTACATCTGCCAAGCCTTTAAACATAGAAATATTTGTCCAGGAAGAATACCTTGTTATCAGAAATAACCTTCAGAAAAGAGAACTTCCAAACGAAAAATCAGGAATTGGACTTTCTAATATCGTGCAACGATACAATCTTCTAACAAAAAGAAATGTTTTCATTGAAAACGATGAAGAGTTCTTTAGTGTAAAAATACCAATACTAACTCATAAAAATAACACCATGCAAGTAAATTATGAAAACGATGAAAGAGAAGCTTATAAGAAGGCTTCACGTAGAGTAAAAGAAATTAAAGATTTCTATTCTAATCTTATTTCTTACTGTTGTGTGATACCGTTTTTAGTTGTTATCAATCTAATGACGTCACCAGGATTTTACTGGTTTGTTTTCCCAATGTTGGGATGGGGGCTAGGAGTAGCAATCCACGGATTTACCACTTTTGGAATTGGTAAAAGCTGGGAAGAAAGAAAGATACAAGAGCTAATGAACAAAGAAAAAAATACACAGCAATGGAAATAAATGATCAACAAGAAGCCTATTCAGAAGCAAGAAAACAGGTTCGAAGAGAAGCGCGACTTTATGGAAATATACTGATGTGTTGTGCTTTCTGGGGCTTTGCAGGGCTCAATGATATTTTTGATTTTGTGAATATACCACGATGGATTGTAATTGTGTTTATTATTATAACCATATTTACTGCATTAAAATTTATAAAGGTTATCTTCTCGGGAATGATTTTTAATAAAAGTTGGGAAGAAAACAGAATCAGAGAGTTAATGAAAAAGAATAATTAATTTCTAATAAAATGAAAAGTTATTTTAATAATGATTCAGAATCCTTTTCGGATGAAGAAATAGAATTTCTTGAAGCCAAAAGAAGAGTAAAAGAAATTAGAGGGTTTTATATCCATTTTCTGATATATTTGGCAGTAAATGTTTTCATATTGGCAGAAAATTTTTATAATTATCATCAGATAGGATGGACAAATATATATGTACCTGTTTTATGGGGAATTGTAGTTCTTATTCATGCAGGATCTATTTTTCTTCCGGGGATAATTTTTGGAGACGACTGGGAAAAAAAGAAAATAAGAAAGTTAATGGAAAAATATAAATCTCAGAATAAATATGATTAAAACACTCATTATTGAAGACGAAAAACCAGCAGCACGACGTCTGGAGCGAATGCTCTCTACATTTCCGGAACTTGAAATCCAAAAGGTTATACATTCCGTAGAAGACGGGGTACAATGGCTTTCGGAGAATGAACATCCTAAGCTGATTTTTTCTGATATTGTTCTGGGGGATGGCCTTTCGTTTGACATTTTTGAGAAAATACCGACCAAGAGTTTTATTATTTATACAACTGCTTTTGATCAATATACATTGAAGGCATTCAAACTAAATAGTATTGATTATCTCCTTAAACCAATTGATGAAGAGGATCTTACAAAAGCTATTGATAAGTTTAAAAGCTTTATTCCGTCCGGAGAAGTGACACCGTCTTATGAAGTAAAATCAATGCTGGGAAAGGAAAAAACAACTCTTTCACGTATACTTGTGAAAATAGGTTATAATCTGAAGATTGTAATGACATCAGAAGTTAGTTGTTTTTATAGTGAAAATAAAATAGTATATCTTCAGACAGCGGAGCGTAGTTTTCCTACAGACTTTTCTCTTGAAGAACTGGAAAATGTTCTCGACGAGACACAGTTCTTCAGGGTAAACAGACAGTTTATGATTAATCTGAATTATATTAAAAGTATTCATACATCACCTGTTTATAAAGTTGAAATGAACTATCAGCCTGATGTTGAAATTACGGTAAGCCGAGACAGAGTGAAAGATTTCAAAGACTGGCTGGTTCGATAATTAATATAGATTATAAATTTGTTTACAGATTAACAGGGCCTGACTTAATCAAGTCAGGCCCTGTTAATTTTTACATACTTTTGCAGCAATAAAAACGAATAATCAATTGATTAAAAATCTTGCAAAGAATTCTTTTGTACATAAATTGATTAAAAGAATAATGTGATATTGTATTGATTATGAGAGTTTTTTTGTGCTGTAGATCAATTGGTTGTGATTGATTTATATAAATTTTATAAAATTAACGCAACCATTTTTATTATAGGCGTCTTATATAGAGACAAATAGAAAAATCAAATATTATGAAGTATTTAAAATTCGCATTCCTTTTAGGGATTTTTGGGGTAATTTTTACCAGTTGTTTAGGAGATAACAGAGGAGACAACATTATGTATGGTCTATTAGCTACAAGCAAAATTGAACAAAAGGATATCAAACCTGTAGGGGAACAGAGTAAGTTAAATATAACTTATACAACTACAAATACTTGTCAGGCATTTGTACAGTTCCAGTTAATAAGAAATGAAAATAATGTTATTGATTTAGGTGTAGTAGGCTCACAAAAATCCGGAGATGCATGTGCAGATAAGGTAGAAGATAAGACTGTAGAATATGCATTTACACCTACAAAAGCAGGTACTTATACTATCAGATTTTGGGCAGGAAAGAACAGTGATAATACGGATAAGTTTATAGAAGAAAAAGTAGAAATTAAAGCATTAGAACCAGCTAAATAGCATAACTTAATTTCTTTGGATAAAGAACTAATTGAGATTATTGAACGGTGCCAAGAAAACGATAGGAAAGCACAAGAACTTTTGTATCGGAGGTATTCTAATGTTTTGTTCTCAATATGTCTGAGGTATTCCGGCAATTATGAAAATGCGCAGGATGTGTTTCAGGAAGGCTTTATCCTTATTTTTAAAAAAATCACACAGTATAGCTTTTCTGGCTCCTTTGAAGGCTGGATAAAACGTGTGATGGTTAACCTAAATCTTGAAAAACACAGGCAGAAAGAAATCTGGTTAACTGAAATAGAGGAAAATATGCCTCTTATAGATGAAGAAGATAATGATCCAAATGATTTCCAGAACGTTAATTATCAGGATCTTATAAAATATGTTCAAAACCTGCCAACACAGTATAGGCAGGTTTTTAACCTTTATGTTTTTGAAGAATATACACATAACGAAATTGCAGAAAGCTTAAAAATATCCCCCGGAACATCCAAGTCCAATCTATCCAGAGCAAGAGAGATTCTTAGAAAAGAATTGATGAAAATAAAACGCAGAGCAGAATGAAAAATATAGACAAAATATTTAAAGACCAGCTTAGCCAGCCGCAGAATCCGCCGGCTGAAGCATGGGATTTTATTCAGTCTGCACTGAATGGAGAGAAACGACGAAAATCTGCGGCCTATATATGGCTTCCTGTTTCCGGAATTGCTGCAATGTTTCTAATTGGTGTTTTTATTTTTAAATCGAATGAAGATTCTTCAGAAAAGAAACAGGAGACAAGACTTGTTAAACAAACTCAACCTCAGAAATCTAATACTGTTGAAACAGAGAAAGATAGTACGAATGAAATAATACAGGAAAGTAGTGGAGTAGATTATATTTCCGGTATGAAGGATAATGTTATAGCCTGGACTAAAAATGTTTTTATACCAAAAGATAAAGCTTCTGATATCTCAGAGACAAATAAAGAGCTTATTTCTCAGTATAAAAATGAAACTGCTACGAATAAGGAAGGAAATGAAAAGACAACAATAGTACAACAGGATAAGAACGGAAATAAAACAGAGAATAAATACGAGCAGATTTTTCCAGATAAAAATAATGCGTCTGATCTTCTTACGGGAAGAAACAAAATATTACAGCAATCAAATAAAGGCTCTCAAAGTAGTGGAGATAAATTTTCTATCTCTGCGTTTTTTGCACCTACACAGGTAAATTCTTTCGGAGGCAAATCTTTACTGTCCAATGATTTCAATAACCTGGACATTCAGAACTCTGTAAACATGTCCTATGGAGCACGAGTAAGCTACGCAATAAATGACAAAATAAAGATCAGAACAGGAGCCGGAATGATGGATATAGAACAAAGAACAAAGAATGTTCCTATTTCCGTAAGTGTTTCCGGTGGAAGAGGAGGAGCAATGTTGTATCAGCTTGCACCTATTCCTCCTGCTCATAATATTTCTTATTCCGGAGATCTCAGAGTAGGGAGCATCGAACCTGTGTCCAACTTACAGGCAGACGGAGCTTTTGCAAAAAGCTATTTACAGGGAGATATTGCTCAGAAAATCCGATATGTAGAGATTCCTTTGGAAGCAGAGATCAATTTTGCCCAACTTAATAAATTAGGCTTTAATGCAACACTTGGAGCAAGCTCATATGTACTAACCCATAATAGCATTTCAGCAGTTACGCCAGGATCTTCTGTAAAACAGGATCTAGGAACAGCAACTAACCTGAATGATTTGAGTTTCAGTGCGAATGCCGGGATTAAAATTGACTATGAAGTTTCTAAAAAAATGAAACTGAATGTAGAACCAACATTTAAATACATGATAAAACCAATGAATAAAGTAAATGATACGAAACCTTATATAATAGGAGTGAGTACCGGAGTTACTTTTTCATTTTAACATAATATTAATTTTAATTTCTTTTTTTATTCAGATGGGGGTTTGGCTATATACCAGCCCCTTTTTGATTGGATTTCAAGTTTACATTCAGTATTTTTGAAAAAACAAAATAAACATGCAAAGATTAAATCTATTAGAAGAGACCAGATTTGAAAAAATTCCAGTAACGGTCTATTCTTCAGAAACAGAAGCAACAAAAACTGTTGCGAGCAGAATAGCACAGTTAATTAAAGATAAACAAGTTAAAGGCGAGAAAGCAGTGCTAGGCTTAGCGACAGGTGTTACACCAATAAAAGTTTATCAGGAATTGGTAAGACTTCATAAAGAAGAAGGGCTAAGTTTTAACAACGTTGTTACCTTCAATTTGGACGAGTATTATCCAATGCTGCCAAACGAACCCCAGAGTTATGTAACTTTCATGAATGAAAACCTTTTCAATCATGTTGATGTACCAAAAGAGAATATTCATATTCCTGATGGTAGTATTAAAGAAGAAGAAGTTGCAGAGTTCTGTAAAGAATATGAACAAAAGATCAACGCTTTCGGAGGTTTAGATATCCAGGTTCTTGGGATCGGTCGTACCGGACATATTGGTTTCAACGAACCAGGAGCAGCACCAAATTCGGGAACAAGAATGGTGACACTGGACGATCTTACACGTAAAGATGCATCCAGAGATTTTGGAGGAAAGGAAAACGTTCCGAAGAAAGCAATCACAATGGGGGTTGGATCTATATTCAAAGCCAGAGAGATTATTCTAATGGCTTGGAATAAGAAAAAAGCTCCGATTATTAAAAAAGCTGTCGAAGGAGAGGTGTCTTCTGATATTCCGGCAACTTATCTGCAACTTTCACAAAACGTGGAGTTTATTGTTGATGAAGATGCAGCATCGTTATTAACAAGATTTGATAAGCCTTGGTTGGCTCAGGATATTGAGTGGGATGATGTAATTACTAAAAAAGCTGTTGTATGGTTGTCTCAGAAATTAGGCAAGCCAATTCTTAAACTTACTGACGACGATTATAATACTCATGGTATGGATAAGCTGATTACCGAAAAAGGTCCGGCTTATAACATGAATATTAAGATCTTTAACGAATTACAGCATACTATTACCGGATGGCCAGGTGGAAAACCTAATGTAGATGATTCTCAGAGACCGGAAAGAGCAAATCCAGCGAAGAAAAATGTATTGTTATTCTCTCCGCATCCTGATGATGATGTAATTTCTATGGGAGGAACATTCATTAAGCTGGCAGACCAGGGACATAATGTCCATGTAGCATACCAGACTTCCGGAAATGCAGCTGTTTGGGATGATGATGTACTGAGATATTTAGAATTTGCTGAAGATTTCTCTAAACTGGTTGGTTTTGACGATCAGAAAGTAAAAAACATCTACAAAGATAATGTAGAGATTTTCGACCAGAAAAAGCCAAACCAAACAGATACAGAATTTATAAGAAAAGTTAAGTTCCTGATTAGAAAAGGAGAAGCAATTGCCGGAGCTCGTTTTGTGGGGCTAAATGAAGATCAAATCCACTTCCAGGATCTTCCGTTCTATGACAGAAGAAAGTTTGATAAAAGCAGTTCGTATGAAGATGATATCCAGCAAACAATCGAGCTACTGAGAAAAGTAAAGCCTCATCAGGTTTTTGCAGCAGGAGATTTTGAAGATCCACATGGAACCCATAAAGTGTGCTTCGATATTATTTTAGAGGCCCTAAAAAGGCTAAAAGAAACAGATGAGTGGACAAAAGACTGTTGGTTATGGATGTACCGTGGTGCATGGCATGAATTCCCGATCCATGAGATCGAAATGGCAGTACCTCTTTCTCCACAAGAAGTTTACAAGAAAAGATTAGCAATATTCAAACATCAGTCACAGAAAGACTTACCTGTTTTCCCTGGTGACGATGCCCGTGAGTTCTGGGTAAGAGCAGAGGACAGAACAAGTGAGACAGCACAGTTGTATAACAACTTAGGTTTAGCTGAATATGAAGCAATTGAAGCTTTTGTAAGATATAAGTTTTAAATAACTGATAATGAATCAATATAAAGGACGGATTTTTCCGTCCTTTTTTGTTTAAATAAACATTTATGCGTAATTTAACAGAATATTAATAGACACATTTTCCCGAAAGGAACACTATTTGCAGTATTTATACCACTTAAATTACAATGAAAATGAACAAGAGTATTGGAGTTTTATTAGCGAGTGCTGTTGGATTAGTAACAGTATTAGGAGTTTTTGGGCTACGTAAATTGGTTTCTAAACATGATCACGATGACTATTATGATTATCTTACAGATCGTAACTCGCAAAAGAATGATGAAGCTGATAGTGTGGAACTTAATGCATATTTGTAGTAAATAAACTTATTCATATTATAGCAGAAAGCTTTAACCATCGGTTAAAGCTTTTTTTGTGGAAAACTATCGGTAATAACTGAATATGTTTTCAGAATGTTTGATCTAAATTCGTACACAGAAATACAAAATTGTAATGGCAATAGATCCCGTAAAAGGGCAGGGCGCTCAGCAGAATGTACATAACAGATTCGATCGGTACTCGTTTGATTCTGAGGACGAAGATGCAGATCTGAGAAAAACCAATTTTACAGAAGTATTTCCGAAAACAATAGTCAACCAGGTTAAAAGTCCGGATCTGCCTATGGAGTATTCTCTAAACCCTTATCAGGGATGCGAACATGGCTGTTCTTACTGCTTTGCAAGGCCTACACATGAATATTGGGGATATAGTGCCGGAGTAGATTTTGAGAGAAGTATCATGTTTAAGAAAAATGCTCCGGAATTGCTTGAAAAATTTTTAAAAAAAAGAGGATATCAGCCAAAGCCTATTTTAGTATCCGGTAATACAGATTGTTATCAGCCTGTAGAACGTAAGCTGGAGATTACCAGAAAACTATTGCAACTGTTCCTGGATTACAGACATCCTGTCAATATTATTACCAAGAATGCTTTAGTACTTCGGGATATTGATATTTTAAAGCCTTTAGCAGAACAAAACCTTGTTTCTGTGGCTTTGAGTATTCCTACAATTAATGAAGATTTAAGAAGGGTAATGGAGCCGCGGACGTCTTCGTCAAAGAATAAAATACGTGCGGTAGAAGAGCTTACTAAAAATGGAATTCCGGTACACATAATGGTTGCCCCAATTATTCCGGGGCTGAACAGTGATGAGATACTCAGTATAATGAAAGTGACATCTGAAGCAGGGGCACTGTCTGCAGGTTATACATTAGTGAGGCTTAATGATACTGTAGAGCCTGTATTTGTAAAATGGATTGAAACATATTTTCCAGATCGGAAAGATAAAGTTCTCAATCTTATACGTTCTATGCGGGGCGGAAATCTGGGTGAAAAGAGATTTTATAACCGCTATGAAGGGGAAGGAAATATTGCAGAAATGATTCATAATACAGTAAAACTTGGAAAGAGAAAATTTTTTGCCGGAAGGGAGAGAATCGTATTGGATACAAGCAATTTTACAGGAACAAAAGACCAGCAACTCCGGTTGTTTTAGTATATTTGTTAGCACAGACATTAAAGTAGAATATGGAAGAAATCACATTCAGACAGGCGGAAGAAAAAGACAAAGATATTATCTGGGGAATCCTTCAGCAGGCTATTGAAAGAAGAAAAAATGACGGAAGCAATCAGTGGCAGGATGGTTATCCAAATTTACAGACTGTTGAAAATGATATTGCAAAAGGCCAGGGATATGTTCTGACACTAAATGATGAAGTAATTACTTATGCTGCTTTAATTTTCAATGACGAACCTGCCTATGAAAATATAAAGGGAGAATGGCTTACTAATGGTGATTTTATGGTTGTTCATAGAGTTGCCGTTTCCGAAAAAGCAGCAGGAAAAGGAATTGTAAAAAAATTCTTTGGTACTCTGGATGACTTTGCCAGATCTAAAAAGGTTTACAGTATAAAGGTAGATACCAATTTCGATAACCTTGCTATGCTGGCTATTCTTGAAAAATTAGGATATGTTTATTGCGGAGAGGTCGTTTTCCGTGAAAGTGCCCGTAAAGCTTTCGAAAAAGTATTAACGGCTTAAGCTTTGAAGGCTAAGCCTTTTTCTTTAGTTTTGTATTCTGGTTTTTATCCAAATTAATTTCATGAAGCAGTATTCCTCTAAACGCAGTATTCAGATTTTAGCACATATCCTGAAACAATACGGGATTGATCATATTGTATTGTCACCGGGCTCCAGGAATGCGCCTATTACTATACATTTTTCAGAAGATGATTTCCACTGTTACAGTATTGTAGATGAAAGATCTGCGGCATTCGTAGCAATGGGGATGGCTAAAAGTATGCATAAACCAGTAGCCGTTTCATGTACCAGCGGATCTGCTGCAACTAATTATTATCCGGCAATTGTAGAAGCATTTTATCAGAATATACCATTACTGATTCTGACTGCGGACAGACCGGAAAATTATGTGGATATTTTTGATGGACAGACGATTCGTCAGAAGGATCTTTTCCATCAGCATTCATACGGAGATTTCCAGATGAAAGAAGATCAGGAAACAGATGCAGACGAATACAATTTTGAAACAGTAAAAAAAGCTGTTGAGCTTTGTCTGGAGAAGCAAGGGCCTGTCCATATCAATATACCTCTTATGGAACCATTGTATGAAATGGTAACGGAGCTGATGCCTATGCCGGAAATAGAAAAGCACATCCAGGAAAATACATATGAGATACCTTCAAATGTTATTGCTGAATGGAATACCAGCAAAAGAATATTGATTTTATTGGGAACATTAGATCCGTCTCCGGAACTTAATGTATTGTTAGAGCAATTGGTAAAGAATCATTCTGCAGTTGTACTTACAGAAAGTACCTCTAATCAGTATCATTCCAAGTTTTTCAACCATATAGACCGCTATATATTTGATTTTACAGAAGAGGATTTTAAGAAATATGCTCCTGATTTATTGATTACAGTCGGACAAAATGTAGTGTCCAAAAAAGTAAAGATTTTCCTCAGAAAAGCTAATCCTGCACGTCATTGGCATGTAGATCCTTATTGGCAGCCCGATACCTATTTTGCACTAACAGAAAAGATTTATTCGGATCATGAAGTATTTTTCTCGCAATTGGTAAAGAAAGTCAATCTGGAACCTCAGGCTTATTATAACCTTTGGGATGCCAGAAGAGATAAAAAGGACGCCAGACATGAAGAGTATTCACAACAAGTGCCTTTCTCAGATTTTATGGTATTTAGAGACCTTGCAGAGAGTATTCCGGAAAACTACAGTGTACATGTATCCAACAGTTCAGCTATTCGTTATACATTGCTATTTAACTTCTCTGAAAAACATGAAGTTTACTGTAACAGGGGAACAAGTGGGATAGATGGCTGTACTTCCACAACTATGGGGTTTGCCATGATGAATGATAACCCGGCTGTTCTTATTACCGGAGATCTAAGCTTCTTCTATGACATAAATGGCTTGTGGAACAAATACATTCCACCTTATACAAGAATCATTATTGTAAATAACGGTGAGGGCAATATTTTCCGTATTATCCCAGGGCCAGGAGACACAAACGCAATAGGAGAATATATTGCGACAAGCCATAAAATGAATGCTTCTAATCTTGCAAAACATTTTAAGTTCGACTACTTCCAGATTGAAACAAAAGATGAATTCTACAGATCGCTGGAAAACTTCTTTAAGCCTAGTGCACAGCCTAAAATTCTGGAGATTAATACCAGAAGCGAAGATAATGCAGATGTACAGAAAGACTACTTTAAATTTCTAAAGTTTTAATACTAAAAAGATTCTGAATCAATGCAATAGGATATTCCTGAGTATTGAACGGAATCATGGCGTTAATCATTTGGAAATGAGAAAACTCTTTAATGTTTTTTAAACCTATTTCTAAGGTTTTTATTTTTCCGGATTTTAATAAATGCTGACGCATAACACCATTAAGTAAAAAAGTTTCGGGGGTGTACCATTCATTGTCTTTTCTGAAAATAAGATTAGAATATGAGGTATCGGTTATCATTCCGTTTTGATAAAATATTACGGCTTCTGCATCTGCAGAAGCTTTTAGTTTATTGATCTCATCCCTGTTTTCGTATTTAAATGAATACTCTAAATGATTTCCGTTGACCAGCTCAAAATTATTATGAATCTCAACAGCATAAGGTATCATCTGGCAGTGTATACCGCCATTAAGATCATACACAATGCGCCATTTGTAAAGGCCATGTTCATCATGATTTTGTTGCAGAAAATACTCTTTAAGCAGATAAGGATTTTCTTTTCCATAATGGAAAAATACACGATCCATCCTTTCCTGATGGAGATCAGGAAGGAAAATCTGAGAATCCTCTACGCGTATAGTTTCAATAAACCGGAACATATATTTTGTTAATCATTTCCTGATATTCTGCAGAAGCATCACTTTGATGCGTAATTCCGCCGCCACTTTTAAAATAAAACTGGTTATCCTCATTTTCTATAAAACGAATCATAACACCAGAATCCAGATCTTTACCATCAAAATAGCCGCAGACACCAGTATAAAATCCTCTGTCATAGCTTTCACTTTTTAATATCACTTCCTGTGTTTTGTCCTTCGGAGCTCCAAGAATGGAGCCTGCAGGAAGCAATTTTTGCATGATACTGCCAACTTTGTTCTGAAAAGAAGGTTTTATAGTTCCTTCAATTTCAGAGCTCATGGTATATAGATTCTTTTTCAAAGTCTTAAGATAGTCAATTCTTTGGAAATCAACTAATTTTACATTATTTGCAACCATACTCAGATCATTACGAAGTAAATCAACAACTGTATAATGTTCTGCTTTTTCTTTCGGATCATTTTTCAGAATATTTTCTGCATCCGGAATGTCAGCATCGATGGTTCCTTTCATTGGAAATGTAGAAATCCTCTGATTTTTAATTTTTACAAAAACTTCAGGTGAGAAGAATACCCAATTATTCTTATAACATATTTTATATTTAGCCTCAGAGTGGTAAAAAATATCCCGGAGTGTAAGATTGGTTTCTATTTTTGTTTTCCGGGTATAATTAATCAGGTAAGAATTACCTAACTGCAGATTTTCCATAACAAGATCGAAGCCTTTTTTGTAGGATTCAAATGTTTCCGGGAAGGACTGCAGATGTATTTTTTTGTTAAAAGAGGTTTCTGGAGTATAATTTCTGTAATCCTGAAAATGAACCAAAATATCAGGATTTTTATTCAGTTCTTCTTCTGTAAAAAGCAGAATATTTTGCTTTAAAAAATCAATAATAAAAATAAAAGGCTCTCCTTTTTCGGAAAGTTTATCCATTTCAGAAAATTCTTTCGCATTTATTGCTTTCATGATGCAAAAGTACGGAAGAAGATGTGTAATTTTGCGCAAAATTTAATGATGCAGCCGCGAGAAGTAATTTCCTTTTCTGAAATCCCCGGAAAAGCTTTTGAATACTGGAGTAAAACAATCATGTTTCAGGTTTTGTTTTCTATCTGTTATTTTGCCGTTTATTTAGGATTAACGTTCTTTCTATTCAGTTATTATGGAGTAATGGAACAAATACATGATCTTTCAGCATACTTTAATACAGATCAGGATCTTGCAAGGGAAAAGTATATGGAAATTATTGCTTCCGAAAACTTCAGATATGTTACACTGTGGATTGTTGCTATTACAGCGCTTCTATTTCCTCTGAATCTGGGACTTTTTAATATTTACCGGAAAATGGATAAAGCCGAAGAAATCTCTGTAGGAGATTTATTTGTTGGCTTTGAGGGAAGTAGCTTCTTTAAATATATTGGCTACGCTTTATTCTGGGGTGGTATTTATTACATCTCTAAAATGACCTTATTTCTTGCTCCTGTCTGGGTTCTATTAACCTTGTTTGTTGGACCTTTAATGTTTTTCAATAATCTGAATATTCAGGAATCGCTAAAGCTAAGTTTTCAGGCAGTTGGAAAAAATATTGTTGGCTGCTTAACAGCAGTGTTACTGGCAGTATTTGGAAGCTATATTGGAGCCGCATTATGCGGAGTCGGCATACTATTAACATTTCCTTTCTGGAATGCTGTTTTATACGCTTATTATCAAAAGATATTTCCTGAGAGCCATTAATTTTATTTCAATTTACCCATAAATCATAATAAGTTAATATATTTGGTATAAACAACAAATCTTAATTTATTATGTCTGAATTTGAAGAATTTGATAGCTCTGCAAAACAACCGCAGAGAGATTTCGGTGATATATTATCCCATGCTTTTAACCTTTATAAAGGGATTATAGGCTATGCTATAGTATTGACAATATTACTTATTGCCGTTTCCTGTTTGCTTGCTCTTATTACCGGAGGATGGTCTGAAATTAGGGAAATGAGCCGGACAGCGGGACCAGGATTTAACTCTAGGATCTATGAAGACATGTATAGCAGTGGCCCTATTATGTGGTGGCTGGGAGGCTCGTTTTTATTCTTTATTCTTGCTTCTCCTCTTATTGTAGGAGTTATCTACATAATGCATAAAAAGAATTCCGGACAGGTATTAGATTTTTCAGATTTGTTTATTGGGTACAAACAGAATACAGTGAATATTATGCTGTTTAGCTTAATCGTTACAATCATATCCGGAATTTGTAATAATTATCTGTATTATATCCCTACGATTTTTATTATGCCTTTCTTTTTCTTAGGTTATCCAATTTTATTCTTTGAAAATAAAGGTGCTATTGACGCAATTAAAAAATCATTTGAAATTGTGAAAAATAATTACGGAGCATTTATACTGTTAAATTTAGTAACTTATATTATATCTGTCCTTGGAATTGTTGCTTGTTGTATCGGAGTCATCGCAACAGCATCATTCTATTATGCAAGTATGTATTCTGCTTATGTAGCTTACAATGGAGTACCAAAACAACTGACTCATACAACATAATTCTGAATGCAGATAAAACAGGATAAACCGATTAGCGAAGTAGCAATCAAGCAAATTGCCCTTATCAGTATTATTATCATATTGGCAGGGCTTATATGTTATAATTTATCAATGTTTATACCCTCGCTTCTGGGAGCGATTACATTGTATATTATCTCAAGGAAATATTTATTATATCTGATTGAAGAAAAGAAATGGAAACCTTCTTTGGCAGCTATAGTAATTATTGTTGCAACATTACTAATTCTGATTCTTCCTGTTTACCTTATTATAGATGTCCTTATTGACAAGCTTGGAAATGCTCAGGCTTATATGCAGAAGTTCAATGTTTTTATCGATAAAATTCATGATTTTGTTTTTAAAGAAGTAGGTATTGACCTATTGAGTAAAGAAAATATCAATAAACTGAAAGATACGGCCGGAAGACTTTCAACGTCATTACTGAATACAACATTCAATGCATTAACAGTTATTGCTTCCATGTATTTTGTTTTGTATTTTATGTTGATTTCTCCACGGAAATTCGAGCGTCTCCTGGAAAGTGCAGCGCCTTTCAAAAAATCCAACAACTTCTTATTAGGAGAGAAGATCCGCAAAATGGTAATTGCAAATGCTATAGGTATTCCTGTCGTAGCGTTGGGACAGGGAATAGCCGGCCTTATTGGTTATATTATCTTTGGAGCACCCAGTCCGATATTGTTATTTGCACTCACATTTGTGACCTCCATGATTCCTATTGTAGGGGCTGCGATTGTATATGTACCTATATGCATATTTATGATTGCAGAAGGACAAACAGGAGCGGGAATAGGATTGGCAATATACTGTCTGGTTGTTGTTGGGCTTATCGATAATTTGCTGAGATTTACGCTGCTGAAAAAACTCGAAGATATACACCCGCTAAATACTGTATTCGGAATTATAGCCGGGATGAATATATTTGGCTTTTTAGGGCTTATTTTTGGGCCAATTCTGGTTTCGGTAACGATATTGCTCATGCAGGTATATAAAGATGAGTTTTTAGGCCGGAAAAACAATCCACCTGATGACGAGTTGCTTTTAGAAAAAGACGAATGATAAAAATTAAAACGAATAAATGAATCCGGAAATCTTAAAAGATATTGTAACCCAGAAAATGCCGTTTGGAAAATATAAAGACGCAATTATTGCAGATCTTCCTGTAAGTTATCTGGAATGGTTTCAAAGAGAGGGAATGCCCCCGGGAAAGCTGGGAATGATGCTTTCTACTATTTATGAGATTAAATTAAACGGACTTGAATATCTTCTGACAGAAATCAAACGACAAGTACAGAAATGATAAAACCTGCCATTTGGCAGGTTTTATTTTATTTATGAGCCTTTTAAAGCGGCTATTTCATCACGTAGCTTTGCTGCAGCAATGAAGTCTAAGTTTTTGGCAGCAAGCTCCATTTCCTTTTGCTTTTTAGCAACAATTTTCTCAATCTCATCGGATGAATAATTAGCCTGTACTTCGGCAACTTTCTGTAATATTTCTTTCTGAATATATTTTTGATCCGGGAAGTCAGGATTACGTCTTACCAAAGACTCACTAATCTTTTTATTCAGTGCCTGTGGCTCTTGACCATGCTCTTTGTTATAATTCATCTGCTTTTCACGACGATAGCTGGTTTCATCAATAGCAGCCTGCATGCTTTTGGTAATTTTATCTGCATACATAATCGCTTTCCCGTTAAGGTTACGGGCTGCACGACCAATGGTCTGTATTAGAGATCTTCTGGAACGTAACATTCCCTCTTTATCAGCGTCCAAAATTGCCACTAACGAAACTTCAGGAAGGTCTAATCCCTCTCTAAGAAGGTTAACACCGACTAAAACATCGAATAATCCGGCCCGGAGATCCTGCATAATCTGTATTCTTTCCAAAGTTTCCACATCGGAGTGTATGTAGCGTGTACGGATTCCAAAACGCGTAAAATATTTGGTTAGTTCTTCTGCCATTTTTTTTGTCAGCGTTGTCACCAATACACGTTCATCTTCTTCAGTTCTTTTCTGGATTTCTTCAATTAAATCATCAATCTGATTCTGAGTAGGTTTTATCTCAATAACAGGATCTAATAGGCCTGTAGGACGAATAATCTGTTCTACATATTCACCTCCTGTTTTCTGTAATTCATAATCTGCAGGAGTTGCGCTTACGTAGATTACCTGATTTTGCAACATTTCAAACTCTTCAAACTTCAAAGGTCGGTTGTCCATTGCTGCCGGTAGACGGAAACCGTGCTCTACCAAAACTTCTTTCCTGCTTCTGTCACCACCATACATAGCATGGACCTGTGGTACCGTAACGTGGCTTTCATCGATAACCATCAGATAATCTTCTGGGAAATAATCTAAAAGGCAGAAAGATCTTGATCCGGCTTCTCTTCCGTCCATATATCGGGAATAGTTTTCTATTCCGGAACAATAGCCTAATTCTTTTATCATTTCCAGGTCAAGTTCTGTTCGTTCCTCTAGTCTTTTCGCTTCATAAGGTTTTCCGATTTCCTGGAAAAAATCAACTTGTTTTACCAGATCATCCTGAATTTCCTTAATAGCATTCTGCATTGTTTCAGGAGAGGTTACAAACAAATTGGCAGGGTAGATATTAATTTTATCGAAGTTAGAAGTTACATTTCCGGAAACAGGATCAAAACTCTGAATTTTTTCGATCTGATCTCCAAAGAATTGTATACGGATAGCGCTATCTGCATAAGCAGGATAGACATCGATAACATCTCCTTTTACCCGGAATGTTCCCCGAATAAATTCGTTTACACTTCTGGAATATAAAGAGCTTACCAGTGTATGCAATAGCTTGGTTCTGGATATCGGGACTTCAACATCTAAGGAAATCACCGATTTATGGAACTCCGTAGGGTTACCAATACCATAAATACATGAAACAGATGCAACAATCAGTACATCCCGTCTTCCGGAAAGCAATGAAGCTGTTGCAGAAAGACGCAGTTTTTCTACTTCCTCATTAATACTCAAGTCTTTTTCAATATAAGTATTGGTAGTAGGAATAAAGGCTTCTGGCTGATAGTAGTCATAATAACTTACAAAGTATTCTACAGCATTGTCCGGAAAGAACTCTTTGAACTCCATGAAAAGCTGAGCTGCCAGAGTTTTATTATGTGCCAGTACCAATGTTGGTTTTTGTATTTCCTGTACAACATTGGCAATTGTAAAGGTTTTACCGGATCCGGTAACCCCTAATAGGGTTTGGTATTTTTCGCCTAGTAAAAGGCCTTTGGAAAGTTTATCAATTGCCTGGGGCTGGTCGCCGGTAGGTTTGTATTCTGATTGTATCTGGAAATTCATGAGACAGGTATTCCTTACAAAAATACGAAATAGGGAAGAATATTACATAAGTTTCTGTAGTCTGCACAATAGGTCTGTTAATGTATTTAAGAAGCAAAAGCTCTGGAAAGGGCAGAGCTTTTGTTGTATTAAATTTTCTATAACTTTTTAATTTCTTCAAAATTCATGGTTATAGGAAAGCGGTAACGTGAAACTACATTTTTGCCATTTAGCTGAGCCGGAATCCATTTTTTCTTTGCAACAATTGTTGCAATAGTTCTTTTTATTTCTGCATTGAGGCTTTCATTAGAACCTGTTGTAACTATATCTTTTACATCTCCGTTCTGATCGATAATATATGATGCTGTGGATTTAAGAGTCCCTTTGCCATCAACTTTACTGTTATCAAAAGTCTGAACGAACAAATTCCGGAAGCCTTCAATACCTTCAGAGAATGTTGCTTCCCTGTCTACTTTTTCTGAGGGACTTATGGGAATTAATTTTGCCATAGGGTCTGGTGGAATTGGAGGAGCGGGTGGTGCTGCTGGAGGTGTAGGAGGTACTGGGGGAGTGGGAGGGAAATCTGAATTTTTTAATTCCCCAGACTTATTGTACTTCTTGATAATTTCTGCCCGTTTTGTGGCTGTTTCGGCGTTAAGTTCCTCTATTTTTTTTGAAATAATAGCTTTCCGTTCCTGTTTTGTGGTATCGGACTTTGCAGAGGCTAACGACAGAGTAGTGTCTGTAATTTGATCTAGTTTAGCCGTAAGGGAGGTTGTTATAGACTCTTTTTCTTTTGCATTCATACTTATTCCAAATGCAGTAGCGGCTATCAATAAAGTAGCGCCGGATAATTTTAAAAAGCGTACTTTGTTTTTGGATGTTTGCTTTGTCATCATAATGAAACGTTTTTTAGTGAGTAAAAAATTGAAGTTACTTGCAAACTGGTTATGATATGGCGCCATTGTTTTTGATATAATCAATTTGCGGTAATGCTGTATATCTTTAGACAAACGAAGCGTATGCTCGTCTGCCAGAAATTCATGATTGGCAGTAATAGATTGTTTAATAAGCCAGAAAAAAGGGTTGAACCATGCAAATGCCAATACCAGCTGAATAAATATAATGTCTAATGTATGCTTCTGAAAAAGATGAGCCTGCTCATGCTGTAATATTTCAGATTCGATGTTTTTGTGAAGAAAATCTTCTCCGGGAACAAATATATAATTGAGAAAGCAATATGGAATTTGATTATTGTCGAGTAGTATATAATGGATATTATCAACAGTTTTCTTTTTGTTTTTATAGACCCTGTAGGCAATTTGAAGTATGCCTAGTAGAAAACGAATAATAAAAAAGGCAGTTATTATGATATAACCATAAGTAACCGTTTTATACCAATTGAATGAAGATTGTGGGGCTTTACCAATAATAACTTCCTGGATATAGTAAATGTTTACAGTTCGGGAAACAGGATTACTTTCCCGGGCAATATCAATTTGTATAAACGGTATAACAAGGCTAATAACAACAGCTCCTAAAAGAAAGAATCTGTTGAATACAAATAGTTTATGATCCGCCAATACGAACTTATAAATAAGCCAGCATAGGAATGAAATCCCTAAAAGCAGAATAATTTTGGAGCTATCCATCTTTTTGTTTTTTCTCTATTTCCAGATCTATCATATCACGCAGTTCTTTTAGCTGCTTTTTGCTAAGCTTAGCATTCGCCGTAAAGTAAGAAGCGAACTGAGAGACTGAGTTGTTGAAGAACTTTTTCATCATGCTTTGCATTTCTCCACTAAAGTACTGTTCCTTTTTCACCAGAGAATAATACTGTCGCGAGTTTCCAACTGTTTCGTATCCTATCAGGTTTTTGTCCTGCATACGTTTCAGTACGGTAGCTAAAGTTGTGCTAGCTGGCTTAGGATCATCATAAGCTTCCATAATATCTTTCATAAAAGCTTTTTCTTTAGACCAGATAACCTCCATTATAAATTGCTCAGCTTCAGTTAATTTTATCTTCGACATTGTTTTTATTTTTAGTTGCTCTACAAATGTAGAATTTATTTTTAATATTCCAAATGAAAAATAAAAAAACTCATCTTTTTAGGATGAGTTTAAAATATTATGCTTCAGTGAGATGAACTGTAAAGTGCCTTAAAATATCAGGTTCCCAGGTAATTTTATAACCTTTTGTAATCTCATTTCTTCGTTCAAAAACATTTTTAAGCGCTGCGGCAATATAATCCATGTGATTGTTGGTATATGTTTTTCTTGGAATAGCCAGTCTGAGGAGTTCCATTTTTGGATAACGGTTTTCTCTGGTTTCAGGATCTCTGTCTGCTAATAAGGTTCCTATTTCTACACCACGAATACCGGCTTCTTTATACAATTCTATAGCGAGGGTCTGTGCAGGAAATTCAGCCCTCGGAACATTAGGAAGAAAGGAAAGAGCATCTATAAAAACAGCATGCCCGCCAATTGGTCTCTGAATTGGGATTCCGTACCCAATGAGCTTGTTTCCGAGATATTCAACCTGAGAAATTCTGCTTTCAAGATAGGTAAACTCTGTTGCTTCATCCAGCCCCTGAGCAAGAGCAGCCATATCACGGCCTGCCATTCCACCATAAGTAATAAAGCCTTCATAAATAATTGTGAAATTTGAAGCTTTCTGAAATATTTCGTCATCATTAAGAGCAATAAAGCCACCGATATTTACGAGTCCGTCTTTTTTGGAAGACATGGTCATCCCATCCCCATAAGAGTACAATTCTTTTACTATTTCTTTAATGCTTTTATCTTGATATGCGGTTTCTCTTTTCTTAATAAAATAAGCATTTTCTGCAAACCTCGCCGAGTCAAAGAATACCGGAATGCCATATTGATTGGACAATTCCCGAACAGCTTTTATGTTTTCCATAGAAACAGGTTGGCCCCCAGATGAATTACAGGTAATGGTAATAAGGCAAAACGGTATTTTTTCCTTACCATATTCCTGGTAAACTTTTTCCAGTTTATTGAGATCAATATTCCCCTTGAAAGGATAAAGGTTATTAATGTCAAAAGCTTCGTCAATTGTACAGTCTATTGCATGGGCTTTACGAAATTCGATATGGCCTTTGGTGGTGTCGAAGTGTGAATTTCCCGGAATAATATGACCTTCTTTTACCAAAACAGAAAAAAGAACATTTTCTGCAGCACGCCCCTGGTGAGTTGGTAAAAGATGTTTGAATCCGGTAAGTTTATTAACGGTATTATAAAGCTGCTCAAAAGAACGGGAACCGGCATAACTTTCATCTCCGGTCATCAATGCCGCCCATTGCTTGTCGGACATAGCGCCTGTACCACTATCCGTTAACAGGTCTATAAAAACCTGTGAGCTTTTTAGGTTAAACAAATTATAATGACTGTTTTTAATCCATTCCGCTCTCTCCTCAGGAGCAGATTGGCGGATTTCTTCTGTCATTTTTATACGATAAGGTTCAGCATAAGGAAGTTTCATGTTGATAATATTTAAGATTGAAAAGAATTTTAGAAATTGTAAACAAAGCCTTTCAAATACTATGGAAGGCAAAATGCTGTTTTTGTAATACTTATACAAAAAACAACAGACTCACAATTTTCTAAAGCATCATTCCGGAGCCTTAAATATATTTTCGTCAGAATGGAAGCCTGATACACCGCCACTAACGGCAAATTTCATGGCTTCTACAGAATTCATACCTTCAACTTCCCGAACATTATCGGGTTCGGTAAGGATTACCCAGCCAGAAATTGCATATGAATGGGGAAGGTAAACGGCAATTTTTCCGCTCAAACCTACAGGTGATAAATCGTGTTGCGTAAGGAAACCGATACGCCATACTTCCGGGTTATTGTTGGTTTTTACCCATACCGGGTTACTGAATTTCTTTTTATCCCCGACAAAGGAGCTCATTACATCCTTTAGGGAAGAATAGATGTATTTAATCCCGGGAGTATGTTCCAACAAATTATCCATAGCATCTACAAGGATACGTCCCAGTAAGAACTTGGTGCCTATAAAACCTACAAGTGCAGTGATGATAATAACAGAAATGAATACAAGTCCGGGGAATCTCTCGGAAATGGAGGGGATAATATTATCGATGGAGGAAACAAGATACCAGATCAATCCAATGGTGGCACCAATAGGTCCAAGGATCACTAAGCCCTGTAGCAGCGATCTAAAGCATAAACCTATATAATAATTGATTCCTCTTTTTTCCATTAATTAGCCGTGGATGGTTTCTTTTTTTCCGTAAGACTGGATTATTTTGGCCTCATATTCAAGCCATTCTTCCCAGCGTTGGTTTACTTTTTCAGAATCACCCAATTGTCTTGCGAATTTAATGAAAGTTGTGTAATGATTGGCCTCAGAAATCATTAAATCGTTATAAAAAACTTTTAGTTCCTCATCTTTTATATTTTCTGTCAGCACTTTGAAACGCTCGCAGCTTCGTGCTTCAATCATGGCAGCAAATAACATTTTGTCTATAATAAGCTCCTCACGGGTTCCCTGAACAATAAATTTAAAAAGATCATTTACATAATCGTCTTTGCGGGGTCTGCCTAATGTATAACCTCTTTGTTTGATAATTTCATGTACCTGATTGAAGTGATCCAGCTCTTCCTGAGCAATAGCCAATAGTTCTGTTACTATTTCCGGATATTCTGGAAGCAGCGTAATAAGGGTAATGGCATTGGTTGCAGCCTTCTGCTCGCACCATGCATGGTCGGTTAATATTTCTCCGAGATTACCTTCAGCAATATTTGCCCAGCGTGGATCGGTTGGTAATTTTAGCCTGAACATGAATTATAATTTTTCACAAAATTAAGAATTTGGAGGATGAAATCAGTTATATTTGGTAAAATGAGTTCTATGAAAACAGCATTTTTATTAGGAGCCTTTGCAATACTCTCTTCCTGTCAGAAGAATGAAAATTTGTCTGCAAAAGTATCGACAAAGAATGATTCTGAAATTCAGGAACGTTATGTTGATGAAAATGCCAATACCCTGAAAGAAAGACTTTTGCTCCCAAAGGGCTTTACCCGGGAAATAACGAATGAAAATACGTGGCAGCATTTTATTCAGAATCAGGCACTGGAAAAATATGGTAGCCCGATTCTGAGGTATGACGGAACGAGAATATCGGATCAGATACATCATGTTGGAACTCTGAAGTATGATGTTGGAGAAAAAGATCTCCAGCAATGTGCAGATGCTTTAATAAGACTCCGGGCTGAATACCTTTTTGGCCAAAAAAGATATAGTGAAATAGGGTTTAATTTTACCAGTGGTGATCACTTTTCATGGAAAAGTTATACAGAGGGCATCCGCCCACTAATTAACGGAAATAGTGTGAAATTCATAAAAAGAGCTCCGGAAAATATGCTGAATTCCTATTCCGATTTTCGTCAATATCTTGATATTATCTATAATTATGCGGGGACAATATCACTTTCTAAAGAATTAAAAGACGGACAAAGCAATACTGAGCTGAATATTGGAGACTTAATCATCACGCCTGGAAGTCCTGGGCATACGGTAATGATTGCAGATAAAATCTCAAAAGGGAAGGACAAAAGATATGCTTTGATTGAAGGCTTTACTCCGGCACAGACTATTCATATTCTTTCCGTAAATGGAAATCCATGGTTTAATATTAAACCTGGGGCTATTATTGAAACACCGAGATATACTTTCCAAAATGCGGTTATAAAAAGATTTGAATAGATTTATTTTAGAATCTGTTTCCATTTGTCACTCTCAGCGAAATCTTTTATAACTTGATTTCTTTCTGATAGGAACTGCCTTAGGTAATGGGTTAGAATAAGTTTATTAAATATCTTACCTAAAATACCAAAAGGAGAATCAAATCTGAAAATATCGGTCATTAGTGTTCCGGTATTTGTTTTCTCAAAATAATGATCATGTTTGATGTATTTAAAGGCACCTTTTAACATCTCATCCCGAAAATGAAAAGGCAGATCAAATGCTGTTATTTTTGATGTTAAAGTCTGTCGGATACCAAAGTGTGTTGCCTGCCATGTAACCGTTTCACCATTGTTTATTAAACCAGAAGTGGCCCCGGCAATAGCTTTTTCATTAGTTTTGGCTGTTGAAATAGAATGCAGATCAATGCTTCTCGATAAATCAAAGACTAAATGAATATCAGCATTTATATAGGTTTTTAATTCTATTACCGGCATTTAGACCTTTTTTGCAGTTAATTTCCTCAGTTTTTCCAGAATTTTCCAGCCTAAAGTATCTGCTTTTTTCAGTATTTCTGCAATAAGAATTGCCAGAATAACATTGATTACATATACAAGAACCATCAGTATTGCCCAATGGATATTCCCTTTTAGAGGAACAACAATAAAGTAAACCAGAGATGAACTGATCCCCTGTGCAAAATAGAAAAATATGGCATTCCGGCCAATATTATTGATGAAGGTATCTTTTGTAATTTTTAATCGGTTGTACAAAACAAAAACAGTAATCAGAGAGAGCAAAGACCAAACAATATAAGGTATCTGTGGCGGGAATTTCTGTTTGTTGATTTTATAATAAATATTTGGTCCATAGATGTAGCCGATTGTAATAATACTTATCACTGCTAGTGCATATAAAACAGGAATGTAAGTCTTTTTTATAGTTTTTCCTTTTAACAAAAATCCTATAAGAAATACACCTAAATAATACACAACATAACCAACCTGTCCGGAAGGATAATTGTTGAGATCAATATTGAAAATAAGAGTAAGTACTACACAAAGAGCGATAAACCAAGGGATATGCTGTTTGAAGAAGCGAAGAATTAGCACACCTAAAACAGTAACAATATAATATACCTTAAGGTACCAGAAGCTGCCCATGACAACCGGAAATGTATCGCAGTTGCTATAGCTGTGCAGATACCAGTTGCCTAATTGTGCCCAGTTGATCGCTGTAGAAGGATTCTGAGGAACATACTTTCCACCGAAAGTAGAATAAAAGCTTTTTAGTGTATCTGTATCCCAAAAGTTTATGACACCCGCTTTGAATATCCAGTCTGCAAAAAATAATCCGGTCACAAAGATCATATAAGTAATCTGTAACTTTAGTAAGCGATAAAGTGTTTTCTCTATATTGCCGGAAGATGTAATCCCACTTAATGCAAAGAAAATAGGAACATCTATCAGAAGACTTAATAATCTGAATTCACTGGGGATATAAAATTGGCCGGACCAGAATGCGGTATGAATAAAAATAATACTAAGTGTAGCCAGTCCTTTGGCAAAGTCAATATAGAGATCTCGCTTCATGAATTTCTTTTTTCAAAAATAGAAAATAAAACAGCCGCTTAAAACTTTTTAAGCGGCTGCAGCATTATTTAACTAATTCTACTAGTTTTAGGAATTCATTCCGGTAGCCGTCCGGATCATATTTTATAGCTGATTTTCCGAGATTTAAGATACTTTTTGTTTCTTTATTTTTCAGGTATTGGGAATCACGTAATTTCATTCCGAACCATGCTACATCAGCAGCAAATCTGAAATCATCGGAAGTATTGCTTAGAGCAACATTTTTATTGTCAATATTTTTAATGATCTCAATACTTTTGTCTCCGTCAGGTTTTTTATATCGGAATTTTATGGTTGCCAATTCTTTTCCAAAATTGTTGTCTGTTTCTGTTTTTTTGGAATATTTCAGATTTATATTCTTTGGAGAAAATTCATCTTCTGTACCTGCAGGTATAATTTCATAGAGAGCAGTAACCTGATGTCCTGCACCGATTTCTCCTGCATCTATAGCGTCATTCACAAAGTCTTCATCTTTCAGCAATCTGTTTTCATAACCAATCAGTCTGTATGCCTGTATATTTTGTGGGTTGAATTCTATCTGGATTTTTACATCTTTGGCTATTGTATACATGGTGCCGGCAAATTCCTTTACTAAAAACTTATTAGCTTCCTGCAGGTTATCTATATAAGCGTAGTTTCCGTTTCCTGCTTTTGCAAGGGTTTCCAATGTAGTGTCTTTATAATTGCCCATCCCATATCCCAGGCAGGTTAGGAAAATTCCGGATTTTCTTTCTGCTTCAATAAGACTTGTAAGGTCGTTTCTGGAAGAAACCCCAACATTAAAATCTCCGTCAGTAGCAATTACTACTCTGTTGTTTCCATTTCTAATGAGGTTTTCTCTTGCTATTTTATAGGCTAGCTGAATTCCTGCACCACCAGCGGTACTTCCTCCGGCAGAAAGTCTGTCAATAGCTTCAAGAATTTTTTTCTTATCACTTCCGTAAGTAGCTGGTAAAACCAGTCCTGCTGAACCAGCATATGCTACTAAGGATACTTTATCCTCAGAGCTGAGCTTTTCTGTCATGAGAGCCAATGATTTTTTGAGCAGAGGTAATTTGTTTTCCTGATTCATAGAGCCTGAAACATCTACCAGAAAAACCAGATTAGATTTGGGAGCCTTACCCATGTCTAAATTTTTGCCCTGTAAACCTATTTTCAAAAGCTTATGCTTCGGATTCCACGGTGCAATACTGTATTCTGTACTGATAGAAAAAGGGTGCTGATCCGTTGGCTGAGAGTAGTTATAAGGGAAATAATTAATCATTTCTTCAATTCTTACAGCGTCTTTAGGTACAGTCTGTCCATAATTAATCATTCTTCTGATATTGGAATAAGCGGCTTTGTCTACATCAACAGAGAAAGTTGAAAGAGGATTTATTGCAGGGTTCTCAAAACTATTTTCTGTGAATTCTGGATACTCCTCTTTTGAAACTTCAATTTTCGGTTGAGGAAGTGTAATTATTGGATTTTCTTTTTCTAATTTCCTCGCTTTACGTTTTATTTTTCTTAGCTCCCGTTTAGATAAATCTTTAGTGGTAATAACAATTACACCATTTGCCGCTTTTGAGCCATATAATGCAGTCGCATTTTCACCTTTCAGCACATTTATAGATTCAATATTGTTGGGAGACAGGACTTTTAAATAGCTATTGTTTACAACTTCATCATTCATTACATATAAAGGGCTGTTGGTTTGTGAAGGAGTAGATACTCCTCTGATAATAACATTGTTCATGTTACCTGGAGATCCCTTGATTCCCATTGCAGATGAAATTGTATTTACTCCTGTTTCAGCAGCGACTTTTTTATATGCTCTTGCTGAATACCCGGTAATAACAACTTCTTTCATATTGTTTTCCGATGATATTGCAAGACCAGCCACTTTTCCCTGAAGATTCATACTATTAGTTCCATCTGCATTACTAAGCCTTTTAATCTCTCTTCTTTCATCTCGCATGCGAGGAAGCTCTACATTTTTTCCGGCTCCGGTAGTTGCTGGAGGTGGTGGCGGAGCATAGCTGGCAGAAGGGCTTGTCCCAAGAGAAGGTGCTGCATAATAAGCTTCTGTTTTAGCAGGTTCCTGATATGCAATAATATCTTTAGGAGCATTTAGTTTCTTTTTCTCCTCTTTTATTTTTTCTATCTGGCCCGTTGTAATATCATTTTGTACAATTTTTTGTGGCGGGGTATGTGTTTCAACGGGAGAGTCTGCTACGTTTACAGATTCAGTCTTAGCCATTATCGGTGTTTGTTTATCTGTAGGTTTGACAAACAGATAAGTAACTCCTGCAAGCATTATTACTGCAGCTGCAGCAAGCCATTTCCGATTGAATGAAAACTCTTTTGTCTCTTTTTTAGCAGGCTGTTCCAGTTTGTTTTCCAGCATAGCCCATACCTTCTCTTTAGAAGAAAGGTCGTTAGATTCCGAATGGTCTAACTTTTTAAATATATCGTTAAGTGGATCTCGTGGGTTCATTTTAGTTGGTTTTTGAAAAGTAAAACTGATGTACCAATTTCTGTAGCTTGTTTTTTGCAAAGTTTAGCTGAGACTTGGAAGTTCCTTCACTTATCCCCAGTTGCTCAGCAATCTCTTTATGAGAATAGCCTTCAATAGCATACAGATTGAAAATGGTCTTGCTTCCTGTCGGAAGAGTGTCCATTAAGCGTAATAATTCTTCTTCATTATACGGAAAGTCCTGTATAACGGGATCCGGTATATTGAGTTCAAACTCATCAATAGAGATGGAGGCCAGCTCTTTTCTGCGCAGAAAACTGAGACATTGATTGATCGTAATCCTTCTTGCCCAGGCATCAAATGCCAAAATTTCCTTCAGCTGCGGCAATTTGGAAAAGATACTGAAGAAGGCATCAGCCAAAACTTCTTCTATGTCTTCCTGAGACTTCAGGTATCTTTTGCAGACAAAATGCAGCTTCGGATAGTAGGCGTCATACAGCTTTCGCTGTGCGATACGATCGTTACCGATACATTGTTGTAGAATTTCCTCGTTCATTTTGGTGGTTTCTATTGATAAAGACTCTGTTTCTTTTCAAAAGGTTGGAAAAGATAACTAAGTTTTATCTTTTAAAAAACAGTGTTATGCTTTTCAGTATGAATTATTTGCTAATTTTGTCATTCTCTATTTACTAAAAATGATCAGGAATTTTAGAAAAAATGAATATCTGGCTTTAGCATATCGCTTATTTTTAGCCTACTTCTTTTATTTTGTAACCAGAGTTTTGTTTGCCGTTTTCAATTGGGATCTTTTAAAAATTGATTCAGTTGGAGAACTGCTGAAACTTTGTTTTCATGGGATAGCATTCGATACTACAGCAATTTTATATACCAATGCGCTGTTTATTCTATTTTCGATTTTACCATTGTTTATAAATACAAAAAAGGGATATCAGAAATTTCTGATGATTCTTTATTTTGTCTGTAACCTTGTGGCAATATCGTTCAATTTCGTAGACTTTATTTACTATAAATTTACTTTCAGCAGAAGTGCAGTTAACATATTGGAAAGTGTTCAGCATGAGTCGAATAAAGGAAAGCTTTTTGCAGACTTTCTTATAAATTACTGGTACGTATTTTTATTATATTTTGCATGTGCATTTCTATGGATTTTCCTCTATACGAGAGTTAAAGTAAAGGAAAAGATATATGAACATAAAGGAATGTATGTGCTAACATCAGTTATAGGTATTTGTATCATCACTGTTTTGGCAGTAGGTGGAATCAGAGGCGATTTCAAGAAGAGTACAAGACCTATTAATCTGGTAGATGCCAATAAATTTGTAGATAAATATGTACAGGCCAATGTGGTTCTTAATACGCCATTTTGTATCATCAGAACAATTGGTACAACATCTTTCAAGAAGCTCACCTTTATGCCACAGGAAGAGGCAGATAAATTGGCTCATCCTGTAAAGCAGTATGAGAATAATGCTCCCTCCAAACCTAATATTGTGATCTTTATTCTGGAAAGTTATTCTCGGGAATATATTGGTGCCTTTAATAAGAATAGCGGAATCAAAGATTATGTAAGCTATACACCGTTTTTAGATTCATTATCACAGAAGAGTATGATTTTTACCAATGCCTATGCCAATGGTTATAAATCTATTCACGGGATGTCTTCCGTTCTGTCTGGCATTCCGTCATTTAAAGATGCATTTACATCTTCTCCTTATCCTAATCAGACGATACAGTCTTTGGTTTCCATTTTAAACGGTGAAGGTTATGATACTTCTTTCTTTCACGGTGCTCCAAACGGATCTATGGGATTCTTAGGCTTTGGAAATATTCTTGGCTTCAAGCATTATTATGGTAAAACAGAATATAATAACGATGCGGATTTCGACGGAGTCTGGGGGATCTGGGACGAACCTTTCTTTCAGTATATGAATAAGACGCTTACTCAGAAAAAAGGACCTTTTATGTCGACAATATTCTCTGTTACTTCACATGAACCTTTCCAGGTACCAGCTAAATTTAAAGGAAAATTCCCGATGGGTAAAGTACAGATGCACCAGGTTGTTGGTTATACAGATTATGCATTGAAAAAGTTCTTTGAATCTGCGTCAAAAGAGCCGTGGTATAAGAATACTATTTTTATTCTGACAGCTGACCACGATAATCAGAGTTATTATAAAGAATATCAGGAAGGTATGAACAAGCAGGCTGTGCCGATTATTATTTATAAACCGGATGGAAGTTTGCAAGGGGTAAATGATGAATGGGCTCAGCAGATAGATATCTATCCGACAGTTCTGGATATGATAGGCTATCAGAAACCTTTCAGAAGCTGGGGGGTAAGTTTATTCGGAGATAAAAATCAGTTACCGTTTACTGTAAACTATATGGATAATACATACCGTTATGCATCCGGAAATTATATTTGTGTTTTCGATGGACATAAAACTTTAGGTTTTTATGACAAGAATGATAAGGGGCTGAAAAACAATCTCATCGGTCAGCGAAATTCAGAGATGAATCAATTAGAGCTGCAGTGTAAAGCATTCCTGCAAGATTATTTCCACAGAATAGTAGATAAGAAACTGAACTAATTGATTTTGTGCGCAAAAAATGTTGATAAACATATTGCTAATTGCAAAAAAATAAATATCTTTGCACCTCGAATAATTATAAAAAATATATACAATGTTTGCAATCGTAGAGATAGCAGGGCTTCAATACAAAGTTGAGCAAGACCAAAAATTGTATGTTAACCGTTTGAAAGGAGATAAAGGAAACAAAGTTTCTTTTGACAAAGTTCTTTTAACTGTTAACGGAGCAATCACTGTGGGCGCCCCAGCTGTAGAAGGAATCGCTGTAGAAGCGGAGATTATTGATCATGTTCAGGCTGATAAAGTAATCGTTTTCAAAAAGAAAAGAAGAAAAGGTTACCAAGTTAAAAACGGTCACAGACAACAATTAACTCAAATCCAGATTACTTCAATCACAGGATTTGACGGAGCAAAGCCAGCTAAAAAAGCTGCTGCTAAAAAGACAACTAAAAAAGCTGCAGAAGAAACATCTGAAGAAGCTGCAGGAGAATAATATTTAACCCGAAAAAAGTTAAAATAAAATGGCACACAAGAAAGGGGTAGGTAGCTCCAAAAACGGTAGAGAATCACACTCTAAAAGACTAGGTGTTAAAATTTTCGGTGGTCAAGAAGCTATCGCGGGTAACATCATTGTTAGACAAAGAGGTACTCAGCACCACGCTGGAGAAAACGTAGGTATCGGTAAAGATCACACGCTTTTCGCTCTAGTAGATGGTAAAGTAGTATTTACTAAAAAGAGAGATAACAGATCTTATGTATCTGTAGCACCAGACGCTTAATTTTAGCGTTTTATAAAAATTAAAACCCCAACTTTCGTTGGGGTTTTTTGTTTTTTATTAAATAATGTTATATTAGTAAAACCAAAACCTTATAAATATTACATTATGAAAAAGTTATCTAAAAAAGGACTGAAGTCTATCAAGGGGGGCGCCTGTGAAGTAATTATCAATCCACCAATGAATTGTGATGAATATTGTGATATTCAGCGCAAATATAACGGAGTAGATGTATGTTATAACAATCCTCAGATTCCTTTGTCATGTGAAACATCTTGTCAATAAATTAAAACCTCAGTATTTACTGAGGTTTTTTGTCATTTTATTTGTTCTAAAAATTGAAGAGTAATAATGAAGTAATGAGGAATATTATATTTCCTGCCTAATTGATCCGGGGAAATTTCTGATCCGGAGACTTCACAATAAGAAGCTGATCCATCTGATTGTACATAAGGTGTCATAATAATGAAAATCGGAGTTTCTTTTCTCAAATCCAGGTTTTTGATTTTTTGCGCGCTTATCAAATCGTGTAGAACATAAGAATATTTGTTTTCTTTAAGTAAAAATTCTTTTTTAGGTGTTCCAAAATGGTTTGCTCTGAAAGCTATATTCAGAATATTATTTTTTTTATCAGTTTCAGTAAATAAACGTAGTGTAAAAGGTGTTGATTGTATTGCAAGCCCTTCTTCGGGAGAAATAAGATTTTCTGTTTTTGAAAGTTTCCCATTAGTAAACTCTTTTATTTTTACTAAAGAGTATTTGCCAATAAGTTCTTTAGCCTGAAGTGTTAAAGTAATTGATGTAATGTCCTGAAAATCCATTAGTTGGTTAATAACTGGATCCTTGCTGCCGTATTCGGATGATACTTTTGCTGTTTGTCCAAATGTAGAATGTGCTATTAGTGCTAAAAAATAAAATGTAATCTTTTTCATATTTTTTTATGTAAAAGTACCTTGTGGTAATAACTATGATGGTTATTTACTGAAAATTAGCGTTAATTAGTGTTAATGAAATTTTATTTCCAAAGAGAAAAGTATTTATTTTGAAACGTGAATCTGAAAATTAAAATAGCAGTTACATTGGTAGTTGGCTTATTGCTAACTGTGACGGGTTTGCAGTTTCTGTATAACTACAATCTCTATAGAACAGAGACGACAGTTTTTACCAGAACAGCTGACGAATCTTTAAAAGAGGCTATTCAGCTGTCCAGAGATCAGAAACGACAAACAATGCTCAGAAATTTAAAATACTATCTTGAAAATCCAAAGTACTTTAAAATTATTGTTGAAAAAAAAGAACCACTAAAATTTTCTTTAATAGAGCGCTCTCCTAAAATTAAGAATCATGATCGCCTAACTATGAGTTTTCAGAATCTGAATTTAGATAATGAAGATTTAAAAGGAAAAGAAAAAGATATTTTTATTCCACGTTTTTTAAAAAATGTGGATGATGATTTAAAAGAATATTATACATGGTATTACACGCCATTAGTTGGAGACTTTATTGATAATCAGTTTGAAATAAATGTTATAACACTAAATAAAGTTCAGGAAAACTACCTGAATATATTGAAGCAAAAAGGGATTAATGAATTTTTTGTATTTAATAAACCCAATAGAGGAGAAGTGACCACCCATACTTATGAGGTAGAGCCCCGTGTAAAAAATATAATGAATGTCTATGCGGCTTTTCCCAATCCTATGAAGTATTTTCTTCGTCAGCAAATATGGACAATATTAGGCTCCTTTTTGCTGGTTTGTGTTGTTCTGATAAGTAGTGTTTACCTGACAAAACTACTTTTAAGTCAAGAGCGGCTTGGTAAGGAGAAAGACCAGCTCATGCAACACCTGTCTCATGAACTAAGAACTCCTGTAAGCTCAATCCAGATAGCGGCAGAGGGTATGCGGGATCATTTACAGGGTGAAAGAGAAAGAAGAGAATATATAAATATTATACTAGATAAAACAAAAGAGCTTTCTTCTTTTACACATGATGTATTGAATGAATTGAGTTTAAATAAAACCCGTTTTTTTGTTGAAGAATATGATCTGAGTGATATACTAATAAGATTAAAAAATAGATTCGAAAATGAAAGAGTCGTAATTGATGTTATAGAAATTAATCCTGTAAAAATATTTATTAATGTCAAACATTTTGAAAACGCACTTAATAACCTTATTGAAAATGCGATTAAATATAATAAAAATGAAACCCCAAGAATTATTATAAGATCCAGAAATATAAAAAAGACAATAGAAATAACATTAGAAGATAATGGAGAAGGCATTGAAGATCAATATAAAAAAAAGGTGTTCAAAAGATTTTTCAGAGTCCCTAAAGAATCTGGTTATATATACGAAACAAAAGGATTTGGAATAGGACTTAGCTATGTAAAATATGTAATAGAGTTACATAAAGCATCAATAGAAATCCTGGATGCTGACCCACAAGGAACAATTTTTAAAATTATTTTACCTTATGCAAAAGCATAGATTACTTTTGGCTGAAGATGATATTACCTTGGGAAAACTGATTAAAGAGAGTCTTGATAGACTCAATTATGAGGTTGTGTGGGTAACAAATGGCATAGAATCACTGAAACATATTAATAAACAGACGGATTTATGTATTTTGGATGTTATGATGCCCGGAAAAGATGGATGGAGTGTAGCGAAAGAGGTAAAGAAAAACTATCCCGAAATTCCTGTAATATTTCTCACAGCATTATCCGAAACTAAAGATCTGGTAAAAGGATATGAAGCAGGGGCTAATGATTACCTTAGAAAGCCCTTCAGTATAGATGAATTGCATTTAAGGGTGAAGGAGCTATTGAAAAGAAATAAAACGGACTCCGAACAGATGAAAATTGGAGCTTATCTTTTTGATAATCACAGACAGGAACTTATCTTTGAAAATCATCAAATTATAAAACTTTCATATAAAGAAGCAGAACTCTTGAAAAGGTTATTTTTTCATAAAAATGAACTTCTGAGTAAAATAAAAGTTCTAAAGGAATTATGGGGAGATGATAACTTTTTTACCAGCCGGAACTTGGATGTCTATATTACTAAATTACGCAAGAAATTAAGTCTTGATAATAATGTTGAAATCATTAATGTGCGCGGATTCGGATATAAGTTGCTAATCAAAGAAAATAGATTTAATTAGAATTCTTAGAATTAAGAAAACTTCCCTATTTTTGGTAAAACCAATTCTATGAAGTATAAAAAACTATCTGTGGCAGTTGCAGCTTTTGCTTTTGCGGCTGTTTCAGCACAAAATTCTAACTCATTGAAGTATCCCGAAACAAAGAAAGTAAATCATACCGATACCTATTTTGGTAATCAGGTAGCAGACCCATACCGTTGGCTGGAAGATGACAGAGCCGAAGATACCAAAGCATGGGTACAACAGGAGGTGAAATTTACGCAGGATTATCTTGCGCAGATTCCTTTCCGTGAGCAGCTTAAAAAACAACTTTTAGATATCTGGAATTATGAAAAGATTTCAGCTCCGTTTAAGAAAGGTAAATACACTTATTTCTATAAAAATGATGGTCTGCAGGCTCAATCAGTATTATACAGAAAGGATGCTGCTGGTAAGACAGATGTATTTTTAGATCCCAATAAGTTTTCTGATAAGGGAACAACCTCTTTAGCAAGTCTTTCATTCAACAAAAAGGGCACGCTAGTAGCCTACAGTATCTCTGAAGGGGGATCTGACTGGAATAAGATTATTATTCTGGATGCAGAAACTAAAAAGCAGATCGACGAAACGCTTCTTGATGTGAAATTTAGTGGTATATCCTGGTTAGGAGATGAAGGTTTCTTCTATTCCAGCTATGATAAACCAAAAGATGGAAGTGTGCTTTCCGGAATGACAGATAAGCACAAGGTATATTTTCATAAGCTTGGAACAAAACAGTCTCAAGATGAGTTGATTATTGGCGGTGATAAATTCCCAAGAAGATACTTAAGTGGTTATGTAACAGATGATCAGAGGTATCTTGTTATTTCTGCAGCTAATGCAACCAACGGCAACGAACTGTATATTAAAGACCTTAAGAATAAAACAGATTTTATCCCAATTGTTACAGGTTTTGACAGCAATGTAGGTTTGGTTGATACAGATGGAGATACATTGTTCCTGCATACGGATAAAAATGCGCCGAATATGCGCATGGTAAAAACAACGATTCAAAATCCGAAACCGGAAACCTGGAAGGATGTTATTGCTGAAACATCTGAGCCTATGCGTGTGAACTCAGGCGGAGGTTACTTCTTTGCAACCTATATGAAGGATGCACTGAGTCAGATTAAGCAATATGATAAAACAGGAAAGCTGGTTAGGGAAATTAAACTTCCGGGTAATGGTACTGCTGGTGGTTTTGGTGGTGAGAAAACAGAGAAAGAACTGTATTATTCATTTACCAACTATATTACGCCTCCAACGATCTTTAAATTTAATGTAGATTCAGGAAAATCCGAGGTATACCAAAAACCAAAAGTGAAATTCAATCCTGAAAACTATGTTTCTGAGCAGGTATTCTATACGTCTGCAGACGGAACTAAAATTCCGATGATGATCAGTTATAAAAAAGGACTGAAAAAAGACGGAAAGAATCCTACAATATTGTATAGCTACGGAGGATTTAATATCAGCCTGCAACCTGCATTCTCTGTTGTAAATGCCATCTGGATGGAGAATGGAGGGATTTATGCTGTTCCGAATATCCGTGGTGGCGGTGAATACGGAAAAAAATGGCATGATGCCGGAACCAAACAGCAAAAGAAAAATGTTTTTAATGACTTCATTGCTGCAGGGGAATATTTACAGAAGAATGGTTATACTTCCAAAGATTATATGGCGCTTTCAGGACGTTCAAATGGGGGATTGCTTGTTGGTGCTACAATGACAATGCGCCCTGATTTAGCTAAAGTAGCTTTCCCTGGTGTTGGTGTACTGGATATGCTGCGTTATAATAAATTTACAGCTGGTGCCGGATGGGCATATGATTACGGTACAGCTGAAGACAGTAAGGAAATGTTTGAGTACCTGAAATCTTATTCACCAGTACATAATGTAAAAGCAGGTACATGTTACCCTTCTACAATGGTAATTACGAGTGATCACGATGACAGAGTTGTTCCTGCGCATTCATTTAAATTTGGAGCTGAATTACAGGCAAAACAGGCTTGTAAGAACCCAGTTCTTATCCGTATTGAGACGAATGCGGGGCACGGAGCGGGACGTTCTACCGAGCAGGTTGTTGCAGAGAATGCAGATCTGCTTTCATTTGCACTGTATGAAATGGGTATTAAAAACCTGAAATAGAATTTGTTTTCAATTTAGATATAAACAGACAGGCCAAAAGCTTGTCTGTTTTTTATTATGTTAAAAAGAGAACGGATAAGCCTTATTTGTCTGGAAATGCATAACTTTAGTAGACTAAATTACAGACAATGGAAAATAATGACATGACAACTCTGGTACAGGTAATGAATACCTTGAAAAGAAGAGGTGTAGATAAGGAAATTCAAATGAATGAAAATAAAAAATTTGTTCTTCAGAATTCCGATAAAGAGTACCAACCGGAAGATCTTACAATTATTAAAGTTTATCGTTTCGAAGGTGATTCGAATCCGTCTGATAATGCCGTGCTTTATTTAGTAGAAGATACTACAGGGCAAAAGGCATATATTATAGATTCATATGGTGCTGAAAGCAACTATGCCGGATCAGAATTTAATAACTTTCTTACAGGGATTGCTGTAGATGAGAGAGAAGGTAGAAATCTGAGTATCTAGTCTGTTGTTTCTTTCTTTTTAAAGAGGCCGTTAAAAAGTCCTTTTTTAGCCTGATTATTTTGTTTTCGGGCGTCAATCTTTTGCTTTATTTTTTCCTTTTTTTCTTTGATGTCATCTACTGTCTTTTCAATTTTGGAGGTATCACCAATCAACGAGCCTTTTAATCCGGTTTCTATACCGCGCCACAATAAATTGAAAAGAGATCTTTTTTCGGCTCTGGTATAATCCACATCAATTTGTTTTGGGGTATTACCGGTATTATTTTTTATAAACCAGTTGGTCAGAAAGCTTAGGAATTTTTTCTTTTTCTGATTTTTCTCATCCAGAAATTCTACTTTCAGATTGGTATTTGTCATCAGGAAAGGACCTTTTATACCATATTTGTTCCCCTTGAAATCAAAATCGACACTATTAATCATCCCACTGGTGCTTACATGCAGATAGGGTCTTATAAAATCATTAACTCGGGAGGCATCCAGATTGATGATATTGGCTTTGAAGTTAAAAGCATCTTGCATGTTTTCAACATCAAAAGTCCACAAAACTGTAGTTGGAGAAGTTCCGAAGAAGCTGGTTTTCCCGTTTACGGTAACCATAGTATTCTTTCCTTTTAATTTGGCTGTATTTATATTTTCAATACCAACATTAAGGTTCGCAAAAGAAAGTTTTCCCGGAGCTAAGGCTCCTTGGTCTGTCTCCTCATATTCCAGAAGGCTATTGATTACTTTCGTATGGTGTATAGTCAACGGAAATTTAATTTTTCTGAATTTTTCTGAAAAAAAAGTTCTTGGAGTAGGATCTGGTGGTGGCAGGTTACTGCTGAAAATATTCATGTACATCTGATATACATTCAGATTGTTGACTTCTACCTGCAAATGGTTGTTTAGATTTGAAACTTTATATCCGACGAGTTCTATTTTAGGAATCTTTACAGTATACAAGTCTTCCTGCACCGGAATTGATTTATTGAACTGAGTTCTGTTCATGGTCGGAAGAAAGCTGAAATCCGAAACAGTAATTTTATGATTGTCCAGAACAAGAGATGATAATGAGAGCTTGTAGTATTTGCCAGGATTATAGTTGAAATCGTGTGTCTTAAAGCTATAGGCGCCATATTTAAATGGGATTTCTCCTTTTGATGTTTCCTCGTTCATCAGGATTTTATTCATATTGGCAGAAACTCTTTTTAACTGGAAATGTTGGCTCCCGTCTGGTTTCAGCATTAGGATATTTCCATTTTTTAGAGAAATGTTATCCAATTCAATATCATAAGAGAAATTTTTCTGAGATTTAGGACTCTTCCCATTAGTTGACATGATTCTGATGTCAGGGCTGTCAAACTTTACTTCTGCCAATGAGATTTTATTATCCTTAAAAACAACATCCTTAAAGGTCATTTCTCTGGAAGTAACAGCGAACAGATTTGTTTTATTGGGATATTTTTGGGCAAACTTCTGCTGGGTGAGTAAAGGTTTCATTTCAAAACCTTTAATACTCATCTGTCCATTTTCAGTAGCAATTCTTTTCGCTTTATAATCATAAATATTTTCGTCACGGTAGATGAAATCCTCTCCGGAAATAGAGTAGGAGTCAAAAACGACAGGAAGTTTTTGTTTTACCTCCTTTTCTGTCATTCTGAAGTTTGTTAGCTCAAGATTCAGATTCTTTACTGTAATAAGAGAATCTTTATTGAACTTCAAAATATCAATATCGCCATTCTGTACATGGATGTTTTTAAAAAGTATAGGCTGTTTACTATTATTGCCTGCCTTCTCATCTTTTGGCTTCGCCAGCACAACTCTTAATTTCGGCTGTACAAATGTGACATCGTCAGTATTGATTACTTTATTGTATAAAGCGTCCCATATTCCGAGGCTGCTTATTTTTAGTTCCCCGATACTTCCGTCTAAGCCAATTTCATTTTGATTATTCGGATTTTTATTGGAAATATTAATCTTTTTCGCGGTTATATTTCCTGTTTTAATATCTACATCCAGGTGCTGGTATGTAATATTATATGGAGATCTCTTTTTAATGATCTCCGGCAGATTGTTTTTTAGCCAGTAATTGAATCCATAAGAAGCAGCAAAAGAAAGAATCGCTAATATGCCGATACCAAAAGCAAATATTTTTAAAAATCTTTTGTACTTTAATTTCATCCGTGTATTGTGTTTTCGTTTATCCGGCCGAAAAATCTATTACATAGCCTTCATGGCTTCGTACGTTGATGAAGTTTCCACCATCAAAGTATAGATATTGGCCTTTTATACCTTTTAGTACTCCTGTAAATTCAGGTTTCTTATCCAATGTAAATACTTTTATATCATTAGGTGCTTCATATGGATAATCCAGTCTCCAGATTTCTTCATCAGAAGAATAGAACTTTTGCGAATCTTTTGGGAAATACTCTTTTATTTTTTCACGGAAATCAGCAAGGTCAACGTCTGATTCCAGTGTTTGTAGCATTTTTTTCCAGTTGGTCTTATCAGCAAGGTGATTTTTCATCTCTACTTCTATAACTCCTGCTTCATATCGGTTGTCAGTTCTTGCAATAGGAAGAGCAAATGTAGCACCTTGATCAATCCATCGTGTCGGAACCTGAGTTTCCCTTGTTACACCAACTTTTACATCCCCTGTATATGCCAGATACACAACATGAGGAACTAACTGAATTTCTTTTTCAACTTCCAGATCTCTCTCTTCAATACCTAAATGAGCTGTTGATAATTCAGGGCGGAGGATCGTTTCACTGGCATAGGGACTTTCAAAAAAACATTTTTTACAGAATCCCATACGGAAAATAGGTAGATCCTGCCCGCAGGAAACACACTGATATCCGATATGCTTTATGCTTATTTCTTTATCAAAAAGCTGATTCATACTAATCAAATCACCCGAAAGATTAAGGTAATATTGTATAGGTTTACCATTTTCAGTGATCATTTTTAGTATTTGTCCGGAGAATTTCATGTGTATATAAATTATGTATATGTAAAAGTAAGTAATATTTCAGAAATTTATTTATTCCGAAATTAACATAAATGTCTATAGAAAAGGTTATTTTTGTTAGGAACAGGAAAAAGATGAATTATTTAGTAACAGGAGGATCTGGTTTTATAGGATCACATCTGGTGGAAAAATTATTGAGAGAAGGACATTCTGTCATAAATGTGGACAACTTTGATAATTTCTATGACTACCAGATAAAAGTTCAAAATACACTGGAATCAGTAGGTGATGACAGTGCTTTTGAATTCGATCATAAGCTTACAGATATAGCTAAGCTTATTGACAGAACAAGGTCCGAACAATATAGGCTTTACTATCAGGATATCAGGGATAAAGACGGGCTGGAAAAGATTTTTCAGATGCATTCTTTTGATATGGTAATACACCTTGCTGCATTAGCGGGGGTACGACCATCTATCGAAAAACCTCTTGAATATGAAGAAGTGAACATCCGTGGTACCATGAATCTTTGGGAGCTTTGTAAAGATTTTGAAATCAGTAAGTTTGTATGTGCTTCATCTTCCAGTGTTTATGGTAATAATGATAAGGTGCCATTTGCAGAAACAGATTTTGTCGACGAGCCTATATCTCCTTATGCCGCTACCAAGAAATGTGGCGAAATATTAGGACATGTATACCATAGTCTGTATAAAATTGACATGATCCAGCTGCGTTTCTTTACAGTATATGGGCCAAGACAAAGACCGGATCTTGCCATTCATAAATTTGCTGATTTACTGCATCTTAATGAAAAAATTCCTTTTTACGGAGATGGCACTACTGCCAGAGATTATACCTTTATAGACGATATTATAGATGGTGTTACCAAATCAATTAGTTATCTTCATAATCATGAGGGTGTTTATGAGATACTAAATCTGGGGGAGAGTGATGTTATAACCCTGCAGGAGATGGTTTCGATACTATCAGAAGAGTTAAATACAGTTCCTGTTCTTCACCGCTTACCTATGCAGGCCGGAGATGTACAGAGAACAAATGCTGACATCCTGAAAGCAAAAACTTTAATAGGCTATCAGCCAAAGACTAAGTTCCAAAATGGCATAAAAATATTTGTGGAATGGTTTTTGAGAAAAAAAACAAAAAAATAGTGAGTTAGAGGTGGAAAATTAATTAATATCCCACCTAATTTTTTACATTTGCAAAAAATTCAAAATATGTACTGGACATTAGAATTAGCTTCATATCTTAGTGATGCACCATGGCCAATGACTAAGGCAGAATTAATCGATTATGCTATTAGAACAGGCGCACCGATGGAGGTTGTGGAAAACCTTCAGGCTATTGAAGATGAAGGTGAAATTTATGAAAGTATCGAGGAAGTTTGGTCAGATTACCCGACCGATGAGGATTTCCTTTGGAACGAGGACGAATATTAATAAAACGTTTGGCTGATTGCATAGAGCTATCGGCTTTTTTTAATGATTAACTAATGCAATTAGCCAAATGCTATTTGCCAAATGCGATATAAATGGGTTTTTTAGACACGATTCTCAAGGGTTTTTTAGGTAACAAAAATGAAAAAGACCTGAAGGAAGTAAAAAAAGTAGTAGAGAAGATAAAAAAGACTGAGCCGGCTATTGGACAGCTTTCCGATGATGGGCTTAGAGAAAAGACCAGAGAATTTCAACAAAAAATTCAGGATGCTGCAGCTAGTGTGCGTAAGCAGATAGAGGATATCCAAAGCAAAATCGAGACAACTGATAATGTTGACGAGAAAGAAGCGCTTTACGGGCAGGTAGCAGATCTTAATAAAGTTGCATATCAGCACGAAGAGAAAGTTTTAGGAGATATTCTTCCGGAAGCTTTTGCATTGCTGAAAGAAACTGCAAGAAGATGGGCACAGAATGGTGAGATCCGTGTAACTGCATCAGACAGAGACCGTGAACTGGCTGCAACAAAAGATTTTGTTGTAATAGAAGGGGATCAGGCAATCTGGAAGAGCGAGTGGGATGCTGCCGGTACTGCTGTGAAGTGGGATATGGTACATTACGATGTTCAGTTTATCGGAGGAACGATACTTCACCAGGGTAAAATTGCCGAGATGGCAACCGGTGAAGGTAAAACATTAGTAGGAACACTACCTATTTTCCTTAATGCACTTCCGGGCCGTGGTGTACACGTTGTAACGGTAAATGATTACCTTGCAAAACGTGACTCGGCATGGATGGCTCCTATTTTCGAATTCCACGGACTTTCTGTAGATTGTATCGACAATCACCAGCCAAACTCAGAGAGCAGAAGAAAAGCATATAAATCCAGTATTACCTACGGAACCAATAACGAATTTGGTTTTGACTACCTGAGAGATAACATGGTAAACAGTCCTGAAGAATTAGTTCAGGGTGAGCTAAACTATGCGATTGTGGATGAGGTAGACTCTGTATTGGTGGATGATGCAAGAACTCCGCTTATTATCTCCGGTCCTGTTCCACAAGGAGACAGACAGGAATTTGATCTGCTAAAACCAAGTGTTGACCGTATTGTAGAGGTACAGAAAAAGACCATTACTGGTATCTTCGGGGAGGCTAAAAAACTTATCGCAGCCGGAAACAAAAAAGAAGGAGGATTCAAACTTCTTCAGGCGTTCAGAGGATTGCCAAAGAACAGACAATTAATTAAATTCCTTTCTGAGGAAGGAAACAGAGCGCTTCTACAGAAGACTGAAGCGCAATATATGGCAGATAACAACCGTGAAATGCCAAAGGTAGATAAAGACCTTTATTTCGTTATCGACGAGAAAAACAATCAGGTAGACCTTACCGATAAAGGGGTAGAATACATGTCTCAGGGTAACTCAGACCCTAGCTTCTTCGTTCTTCCTGATATTGCAACTGAAATTGCAGAACTAGAAAAGCAAAACCTCCTTAAAGAAGAAGAATTTGCTGCTAAAGAAGAATTATACCGTGATTTTGCAGTAAAATCTGAACGTGTACACACTTTAAGCCAGTTACTAAAAGCTTATTCATTATTCGAAAAAGATGATGAATATGTGGTAATTGACGGCGAAGTTAAGATCGTTGACGAGCAGACAGGTCGTATTATGGAAGGAAGACGTTATTCAGACGGTCTTCACCAGGCGATTGAAGCAAAAGAAAATGTAAAAATTGAAGCGGCAACCCAAACCTTTGCAACGATTACATTACAGAACTATTTCCGTATGTACAACAAACTTGCGGGGATGACAGGTACTGCAGAAACAGAAGCAGGCGAACTTTGGGAAATCTATAAATTGGATGTAGTGGTAATCCCTACCAACAGACCAATCCAGAGACATGATAAACACGACTTGGTTTACAAGACCAACCGTGAGAAATATAATGCGGTAATTGAAGAAATTGAGAAGCTTACAGCTGCCGGAAGACCTGTACTGGTTGGTACAACTTCAGTAGAGATTTCTCAGTTATTGTCAAAAGCACTTCAGTTAAGAAAAATACAACACCAGGTACTTAATGCTAAGCTTCACAAAAAAGAAGCTGAAATTGTTGCCGGAGCCGGACAGCCAGGAGTTGTGACTATTGCAACAAACATGGCAGGACGTGGTACCGATATCAAGCTTTCTAAAGAAGTAAAAGATGCGGGCGGTTTAGCAATTATTGGTACAGAAAGACATGACTCCAGACGTGTAGACAGACAGTTAAGAGGTCGTGCAGGACGTCAGGGAGACCCAGGTAGTTCTCAGTTCTATGTTTCTTTGGAAGATAACTTGATGCGTCTTTTCGGCTCAGAAAGAATTGCGAAGATGATGGATAAGATGGGGCATAAAGACGGAGATGTGATTCAACACTCTATGATCAGCCGTTCCATCGAAAGAGCTCAGAAGAAAGTGGAAGAGAATAACTTTGGTATTCGTAAGAGATTATTGGAGTATGATGATGTAATGAACAAACAACGTGATGTTATCTATAAGCGTAGAAAAAATGCTTTATTTGGGGAACATTTGAAGTTTGATATTATGAACATGATCTACGAAACAGCAGGATCTATTGTTAACCAAACAAAGGCAGATAATAACTTCAAAGAATTTGAATTTGAAATTATTAAAAACTTTACAATGGATGCTCCGGTTTCTGAATCCGAATTCAAAAATATGCAGGCACCTGCACTAATTGATAAAGTATACCATACAGCTGTAGAAGACTACAAGCAGAAGTTAGCTTTATTGAAAGAGAAGGCTTTCCCTATCATCGAGAATGTATACCAAAACCAAGGTAGTATGTTCAAAATGATTCAGGTTCCTTTCAGTGATGGTCACAGAACTCTGACTATTGTTACTGACCTTCAGAAGGCTCATGAGACACACTGTGAATCTTTAATTACAGATTTTGAAAAGAATATTTCTTTAGGTATTATCGACGAAAACTGGAAGAATCACCTTCGTGAAATGGATGACCTTAGGAGATCTTCTCAGGGGGCTGTTTACGAACAAAAAGATCCGTTAGTAATCTACAAGCAAGAATCTTTCTTCTTATTTAGTGAGATGGTAGATAAAATTAACAAAGAGATTGTTTCTTTCCTTTACAAAGGAGAGATCCCGGCTTAATAATCTTTAATTTAAATATTGTTGAAAACCGTCAGCCTCAGGCTGGCGGTTTTTTTTATATCACATACGACATTAAAATATATGATAAATGATAGGTTTATATATATGATCAGTATTTCACGTATTAGTGATGACCTTTTGTTATTACAAATTTCAGAAGTTATTTATATTTATAATAAATAAAAGAAATTTGATAGAAAAATAAAATTTATTTAGAATTGTTAAAGATAATATATTTGCAAAAAAATTACACACATGAATAAAGCACTAATATGTGCCTCTTTACTAGGTTCTGTATTGTTTTTTGCGCAGGAAAAAGATTCTCTTAAGTCAAAAAATATAGATGAAGTAGTCATTAGCGGGAAATATTACCAAAAATATAAGCTAAATGAAGTTTCGGGATCACTAAGATTACAGACCCCAATTATAGAACTCCCTCAGAATGTTCAGTCCATAAGTTCTCAGATTCTGGCTGATCAGATTACTTTAAATATGTCAGAAGGCATTGTCAGAAATGTAAGTGGTGCCAGAAAAGTAGAGCATTGGGATAATGTTTATTCTAATGTATTTATGAGAGGAGCTAGTATTGCAACTTTTATGAACGGAATGAATGTTTCGTCTACATGGGGGCCAATTAATCCGGATGCAGCAATTATTGATAGAATAGAATTTGTAAAAGGTCCTGCTGGTTTTATGGGATCTATGGGAGATCCTGCCGGATTTTATAATATCGTAACCAAGAAGCCAACAGGTAGGTTTAATAATAGTGTAAGATTTACAACAGGCAGTTACAATCTTTTCAGAGGAGAAGCAGATTTAGATGGCGTATTGGTGAAAGGTGGCGTATTGGACTATCGTTTAAATCTTATGGGAAGTACCAATAAAAGTTGGGTAGAGAACGATAAAACCAACAAGATAATTATAGCACCTTCCATTACTTTCAGACCTACAAAAACAACAACTTTTACAGCTCAGTATAACTATCAGTACCTTAAGTTTGCACAGCCCGGGGCTTATCTGATGTCTAATGACGGATATGCATCTCTGAATGTACATACCAACTTTAATGATCCTAACTTTAAAAAAACTGAGGTAAAAGATCAGAGTTTATTTTTAAGTTTGGATCAGAGACTATTCAACGATTGGGTTTGGAGCACTCAGTATGCTTATATGGACTTGAATTATGATGGTGGTTCATGGTGGGGAACATTTGATAAGGATAATAAGAATATCCTGAACAGGGCTTTGAGCAACTGGCAGGCTGTCGGAAAAAACCATATTTTCCAAACCTATGTTAGGGGTAGCCTAAAAACGGGAAATGCTGTTCACAAGATTATTGCAGGATTTGATTTTGGAGACAGGAAATACAATGCTGATTTTTCATCATTCCCGGGGAGTTTTCCAATTGATATTTATAATGTTCAATATGGTGTAGACCCATCAAAATTACCTTCGTTCGATTTTTATACGCTAAACACCAAAGCCGATTTTTATAATGATCAAGGCGTAAAATACACTTCGTATTATGCTCAGGACCAGATAGAGTTATTTAATAATAAACTTCGTATTACTCTGGCAGGAAGATATACAAGCGGTACAACCTATGCAGCTTATCCTAATCTTAGCCTTGGCACACCTATCGTACCAGATAAAGCAGGTGAATTTACGCCAAGGGTTGGTATTAGTTATTCCATTATGAAAGATTTCTCTGTGTATGGTGTTTATGATAAGACTTTTATCCCACAGTCAGGAACAGGTATTGGAAAAACTAAAGTTACGGATCCACTTAGAGGTCAAAACCTTGAAGTTGGATTGAAAAAAGACTGGTTTGGTGGAAAATGGAACTCAACATTTGCAGTATATGAGATCAGAAGAAAGAATATCCTAACAAATGGTGATATAACACAAAATGATGGGAAGCCTTTTGTGATTGCAACAGGTGAACAAAGAGCCAGAGGGTTTGAAGCAGATATTAAAGGTGAGATTTTTAAAGGATTGAATGTTGTAATTAACTATGCTTACACCGACGCAAAAACTATTAAAGATAATAATCCAACAAGGATAGGGGTTCAGTCTCCGGGGAATGCTAAGAATGTTCAGAATACCTGGTTAAGTTATAGATTTGGAGATGGATTCTTAAAAGGGTTTGGCCTTTCTGCAGGTTATCAGTATCAAGGTGGAAGACAATCCTGGTTTGGATCTAATACGCAATACGATCAGAGATTACCAGACTATTTTGATACCAACTTGGGAATCTCCTATGTGGCTAAAAAATTCGATGTTAATTTGTTGCTGAACAATACGCTTAACAGAAAGCTTTATAGTGGATACAGAGGTGGGGCAGGAGAATATGCATGGATCTATAATGCTCCAAGAAACTTTAGATTATCAATAGGATATAAATTTTAAATAATGAAGAGCTAAACCGGTGGGATCCCGCCGGTTAACTTTTTTTAGAATGAAGAAGAAACATCACCATAAAAAGAAGCCTGGATTTTTTAAAATATGGTCTGCCAAATTACATCTTTGGCTGGGACTATCTGTCGGGTTTATTGTTTTCATAGTGTCCTTATCGGGGACTTTATTTGTTTTTAAAGACGAGGTACAGAACGTGCTCCGAAAAGAGGCTATTTATGTAAAATCACAGACCGTAAAGGAACAGGCCTTGCCCATAGAAGTACTCCGTAAAAAGGTGATGACTCATGTTCCGGAGAAATATCCTGTGAGCGCTGTAGAAATCCCTTTAGATAAAAATAAAACCTATATGTTCTCTTACTATGAGAAGAGCAAGAAAGGATGGAATTACTTCGGTCAGGTAAAGGTCAATAAACTGATTTATGTGAATCAGTACACAGGGGATATACAAGCAGTATATAATGAGAAGTACGATTTTTTCATGCTTATGAAATATCTTCACTGGAGTCTTTTATTGAATTCTGAATGGGGTCCATATGTTATCGGAATTCCTGTTGTACTCTTTATTTTTATGCTGATTACCGGAATTGTATTATGGTGGCCGAAAAATAAAAAAGCAAGAAAAGGACGATTTAGTTTCGACTGGAAGAATGTGAAAACCTGGAAACGCAAAAACTATGACCTTCACAATATTTTAGGCTTCTATGCTTCATTTATTGGGCTAATAATGGCTGTCACCGGAATCTATTTCACTTATCCGTACGTGAAGAATGTATTCAATTATGCCCTATCCGGATCCGCAGAGCTCAAAAAAGAGAAAGATATTAAATCACCGGATTCACTTACAATAAAGAACAGTTCTGTATATGATCTTACCGCACAGCAGACAAGATTACATTATCCCGGATCATCAAGTTTCAGAATTCCCCTAAGCGGAAAAAATAAGAAAGGAAAGAAACTGAAAAATATCCCAGTAACGGTCTATCAGAAAGAGGGCAGGTACAGCGAAAGGCATCAAATCATTTTTGATAAATATTCAGGGAAAATCCTTCTGAATAAATCTCATGAAAGCCTAAATGCTGCAGAGAAATATTCTAACGCCAACTATGACATTCATACCGGGTCCTATTTTGGACTGTTTGGAAAAATAATCTGGTTTATTACAGGGCTTATATGTACATCTTTACCTGTAACAGGATTTTTAGTATGGTGGGGAAAACAGAAGAAAAAGAAAATATAAGCACACATTAAAAATGAATAAGGCAATACTAACTGCAGCTTGTCTGGCTGCAATCAATATATTTGGGCAAAAAAATGACAGCCTGAACACCAAAAGTGTAGACGAGGTTATACTTACTGCTTCAAGAAAAAAAGAGAATATAAAAGAAGTACCAAGTTCTGTTACTATTGTAGGAGAAAAACAGGTACAATCCCAGTTAACTGTAAACTCTGATATTACAAGTATTTTACAATATACAGTTCCCAGTTTAGGGCCTAGTGCCGGACAGACTTCCAATACAGGGCAAACCCTTAGGGGCAGACAGGTGCTGGTACTGATAGATGGTGTGCCACAATCGACACCGTTGAGAAACGGAGGAAGAGATATCAGGGTAATAGATCCCTCTTCAATAGAACGTATAGAAGTTATTAAAGGAGCGTCTTCCATCTACGGAAACGGAGCAGACGGAGGTATCATTAACTATATCACGAGAAGAGGTAAATCGGACAAAAAGATTTCCGGAATTTCTCAGGTTGGTTTTACAGGACAACCTTATGGCGGAACGCTTGGAGTAAGAGCGAGCCAGCTTCTTTCGGGTAAACTATCGGATAAATTCGATTATGTTGCTTCATTAGCCTATGAAAGAACGGGATATATGAAAGATGCCAATGGTGTAAATCTTAGCCCTTCTTACAGCACAGCAAAGATGGACAACTATAATGGGATGCTGAAGCTGGGTTATAACATCAATGAAAATCAGCGAATAGAAGCTTCTTATATTGGTTATGCCTCAAAATCCGATTTGAATTTGGGATTAAAAACCGGTAAATATGGTATTACTCCAACTATAGGAGAAGGCAAAGGTCTTGGATTGGAGACAACCCCACAAGGAACACCTAGAAATCATAACTATAAATTGAGTTACGATAACAAAAACCTTTTCAATGGTACTTCTCTGAATGTAAATCTTTATTATCAGGATTTCAGAACTGTTTATGGCTATAGTGATACTTTCCTGAACGGAGGGCAATCCAACGTAATTTCAAAGAAAAAAGGGTCAAGAATAAATCTGGATACACAGTTATGGAATACAGCGAACTCTCAGGCTGAAGTCATCTATGGAGTAGATATCCTAAATGATCAGACTGTTCAGAAGCTGGAAGACGGACGTTATTGGACTCCGGATATGGATATGACAAACATAGCGCCCTTTGCATTAATAAAAATTGATTTATTAAAAAAGCTAACGATAAAAGGAGGGTTGCGCTATGAAAATATGAAAGTAAAAGTGGGGGATTTTAATACCCTGTCTACACTTAAAAGTGACGGAACTTTTACCAAGAGTATATTTGTAAAAGGTGGAAATTTAGAATATAATGCCCTTGTTGGAAATATAGGTGTACGTTATAATGTTCAGCCCTACATCAACTTATTTGGTAGCTTCTCACAGGCTTATTCCATTAATGAGTTGGGAAGGATATTAAGGACGTCTACAGCCAGTACAATTGCCAGTCTGGAAACCAAGCCGATTATTGTAAACAATTATGAATTTGGAGCAACCGGACAACTTGCTAAGTGGATTAACTATGAGATTACGTCTTATGTAAGTACCTCCAAACTAGGGGCAACATTTGTACAAAGTCCGGACAGGTCTCTTACTATACTCAGAGCACCGGAAGTTGTGTATGGAGTAGAAGGATTCCTGCACTTTACACCAGCCCGATGGATCAACTTCGGTACCAGCTACAGCTGGATGGAAGGTGTTACATCGCTGAATAACGATGGCGATTATTCTGCAAAGATTAATAACAGCAGGATCTCCGCACCCAAAGTTTTAGCTTATGTACAGGTTAGACCAATTCAGGCACTTTCTGTAGGATTGGACATGATGCATTCCTTTAAGCAGGATCGTTTCCAGCCAAACCCTAAAACAGGCCAATTTACATATGGTGAAGGTTTTGTTCCGGAATACACCATTTTTAATTTGAAATCCAGCTATGAGGTAAATAAGAACTGGAAACTGTCATTAGGTATTGAGAATCTTTTTGATAAGCTTTACCAGCCAGCCGTTGCATGGTGGAATGCACGAGACAACGAATTTGTCAATTCTATGGGGATGAGAGGTACTTTTATGATTGAATACAAATTTTAATTAATCTAAATAAAAAAAGAAGCTTATCTTTGGGCGAATTTATTTTCACTGACAGGATATGAAAAAACATCATCATAAAAAGAAGCCGGGATTCTTCAAAAAATGGTCTGGAAAGCTGCACCTTTGGTTTGGTCTTTCTATTGGCTTTCTCATATTTATTATTTCAATAACCGGAGCTTTGTATGTTTTCAAAGATGAGGTTGAAAACTATACCCGAAAAGATGTAATCTACCATAACGAACAGAATATTGAAAACAAGCAGATCCTTCCGATAAAGGTTATGGAAAAGCTGGTGGTAGAGCAGGTGAAAGAAAAATATCCCGTTCACTGGGTAAATATCCCGATAGATAAGAAACAGTCTTACATGTTCTTCTGGTATGAGCATAATCCGAAGGCATGGAACTATTTTGATGAATTTCCTGTTTACAAGCAAGCTTACGTAAATCCCTATACAGGAAAAGTTCTAAGAGTATATGATGAGAAAAACGGATTTTTCAATATTGTAAAGATGATCCACTGGAGCTTTCTGCTAAAACAGGAATGGGGTTCTTATGTGGTAGGTATTCCGGTGATTATTTTTATGGTTATGTTAATTACAGGAATTGTCCTTTGGTGGCCTAAAAATAAAGCGGCGAGAAAACAACGATTTTCTTTTAAATGGAAAAACATTAAAAGCTGGAAAAGGAAGAATTATGACCTTCATAATGTTCTGGGCTTCTATGCTTCTATATTTGCTTTGATCTTCTCCATTACAGGGTTGTTTTATGCTTTTTTCGTTGTTCAGGCAATGATCTATATTGTTTTCTCCGGGGGCAATACAAAATATCCGGATTTTACACATATCAAGACCAAAGCTCCTGTAGAAATGAGAACAGACAGAACACTGGATAAGATTATTAATACTGTTAAGGAAAAGTACCCTGAGTCTTATGGTTTTGCATTAGACCTTGGACACGAGCATATGGATGATCATGAACATGCTAACTTTGAAGTTTATGTAAAACATTTATCCTATTCTTATCATAAAAACAGCAGCCTTATTTTTGATGAAAACTCTGGTGACTTGCTTCATACACATGACCCTAAAGACAAAAACTTTGGAGAGAAGGTTGTGGGGGCTAATTATGATATCCACGTAGGAGCTATATTGGGACTGCCGACTAAGATTATAGCCTTTATTGTGAGTCTGGTCTGTGCATCATTACCCGTAACCGGATTTATGATCTGGTGGGGCAGAAGGAAGAAAAAGAAAGCTTAAATTTTTAAAAGATTATAATAATTGACGAAGCCGGAACTTTAGTTCCGGCTTCTGTATTTCAGTATAGGATCATTATTTACTGAATGTATATGTCTGTTTTCAATCAGTTTACTGCTTAATTAAGTAGCCTGAATATAAACTATTTGTTTTCGTTAAATTTTATACACCAAAGTTATTTAAATTTAGTCTAAATAAAATATGATTAATTTCATGTCTTAATTTAGAATAAATAAATATAATTTTGCACAAAAGAAGATTATGAAAAAAGCTGTCTTGTTTTTCTGTCTTTCAGCTTCTATAGCTGTGGGTGCTCAACAACAATCTGAGAAAGAAAAAGAGATTGAAGAAGTTGTGGTATCCGGAAATACTTTCGAGCAGAAAGTAAAGGAAGTTCCTATTCCTATAAAGGTTATAGATAAAAAACAGATTCAGCAGTCAGGAAGTGTACGATTAAGTGATATTCTTGCAGAGCAAACGGGTCTTATTATTACCCCAAACCATGGTACAAGCCTGCAAATGCAGGGGATGACCGGTGAATATACACTAATACTTATAAATGGAGAACCTTTGGTCGGAAGGACTGCGGGAACTCTGGATCTTTCCAGAATTACCGTAAATAATATTAAGAGAATAGAGATTATAAAGGGACCCAGTTCTTCACTATATGGATCAGATGCTTTAGCCGGAGTGGTTAATATCATCACCGAAACAGCAACCAAAGATTCAGGAAGTTTAAGCTTGCGCTACGGGACCAATACCAACATAGATTTTGGTGGAGACATCAACATCCGAAGAGATAAATTTTCAGTAAACCTATCTGCCAACCGTTATAGTTCCGAAGGCTACAGCCTTAATTCCGGAGCAGACAGCTATGGGAAAACAGTGAATCCATTCGAAAATTTCACTTATTCCACCAATATCAATTTTACACCTAATAGTAAATGGAAGTTTGGCCTGTATGCAAGATATTATTATGACGATCAGGATGGTAAGATGCTTAGCCAGGGGCAAAAAGTTGATGGTTACTCTAAAAACAAAGACTACAACATTGCCCCACAGGCTACATGGACACCAAATGATAAAGTGACTTCCAGATTAAGGCTTTATATGTCTGCATCGAACAACGATTCTCAGTATAAGTTTGTAGATGGAGGGCAGGTGATGGATGAAACCTACTTTAGAGAACGTTATGTTAAAGCTGAAAACTTTACAGATATCAAGTGGAGCAAAAAATGGCAGACCACTTTAGGTGCAGGTATTATTTATCAGGATATTGAAGCCAATAGATATAATGAGAGAAAATCTTCAAATCAGTTTTATGGATTAGGGCAGATTGCATATACACCAATGCAGGGTTGGAATATTCAGGCAGGATTCCGTTATGATAACAACAGTGTATTCGGATCTCAGTTTAGTCCAAAGTTGGCAACAGATATACAGGTCTTTAAGTTTCTAAGTATTCAGGCTTCTGCAGGACGTGGATTTAAGGCTCCGGATTTCAGACAGCTCTATCTTAACTTCACCAATAATTTAGTAGGTTATTCTGTATTAGGAACACAGGAGGTTGGTGTAGAACTGGCCAAAATGATAGCACAGGGAATTGTAAAACAAGAAAATGTACTTATAGATCCTTCAAAAATTAGTGAGCTAAAACCCGAAAGCTCATGGGCCTATAATTTAGGAGCAACATTAAAACCAGCTAAAGGAGTAGTTGCCAAAGTGAATATATTCCGTAATGATATTGACAATCTTATTCAGACGGTCCCTATTGCCAGAAAAGAAAACGGACAGAGTGTTTTCTCTTATCAGAACTTTAACAAAGTCTTTACTCAGGGAATAGAAACAGAGTTGTCTGTAAGTTTCCTGAACAATTTTACGCTTGCGGGAGGTTATCAATACCTTGAGGCAAAAGATAAAGATGTATTAGACCGTATAAAAGCCGGACAATTAGGTGGGAATAATGACAGAGGAAACTATATCATATTAGGCCCCGGAGATTACTATGGTATTCCGGGAAGAAGTAAACATACTTTCAATGCTAAGCTATTTTATGAGGACAAAAATGGCTGGTTCTTCAATGTAAGAGGAATCTATAGAGGCGAATATGGCTTTGCAGATAAAGACGGCAACGGAATTATCAATAATAAATCCGAAATGGCACCAGGTTATTTCTTACTCAACGCTTCACTAGGAAAGAAGATTTTCAAAAACTATCATATCAGCATAGGTTCTGATAATATCACGAATTTCAAAAATATACAATTTAACCCAGAGTTTGCCGGAAGATTACTATGGGTGAGCTTTAAAATAACTTATTAATATATTATATATGAAAAAATTACTTTTTACTACAGCAATCGGATTACTATCACTGGCATCATGTTCCAGTAATGACAGAGGCTCTGAACCAGCACCAGTAAACCCATCCGCAACCGTTAAAACTCAGGAAGTGAAAGATGTAAATGCAACTGACAGAGCTAATTATACTTTGTATAGCCTTCGTGAAAATAAAGTCATTGCCACTACAGAACAGGATACAGATAAGTGGGATATAGGTTTTAGCGGAACGAAAATTATTATTAACGGTGGGAAAATAAGAAAAGGAAAAGGAGCTGCAACAATTGTAAAAGGAAGTTCTTTTGATGGTGTAAAAACAGCACCTGAAGATACGGTATTTAAAACGGATAACGGAACGACTAATGCTGATTTTGCATTAGAGCCATTATCGGATAAAGGATGGTATAATTATGCAAATACACGTATTACTCCTATTGCAGGAAATATTATTGTCATCAAGACAGGAGATGGTAAATATGCAAAAATACAAATTACAAGCTATTATAAAGGGGCGCCAGCTACTATTTCGGATGCAGCTGCAGCAAATGATTCAGCATACTATAACTTTAAATTCGCTTTACAAACTGACGGAAGTAAAACTTTCAGCAAATAACTATTTAATCTTTGGGAGATGAAATTAAAATCTTCCAAAGATTTATATATAACTCCAAATCAATCAAAATAATTATATATGAAAAAAAAAAATTACTTATTTTATTGTTTGTTCCTTAATTTTCATAGGGTGTAGATCTGAAGATAATGCTTTTAGTAGTAATAAAGAAAAACAAAATATAGATTTAGGAACAATAATTCTTCAAGAAAGAGATTCTAATTCTCTACTAACTCTCAGTAATAAAGGTATGAAATCTTCTGCTCAGGCTATGGCTGGCACAAGAGCTATTCCTAATCAACCTCTTGAATTACAATATTATTTGGGGAGATCATATAAAATTCAGGATATTCCTATTGCAGATCCAACAAATGTTTCTTTTCCTATTATAGATATTGAAAAGTTATATGCACTGAACCCAAACCTTTTTCAAATTACTGATATAGGGAAAAGTGACCCGAAATCTTTTGCTTTTACCAGTTTTGATCGTTATGAAAGTAAATCCTCTATAACAAGAAAGGTTAGTTCTGGGTTTAAGCTTAATCTTCTGGTATTTAGTATAGGTTCTAAAAAGACATTGACTGAAATCTTTACAAAAACTAAAGTTGAAGAGAATAAACGTGTTTTCGGAGAATTAAATGTATCAATCTTAGCTAATTCTTATAGACTAAGAAATGGTTCTTTTGATAAAGAAATAGCTGAAAAATATTTGCATCGTGATTTTGTTAATGAACTTTATAATAGTTCATATACCGATGTTGTAAATAATTTTGGACCATTTATTCTAACCAAATTCTTTTCTGGAGGGAAAGCAACTGCTTTGTTTACGGGTTTATATAATAAATCGACAACAATTGAGGAAAAGGAAAGAGAAATGGAAAGAAATATTTGGGCCTCATTTGAATTGAAGAAGAAAAGAGATGAAAAAGATGATAATAAATCAACCCTAGATATTAATATAGGCAGGAAAAATAGTGATAATACAAATATTTCTAACGAAATATCCCAAATGGAAACTTCTGTTAAAACTCTTGGTGGCGGCTACGGCTTTAGTGGATTTACTATTCCCAAAAATATTAATGATGTAGATATAAATTTATCAGGTTGGGCTGCTTCCTTAAATGATAAAAAAACTCATACATTGGTTGAAATAGATGATAACGGATTAAGTTTGCTTTCCGAGTATTTGCTAGAAGATAATTTTAAGAATGCTTATGATTATTATTTAACTGGTCGTATGAAAGAAAGAAAGTTGCAAGAACCTGCTATTATTATTCGCTCTCACTATTGTTTTGAGTGTTATCTTGGAGAACCAGATCAAATGAGAGCAGTTGCAATGCTTTATACCAGATTTGGAGATTGTATTATCTTAGATATAGATAAGTTATTAGAAAATGAGGATTTACCAATTCATCCAACGTTAGGGAAAGCAGGTTTAGGTACTCTCTTTGATCATAATAGAGGTGAGAATTGGGGCTGGAAAATAATAAAGATTGGAGAAATCGTCAAGAATAAATTAAAAGATATTTATAAAATAAAATATGATGTAAGGGTTTTTACAGGAGATTGTGGATATGTTGGCGATTGTGATGGATTAAGTGAGTATAAAGGATATCCCTTTGTGCAATTTAAATTTGACGAGAATAATGCAAAAAAATATGTCAATGCTAATAATAATATAACCTATATTCTTTCTACTAATCGTGATAATAAAAAGTTTGCTTATGCAATTCATGATGACTATATATTAGATACCTATGGTATTAGATCTTGGGTTAATGGCTTGCCCTCAGTGCAAATAACATCACAAGAACTAGGGCAATACACTATCGTTGGGCTATAATATTTAATACACCATAAATTAAATAGTTTGTTTTTTTACTTTACTTTTGGCCAGCCGGATTCCGGTTGGCTTTTTTTTGATAAAGCAATTGATAAAAACTAATAGATAATAATCTGAGAAATAACTAACTTCGTATAAGATTATGAAAAAAGTATTTTTCCTTATTCTTAGTTTACTATTAGTTTCCTGTCAGGGGCAGGAGAAGAGGAAGAGCACGGTTAAGCAAAATAAAATGGAAAATAAATTAGCGTATGCAACCATTGGAGGTGGTTGTTTTTGGTGTGTTGAATCATGCTTTAATATGTTAAAAGGGGTAGACTCTGTTATCTCAGGCTATTCCGGCGGGCATAAAGCGAATCCTACCTATGAAGAAGTTTGTACCGGAGATACAGGACATGCTGAGGTTGTACAGATAGCTTATGACCCTGCGGTAATCAGCTACAAGCAACTGATGGAGGTATTCTTATTTCTTCATGATCCGACACAGCTAAACAGACAAGGAAATGATATAGGGACACAGTACAGATCTGTAGTATTCTATAACAGTGAAGAGCAGAAAAAAGAAACAGAAGAGGCTTTAAAAGAATCTGAGGCTAAACAACAATGGAACGGTAAATATGTAACGCAAGTTGTTCCGTTTGAAAAATTCTGGCCGGCAGAAGCTTACCATCAGGGCTATTATAAAGAGAATCCAAATCAGCCTTACTGTAGCGCTGTTGTAGGCCCTAAAATTCAGAAGTTCAAAAAATACTTTGGTGAAAAGGGTTGGTTAAAATCCGAAGAAAACTAAGTATTTATTAACCATAAAAAAACAGTAAGAAACAAAATGCTTCTTACTGTTTTTTTATGTCTATTGAGAAATTTAAATCTTCTCTTCTTTAGATGTAAAGCTATAAAGAATGCTTTCTTAGCATTTCAGTATGGGGAATATTATCTTCAAGATAGCTTTCTCCCACAGGTTCGAAGCCAAGGCTTCCATAGAACTTTAATAGATAATTTTGTGCACTGATTCTGATATCAGGATTGGCGTATCTGTTTTTAATAGTTTCCAGAGTCAGATTTAGCAAGGGTCTTCCCAGCTTGTGGCTGCGATATTCCGGATGAGTAACAACTCTGCCGATACTGCTTTCAGGATACTTTATTCCCTGATCAAACATTCTGCAGTAGGCAACAACTTTACCACCCATTTCTGCCCACAAATGCAATGCTTTCTGATCTGTGTTATCTACATCCTGGTACGGGCAATTCTGTTCCACAACAAAAACTTCTGCTCTCAGCAGAAGGATTTGATATAATTCGGTTGTTGTAAGCTCTTCAAAAGCTTTTACTTTCCAGACAGGAATTTCCATTAAAACTTCACCTTATTTTTTTCTAAAATAATATTAGTCTCTCCAATGAAATCAAGAATAGCATCTCCACCTTCTTTTTTCTCAGCAGAAGTGATATAAGATTGCGGCAGTTCTTCCCAGAATTGTAAAAGCTCATCGTGATATGCTTTTACATGGTTTTCAATAGCTTTGGGTTTTAGCTTGTCCGCCTTAGTAAATATGATAGAAAACGGAATTCCGGATTCACCACACCACTGCATAAATTCGATGTCAATTTTCTGAGGAGCATGGCGAATGTCTACCAATACAAATAGATTCACCAGATTATTACGGTTTAGGATATAATTGGTGATTAGTTTTTCAAAACTTTTACGAAGAGTCTTCGATACTTTTGCATATCCATAACCAGGTAAATCGGTAAGATACCAGGTCTCATTTACAAGAAAATGATTGATAAGCTGTGTTTTTCCGGGAGTCTGTGAGGTTTTTGCAAGGTCCTTTCTATCCATCATCGCATTGATGAGAGAAGATTTTCCCACATTGGATCTTCCGATAAATGCGTATTCCGGAAGATTAGCTTCAGGGCACTCCTGCCATTTGCTGCTACTTTTTACAAAGTCAACTGATTTTATCAGCATTTATATTTTGTCTTTTAACCAGTTATACAATATATCACTAAACTCTTTTGGCTTTTCCATCATGGCAGCGTGGCCGCATTCATCGATCCAGAAAAGATCAGAGTTTGGTATTTCTTTATGCATTTCTTCTGCTACCTCAGGTGGAGTAACATTGTCCTGCTTACCCCAGATAATACATGTTGGACATTTAATATCCGGAAGATCATTCTGCATATTGTGTTTAATGGCACTTCTGGCAAGCATAACTGTTTTTATACCTTTCATTCTGTCATTCACCACGGCAAAAACTTCGTCCACAAGTTCATCTGTTGCCACTTCAGGGTTGAAGAATACTTCTTCTGTTTTTCTTTTGATATAAGTTTTATCGCTTTTTCTTGGAAAAGAATCACCGAAAGTACGCTCATATAATCCTGAACTCCCTGTAAGAACAAGATGTTTAACAAGATCTGGTCTTGCTAGTGCTGTTATAAGTCCTACATGTCCGCCCATAGAGTTCCCCACAAGAGTTACCGGGGCTTTAATATGTTCTTCTATAAAACGGATTACATATTTAGATATACTTGTAAGATTAGTATTTAAAACAGGCAAATCATAAATAGGAAGTTGTGGTACGAATACTTTAAATCCTTTTTCCGAGAAGTATGCTGACATTTCATCGAAATTGCTCAAACCACCCATTAATCCGTGCAACAGCACCATAGGATATCCTTCTCCTGCTTCCATATAGGTGAATTTCTTCTCTTTTTTTGTTTTAAAAATCATAATTATATGTTGCCTAAACCCTGCAAAAATACGAAAAAATCAAGTCTTGATTAGAGGTAAAGTTGATTAATATGTCAGAAATTACAAAATTTTAATATCAATCAGATCTCTTTTTATGAAAAAAAATAAAAATATATGATAAACTGTTATAAACCAAAATATTAGAAAACACAGGAGATTCGTTAAAATTTTGGAAATCAAAAGTTATCCACAATAAACAAAATAGTGGTATGAAGTGGTAAAAAGTGGAAATATTTGTATAAATTTGTCCCAAATGAATAATTTCATCGGGACATATGAGTGTAAAATTGACGATAAAGGCCGCTTGAAAGTACCTGCGTCGCTGGTGAAGCAAATGGAGAATTTTGCTGACCAGCCGTTTGTTGTTAAGCGATCTGTTTTTCAGTCATGTCTTGAAGTGTATCCGATGAGTGGTTGGGAAAAATTAATGGTCAAAATTAATAGTCTTAACCGATTTGTAAAGAAAAACGCAGATTTTATCAGAATGTTTACGGCTGGTGTAAAAACAGTGGAGGTGGATAATGCAGGCAGGTTACAGATTTCTAAAGACTTGGTACAGTATTCAGGTCTTAAGAAAGATGTTGTGGTTACGAGTGCCGGAGAGCTTTTCGAGATTTGGGACAAAGAAACGTACGAGCAGGTAATTTCAACAAATGATGTTGATTTTGCAGCATTAGCGGAAGAAGTAATGGGATCAATAAATCCAGAAGATGTATCATAACCCAGTATTATTAGATGAAAGTGTCAGTGGCCTTATTACTAATCCGGACGGAATCTATGTAGATTGCACTTTTGGAGGAGGAGGTCATTCACGGGAGATTCTTTCCAGACTCTCCGACAAAGGGCGTTTATATTCCTTTGATCAGGATCTGGATGCTCTTGAGAATAAAATAAATGATGAAAGATTTACGCTGGTAAATCAAAATTTTCGTTTCCTCGAAAATAGTTTGTTAATGTATGGTGTAAGCCAGGTTGATGGTGTTTTGGCGGATCTTGGTGTTTCTTCTCATCAGTTCGATGAGGCAGACAGAGGATTCTCTATACGGACAGACGGACCTTTGGATATGAGAATGAACACTATGCAGGGCCTGGATGCCAAGAAAGTAGTGAACGAATATGAAGAGGAGCAGTTGGCGGATATTTTTTATCTCTATGGAGAATTGCGTGATGCCAGAAAGCTTGCAAGAGAATTGGTGGCAGCTCGTAAAAAAGGAGAGATTAAAACAACGGAAGATCTGAAGAAAGTCTTCTTTTATATCCCGACACATAAGAGCAATAAATTTTTTGCTCAGATTTTTCAGGCTATAAGAATAGAGGTGAATCAGGAGCTAGAGGTGCTGAAAGAAATGTTGGAACAATCTTACAGAGTTTTAAAGCCTGAAGGCAGACTTTCTGTAATATCCTATCATTCACTGGAAGACAGACTTGTTAAACGTTTCTTGAAAAATGGAATGTTTGAAGGGGAGCCTGAAAGAGATATTTACGGGAATTATAAAAAATCTTTCGAACTCCTGAAGAACAAAGCAATTGTTCCGACAGAAGAGGAGATTGAAGAAAACTCTCGTGCGAGAAGCGCAAAACTGAGAATAGGAGCTAAGGTTTAAGATAAAAAAACACAATATTAATGGCTAAAAAAGCTTCAACGCCTAAGCAAAGGAAACGATTAACCTTCATAGATGTTGTGAAGGGGAATTTCCTTAATAGGGATGAAGTAAAAGAACATTATAAATATTTTACACTGGTTTTTATACTGATGATGGTGATGATTTATTCTAACCACTTGGTAAACCAGAAAATAGAAATTGTTAACGGCCTTAAAGAACAAAGTGAAGAATACAAATCCAGAAATGCTTATGCACAGAGCAGACTGATCCATATCAAAATGGAATCAGAGCTTAGCAAAGAAATGGGAAAGGATTCATTAATGACGTTGGAGAGTCATCCGACTAAACTTTTAATAAAAATGGATTCAATTGATGGTAAGAAAAGGAAGTGAATACAATGAAAAAAGAAGCAAGATGCTTTTTTGGGGATATGCCTTTGTTGGTGTAGCCCTATTGACTTTTGTTGTATTTGTTGCCAGGATTATCATTCTTCAGAATACAAATGTTGAGGAGTATAAAGACAACATTATTAATAAGAATTACCGGGAAGCAACATTAAAGGCTGCTCGGGGGAATCTTTTTGCTTCGGATGGTTCTATTCTGGCGACAACAGTAATGCGCTATGATATTTATCTTGACTTCAAAACCATGCGGGATACCATATATAAAAATAACGCAGGTAAATTGTCGGATTCTTTGGGCGCCATGTTTGGTAAGCCCGCTTCTTATTTTAGGCAAAGACTGGATCAGCAGAAAAAATCCGAAAATCAGTATTATCCTTTGGTAAAGGGACTTGATTTCGATCAATATGACAGAATTCGCAAGTTTCCGATTTTTAACAGAGGAAAAAATAAAGGTGGATTTATTGTAGATCGCGAATATCGTAGAGAAATTGCTACGGCTCAGATTGGATCGGGAACTATAGGAATGGACCGCGACGGAGCAAAATCAGGATTTGAGGGCGCTTTTAGTAAATTCCTTACAGGTACTGACGGAACCCGTTTAGAACAAAGAATTAACTCTACCCAATGGAAGCCAATTGACTTCTGGAAGGTAAAGGAACCTGTAAACGGAATGGATGTCTATACAACATTGGATCTTCGTGTACAGGATATTGCACATTCGGCATTGGAAAAACAATTGGTAGAGTTTGATGCGGATCATGGAAGTGTTATTGTAATGGAGACCGAAACAGGTAAGGTGAGAGCGATGGTGAACCTTCGCAGAACGGAACCTGGTATATATGTAGATGCATATAACTACGCAATAAAAGATGCTACAGAGCCGGGATCTATTTGGAAAACGGTAACATTGCTGGCTGCAATGGATGATGGATTTGTAGATGAGAATACAAAAATAAATATTGGAGGTATAGAGTGGACATATGCCGGGCAAAGGATTACAGATAGCCATTCCGGTGGTGTTTACGATATCAGTGATATTATGGCGCAATCTAGTAATATTGGTGCAGCAAAAGTGATTACTTCTCATTATGCAGATAATCCTCAGATTTTATTTGATCACCTTAAAAAATGGAAGCTGTACGAAAAAATGAATATTGAGCTTCCTGGTGTAACAAGACCTCGTGTTCTTACACCTGCCAATAAAAGATGGTCAAAAGGAGCTTTGGCTTCTATTGCCTTCGGATATGGTGTTAATGTAAACCAATTACAGCTTACAACTTTCTATAATGGTGTTGCCAATAAAGGAAAGATGGTAAAACCATTATTCATTGATAAGATCATGAAAGAAGGAAAAGTCGTTTATGAGGCTAAACCTGAAGTAATGGTTCAGAAAATGGCTTCTGATAAAGCGATAGAAATGATGACGCATTCTTTGACAAAGGCTGTAGAAAAAGGTACTGCAAAAAGTATCTATACACCAAATCTAAAGATTGCAGGAAAAACAGGAACTGCTCGTTTTGAATACTGGAAGCCGGGACCAATGAAGTATATAGCATCGTTTGCAGGATATTTCCCTGCGGATAATCCTAAGTATACATGTATCGTGGTGATTAACCAGCCGGATAACTCAAAAGGCTTTTATGGAGCAAGAGTGGCGGCCCCTGCTTTTAAAGAAATTGCAGGAAAAATATTCCTTAAGACACCGCTGAATGTAAACAAGGAAATGTTGGTGAATAAGAAGGTGGATATGAGCAGAATGATTGAACCAACACGGAAAGTAAGCGTAGATAGTAACAAGATGCCAAATTTGGTAGGATTGATGGGACGGAATGTAATCCCGCAGTTGGAAAATTTAGGTTATCGTGTTGAATATAAAGGTGCTGGAAAAGTATTAGAGCAATTTCCGGCAGAAGGAACAAAGATTAACGGGAATCAGAAAATTTATTTAAGTCTTCAGAATTAATGTTATTAGAAAAAGTATTACATAGAATATCCGTTTTAAATTCTCAGGGAGAACTTTCCCGTGAGATTTCAAAGATTGTTTTTGATTCAAGAAAAGCAATAGATAGTGCTATGTATGTAGCAATGAAGGGGGTAGTAGCGGATGGACATCAGTTTATAAATGCTGCAATAGAGAAAGGAGCTAACGTTATTGTTTGTGAAGAAATTCCGTCCGATAAGAAAGAAAATGTAACCTATATTCAGGTTAAAGATACAGCTGTTGCTTTAGGTCATCTGGCAAGCAATTTTTATGGTAATCCATCGGAGAAATTAAACCTTATCGGAGTTACCGGAACCAATGGAAAAACTTCTGTAACAACATTATTATTTGATGTGTTTACTCAATTGGGGCATGAATGTGCACTGATATCTACTGTTGAGAATCGTATTGGAGAAAAGGTTATCCCATCGACTCACACAACACCAGACGTGATAACGCTGAATGAACTTCTGTCAGAAGCTGTATATGAAGATTGTGAATATGCTTTTATGGAAGTAAGCTCACATGGTATTCACCAGCACAGAACAGAGGGACTGCATTTTAAAATTGCAGGATTTACTAATATTAGCCATGATCATTTAGACTACCACAAGACTTTTCTGGAGTATCTGAATGTGAAGAAATCATATTTCGATAACCTTCCAGATACAGCTGTTGCTATTACCAATATAGACGATAAGAACGGAATGGTAATGCTGCAGAATACCAAAGCAAAGAAGAAAACTTATGCTTTGAAAACACTTGCAGATTACCATGGTAAAATTCTTGAATCTGACTTTAACGGAATGTTGTTAAACTTCAATGGTAAAGAATTCTGGACGAGCCTTACAGGAAGGTTTAATGTATATAACCTTTTATTGGTATTCGGAATCGCTGTTGAACTGGGTATTGAAGAGGGTGAAATACTAAGAGCTGTAAGTCTGCTGAAAAGAGTAAAGGGGCGCTTTGAAACCCTGAAATCCAGAACAGGAATCTTCTTTGTTGTGGATTATGCACATACTCCGGATGCGCTTGAAAATGTTTTGAACACCATCAACGATATCAGAACCAAAAATGAAAGACTGATTTGTGTTTTTGGTTGCGGTGGAGACAGGGACCATTCCAAAAGACCGGAAATGGGTGATATTGCATCGAAAAATGCAACATTGGCTATTATCACATCAGATAATCCGAGAACAGAAGATCCGTTAGCTATTATCAAAGAAATAGAAGCCGGAGTTCAGCCGCAGAACTACAGCAAATATCTTTCGGTCCCGGATAGAAAAGAAGCGATTAAAATGTCTATAAAATTTGCTGAAGGCGGAGATATTGTGCTGGTAGCAGGAAAAGGACATGAAGATTATCAGGAAATTAATGGTGTAAAACATCATTTTGACGATAAAGAGACGATACAGGAATTACTAACCATAATGGGAAAATAGAAAACCTATGTTATACTATCTATACGAATACTTAACCGCGCACGGAATTCACATTCCAGGTATGAATTTGCTGAAGTATATTTCCTTCAGAGCAGGGTTGTCTATTTTAATGTCCCTGGCGATAGCTATGATCTACGGAAAAAGAATCATCAACTTTTTACGCAGAAAGCAAATGGGGGAATTGGTAAGAGATTTAGGTCTGGAGGGACAGAAGCAAAAAGAAGGGACTCCTACAATGGGTGGACTTATTATAATTCTAGCCACGATTGTTCCTGTATTATTGTTTACACGTGTATGGAATGTGTACATCGTTTTGCTTATTGTTTCTATGGTTTGGATGGGAGCAATTGGTTTTCTGGATGACTATTTGAAAAAAGTAAAGAAAAATAAAGACGGACTTCGAGGTATTTTCAAAGTAATAGGACAGGTAGGACTTGGCCTTATTGTAGGTGTTACCATGTATTTCCATTCAGATATTACTGTTCAGCGTAAATATGCCAATGCATCACCGGAGAACAGACAGAATATTGAGAAAAACTTTGCACCGCCAGAAAAGGCAGTTGTATCTACAGTGCCATTTGCGAAAAACAATGAGTTTGATTACAGCAAAATTTTATTCTGGATGGATGATGCTCAGGCACAGGAGTGGGCATGGGTTGTTTTCATTCCGGTAGTTATATTTATTGTAACAGCAGTATCTAATGGTGCCAATATTACCGATGGTATCGATGGGCTTGCAGCAGGTACCAGTGCCATAATATTGTCCACGCTGGCATTCTTTGCCTATTTGTCGGGGAATATTGTCTTCGCGGATTATCTCAATATTATGTTCCTTCCGAATATGGGAGAAACAACCATATTTGCGATTGCAATGGTGGGAGCAGTTATTGGTTTCTACTGGTACAATACTTATCCGGCTCAGGTCTTTATGGGAGATACAGGAAGTCTTATGTTAGGTGGCGTAATTGCAGTATTGGCTATTATCCTTAGAAAAGAATTATTAATACCTGTGCTTTGCGGAGTGTTCTTAATAGAACTTGTATCTGTAATGCTTCAGGTGGCTTATTTTAAATATACGAAGAAGAAATTTGGAGAAGGAAAAAGAATTTTCCTGATGTCTCCATTACATCACCATTATCAGAAAAAATCTTATCACGAATCTAAAATCGTGAATAGATTTATGATTATAGGAATTATGCTGGCGGTTATTTGTCTAATTACACTAAAAGTAAGATAAAATGGAAAAGCATGCAGAGATCCAGAGCGGAAGGATGAAAATTGTTATCCTGGGTGGCGGTGAAAGCGGCGTTGGTGCTGCCTTTCTGGCTAAGAAAAAGGGTCTGGATGTTTTTTTATCAGATCAAGGATCTATAAGAGATAATTATAAAAAAATACTTCTCGATAATGCAATAGATTTCGAGGAGGGAAGCCATGATGAAGATCGGATATTACAGGCAGACTGGATTATTAAAAGTCCGGGAATACCTAAGAAAGCCGAAATCGTAGGCAAAATTCATCAGAAAGGTATTAGGCTTTCTTCAGAGTTGGAATTTGCTTATCACTTCACTGATGCTAAAATAATTGCAGTTACCGGAAGTAATGGTAAGACCACTACTACGTCTCTAATCTATCATATCCTGAAAAATGACGGATATAATGTAGGACTAGGCGGAAATATTGGAAAAAGCTTTGCTTACCAGGTAGCAACTGAGGATTTTGACTATTATGTACTTGAGGTAAGTAGCTTCCAGTTGGACGATATTCAGAATTTTAGACCATATATCAGTTTGCTTCTGAATCTGTCTCAGGATCATTTAGACCAGTATAACTACAATTATGAAGAATACGCATTAGCAAAATTCAGAATTGCAGAAAATCAGGAAAATGATAATTATTTCATCTACAATAAAGATGATGAAATGAGCCAGAAAATTCTGCAGTCTCTGGAGATTAATGCTACAATGATTCCTTTCTCTATGAAAGAGAAGCTAAGTGAAGGTGGTTATTCAGTTGACAATGAATTAGTCATTAAACTTCAAGACGACTTCAGAATGAAAATTTCTGATCTTTCACTTGTAGGAAACCATAATGTTGCCAATAGTTTAGCGGCAAGTATAGCAGGTAAACTGCTAAATATTAGTAATGAAAGTATCCGCAATAGTCTGATGACATTTCAGGCTGTTCCGCACAGATTGGAGCAGGTTGCAGTTATTAATGATGTGAAATACATCAATGACAGTAAGGCAACCAATGTAAATGCTGCATATTATGCACTGGAAAGTGTGAAATATCCTGCAATATGGATTGTTGGTGGAATAGATAAAGGAAATGACTATACAGAAATTGAAGATCTGGTAAAGAAGAAAGTTCGTGCCATCGTATGTCTGGGATTGGATAATGAAAAGATCATTCAGTTTTTCAGAAACAAAAAGGATTTGATTTTTGAAACCTCTAGCATGGAAGAATGTGTAAAGCTTTGTAAAAGCATTGCTGAACCGGGCGATACTGTATTACTGGCACCATGTTGTTCAAGCTTCGATTTATTCAAAAGCTACGAAGATCGTGGAGATCAGTTCAAAAAGTATGTATTAGAAGGAGAAGAAGTAAAAGAAGATTAAGCAAACGTAAAATGGAAAATAATAACGATAACAAATTTGAATTTCTGAAGGGAGATAAAGTCCTTTGGATGGTTATCATTTTGATTTCCATTTTTTCCATATTTCCGGTGTATTCAGCCAGTTCTAACCTGGAATATATTGTGAATAATGGTACTACAACCGGTCACGTAATCAAGCATATTTTCTTTGTACTTCTGGGATTAGGAATTATGCGTCTTGTAGGGGTTGTCAAGTATGAATATATCGGAAAGCTGAGTAGTATTTTACTCGGAGTTACCGTTTTTCTATTGTTACTAACCACATTTACGGGGCAGAAAATTGATGGAGCCAGTGCATCTCGTTGGTTAAAGATACCTGGTACGCCAATATCTTTCCAGCCGTCTACATTTGCTTATTTAATGCTAATCATATATATCTGCAGATATCTGACAAAAAAGATCACCAGAGAAAGGTTGCCAATAGAGAATATTATTTACCTGTTCGGACCTACACTATTGGTGTTTGGTCTTGTAGCAAAGGATAATGGTTCCACAGCATTAATGATCATGTTTGTGTCTTTAATCGTTATGGCACTGGGAAGGCTTCCGCTGAAGTATATTATAGGCTTCTCCGGAGCTTTGGGAATATTTGCAGGAATCTTCCTTGTAGTTGCTCTCAATACTAATCTTATTGGCGGAAACCGTGTACATACATGGAAGAGCCGTATTGAGGCATTTAGCAAGAAAAAAGATGAAGCTTTAACCGAAGAGGATAAAGCAAAAAACTATCAGGTAATGCAGGCGAAAGCTGCGATAGTACATGGTGGGGCTATAGGAATGGGACCCGGTAAAAGTGCATTAAAACAAACTTTGCCACAGTCCGTATCCGATTTTATTTTTGCAATTATTGTAGAAGAGTATGGTGCTATTGGTGCCACAATACTTATCACATTATATTTCATTATGATTGTAAGGATTGTAATGATCGCCAGTAAGATTCCAATGTTCTTTGGTTCTTTGCTGGTATTGGCATTAGGAATTATGATTTTTGTACAGCTATCAGTAAACATAGCGGTGGCAGTAAATCTTATTCCGGTTACAGGGCAGCCATTGCCACTGATTAGCTACGGAGGTACATCCATGTTGGTGACCTATCTGCAGTTAGGAATTATATTAAGTGTAAGCTCAAGAATTCTGACTAATGAAGAAGAAGGAATGGGTAAAAAACAAACAGTAGAAGAAATAAATGACATCGCCTAGAGTATTATTAAGCGGAGGAGGAACCGGAGGACATATTTTTCCGGCGGTTTCTATTGCTCAGGAAATTCAAAAAAGATTTCCGGATGCAGAGTTCATGTTTATCGGAGCTTTGGGAAAGATGGAAATGGAAAAAGTTCCACAGGCCGGATTTAAAATTGAAGGGCTGGATATTGCAGGTTTCGACAGAGGCAATATTTTATCAAACTTTAAACTGCCATTCAGACTACTGAGCAGCATTTCTAAAGCAAAGAAAATTATCAGAAACTTCAAACCCGATTTTGCTATCGGAACCGGAGGTTTTGCAAGTGGACCCGCTTTATGGGCAGCGTCTCAGTTAGGAGTTCCTACATTTATTCAGGAGCAAAACTCTTTTCCTGGAGTTACTAATAAAATTCTGTCGAAAAAGGCTAAAGCAGTATTTACTGCTTATCCTGGAATGGAAAGTTTCTTTCCAAATACAGAAGTGAAATTTCTTGGAAATCCAATACGTCAGAATATTATAGATGATAAGCTGGCTCCGGAGGTAGCAAAAGAAAAATTAGGATTACAGAATAAATTAACCATTCTTTCTGTAGGAGGAAGTCAGGGGTCCAGAACACTGAATAACGGTTGGAAAGATAATCTGGATAAGCTGACTGAAAAAGGCTATCAGTTGATATGGCAGACAGGAAAGCTTGATTATGAAGCTCTAAATAAAAATCAGGAAATTCAAAATCTGAGTAGAGCTGAAGGTCAGATTTCACTGAATGAATTTATCAAAGATATGGGAACAGCTTATTCTGCAGCAGATGTTATTGTTTCCCGTGCAGGGGCAATCGCTATTTCTGAGCTTGCAGTAGCAGTGAAGCCTATCTTACTGATCCCATTACCAACTGCAGCAGAAGATCATCAGACCAAAAATGCACAAAGTCTGGTTGATCAAAAAGCGGCATTTATGGTTAAGGACGTAGAAATGAAAGATAAATTCTGGAATACACTGGAGCAGATTTGTGAAAATGAAGCTCTGAGAAAAGAAATGATGGTAAATCTGGAGAAATTTGGAAAGCCAGAAGCTACAAAGCAAATTGTAGATGAAATATTGAAAATATATAAAGATAAATAAAGAATAAAATCAGCAGTGTCATCCTGAGCTTGTCGAAGGACAATAAAAGATGAAAACTTATTATGTATATATTGTAAAGTGTTCGGATAATTCTTACTATACAGGGATGACGAATAATCTAACCAGAAGAATTGATGAACATAATGAAGGTAATAACCCAGAAAGTTATACATATACAAGAAGACCTGTTAAGTTGGTTTTTTATTCCGAATTTAATGAAGTAGAACAGGCAATCGCTTTTGAAAAACAAGTGAAAGGCTGGAGTAGAAAAAAGAAAGAAGCTATAATTAATGACAATTGGGAAATATTACCAGATTTGTCTAAAAATAGAATGAAAAAGTAACGAGGCTTCGACAGGCTCAGCCTGACAAAGTTACAGAAGAGGTTACAAAATAATAATATAAGCATCCTGAAGAAAACTAAAGGATAAATAAAAATTAAAAAAGTAAGAAGTCAGATGGCTGATGTTAATACATACGAAAACTATTATTTTATAGGAATTGGAGGAATTGGAATGAGTACGCTGGCGCGTTACTTCCATTCTGTAGGTAAAAAGGTGGCGGGTTATGATAAAACGCATACCAAACTTACGAATGCCCTTCAGACGGAAGGAATAACAATAAATTTCGATGATGTATTAACTAATGTAGAAGAGAACCTGACTCCTGAAAATACATTAATTGTTTTTACACCAGCAATTAAGAATCTTAAGATCTTAGACTACTTTACAGAGAAAGGGTTTACCATAATGAAGAGAGCTAAAGTTTTGGGAATTCTTACTGAAACTACAGAATGTGTAGCCGTAGCCGGGACACATGGGAAAACTACAACTTCTACGCTGATAGCACATTTATGTAAAGTTGCGAATCTTCCTTTCTCGGGTTTTTTAGGAGGTATTGCAGAAAATTATGGGTCTAATTTCATTTTCAATGGTACAGATATATCCGTTGTAGAAGCAGATGAATATGATCGTTCTTTTATGAATCTTCGTCCAAAGTGGGCAGTTGTAACCTCAATGGATGCGGATCATTTAGATATTTATGGTGATAAAAATACAATAGAAGAATCATTCAGAGATTTTGCAGGGCTGGTTCCTGAAGATCAGCAGTTATTTGTCCGTAAAGGACTTGACATTGGCAGAGAATCAGTATCCTATGCTGTAAATGAAGAAGCAGACTATTATTCCGATCATATTCGTATGGAAGGTGGAACGCTTAGATTTGATTTTCATGCCGGTGATGAAACTATTGAGGATTTTGAATGGCATTTACCAGGAATTCATAATGTAGAAAACGCGACTGTAGCAATAGCAATAGTACACCAGTTGGGAGCAAGCTATGAAGATCTTAAAAAAGGAATTAAATCTTTCAAAGGGATTAAAAGAAGATATACCAAGCATTTCTTTGAGAATGGGAAAATATATATAGATGACTATGCCCATCACCCAACTGAGCTAAATGCTGTAATTGGTTCCATAAAAACCTTTTATCCCGATAAAAAGCTGTTAATAGTCTTTCAGCCGCATTTATTTACCAGAACAAGAGATTTTGTAGATGGTTTTGCTGAAAGTCTGAGTAAAGGAGAAGAGTTGATCTTATTAGATATATATCCAGCTCGTGAATTGCCAATAGAAGGTGTGACTTCTGATTGGTTATTGGAAAAAGTAAAAAGTGAAAAGAAAGAAATAAGCAGCCTTCAGGATGCATTTGAAAAAATTAAAAATAAAGAATTTGATATTCTCCTTACTGTCGGAGCAGGAAATATAGATACTTTGTACGATCCGATTATGGAATGGATGGGAAAAGAAAAAGAATAATTTATTTGAACGCAAAGAATTAAGAGCAGATGATTTTTGAATAAAGAAAGCAAAGGCGTTTCACTCAACAAAGCTAAAAATGACAGAAAACGAAATTTCTAAAGAAGTTATTGATGCAGGACTTAAAGTGCATAAAGCTTTAGGAATGGGTTTATATGAGACCGTATATGAACAATGTCTGGCTCATGAACTAACTAAAAGAGGTTTGTATGTTGAAAGACAAAAATTTCTGTCCATTATTTATGATGATCTGGAAGTAAGTAATGCTTTTAAAGTGGATTTACTAGTGGAAAATAAAGTTGTTATTAAAGTCAAAGCACAGGAAAACCTGATTGATTTTCATGCCGCACAACTAATGAATTATTTAAAATTAGGAGATTATAGACTGGGATTGTTGTTAAATTTTAATTCGAAATTATTTAAGACAGGAATAAAGAGAATTGTAAACAGGCTGAAAAATGAAACAGGCATAGCTTAAGCGAAGCGGCTCAGCGAAACAAAAAAGGTATAAATCCTTTGCGGTCTTTGCATTCAAGAAAATATGTTCAGAAAGAAATAGGTATTGAGATAGAAAAATGAAAAATAAATACAGAATATTAAAAATCTTCGTAGTAATAGTGCTTTTGGCATTTTTACTCAATTTTTCATTGAAACGATTCAGTACCAAAGAACAGAAACTAAAAATAGACTTAACACAGGAGACGCCTGTATATTTTATAGATGAAGCAACAGTAAAAAGTATTGTAAAGAAAAGTAACCCCTCAGGAAAAGTAGGAACTTTAGATATACCCGCACTTGAAAAAAAATTGAATGCTCTTAAAGCAGTAGACAGTGCAAATGTGTATCTTAACCTGAACGGAGTGCTAAATGTAGATGTAAAACAAAGAGTGCCATTTATGAGAATAAACAATGGCGCGAAGCAATACTATGTTGATAGCAATGGCGAAGAATTTCCGCTTTCAGATAAATTTTCATACCCGTGTATGCTGGTTTCAGGGGATATTCCGAAAGAAGATTATAAAGGACTATCTGAGCTTATTGCTAAAATAGGAAAAGATGATTTCAACAAAAGATATTTTGTAGGAATAAATAAAGAAGGCGGGAATTATGAGTTGCTTACTGATGAAGGAAACTTCAAGGTGCAATTAGGAGATCTGGAAAATATAGACTTTAAACTAAAAGGATTTAAAACTTTTGCTGAAAAGTACCTTATTTATCAGGATCCGATGAAGTACAGACAAGTGTCGGTAAAGTATAATAACCAAATTGTAACAACATTACGAAAAGGTTTTAAATCAGATGCTGACAGCTTGTTAACTCAGAAACTGCCAAATAATATTATTGCGAGACCAGTATTGGTCTCGGATAAAAAAGCTCCGGAAAAGAAGAAAGCTCCTCCCGAGAAAAAGCCCGAGCACAAAAAAGAAAAGGGCAAAAAGACACAAGCTAAAGATAAAAAGAAAGAAAAAAAATAATAAATCAAACTGAATAATTAGAGATAGTGATGGAAACAAACGAATTTGCAGTAGGGCTCGACATTGGGACTACCAAGATTGTAGCCATTGTGGGCAGAAAAAATGCCCATGGAAAAATAGAAATAATGGGCGTAGGACGAAGTAAAAGTCTTGGCGTTCATAAGGGCATTGTTAACAATATTTCACAAACGATAAGCTCTATTCAGGCAGCTGTTTCCGAAGCTGAGAAAAGTGCGGGAGTGAAAATAAAGAATGTTACAGTAGGTATTGCCGGTAAGCACATTCGAAGCTTACAACATTCCGATTATATAATGCGAGAGCATCCGGATAGATATATTACTGAAGACGATATAGAACAACTTAAAAACCAGGTGAAAAAGCTGGTAATGCTTCCTGGTGAAGAGATTATCCACGTGTTGCCTCAGGAATATAAAGTAGATTCTGAAGGAGAGATTCAGGAACCTATTGGAATGCACGGAAAGAGGTTGGAAGCTAACTTCCATGTTGTTGTTGGACAGATGGGATCTATCCGTAATATTGCACGTTGTGTAAAAGAAGCTGGGTTAGATATGGAGGCTCTTACGCTAGAGCCATTAGCATCTTCCGAAGCAGTTCTTACAAAAGAAGAAAAAGAAGCAGGTGTTGCGATTGTAGATATCGGAGGTGGTACTACAGATGTCGCAATATTTAAAGACAATATTATCCGTCATACATGCGTTATTCCTTATGGCGGAGGAATTATTACAGATGATATTAAAGAAGGATGTTCTATCATCGAGAACCATGCAGAAAAGCTAAAAGTAAAATTTGGTTCTGCTGTTCCCGAGTTAGAAAAAGATTCAACTTTTGTTACCATTCCTGGACTTCACGGAAGACCAGACAAAGAGATTTCTTTAAAAACTTTGGCACAAATTATTAATGCGAGAGTAGAAGAGATTCTGGAAATGGTAAATAATGAACTAAAAGGCTACGGTGCATACGAGCAAAAGAAAAAACTTATTGCTGGTATTGTGCTTACAGGAGGCGGATCTAATCTTAGACACCTTCGTCAGCTTTCCAATTATATAACCGGATTTGATGCCAGAATCGGTTATGCAAATGAATATGTAGCGAATGATAAGAACCAGTTTTTAAAAGGTCCTGAATTTGCTACTTCTATTGGACTTCTGATGGAAAGCTTAAAAATCAGAGATAAGAGAGCTTTTGAGGAACCTGAGATTGTTGAACAGGTAACCGAAACAGTTACTGACAAGAAAGAAACAGTAACCGAAAATACGACAGAAGTTGTAGCACAAACTCCGGTAGCAGAAGCAAGCAAGAGTAAGATGAAACCTACTCTGGGACAGTCTATTATGGAGAAAGTTCGAAAATTTTTCGAAGAAGTTGAATAATTTTTTTTAAATATCATTAAAGTTTGCTAAATTTTGCAGACCGTTATATAAACGAAACAAAGAATGGAAAATATAAGTGTACAAGGATTTCAGTTTGATTTGCCAAAAGGAAATTCATCAATTATAAAAGTTATCGGTGTTGGAGGAGGTGGTAACAACGCACTGAAGCACATGTACGAGAGAGGGATTCATGGAGTAGATTTCGTCATTTGTAATACCGATGCACAGACATTAGACAATAACCCTGTTGCCAACAAAGTACAGTTGGGTATAACCATGACTGAAGGTCTTGGTGCCGGAGCAGATCCTGAGGTTGGAGAAAAGGCAGCTATTGAAAGTATCGACGATATCAAAGCCTCTATGGGACAAAATACCAAGATGGTATTTATCACTGCCGGAATGGGAGGTGGTACTGGTACGGGAGCTGCCCCAGTAATTGCTAAAGTAGCAAAAGAAATGGGCATCCTTACCGTAGGTATTGTAACTATTCCGTTTAGCTTCGAAGGGAAAAGAAGATTAGAACAGGCAGAACTTGGTCTTGAAAAGCTTCGCAACAATGTTGATTCATTAATTGTTATTAATAACGATAAGCTTCGTCAACAATTTGGTAACCTTGGTTTCAAATCAGGTTTCTCAAAAGCCGATGAGGTTTTAACCAATGCTGCAAAAGGAATGGCTGAGGTTATTACCGGTTATTTCGATGTAAACATTGACTTCCGTGATGCTAAATCTGTACTTCAGAATAGCGGTACGGCATTGATGTCTAACGGTGTTGCTTCTGGTGAGAACAAAGCAGAAGATGCTGTTAAGAAAGCATTAGATTCTCCATTATTGAATGACAATAAAATTACAGGAGCAAAGAATGTTTTGCTATTGATCAGAAGTGGAAACGAAGAAGTTACCATGGACGAAATCGGTATCATTATGGACCATATCCAGAAGGAAGCAGGCCATACAGCGGATATCATTTTCGGAGTTGGTTCTGATGAAGAATTAGGAGATTCTGTAAGTGTACTTGTTATTGCTACAGGATTTGCAAAAGAGCACCAAAAATATTCAGGGCCTACAGAGAAAATTGTACACAGCCTTTCCGAAGATAAATCTGCATCTCAGATAAAAAGAGAATCTCCATTCAAAACTTCCGAAGAGCAAGTTGTTACTTCCGGAAAAGATTTATTTCGTTTAGATGATGAAGACGATGCTCCAAGACCTGAATTTCCAGTTAACTCTGTAGAAAGAAGTGCAGACAGAGCACAGTTTTTTGTAGAAGAAACACCTACTGAAATTCAGTTTTTAGATAAAGAGGAAGAAGGTTTTGGTGATCAGAACTGGAAACTGGAGAATGATAGCAACGAGTTCAATTTATTTTCTTTTACCGGAGAACCTCAGGCAAAAGAAGATCAAGCTCAGGATTTCCAATTTAACGGAGAATTATTCGAAGAAGAAGAGAAACCTGTAGCCTTTACATTCAACTTTGCTGATGATAGAGTTGAGGTACAGGAACCCGCAAACAGAATAGAAGAAACACAGGTTAAAGAAGTTGTAGAAGCTGAAGTTACACAAACACCAGTAGAAACTCCTTCAGAAGTAACAATAGAAAATATTACTATTGTTGAAAAACCATACGAAGAAGAAATCAGTATTGTAAACAAAGCTCCTTTAAATGAAAATCAGTTAAAGATTGAAGAGCGCCGTAATAAACTGAAAGAGTTTAACTCCAGATTCGTTAATACAGAGGCTGAAAATGCTTTTGAAACGATTCCTGCATTCAAGAGAAAGAACATTAATATCGAAGGGGAAAACGCTTCCGATCATACTATTAATTCATTCTTTTCCGAGAACAAGGGACAGATGAATCTTCGTGAAAACCGTTTTTTAAATAAAGACGTAGACTAAACTATAACAATGTAAAAATGTACCAATGTAACAACCTTCCTCTAAGTAATTATTGGTAAACTGTTATATTGATACATTGTTAAATTTTAAAATAAGATGAGCTTAGAAGTACAAGTAATGGACGCAATGAAAACAGCCATGAAAGAGAAAGACAAAGTCGCTCTGGATGCATTGCGTGCTATTAAAGCCCAAATAATATTAGTGAAAACCGACGGAAAAGGAGCAGATGTTACACCAGAGCAGGAAATTGCAATTCTACAGAGAATGGTGAAGCAGCGTAAAGACTCTATGGAGCAATTCAATGCTCAGAACCGTCAGGACCTTGCTGAGATAGAAGAGGCTCAGACAAAGGTTATAGAAAAATTCTTACCTGCACAGTTAAGCGCGGAAGAACTGGAAGCTGAAATAAAGAAAATTATTGCAGAATCCGGAGCGGAAGGAACAAAAGATTTAGGTAAAGTAATGGGGTTAGCCTCCAAAGCATTAGCCGGAAAATCCGATGGAAAAAGTATTTCGGAAATGGCTAAAAAACTATTGAGTTAGATATGAAAGAAAGGAGGAAAGAAATCTGTTCTTTCTTCGGAATTCATACGCTAGCATTTAATTTGAGATATCATTAATCTGTATATCGGTTTGATTTAAACCCGGAACTACGAGTTGGTTCTGGGTTTTTTGTCATAATGTCCGATTACTATTGAACATATTTTTCATAGATGTAGTATATTGATACATCTGTAAAATATGTTTACTTTTGTATGAGATATTTCAATTATTATAAAAAAATTAAATTATGTATCCATCAGATTTAGTATTGCCTATGAAGGCAGAACTTACCAGCAACGGATTCGAAGATCTTACTACTCCTGAGGCAGTAGATGAGGCTATAAAACAACAAGGAACAACCCTGTTAGTAATTAACTCTGTATGTGGTTGTGCAGCAGGTGCAGCAAGACCAGGTGTTATAGCATCTTTATTAGGTGATAAAAAACCAGATCATCTTACAACTGCTTTTGCAGGATATGATACAGAAGCGGTAGCAGAAGCTAGAAAGCTTTTGGCTCCGTTCCCACCTTCTTCTCCGGCAGTAGCATTATTTAAAGATGGTGAATTAGTACACATGCTAGAGCGTCACCACATCGAAGGTAATCCTGCAGGAGCTATAGCAGCTAACCTTCAGGCAGCTTATAACGAATATTGCTAATTAGCTATTTGTAATGATAAATTTAAGCCATCTTTTTAAGGATGGCTTTTTCTTTGTCAAAAAATCTTTACAAAAGCTAAAAAACATTATATTTGTTTTTTAGGCATTTTATGGCAACAAAAGCGCTTTTCAATTCTGTGGTAAACTGGTTTATTGGGAGAAGAATAGACCAGATAGAGCGCTTCATTGCTCATCCTTACGAAACGCAAAAAGGAGTGCTTTTTTCTCAGCTTTTTCTGGCAGAGGATACTGAATACGGACTTAAATATGGTTTCAAAAGTATTTCCAGCATCAGCGATTTTCAAAATAGGATCCCCATTGTTAGCTACGAAGATTTTGAACCTTATATAGAAAAGGCTCGCCAGGGAGAGCCGGATATTATCTGGCCAGGACAGATTAAGCGTTTCGCTAAATCCTCGGGTACTACCAATGCCAAGAGTAAGTTTATTCCAATTACAGAAGAAAGTCTTGAGGATTGCCATTATAAAGCAGGTAAAGATCTTATTGCACTTTATGTGAATAACCATCCTGAATCGGAACTCTTTCAGCATAAAAACCTTCGCTTAGGTGGAAGTTCAGAAATGTATCAGGATTTCAATACCAAATTTGGAGACCTTTCAGCTATACTCATTGAAAATCTCCCATATTGGGTAGAAGTTATTAATACACCGAGCAGAAAGGTGTCGCTAATGGGAGAATGGGAGAGTAAGCTAAAAGCAATAACTGCTGAAGTTAAAAGCCAGGATGTGGGAAGCCTTACCGGAGTGCCAAGTTGGATGATGGTTTTGCTGCTAAGATTACTGAAAGAAACTAATGCAGACAATATTGGGCAACTCTGGCCAAATCTTGAAGTGTTTTTCCATGGAGGTATAAGCTTTATTCCTTACAAGGATCAGTATAAGCAGTTGATGGGTAAGGATATCAATTACTACGAGATTTATAATGCATCCGAAGGGTTCTTTGGTATTCAGGATAGGTCCGGAGCCGATGATATGCTCTTGATGCTGGACTATGGAATCTTCTATGAATTTATTCCAATGGAACATTTTGGAGAATCCCATCCTAAAACAATCACTCTGGAAGACGTTGAGGTAGGGAAGAACTATGCAATGGTATTGACAACAAATGGAGGACTATGGCGATATCTGATAGGCGATACCGTGAAATTTACTTCGACCAACCCATACAGAATAAAAGTGTCAGGAAGAACCAAACATTATATCAATACCTTTGGTGAAGAATTGATGATTGATAATGTAGAAGTTGCTCTGAAAAAGGCATGTGATTATACGAATGCAGAAATCATAGATTATACTGGTGCACCAATATACATGAACGGAAACGAATCCGGAGCACATGAATGGGTGATAGAATTCTCCAGAAAGCCATCCGAAATTGAAGCTTTTGCACGCATATTCGATGATACCCTAAAGAAAGTCAATTCAGATTATGAAGCAAAACGTTATAATAATATAACACTTAAGCATCCAGTAATTCATATCGCCAGATCAAACTTGTTTTATGATTGGATGAACAGCAGGGGAAAACTCGGCGGACAAAATAAAGTACCGAGGCTAAGTAATAATCGGGAATACATCGAACCGCTTTTAGATATGAATTAACCAGCGTATAATTTTATATAAATAAAAAATAAGAGCCACTGATTTAATCAGTGGTTTTTGCTTCCCATATTTTATTATGCTAAATAATATTATTGTCTTTTGTTTTTATAATAAAAATCATTTAACATAAGTAAATTTTAATATGATTAATTTATTTTCAGTATTTTTTTATTTAAATTTAATCATTGATTTGAAAATATAAAGTCGAGAATTTATTTTTTAAATCATAATGACGTCATTCACAGTTATTAATATGTTTAACGATTAAAAATTAATTTAAACAATGAAAAAATTATTTTTATTTTCAGCAATTCTTTTAGGAGTCGGACAAATGTTTGCTGCTAAATGGACAATCTCCACTTCTTATGGTACCACAGCCACTAAAGAGATTTCAGACAATGCAACTGTTGACCAAATTAAAGCAGCAGTAAGTCAGGTTAATTATAACGAATGTGGAGTTAGGCCTTCAACAATCACCCTGATAGTATGACTTTATAAAACTATATAAATATGAGGCAGCTTAATTGCTGCCTTTTCTTAATAATTTATGAAAAATATAATTTTATATATATTACTACATCTTTCAGCTGTTTTGTATTGTCAAAAAGAAAAATTTGATTTTGTAGCTGCATATAGTCTGACATATCCTATAAACAAAGTGAAAAATGATGAGCAGTTTCTCTTATTTATGAATAGTAAAAAAAATATGAGCTATTTCATCGGTACAAATAATTATGTACTGGATTCACTTAAACGGTCGGGTAAAATTAACAATGATGATGTCATGGGACAGCTGAAATATAATTCAGCCTTTAATGAAGAAGTGATCAATCAGTCTGGAAATTTAATTGTTTTAGAGAATATAATTGGAAAGAAATATACTTATAGTGAAGCTCCGGATATAAAATGGAAAATACTAAGCGACAGAAAGCCATATAATGATACAACTATACGAAAGGCAGAAGGTTTTGCTTTTGGTAGAAAATGGAGTGCATGGTATGCTGAAGACCTGACATTGAACTTCTTTCCATATAAATTTACAGGACTACCGGGGCTTGTATATATTCTTTATGATGATAAACAGAATTATTATTTTAAGTTAACTCAGTTTAAGAGGAAAAATAGAGAAGTATTAATACCTGATTCTAAAAAGATTAGTAAGGTTGCAAAAACTAAACTAAATACCATTCGATATAACACGAATGTCTATGGGACTGCACAAGTTGTTAGCTTTGAAACGGCGAAAGAGAGAAAGGACTGGATTGATAAAGCTAAAGAGATATATAATAATTCTCCGAGATTAGATCTGGAATAAAGCTTTATTAATAATTTGAGTTTATAGAACAAGAGGCTGTTTGATTTTTATAATTAATACTCTTCGACAGGCTCTGAGTGACATTGTCCGTCTCAAATATTTTCTTTTTTGATGTGTCAGGCTGAGCTTGTCGAAGCCTAATGCTTTTTTGAATTAAAATTTAAACAGACTCTAAATAAAAAATCCCTCAGAATTTTCTGAGGGATCTTGTTTTTATGAAGTTTTAGGCTCTTTTTCTTTCTTTTTAGGAGTCTTCTCTGCTTCCAGAGCATCTTTGGCCTCATTGACCTTAAGAGTGATTTTATCGCCTTCTTTCATCTGTTTGTTCACAAGCATCTCTGCCAACAGATCTTCAATGTATTTCTGAATTGCACGCTTTAACGGACGGGCACCAAAATCTTTATCCCAGCCTTTTTCAGCAATGAACTCAGTGGCATCATCAGAAAGCTCAACATGGTAGTCAAGTTTTTCCAGTCTGCTGTATAATTTACCTAATTCCAGATTAATGATTTTCTTAATATCATCTTTTTCCAGAGAGTTGAAGATAATGATATCATCTATTCTGTTCAGAAATTCAGGAGCGAATGCTTTTTTAAGAGCGTTTTCAATGGTGCTTCTCGCTCTGGTGTCTGATGTAGATTTTTTAGCTGAAGTTCCAAACCCTACACCATCACCGAAATCTTTAAGATCTCTGGTTCCGATATTTGAAGTCAGGATAATAATGGTATTACGGAAGTCTACTTTTCTGCCCAAGCTGTCAGTAACATGTCCTTCATCCAGAATCTGAAGAAGAATATTGAATACATCAGGGTGAGCTTTTTCAATCTCATCCAGAAGAACTACTGCATAAGGCTTTCTGCGCACGGCTTCTGTAAGCTGTCCACCTTCTTCGTAACCTACATATCCCGGAGGCGCACCTACTAATCGGCTCACAGCAAATTTCTCCATGTATTCACTCATGTCTATTCTGATTAGCGCTTCGTCTGAATCAAAAAGTTCACGAGCCATTACTTTGGCTAGTTCTGTTTTACCAACACCAGTTGTACCAAGGAAAATAAATGTTCCGATAGGTCTGTTCGGATCTTTCAGTCCGGCACGGTTTCTTTGAATTGCTTTTACAACTTTTCGAACTGCATCTTCCTGACCGATAACTTTACCGTTAAGCATAGCATCCATCTGGGATAGTTTATCCAGCTCGTTTTTACCTACTTTGGTTACCGGAACACCACTCATCATAGATACTACTTCAGCAACATTCTCTTCAGTAACAACTTCTTTCTTCTCTTTTACCTCTTTGTCCCAGTTTTCCTGAGCAAGGTTAAGTTCGATCTGCAGACGCTCTTCCTCATCTTTAAGCTTGCGGGCTTCAAGATAATCCTGTGCTTTTACAGCTTTCTGTTTTTGCTCTTTTACCTCTTCTATCGCTTTTTCGTACTCGATAATTTCGGTAGGAACTTTCATGTTTTTGATATAAACACGAGATCCGGCTTCGTCTAAAGCATCAATTGCTTTATCCGGAAGAAAACGATCGGTAATATATCTTGCTGTTAAATTAACACAAGCTTTGATAGCATCATCAGTATAAGTTACATTGTGATACTCCTCATATTTATCTTTGATCTGGTTAAGGATCTGAATACTTTCTTCAATAGTGGTAGGCTCTACCATTACCTTTTGGAAACGACGCTCTAAAGCACCATCTTTCTCTATATACTGACGGTATTCGTCCAGAGTAGTAGCACCAATACATTGGATTTCGCCTCTTGCCAAAGCAGGCTTGAACATGTTTGAAGCATCCAGAGATCCTGTAGAACTTCCGGCACCTACAATGGTATGAAGCTCATCGATAAACAGAATTACATCTCTGTTTTTCTCCAGCTCAGACATAATAGCCTTCATTCTTTCTTCAAACTGTCCTCTGTACTTAGTTCCTGCAACAAGACTTGCCAAATCCAGAGTGATTACTCTTTTATTGAATAATACGCGGGACACTTTTTTCTGGTGTATTCTTAATGCTAACCCTTCAGCGATAGCAGATTTACCTACCCCTGGTTCACCGATCAGAAGAGGATTGTTTTTCTTTCTTCTGGAAAGAATTTGAGATACTCTCTCAATCTCTTTCTCACGGCCGATTACAGGATCCAGTTTTCCATCTCTTGCAAGTCCGGTAAGATCTCTGCCGAAGTTGTCAAGAACCGGAGTTTTACTTTTACCTGTTCCCAGATTTCCAGAAGGTTTCTTCATCTGACTGAATGCATCATCTTTGTCTTCGTCATCATCGAATGCCTGATTTTTAGGCAAATCGCCGTTTTCCTTCAGCATAGATTTATAATGCTTGGACACAGCTTGATAATCGATGTCGTAAGACTCCAGAATGCTGGTTGTCGGATCTTCGGTTTTATACAAAATACCCAGTAACAGGTGTACAGTATTTACTTCTGTAGATTTATACAATCTGCATTCAAGTGCTGCACGTTTAATAGCCTGATCTGCCATCTTAGTTAACGGAATTTTCTCCGTTACCATAGCATTCGGGTTGTTACTAGTTATGTTAAGGCTTTCAATCTTTCTTCTTATTTGTGTTAAGTCGGCGTTGAAATCCTCAAGAATAGCGTAAGCGGAAGAGTTTTCAGACTTTATAATACCCAATAATAAATGTTCAGTATTGAGGAATTCACTCTGCAATCTCTTGGCCTCATTACGGCTATTGTTGAACACTTGGTTCATCCCTTTTGAGAATTGATATTCCATGATTTTAAAATGTATACTAATTTAAAAGTTATTTCTGAAAAAGTTCTTGTTTTGTTATAGAAGTTTTTCAGGTAATTGAAATTTGCAAACATCTTACCAAAGAAAAAATATGCCGTTATGGCACAAAAAGATTTGATTTTAAGCGAATTGTTTATTAGGTTTGCGCCAAAATTGTATTCGTTATGAATGAAAGCTGGGTTGAAATTGTAGGCTATTTAGCGTCAGTACTAATAGTCCTGGGCTTTATACCGAAAGACGTACTAAAAATCAGACTTATTAATCTGGCAGGTTGTATTTGCTTTGTAATTTATGGTATTTACAGAGGAATGCTTTGGCCAATTATTATACCCAATGCAATTATCTGCTTCATTCAGGTTTATTACCTTCTTCAGAAAAAGGTAAAAAAGTAGATTTATGATCATTTCTTCCAAAATCTTTACCTTTGCATAAAGCATTTTAATAATGACAATTCAAGAAAAACAGAGGGCTTTAGTAGATGATTTTGCTTTCCTGGAAGACTGGGAGCAGAAATATGAATATATCATTGATTTGGGTAAAGAATTGAAAGGATTATCTGAGGATAAGAAGACTGACGAGAACCTTATTCGGGGGTGCCAGTCCAAAGTGTGGATTGATGCTGAATTTAAGGATGGTAAATTGTTCTTTCAGGCAGATTCCGACGGAATACTTCCTAAAGGTATTGTAGCAATGCTTACTCAGGTATACAGTGGGCACTCAACACAAGAAATTCTGGACTCTGATTTTAAATTTATTGAAGAAATAGGTCTTCAGGAATTCCTTTCGCCATCTCGTGCAAACGGACTGATGGCAATGACCAAGCAAATTAAATTTTACGCAGTTGCATTTCAGTTAAAAAGTTGAAAACTATTTTGGCATACCGCTTCTCCGCGTTTGGAGATGTAGCGATGACTGTACCTGTTTTTCGGGAATTTCTCGAACAAAATAAGGACGTTCGTATTGTAATGGTTTCCAGAAAAGGCTTTTCGGGGCTTTTTGAAGGGATCGAAGGAATTGAATTTGTTGGAATTAATATTGACGACTATAAAGGAATTCTTGGTATGCGAAAGCTCGCCAAAGAACTTCTGAAAAAATATAATCCCGATTTTATTGCAGATCTGCATGATGTGATCAGATCAAAAATTCTTTACCTGTTCTTTAAGAGAAGAGGTTTTAAGGTTTATAAGATTAATAAAGGAAAAGAGGATAAAGAAGAGCTTACTGATGTATGGAATCTGAATAAACACCAGTTGAAGAAAACAACTGAACGATATTCAGATGTTTTGCGCTCTATGGGTTTTTCTGTAAATCTTTCTCATACATTAAGACCTTTAGTTGAAGATAAATCCGGGATAGGTTTTGCACCATTTGCTCAGCATAGAGGTAAAATGATGCCTCTTGAAAAATCTTTTGAACTTGTAAGAGAGCTTGCAAAAAGCGAGCATATTTACTTTTTTGGAGGTGGAGCATCGGAAGTGGAGGTTTTGTCCAAATGGGAAAAAGAAATACCCAATACAACGTCTCTTGCCGGTAAATTAAGCCTTTCTGATGAATTAAATATGATATCGAAACTCCGGGTGATGATATCTATGGATTCTGCTAACATGCATCTGGCATCTTTGGTGGGGACACGAGTAGTTTCTGTCTGGGGAGCAACACATCCGTATGCAGGGTTTTTAGGTTACGGACAAAAAGAAGAAGATGTGGTTGGTGTAAAAGATTTAACTTGTAGGCCTTGTTCTGTCTTTGGAGATAAAGAATGTTATCGTGGTGACTGGGCGTGTCTGGAAGAACTGAAAATACAACAAGTAATAGATAAGATAAAGAAATAAAAAAACTCTCAGTTTTCTGAGAGTTTTTTTGTGGGTTCTATGATTTAAGGATTTTCTGTTTTTTCCAATTCTTTTAAGATTTCATCCATAACTTTTTGTGTTGTAAAATATATAATATCGTTTTTTAAATCATCATATTTTTCCTTATCATTTTGAACAAGGAACTTTATCATTTCAGGAGTTTTATCCTTAAATGTTAGACGAACTATTCCTCCATATCCTCTAGGGAGGATACCAATATTATCTCCTTTTTTTAAAGAAACAAAATCTAATTCTGCATCAATCTTTTGATAACCTTTGACATCTTTTCTTCTAAAAACAACATTAAACTTTGTTCCAATAATGAAATCAAAACTACTTCTATTATTGTCTAAATACAATTGTTTTTCTTTATTTATGATAGGAAGACCATATTGTTTTATATCAGATTCTGAGTGAACTCTATGTGAAAAAAGAAAAGGGTTAAGAACCACTTTGCTATCATTTAGATTTTCAATGACTTCGTTAGTTAGTATATTCATATTTTTATTTTTTTAATTTAAATATTTTTTTATAAAATTCTTCTGATTCTTTTGGTGTCAGTTTGGTTATATCATCTAGTAGCATATTACTACTAGGAATAGAGTTCTCTGTTATTGTTTTAGGAATATCAAGCCCATATATTTCATTGACTAATTTCCTTGCGTCTTCTACTGCAATTTCCTTTACAGCGAAATTAGATAAATTTTCTGGAGAAGTATTCACTATTACTTCCAATTCTTTACTTACTCTAAAATTTGGTGCTTGTAAATTTAGGCCTTTTAAATTTTTAGGTATGTAAATTTGCAAAACTCCCTTTGTTCCTGGTTTTGATGAAGATTCTATTGCGAAAATAACCGCTCTTATCGGATCTGTAGAAGTTGAGGCTCCGTATTCTATTGAATTCATATTTCCAATAAAAAGGTCTCCATTTGTACTTCTCGTTGTACCTCTGAAAAGAACCTGTATTCCTAATTTTTCAAGATCTTCGGCCATTACATTTTGGTCTATTTTCTCTAAAAATTCTATAAGCTCTTCTATCGTTCTTATCTTTCTACCATTAAAGATTCGTGCTAAAATAGCTGTTCCTCTTGCGATACCTGCTCCGAGTTCTGGTAATAGACCTGAGGCAATATTATTAAGAAGTATCCAAAACTCCTCACTTATCTTTTTATTGGTAAAATATTCAGCAACAAAGCAGGGTATGTATAATGTTTTGCCTTCTTGTAGTACCATTTTCATAGGGCTAAAAGGCTGCTCAATTCTGTTTCCTATTTCTTTTTCATTATAGGGTGTTATAACAGAAGGACTATCATAACTAAATAAGGCTGTTCCTACTCTGTATTTCTTTTCTTTTTCAAGATAATAGGCAAAACCGGTATATCTTATGTATGGATCATTTGTTCCGTCAGAAGGTTTGTAATTTTCATAATCAAGATCAAATTTCCATGCTTTTTCCAGTTCTTTATTAGTCCAGTTTTTTAGACCGATTCTTGAAAAAGATATAATTAGTTCTTCTATATACTGAGTATTGAATTTGCTAAATATTTTACGTACGGCCTCGGGTGTTTGATTGACCTGGTGGTACCACCAATTTGCATTTTTAATGCCTTTCAGTAAATTAATAACAGAGAGGTTCTCATTGGTGCCGATTGTATTAATGTTTTTTTCGGATAGGGAAACAAAATCTTTCCACAGCATTTCATCTGTAAGGGTTTCTAATACAAAATCAGGGATGTTTTCATATAAAGCGTCAATAATATCAGGATTATTTTTGGCTCTTGTAAAGAAACTTTTATAATACCGGATAATATCATTTTTCATTTCTTCAGCAGCTGAATTACCTTTTATCACTCTTAAAAACTCTACAAAAGTTTCTTCATTTGTTGTGTAAAGTTTTATTGCAAAATATTCATCATTCAGTTTAAAATCATAAGGGCTTTCCGTTGCATCTGTTTGTGCATCTGAGAATTTTTTATCTTCACCATCTTTATAGATAAAATTCAAATTATAAGTGATCCTATGATTGTCAAAATAAATCCCAAAATTGTAAGAATTACTTAGCAGATTTTTTCGGGTGTTCAATTTTGCCAACTCAAAGATAGCTTGAACTTCTTTGTTATTCTTTTTGTAAAAAAAAGGTTTATTATCTTTAATACTACTATTGACAGGAATTCCTATTGAGGAAGAACCGGAATAAACATTTTTATCTTTTAATAAATACTTTTCTGGTTCAAATAAGAAATTTTTTGTCTGTCCTAATTTCTCTTTTAAATCTTTTGCAAGGAGTTCGTAATTAATCCCGTCCGTATAAAAGTCTTTGGATAAGGAATCATAATCCTCAAATGTAGGTTTATAAAAAGAACTGTCTTTTCCCAAAGGTGTGCTTAAGGCATATTCATTAGATATTTCATCAAATGATTTATTGGTTCTTATTTCTTCAAAAACATCTTTTCCTTTTCCATATATCCCCTTTTTAAGATCTTGAAATTGTATGATGCTATTGCTTTTGGTAATACTACGGAGAACTTTTTGGCTTGATATATCAAATTCATCTAAGTCATCTATTAAATCTTTCATAACATAATAATTTGTAATTAATAATTCTTTCTGAAACGTTTCTAGAGCAAACCTAAATATCTAATACGCCAAAACTCGTCGTATTTAAAATTATTATTCGAAAAATTTATATTTTAATTAATTTATTGATTATGAAGTGTTAATGTTACAGAGTGAGTGGTTTTTTGAAATTTGCTACAAGATTTCTGCATTAATGACTTCTCTGCACAAAATACAGAGTAAGAGTAGCACGGAAATAAAGAAAAACAGATTATAGATAAAGTAAGGATATAAAAAAACTCTCAGTTTTCTGAGAGTTTTTTTGTGGGTCCTGAGGGATTCGAACCCCCGACCCTCTGGGTGTAAACCAGATGCTCTGAACCAACTGAGCTAAGAACCCGAATTTTTTAAAGGATTTCGAACCTTTTGTGGGTCCTGAGGGATTCGAACCCCCGACCCTCTGGGTGTAAACCAGATGCTCTGAACCAACTGAGCTAAGAACCCTCTTTTAGAGTTGTTTTCTCTTTTTGAGTGGTGCAAATATACAACTTATTCGTGAACTGCCAAATTTTTTTCTAAAAAATCTCCAACAACAAAGTTACTTCCACCAATGAATATCATATCATCTGAAACACAATTTTCTTTAGCTGCTAAATAACCTGATTGTACATCGCTGAATATCTGATAGTTTAAATTTTCTTTTTTAATGAGGTCTTCATATTCCTGAGGATTTCTCCCTCTATGAATAGATGGCTTTACAAAATAAAATTTTTCATTTTTTGGAAGTAAAGGAATTACATCGTCTATGTTTTTATCATTTACAAAGCCAAGAACAATATGTTTTGACTGGGAATAAGTTTTTAACTGGTTAAATACATATTCCAATCCTGCCTGATTGTGTCCGGTGTCGCAAATGGTAAGAGGACTTTTAGAAAACTCGAACCAGCGACCAATAAAATTAGTGTTTTTATAAACGTGCAAAAGACCTTTTTTTAAAGATTCTTCCGAAATAGAAATATTCTGAAGGCGTAGTTCTTTAACTAAAGCCAGAACAACTCTGATATTATTTTTCTGATAAGTTCCTTTTAAATCGGAATCGAATTCAGGATTCAGGCTTGTAGCATCTATAAACTTAGCATTAAGCTCGTTTGCCTTTTGCTGGATAATATTCCTTACCGACGGATTTTCGTCGCCGGAAACAACAGGAATTCCTGCTTTTATAATTCCTGCCTTTTCTGTGGCGATTTCTTCTTTTGTATTGCCCAAAATATTGGTGTGATCCAACGCAACATTAGTAATGGCTGTAAGTATAGGCAAGATAATATTAGTTGCATCCAGTCTGCCTCCAAGGCCTACTTCTATAATGGCATAATCTACTTTCTGCTGACGAAAATATTCGAATGCCATAATGGTCGTAAACTCGAAAAATGAAGGCTTTATTTCCTCAGGAAGATTCTTCAGCTTCTGAATAAAATTGTAAACAAACTCATCATTTGCATTCTTTCCGTTTACTTTTATTCTTTCTGTAAAATGAATAAGATGTGGAGAGTTGTATAATCCAATTTTATAGCCTTCTTCCTGTAATACAGATGCCAGCATATTGCTGGTAGATCCTTTACCGTTGGTTCCACCAATATGAATCATCTTGAGTTCATTTTGTGGATTCCCAAAATATTCACAAAGTCGGATAATATTATCAAGTCCGGGTTTATAAGCCTTTATACCGTCCGTTTGATAATTAGGCATTTGTACAAAAAGCCACTCCAAGGCTTCTTGATATTCTGATTTTGTCATGATGGTTTCATCGGTTTAGAAAGTGATGCGATAGGTTCCGGTAGAAGAGAAATTAGCTTTTTCAGCTTTTACATATTGTTTTACCCATTGGATAGAAGTAGAGACGATACATGGATCCGAAATACCCCCTGAACGTCTTACAGATATTACATTTCCGGCTTTATCTACAGTATAAGCCAGTGTAATAGATCCTGATGCTTTGCAGGAATGTACGGGCTGAGCTCCACCACGTCCCATAGTACCGGGAATATAACCGGTAAGTTTTCTGTCAACACCAATTTTGCTATCGCCATTACCATCTCCACCTAAGGGATCGCCAGCGTTTCCGGCTTTTCCGCCGTCACCCTGAGACCCATCTTTTGTTCCGCGTCCTTTTAGTAAGTTTCCTATAGCTGCGGTTCCTTTTCCGTCACCAGTTGCTCCTTGTTTTTTATTAGGGCCATCGGCTTTAGTATTTCCGGTAGTTGTTTTCTTAGCGTCGCTTTTTTTAGTCTCTTTAACGGAGGACTTGGTGGCTGTTTTTTTCTCTGCTTTTTCTACTTTGGCAACGGGTATTTTTTCGTTTTTACCTGTAATAATTTTTTCTTTAGCCTCAACAGGTGGCTCAGGCTTTGCGATTTCTTTAACGGGCTCTTCTTCTACAACAGGTTTGGTTTCGAGAGGCGCAAAGCTTCCTTCCTGTTCTTTAGGTTCTTCAGTTCCGTTACCATTACGGTTATCACCAAAATTTACAAGCATTGTATTAATAACTTCAGCTTCTTTTGGGAAGTTTACTTTAACGGAATACAGTGCAATAAAAAGCAGGAGTGTAGTCCAAACTATAGCGGTTATTACAGCACTTTTTAGTTTGTCTTTTCTTTCTTCCTTTTTATTTACTGAGAAATAACTCATCTTTTGTGTTTATTCAGCCTCTGTAGTAGTGGCAATCGCAATGTTGTATTTGTGCTTTTCTGCAATTTCCATAACGAAAACTACATCTTTATGTAAGCAGTCTTTGTCGGCTCTGATTGTAAAAGATGGACTTGTTACATTCTGTAATCTGTTTACAATAAGGCTCTCCAGTTCGTTTCTTTGTACTTGTTTTTCATCTATGAAATAAGATCCATCCGGTTTAATGCTTACAGACAAAGGATTAGGTATGTCCATTGCCTCGCTTTCTCCTTTAGGAAGCTTCACATCTATTGCATTTTGGTTGGCTGCAGAAGAGGTGATCATGAAAAATATAAGAAGTAGCAATATAACGTCTGTCATTGCTGCCAAACTGAATTCAGGATTTGCTTTATTTCTTCTTGAGATTTTCATGATATTCTTACAAAGGTTTGTTGATGATATCTAAGAACTCTGCGGACAAGTTTTGAATCTTCAGAATGAATTTGTCAATTTTTGTCAGCAAAAGGTTATAGAAAAAGTTAGCCGGGATTGCTACTGCAAGACCTGTAGCTGTTTGTCCTAATGCTGTATAAATACCCTCTGAAAGAGTTTTCGGAGAGAAAGAACCTGTAGAGTTAGACAAATTAAAGAAGGCTAAGATCATCCCGATTACGGTACCTAAAAGTCCTAACATGGGTGCGATACTTGGTACTGCTGCCAACAGGTTAAGATTCATTTCCATATTAGCAACCTCAGCTTGCCCTTGTCCTTCCATTGCATTTACAATATCCGATACTGGACGGCCGATACGGGAAAGTCCTTTTTCCAGAATTCTGGCTTCAGGAGAATCCTGACGGGAGCAATAATCTATCGCTGCATCTACCTTTCCGTCTTTTAAGAAATCTTCAATATTTCTCATAAGATTAGGATCGGTATTGGAAGACATTCTTTTAATAAAGAAGAATCTTTCCAAAAACAGGTAAAAAGAGAATATACCCAGTAATAAAACGGTTATCATTACCACATTGGCAAATATATTACCGTGGAACATTATTTTCCAGAAAGAAAATTCCTGGGTTGTTGCCGCCACCTGAGTCTGTGCCTGCAATATGGTTGATATTTCTAAAAATGCCATTAATGAATTTGTTTAAATTTTAAAACGCAAGTTTCCTATAGATATTGTTGAGAACAATATATTAGAATACTTGTTTACGGAAAAGTTAAATTTTACGCTTATTCGTCGTCTGCCTCGGGAGTATCCTGTCTGAAGTGACATTTTAGTTTAAAGGCAATTGGTTCGTCCGAAAAAGTATAAAAATCATCTATGTTTCCCTGCCAGATTAACTGAAGATCTCCATTCTCATCTTTCGAGAATTTTAACTCATTATCATGAATGAAGGCATCTTCGTCATCATATAAATTTACGCCACAATAGGTTTCTTCTTCAGAATCATTCACATTGAATGTTTGCCCTACAAGTTTGTCTGTATCAATAGGGAAGTCCGAAATGCTTAAAGAAAGCTGCGGGAAGTTATACTGCAAAGAGTCGTCATCAACGTGATCCAGATCATCATCCGTAATGATTTCTACTTCCAGGAAGTTTTGCTTATTACTATAGACTGCCTTGCAGTAACTACTTTTAATATTGTACTTAAGGATCTCTTCCGGATGGTAGATTTTCAAAATCCCTTTCATAGGATAGTTTAAATGCTTTTAGTTAATTAATAATCAGTATATGGAACAAAGATAAAAAACATTTTTTTCCAGACAAGAGACAAGGCTTCAAAATTATTTAAAATTAAATTTCACTGTAAACATAACCTGGCTTGGACGGATAAACATTCTTCTGTATGTAGTTCCTACTGAGCTGTTACCAATCTGTTCGTATACTTTTGTATTGGCGATGTTTAGCCATTTTACTTCGAAGTCTATTTTCTTTTTAGCCCATGTATATTGATACGTTAAATCATAAAATGGGTTTTGAAAGCTTTGTCCACCTTGGGAGAAATTTGTCTGATCCCAGTTAAGTCCGATAGAATGATTCTCGATAGGGTAGAATATTAAGTTCAGATTTTGAGTCCAGTTGTTAGATTTTACTGTTGTCTCTCTTCCCTGCGTTGTATATAGGTTATTTCCCCATCCATAGCTCATTGTATAATCCAGACTCATCCAGCTGAAATAAGCATTGTTAAATTTGAATGCTATATTTTCATTGTTGTTTTTAGAGCGTTGCAGAATATTATTGCTTAAGCTTAAAGACTTGTTATTGCTATTTGTAAAACTTACAGAAGCATTCGTTTTAAACTTAGGGAAATATTTACCAACCTCAAAGCTTTGTGAGTTAGTGTTAATATCATTATCTCTTACAATATAAGAAAGTGTAGTACCGCCTCCGTTATAAAAAGTATTTACCATAAGATTATTTCGGGTATTGGAAACGCTGCCTCGTATATTAAAGAATAAATTATTCAGAGGATTTCTATATTCTATTCTTGCTCCTGATGACTGTACTCTGTTTTGGGATAAAACACCATCTGCAGATGTTGCTATAAGGCTTGATGGAGTTTGTAATATATAACCAGCATATACACTGTTAATAGTCCCGAAATTATAATTAATATTTCCGCTGACAGACGCTTTCCAAAATGATGCAAATTCATATTGAGCAAATAGACTCGGTTCAAATGTAGTTTTTTGAAGATCGATTGCTACCTTTCTTGCAGGATCTGTTGCTTTAATATTATTAAAATTAACAGGAAGCGTTAGATACATACTAAAGTTTGCTCCTTTATAATTAATCTGGGTAGAAGCTGTTGGAGTCGTGTTGGTGAACTCCAGGTTATTAGAATAGTTGTCTCCATAATTTTCTCTATAACCATTATTGTCAACACCAAACAGAGTTGTATTCAATTTATTGCTTATATATGAGATACCAATCTCCGGAGTGAATGTCCATTTTTTAGCAGAGAAACTAACATTTACAGCATTGTTGGTTTCAAAAGTTTTAGTTCTTAAATATTGTTCAGCAATTTTTGCGTTAGGTGAATATGCAAAAATAGGCGTGAAAACAGGCTTCCCTAAAGAATCAAAAGACTGTCTGTCTGTAAATTTGATAGGATCTACCCGAAGTGTTTGTCTGTCTGTCTGATAATTGATGAAAGATCTGACATTAATTAATTTTTCTTTCCAAGGAATAATAGTACTCAATGAGTTTTGAAAACTTGTTGTCGGTGATTCCAAAGCTTCATTGGCAGGATTCGCAATAAATCCAGAGCTTTGACTAATGCTTCTGTCAATAACAGCGCGATCTCCATTCCAGAACTGAGAAAAGGTTGTAGTGTTTTTAAAGAAGCCTTTTTTAGCGTTTTTAGTAAAGATAACTTCTCCTTTTACTTTGTCTGTGTAAAAGTTGTTTTTTATCGCATTTGTTATTTTTGCCCCTTGGTTAAACTGTGGTATGTATTGTGTTTCATTATATGACTCTCTTTCTACAGCATTGTTAGTATAACTTGCATTGGCCTTGAACTCCCATTCCTTATTTTTATTCAGATTGGTTAATAGATTTCCGGACAGGTAGTGAACACTGTTCATTAAATATCTTTTTTGCGGAATATTAGGCGCATCAGAATTATCTACATTCAACCAACTATTTTGAGTAATATTTCTTCTGATACCTTCATAACGACCTCCGAAAGATAATATGTTTCCTTCATTTTCTACGGCATCACCATTATTGTTGGATTTGTAATTGAACAACCATTGTATCTTATCGGTAAAGAGCATTGGTGTTAATTTTACATTCCATAAAAGAGGAGAGGCTCCTAATCCTATTTCTCCCCGGCCGGTCATGGTTACAGATTTCTTTAATTTGATATTGATAGCAGCACGATCACTCGGTACTTTGTCCTGAAGGATTTTTACAGGCTGGTGATTTTCCATAATTTCTACCTTACCAATGGCATCGATAGGTAAGGAGTTGTTGATCGTACCATAACCTCCTTCCATTAAGTCTTTTCCGTTGACATAGAACTTATTAAGTGGCTCACCTTGGTATAAGATGGTTCCGTCTTTGTTAACATCGATACCTGGGATCTTCTTAAGTGCATCTGCCAAAACACGGTCGTTTTTATTGGCAAAAGCTTTAAGGTCATACGCAATTGTATCTCCTCTTTTTGTGATGAGTTTCGTTTTTAGTACCACCTCTTTTATCTCGGTAACATCAGATGCAAGACTGAAATTGACAGTCTGGTCCTGATTATTAACTTCTTTAGTTTGTGGTTTTTGATTGAATGCTTTAACCTTTATGTTGACTTTGGATAAATCTGTGTTGAATGCAATTTTGTAATTTCCTTTGCTGTCTGTAATTCCGTAAGCAATAATTACAGGATTATCTGGATTTTCGATGGTGACACTTGCACTTGCAATTCCGTTGCCACTGGTATCCGAAACTTTTCCGGAAATAGTCTTCTGCGCAAACAAGAAAAAGGTTGCCATGAAGAACAAAAGAGTTAAGAGTTTTTTCATATCAAATTTTATAACTAAATAATTAGTAAACAAGATTGTGACTTTGTTACAGATAAAAATAAATAAATTTCATAATAGTTAAGATAAATGATCATGCATAAAGTTAAATATAGCCTCAGAAAATGTGAGAAATAGCAATAAAAATCATGTTGTATATTGAGTTTACGGTATGGTCTTTGACGCAAAAGTTGTACTTTAGATGGCTATTTTATTCAAAATAAATTAAATTAAAATGAAAGTAGAACAAATATATACAGGATGTCTTGCACAGGGAGCTTACTACATTGTATCCCAGGGAGAAGCCGTAATTATAGATCCTTTAAGAGAGGTGCAGCCCTATCTGGATAAATTACAAGAGGACAATGCGAAGCTTAAATATATTCTCGAGACCCACTTTCATGCAGATTTTGTATCCGGGCATGTTGACTTGAGTGATAAAACAGGCGCAGCCATAGTTTACGGGCCAACTGCAAAACCTGAATTTGAAGCAATTATTGCTAAAGACGAGGAAGTTTTTGAGATAGGTAATATTAAAATAAAAGTATTGCATACACCCGGACATACGATGGAAAGCTCATGCTACCTGCTTATTGACGAAAATGGAAAGGAAACAGCTTTGTTTTCGGGAGATACTTTATTCTTAGGAGATGTTGGAAGACCGGATCTTGCCCAAAAAGGTAAAGACCTTACACAGGAAGATCTTGCAGGAATGCTTTATGATAGCCTTATAAATAAGATTATGCCTTTATCTGATGAAATAACAGTTTATCCTGCTCACGGAGCCGGAAGTGCATGTGGTAAAAATATGCAAAAGGAAACAGTGGATACTTTGGGCAATCAGAAGAAAACGAACTATGCGCTGAACCAACCGGATAAAGCGACTTTTGTAAAAGAAGTTACGGACGGATTAACACCACCGCCAGGATATTTTGCCATGAATGTTGCCATGAATAAAAAGGGCTATGAAAGTTTTGATCAAGTTCTTGAACAAGGGCTTAACCCATTATCAGCAGAAGATTTTGAAGCTGTGGCAGATGAAACCGGAGCATTGATACTGGACACAAGACCTGCAGCAGAATTTCATAAAGGCTTTATTCCACAGTCAGTAAATATCGGAGTGAAAGGAGATTTTGCACCATGGGTGGGTGCAATGATAGTGGATGTAAAGCAGCCGCTATTATTGGTAACAGATGAAGGAAGTGAAGAAGAAGTTATTACCCGCCTTAGCCGTGTAGGTTTTGATAATGTATTGGGCTATCTGAAGGGAGGTGTTTCTGCATGGCAATCAGCAGGAAAAGAAACTGATTCTGTGGACAGAATTACCCCTGAGGAATTTGCTCAAAGGTACACAGAAGACGCAAAAATAATAGATGTAAGAAAAGAAGGAGAATATGCTGCAGAGCATATAGCAGATGCATATAGCCGTCCTTTAGCTTATATCAATACCTGGATAAAAGATGTTGATCCAAAAGAGCATTTCTTCCTGCACTGTGCTGGAGGTTATAGAAGTATGATTGCTGCAAGTATTCTTCAGGCGAGAGGTTATCGTCATTTCACAGAAGTGGAAGGTGGCTTTGGTAAGATTAAATTAACAGAAGTGCCAACAACGGATTTTGTATGCCAAAGCAAATTATAGGAACTTTACTGGTTATTCTGTTATCTGGTGGTATGATCTCTTGTTCGGTAACTCCAAAAACAGAGAACCAGAAAATAAGCAGACTGGTAAATGATAACAAAACTTTTTTAGTAGATGTCCGCACTCCGGAGGAATATAATGCTGAAAAAATAGAAGGAGCTGTTAATATTCCACTGGATCAGATTGAAAGCAGATTATCTGAATTTCGAGGTAAGAAGAACATTGTTATTTATTGTCGCTCCGGAATAAGAGCCGGGAAAGCAAAAGATCTGTTACAAAAAAATAATATTCCGGATGTTTATAGCGGAACTTCTTATCAGAATGTTTCGGAATTAAAAAAAAATAAAACTAAAAACTGAGAAAAATGTCAGCAAAATTTAATGAACTTATTCAGTCAGATAGACCTGTATTAATAAACTTTTTTGCAACGTGGTGTCAGCCATGTAAAGTGATGTCTTCAGTTTTAAATACTGTTAAGCGAAATGTAGAAGAGGAAGCCCGAATTGTAAAAATAGATATAGATCAGTATCAGTCTATAGCTGCAGAATACGGCGTGAGAAGTGTTCCAACATTATTACTCTTTAAAAAAGGAGAGTTGTTGTTCCGACAAAGCGGTGTGATGGATGTAAACAGTCTGACAGCAGAACTGAAGAAACATATATAGAATAAAAGAGCCTGATTTATCAGGCTCTTTTATTTTAGAATGTATAAGAACAGGTAAGAGAAAAGTTTCGTCCTGGTGACATAAACCGCTGTGTATATCCCGAACTGTACATAGTCTTGTTCAGGTATTCAGTATAAGTTCTGTTAAATATATTTCTGAGCTGTAAGGTAGCATTGAAGTTTTTGAAAATTTCAATTCTGGCGTCAAGATTGAATAATGTAAAATCTTTGGTTGCGAATTCTCCGAATAAAGGATTTGTTCTGTTTTGTTGCCCGGTATAACGCATTTCTGCACCCAAAGTGATGTTTTTGAAATTTCCTTCCAATCGCAATCGGGTTTCTAAAGGTGCAATTTCCGACAGCGGAACATCCTGACTCATATTCTGAGCATAAGTATAAGCTGCACCGGCTTCAGTCCTCAAATAATTTGTGATATTCCATTGTACAGATCCTTCAATACCAGCTTTGTAAGCATTGTCAATATTGGTCATCTGCCGTACACCTTTGGACATCATAGAAGTGGGTTTAATATCCGGAGCGATTTGTGACGATATAAAATCTTTCAGTCTGGAGTAAAATGCATCTGCCTGAAAGTTCAGGTTATCACTTTTATAAGAGTATACAATGTCAATCTGATAATTCTTTTCGGATTTAAGGAAAGGATTTCCTACATACTGATAGTTGTCATTTCCAAGAGGAAAGAAGTTGATATAACGTTCAGTAATACCCGCACTTCTTTCTCCACGTCCTATTAGCACAGTTATCTGTTGATATTGGTCTAGTACTCTGTTGTAAGAAAGACTGAAACTATGAGTTGTTTGGTTAGCCGACAAATTATCTCCGTATTTCATCATGAAAAAATGAGAAGGATCATTAGCTGTAGCGTGAGAATAATCTAACCTGTAAGAAGCTGTGATTTTATTGTTTCCCCAATGTCTCTGATATTCATTGAACCATCCCAAGCGGTTAATTTGGCCATTCTGCCACGCATTATTATGTCCCATTGCCATAGAATGCCCGCTTCCGTTACCTAGCATTTCCATTTTTTGCTGTGGTACATCTTTTTCTCCGTCATGACGGAAATCGGCACCTGTATAAAGCAGATTGTTATTCCACTGTAATTTAAGTTCAGCACGTCCGCCTCCGGATCTGCTTTTTATTCTGGAAATCATACTCATGTCAGGAGTTCCCATGGTATGGTCTACTTCTGATAAATAACTACTAAGGCTTAATTTTTTGAAAACAGAATTCTGAAAAGTCATATCATGTTTTAGAGAGTATAACCATGTATTATCTTTTAGAAGATCCATCATTCCGGTTGCAAATTTTACGTCTCTGGCCTGGTTAGTTGTTACCTGTGCTGTAGTAATATTACGTTCATTCCATTGATAAGAAGCCCGCGAACCAATACTGTATCTTTCGAATGCAGATGGGACTTTATTACCATTGCCATCTTTATAATCGTCGGCTTTTTGGTAAGAGCCAAATAGGTCTATATTGAATTTTTGGGTAGAAAGGCGGGTAATAAGCTCATTGCGTGTTCCATATCCATTGGTCTCATATCCGGTAGAAAGTCTGCCGCTAAAAACAGGCTTTTCGGTAAACTTTGGATCAATACTTACAAAATTAATAGTCCCTCCAAAAGAATTTCCAAACCTGAACTGATACGGACCTTTGTAGATCTCAGCTTCTTTAACAAGATTTAGGTTGACCTGACTTGCCGGAGGATCCATTCTGCTTGGGCATGCCTGTATACTTGTAAGAGATCCGTCATTGATAATATTAAGCTGTTCAAATTTAAATCCTCTTAAAACAGGATCTGTTGCATAGCTTCCGGCAATTTTCCGTCCGCCGATTTCCGGAAGATTAGTGAGAAAGTTTCCGGCGTCATGATTCAGGAAATCAGAATGGCTTGCAGAAATTTTTTTACTAGTGTTGTTTTTGAGAATACGTACTACTTCAATATTTTGCTGAAGTATTGAATCAGATTTCTGAGCGTATAAATTGCTTATGCCAAAGCTTAAAAATGCCACGACAGAGATATTTTTATTAGATAATATCATAATGTATTATAAGTTTAAAGATGATGTTGTCTGATTATCAAAGGAATAATCAGGTTGAAATAAACGATGTACGGTTTGTACATGTTTATGTTTTCGGAGAAATTAAACTTATAATACGGGAGGCCTCAAATGCAGGCGCAGAAATCCAAATAACGGAGTCTGGATTTTATGAGAAATTTCCTGAAAAACAGGTAAGATTCTATGAATTGAAACCGAAGCTTCAAGGGCGGGTAATCCGATAAATTCTGAAGCTATTTTTAGCCATGTAAAATTAGGGTTGCGTGCTTCTTCCTGGCTTAACTGACATTTTCCATTACAGTGAAGTTCCGGTTTATTTTTATTTGTACAGTTTTCAAGATACCAGTCCATATTAATCTTGTATTCTGCCCATACCCATGTCTTCTGAAAAACCAGAAGGGTGCAGATAAAACTAAATAAATATGGAGTAAACCTGTTCAAGAATATTAAATCTATGCAAAATTAATGATTAATATTCCCTTTGTTATGAGGATTGTTAATGATTTTTATCAAGAGAAAAATCGTTCAATATTAAAAAATATGTCCTGTTCTCACCCAAAATTTCTAAATTTATCCGTCAAAAATATTTTTAGATGGCAGATAAAGGAAAATTTATTCAGGAGCTTACAGCTAGATATCAGTGCAATGGTGAACATATTGTACTAGGGAAAGGTATTTTTAATGGAGAGGTAGTTCCTGAAGTGGATGTGTGTATTCCTTTGAGCACAGTAAATCGACATGGGCTTATAGCAGGAGCAACAGGAACCGGAAAAACAAAGACACTTCAGGTTTTTGTAGAGCAGCTTTCCCGTAATGGAATCCCGTCCATGGTTATGGATATTAAGGGTGACTTGTCCGGACTGGGAGCTGCAGGAGAAGACAATGCTAAGATCCAGGAGCGCTATGCAAAAACTCAACTGCCATATAGCCCACAGGCTTTTCCTGTAGAATTTATGAGTATTTCCGATGAGAAAGGAGTACGGCTAAGAGCTACAGTAACCGAATTTGGACCTGTATTACTGAGCAAAATTTTAGGACTAAATGATACTCAGTCGAGTATCATGTCTATTATTTTTAAATATTGTGATGATAAAGCTCTTCCGCTACTGGATTTAGATGACTTGAAGAAAGTATTGCAATATGTAACCGATGATCCACAAGGAAAATCGGAACTAAGCAGCAATTACGGAAGTATTGCTTCGGCATCACTAGGAGCAATCCTACGTTCTATTGTTGCTTTGGAGCAGCAGGGGGCAAGAGAATTCTTTGGAGAATTATCCTTTGAAGTAGAAGATTTATTACAAACCCGAAATGGTTTGGGAGTTATTAATATTCTGCGTGTAACCGATTTGCAGAGCAGGCCACAGTTGTTTTCTACCTTTATGTTGTCATTGCTGGCGGAAATTTATGATAAATTTCCAGAGGTGGGAGATAAGGGAAGACCAAAATTTGCGCTGTTTATAGACGAGGCACACTTGTTATTCAAAGAAGCGCCTAAAGCATTATTGAACCAGATTGAAACTATTGTAAAGCTAATCCGTTCCAAAGGAGTAGGGATTTATTTTATTACTCAGGTGCCTGGGGATGTTCCGGACGGTGTTTTGAGCCAGCTGGGTTTAAAAGTTCAACATGCACTGAGAGGCTTTACAGCTAAAGATAAAAAAGAAATAGATAAAGCGGTTGAAAATTATCCTACAACGGAGTTTTATAAAGCATCGGAACTTATTCAGAACCTTGGGATAGGTGAAGCATTTGTAACGGCTTTAGACGAAAAAGGAATTCCTACCCCTTTGGTAGATACGTTCCTTATTTCTCCGGAATCCAGAATGGATATCCTTACACCGCAGGAAATAGATAATCTGGTAGCTTCTTCTTCTTTGGTACAAAGATATAAAGATGCAATAAACAGAGAATCTGCATATGAAATTCTTAGCAACAGAATGAATCAGGTAGTGCAGAACCAACAACAGGCTCCATCTTCAAATGGAAGGCAGCCAAAACCAGAACCCGGAATGTTTGACCAGGTTCTTAAAAGTCCATTAGCAAAATCTGTAGGAAATACCATCGTAAGGGAGGGTATGAATATGCTTTTCGGAATGCTGGGACTGAAAAAAAGAAGATAATTTTATTTAATTAATAGAGAACATTGTATTCAATTATAGATATTGAAAGTAATGGCGGTGCTTTCAAGAAAGAAAGTATTATCGAAATTGCTATATACCGATTCGATGGACACGAAATCGTAGATCAGTTTATATCTCTGGTAAATCCTGAAGATGTAATTTCTCCGTATGTCCAGAAACTAACAGGGATCACAGCCAAAATGGTAAAGACAGCACCTAAGTTTCACGAAATTGCAAAAAGAATTGTTGAAATCACGGAAGGTTCCGTAATCGTAGGGCATAATGTAGAGTTTGATTATCGAATGATCAGACAATCATTTCACAGACTAGGATACAACTATGAAAGAGAAACAATAGATACAATTCCGTTAGCAAAAAAACTAATCCCAAATGAAGAAAGCTACTCTCTGGGTAAGCTTTCCAAGTCTTTGGGAATTCCCCTCACAGATAGACACCGTGCATCCGGGGATGCCAGAGCTACTGTGGAATTGTTCAAAATATTACTGGCAAAAGATCAGGAAAAAGAAATTCTGAAGCATCAGAAAGAGACGCAGGTATCTAATAATCTGAATAAAAAGATTACGGCACTTACAGAGTTTCTTCCGGCAGAAAACGGAATTATCTATTTTCAGAATGCAAAAGGTGATATTCTGTATACTGATTATTCATCTAATATTTATCAGACAGCAACAAAGATTTTCCATGCCCGGACAAAGAAATGGGACAAGCTAAAAGCTGAAACTACTCAGATTCATTATGAATTTACGGGGAATGAGCTTATTGCAAAACTTATGATGCTGCAAAAAACGAAAAAGAAAACGCCTTCGTTACCTTTCGGATTGTATTATAAGAATGATAAATACATAATAGAAAGAACCAAGGGACAGACAGGTGATTTACTGAAGTTTAAATCTTTTTCACAGGGAAATAAAGTGAAGACTTTTATCAATGAACAGGAGCGTTTTCAGGATAACCCAATAGCTTTAAAAGAGTTTCTTTCATTAGATAATCGTAATGAGATATGGATTTCAGAGGGAAGAACTAAAAGTGAAAAATCATTTTTAGTACTGGAAAAAGGAAAACTGACGGGGTACGGATTTTATGAACTTCATCACCAGATAAAGTCTTTAAATAAGATTAATAAACTGAAAATTGAAATTCATGCAGTAAATAATATGATATACAACGAATTAAAATTATCTTTGCTGCGCAATAATTATGAGATAAAAAATCTGCCAACAACATAATGTTAAGTACAAAAAGTACAAGAGAAGCCATATGACAAATCAAGAATTACTAAAAATTGCAGGAGAGTACGGAACACCCGTATATGTTTACGAAACTGATAAAATCAGAGAACAGTATGAAAAGCTTACTAAATCGTTCGATGATAAAACCAGATTTTTCTATGCAGCAAAGGCTTTAACCAATATCAACATTCTGAAGTACATACAAAAGTTAGGTGCTAATATCGACTGTGTGAGCATTAACGAAGTGAATTTGGGTCTTAAGGCCGGATTTACGCCAGAGAAGATCTTGTTTACACCAAACTGTGTGGATATTACTGAGATTGAAGAAGCAATGAAGCTTGGTGTACACATTAATATTGATAATATTTCTATTCTGGAGCAATTCGGAAATAAATATGGTAATACTTATCCTGTATTTATTAGAATCAATCCACATATTTTTGCCGGAGGTAACTACAAAATCTCCACTGGACATATCGATAGTAAATTTGGTATTTCTATTCACCAGCTGAGACACATTCAGCGTATTGTAAAAACGACAGGACTAAACGTTGAAGGTTTGCATATGCACACCGGAAGCGAGATTAAAGATATTGATGTCTTTATTCAGGGGCTTGAAATAATGTTTGAGATGGTGGAAGACTTCCCAAATCTTAAATATATCGATATGGGAAGTGGTTTCAAGGTACCATACCAGGAAGGAGAACTGGAAACTGATGTGAAAACATTGGGTAAAAAAGTTCTGAAAGCAGTGAACAATTTCAAAAAAGAAACAGGAAAAGATTTTGAACTGTGGTTCGAACCGGGGAAATACCTGGTAAGCGAAAGTGGGCATTTCCTTGTAAGAACTAATGTTATCAAACAGACTACAGCAACAGTTTTTGTTGGAGTTAATTCGGGATTCAATCACTTGATTCGTCCAATGTTCTATGATTCCTACCATAAAATAGAAAACCTTTCCAACCCTACAGGGCCAGAGCGCATCTATACTGTTGTTGGAAACATTTGTGAAACTGATACTTTTGCATGGGACAGAAAAATAAATGAAGTAAGAGAAGGCGACATTCTAGTCTTCAGAAATGCAGGGGCTTATGGTTTTGAAATGAGTTCTAACTTCAATAGTCGCTTAAAGCCTGCTGAAGTAATGGTAATGGATGGAAATGTACACTTGATCAGAAAAAGAGATGTTTTTGAAGACCTTCTTAAAAATCAGATCGAAGTGTTGTAATTTTTAACATTCGGATAATACGATATAAAGGCATTAAAGACTATATTAGCAGACTCTTTAATGCCTTTTTTAATGAAATATTTATGATGAAAAAATTACTTCTTTTTACTTTATTAGGATCTTTATTTTTTGCACAGCAAAAAGAGGATATTGTTTATAATGAATATCCAACAGGTACAGATTTTTATGATGGTGGAGTAGTGAAATTTTATAAAGACATTCATGATGTTATTGTTAAAGAAAAGATAGAGTCTTGTAAAAATAAAAAAGAACTATATAAAGTCAATTTCATTGTTTATCCGGATGGGAAAATAAAATTTGTAAAGGATATTGATCCATTAAAAACAGAACAAAATAAATGTGCTTTTGAACTCTCTCGTAAGACTTTCAAGTTTTTAAATAAATGGAATTCAGCAGTTGTGTCTGGTGAGAAAGTTGCTGCAATGGCAAGTGCGTATATATATCCAGATGATTTGTTTTCCAATTATAGCGAAGGATATGATATCTTGTATTATTTTACTCCGCCAGTATTTGCTGAAGGTGGTAATAGCTTCAGGAACCAATTTGCGAAGAATTTAAATTTTAGAGGAGTTAGATTTAATCAATTTATAGTAAATGTTGCTATTCATTTTGATGTTGATGAGATGGGAAAAATGACAAATTTTAGAATGAAACCTGGTTCTGGAGATGAAGAAGTTGATGAAATGTTTATGAAGTCTATCAAATGGATTAAAGGTAAATGGATACCTGCAACAATACATGGAATTAATGTTGAAGCAACATATAAATTTCCAATAGTTCTCAATGAAAATTAATAAACCCAACACCAAAATATGAAACCACAACTATTATTAGTTTTTACACTTATGTGTAACCTGTTTTTTTCTCAAAGTTCTGAAAAACTTAAAGAATTTGTATTAGATAAATATCCTGATGATCAGGTCTTTTATAAGGGAGGCTTGAAATCTTTTTATCGTGATGTACATAATGTGATTGTACAGAATAAAATAAAAGCTTGTGGTCAGGATGATCCAAATCAGTACTATAAGCTGAAACTTAAAATTTATCCTGACGGAAGAACAGAGAAACTTAAGAATGTAGATTCATTAATCAACGCAAAAAATGAGTGTGCACGTGTACTGGCTAATAATGTTGTAAAAGATCTTAAAAACTGGAATCCCGGAGTGTATCAGGGAAGGCAGGTTCCGGCTATAGCTGAAATTTATATTTTTCCGTACGACTTATTCGGAAATTATAAAGATGGATTAAATTCTATAGAAAACTTTAAACTGCCAGAGTTTCCGGGTGGTAAGTCTGCTATGATTAATACGATTAATACTGAATTCTATACCATCTTCAGAGATTTTGATATTCAGGGAAGTATTCTGCTGAACTTCGATATCAATGAAAAAGGAGAAATGAACAATCTTACAGTATGGCCTAAAATAATGGAGCAGAATTTTGTATGGGAAGCGATGCGAACATTTAAAAGAATAAAAACTACCTGGAAACCGGCTATGAGAAACGGAGTTCCTATGGCTTATCATTTTGAATATGGAATGGGGATGTCATTGGGATACAATTATGATAAAACAAACAAAGACAACAATTAATGAAAAGAATTTTAAGCGTTATTGGATTTATGCTGGTAACGATGTGTGTTACTGGGTGCGCAGTCACTCAGAAAGAAATAAGCACTAATCTTAAACGACAATGGATGCTTGTTTCTATGAAGGAGTTTTCTAAAGACGAACTAATACATGCAAAAGCTTCTGTAGATTTAACAACCAAAGAACCTGGTACTGTGGGTTACTCCGCTTTTATGGGGTGTAATAATCTAAGGTTCCAATTGAATGAAGTAAATGGTAATAAACTGTCTGTGTCTGGCGTTTCCGGAACAAAAATGTTTTGTCCGAATCATCTTGATTTAGAAAATCAATTTATAGCTCTTTTTCCAACAATGAAGCTTTATAGTGTAGAAGGGCATTTTCTTACACTGAGAAACAGAGACGGAGAGGAAATGAAATTTGTGGCAGCCGACTGGGATTAGTCAGAAGAAACTATCTGCCAGAATATATCTGTATTTCTAGGAAGCATTATTTCATGAGGGCTTACCAGAAATATATCAGCATTCTTATCGCAGGTCGCTATATTTTTAAAATATTTTAGCAAATCACTATTAGAAAAACCTATCCGGAACTCATTTCTGAGCTCCGGATTTTCGTATACAAAGCAAAGATTTCCGGAATTATCCTCCGGTAGGTATTCCAATTTTAATACCTTTTGTAAATAATCTTTTAATATTTGTATTTCGTTTCTCATAACACTTTAAAATTAATAAAAGTATAATTATACATAACTGTGTTACTAAGGGTTAAAATATGTTTTATATTTAATTCTGTAAACTTTATTTCACAATTCTTATTTTTGTATATGCTAGAAAAAAAAGAACATCAGTATGAAAAGGCGGTCTTGGTAGGTCTTATTACCAAAGATCAGGATGAGGAGAAACTAAAAGAATATATGGACGAACTGGAGTTTCTTGCCTATACAGCAGGAGCTACGGTCGAAAAAAGATTTACCCAGAAAATGTCCCAACCGGACTCTAAAACATTTGTAGGTAAAGGTAAAGCTGAAGAGATACGGGACTATGTAAAGGAAAATGAGATAGGAACTGTTATTTTTGATGATGAACTTTCTCCTTCTCAGTTAAAGAATCTGGAAAGAGATATAGAAGTTAAAATTCTGGACAGAACCAATCTTATTCTGGATATTTTCGCTCAACGCGCTCAGACTTCCTATGCCAGAACACAGGTAGAGCTTGCACAATATGAATATCTGTTGCCACGTCTTACCAGGATGTGGACCCACTTGGAGCGTCAGCGTGGAGGTATTGGTATGAGGGGGCCTGGTGAAACTGAGATTGAAACTGACCGCCGTATTATTCGTGACAGAATATCTTTATTAAAAGATAAACTGAAAACAATAGACCGTCAAATGGCAACTCAGAGGAATAACCGCGGAAAAATGGTTCGCGTTGCTTTGGTAGGCTATACCAATGTGGGGAAATCTACTCTGATGAATTCCTTGTCTAAATCTGAAGTATTTGCTGAAAACAAACTTTTTGCAACACTGGATACCACAGTAAGAAAGGTGGTAATAGGTAATCTTCCTTTCCTGTTGACGGATACGGTGGGATTCATTCGTAAACTGCCAACACAGTTGGTAGAATCTTTCAAATCAACATTGGATGAGGTACGTGAAGCAGATTTATTGATTCATGTTGTAGACATCTCACACGAAAGTTTTGAAGACCATGTTAATTCAGTAAACGAAATTTTACAGGAAATAGATGCACACAAAAAGCCTGTACTTATGGTGTTCAATAAAATTGATGATTTCAGCTATGAGAAAAAAGCTGAAGATGATCTGACACCAGCTACACGGAAAAATGTTTCCCTTGAAGAATGGAAAAATACATGGATGGCAAAATCTAAACATCCTACAGTTTTCATTTCTGCTCTTACAAAGGAAAACTTCCCCGAGATGAAAAAAATGATCTATGATGAGGTTCTTAAGATTCATATTTCAAGATTCCCATATAATGATTTCCTTTTCGAATATTATGACGATGAAGAAGTAGAATAATAAATAAACTAAAAAACACAACAAGAAGAAAAAAGAAGGATGGAGTTATATTATTCGTTTTCTGCACTTATAGTGCTGGCATCTATTTTTGCCTATATCAATTACCGATTTTTGAAACTTCCCAGTACGATTGGGATTATGGTTATTGCCATTGTTGTTTCTACATTTCTGGTATTATTCGGAGAAAGTGTGCTGCCTAAAACATTTGTAAGGCTAAACCGTTTGATGGATAGTATTGACTTTACGGAAGTATTGATGGGAGCTATGCTTAACTTTTTATTATTTGCCGGAGGAATCCATATTAATATTAATGACCTCAAAGAACAGTTTCGACCTGTTTTTATATTTTCAACAGTGGGTGTGGTAATCTCCACCTTTGTAGTCGGTTTTGGAGTTTATTATATCTTTCCGCTTGTAGGGGTGCATATTCCTTTCCTGTATTGCCTTGTATTTGGTGCCCTGATTTCACCAACTGATCCTGTAGCGGTACTCAGTATTCTGAAGCAGGCAAAAGTATCTAAATCACTCGAAACAAAAGTTGCCGGAGAATCGTTATTCAACGATGGTATGGCTGTCGTTGTTTTTACAGTGGTACTGCAGTTAGCGGTAGGGAAAGAGGTGGATCTTGGAATAGAAAATATTTCTCTTTTGTTACTTCATGAAGCCGGCGGGGGATTGTTACTCGGTGTTCTGTTAGGTTGGGTTACTTCCAGACTGATGAGAGAGGTCGACGATTATATTATATCCGTACTGGTTACACTGTCCGTAGTGATGGGAGGTTACCTTATTGCACGACAACTACATATTTCAGGACCATTAACGATGGTTGCTGCAGGTTTGTTTATGGGGAATTTCAATGTTAATTTCAAAATGAAATCTGTTACCCAGGACTATCTTATTAAATTCTGGGAGCTGATAGATGAAATTCTGAATGCCGTTTTGTTCCTTTTTATAGGCTTTGAACTTTTAATGATAAAGGATCTCCAGAACTTTGTAATCCCTGGAATTATAGCCATTGCCGTAGTATTATTAGCCAGAGTTATTTCTATATGGGGCCCAACACAGTTTATGTCTTTCAGAAGCCGATTTAGTCCGCAAACGATTAAGGTTTTGATATGGGGTGGAATTCGGGGAGGAGTATCCATTGCCTTGGCAATGTCTATTCCAAAGAACGAATACAGTACGGCTATCCTTAGTATTACTTACTTTGTTGTGGTATTCTCTATTATTGTACAGGGTCTTACTATTGGTAAGGTGGCCAATCCTAAAAAGATTGCAAACGAAGAAAAAGAGCAGGAATCTATTTCAGAATAACAGCATATGAAAGGAAAAGCGGAACATATAGGGCAACAGATAGAAGAAGCTCTTCAAATGCTTTCTACACCAGAAAGAGCCGTTCAGATGCCGCGATATTTCAAAACCGGAAAAGGAGAGTATGGAGAAGGAGATATATTTTATGGTGTTTCCGTTCCCGATCAGCGAAGTGTTGCAAAAGAATTTTATAAAGATATTTCAATGGAAGAGCTTTCGGAGGTATTGAAATCCGAAGTACATGAAATGCGATTAACAGCAATCCTTATTCTGGTTGCCAAATATGAAAAGGCAAAAAGCAGTACAGAAAAAAGAAAGTTGGTAGATTTTTATCTCGATCATCTTGAATATGTGAACAACTGGGATATTGTAGACTCTTCAGCGCATAAAATATTGGGCGATTATGCTTTCCACAATGGCGAGGAAGGAATATTATACAGGCTTTCCTCAGATGAGAATATGTGGAAGAAGAGAGTAGCAGTAGTAGGTTCGTTCTGGTTTATAAAGAATAGGCATTACGAGCTAACACAGAATCTGGTGCTGAATAATCTAAAACATCCGCACGATCTAATGCATAAAGCCAATGGTTGGATGCTTCGTGAAATAGGGAAGAAGGATGAAAGTGTAATGCTGGATTTCCTCAATAAGCACTATAAAGAAATGCCGAGAACAAGTCTTCGCTATGCTATTGAAAGATTGGATGAGGACCTTAGGCAAGACTATCTTAAGGGAAATATTTAAAGTCTTCTTGCCATTTCCATTTTATAAGCCATAAGACTTGCAATGTTGTTGGCTTTGTATATAGCTAAGTCCGCATTTTTTCCAGAAAAGTTTTCTTCCACTGTTTCTGTCCATAGCTTTATCCAGTGTTCAAAATGCTTTTTCTCAATAGCTTTTATTTCATTAATTGGAAAATGGACGCGCATTGGATTTCCTTTATAAGTCATTTGACCAAAAAGAATAGACTCCCAAAAGTCATACATCTTGGGCAAATGCTTGCTCCAGTCGACTTTGCCAATGTCATTGAAGAATAAGCCTATCTTGTTGTCTGTCTGAATTTTCTGATAAAATTTGTTTACCAACAATTCTATATCTTCTCTGGTTTCCAAGTCATTCATTCCCACTATTTTTATCAAAGGTACAATGAGAAGCAATGCTTTACAAAATTTTAAAGACTGATTAATTACATATCCTTAATTTTGTAGCTTATTATGGATTTAAAATATTACGCAGAACAGGCTAAGCTAAAACATAAAGAACATAAAAAGTTTCTGGATTCTCTTAAAAAGAAACCGCCTAAAAATCTGGATTATGTTGTACAGGAAACTCATGATGAGGTTTTCGAAGAAATTGATTGTCTGCAATGTGCTAATTGCTGTAAAACAACGGGACCATTATTTACTGAAAAGGATATAGAGCGGGTTGCAAAACATCTTCGCATGAAAGCTTCTGACTTTGAGGATAAGTTTCTGAGGGTGGATGAAGATCAGGATAAGGTTTTGCAAGCCTTGCCGTGCTTTTTTCTGATGGATGATAATAAGTGTTCTATTTATGAGGTAAGGCCTAAAGCTTGCCGTGAATATCCACATACAGACCGAAAAAAAATTTACCAGATTAATAATCTTACATTAAAGAACACGATTATATGTCCTGCAGCTTATACCTTCGTAGAGAAAATTAGAAAAAATTTGGAAAAAAAGTAAACGTATTCCCAATGAATACTAAATAATGTCAAAGTGCGTTAAAGTTATATAATGTAAACAATTTCAAATAGATAATGGTCGTTTTAAAACTGAACACTAAAATTTAATTTTTAAAAACGAAACATTATGAAAAGGTTATTTTTCTCAGCCATTTTACTGGCTTTAGGTACAGGTGCTACATTTGCTCAGTCAACAACTCAGGACACTACTAAGAAAACTACTACAACGACAACAGAAGTAGCAACAACACCTTCTACAAGTACAACAACTACGGCTCCGGCTAAAACATCGACAGAGGTGAGTACAACAACTACTGTAAATACAGATGACAAGAAGCAGCCGGAAACAAACGATCCGAAAGCAACTCACGAGAAAAAGAAGAAAAAAGAAAAGAAAATTGAGTAATCCAAATATTCGCTATTTAGTTTTTCTTCAAAATAAAAAGGATGGTTCAAAACCATCCTTTTTACTTCTTCATATTTTACTTTTTGTTTCTATACAACACCTTGTGCAAGCATAGCTTCTGCTACTTTCACAAATCCGGCAATGTTAGCTCCTTTTACATAGTTTACATAACCATCTTCATCTTTACCGTAGTCTCTACAAGCTTTGTGAATACCTATCATAATTTCTTTAAGACGAGCATCTACTTCTTCAGAAGACCAGTTAAGACGTAGAGAGTTCTGCGTCATTTCAAGACCAGAAGTCGCAACACCACCAGCGTTAGATGCTTTACCAGGAGAGAACAATACTTTGTTATCCAGGAAGTAGTTAATAGCATCTAAAGTAGAAGGCATATTAGCCGCTTCAGTTACACAGATACATCCATTAGCTACTAATAACTTAGCATCTTCAAGATCTAATTCATTCTGTGTTGCAGAAGGAATAGCAACATCACATTTTACCTCCCAAGGTCTCTTACCTGGAACAAACGTTGCAGAAGGGTATTTCTTAGCGTAATCTTCAGCTCTGTTGTTACCTGAAGCACGAAGTTCTAATAGATAATCAATCTTGTCTCCAGAGATTCCTTCCGGATCATAGATGTATCCGTCCGGACCAGAAAGCGTAATAGCTTTACCTCCTAACTGGTCGATTTTTTTGATTACACCCCATGCTACGTTTCCGAATCCGGAAACTGCAAAAGTTTTGCCGCTGATGCTTTCACCAATAGTTTTTAGCATCTGCTCGCAGAAGTATACTACACCGTATCCTGTAGCTTCAGGACGGATAAGTGAACCTCCGTATGCAAGTCCTTTTCCGGTAAGTACACCGGTAAATTCGTTTCTTATTTTTTTGTACTGACCAAATAGGTAACCGATTTCTCTTGCACCAACACCGATATCTCCAGCAGGAACGTCAGTGTCTGGCCCGATGTGCTTGCAAAGCTCTGTCATGAAAGCCTGGCAGAAACGCATAATTTCGTTGTCAGATTTTCCACTTGGATCAAAATCTGCACCACCTTTTCCTCCACCCATTGGTAGAGTTGTTAAGCTGTTTTTGAATACTTGTTCAAATGCTAAGAACTTTAGTACACTTAGGTTAACGGTAGGGTGGAAACGTAATCCTCCTTTATATGGTCCGATTGCAGAATTCATCTGAATTCTGAAACCTCTGTTTACCTGAATTTCTCCTTTATCATCAAACCATGGAACACGGAAAATAATTACTCTTTCAGGTTCAGCCATTCTTTCCAATAGCTTGAATCCTTTGTACTGATCTTTTGAAAGAATGAACGGAATCACCGTTACAGCTACTTCGCGTACGGCTTGAATAAACTCTGGTTCATTAGGGTTTTTGGCTTCAATATAAGCCATAAAGCGGTCAATTTCCTGTTGTACTTCTGCACTAAATTGTTCCATTAGAATTTGATTTTTGTCCGAACAAAGTTAAAATTTTTCCCATATCTACCAAGGAATATTTTGAATTTCAGTAAAATTTAAAAAAAATACGGGTTTGTTTTAAAAATTTTACAATTTACTTTTGTTTGTTAGAAAGTTTCATTCTTTATTCATTAAATAATATAATATTAAGAAATTGTTAATTCTCAGCTTGGGTAATATTGTCTCCCGGAAGAGGCTTTAATGTGCCCCAAAAGTTCCAGATCTAATATTAGGGGTAAAATTTTATAAACCGGGAGAGATACTTTTTCGGCAATTTCATCCGGATTTATATTAGGGGAATCTGTAATAACAGATAGGATCAGTTGTTGCTCCGATGTAAGGTTCGCTGGGATCTCTTTTTCGTGAAATAGAGGGAGCTGTTCCACGGGTTTGACAAGAAGTCCCAAATAGTCAATCGTATCAGGAATGGAAACAATAATTCTTGCTTTGTTTTGTGAAATCAAAAGGTTGCATCCCTGGCTGTATTTATCTTCAATTGGCCCCGGAAGAGCCAGTACTTCACGGTTATATATATTGGCATAATTAGCAGTACTTACAGAGCCTCCGCCATAAGCTGTTTCTGTTATGATGGTAGTGGGTGATATACCGGCAATAATTCTGTTTCTCTGAATAAAACTTTCTCTTATCGGTGGTTGTGATGAATTGAATTCTGTAAAAAGACAGCCGTTTTGTTCCAGAATTTTATCAGCTAATTTTCTGTTTTTGTCAGGATACAGCATATGAAAACCATGTGCTAATACTGCGACAGTGGGGACGTGATTTTTTAAAGATTCTTCGTGTGTATAAGCATCTGTACCCACAGCAAGTCCGCTAACTGTTTGGATATTGTTATCTTTTAGAGAGTACAGAAATTCAGTAATAAACTCTTTACCATACTTCGAGCTTTTTCTTGTGCCTACTATACTAATATTTGTCCTTTGGTAATCAAATTTTCCTTTCTGATAGAGTATCGCCGGTGCATCGTCGCACTCGTTTAATAATCCTGGGGAATTTCCCTGATGAGAAAGTAAAATCTGAATGTTATTCTTATAGCAGAATTCTAGTTCTGTTTCGGCGAATTGTAAATGAGAATCTTTTCCTATATCTTCCGCTATTTTGTTTCCAATACCATATAATTTTATCAGCTCATGTTTGTGCAGGTTCCATGCTTTTTGAGCGGAGCCTGTTGTATTGACTATTTTCTTGAAGTATAAATCACCGATCTGCGGGCAATGTCTTAACGCTATGGAATAAAGATGCTCTTCGGAAAACATTTAAAATGTGTTTCCTTAAAAATAAGAAAATTATTAATTATTTTTTTCTTATTTCATCTAAAAAATCCCAAATATCTTCTTTTTTTCTGTAAGGAAGCTCTCTGAAGTCTTCCGGATTTTCCTGAATATATTTCTGCCAAAGGATATCGTCTTTCTCATTATAATACTCAGGATATTCCCAAATGAATTTTCTTCTTTTTTCTCCTTTATCTTTATAGATAAAGGCCATAATAATACCTATAACGGCCCCTGATAAATGGGATTGCCAGGATATCCGGCTCGGTTCATTTAACGTGAAGAGAAGCTCTTCAGGAATCATTCCCCATATCATACTACCATAATAAAGGGCTACTATAAGTGATACCGTTAATAATTTTAGGTTCCATCGTATAACACCACTGGCGAAAAGAAAGAATGCGAGTACATATATAACACCACTGGCACCAATAATACAAGAGGTATAGGTCTGGTGATCGAATAAATTAATTGATGGTGTCATCCATACAGCTAAACCGGAAAATAGCCAGCCATAAAGCATAACTCTATCCGCTACGGATCCGTAAAACTGGTATAGTAATGAGCTTAATACAACCAGAGGTAATGAGTTACCGAGTATATGCTCCCAACTTCCATGTAAAAAAGGTGAAAAGAAAATGCCTTTAAGCCCTGAAGGAACCAATGGTATAATAGCACCATCACAACCTTCGATCAGTCCAAGGTTCTGTACGAGAAATCCTAACCATATTGCGGCTAAAAAAAGTAAAGGCATAATAATAGCCTTTGGATGTATAACTCCTTTGAACATAATTAAAAAGTGCGCAAAAGTTTTGCCATACTATTTACGATTTATTTTTGGCATCTTTTGACATAAAATGAGTATTTATTCGTTTTTAAATAGTCATAGAAGTGACAAAATTTCTTTTTTTATAAAGAAGTTGTATTTTTGAACGAATTTTAAAAAGATTGGAAAAAATGAATAGGGTTTTAATAGGTACGTTGTTCTTTTTTGCAATGCTGGTTTCGGCTCAGCATGCAAAAACAAAAGCTGTTATCGATTCTATTAATCAGGCTAAATGGAAAGAAAACAGTGTAAACGTGGATAGTCTTTCTAATTTCAGCATGGTGAAAATTCCAAGAATAAAAATAGATACTATTATTATTCAGCAGCCTGTACTTATAGGTGCACTAACAGAGCCAATTCCGGTAACACCTTATCAGATTATGAGATCTCCAAGTCTTAGAAGATGGTATGTATATGGACAGAATAATGTTTTGTTTAACCAGGCAGCTTTCTCTAACTGGAATGCAGGGGGAAATAATAGTGTCGGAATAAATGCTAAGGTGAATTACAGCCTGATTTATAAAAAAGGAAGACATTTCCTGGACAATAATTTTCAATTAGGCTATGGATTGGTATCTTCTCAAGGGCAGTCTTCCAGAAAAACAGATGATTACATAAATATCATGTCCAACTATGGTTATGACCTTAGAAAGAATTATTATCTGTCTGCCGGTATACAATTTCTTTCTCAGTTTTCTCCGGGATATAATTATTCTACAACACCGGAACCTGTTTATAATGACAGAATATCGAAATTTATGGCTCCGGGATACCTGAATATAGGTCTCGGTATCTCTTTCAATCCAAAAGAGAATTTTCAGGTGATATTCCGTCCGGCAACAGGAAGATTTACTTTTGTATTGGATCCGAAGCTTCAGGTAGCGGGTAATTATGGTTTGGAAAGAAATGGTCAAAGTGTAAGAACGGAGTTTGGTGCATTAGCCAATATTATGTACAAAATCCAGATTATGAAGGATTTTAGCTTTACCAATCAGCTTAACCTTTTCTCCAGTTATACAAGCCACCCGGAACGGGTTGATATCTCTTATACTGGTGTAGTTAATATTAAATTCAATAAATTTATTTCTACTATTATATCTGTTGATTTGTTGTATGATCATGATCAGATCCAAAAATTACAGATGAAGCAGACTTTAGGAGTAGGTATTTCTTATAATCTTGGTTTGCAGGCAGAGGACAGACCTGATGGTAAGAAATTTATCAAACCTTTTGCTACAGGAGTAAGAGGATAGTAGCCTTCAGACATTCCAAAATTCCCGATCCAGGCTTCTGTATTGTATAGCTTCTGAAATGTGAGCTGTAGACAGATCATGAGAATTTTCGAGATCAGCAATAGTTCGGGCAACTTTTAGTATCCTGTCGTAGGCTCTGGCAGAAAGGTTTAATTTTTCCATAGCAGCTTTCAGTAGATTCAGAGATGTTTCATTGAGTTCACAGAACCGATCTATTTCTTTTGCACCCATTTGTGCATTGTAATTTATATTCAGTTCAGTAAACCTGTCAGACTGAAGCTTTCGGGCTTTAATAACGCGTTGACGAATTTCAGAACTGGTTTCTCCTTTCTTTTTGTCAGAAAGCTGCTCAAAATCCACTTTATCAACTTCTATATGAATATCAATACGATCTAATAATGGCCCTGAAATTTTGTTCATATATCGTTGCATTTCAAAGGTTGAAGAAGTATTGTTGGGGGCATCGGGAAAATAACCAGAGGGGCTTGGATTCATAGAGGCAACTAACATAAAACTTGCCGGGTAATTCACCGTAAACTTGGCTCTGGATATATTAACCTCACGGTCTTCGAGGGGTTGTCGCATTACTTCCAGTACACTGCGTTTGAATTCAGGCATCTCATCCAAAAATAATACACCATTATGGGCAAGTGAAATTTCTCCGGGCTGTGGGTAACTGCCACCACCCACCAGAGCGACATCTGATATGGTGTGGTGTGGGTTACGGAAAGGTCTTATCGTAATTAACGAATTATCAGTCTCTATTTTTCCGGCAACAGAATGTATTTTTGTCGTTTCCAGGGCTTCTTTTAAATTTAAAGGAGGTAATATTCCCGGAATCCTTTTAGCAAGCATGGTTTTTCCGCTTCCGGGAGGACCGATTAATATAATGTTATGCCCTCCCGCAGCAGCTATTTCTAAAGCTCTTTTAGCCATTTCCTGACCTTTTACTTCACTAAAATCCGAACTAAAATTGTCAGTCTTTTGCTCGAATTCTTTCTGAACGTCGAATACTGTTTTGGGTAAAGGTTTACCCTGGTCGAAGAAATCTATAACCTCCTTAATATTAGTAATACCATAGACATCCAGTTTATTTGTAATAGCAGCTTCCTGTGCATTTTGTTTAGGTAAGATAATTCCCTTGAAGCCCTCTTCGGCAGCCTGAAGAGCAATTGGAAGAATACCTTTCAGTGGTTGTAAGCCTCCGTCCAGAGATAATTCTCCCATAATAATATATTTATCGAGATTTTCAGCCTTTATGGAGTTGTTTGCAGCCAATATACCAATAGCGATTGTGAGATCATAGGCAGAACCTTCCTTTCGAAGATCAGCTGGTGCCATATTGATGGTAATTTTCTTTCCGGGGAGCTTATAGCCTACATTTTTTAGGGCAGCAGAAATTCTGTGGCTGCTTTCTTTAATGGCATTGTCAGGTAAACCAACAAGATAATAGCCAACACCTTTATCGATATTGACTTCTACAGTAATACAACGGGCCGAGATACCATGTATGGCACTTCCATAAACTTTCACTAACATATATTTTCAATCATTTGTTAGTGAAAGGTATAAAAAATAAATTAATATATAGAATTGTGTTTTATATTTATGCTTATTTGGTTTATAAAATTAATTTAAATTACATTGTTCAATTAATAAAGGCGGGTAACCTTTTTTATTTCAGAATTACCCGCCATTTACAAACAAATGATGAAGTTGTTAAACTTATTTTCTATTTAAGTATTCGGAATTGATGTTGTTCTTACACAACGAACCATACGTCCCTCTGTTTTTGCTCCGGATCTTACTTCTGCATTACTCCAGCCTACAAACCATGCAAATCTGGAATAACTCATATACCAATAATTAGCATTGTTGGTGTTAGCAGAAGTAGAAGACCAGTAATATGCGCCGCCTCCACCTAGAGCCCCCAGAAAAATCCCTCCGGGAGAATCGCTTACACTTGTCCCTCCTAAAAATCCGGGAGCAGTACGATATCCGTAAAAAGAAAGGAAAAGCCTTTGGGAATTTGTAGGGAAGGATGTATTTAAATTATTTCCTGCATCCAGATTATACACTGCACTAAAATTTGCACCTAAGAATAATCCATAATTTTCTTTTTTGTCATCAGGCTGTCCCAGATTACTGAATTCAGTACTGGTAGGCAAACGCCACATTCCTTCAGGATAAACTTTAGAACAAGCATCAGTATTGTCAGATGAAGATCCTGTTGGTGTTGCTGCCATCCAGTTCCAGTATTCAGTATCTTTATCTGGCTGAGAATACTCGTTATCCGGTCGGAAACGGTATTTATCAATTTGAGAGGAATAGATTAAGTTTGTACGCGCCCACAATAAACCATCTAATCTCACACCGGATTCTATCAGGCGTACATTGAGTGTATAACGGTTTCCTAAAGAAGGCGTAACCGGAATATTGCTATATGGGACGATACTGTTACTAAAGCTTCGTGTGCTGTTGTCATCCATGTTAAGGTCTAGCTGGTTCAGTCTTATTCTTAAATTATTTGCAGGCACAGATGTTGGGCTTACAGTATAAAAAGTTGCTGTTTTTGTAGCTCCGGCTGCACCGCCGGCTCCAGCTTTGTTGACCATGCTGCCTCCGGTAACTGCGGATACATTCTGAAGGTTAGAATATTGTCCGGTAAGTACATTAAGGTCTCCTGTTTTAATTATGCTGGAAAAAGAAGTTCCGGTCCCAGTCCCAACCTCTACGGAGGTTGTATTATTGATGGTTCCAAACATTCCTCTTGTATCCAAATCTAATTGTATACGTGCTGTATTACGTTTAAGGACAATACTCATATTGTTTTGTCCATATTGTGCATTTATAACACCCTGATTCCATAATACATCTTTATTGGCCAACGAAGCTGCAGAAACAATTCCCGTGGCAGTATTTACTGATGGTGTTGAATTATCATTGGTAGAGACAATATACCATTTGTATTGTTTTCCTGCATCTACCTGGATATTTGGATTTGTTCCTGAAGTTGCATCAACATTTCTTATAAGCGTATTGCTTGCTGCATCATAAATTAACAAACGATATTTTGTACCTGTTATCATAGGGGTATTGGTTACTGCAGCGACAGTTCCTGTATATGAAGGTGTAAGAGAGGCCGAGAACCCTTGTGATTTATCGGACGTAATTTGGCCTTCAGCGCTAATCAGGACATCGAAATTTTCTGTTGAAATTACTTTTTCAGGGGCAATAGATGCTGATGACGATTTCACTGTATTTTTTATAGATGCAGTAGCGAGGTTTGTTATATTTTCTTCTTCCTCAATACCAGTAATATTAAAACTTAGAAATGTTCCTTGCATTCCGGTATTTCCATCCGGTTTTTGGGTTTCCTCATCTCTTGAGGAACAGGAGATATGGCTAAGCAGTAGGCTTCCTGTAAGAACAAAAGAACTCGTTGCCTTTATTAATTTTTTGTGTATAGATGTATCCATAGTTGTGTTTTACCTGATTAATGAGCTTTTAATTACAAGTCAAAATCTTTACCGCCCAGACTTCCACCATCATTCCAGTCTTCGACTTGTGGTGTATTAGGAGAACCTGCATCTCCGGGGTTTAAAGAGGCTGATGTCGCGGCAAAACCATGCTCCATCTCTATTAAAATGACTTCCAATACAGGTGGAGTGTATGTCTTTTTGCCGGAAGCATAAATCTCAGGTAAGACTTGTTTGTTTTTCTCTTTTTTCATCACTCTGATTTTTAATGTTTTATGCTGTAAAATTAGAATGATGACAGGCTTACCTGTTAGTGATGTAAAAGCAGAATTCTGGAAAATTGCTTCTATTTAATGTGTAATTTATTGTATATCAGTGTTTTTGGGAATTTTGTTTTTTCTTTTTAATGTTCTTATAAACTCGGAAGGAGACAGTCCAACTTCTTTTTTAAATATGTAAGCAAACCTGCTTTGTGAAGAAAAGCCACCTATATCTGCCAAATAACTGATTTTGTAATTCTGAAATTTAGGTTCTTTACAGAGGCAGTGGACAATGTATTTTATTTTCAGGCCATTAATATAATCGTTGAAATTTTTATTCCGGTGAGCCTTCAGGAGGTAGTGTACATACTTTGTATTGGTATCGAGAATCGATGCAAGGTTTGAAAGAGTAAAGTTTTTTGCCATAAAATCGGTTCCTGTTTCAAATTGGTTTAGTTTTTCCAAAAGCTCAGATTCTTTAGCTTCAGAAATAAGAGTAGATGTCCGCGTAATGTTTTCGTAATTGAGATTGATAAAACTAAAATTTTCAGGAGGCAGTATGTCATTTTCAGATACATGCTTTATTTCTTTAGTAAAGACAATTCCAATGTTTCCTGTATGATTTGGAGGTCTTTTCTTGTATATTTTTTTATCCTTTATAATAATATATAAGGTTAAAATAGCGGTTAGCAGGATAAAAAAACTTTTCCAGTGCTCTATCTGACTATTCTGATCGGTAACTTTCTTTTCTTCCCGCTCAATTTCCAATTCATTTACTTTTTGAATTTCGAGTAAGATTTTTTTGAAAAACTCTTTAAAACTTTTAGAGCTGTGATCATCTAATTGGCCTATTTTGCTTAGAATTTTCTCTTCTGAAATTCGTTTAGCAAATACCTGGTAGCCTTTTTTTTCTGCGATTTTTTCTGCAGAATCAAACCATTTTCGGGCTTCTTCTCTTTTGTTTTCTTTTGTTGCTATCATCGCCTTGCACAGATAGTAATAGGGTGTCTGATATTGGAGATCAATATTTATATCCTTTAAATAGAGCTCTGTTTTTTCAAAACTTTTTTTAGCTTCATATAGATTGTTGTTTTTTAAATAATCATAAGCAATGATATTATGCTCTAAAGCGAGATCAATTTTTTGCTGGAAAGTAAAAGGCTTTGATTCATAGGGTTTTAAATATTTTTTCTTTAGCAGGCTTATATTTTCCTGATGGTATAAAATGGCTGAATAAAACTGGCTACTATGCTCCATTCTTCGGGCCTTATACAGGTTCGTCATTATAGTAGAATCCGTTCTGTCAAGAGAGTTGAAGAATGAACATGTTATCCCCCAATACTCATTGGCTTTATTAGAAAAGCCTATACTCTGGTATATATCACTCAGGAAATAATTAATGACAAAACGTTCCTTGTTATGCTGATTCTTCAATGCATAATAATCGGCCTGTTCATAAAGTTTAATGGCTTCAGTATATCTTATTTGTTTGTACAAGGAATCTGCTATTTGCATAGACGTCAATATTCTTCCCTGATCTGTTTGTGATGTTGAGAGGCGAGGATTAGGATCTAAGTAGTAGAGCTTTCGGATATATCCGGATATATTGAAGCTGTCTGTTACTTGTGCAAATGTAAGTGCTGAAAATAGCACCAGAGCGTAAAAACATTTTATCATCATTCCTTTGTTTGTGTAAAAACAAAGAAAGGAAGAAGCTTTCTCTAATACAGTGTTATTTGTATTAAATGTTGGACAGTTTTCTGGAATATTGTAAAAAAAGGAGGACTTAATTCCAGAAAACTGATTATAATTTGATGTAATTTCTGAAAAATAAAAAAAACAGGGTGATATTCCCTGTTGTATGTTTAGCTATATTTTAATGTATATTGCTGAAAAACGCATTGAAAAGATAAATTTTATAGCATTCCTAGCTAATCAAATAAAAATAAAAGTATATTTAGATGAATTTATCTCCCTTTTTTGTTGTTTTCAGATCAATTACATAATCCTTAATTTCCTGATCGTGACTTCGTGGACAAATTAGTAGTGCCTTATCAGTGTCTACTACAATATAATCGTTTAATCCGTCTATGATAACAGCCTTATTTTTATTTTTAATGTGTATGATATTACCTGTAGAAGCATAAGACAATACATATTTAGAATTTTCGGCGTTATTATATTCATTCTTTTCAGCATTTTCAAATACCGATGTCCATGTACCCAAATCGGACCAGCCTAAGTCAGCAGGAATTACAGCTACATTTTTAGTCTTTTCCAGAATACCATTGTCAATAGAAATTTTCTGAACCTTTGGATAGATGGTTTCTATGCAGGTTTTTTCAGACTCATTGTTGTATTCACATTCCGTGAATTGCTGATACATTTCAGGAAGGTTATCCTGGAATGCCTTCAGAATATCCTGAACATTCCATACGAATATCCCGGCGTTCCATAGGAAATCACCAGATTCAATAAGTGTTTTGGCTACCTCTAGCGTTGGTTTCTCAGTAAAGGTTTTTACTTTGAAAACATTTTGCCCTTTTTTCTCTAAAAACTGAATATATCCGTACCCTGTTTCCGGGCGTGTTGGTTGTATGCCAATAGTTACAAGCGTATGATTTGTATTTGCTTCTTCAAAAGCAAGTTCCACGGTGTTTAAGAAAACGTCTTCTTTTAAAATAAGATGATCTGAAGGAAGAACTGTTATTACAGCATTAGGATTAATTTCTGCAATTTTCATCCCCATAAAAATATTACAAGCTGCAGTATTCTTCATCACCGGCTCACCAACAATATTTTCTGGTTTTAATTCTGGTAACTGATTTTGGACCACGTTAACATGCTCGCTGCTGGTAATAACAAAAATATTTTCAACAGGAACAATTTTGCTGATCCTGTCATAAGTTTGCTGAATCATGGTACGTCCTACCCCTAATATATCCTGAAATTGCTTTGGAAACTTGGAGGTACTGATAGGCCAGAATCTACTGCCTACACCCCCAGCCATTATTACACAATATCTATTTTCAATCATCATGAATCAATTTTTTAACCTGAACACAGGTTCGGAATAAATATTTTCTCCCCGAATGCAGGTTTTTGCAAATATAGCGTTTTTTCCTTACTTCGAGGATCTCAAAAGTCTGATTTTGATATTCAAAAATATGGCCAGGATCCAGATCTTCAATAAAATCCTCAGCCGTATTTTTACTGAAATAACGAACTATTTCAGGTGTTGCCATATAGTTTGCTTTTGGAGTTTTTGAAAAGTTCATAACCATTGGCCGGAAATCTTCTTCATAAATATTCAGGCTTTCCAGTAAAAGGCTACGATAGCAGGCTTTCCATTCTTTACCATGCGGTAATATTTTTCTGTCCGCAGAAAATGTAATGAGATGCGCAATTTCATGCGTCAATACAAAGAAAAATAGCTGTGGTTCCAGATCTCCGTTAATCGATATTTGCTGGGTTTTGCCGGAGCGGTAACGATAATCTCCAAGTTTAGAGTTTCGCTTCTTTGTTATCCTTATATGACAGGAATAAGGTTTCAACCATTTTTCGATAAAGAAAATGGACCCTTCCGGAAGGTATTTTTGTAAGACTTGCAGACTCATGACTTTCAAACAAAGGTCTGAAATTTTTCGTTAGAATCAATACCTTTATTTAATACATTTGTAAGAAACAACGACAGAAAATATGCTGAGTATAATTGTAGGTATTGTAGTTCTTCTTATTATAATTTGTTTTGTACTGGGTTATGGATATCTCTTTACGGCCGTAAGGAAAACCTATCTCAAGGGAAAGACTGGGGCACATATTTTTGATGGTCAGGATTTTTCATCCAATACTATTGGAAACGGGAATATTCTCCCATGGAAAAAAGCTGCGGACTATAACCGGATTTCTCTTTCTCAAAAGCTTATAACGCATCTCAATAAGACCAAAAGCGTTTCTTTTCTTGTTATTAAAGATGAAAAAATCTTAAGTGAAAACTACTGGCAGGGAAATAACCAGGCCTCCAGAACTAATTCTTTTTCTATGGCTAAGAGTGTCACCGTTATGCTTTTAGGATGTGCAATTCAGGACAGAAAAATAGAAAGTACAGATACTAAATTATCCTATTTTTATCCCGAATTCGCTAAGGATCCAAAGGGTAAAGACTGTACACTAGGTAATCTTTCGGCAATGGAAAGCGGGCTGGACTGGGACGAAGATTATGCAAATCCGTTTAAACCAAATGCAAAAGCTTATTATGGGGATGATCTTGCAGATTTTATGCTGAAAAGAAAATTTAAAGCGGTTTCTGGAACTCAGTTTGAATACCAAAGTGGTACTACACAGCTTTTGGGTTTTGCAGTTCGTAAAGCAATAGGAGAGAGCTTGAGTAGTTATGCCTCTGAAAAACTTTGGAAACCATTAGGAATGGAATATCCTGCTTTTTGGAATCTCGACAGAGAGAACGGGATGGAGAAAACCTATTGCTGTATTAATGCGGCATCAAGGGATTTTGCAAAATTTGGACAATTACTTCTTAATAACGGTGTATATAATGGTCAGCAGCTTCTGAACTCAGAATTTGTGCAAAAAATGATTACAGGCACAAAGCTGTCGCAGGAGTCTTATGGTAATGGGATTTGGATAAATAATGATGCAACAATTAAACATTACTATTTACGAGGGTTATATGGGCAGTATGTAATTTGTATTCCTGATTATAATATGATTGTCGTAAGAACAGGTTCTTCCAGAGACGAAGCTAAGGATAACAAGGAACGTCCTGAAGAAGTTGAGATGTTTGTAAATGAAGCAGTAGTCTTGTTCGGGAAGTAAATTTATATTTTGTTAAATTGCATACTTATAGCAGCCGTGTTGTTTAGTTTATGGATTTCACGCTGGCGGAAAATTATACAAAATGATTCAGAATATTCCTTTTGAAAAAATCCTTTTTTTAGATATTGAGACAGTACCACAGGCTGGGAACTGGTCCGACTTGGATGAAGCAACACAGAAACTATGGGATAAGAAAACGCGGTTTCAAAGAAAAGAAGATGTTTCAGCTGATGAATTTTATGAAGACAGAGGCGGCATAATGGCTGAGTTTGGTAAGATTGTCTGCATTTCTGTAGGAATGCTGGCAAAATCCGGAAAGTTGAAAATTCATTCATTTAGTGGGCACGATGAAAAAAAATTGCTGATAGAGTTCGGGGAAATGTTCAACAATCCACGAATGAATCAGGTTGTACTATGTGCACATAACGGAAAAGAATTCGATTTCCCTTATATCTCCAGAAGAATGCTGATTAATCAGATGCAGCCTCCGGTTCCGTTACAAATGTTTGGTAAGAAGCCGTGGGAAATTCCACATATTGATACCATGGAACTCTGGAAATTCGGAGACTGGAAAAATTTTGTTTCGTTAGAATTGCTGGCACATATATTTGGTGTTCCGACTCCTAAAGATGACATAGACGGATCTATGGTCGCATCAATTTATTATATAGAAAAAGACTTAGAACGTATTCGTGTGTATTGTGAAAAAGATGTCTTAACTTTGTGCAACGTTTTCAGGAAGATGCGGCAAGAGGATTTGTTGCAGCGTGAAAACTAAAAACAGGAGACAATTTATAATGGAGACACCTTATACAGACGAATTTATAGCAGAAATCGGAGATAATATCATAAGAGTTCTGAAGACTATTTTTGACCCGGAAATTCCGGTAGATATTTATGAACTGGGGCTTATTTATGATGTACAGATTAGCGAAACAGGAGAAGTAAAAGTACTGATGACACTAACAGCACCTAACTGCCCGGTAGCGGATACTCTTCCGTTGGAAGTAGAACAAAAAGTAGGTATCGTAAAAGGAGTAACAAAAGCTTCGGTAGAATTAACATTCGAACCTACCTGGACAAAAGATATGATGAGCGAAGAAGCTCGATTTGAACTTGGGATGTTATAGTCCGTAATAAACTATTTTTATATATAGAAAGAGCCTTCACATGAAGGCTCTTTTATTTTTATCCGTAAGTGAAACTTACCGTTTTTTTAACATCCGGGTGAAGGCTTAATGCAACAGGGCAATTTAGTGCTGTTTGTTCAATAAATTGCTTTTCCCCGTCACTGTAATTTGTCGGGAATTTTAGATCACAGATTATCTCTGCAATCTTACGCGGAGCCGGGTTCATTACTTTTGTGATGTCACAAGTTGCTCCTTCTATATTGATGTTTTTAGCTTTTCCCAGAATAGCAATAGTGGTAAGCATACATTGTCCTAATGAAGTTGCACAAAGATCTGTTGGAGAAAATGCCGCACCTTGTCCGTGGTTATCTGTTGGAGCATCTGTAATAACGATGCTTCCGGATTGCAAATGCTGAGATTCGCATCTTAGCTGGCCTATATATTTTATTGCTGATGTCATATCTTTATACGATTTTACATTAAATTAAAAATGAAAGATATCTTTTGCCTGATTGTAAGAACTTTCAAAGTTTAACAGGTTTAGCCTGTTGTCAATTTTTTCGACCTGAAGGAAATTAATAAGCTGTTCTGTAGGCATGTTTCCGACAAGTTCATCTTTAGCCATGGGACAACCTCCAATCCCTTTAATTGCAGTGTCAAAACGTCTGCAGCCATTATCATAAGCTGCTTTTAGTTTTTTGTAGGAATCTTCATAACGGTTATGAAAATGGGCTCCGAATTCTATATTCGGAAACAGAGGTGGAATTTTGGAAAATAGAAGAGCAATTGTCTCTGCGTCCGAAACTCCGGTAGTGTCGGATAGCATCACTGTCTTTACTCCCATATCGCTAAAACGCTGTGCCCATTCTTCCACATCTTGCCATTTCCACATTTCTCCGTAAGGATTACCAAAAGCCATAGAGAAATATAAAATAAGGTCTTTGTTTTTACTTTTAGTCAGATCAAAGATTCGCTGTACTTCTGTAAAAGCTTCTTCTCTGCTTTTATTAGTATTTCTGTGCTGGAAGGTTTCTGAGATAGAAAAAGGGAAGCCCAGGTAGTCTATCTTTTCATGTTCTAAAGCTTTTTCGGCACCTCTGAAATTGGCAATAACCACAGAAAGTTTGGTATTGGACCTGCTTTTATCAATGTTGTCTACAACTTCACCGCTATCTGCCATCTGCGGAACCATTCTGGGGTTCACAAAGCTGCCGCAGTCCAGAATATCATAGCCGACATCCATCAGGCTGTTTATATAATCGATCTTCTTGTTAGTCGGAATAAGTTCCGGCCAGCCTTGCATAGCATCTCTGGGGCATTCTGTTATAAACATATTCTAAAACTTTTATTAGGAAAACCCTGAAAAACAAGGGCTTCATAAAATTTGTCATTCGTTCTATAAATATATAAATTTGTTCAACACAAACAAAAAGTATGAAAACCTCAAAGAATCTGTAAGTTAATAGGATAAAAGAGGTCTTCACAGAATGTAATAACAGTTGCTGAAAGAGGCAAAATAAAAAATAGTAGAATGAATAAAGTAGAATTGAATAAGGAATGGGAAGAAAAACTTTTAGAAAGATTTTTAACCTATGTGAAAATATATTCAACAAGTGATCCGGAAAGTGAGAAGACGCCAAGTACGGAACAACAATGGGATATGGTTAATTATCTTTATGAGGAATTACAAAGAATTGGTCTGGAAGATGTTTCTAAAGACGAAAACGGATATGTATATGGCTTCGTTCCTTCTACCTTAGATAAGGAAGTTCCTCAAATTGGTTTTGTGTCTCACTTCGATTCTTCACCAGACTTTAATGGTAAAGGTATTAAGCCGATTGTATGGGAAAATTATGACGGTGGTGATTTACTATTGAACAAAGAAACAGGATTTACACTTTCCTCAACCAAATTCAAAGAGCTGGCAAACTATAAAGGAAAGACTATTATTACAACTGACGGTACTTCTCTTTTAAGCGCGGACGATAAAGCTGGTATTGCAGAAATTGTAACAGCAGCTGAATATTTAATTGCAAATCCTGAGATCGAGCATGGCCGTATTTCTATTGGTTTTACACCAGACGAAGAAATAGGGCGTGGTGCTGACAAATTCAACGTTGCACATTTCAATGCAGAGTGGGCTTATACGATGGATGGTGGAGAGATAGGAGAGTTGGAATATGAAAACTTTAATGCTTCCGGGGCAGTCGTAAAGATTCATGGATTAAGTGTACACCCTGGTTATTCTTATGGTAAAATGGTGAATGCTGGTTTATTGGCAGCTGAATTTATTCAGAGTCTTCCGGCAAATGAAACTCCTGCAACAACACGCAGTTATGAAGGTTTCTTTCATTTAACAGATGTTAAAGCTGATGTTTCAGAAGCTAAATTGCAATATATTATTCGCGATCACGATGATACTAAATACGAGCAGCGTAACGAGTTCTTAAAACAAAAGGTTGCAGAATTCAACCAAAAACATGGAGAAGGAACCGCTGAAGTAGAGATTAAAGAGCAATATCTGAATATGCGTAAACATATTGAAGATAAAATGTACATTATTGACTTTGCTGAGGAGGCGATGAAGATTTCAGGTGTTACACCAGATATCAAAGCTATTCGAGGAGGAACAGATGGTGCAAAATTATCTTATATGGGACTACCTTGTCCTAATATTTTTGCCGGGGGTCATAACTTCCACGGACCATATGAATATGTTCCGTTGCAGTCGATGTCTAAGGCAACAGAAGTTATACTACACCTTGTACAGTTAGTGGCAGAAAAATAAGAATAGCGGGTAATTGCCCGCTATTTTTTTGAATTTTTCTTTTTCAAAAGGACCTTTTATTCTTTTTTATTAACTAAAACGTAAAGAAGTATTAATAATTCCTTAATCATAAATATGTTTCAGGTTTTTAATTTTGTCAAAACCCTGTTACAATGAGAAACAGTGAAGTTGTTATTATTTCAGATGTGCATTTGGGAACCTATGGTTGCCATGCAAAAGAGTTAATTTCTTATTTAAAAACCATAAAGCCTCGTTTACTGATACTTAATGGTGATATTATAGATGGCTGGGCATTCTCAAAAAGATATTTTCCGGCCTCTCACATGGAAGTTATAAACGAATTCTTTCGATTATTGAAGGAAGGGACAAAAATTGTCTATATCACAGGAAATCATGATGAATTTCTGCGCAGATATTCTGATACCCAAATGGGAGAAATATGGTTGACGGATAAGTTATTATTTGAGCTGGACGGAAAAAAACATTGGGTTTTTCACGGAGATGTATTCGATAATACGACGAAAGGCTATGCAAAATTTATGGCTAAGCTCGGCGGAAAAGGTTATGATCTCCTTATCCTGTTGAATCGGGCGATTAATTATACTTTCAGCTTATTTGGCAAATCAAAGATTTCATTATCCAAAAGAGTAAAGAATAGCGTTAAAGAGGCTATAAAGTTTATTGCAGATTTTGAACAGACAGCTGCTGAACTGGCTATAGAAAATAAGTATGATATTGTGATCTGCGGACATATTCACCAGCCTGTGGACAAAATGATAGAAACAGAGAAAGGAAGTGTAAGGTATCTGAATTCTGGAGACTGGATAGAAAATCTGACAGCTCTTGAATATCATAATGGTGAATGGAGCCTTTATAAATTCGACGAAAAGAATTACAAAGAGCCGGTCATATCAAAAGAAGATATCGGAATCAATATAGATGAACTTATTCGACCAAGCCAAATTGCGGCATTCTTAGGAAATAAAAAGGGAAGATTTATATAGGATAATATAGTAATATAACAGTGTAACAATAAATTGCTACACTGTTATATTAATTGTAGTTATTCTCCTTTGTTCAGGAAGGCATCCCATCCCTGAGCGGTAAGTTTTATAAGTTCGTTAGAACCTCTTGCAACCATATAGTTGCCCTGATTAGCTTCTACAGCATGACCGATAATAGTGAAATCGGGATGGTTCTTTATTTTATCATAGCTATCCGGACTGATGGTAAATAATAATTCGTAATCTTCTCCACCATTAAGTGCAGCAATTACCGGATTAAAATTAAGTTCCTCAGCAGTATTAATCATCTGTGTGTCCATAGGGATCTTTTCTTCATACAGATGGAATCCTACCTTAGACTGATCTGAAAGATGAAGAATTTCAGAAGCAAGGCCATCCGATATATCAATCATAGACGTTGGTACAATATCCATTTCTTCCAGAGTTGTTCTTATATCTGTACGGGCCTCAGGTTTCAGCTGACGCTGAAGAATATAATCATAGCCCTCCATTTCAGGTTGCATATCCGGATTTGCCAAGTAAACAGCATGTTCTCTTTCCAGAATTTGTAATCCCATATAGGCACCACCAAGATCTCCGGTTACAACCAAAAGGTCATTTGGTTTGGCTCCGGATCTTTTAACAATTTTCTGCTCGTCCTGTAAGCCTATTGCGGTAATACTCATTACAAGTCCGGCATTGGAACTTGTTGTATCTCCACCTACCAAGTCTACATGATAATGCTGACATGCCAGAGCAATACCAGCATACAATTCTTCAAAAGCCTCTACCGGGAAACGGTTAGATGCAGCCAATGAAACCAGAATCTGAGAAGGTACAGCATTCATTGCGGCAAGATCGCTCAGGTTAACAACTACAGCTTTATATCCCAGGTGCTTTAGTGGAGCATATCCAAGGTTAAAGTGTACACCTTCGGCTAAAATATCTGTTGTTACAACTACTTTCTTTCCTTCTGGATTTATAACAGCGGCATCATCTCCTACACCTAATTCCGAAGAAGAGTTTTCCAATGGGAAGTTTTCTGTAAGGTGTTTAATAAGCCCAAATTCTCCAAGTTGGGAAACAGGGGTTAGTTGAGGTTTTTTATCTTCTAACATAATATTATTTAAAAACAGATGGATCTATATTTTCCGGACGGTTAGAAAGTTTTTTTAAATCTTCCTTGGTCAACAGTTCCGTTTGATCAGTCTTGTATTTTAGTAAACTTACCAGAATATCATCTGGTGGAGTTGTCATTTTACGGAGCATCATATCAATCCATACACCTGTAACTTTAGATGTTGCACAATGAGTACCGTCTGGCATATAAAACTTGTGAGTGAAAGAATAAATAGAGCTGTCTTCAGACATTCCGGAAATTTCCAGGCTTACATATACTGTCTGATCTGCCGTAATCTCTTTAAAGAAAGAATATTCTTCATTCAAAATTACAGGTCCAATTCCCCAATGAACCAGCTTGGATACACCCATGTTATGAGCATTCATAAAGGCCATACGGGTTTGGGCACAATACATTACGTAAGATGAGTTGGCTAAGTGACGATTGGCATCGATATCCGACCATCTTACTTCAAATTTATGATAATATACAGACATGTTTATTTTGAATTTTTAATGAAAAAAAGACTTTGTTGATGATTTTTATCTAATCTTCAAAATTAAGGATAAATGATGGTTTATAAAAATTGTAATTTTGTGCCTTGCATTGTATTACTATGAATCTGGAAAATAAAAAACTTGTTATTATCGGAGGTGGGGCTGCTGGCTTTTTTACAGCAGCAAATGTAGATGGAAAAAAATATGATATCCATATTCTGGAGCAGGCTTCAGATGTTTTGCAAAAAGTGAAAATTTCAGGCGGAGGCAGATGTAATGTTACTCATGCCTGTTTTGATCCTCGTGAACTTACTTCTTTTTACCCGAGAGGAAATAAGGAATTATTAAGTGTTTTCACAAAATTTCAGCCGGGGGATACAATGGGTTGGTTTGAAGAGCGTGGAGTTGCGCTAAAAATTGAGGATGATAACCGTATTTTTCCGGAAAGTAATTCTTCATTAAGCATAATGAACGCCCTTGCATATGCTGTAATTGCAAACGGAACAAAAATTTCGACTAAACAAGTCGTTAAGAAAATTGAGCAACAAGGAGAACAATGGGTAATTACAACATCTTCTGAAGAATTTACTGCAGATCTGGTTGTTTTTTGCACCGGAAGTTCACCAAAATCTTATCAGCTTTTAAAGCCTTTGGATTTTAAAATTGTAGACCTTGTTCCGTCATTGTTTACTTTCAATATCAAAAATAAAAGCATAGAAGGATTAATGGGGACTTCGTTTCCAAATGCATGGGTAAAACTTCCGGCATTAAAGAAAGAAGAAAGTGGACCATTATTAATTACCCACTGGGGGTTGAGCGGACCAGCTGTGCTGAAATTGTCTGCATGGTGCGCGCGGGAATTATTCGCAATGGATTATAATTTTGATGTTGTTGTCAATTTTTTAGGTATTGATATTTCAATTGCTGAAGATATTATGAATCAGTTTAAAGCAGATAATCCTAAGAAAAGCGTAGGGCAATCTAAAATTTTTGATATCACCAATCGCTTCTGGAACCATTTATTGGATATTAACAACATCGATCCGCAAAAGCAATTAGGAAATATAAGTAATAAAGAAGTTCAGCAGATTTTAGAAAGTCTTTGTCAAAACAAGATGCAGGTAAAAGGGAAGAGTACTTTTAAAGATGAGTTTGTAACAGCCGGAGGGGTAGACCTGAAGGAAATAGATTTCAAAACGATGCAGAGTAAAAAGTACCCGAATTTTTATCTTGCAGGAGAAGTACTGAATATCGATGCAGTTACTGGTGGCTTTAACTTTCAGGCATGCTGGAGCGAAGCATGGTTAATTGCGCAGGACTTGAATGCGAAATAGAAGTTACTAAAGAAATATGTATTTCACTCCATAAGAAATTATACTTTTACTATATGATAAACTCTGTTTTTAAATAGCTTATACATTCTCCTGTATTAATTAAAATGGAAAAGCACTTTGTTAGCATTTTTATGATAGGCGTTGGCTTACTTATGGTGTGGTTTGGAAGAGATAAAGATAAAGAGGTACGGTCGGACCCTTACTCTGACGCAAAAAGAATACAAGCTTTTTTATTTGGGATTTTCCTTATTATCATGGGAGGATATGGCATTTTTTCTGAGATAATGGGATACCTGAAAGAAATTTTCGCAGTGCCTTATCAACCTATTTAGGTGTATTTTTTGTAACTCCGTAGAAGTCTAAACAAACAACGACTAGTAAACAAAGAGCCGAGGTACAAATTAAATTATGCGGGGTATAAATTCCTTAACCTTTCAACAACAAAGGCAATTAAACAACCAGCGCCATAACAAATTATATCAATCCAACTAAAACTGTTTCCTACAACAATGTAAGCAATACTTCCGCGTTTTAATCCTAATAAATCGGCTATGTTGAAGTATTGTAATACTTCTATAAAAACAGAAAAGATGAAAACACCGATCAATAGTTTTCCGGGACTGATGTTAAAGAAGCTTTTTACAAATGTATAAATCAGAATAGTTACCAGAACATCACCCAGATAAGCACGGACAAAGAATAAATCTTTGAAAACAGTAGCTATAAGGACTTCTGTGATGAACAGGATAATTGTGGCAATAAAATAATAGAGGTTGAATTTCATTTTGTTACATTTGTTCTATGAGTCACAAATATATCTTACTTTTTTCAATTTTATTTTCCGGTTTTGCTTTTTCTCAGGAAGTAAAGAATACACCTACGGTTACTCGGCAGGTAGAATCACCGGATAATCTCACCACTTTCTATAGGGATTTAAGCCAGTCTTTTAATACACGTAATTTTGTAGGGAAAGGCGACTTGTCTTGTGTTCTTTCTTTTACAATTGAGAAAGACGGAAGTATGACCCGAATTAGTGCAGTAGGAGATAACCAAAAGTTTAATGATGAAGTAATTAAAACTTTAAAGCGCATTAGAACAAAAATAAAAGTAAGACTTGAAAATGGTCAGCCTGTTGCGGCTAACTATAGATTACCTTTTAGGTTTAATGACAATTAAAATTTCAACTACTTCATTACTAATATACATTTCCTTAACTGCCTATCATTTTTTTGATAGAATTCAACTTCATCAGAGCTTCAATAGGAGTAAGAGTATTGATATCGATTTTAGTCAATTCCTCACGAATATTTTCCAGAACAGGATCATCCAGTTGGAAGAAGCTTAATTGCATATTTTCTTCGGTAACTCTTTTTATTTTTTCAGATGAACCGCCTTGTGCTCTGGAATCCTCCAGTGTCTTCAGAATTTCCTCTGCGCGGTGAACAACTTTAGAAGGCATACCTGCAAGCTTTGCTACATGAATACCAAAACTATGCTCACTGCCGCCAGGGATTAGTTTTCTCAGGAATATAATATTTCCTTTATTTTCCTGAATGCTCACGCTAAAGTTTTTAATCCGCTCAAAGTTTACAGTCATTTCGTTTAACTCATGATAATGCGTCGCAAAAAGTGTTTTAGGCTTTGTTGTATGTTGGTGCAGATATTCTGCAATTGCCCATGCAATTGAAACTCCATCGTAGGTACTTGTACCACGTCCAATCTCATCCAGTAATATTAGTGAGCGATCCGAAATGTTATTTAGAATATTGGCAGCCTCATTCATCTCAACCATAAAGGTAGATTCACCAGCTGCAATATTATCTGAAGCTCCTACACGGGTGAATATTTTGTCGAGTAATCCCACTTCGGCATGTTTTGCCGGAACATAACTGCCGATCTGAGCCAAGAGACAGATAATAGCTGTTTGTCTTAATATGGCTGATTTACCGGCCATGTTGGGACCTGTAACCATAATAATCTGTTGTGAGTCCTGATCCAGGTAGATATCATTCGGAATATATTTTTCACCCAAAGGCAAAGACTTTTCTATAATAGGGTGGCGTCCTTCCGATATACTGATTACAAAGCTATCATTAAGAACAGGTTTTGTATACTGCTCCTGTACGGAAAGCTCGGATAAACCTAATGCGCAATCCAGTTGAGCAATTAAAGCAGAATTCTCCTGAATAAGATCTATATATTGTAGTAGATAAGCGCAGGTAGTACGGTATAATTGTGTTTCCAGTAGTGAAATCTTTTCTTCGGCTCCCAGAATCTGGCTTTCATATTCCTTTAATTCTTCGGTGATATAACGTTCCGCATTTACAAGTGTTTGCTTACGGATCCAGTCTTCCGGAACTTTGTCTTTATGAGTATTTCTTACTTCAATAAAGTAGCCGAAAACATTGTTGAAATCTATTTTAAGACTTGAGATACCCGTACGTTCAATCTCACGGTCGCGCATCTCATCCAAAAAGCCTTTACCTTTGGACTGAAGGTTTCTCAGTCGGTCTAATTCTTCGGAAACACCTTCTTTTATTACATTTCCTTTGTTAAGGTATGCAGGAAGTTTCTCATTCAGGTGTTGGTATACATACTGAAGAATTTCATCCAGATCATTTAAAGGATCCAGCCATGCCAGAACATCCGGATGTGGAATCAGTAATTTTTTGATTTCCTGAATGCTTTCCAGAGACTGACGAAGATATCCCAGTTCTTTAGGACTTATTTTTTCGGCCGCCAACTTACCCATTAATCTGTCGAGGTCGGAAATAGTTCTAAGCCTTAAAGAAATTTCATATTTCAGCTGATCTTCTTTGTTCAAGAATTCAACAAGACTTAGTCTGCGGTTAATTTCATTGATATTTTTAAGGGGAAGGATTAGTCTTCTGCGAAGTAATCTTCCGCCCATTGGAGTTGAGGTTTTATCGATGATGTCGAGTAAGCTTTTCCCTTTCTGCTGACTGGAAAATACAATTTCCAGATTGCGAAGGGTGAAAGCATCCATCATCAGATAATCTTCCTGAGGAATAGGCTGTATCTTGGTGATATGGTTCAGAAGACTGTGATGAGTATCTTCTACCAGATAAGCAAAAATACCCCCTGAGGCTACAATTGCCAGTTTTTGATCCTCTATACCAAAACCTTTTAGAGATTTGGTTTTAAAATGTTGTGTAAGCTTCTCGTAAGCATAATCATACTGATATGCCCAATCCTCCAGTTTGAATGTATTTCTGTTTTTTAAAACAACAGGAACTTCGGTACTTCTTTGAAGAATAATCTCACTAGGATCAAAGGTGTTGACAATGTGGAGTAATTTTTCAAGATTACCTTCGCTCACCAGAAATTCACCGGTAGAAATATCCACCAATGCTATTCCGTATTTTTCTTTTTCTTTGTGAAGCGACAGAAGGAAATTATTTCGCTTGGCATTCAGAACCTGATCATTGAACGTAACCCCTGGAGTCACCAGTTCGGTAACCCCTCGTTTTACAATGCCTTTAACCATTTTCGGGTCCTCCAGCTGGTCGCATATAGCAACACGCATTCCGGCACGAACTAACTTCGGTAAGTAGCTGTCCAATGAATGATGTGGGAAGCCGGCCAATTCTATATAAGATGCAGAGCCATTTGCTCTTTTAGTTAAAACAATACCTAATATCTGAGATGTCTTAACTGCGTCCTGTCCAAAAGTTTCATAAAAGTCGCCAACTCTGAACAGTAGAAGAGCATCCGGATATTTTGCCTTTATACTGTTGTATTGTCCCATTAAAGGAGTTTCCTTCTTTTCTTTCGCCATTTTTTATAGGTATAGGTTCCAAATTTAAGGATTAAATTCAGGCTTTGAAAGTTTGTTCTTTGTAAAACTCGTTTCTATATTTTTATGACTTTGTACTTCTGGTATTTTAGATTCCGGAATGTGCCTGTGTACCATAAGCTTTTTTGTAAATTTGTAGCCGAAAAATGAAGTTTCATGGTAGAGAAGTTAAAACTGGAAGAACTCGGCAGAGTAGATATAGAAACCTTTAAACAATCGGAAAAAATTCCGGTGATTGTTCTGTTGGATAGTATCCGTAGTATGAACAATGTAGGAGCAGTATTCAGAACAGCTGATGCCTTTATTATAGAGAAGGTCGTATTATGTGGTATTACGCCGCAGCCACCACACCGCGAGATTCATAAGGCAGCATTAGGAGCTACCGAAAGTGTGGATTGGTATTATGAAAAAGATGTTACCGAAGCTTTACAAAAATTGAAGTCCGAAGGGTATAAAATTTTAGCGATAGAACAGACTACAGGGAGTATAGCTCTGAATGAGCAGGTAATCTCAAAAGACGAGAAGTATGTGGTGATTATGGGAAATGAAGTAGATGGTGTATCGGATGAGGCCTTGGCTTTATGTGACGGCTTTATTGAAATTCCTCAGCTGGGCACAAAGCACTCACTGAATGTAAGCGTATGTGCAGGTATTATCATGTGGGAATTCTTTAAACATCTGAAGTAATGGAATTCCCTGTTTTAGAAACTGAAAGACTTATTCTGCGTCAGCTTACATTAGCGGATGCGGAAGATATGTTTGAATATTTCTCAAAAGATGAGGTTACAGAGTATTATGATCTGTATACTTTTAAAGGGATTGACGAGGCAGAGGTACTAATTCAGGATTTCAACAAAAACTTTGAACATAAAAAAGGAATCCGCTGGGCAATTCAGCTAAAAGATAGTGGTAAGATGATTGGAACCTGTGGTTATCATAACTGGGCTCATGAGCATTTTAAAATAGAGCTGGGGTACGAACTGAACCCTTTATACTGGCGTCAACATTACATGGAAGAAGCGATAGCAGCTATCCTTCCTTATGCTTTTTCAGAAATGAACATCCATAGAGTAGAAGCATTTACGGATCCCGATAATCTTGCTTCAGAGAGGCTGTTGTTGAAACTGAATTTTAAAGAAGAAGGATTGCTTAAAGATTTCTTCTTTGAAAAAGGAAGATTTGTAGATGCAAAAATATTTGGACTGGTGCCATAAAAAAATCCTGCAAGCGCAGGATTTTTATTTATCGTAATAAAGCGTTGAAAGTATCGCCTTGTTTTATATCGCCGGTATTGTAACCTTTCATAAACCATTCGACACGTTGTGCAGATGATCCATGTGTAAAGCTTTCCTGATTCACATATCCTGAAGATCTCTTCTGAATATTGTCATCTCCAACAGCCTGTGCTGCACTTACTGCTGATTCTATATCTCCTGGCTCCAGTATTCCTCCCTGAACGCGTTCGTTGTTCTTTTTAGCCCATAAACCAGCATAAAAATCGGCTTGTAACTCTACAGCTACAGATACACGGTTCATCTCTGCTTCCGAGTAACGGCCACTTCTTCTTAGCTGATCTACCTTCTGTGTTGTACCTAATAAAGTCTGTACGTGATGCCCTATCTCGTGTCCTAAAACATAAGCAACTGTAAATTCACTTACCTTGGCTCCGTATCGGGATTGTAATTCATTAAAGAAGCTCATATCTATATATACAGATTGATCTGCCGGACAGTAAAAAGGTCCCATGGCAGATTGAGCAGGACCACATCCGGAATTTGTACTGTTACTGAACATGATAATTTTGGGAGCAACATATTTCATTCCGTTTTCCTGGAAGATTTGTGTCCATGTCTTAGTATTCCATGCATCCAGCATGCTTACCAGTTCGTAGAGCTGTTTATCCTGTTCACTGGATGGCTGGCGTTGTTCTGTACGTACAGGAGTTGCAGAGCCTCCGGAATTAAGTATAGCAGAAGGATCTCCGCCCAGGAAGAATATAATAGCGGCAATGATCAGAGTGCCTAAGCCACCGCCAACCATCATTCCGCCACCACCCATACCGCGGCGGTCTTCTACATTTCCTCCTCTTTCGTCAGTCCATTTCATTTTTTATTGTTTTTTGTGATGTTAAAAGTACAAAATTATCTGTTCAGTTTATTTTCCTTCAGCCATTTGGAAACCGTTTCATAAGTAGCAATCGTTTCATCTACAAATGGTTGCTTTGGCTGTTTTACCGGTATTTCCTCATAATAAATATTAAACTCGGGCGGCAGGTCTGAAGGTTTTTGTTGTAACTGGTATTGTTTTACTTTTCTGGTTGGAGAGATAATGGTTAAATAATTATCCTTTATGTAGCCCAGATCCTGATAAGTTGCTACATAAGCTCTCGGTATATAAGCCGGTTTCAGAACATCCTGTCCCAGGAATTTTGAAGTATAATTGAAATTTAAAAGCCCAAATACAGTTGGCATTAAATCGATTTGTGACATTAGTTTACCAAATTGCTGAGGTTGTACAGATCCATCCGGAACGTAAACCATAGCAGGAATACGGTATTTATCCATTGGAAGCTCTGTTTTACCTGCACTGGATGCACAGTGATCGGCGACAATAACAAAGACTGTATTGTTATACCAGGATTGCTTTTTAGCCATCTCGAAAAACTTTCGGAGAGAGTAATCGGTATATTTAACACCTCCATCACGGGATTTTGCTGTTCCCGGAATATCAATTCTACCATCAGGATAGGTAAACGGACGGTGATTACTTACTGTCATCCAGTGATTAAAGAAAGGTTTTCCTGTCTGGGCTTCCTGATTCATTACCTGAATAGCTTTCTTAGCCATATCTTCATCTGCAACACCCCAAACATTGGCAAAGCTTATTTCTTCTGGTTTAAAGTTGTTTCTGTCGACAATATCATAGCCATTTCCTTTGAAGAAATCTTCCATATTATCGAAATAGCTATAGCCACCATATAGGAATTTCACATTGTAGCCTTTGGATTTGAAAAGGCTTCCCGTGGAAAATTTATTTTTATTATTTTCTCTTTTTACAATACTTTCTCCGGCAGTTGGAGGAATGTTCAGTGTAAGTGCCTCTAACCCGCGAACTGTTCTGTTACCTGTAGCGTAGAGATTGGTAAACATTAAACTTTTGTTAGCCAGACTATCCAGGAAAGGGGTGATCTTATCCTTATTTCCGTAATGCTGCATAAAATCTGCTGAAAGACTTTCTATGGAAATCAAAACCACATTCTTATGCTGTTCTGTAGAATCACTATTAATAGGCCTTGGCATAGTTGGCGGAACAAACTGTGACAGGTATAGTTTTTCCGCTTTATTTTCGGCCAATGTCGGATAGAATTTAAAGTAATCCAGTTCACTATGCGTAAATGCATAATAGAATTTATATAATCCGTTAGACTGAATCTCTTCGGCAAAATTATTGTCGTCTCTTATTTTCTGAAATGGCGCTATTAAAAAATAACAACCTGTTGCCAATACCAGATAAGAGAATAATAGAACAAGTTTTTGTTTAAAAGAGGGAAGTTCAACAAGGTTATCTTTTGTCTTTTTATAAAAAAACCAGCTAATAATAAGAGTTACGGCAATAATTACTGAGAATAGCGGAACAATAGGGTAGGATTCCATAATGTTACCAATTACTTCATTGGTGTAGATAAGATAGTCTACAGCAATAAAGTTATAGCGTACCCCGAACTCATTCCAAAAGAAATATTCACTAACTGCATTGAAAATAATAAGCAATACATATAGGAAAATTGTAAAGAAATACAGAATATTTCTGATCGCAAATCTCTTTCTGGGAAGGAAAAGCATTAAGGCAAATAATAGTGTCTTGATACCTAAAAAAGCCAATACAATCTCCGAGACAGAACCCCCATACTGCTTAAAAATATTGTTGGGATAAAAAGCCACATATAATATTGCCAGAACAAAAATGGCAAGAATTATCTTTCCCCAGGGTTTGTCGTATTTAGCATTTGAAAGGAAAAGCGTATAAAGAACGAATAGCGAGCTGGCGAGGACAAATATAAAAAAGTCATTAACCAAACCTATAGACAACACTTTAGTACATTCCCAAATACTAAAATTACTCGTTGTAATAGGATGGAAAATAAAAACGAATCTTAAAATAAAAGACACCAGAATATACAATGCCCCAAGACAGAAAAATGGCTGTAACCTTTTTAGATACATGAAATAGTTTTATATCCCAAAATTAGACAAAAAAAGGAACATTTTGAATGTTCCTCGCAGATATACTGCTTATTTTAATGTAAATTTCACGGGTTTGAAATATTCTGTATAATTTACTTTGTAAATAACACCATTTTCCTGTGATGTTCCCTGTGGTCTGTAACCATGTATTTTTCTGGTTTCGGCAATGACATTAATGTGGTAAGTATTGTCTTTTTTATCGGATTGATTTATTTCTTTTCTGATTCGGTTAATCACCACGGCAACAGGTTCCGCTCCGTTACCGGTAACATCGAAACTAACATTGTAACCTCTTTCTCCACTAATGTCGTACATTTTATAAGTTGCATTTTTTACTTCTTTAGTATCATTAGCAACATTATTCTTACAAGATTCACAAATGAAAAGTAAAGCGCCTAAAAAAAATAAGCTGTATATTAATCTCTTTTTCATACTTTTAATTTTGGATTTAAGATAAACAAATCTACCTGAAAAATATGAAATTTATAAATAAATTATTGTTTGTTTCTGTTACCGGAGCTATGCTGCTTACTTCATGTAACCGAAATAATCCGGATCCTGTTGAACCTGAAAAGGCAAAAGAGGAGAATGATTTTGTTTGGAGAGGGCTTAATTCCTGGTATTATTGGCAGGAAAAAGTTCCAGAACTTGCCGACAGTTTTAAAAATTCAGCACAATATGTGAGTACCATCAATAGTAAAACCCCAGATGCTTTATTTTATAGTCTTCTTTACCAATATACTATAGTGGACAGGAATTCATGGATTATATCGGATATAGACAAACAGTTGGCAAATTCTAATGGAGTATCTAAAAGTAACGGAATGGATTTTACAATTTATGCTAAAGTTCCGAACGGAGATACAAAAGTGGGTATTGTGAATTATGTTGTTCCAAATTCTCCAGCTTATACAGCAGGAATTAAAAGGGGAGATGTTATTACAAGAGTTAACGGAGCTACTCTTAATAATTTTAATTACGGTCAGCTATTAAGCGATAGTTTTAGTGTTACTTTTGCGCAGAGTGCTAGTGGAGATCCTAGCTCTGGTGTAATAACAACTACCGGTGAAAAGCCTGCAATTACACTTACAGCTGTGGATAATCTTGTAGAGCATGCTGTTGCTGCTCAACAGGTTTTTACTGAAGGAAATAAAAAGATTGGTTATTTAGTTTATAATGCCTTTCAAAGTAGTGATAGTGAGCTTGTTACAGTATTTGGGGATTTAAAAGGCCAGGGAGTTACAGATCTTATTTTGGACTTACGATATAACGGTGGTGGTTTTGTAAATACAGCAGCGGTACTTGGTGGTTTAATAACAGGACAGTTTTCACAATCTCCTCCTTTTGTATTTTTGGATTTTAATAAAAAGCAGGCTGCACAATGGAATGAAATAAAGCCACTAAGTTCTTATGGAAATAGTCTGAATCTGACAAATGTTTATGTCCTGACAAGCAGAGGAACAGCATCGGCAAGTGAATTGACAATAGACTGTCTGCGTCGTTATATTAGTGTAATTACAGTAGGTGAGGAAACCTATGGTAAATTTGTAGGGTCTAATACGATTTATGATTCGCCATCAATGTATTCTGAGGTAGGTAGAAACTTGTCTCATAACTGGGCATTACAGCCTATTACATTTGCATATTATAATAAGGATCGCGTTGCTCCTGTTTTAGGTCCTGGGGGAGGGTTACCGGCCCGATATCCGGTGCAACCTGCAGAATATTTCGGACAACTTAAAGAATTCGGAGACAGATCAGATGTCGCCCTAGACAGGGCCATAAAATTAATTACAGGAGAGCTCCAGCTACCTTCAGGCAGTGCAGTTGCTTCTACAAGAAGCCGTGGAGCTTACTCTCTTGCTTCCGGAGCTGATTCTTTTGTTGCCAGTAAAAGAACAATGACTCCTTTTGGTACTGATGTATATACCATACCTAAGCATAAATAATATTACTAAACACGAATTATAACTTATTCTATATGAAAAATTTAAATAAACTATCCTTAGTCTCTCTAATAGGGTTATTATCCTTCACATCCTGTTCCAGAGATACTATTACAACCGATAATAATACAAATGGAGGTGGTACTACTGTGAGTGTAAAAGCTGAGAATGATTTTGTCTGGAAAGGATTAAATTCATGGTATTACTGGCAGAAAAATGTTCCTGTTCTCGCTGATAACTTTAAAAATTCTACTGAGTATGCAAGTACTTTAAATGCAAAAACTCCGGATGCACTATTTTATAGTTTTTTATACCAATATAAAGTAGTAGATCGTTTTTCTTGGATTGAACAGAACGGAGTAATCCAAAGATCTGCAAGTATAAGAGCGGCTATTACTAAAACTACTGGTTTAGAATTTAATGCATGGTTAAAAAAACCTAATGATCAAAATCTTATAGGTATTGTTAATTATGTTGTTCCTGGTTCTTCGGCAGACCGAGAAGGTGTAAAGAGAGGAGATGCAATTCTGGAAGTTAACGGATCTCCACTTACGGTAAATAACTACAGTGGCCTGTTTGCTGATTCATTTAGTGTTACTGTACAAAAAGTTAAAGGTTTGGATAGCAATTCAGATCCAATAGCTGATGGAGATAAAAGAAAAGTTAATCTAACTTCGAGTGAAATAAACGACAATCCAGTAGCTTTTGATACTGTAATTAATTCTGGAGGGAAAAGGATTGGTTATTTAGTATATAACGCATTTAAATCCGATTTTAACGGTGAGTTGAATGATGCCATTGGAAGAATGAAACAGGCTAATATTACAGACTTAGTATTAGATTTAAGATATAATGGAGGAGGCTCTGTAGAAACTGCTGTGGCTCTTGGGACAATGATTACGGGGAAAGTAGGTCAGCCTTACGTTATTGAACAGTATAATGATAAGCACACAAAATATAGTGGACCGGAGCTTATGAAAAGTCAAGTACCTCTTTATAGTAAAACAGATTCTAGAGTTCAAATTAATCCGGGAGTTGACATTAATACACTAGGGAATCTTAATAAAATCTGCATCCTTACAACTGGAGGAACTGCATCTGCCAGTGAATTAACTATTGATGCACTAAGACCTTATATGGAAGGGAAGGTTATTACTATTGGTGAGACTACTTACGGAAAGTTTGTTGGCTCTATTACATTATATGATTCACCAAGTACAGATTATATAAACCGTAATGCTAGTGATCTTAATAAATCACATAATTGGACTATGCAGCCAATTGTTTTTGCTTACTGGAATTCCAGGAATGATGCCCATCCTGCAATTACCGAAACTAATAAAAATGGGGGTTTTGTTCCCAATATAAGAACCGCTCCGATAGAATATTTTGGAAATCTTAAAGAGTTTGGTAATACTTCTGATCCGGACTTAGCCAAAGCTATAGAACAAATTACCGGAATAAGTACAAAAGCGCAGCTATCTGCTTCAATAAAAAATAATAGTGTTTCTTCTTTTTCAGATTTAACCTTTTTTGGAAGCAGAAAGACACACACACCTTATGCTACAGATGCATATATAGACAATCCAAAAGTAAAAAAATAAAAAGGAGCCGAAAGGCTCCTTTTTATTTTTATAGAGGCTGAGATTATTTACCCAGGTTCTTTTTGAATTCAACCATTTCCATTGCTGTAACGGCAGCTTCAATACCTTTATTTCCTAATGCACCGCCACTTCTGGCAATAGACTGCTCTTTGTTATCATCTGTCAATAAACAAAAGATAGCGGGTGTATCTGTCATTAAATTGATATTGGTGATACCTTGGGTCACTCCGGAGCATACGTAGTCAAAATGAGCCGTTTCTCCACGGATTACGCACCCAATAGCAATGACTGCATCATACTTCCCGGTTTTTGCAAGCTGCATAGAAGCATAGCTTAGCTCAAAAGCACCCGGAACAGGAAATACATGGATGTTATTTTCTTTTAGACCTTCCTTTTTCAGAGTTTCAATTGCTCCGTCACGAAGGTTATGAGTTACAAAATCATTCCACTCAGAAAAAACAATGCCGATAATCATTTCATCGGCATTTGTTATATGGAGTGGCTTATAAGCTGAAAGATCAGTTGTTGCCATTTTTTAATAATATTTTACCATTTCAATATAAGCATCAGATGCTCCATTGTCATAATCTTTATATTTTTCTTCAATTGAAGAGAAGTATTTTTTAGCAGCATCGTTCTTTTTTAAAGATAAAGAAAGAAGACCAGCTTTTCTTGTAAAGTAGTATGATGTGTAGTCATCATCTGAAGCACTTACTGCTTTTTCAAACTGAGAAATAGCATCGTCGCCTTTGTTAAGGTTAGCTAGACAATCTCCCATTACACCATATTTAAGAGCCATAAGAATTTTGTTGGAAGAGCTGAAATTATCCATCATATCATATGCTTTCTGGAAATTCCCTTTTTTAAATTCTAAAACTGCAGCATTGTAAGCAGCAAGCTTACCTACTTTAGTTCCGGAATATTCGTTATAAGTTCCAATAAATCCAGGATTAGCAGCAGACTTTCCACCAAGGGCTACGTCTTCTTTTCCTTGGCTTAGATTTTTTTGTGCAGCAAGGAATTCAGTTGTTGCCTCTTCATTTTTCGGACCTAATACAAATTGGTCATAAGCAAAGTAACCTAAGATACCAAGAAGGATAACACCTAGTGCAATCCCAATTTGCTTTGAGTATCTTTCAATGAATTTTTCAGAATTCAGATTTCTTTTGTCCAAATCTTCGAAAAACTCTACAGTTTCTTTTCCGCTGTTATTATTTTTAGTCATTTTCTGATTTTAATGAATTGCAAATTTAATGTTTCTCTGTTGATATACAAATAATTCATTTGAGATTTAAAACCTTAAGTTAGAAATTCTTTTATGATACTTTATATTTTATCAGGAAGCACTTTTTAAAGCTTCTAATTTTGTTATTAGTACTTTATATTTGGCTAGTATGAAAGGATTTTATAAACTTCAGCATTGAACGGGTGAAGTTTTTCTTCCCCATTTAGAAAATCCAGCCCAATTAAGAAACTGAACTGAGAAACTACTGCCCCTTGTTTTTCTACAAGCTTTGCTGCTGCTTCAGTCGTACCACCTGTGGCAAGCAGATCATCATGGATAAGAACCCGTTGCCCGGCTTTTAGCTGATCAGCTTTCATTTCTATTTCAGAAGAACCATATTCCAGATCATATTTTTGAGAAATAAAAGGTGGAGGTAATTTTCCTTTTTTCCGGATCAGAATAAAAGGAACTTCCAGTTTTACAGCCAAAGCAATTCCGAATAAAAAACCACGACTTTCAATTCCGCATACAACATCTACTTTCCCACGACTGAAATTAGCTAAATCATCGATTACCTCCTCATAGAGTTTTGGATTTAGAAATACAGGTGTAATATCCTTGAACTGTATTCCCGGTTTCGGGAAGTCTGGAATATTTTCAATTGTTGCTTCTAGCTTTTGGATTAAGCTTTCAGATGCCATATTATATTATTTTGCAGAATTTATTTTATAACCAGTAATCTTCCAACCGTCGGCTGATGCTTTCAGTGTGTAAGTCACATTCAGATCTGTATTTTTACCAGCATTGTCTGTTACAGTATAGTTGGCATTTACAGTTGCCTGATCAGCTGTTTTGTTAGCTGTATTTACAGATTTTACACTGATAGATTTTATAGCTCCAAAACCAGAATTTGCATTTGAGAAAGATTCATAAGATCCCCAGCTTGGGTTATTAGACATTTCGTAAGCAGCTTTTAGATTTTTTGCCCCGATGCTTCCGATAAATTTGGAAACTGATGCTTTTGGATCAGCCAATGGTTTCGGAGTCTCTACTGGAGCAACAGGAGGAGTTGTAGTTCCGTCAGGATTGGTTGCTGGAGTTGTAGTTCCGTCAGGATTTGTAATCGTACCATCAGGATTGGTTACAGGTTCTGTTGGTTCGGTAATTACAGGTTTATTCAGAGCGTTAGGATTAAGAGAGATTCCTGTCTTAGTCATCTGCAATGTTTTCTTAGCCGTTTTTACACTTACTTTTACATCAATGGTGTTATCCATTATTCTGTCGAAAGGCAAAGAGCTTAGCTTTAGATAAAAACCTTTGAAGTTATTATTAACCATCAAATTTTTGGAGGTTGATATTTTGGTACCGCCACTTGATACTTCCAGTACTGTTTCTAATGCAGCATTACTAAATTCTATTTTATTCCCTTGTGCATCTACTAAGCGAGGAATAATCATCAAGGCTTTAGGTCCCGAAATTGAATCTACGCTTGCTGGTTGTACAGAAAGGCTGATAGCAGAAGCCTGAATATCATTCGGGTCTACCTCTGTAGGTTTGCTTTCTTCGAAGATATTCATTTCACCTAGTGAAGGAGGAGCAGTACTTGCCCATTCAATTCCCTGCTTTTGTGCAATACTATCTGCTAATGCAAGAATTTCGGCAACATTCTTCCCGTTAAGTAGTTTTGCTGTCGCATTCATCTGATCGATATCTCCCTCTGTATTGGTTCCGAATTTCTTGATGATGTATAACGCCTCATTAAACTTTATCTGTTTAATGGTAGTTAGGGAAGAGGCCATATCATTTACACTACTCTGAAATGATTTTAGCGACTCACCGTCAACTTTGTCTTTCTTACAACTTACAAGAAATAAAAACGACATTAAGAAAAGATATTTAAGGTATCTCATAATATAAGTTTAGTTTGTGCAAAATTAAAAAAAAATCCCGTCGTTGGACGGGATTAAATTTGTATTGATCAAAATTTTAGAATGGATATTCATAAATTTCAGATTCTTTTAAGAATGGGTTACCTGTAGGTATTAGTTTCAACTTAGAAAGAGCTGACATTACGGCGAAGATAAACAGACCGATAATGAATAAAGTTGCTCCGATTTCCAGTAAACCAATATTCCAGAAAGGACCTACTGTACCAGGCATTACAATGTTGAAATAATCTAACCAGTGTCCACAGATTACAACAACTGCCATAGTACTAACTACTTTGTAGTTTCTCTTAATGCTGCTACTTACTAATACCAATAATGGTAATAAGAAGTTAGGAATCAACATTGGAAGGAAAGTCCAACGGTAGTATTCAAATCTTCCGTAGAAGTAGTTAACTTCTTCCGGTACGTTAGCATACCAGTAAAGCATGAACTGTGCAAACCAAAGGTAAGTCCAAAGCATACTTGTTGCAAATAAGAATACACCAAGATCATGCAAGTGATTATCATTGAACTGAGGCAATACCCCTTTTTTCTTTAGATAAACACAGATAAGGATAATAATACCTATTGCAGTAGACAGGCAGCTTACCATTGTATACCAGATATAAAGAGTAGAGTACCAGTGAGGGTCAATAGACATCATCCAGTCCCAAGCCCAAGCTGCAGAAGCGAAACCAAAGAATGCAATGTAACCAACACTCCAGTTATAGTACTGTTGATATACTGCTCTTGACTTAGTTTCGTCTACTTTTTTGGACATTGCCTTTAATTTCCATACAAAGAAACTAGCTCCGATAACGAAGATAAGAGTTCTTGCAATATAGAAAGGAATGTTCAGGTATTTACTTTTTTCATATAAGATTACATCAAAGTGCTCAGACTTTGGATCTACAAGACTTCCGTCCATCCAGTGGTAAAGGTGACTTAGTCCAATCGTATTTGAAAGTACAATAATCAGCATTAATACACCACCATAAGGAATGAAGGATGCTACTGCTTCCATAACTCTCAGGATAATGATAGGCCATCCTGCATGAGCTGCATTTTGTACACAATAGAAGAATAATGCTGCACAGGCAATACCAAAGGCAAATACAGATACCTGTAATAATGCTGCCATTGGCTCATTATGAACCTGATGTAAAGCAGTTTCTATATGGTCATTATGCGTTTTGTCGTGCTCCTGCATAGAGTTGGACTTTGGTCCGTGCTCCAGATCAACGTGCTTAGCAGCAACCATTTGTTCTACTTTAGCTTCATCGATGCTGTGATTTACAGCGTAGCCAATACCAAACAGAACAAGTCCCACAACAATTAAAATAATGGAATACAGTCTTAATTTAGGTGAAAAACTATACATCTTTTTTCTTTTTATTTTTTAGTATTAGCATTATCAGCCGGAGCATCTTTAGCCGCAGCATCTTTATTTTCAGCTGCTGCCGGAGCTGCAGCTTGTTTTTTAAATTCGTTCATAACGTACATTGCCACTCTCCATCTGTCACCAGCATTTAACTGACCAGCGTAAGATCCCATGTTGTTACGTCCGTTCTCCAATACATAATGTACAGAACCTACAGTGATTTCTCTATCTGCATAGTTAGGAACACCACTATAAGCACCAGATTCTACGATAGGACCTTTACCATCACCACCTGTACCATGACAAGCAGCACATGTATGATCAAATAATTTCTTTCCTCTTTCTAAATCCTTCTCTTTATTAGCCGGATTTAAAGGAGAAGAAGTTATTTTTTTAGACTCATCGTATAGTCTGTTATAATCTTCTGTATTTTTTGGAGCTTCAGATGGTAATACACCATCTTTATTCTGAGCAACACTTCCTTCTACAGGAGATAAACCTGTCTGTCCGTTTCTTGAAGCAAATGCCGGAATTTCGTTCTCGTGATCTGAATAAGGATCCTGAGCTTTCATTAACGGGTCATATGCTACCGGAAAATACATGTCCGGGAAGTATACTAAAGGCGGTTCAGTTTTGTCCCCGCAAGAATTTAAGGTAATTACTCCAACGCTAAGGATACCTGCTATTTTTAAAAAATTCTTTTTCATGTTAGGCATCTTTAATAGTTATTTCTTCAACTCCTGTATCCACAAGCAATTGCTTGATAGTATCCACATCATCAGATACAAATTCAATTAAGAATTTATCATCTGTAGTTCTTGGATCCGGATTCTGAGGCTTAGCGCCAGGATACATTTTATTTCTTACTAAGTAAGTTAGTGACATTAAGTGCGCAGCACAGAAAACCATTAACTCGAACATTGGTACTACGAAAGCCGGCATGTTGTGTGCCCAGTCGAAGTTTGGTTTACCACCAATAACCTGAGGCCAGTCGTGGTTCATCATGTACCATGTTGTCAATGCTCCGATACTTACACCATAACAAGCATAGATAAATGCAGCATCTGAAATTCTGGTTTTTTTCAACCCTAAAGCTTTATCTAACCCGTGAACTGGGAATGGAGTATAAACTTCAGCAATTTCAATTCCTTTATCTCTGAACAATTTAACACCGTGCATTAAATCGTCATCGTCGCCATAAAGGCCGTATATTCTTTTAGTGGTGCTCATCTCCTTCTTTTGCTTTATAAGTTTCACCAGAAATTTTCAAAATCGTTTTCAATTCCGCCTGTGCAATTACAGGGAATGTTCTTGCATATAAAAGGAATAATACAGAGAAGAATCCGATAGTTCCTAAATATACACCCACGTCTATAATAGTTGGCTTAAACATTGTCCATGAAGATGGTAAGTAGTCTCTTGAAAGGTTGATAACGATGATATCAAAACGCTCAAACCACATACCGATGTTGATGATTAATGCTACTATAAATGTCCAGATAATATTAGTTCTTAATTTCTTAAACCAGAATGATGCAGGGATAACAAGGTTACAGATAATTAACGCCCAGAATGCCCACCAGTAAGGACCGGTTGCTGCTCCTGGAGATAAATAGGTAAAGTCCTCGAATCTTGAGCCTGAGTACCATCCGATGAAATATTCAGTTGCATAAGCTACAGTTACCATACCACCCGTTACAATGATTACGATGTTCATAATCTCGATGTGGTACATTGTAATATATTGCTCCAAGTGACATACTTTTCTTGCAACTAAAAGAAGGGTCTGTACCATTGCGAATCCTGAGAAGATCGCACCCGCAACGAAGTACGGAGGGTAGATGGTAGAGTGCCATCCTTTGATTACTGAAGTGGCGAAGTCAAAGGATACCGTGGTGTGTACCGAGAATACAAGTGGCGTTGCCAAACCTGCAAGAACTAATGAAAGCTCTTCAAATCTTTGCCAGTGCTTTGCTTTACCTCCCCAACCAAAAGCAAGGATAGTGTAAATCTTTTTAGTGAATGGAGTCTTCGCTCTGTCACGGATCATTGCAAAGTCAGGAATAAGTCCCATGAACCAGAATACTACTGATACTGAGAAATAAGTTGAGATTGCAAATACGTCCCAAAGTAGAGGCGAGTTAAAGTTTGGCCAAAGAGATCCAAACTGGTTTGGTAATGGGAACACCCAGTATCCAACCCAAACACGACCCATGTGAATTACCGGGAATAACGCTGCCTGAACAACGGCAAAAATTGTCATTGCCTCTGCAGAACGGTTAACCGACATTCTCCATCTTTGTCTAAATAATAATAGTACGGCAGAGATCAATGTACCGGCGTGACCAATACCTACCCACCATACGAAGTTGGTAATATCCCAACCCCAGTTGATAGTCCTGTTTAACCCCCATGCACCAATACCTGTACCAATTGTATAAGCTATACATCCAACTCCGTAGATAAATAGTACAAGTGCTGCATAAAGTGAGTACCACCATAATTTTCCGGCTCTTTCCTCGATTGGACGAGCAATATCTTCCGTAATATCATGGTAAGTCTTGTGACCAATAATAAGCGGTTCCCTAATCGGGGCTTCGTAATGTCCTGACATTTGTTACTTTATTTATTATTTAAACTTCTTTTTCTTCTCTATTTCTAATTTTCGTATGGTAGAAAACATTTGGTTTTGTACCAATTTCCTCTAGCAGGTAATATCTTCTCTTGCTACCGAATAAGCTTCTTACATGAGATCCATTATCATTCATGTCTCCGAACTGCATAGCTCCTGTAGAACAAGCTTTAGAACAAGCTGTCTGGAATTCTCCGTCAGCAACTCTTCTGCCGTCTTTCTTAGCTTCAAGGATTGATGCCTGAGTCATTTGGATACACATTGAACATTTTTCCATTACCCCTCTGGTTCTAACCACAACATCTGGGTTTAGTACCATACGGCCAAGGTCATTGTTCATGTTATAATCAAACTTATCGTTTAATGCATAGTTGAACCAGTTGAATCTTCTTACTTTGTAAGGACAGTTGTTTGCACAATATCTTGTACCAATACATCTGTTGTATGCCATTTGGTTCTGACCTTGCTTACCGTGAGATGTTGCCGCTACCGGACATACAGTTTCACACGGAGCATGGTTACAGTGCTGGCACATTACCGGTTGGAAGATTACGTCCGGAGTCTCAGATGGTTCGATAAGAATATCGTAAAGCTGAGGAACGTTAAGTCCTTTATCAAGACCTTCTTTAGTTTCGATTTTCTCTTTAGAAGAATAGTAACGGTCAATTCTTAACCAGTACATATCACGAGACATTCTGATCTCTTCTTTACCTACTACAGGAACGTTGTTCTCTGCCTGACAAGCAATTACACAAGCTCCACAACCTGTACATGAGTTAAGGTCAACAGAAAGGTTGAAGTGAGGTCCATCAGTGTCATCATTATTATCCCAAAGGTCAATTTTACCCATTGGTAAAGTACCTCCGTAAGTGTGCATTTCTAATGGCTTGTTCCAATCGTTAACATCTTTGTGCAAGAATGTTTGTAACGGAACTTCTTTTGCGATTTCATAACGTCCCATTAGGGTGTTCTGAAGCTGCATTCCTGCAAACTGATGCATTTCACCTGTTTTTTCAAGTGCAACACCTGAAAGAGCAAGGTTAGATCCGTCGAATAACGGATAAGCGTTGATACCAGTTTTAGCTACTTCACCATTGTCTGCTTTACCATATCCAAGAGCTAAACCAACAGATCCTTCTGCTTGTCCTGGCTGGATGAAAACAGGAACATCTTTTAATGTTACACCATTTACAGTAAGGTTAACGATAGAACCGTCTAACTGCATTCTGGCATTAAGATCATTATCTAAACCTAATTTCTTAGCATCAGCAGGAGAAATAGTTAAATAGTTATCCCAAGACATTCTTGTGATAGGATCTGGTAATTCTTGCAGCCAAGGGTTGTTAGCTTGCGTACCATCTCCAATCGCAGTATTGGTGTTTAATACTAATTCTAAATCAGAAGCTTTGAATGCCTGTAACTCAGAAATAGCCTGAGAAGCATTACCTCCTGAATAAGAAAGGTTGTTACCACCACTTACATTATTGAAACCGTTGTATAATGCCTGGTTAAATGAAGTCCCACCAAGGATTGATACAGCGTTTGCTTTAAGGTAATCGTAGTAATTATTGTTAGTAGCTCCTTTTCCGTTTGTCCAGATTAAAAGAGACTCTTCAGTTTGTCTTGATTTGTAAACCTTTTGGATAGTTGGCTGCATTAGAGTGTAAACACCTGTTTCAGGCATTACATCACCCCAAGACTCTAACCAGTGTGTTGCAGGGATAACAACTTTAGCTGCTTTAGCTACTTCGTTATTTTTATCTGCAATTGCTACTACAAAGTTTGCTTTTGATAAAGCAGCTTTGAACTGAGCTCCTTTGTTAGAAGAGTATACTGGGTCGATGTTATTTGTGATAACAACACCTACCTGTCCTCCGTTTAACCAAGAAAGGAATTCATTATAACGAGCTCCGTCAAATTCTTTCAGATAAGAAGCCTTACCAGTGAAAGCATTAGAAGCTAATTTTTGGTTAATTAAGTGTGCTAAAACGTGTGCCGCTTTAGAACCATCAGCAAATACTACTGCATTGCTTCCTTTGGCCTGAAGCTCTTTAACGATAGAAGCAGCAATCTTATCAGATGTACCACCGTTTAATCCGTTATAAACCTCTACTAAAGTTTTGTAAAGCTGAGAAGGCTTTTGCTTAATTCTTGTATCAGCGTTTGCTCCTGTTAAAGACATGTTAGATTCAATCTGTACGTGTCTCAACATTTTGTCTCCAGGAACTCTCGCTGCTGCATAAGAAGTCTCTAAGCTAGCCCCGTTGAAATCTCCTAAGAAATCTGCGTTGAAAGATACTACCAACTGAGATTTGCTTAGATCATAAACCGGAATATTTCTACTTCCGAATACTTCCTGTGCTGCATCTAGTGCTGCTGCATAAGGGAATGCATCGTAAGTTACTAACTCAGCATTAGGATATTTAGCTTTGAAGTCACCAAAAAGTTTTTTGAAAGTAGGGCTTGGTATTGAGTGAGAAAGTAAAACTACTTTCTTGTTTGATGCCTGAGCATCTGCCAAAGCCTTAAGTACAGTATTGTCTACTTCATCAAAAGTAGCTTCCTTACCGTTAACTTTTGGTTGCTTTATTTTATCATTGTCATAAAGAGAAAGAACACTTGCCTGAGCTCTTGCATTTGTTTTACCAAGGTTGCCAGCTGCCGGGTTCGGTTCAATTTTAATTGGACGCCCTTCTCTTGTTTTTACCAATACACTAGCAAAATCGAATCCGTCAAAATAAGACGATGCATAGTAGTTAGGTACACCCGGGATAATATCGTGAGGTTTCACAACATAAGGAATAGTTTTCACTACCGGAGCTTCACAAGCAGCAAGTGTTACTGCTGCTGTGGAGAATCCTAAAAGTTTTAGGAAATCTCTTCTGCTGGTAGAAGAACCATTCATTTTTTCCTCATTCCCTAGGAATTCATCTACCGGAATTTCTTCGGCAAATTCTTTCTGAGCCAACTTGTTTGTTAAAGTTGGATCTTTTAGTTCGTGAATACTTCTGAATTGTATTTTATTTGAAGCCATTGATACTTCTAGTTTTCGTTATTAATAATGACATTTACCACATTCGATACCTCCAATAGCATCTACAGTAATCTTAGCACCGCTACCATATTGTTTCTTCAACTTGTCGTGAAGTTTCTCAAAGTAAGCCTGGTTGTAAGTGTTACCCATATCTACTTCAGTAGTTCTGTGGCATTCGATACACCATCCCATAGTGAAATCGTTAGCCATTTGTACTACGTTCATAGTATCGATTTTACCGTGACAAGCTTTACATACTACATCGATTTGCTCGTTAGGATGCTTTTTGTTGAATGAATTGATAATCGCTTGTTCTCCGGCAATAACGTGCTGAGAGTGGTTGAAGTATACAAAATCCGGCATGTTGTGGATTCTTGTCCATTCAACTGGAGTCTCTTTTCCTGTATATGCCATTTTAGCTGGATCCCAACCTGTTGCTGCATAAAGTTTTTTGATCTCCCCGTTGTAGAAGTCTCTGTCGTGACCCGGCTCTAGGTATTCACCTTTGTATTCAGGGATAGCTTTGTGACAGTTCATACACACGTTAAGTGAAGGGATTTCAGATACTTTACCATACTTAGCACCAGAGTGACAAAGCTGACAGTCGATCTTGTTGATTCCTGCGTGAATTTTGTGAGAGAAGTAGATTGGTTGTTCAGGTTTGTAACCTTTGTAAACACCGATCCACATTAACCAGTTCCATACACCATATGCTGCAAAGATTGCTAAAAGAGCAACAACACCTTGTCCTACAATTTTGTATTTTGCATAAAGCTCACTGAAAGACTGAATTCTTGTAGCGTTAAGAGCGGTAATCTCTTCGGATTGGTTAAGTTTTACTAGTTGTCTTATTTTGAATAAGATCCAGATTAATAGACCTGCAATAGCGAAAAGTGAAATCATTACGATTTTAGCATTTCCTTCGCTAGCTTTAGCTGCATTTACAGCGTTTAGGTCTGGGGAATCAGTAGCTTTAGCATCTTTCTTTGCGTCAGCTGCTGGTTCAGCAGGAGGATTGGATGTATAGGCTAAGATATCATCGATATCTTTTTCAGAAAGATTCGGGAATTGCTGCATTTCAACTTTTCCGTTTTCTTCGAAGATTTTGTTTGCGTACTTGTCTCCGGAAGCTCTTAAAGCTTTGTTGTCTTTAATCCACTTTTGGAACCAGTCGCGTCCTAGACCTTCCTCTGCTTTTACCTTTTCTACGATGCCTTTTAATGGTGGCCCAATTAGTTTTGAGTCAAGTTTGTGGCAGGCTGTACAATTTGTTTTAAAGAGCTCTGCCCCTTTTGCAGGGTCGCCTTCCTGTGCGTTATAAAGAGCACTGGTTGATAGCAAAATACCAATTGCAATCAGCCCTTTCTTGTAATGCTTTCTCCAATTAATCATTTAATTAATCTTGATTAGTTAATCTTTGATACTATATCATTCAATTCGGCAAAAATACTATTTTAACACTACATTAACAGGGCTAAAATATGTCTAAATGTCATTTTTCTTTAATTTATATCAATTCTAAATTAGTTTCAGGAATTAGTCTTATTTTTGCATAAATTAACTATTAATAGATGAAAAAGATATTTCAGATAGGAGCTGTTATGATGTTGTTTTGTTTTCAAAATATTTATGCTCAGAAGATTATCAGCAAGAAAGATAGCGTGAGCGGTAATGTTTATACTACACAAATGGATAGCAGGATAGACGAACTGTTGACCAGATCTGAAGAGAGCTGCAATCGTCCTGCAGGCCCTAAAATCGTAAATAACACCACTGGTGGATCGGTAATAAGCGAAGACAGAGTTATTACAAATACGCCTCGTGTTATCAATACAAAAACACTATCTACTGCAGATATCTGCAGAAACAGACCTAAGCTTAGTGGTTATAAGATTCAGATTGCTGTGACAAACAATAGCAATGATGCGAATAAGATAAGATATGAAGTGAGACAGAGTTTTCCGGATCTTAGAACGGAGCTTGACAGCAGTCTTAGACCTAACTATAAAATTCTTGCCGGCAGCTTTTTTAGTAAACAAAGCGGTAGCGAGGATCTGAGAAGAGTGAAAAGAGTATATAGCGGAGCAATACTTATTCCTTACAGAATCTTCTGTGTGGAAGCAAAATAAAAATAAAAAAAGGAAGCCAATCAGCTTCCTTTTTTTTATTGTAATCAGGACTTAGTTTTTTACTAAAAGTCTGAATCCTTCACCGTGTACATTGATGATCTCTAAACCTTCATCTTCTTTCAGGAGTTTACGAAGTTTAGCAATGTAAACGTCCATACTTCTCGCTGTAAAATAGTTCTCTTTCTTCCAGATTTTTCTTAGTGCCAGATCACGAGGCATAAAATCATTTCTATGGATACAAAGAAGTTTTAATAGCTCATTCTCTTTTGGAGAAAGCTTATATTCCTGATCGTTTACACGCAGCTGACGCAACATGGAATCGAAGAAAATATTACTGATTTTAAACTGCTCTTGTTCTTCGTCCTCAATAGAAGAGCTTCTCTGAAGGATTGCCTTGATTTTGTAAAGCAATAATTCAGTATCGAAAGGTTTTGTGATATAATCATCGGCTCCGATTTGGTACCCTTTAAGGATGTCTTCACGCAGATTTTTAGCGGTAAGGAAGATAATCGGAATATTTTTATCAATTTTTTTAATTTCTTCAGCTAAAGAGAATCCATCCTTTTTTGGCATCATGACATCGGTAATGCAAATGTCAAATTCATTTTCGGTAAATTCTTTTAGTCCTTGTTCACCATCGGCAGCCAGAGTTACATCGAAGTTATTAATAGTTAAATAATCCTTCAGTACAGCTCCGAAGCTTTGGTCGTCTTCTACGAGTAAGATTCTGTTGTTCATTTTTTTAATATTTTGTTGTTAGACGATTAACGGAAGTTTTATGGTAAAGGTGCTTCCTTTTTCCTTTTGTGATTCTACAATTATTTGTCCTTTATGGAGTTCTATAATCTTTTTAACATAAGAAAGGCCTAGCCCTTGTCCCTTTACATTGTGAATGTTTCCGGTTTCTTCACGGAAGAATTTCTCAAAAATCCTGCTCTTGTTTTCTGTTTCCATTCCCATTCCTTTATCAGAAATTTCTATGACATACCAGTTGCCTTCATTTCTTGTTTTTATTCTTATATCAGGCTTTTCAGGAGAGTACTTGTTTGCGTTGTCCAGTAGATTTACCAAAGCGTTTGAAATGTGGAACTCATCAATTTTGAAGTTGTATTTCTCTGCCCTGAACTCCTCTGTAAGGGAACCTTCCCTTTGTTCAACGATCAGACGGAATGAACGGGTTATTTCTTTTATAAGCTCTCTTACATTTGTTGTTTTCAGGAAAAGCTTCATTTCATTACGTTCCAGCTTGGACATGTTCAGTACATTTTCTACCTGTTTTTTCATACGCAGGTTTTCCTGCTTGATAAGGCTAGAATAATATTTTACTTTTTCCGGATTGGTTGCTATTTTATCATTGTTCAGAGAGTCTGTAGCAACAGAGATAGTCGCTAGTGGAGTCTTGAATTCATGAGACATATTATTGATAAAATCAGTCTTTACTTCAGAAATTTTCTTCTGCTTGCTCATGTAATTGATGGAGATAATGTATATCCCTAGAATGGTTAGCAGAGACAACATTGTTCCAAGAAGCATCGGTAGATTATTTTCCACAAGTGAATAGTCTTTGCTCGGGAAAATTAATGCTAGAGTATAGAGTGTTTTATACTGATTGTCAGTGAAAAGTTCGAATGTGTAATTTTGTTTATCCGGTTGTGCCAAAAAATTATTATTAGCAACCTTTGTAGGATTGTTATTCTTATCTAAAATAGCAAATCCAATCGGAGTATTAATGCCCTTCATGCTTAGCTCTCGTTTGATAAGGCTGTCAAGCTCTTTTGTATTGATACGCTGCTGTATAGGCATATTGCTGGCATTAATTTTAACCAATTGCTTTAGGGTAAAATTATTGCTGGATAGATCCTGATTCATTTCAGAAGATAGTGGCTTTGGCGCAGCATTTTTTAGTTTTATCAGTCCTTCATCTCCATACAGGTTAGTTAATTCCACATTGTCTCCCGGGGTAGGTAACGGAATGTCCTTCTTTTCAATAATATTTTTAGAGAATGCAATAACTCTTTTGTTATTAGTAGAGTCTGTAGTAGACTGAATGTATTGTTGGGTAGCTTGCCCGCTGGAGTTTTTTATAGCTTCCGAAAAATTGGTTTTGTTGTTGGCGTAATATTTATCCACCTCCATTTCATTTACCTTTTCACGGATGTTTTCCATGGAAGCATATACTTTGTTAGAGAACTCCTGTTCCAGGGCTCTGTAATATTCCTTCAGCCAGTATAGCTGCATAGATACGAAGACGATAAGGGATATCGTCATAAAAACAGATATGATAGGAATGAACTTGTTATTCATTGTTTGCTCAAATATTTGTTAAAATTAAAAATAAATTGAAATAAAAAGAAAATAAATTGAAAAAAAATGTTTCAAATTTCTTAAAACGACCATTTTTAACATAAATTTCGATATCTAGTGTGCTCGGATGCTATATGCGGTTAAGAATTTTGTGAAAATTTTGAAAAAGAATTGAAAATAATTCTTTAAAAGAAATTAAATTTGGAAAAAGTAGTGAAATGCTGTACATTGAAATTCCTAAATTACAGTGTGTTATAAAAGAAAACACCGGAGTAGATTGTCCGGGGTGTGGTCTCCAGAGGAGTGTAGAGTATCTTTTGAATGGTGAAGTGATGAAGTCTCTCCAGATATACCCTGGTCTTATCCCGCTTGTCTGTGTATTTCTGTTTTTAGGTCTTCACTTATGGATAGATAAGGCATGGACGTTGAGGCTGATGAGCTTTACTTTCTGGGTGGCCTCAATTGTAATTCTTGGAAATTATATTTTAAAATTTATTTAAACACCAAATATTAATTTGAAAACTATTTAATTTATGAATGAAAACATCGAAATTTATCCTATGGGAGGCAGTAAGTTGCCAAATGATCAGACAGCTCTGATATTGTCTATCTCTGCAGCTGTTTTATTGCTTACAGGTTGCTGCTGTGGACTTTTTACAACAATACCGGCTTTAATCTGTGCTATCATAGGTTTTGTTCTTGCTAATAAGGCAACAACATTATACAAACTTAATCCAGGTATCTATACTCAGCAGAGTTTTAGTAATGTAAAAACAGCCAAGTTTATAGCGCTTGTAGCTCTTATTCTATCCGCTATATGGGCTGTTTTCAGTATATTGGCTATAGTTGGGGCAGTGACTTCACCGGAATTCCTGAAGGAATATCAAAGTCAGATCAGAAATATGTGATATTGTTATTTCAATAAAAAAACACTGCATTTTGCAGTGTTTTTTTATTTATTCTTCAAAAAGATCTTCGTCGATAAAATACTGAATAATAGATTTCCTCATCAAAACGCTCTGCTCATTGGGTCTTAATTCCGGGACCTCCTGAAGTTGTTCATACTGAGGCCAGCCATCGTCGTAACCATTGAATTTGTAATAGCCATAAGGTTCTAATAGTCTGCAAACAGCAATATGTATAAGATTTAGTTTATCGTCTTTAGAATATTTTTGTTGTCCGCTACCCAGCTCCTGAATGCCAATAAGAAACAAAATAGTTTCTATCGGAGGATTGGGTTCCATATCAAAGTTCTTCTGGAAAAAAGCATCTACTTTCTTCCATAGTTCCTGTTCTGTCATTTTTTAGTTTTTTTGAAGTTCAACTTCGGTTTTATTCTCCAGCTTAAGAAGAAACGCATATTCAAATGCATCATCTTTCAGGGATTCAAAGCGCCCTGAAGCGCCGCCATGACCAGAAGACATATCGGTTTTGAAAAGCAGAAGCTTATCATCAGTCTTCAGTTCACGAAGTCTTGCTGTCCACTTTGCAGGTTCCCAGTATTGTACCTGGGAGTCATGGAAACCAGTGGTGATCAGAATATTTGGATATTCTTTCTCTTCGATATTGTCATATGGAGAGTAAGATTTCATGTAATCGTAATATTCCTTTTCATTAGGATTTCCCCATTCGTCATATTCCCCTGTGGTTAAAGGAATGTCCTCGTCCAGCATTGTCGTCACAACGTCTACAAAAGGTACCTGCGCTACAATTCCGTTAAATAGTTTAGGTTCCATATTGATTATGGCACCCATTAGTAATCCACCGGCGCTTCCACCCATTGCGTACAGGTGTTCTGCGGAAGTATAGTTCTCTTTAATCAGAAATTTGCCAGCATCTATAAAGTCATAGAACGTATTCTTCTTGTGCAGCATTTTTCCGTCTTCATACCATTCTCTGCCCAGATATTCTCCACCGCGTATATGAGCAATTGCATAAATGAATCCTCGATCCAGTAAAGAAAGACGCACATTAGAGAATGCGGCATCTACTGTATAACCATAGCTGCCATATCCGTATAGTAAAAGTGGTGTATTCTCGCTTTTCGAAGTGTCTTTATGGTAAACAAGAGAGATAGGTACTTTCTGTCCGTCTCTTGCTGTTGCCCATATCCTTTCAGAGATATAGTTTTCGGCCTTAAATGTCCCGCCTAAAACCTCCTGTTCCTTAAGGATTTTATTGGTTTTAGTTTTCATATTGTACTCAAACGTAGTTGATGGACGGGTCATGGATGTGTATCCGTATCGCAGAACCTCTGAATTGAATTCAAGATTTATACTGATATAAGCTGTATAGGTAGGGTCATGGAATGGTAAATATTCTGTTTCTCCGGTTTTCCAGTTGCGGATATTAATCTTCAGAAGACCTTTTTCTCTTTCCTCAATTACAAGATAATCGTTAAAAATTTCAAAGCCTTCTAGTAAAATTCCTTCTCTGTGCGGAACGATATCTGTCCAGTGTTGCTTTGCTGTTTTATCAACAGGTGTTTTTACAAGCTTGAAATTGGTTGCGCCATCAACATTTGTTATGATATAAAAATCATTTTCAAAATGCTCTACAGAATACTCCAGGTCTGCTTCACGAGGCTGAATAATTTTCCATTCGGTAAAAATATCATTGGCTGGTACAAAACGCATTTCGTCGGAAATTGTACTTGAGCTGGAAATAACAATATATTCAGATGATTTTGTTTTGAATACATTGACATCGAAAGTATCATCCTTTTCATGATAGATCAGAACGTCTTCTTTGGAATCTGTTCCTATTTTGTGTCGGTGTATCTGATAAGCGCGTAAGCTTTTATCTTTACGGATATAGAAAACATATTGCCCGTCTGCAGACCATACAGCTTTTCCGGTTGTATTTTCTATTTTGTCTTCCAGTATTTCTCCGGTTTCAATATTCTTGAAGTATATGGTATAGATTCTTCTGCTCAGGTTATCATAAGAATAAGCAACTATATTGTTGTCTTCGCTTACACTAAGACTTCCAATTTCAAAGAATTCCAGACCTTCAGCGAGAATATTAGAGTCCAAAAGGATTTCTTCATTAGCCTCCAGGGTAAGATGCTTTCTGCAGAAAATAGGATATTCTCTACCTTCTTCATAGCGTACAATGTACCAGTATTCATTAAAGAAATAGGGGAGTGAAGAATCGTCTTTTTTATAACGGGATTTCATTTCTTCGTAAAGAAAATTCTGGAAATCTTCAGTATCTCTCATTGTTTCAGAGGTGTACTGGTTTTCTTCGTTTAGGTATGCAATAACTTCAGGATTTTCCCTTTCGTTTAGCCAATAGTAAGGATCAATTCGTTGATCGCCATGTTTACTAAGGATTTTATCTATCTTTTTTGCCTTTGGCGCTTTCATTTATAAGTGAATAAAAAATTAAAGTTAAATAAAAAAACCATCACAACCCGAAGGTAATGATGGCTTTTGTATTATTTATAGATTTTTACTTGTTGTTAGCTTTGATAAATTTTTCCAAAGCCATTGTCATAGAAGGAGATTCTTTTGTAGGAGCCATAAGGTCTACACGAAGTTTAAGCTCTTCTGCTGCCTGCTGGGTTGTTAGCCCGAATACTCCGATCTTAGTGTCTTCCTGTTTGAAGTCCGGGAAGTTCTCAAATAGAGAACGTACACCCTGTGGACTAAAGAATATCACAAGATCATACTCTTTTATGTTAACATCCTGCAGGTTACTGCAAACTGTTCTGTACATAATGGCTCTTTTCCATTCTACGCCTGCTTCATTTAGTACATTAGGAATGTCCTCTGTGAAAACGTCAGAAGATGGAAGAAGATATTTTTCAGTATTATGCTTCTTTAATAATGGTAAAAGATCTTTTGCTGTTTTTTCACCAAAGCTGATTTTTCTTTTTCTATAGACAATGTGCTTCTGAAGGTAGTTGGCTACAGCTTCAGACTGGCAAATGTATCGCATAGAATCTGGTACAGCAAAGCGCATCTCTTCTGCTAAGCGGAAGTAATGGTCAATAGCATTTTTACTGGTAAAAATAATACCAGTGTACTGACTAAGATCTATTTTTTGAGAACGAAGTTCTTTCGCATCTGCTCCTTCTACATGTATAAAAGGTCTAAAATCAATCTTCACCTTTTCTTTTTTAGCTATCTCACCATAAGGGGATGTAGCTAAGTTAGGAGCTGGTTGAGAGACTAGAACGGACTTTACTTTCATCAATTTATTTTTATAATGACTAAAAAAATAAAAATTTCCATACTACCAAATGAGGTAAAATTTGGAGTGTGCAAATATACAAAAATTTATAATACCATTCTTTAGGAAGAGTAGGATTCCTGTTAAAAAGTAGAAATGCTATTTTGCCTGCAAAGATAAAAACCAGCATTCCGATGTAATAATTGAACACCCGGAAGTGGTCTATAGGGTAGAAATAATGAACTAATGTAAGAGCACAAAATAGCAAAATAATAATACGGAAGAACTTGTTAATGTTGAAAGTGTATGACTTCCAGCGGTCTGCATTGCCGGAGCTGGCAAAAAAGAGATAAGATAAAACACATTTTATTCCGTATAATAATAAGTAGGTAATAAAGATAAAACCAAACTTATTGAGAGTATAGCCGCCAAGGTTTATATGATCATTAATAAATCTTGGTACTACAGGGATATACTGCGATAAAAAAACAGATAAGATGAAAACATAAATAAAACCGGAAATAAACCAGTTGATAAAGATATTGCTGCTGTCCTCAATAGAAAGCCGCAGATGTTCTACAAAAGAAATATCTTTATTCAGTACCCTGGACGATATAATATATATTATAGCAATACCTAAGATACTGTAGATTACCCAGTCATTGTTTTCTACAATTCTAATCAATGATTTTTTTTGCAAAAGTACACACATTCATCTCCTGTACAAAATTTAGATCAGAATAACTTATCTTTGTGCTCGATTTGTATGAAAAAATTAGTTGTTATCCCAACTTTCAACGAGAAAGAAAACATTGCCGATATTATAAAAGCTGTAATGGATTTGCAGCAGGATTTTCATATTCTGGTGGTAGATGATTCCTCTCCGGATGGGACTGCCGGTATTGTAGAGGATCTTATGCTTATGTATGCAGGGCAGGTTTTTCTTAGTGTAAGACAAGTAAAAGATGGATTAGGCAAGGCTTATATCCATGGGTTTAAATGGGCTTTGGAACATGGTTATGATTATATATTCGAGATGGATGCCGATTTCTCGCACAATCCAAATGATCTGCCTAAGCTATATGAAGCTTGTCAGGATGCTGATATGACTATTGGATCGCGTTATTCCAAAGGAGTGAATGTGGTAAACTGGCCTATGGGCAGAGTTTTGCTTTCTTACTTTGCTTCCAAATATGTACGTTTTATTTTGGGAGTGCCAATTCATGATACAACTGCCGGATTTGTATGTTTTTCCAGAAAAGTACTGGAAGAAATAGGTTTAGACAAAATTAAATTAAGAGGTTACGGGTTTCAAATCGAGATGAAATTCCGAACTTATAAAAAAGGCTTTAAAATTGTTGAAGTTCCTATTATTTTTACGGACAGAACTAAAGGTGAATCAAAAATGAGCGCAAATATTTTTCAGGAAGCTTTGTTTGGAGTGCTCAACCTGAAGTGGAAAAGTATAATAAACAGATTATGAGAAAACTGTTTTTTTTCATATTTATAGTGTTCCTGTCTGCATGCTCGCAGGTAGATAAACCAAAGAAGCTTATTTCTAAAGACGAAATGGCGGATATTTTCGTGGAGATGGCCATTTATGATGGGGCATTGAATATAAATCCGCAAGCTAATATGGAGGGGACAAGCAAATATATTTTGCAGCAGCATAAAATTACAGGAACTGTTTTTATGGATAGTTATAACTATTACTTATCCCAAAAACAAATGGAATCTATTTTTGAATCGGCAGAAAAGAAGCTGATGAAAAAGGATCCAAAACTGGAAACGTATATAAAAAAGAAAAATAAAGGAACTGAAGTTCCGAAATAACATATGGAGAAGTTTTTTGAAGTAGAACAATTTTCAGCAAAAGGTAAAGCCAGAGCTGGTGTTATTACAACAGATCATGGTAAAATACAGACACCTATATTTATGCCGGTGGGTACTGTTGCAACAGTAAAAACTGTTCATCAGAGAGAACTGAGAGATGATATTAAAGCTCAGATTATTCTGGGAAATACCTACCACCTGTACCTGAGACCAGGTATGGACGTTATGCAGAATGCAGGAGGATTACATAAATTTATGAACTGGGAGTTTCCTATTCTTACAGATAGTGGTGGTTTTCAGGTTTTTTCCTTGGCTTCCAGCCGCAAGATGACAGAAGAGGGTGTGAAATTCAAATCTCACATCGACGGAAGTTATCATTTTATCTCACCTGAAGTTTCTATGGAAATTCAGCGTAAAATTGGCGCAGATATCTTTATGGCTTTTGATGAATGTACTCCATATCCATGTGAATACAATCAGGCAAAGCTCTCTATGGAACTTACGCACAGATGGCTGAAGAGATGTATAGAATGGACGGAAAATAATCCTGAATATTATGGACACAAGCAAAGGTTGTTTCCGATTGTTCAGGGATCTGTATATTCGGATCTTAGAAAAGCTTCCGCTGAAGTTATTGCCGAGGCAGGAGCTGAAGGGAATGCTATCGGTGGTCTTTCTGTCGGTGAACCGGAAGAGGAAATGTACAGAATTACAGATGAAGTAACAGATATTCTTCCTAAAGATAAGCCTCGTTATCTGATGGGGGTAGGAACGCCATGGAATATTCTGGAATCTATAGGTAATGGTATCGATATGATGGATTGTGTAATGCCTACCCGTAATGCTAGAAATGGAATGTTGTTCACGTGGGGTGGTGTTATCAATATCAAGAACGAAAAATGGAAGAATGATTTTTCTCCGTTAGATGAATTTGGTACATCGTACGTAGATCAGGAATATACAAAAGCATATGTAAGACACTTATTCTCAGCAAGAGAATACTTAGGAAAACAGATAGCTTCTATTCATAATCTTGCTTTTTATTTAGATTTGGTAAAAGTCGCAAGAGAACATATCTTAGCGGGAGATTTCTATGAATGGAAAGATAGCATTATTCCACAACTAAAAAGCAGAATGTAGTCCTTGAAGATTATAGATAAATATATTATCCGGAAATTCCTGGGAACCCTGGGATTTATGTTGGCATTGCTGTCTATTATTGTATTGGTAATAGACGTTCAGGCAAAGATTCCGCGTATTGAAAGTAATGGTTTTACAACAAGTTACTTTCTGATTCATTTTTACCCGTACTGGTTAATATATCTCGTTATAACCTTTATGTCTATTCTGGTATTTATTTCGGTTATTTTCTTTACATCTAGAATGGCCAATAATACCGAAATTGTGGCTATTATTAGTAGTGGGGCCAGCTTCCACAGATTTGCCAAGCCTTATCTTATTGCTGCTTTATTACTGGCTTTTTCTGCACTGGCAATTAATCACTTTATACTGCCATGGGCGAATATTAAGAAAAACAAGCTAATCATTTATACCTATAGTGCGGCTAACAGAAGTAAATTTACGGATAGTCGTCAGATTTCTACGCAGTTGTCGCCTACAGAGTATGTTTTTATCAATAGTTATAATCCTAAAGAAAAAAGGGGCTTCTCCTATCTTTATCAGAAATTTGATAAAAACCGACGACTTATTTATCAGCTTACTTCAAGCGATATGGTTTGGGAAGAAAAGAAGAAAAGCTTCATGCTGACCAACTATTACGAAAAATGGGTGAATAAAGATGATACGGAGAAACTAGCTAAAGGAGATATAAAGTACCAGAAGCTGGGTGCGTCTCCCGAAGAAATTTTCCCGGATGAGCTTGTCGGTGAAAACAAAACTACGCCCGAGCTTATTAAGTTTATCAATAACGAAAGAAGGAAAGGTAATGCAAATGTCGCTGCCTATCAGAATGAGCTGCATTTGCGTACTGCTATGCCTTTTTCTATTATTATACTATCATTTCTGGCACTCTCACTTTCTTCCCAGAAGAAAAGAGGTGGACTTGGAGCAAACCTGGCAATTGGTATTGCTTTGGCCTTTGTCTTTGTTTTCTCGTTCGAGGTGCTGAAACTGGTTTCTTCTTCACAAACTTTATCGCCTTTGGTGGCTATGTGGCTTCCGAATATTGTATTTGCTCCGATTGCGTTCTATCTATACTGGAAGCGTGCTAATCAGTAAAGCAGAGTGATTTCTTTGTGGAAAAACTTTTTCATTTCATCTTCATTTTCCAGTTCTACATTTAGATAACAACCTTTGTCAACATATCTTATGATGCCATTTTGTCTGATATTGTTAATCTCAAACACGGATATCTGGTCTTTTCGGAACAATGCCTCGTTGTATCGTGCCAGCACTTCCTCATCTGAAGGAAACTGAACAAGATGTTCTGAAAAATGATTGTGCATGTCTTCTGCAAACTGGTGCAGGTCGAAGCTTAAACCGGTTTGTGTCTTTATAGAACCCGCTTTTGTAATCTCTTCAAAATTATCCTGAAGAACATTTACACCGAAACCGGCAATATAATAATCAACATGTTCCACAGTAATTTTCTCTATGAGAATTCCCACAATTTTTTTATTTTGCAGAATTATATCGTTGGGCCACTTTACTTTTGCCTCTTTATCGGTAATTTTGACAATAAAGTCACGAAGTAACAAAGCGGTATAGAAGTTGAATAGATTTGGAGACAATCTCACTAGCTTTGTTGGTAAGATAAAAGAATAAGCCACGTTCTTATCTTTTGGGATTTTCCAGGTGTTGCCATATTGTCCACGTCCTTTGGTCTGGTCGAATGTATATACTGAGGATATTCCTGTAGCGTTTGGATTTGCAAGTTCAGAAACGATATCGTTTGTGGATCCAACACTTGGAAGGTAAAGCAGGCTGTTCATTTTTTAAAGCTAATTAAAGAGGATTTGAGATAAAAAAAAGTAACTTTGCAAATATTACAATTTTTTGAATGAGTAAAAATACAGAAAAACAGCAACTAATAGACAAAATACTAGAAGCGATTCAGGATACTAAAGGTGAGGATATCCAAGTTCTTGATCTCTCGCATATTGAAAATACAGTTGCCGATACATTTATTATATGTAGTGCCAATTCTAATACACAGGTTTCAGCAATCGCAGGAAATGTAGAAAAGAAAGTAAGAAATGAACTACAGGATCGTCCATGGCATGTGGAAGGTGCTGAAAACTCATTGTGGGTATTAGTAGACTATGTATCGGTTGTTGTGCATATCTTCCAAAGACATATTCGTGAATATTACGATATTGAAAGCCTTTGGGGAGATGCCAAAGTCACAAAAATAGAATCTTAACAGAGAGAACGCTCTCCTAATTATTTAAAAGAAGTAATGAAAAGTAAAGGATTTAATTGGTTTTATTTAATCTTTGCAGCAGTATTGCTTATGCTTTTCCTTCCTGGTTTAATGTCTTCATCGGACACCAGAAAACTAGACGAGAAAAGTTTTTATGCATTATTGAGCCAAAATAAAATCAAAAATGTTGTCGTATTAAAGGATACAGACGTTGCTCAGGTTTTTTTAACACCTGAAGCTAAAAATGATCCTGCATTGGCTAAGAAGAAAACGACTCCGTCGCCAATGATGGGATTCATGAAAGAAAACCCGGATTTTACTGTAAATATTGGTGACCTGAAGTATTTTCAGGAACGCTATAACGCTATCACAGATAAAGATTCAAATATCAAATCCAAACTTACGTTCGATACGGAAAGTTCTCCATGGAGCAGTTTCCTTATGAATATTCTGGTGTGGGTAGGTATTATGATTCTGTTCTATTATATCTTCTTCAGAAAGATAGCTGGTGGCTCAGGTGGAGCTGGTGGCCAAATCTTTAACATTGGGAAATCGAGAGCGAAACTTTTTGATGAAAAAGAAAAAGTAAATGTTAGCTTCAAAGATGTTGCTGGCTTAGAAGGTGCCAAGGAAGAAGTGCAGGAAGTTGTAGACTTTCTGAAAAACTCTGATAAATACACTAAGTTAGGTGGTAAGATACCAAAAGGTGTTCTTTTAGTAGGCCCTCCGGGAACAGGTAAAACCTTATTGGCAAAAGCTGTAGCTGGTGAAGCAAAAGTTCCTTTCTTCTCACTTTCAGGTTCCGATTTTGTGGAAATGTTTGTAGGAGTAGGAGCATCCAGAGTACGTGACCTTTTTGCACAGGCAAAAGCGAAATCTCCGGCGATTATATTTATCGATGAGATCGACGCTATTGGTAGAGCCAGAGGTCGTGGAAATATTACAGGTGGTAACGACGAAAGAGAAAATACACTAAACCAGTTGTTGACAGAAATGGATGGTTTCGGAACAGATACCAACGTTATTGTAATGGCCGCAACTAACCGTGCAGATATCCTGGATAAAGCATTAATGCGTGCAGGACGTTTTGACAGATCTATTTATGTGGATCTTCCTGAATTGCACGAGCGTAAGCAAATCTTTAATGTTCACCTTAAGAAAATTAAACTGGATTCTTCTGTAGATGTTGACTTCCTTGCGAAGCAAACACCTGGATTCAGTGGAGCGGATATTGCCAATGTTTGTAACGAAGCAGCTCTTATCGCGGCTAGAAACGGACATGAATCTGTAAATAAACAAGACTTCCTGGATGCTGTTGACAGAATTATTGGTGGTCTTGAAAAGAAAAATAAAGCGATCAAACCATCTGAAAAACGTAGAGTTGCTTTCCACGAAGCAGGTCACGCTACTGTAAGTTGGTTGGTAGAGCATGCAGCACCTTTGCTAAAGGTTACAATTGTACCAAGAGGACGTTCTCTTGGAGCAGCATGGTATCTTCCGGAAGAAAGACAACTTACTACAACTGAACAAATGTTGGACGAAATGTGTGCAACATTAGGTGGTAGAGCTGCAGAGCAGGTTGTATTCGGAAATATCTCTACAGGGGCCCTTTCTGATTTGGAAAGAGTAACTAAGCAGGCACAGGCAATGGTAACAATCTATGGGCTAAGTGATGCTGTAGGTAACCTGTCTTATTATGACAGCTCAGGTCAGCAGGAATACTCTTTTGGAAAACCATATTCAGAAGAAACTGCGAAGCTTATTGATAAGGAAATTTCCAAAATTGTAGAGTCTCAGTATCAGAGAGCTGTAGAAATTCTTTCAACTCATCGCAATAAATTGGATGCTTTAGCGTCTAAGTTATTAGATAAGGAAGTTATTTTTAGAGAAGATCTGGAGGAAATCTTTGGAAAAAGAGCCTGGGATCCGGAGTTAACAGAGCAACCACTCTCTGCGACGACAGAGAATGATACTGTTAGCCCAATAAATGAGGAAGCAAAAGAGCTTTAATTAAAAATAATTTTTATTTTTGTTAGGCTAATTAAAAATATTCAGATTGAGCATTTTTAAAAAAATTGTTAATAAACTGTTTAATAAAGACGAGGAGGAGGAAATAACTTCTGTTCGTCTGGGGGATCAACTGAAAAATGCTGATCTCGACTATAAATTTGCTCAACTTTTTACACATTCAGGAGGTTATTTTAACTATTGTGCGGACGAGGCAGAGGCTCTTCAAGCTTTGAATAGTATACTCAAACTTGAACAGGTAAAATCTGTTTTCTGCTGCGACGAAGATTTACAAAACTTCCTGGATGTTGTAAAAGTTCCTTACACCGAAAGTCTGGAACTTATAAACGATACTGCCTTTATTTCATGCGAATATCTTATCGCTTTCGATGGCAGAATCATGTTGTCTTATAACAATATCAGACATTTTCCTTCATCTTCATTACCCGAGAAGATCATTATTATAGCAAACGTCTCTCAGATTGTTGCTAACCTCAACGACGCTATGATGAAAGTTAAGCGCAGAGGAACCCTGAAAAATCTTACATCAATTAGTGGAAATATTTCCAAATTAGATTCTCCTAACCCGGATAATACTAAACTTTTCTTACTTTTGCTGGAAGATTAAAAGGCATCATTTTGGATAAAAATCTCATACAGCGTCTTATTTCAGGACTGATATACGGATTGGTTATTTTTCTGTGTACAACCCATTACGGCTCCACACTTATTTTAAAAACATTTTCAGTATCTGTTAATCAGTCTTATCTGTATTACGGATTGATGACTTTTTTTGTAGTCGTTGGCGTTTATGAATGTGTGAAGATTACAAAATTAAAATCCTGGTTATGGATTCTTATAACCGTTATTCTTGGCGGATACATCTATTACAGATTTTCTTATAAATTTTTCTATCAGTATTTCTATTTAGGAATTAACATGATGGATATTTTTGGTATTATACTTATGGCATTGGCCATGATTACTATTTTCAAGTTTCCGCAGGAAATTAAAAACGATAATGGTAAAATGATCTTTACCATCCTGTATGTAACAATTCCTTTTGGCTTTGCACTTGGGTTACCAGATTTTTTACCTTATGATACCCACTTCAGCTGGGAGGCTTTTATGCTGTTTGTCCTGATCTGGAGTAGCGATTCTTTTGCATATTTTGCCGGTAGATTGTTTGGTAAGCATAAAATGGCGCCAACGATCAGCCCTAAAAAAACATGGGAAGGTTTTGCCGGTGGTGTTGTATGTACAGTGATTTTAGGCTATTTTATTGAATATAAATTCCCTGAAATGAAAGGAAACTGGATGGTGGTTGGACTTTTAGTTGCTATCTTTGCACCGTTGGGAGATTTGGTAGAGTCACAGCTCAAAAGAACTTTCAATGTAAAAGATTCGGGGAATATAATCCCGGGGCACGGAGGTGTATTGGACAGGCTGGACAGCTTTATACTTTGCGCTCCTGTCGTTTATGTTTATTTTATGATTTTAACAAGGTTTTAGATGAAATTTCACAAAGAAGGTAAAGGTACTTTACTTACGGTTTTATTAGCCATTATTATTATTTCAGGAGTTAGTATCTACTTTCTGGAGATGTGGTCATTGCTTATTATTATACCATTACTGGTATTGTATGGTTTTGTAATGTGGTTCTTCAGAAATCCTGAAAGAAATATTCTGGATCAGGTGGATAACGTTATTGCTCCGGTAGATGGTAAAGTAGTAATGATAAAGAAGGTTTTCGAAGGAGAAGTTCTTCAGCAGGAATGTCTGCAGATTTCTATCTTTATGTCACCGCTTAATGTACACGTTTGCCGTTATCCGGTTACAGGGGAAGTAACATATAAAAAATACCATAAAGGTAAATATCTTGTGGCATGGCATGAGAAATCCTCTGAGCTTAATGAAAGAACAACTATGGCAGTTAAAACTTTAACAGGTGCCAATGTTGTGTTCAGACAAATTGCAGGATATGTGGCTAGACGTATCGTATTCTATCCGGAAATCGGAGATTCTGCAAAAGCCGGGCATGAATATGGTTTTATTAAATTCGGTTCCAGAATGGACGTTTTCCTGCCTTTGGACACAGAAGTGATCTGTAAGATAGGAGATATTACAAAAGGAGGTATAGACGTTATTGCAAAGCTTCCTACAGAAAATAAATAAATCTTCGTTAGCAAGATTAGAATAATAAAAAAACAGGTCCCGTTTTCAGGACCTGTTTTTTTGTTGTATTTTTAACTCATGGCAAAAGCATTAATTTCACAACAGAACTATTATACAGATGTTGAATTGGATTCTTACAGAGTTCATGTAGATGAACCTAAGAATGTCGGAGGGCAGAATCTTGGCCCAAAACCAACAGAACTTTTAGATGCAGCACTGGCTTCATGTACGGCAATTACATTAAAGATGTATGCAGACCGTAAACAATGGGAACTTGGTGATCTGTATGTAGAAGCTAAGAGGATAGTAAACACAAAAGGAGAAAGCACTTTCAGAATAAGCTTGTCAACAAATGTTGAGCTTAGTGAAGAACAGAAAGATAAGCTTCTGGAAATAGCAGACAAATGTCCTGTACATAAAATGCTGGACCAGAATGAAATGAAAACATCCTGGATTTAAGAGATAACAACTTATGTTAAATATAAAGGCACAAAAGAAATTTCTTTTGTGCCTTATAAAATATTTTTAGTTTTTTGTCAGACTTTGATTAATCAAAGTTCTGAAGATCTACTAACTTGCGATATACGCTATTATTATCTATCAGATCATGATGGGTACCCTGTTCAACAATAACACCCCGTTCCATTACAACGATCCAGTCTGCTTTCTGGATTGTCGATAGCCTGTGAGCAATCACAAGAGAGGTTCTGTTTTCCATCATTTTTTCCAAAGCGTCCTGTACAAAACGTTCAGACTCTGTATCCAGAGCTGATGTAGCTTCATCCAGAATCATAATTGGTGGATTCTTCAATACAGCACGGGCTATTGATACTCTTTGTTTCTGACCGCCGGATAGTTTATTACCGTCGTCTCCGATATTGGTTTCGTAGCCGTCGGGAAGACTTTCTATAAACTGATGTGCATTAGCAATTTTTGCCGCTTCAATAATTTCCTCACGAGTAGCATTTTCTTTACCCATGGCAATATTATTATAAATGGTATCATTGAATAATACTGATTCCTGTGTTACCATACCCAGAATAGCGCGGTATTCCTTTAATTTTAAGTCTTTAATATTGTTGCCGTCTACTGTTATAGCGCCTTCAGTTACATCATAGAAACGAGCCAGAAGGTTGGCTATTGTTGTCTTTCCACTACCACTTTGTCCTACCAGGGCAACAGTACTACCTTTTGGGATACTAAGATTAAAGTTTTTCAGAATCAGGTTTTCCTTGTTATAATAGAAACCTACGTTTTTGAACTCAATACGATCTTTCAGCTCAGAAACCGGAATAGGATTCTCGATTTCGTCGACTTTAACGTCGGCATCTAAGATATCCATTACTCTTACAAGCGAAGCTTCACCTTTTTGAATATTGGATATAGATGTTGCTAAACTTTTTGCAGGAGGTAAGATCTGAAAGAACATACCCAGGAAAACTAAAAAGTCCTGTGGCTGCATATTCTTATTTACCAGAATCTGATAACCTCCGTACCATGTAATAATAAGGAAAGTAATAGCTCCTAAGAATTCACTCATAGGAGAGGCCAACTCTCTTTTTCTTCCAAGGCTGATAGAGTGGTTAATCCATTTGGTCATAGAACCAGTGAAACGATTATCCAGTAACTTATCGGCATTGAAAATTTTGATAATCTTTGCTGACTTCAATGTTTCGTCTACGATGGAGAAAACATTCCCCAATTCATTTTGTGCTTTATGAGAATCCTTTTTCAGGCTTTTCCCTATAAGAGAAATTAATGTTCCCATTACTGGCAATACCAATAAACTGAAAAGTGTTAATTGTGGATTCAAAAAGAATAAAGAAGCCAATGTACCAATAAGCATAAACGGTGAGTTTACAAGGTCTACAAGGCTTCCCAGAATATTATTTTCTACTTCGCCAACATCATTAGACATTCTGGACATAAGATCTCCTTTTCTCTGCTCCGAGAAGAAAGATACAGGAAGCGTAAGAATCTTTCTGTACATAGATCCTCTAAGATCTTTTGTTACTCCAACGCGATAGAAGATCAGAAGATAAGCTCCAAGATAGCGGACAATGTTTCTCAGGAAGAAAGCAATACCGGTAATAATACAAAGCCAAAGCAATACATTTAAACTGCCATGCTTTTCTATTTCACTATTAATAAAAGTGTAAAGCGTTCTTTTAAGGTTGTCAGAAAAACCATCTCCTTTTATTTCCTGCTTCTCTGTGCCGAAGAGTATTCCCAGTACAGGTAAGAGTGTTCCGATGGATGCTATTTGAAGCAGAGAGTATAAAATATTGAAAAATAAACTCCCGTAAATATATTTTTGGTGTGGTTTAGCAAATTTTAGAATCCTAAAGTATAAGTTCATCAATTTTTAGATTAAGCTACAAATGTAGTGCATTTACATTTACTATACAGCATACATGAAAAAACCGTCCCTCTCAGGACGGTTCTCACTCAAAAAAATCGTTGTAAGTCTACCGGAATCTGTCTACAGATTTTACAAGTTTCTCATCTTTTTTAATGTAGATGTTTGCTATAATCAAACCTACAATTGCGATGAGCGGAAATGTTAACTCAATACCCTTCTCAGGAAAACTAATTCCTCCGGGTAAGTTTAGTAGCCAGTAAGCCAATAAGCCGATCAACAAGGCGTTTATAAAAATGCTGATATTATTCAGCAATATTTGTCTTTTTCTGTTTTTATAACTGAAAATGCTTAGCAAAGAGATTAATATCAATATGACTGTTGCAATAGTTATAACAGGAGTTGTTCCTAATACGTCTACATCCTGCCCTGTATAAAATAAAAAAACAGCGGCTAATACAGCAAGAAACATCCAGATAGTTTGTATTCTTTGAAGCATCTATGCAATTAATTTATGCAAAAGTAATAATATTTTTTTGGTTTTTATAAAAAATGTGTAGATTTGCATTACACAGAATCGCAAAATGGACATTATCAATCTGATAGGTTCACTCTCATAAAGATTTTAAATTACAATTTTATACCTTACATACATTATTAATTTCATATGTTTGACATTGAAAGTCTAAAGTCAAAATCGGATACCGAATTGACGAAAATCTCAAAAGATTTAGGTATTGGTGTGAAGAAAACTTCCGATATTAACGAAAAAATTTACGCTATATTGGATTTTCAGGCATCTAACCCTCAAACGATTAAGGATTACCTCGGACCACAGGATAAAGGAAATGATGCCGGAAATGAAGAAGCTGCACAACCTAAGAAAAGAGGAAGGAAGCCTGCTGCCAAAGCTGAAGTTGTAAAAACTCCAGAACCGGCTAAGCCTGAAACGCCTGTAAAGGAAGTCAGAAAGAAGGCTGAGACTACTACTACTAAAGCTGAAGTTCCTGTAGAGGAAGCTGCCAAAGTTACCGAGGAAACTAGTCAGCCAGAAAAAAAGCAAAGAAGAAGAGTTACAAAAACTCCACCGCCTGTAGAGGCAAAAACAACACCGGAAGAAACTGCTCCGGAAGCTTCAGAACCTGTTGAAGTTGTGGCACCGGCCAAAAAAGAAACACAAGCTGTTCCTCAGCAAAAAAATAACAACCAGAACAATAACAACAATAATCAGAACAGACAACATCACCATAATCAAAACAGAAATAATGGCGATGCAAAACATTCTGAACCTCAGAAGAAGGAATATAGCTTCGATGGTATTGTAACTGTAGAAGGTGTTCTGGAAATTTTACCAGATAATTATGGATTCCTTAGATCTTCAGACTTTAGTTATATTTCGTCTCCGGATGATGTATATGTATCTACAAGTCAGATTAAGAACTATGGATTAAAAACTGGTGATACCGTAAAAGGTATTGTTCGTTTGCCTAAAGAAGGAGAGAAGTATTTCTCTTTACAACGCCCTACAGAAGTTAACGGAAGAGACCTTGCTTATATTAAGGACAGAGTCGCTTTCGAATTTTTAACGCCACTTTTCCCACAGGAGAAATTTAACCTGGCAGGAAAAAATGCAACACTATCAACAAGAATTGTAGACCTTTTTGCACCAATTGGTAAAGGTCAGCGTGCGATGATCGTAGCACAGCCCAAGACTGGTAAAACAATGTTGTTGAAGGATATTGCCAATAGTATTTCAGCAAATCACCCGGAAGCTTATATGATGGTCTTATTGATCGACGAAAGACCGGAGGAGGTTACCGATATGCAGAGAAGTGTAAATGCGGAAGTTATTGCATCTACATTCGATGAAGCTGCTGACAAGCACGTAAAAGTTGCCAATCTGGTATTGTCTAAAGCTCAGAGACTTGTAGAATGTGGGCACGATGTAGTAATCCTTCTGGATTCAATTACACGTTTAGCCAGAGCTTACAACACCGTAACTCCTGCATCCGGAAAAATACTTTCTGGTGGTGTGGATGCTAATGCGTTGCACAAGCCAAAGAGATTCTTTGGTGCAGCGAGAAAAATTGAAGGTGGTGGTTCTTTAACTATTATTGCAACTGCACTAATTGATACAGGTTCTAAAATGGACGAGGTGATCTTTGAAGAATTCAAAGGAACAGGTAACATGGAACTTCAACTAGACAGAAAAATTGCTAACAAGCGTATTTATCCTGCTGTAGACCTTATTTCTTCCAGTACACGTAGAGATGATCTGTTACTCGACGAAGTAACTCAGCAAAGAATGTGGATTATGCGTAAGTACCTTGCCGATATGAATCCTGTAGAAGCAATGGAGTTTGTAAAAAAACACATGCAGTCTACCGTAAATAATGAAGAGTTCTTAATGTCCATGAACAAATAGTCATGAAGATTTTTTTTAAAATATTACCTGCGTTTTTGCTGCTACTTTCAGTAGCAGCAAAAGCTCAGCTAACAGTACACCCAATGGTACATGCCGGATATGTTTATCAGAATCAAAGTTTTGGAGAAGTAGGCGGGCGTCTATTATTTTTAACCAACGACGATACTCTTTTCAGAGTTGGTGCAGCCGCAATGATGGGGGAGACTAATGGTAAGTTTGCTGTTATGCCAAAAGTACAGGCAGATATTTTACTAAACTTCGAAAAGAACGTAGATATTTTTCACTCGTGGTATTTTCTTCTTGGTGCGGAGAGTACGAACAAATACATTGCACCAAAAGCAGGATTTAGCCTTTTCGGGATTATAGATCTTACCGGAGGTTATGCCTTTAATTATGGAGATGCTACTTTAAACGGGAAACAGTTGAAAGGCTTTAATTTTAATCTGACTTTTAATATTCCTTTAGTAGCTTTATCTAAAAAATAGCACGATTTCTTTTATTAAAAGTTGGTGTTATTAAATAATTTTATAATTTAGCAGTTCAAACAGACAAATAATATTACTATAAGCAGAACATTTACTTTAAAACAATGAGTCGAAGAGATGGCAAATTAATTTTGCTACTGCTTCTCGGCATTTTAAAGTAAATGAATAATGAAGACACTGCCAGATAGTAAACTTATTGCTGATTTTCAAAAAGGAAATGAAGCTGCTTTGGAAATCCTCTTAAAGCGCCATCAGCGCGAAATTTTCACTTTTATTTTTTACAAATTAGGGGACGAAGACCTTGCCAATGATATTTTTCAGGATACGTTCATGAAAATTATTATTACCCTGAAAGAAGGGCGCTATAAAGATGAAGGTAAATTCTCATTATGGGCTAAGCGTATTGCTCATAATCTGGTTATAGATCATTACCGGGTAAAAGCAAAGAACTTCAAAATATCCGAATCTACTTATGATAATGATGAGTTTTCTATTTTCGATATTATAAAAGAACCTGATGCAAATATAGAAGATAAACTTATCCAGATCCAGATTAATGATGATTTGTATAAAATGATAGAATGTCTGCCGGAAAATCAAAGAGAGGTATTGGAACTCCGCTTCTTTAAAGAATTAAGTTTTAAAGAAATTGCCGAGCATACCAATTCCAGTATTAATACGACCTTGGGAAGAGTTCGTTATGCTCTTATTAATCTGCGGAAAATGGCAGATGAACATCAAATTATTCTTACGAAATAATAAATTGGAAATCGTTGCGTTATATAGATATAACAACGAAACGATTTTCTATGAAACAACTCGACTCTTTAGGAATGGCTAAATTAAAGCCAAGAAAGTCTACAATAGATTTTCTGTTAAGCTATTCCAAAAATATTAAAGTAGTAAATACACGTACTATAAAGGTTGTATTTTCTAAAAACTAACTAGCAATTTTCTTTAAATTTGTGTCTGAATTTTACAATATGAAATTTAGACACATTTTTTTTGACCTTGATAATACTTTGTGGGACCACCGCAAGAATGCATACTTAACACTTAAGGACCTTTTCAACCGTAAAGAAATAAATAGTCTTTATAGAATAGACTTTGAAGAATTTCATCATAAATACGATGAAATTAATGAGAGATTATGGGAACAGATAAGAGATGGTGAGATTGATAAAGAATACCTAAGACAACATCGTTTCTACGATACTTTCCTGTTCTTTGGTGTAGACAATACGGAATTGGCTGAGCATTTTGAAGTAAATTTCCTGGATGAAATTGTTGGTTACAACGAACTTGTAGACGGAACAAAAGAAGTATTAGATTATCTTAAAGATAAAAATTACAATATCCATATTATTTCGAATGGCTTCTACGATGTTACTCACCGTAAAATAAAAGGATCGGGGCTTACTCCTTATTTTGAAACCATAACAAGTGCAGATGATGTGGGGGTAAGAAAGCCAAATCCAAAAATATTTGAGTATGCATTGGGAAAAGCGAACGCTCAAAAAGAAGAAAGTATTCTGATAGGAGATGATTGGATTGCTGACGTAAAAGGCTCACAGGGATTTGGTATGGATGTCATTTTCTTCGATGCTTTGAAAGAAGATAAGCAAGAAGAAAAACTGAAATCTGTAAAACATCTTTTGGATATAAAAAGTTTTCTGTAATCGGAGTGTATACTTCAATTTTTGAAAAATAAGGTTATTATCCTTTCTCTAGAAATTAAATATTGCTTTAATATAGAAACGTCATAGGCTTCCAAAGCCTATGACGTTTTTCTTTAATTTCTTTTATAAAGTATGAACGATCCTCGTCAGAAATTTACAGAGGAAGCGCAGAAACCTGATGTTGGTCTCTGAATTCTGTAAACTCACCTAATGAATATTCCGGGCAGGCGCCTTCCTGTGCCGTAATAAAAGCTCCCAATGCAACTGCCTGATGCATAATCTGATGAGCAGAAGTACCTATTTCTAAACGTTTGGACAAAAAGCCTGCAAGAAAAGAGTCTCCACTGCCTACGGTATCTTTTACTTCAACAGACACTGTTGGATACAAATAGAAATTATCTTCATTGGCATATAATGCTCCTTTGCTGCCTTTAGAAATAATTATTTCCTTCATACCAAATACATCCTGAAGGTATTGTATACTGTCTTTTTCGGTAATGTAATCTTTACCCATAAAATCCAGCATCATACGAAGCTCTGCTTTGTTGAATTTTGCCAGCTGAGTTCTGTGCAACAAGTCTTTAATCAAATGTATATCGTAATAAGGAGGACGCAGGTTAATATCAAACACATTATAATCACTGGCTTCTGTTAACTCGAATAATGTATTCTTTGATTTTTCACTTCTGGCGGCCAATGTTCCGAATACCAATGCATCAGTTTCTGTTAGAAGGCTTAGATCTGCAGGTCTGGTTTCAATATAATCCCAGGCTACATGCTGAATGATATCATAATGGGCATCATTATTCTCATCTATAGTAGCTACGACTGTACTGGTAGGGTATTGGTTATTAATCTGAATCCCATTAATAGGAATGTTCCAGTTTTGGATTTTTTCCAGTAATTCACTTCCTAAGTCATCACTACCAACGCTGCTAATCATATGAGCATCTACACCCATTCCGGAAAGGTGGTAAGCGACATTAAACGGAGCTCCTCCGGCTCTTCGCTGCCCTCCCGGAAATATATCCCATAATACTTCGCCATAGCAGGCAATTTTTATTTTGTTTTCTTTCATTGTAATTATTTAATAGCCTATTCGGTTGTGAATGATATTTTTATTAAAAATAACATATTCTTTTTTATAAGAGTGTTGTTAGAATGAATATACCTGAGCTGAAAATTGTAGAAGCGCGCGATTATCTACTGGATTCCACATTCCCCATAATCCCAGCGGGATCTTGTAATTGCCTATTGACAGTGGTTTCGATATCATAAGGCTGATTTCGTTGAAGTCTGCCCTCTTCGAAAAGAAGTTGTTCTGTTCTCCGGGATTGTTTAGTGCAAAGCTGTAACCAAGTCTCCCACGTACTTCCAAATCATCCTTTTTGTATACCGGATATTCTGCAAAGACAAAAGTAGAATACTTATTGTGTGTGTTCTCTTTATTTCTGTCTCTGCCAGAGATTACAGTATTCCAGCTTAAGATCAGTGGTATACGGTCACTGATGGTATAATAAGATCTGAAATCCATGAAGCGCCCGGTCTCCCTGGCATTGTAATTAAAAAACTCTTTGTTATTGTAGGTCGCGTTAGGAGAGAAATTATAAATATCCCATAGCTCCAGTGTCAGATGTTTATTTTTGAATCCGATATAGTTGTTGAATTCTTTGTAATCGCCATTCGCTGTTCCGCCTGCCCAGAATCCCCCATAAAAATTCTTATAATCCAAATGGATGTCTCCAGTATATACGAGACCAGAGGCTACTTCTATACCTCTCCACAAGTGGTTATTACGAAGTTGTAATGCGGAGTGTATTTCCTGTCCATAAAATAATATGCTTCCTGTGATCATTGAAAAAATGATCATTAATTTAAATTTATACATAAGTGTGTCTGGCTTTAGTTTTACTGAATAATATCTTTGGGTCTTATACGAGAACCGAAAAGCGCATAGGAAAGCATAAGTAGCTCACATATAACAGTCAGGCTCCATGTCCATCTCCATGAGCCAAATATATCAGCCAGATCTCCTTGTATTAAGGTAAATACAGCACCCCCGAAAACAGCAGATATGAATACGCCAGAAGCTTTTGATGTGTATTTTCCTAAACCTTTTATTGCAAGAGAGAAGATACAGCTCCACATTGTGGAATGTAACAGACCAATAGCTACCAGATACCACAGATTCTGAGTAAGCATAGAGATGATAGCCAGTATAGTAGCCAATACGGTTGTTATGGTAAGTTGTGTTTTTGCAGAAATTTTACTGAAGAAGCTGGAAATAGCCCTGCCAACTAAAAAGCCACCCCAGTACAGTGTAGATAGTAAAGCATGTATCCCCAAGTCCATTCCGCCGATAATAATATCACTTTTACCAAAAAATGTCATTGGATGTCCGGATTCAGCAAGTTCGAATGCATGCAGATTGATATTTGCTCCAATGGCTACTTCTGTTCCTACATAAAAGAATATAGCCAATACACCTAATACAAAATGTCTGAAAGACCATATACTCCTTTCCAGCTTTTCACCAGTTAAGGCACGTGTATTGGCAATATCCGGAAGATGAAGCTTCTTAGTAATTAAAGTTACAATAAAGACCGATGTTATTAATATTACTAAAGGTAGTATTAGCTGCCGGATCTCGATATTTGCAATGGACACACCGCTGAACATAACAACTGTTACAAAAAATGGCGCTGAAGTAGTACCAATGGAATTGATAGCAGTTAAAATATTTAAACGCTGTACAGGTTGCGTTCCCGGAAGCTCATAAGCTGCAGCATAAGGATTGACAACAACCTGTATAATGGCAGCTGAAGTTCCCATAAGATAGGAGCCAATAACAAAAATTATAAAACCATAAGGCAATGCAGCATTACCAAAATGTATTGCAAGGTGTGGATACTGATAACCAAACCATGAAGAACAGAGATACATACATAAACCAGACATCATAAATAGTAAACCTCTAAGAATGGTATTTTTATAACCATAAGCATTAACCCATTTACTCCCCAGAGTACCGTTGAGCAGATAACCCAGAAAGAAAAAGAAAGAAATGAGAGTTGTAAAAGTATTTTTCAGGCTTCCGGCTTCTGCAAGGAATGTGAATTTTAATGGGGCCTGTAATTGTTCGTTTACTGTGGTAAGAAAACCTACAATAAAATAAATGAAGGTAATAATTGCAAAGGGCAATAGACTATTACGATGTTTAGTTTCCATAATTTTATGAGCTTATCTTAGGTTGAACAATAATGGATTGTAGCACAGGTTTGATCCCTTCATTTTTGATTCTTTCTGCAAAGGATATATAGGGTGTAGTGAAAGTACTTACAGTATCAAGGTTGATACTTTTGAATGCAGAAATATTCAAAAAGTCAAGAATGTTATCGCTGGAAATGAGTTTCTCATCTTCCGGGGTGATCCAGGGTTCTGAAATCTCATAAGATAAACCATTGTCGTCTACTTTGTACTTCAGGTAATGTCGATAGGCAGCAATAAGGAATGCCACTCTGGAAAGATTTTGTTCATGATTAATCATCTTAATCAGGTTAGGCATTATATAAACCGGAAATTTTGAAATGCCATCAGAGCATAATCTGCTGATCTGGTCACTTACAGAACTATTGGCAAATCTTTCAATTAAAGTTTGTTTATATTCGTCCAGATCTACACCTTCCGGAGCCGGAACATGAGGAGTAATATCAATATCCATAAAACTGCGGATAAAGCTTACAATATCTTTGTCATGCATGGCTTCATCTACTTTGCGGTATCCGGCTAAAAATGAAGGATAGGATAGCAGGGTATGAGACGCATTTAGCAGACTCAGCTTCATATTTTCGTAAGCCGTTACATCTTTTGTGAAAGTAACCCCAACTCTTTCCCATGCAGGTCTTCCGGCAATAAAATCGTCTTCTATTACCCATTGGGTAAAATCTTCACAATATACCGGAGCCTTATCTGCGATACCACTTTTTTCGTTTAGCCTTTTTACATCTTCTATTGTCGTTACAGGTGTTATTCTGTCTACCATACTGTTTGGGAATGTTACATTTTGCTGAACCCATTCTGCCAAATCTCTATCCTGAACTTCAATAAATGAGGAAAATGCATTTTGGGCAGTATTGCCGTTATGTTGAAGGTTGTCACAGGAGAGAATGGTAATGCTTCCATTACCTTTGGATTTTCGCAGACGAAGACCTTCGGCAATGAAACCGAAAACAGTAGTCGGAAATTCAGGGTTCTTCAGGTCATGTTGTATACTTTCATTATTCAGTATAAATTCGTTTGTCGCTTTATCCAGATTATAGCCACCTTCAGTAATTGTTAGTGTAATAATTCTGGTGCTGCTGTCAGCTATTTTATTCAATAGATCCTGCGGCGCTTTTACAGTCCAGATGAGGTCATTTATAGCTCCGATTTTATAAACGTCATCGTTACCATCTCTTCCACATACTGTTAAAGTATATTCCAGATCCTGTGATTTTAAATTAGTGACAATTTTCTCATCCGAGGGTAATAAGCACGCACCACATATCCCCCAGGAATATTGATCTTCATCTTTTAGCAGCTGATTTGTATAGAATGCCTGATGGGCACGGTGAAAGTTTCCAACGCCGATATGTAAAATACCCGTTTGGATAGTTTTTCGGTTGTAATAATAATCTGATACTCTCATAATTACATTGATTTTTTTAACTTAAACATCTCAAGTTTAGGACAATAAGTTTGTTGCTAAATCATTTGTACTTAAAAAAAGTATATGGGAACGTTCCCAAAATTCAGGGAACGTTCCCGGGAATAATTGTTTTTATTATTTTTGATTAAAATGTAATCACTAGTTTATGAAACGTATCACCATTAAAGATTTGTCTAAACACCTTTCGATATCTAAATCCACGATATCCAGAGCTTTAATGAATGATAAGAACGTTCATCCGGAAACGAGGGAAAAGATATTGGCAGCAGCCCAGGAATTAGGATATAAGCCCAATCCTGCAGCACTTAATCTTAGATATGGACAATCTAAAAGTATTGGTTTTGTTGTTCCGGAGATGACAACCCCTTTTTCTTCAAAAGTGCTTCGTGGTATTCAGAATATTTTATATCCGTTGGGCTATAGAGTAATTATTACGCAGTCGGATGAAAATCCTTTAATTGAAAGAAAAAATCTTCTTTTACTGGAAGAGTTTAATGTGGATGGGATTATTATTAATCCGTGTCATGAAAATTATAATAAAGATATATACCAACAAATCATAGAGCGGGGAACTCCTGTGGTCTTTTTTGACAGGATTCCTGATAATTCTCTGGATGCTTCTAAAGTAATGGTAAACGACCAGCTTAAAGCTTCTTTGATGACAGAACACTTGGTAAATACCGGGAGAAAAAGAATTGTTCATATTACTGGGCCAGACACTATACGAAATGCTGCTGAAAGAATTTCCGGCTATAAACGGATCCTGACAAAGTACAATATTTTTGATCTGGAACTACTTATAAAACCCGAGGGAATGATGTTTGAGCACGGACGGAATGCTGCCAAACAGTTGTTGGATAGAGAAATTGAATTTGACAGTATTTTTGCTTTTACCGATACATTGGCTATTGGAGCGATGAACTATCTGCTGGAACAGGGGATGAAGATTCCGGATGATGTTGCTGTTGCCAGTTTTTCGGGAACAGAACTGGCGACAATTGTATATCCACAGCTAACCAGTGTAGAGCAGCCTCTGACAGAAATGGGGGAGGTGGCAGCGGGATTAATTCTGGAACGCATAAAAGATAATTCAGCATTAAGCAGAACTGTTATGATGGATGCCGAATTAGTTTACAGAGCTTCAACAGGTAAATAAAAAAAACTCACAAGCCAAACTTGTGAGTTTTTTTATTCTTTTCATAGGTATGTTAATAACCTAAAGCTTTTCTTGTTTTGTCTAGTGTTGTACGGGCAATAACTCTTGCTTTTGCAGCACCTTGTTGCAGCTTTTCTTCCAGTTCATCCAGGTGGGACATATAGTAACTGAAAAGTTCTCTTTCTTTTGCAAAACGTTCCAGAATTAGATTAAGAAGTTCTGTTTTTGCATGTCCGTATCCAAAGTTTCCGGCAAGATATTTCTCGCGTAAAGCTTCGGTTTGTTCCGGAGTAGCGATAAGAGCATAGATTGTAAATGTCTTATCCGTTTCAGGATCCTTTGGTTCTTCAAGACTTTTGCTATCCGATTCAATAGACATAATCTGCTTTTTTAGTTCTTTTTCTGGCAGGAAGATATTAATGATATTTCCTCTGGACTTACTCATTTTGTGACCATCGGTTCCGGGAACATACTTAGTGCTTTCCTGAATTTCTGCGCCAGGCAGTACAAATACTTCTCCCATTTGTCTGTTGAACTTCTCTGCAACGTCTCTTGTAATTTCAAGATGTTGTAACTGATCTTTACCTACCGGCACAACTTCAGCATCATATAATAATATGTCTGCAGCCATCAGAATAGGGTAGTTGAACAACCCCGCATTTACATCCTGAAGTCTGTCTGCTTTATCTTTAAAAGAGTGAGCTAATGTTAATCTCTGGAAAGGGAAAAAGCAATCCAGGTACCATGTCAATTCACATGTTTCAGGAATATCACTTTGTCTGTAAAAGATTGTTTTCTCAGTATCTAAACCACAAGCAAGCCACGCAGCTGCAATCTCGTAAGTGTTTTGTCTTAGCTGTGCTGCATCTTTTATCTGCGTTAATGTGTGCAAATTGGCGATGAAAAATAACGAATCATTTTCAGGTTTTTTTGCCAATTCGATAGCAGGAATAATGGCTCCTAAAAGGTTTCCCAAATGGGGCGTTCCTGTTGCTTGTATTCCGGTTAGAATTCTCATATATTTATATTATAAATTAAGATTTATATCTCTTGATGTGCAAATTTACAGGGTTTTAGTGCGATAAGAAAATTTATTTCCTACTTTATTTCCTGATAGATAGTGGTAAGAAACATCCCGTAAGATTTTTCCAGTCGTATAATATCTCCGGATTTCAGGTTAATTCCTGCTTGTCCGTATGGATTAGACTTCACTTTGAAACCTGAGACCTGAAAGTAATTAGTGTTTTCATTATCCGAAGCAGTAAGCTTTATAGACGACCCCAGGAACTTTAATGTGGAAATGGTATAGATCTCCCCGGGATTTAATTTGATCTTTTTGAAAGAACGTTCCGGAAGCGTGATTTTTTCTTTGTTTACTCCGATTTTTTGAGAAGCCGTCGGGCTTCCAATAAGGAAAGCAATGTTGTTTTCTTCTTTTTCTGCCGATTCAGAAGGCACGTAATAAACGTTTAGGAAATAGTGATTCGGATCAAAAGGTTCCAGTTTTCCGTCTATAGTTTCAATAGGTCTTAGCTTGAATGCATTAGCCCCCATTTTCTTTGCTCTGGAATAGATATTACTAAACATCAGTGCATCATCATTGCTAAAACCACCTATTTCAATTTCTCCCAGGTATTCTGCCTTGCTGACATCCTCAATTTTATAAAGATGTTTGTCTTTATTTTCATGAATGTTAGCCATTTTAGAGATGGTAACTGATTGTGCTCCTATAACTGTAAAAGAAAGGAGAGAAAATATAAAAAGAAATTGTTTCATAATTATTTCTGTAAAATATTAATACACTCTTCCAGGCTATTTTCCCAGTACTCCGGAATTATTTTATAATCCTGTTCGATTTTGTCTAAACACATTGTACTTCGTTCCGGTCTTTTTGCAGGCGTCGGATATTCAGCAGTAGTCAAAGGTTTTAATAGGATAGAAGAGCCTGACAATTCTGCAATTTTAGAAGCAAAATCATACCATGTAGTTTCACCATAATTGGAGAAGTGATAAATTCCAAAAATCTTTTTTGGAGAACTAATGATGGTCATAATAGCTTCCGCAAGATCCGCAGCATTAGTTGGCTGCCCATATTGGTCTGCGACAATTCCTAATTCATCTTTAGTATTAAAAAGATGAAGCATTGTCTTTACAAAGTTTTTATTAAACTCTGAATATAGCCAGGAAGTACGAAGGATGATGGTATTGGGATTAGCTTCCAATGCCAGAATTTCACCTTCTCTTTTGGAGTTTCCATACACCCCGATAGGATCAGTAAAGTCGTCTTCTGTATAAGCAAGATTTGTTACACCATCGAATACGTAATCCGTTGATACATGTATAAAGATAGCATTGTTCTCTGCTGATGCTTTTGCCAGGTTTTCTACACCATAAGCATTAACCGCATATGCTTTTTCTTTTTCGGTTTCAGCAAGGTCAACAGCTGTATATGCAGAAGCGTTGATACAATATTGTGGCTGAAAATCTTCGAAGATTTTTTTTACAGAATCCTCATTTGTTATATCTAATTCAGAAGATGAGGTGAATAAAAATTCATAATCAGAATATTGTTCCTCTAATTTTTTCAGACAGTTTCCAAGCTGGCCGTTCCCGCCTGTTACTAAGATTTTCTCCATTGTTTATTTTCTTTTCTTAAAGATTCTGTTCTTTGTTCGAAGTGCTGTTCAGGAATTTCTACCCAAAAGTCTTTGAAAAACTCCATTAGTTCCGGAGAGTGGGGTACAGATCTCCTTTCCTTCATGCTAAAATAAATAGCAGTTGTCCATAGTACAGCATGTATAGCTTCATTTTTTTCATCTCTCATTAAAATTTCTACTACAGAAGTTCTTTCTCCCAGTTTTATAATTTTGCTGCTGATATTTACAAGTGTATTAGGACGTACTTCTTTTAAATAAGCAATCTGATTCTGGATGGCTACCCATGTACAGCCTGTAAGGCGGATATGCTCTTCATAAGTGAAACCATAAGTTTCTACCACGTGATCTTCACGGGCGTTAAGCATATAATCCAGATATTTTACATTATTAAGATGGCCTATAGGGTCGCAATCGTTAAAGCGTATTTTGGTTTGTGTAGTTGTTTCTCCTTTCATAAATTTTTATCAGGTACAAAAATAAAAAAACCACCGCAAAGGGTGGTTTTATTTATGATACTTTAAGAGCTTATTGAATTCCTAATTGCTTTTTAATATCAGCAGTTACATCTAAACCTCCTTTGTATACTAAACCTTGACCGTTAGCATCGAATACATATTCTAAACCTTTAGCTTTAGCTACAGCGCCAATAGCGTCGTTAAGTTTTTTATCGATTGGTGCATAAAGAGTTTCTTGCTTATCAGCAACATCTTTTTGTGCAGCCTGACCCATTTTCTGAATGTTGTCTCCTTCTTTTTGTAATTCAGCTTCTTTAGCTGCATCTTGCTTACCTCCTTTTTGGTATGCTTGTACTTTATCTTGGAAAGCTTGTTGTAATTTACCAAGCTCAGCTTGCTTCATTTTTCCAAGAGCTTCAAGTTGTTCGTTAGCCTTTTTCATTTCCGGCATTGCTGTAAGAATTCCAGCAATATCAGCGTGAGCTAATTTCTGAGCTTTGATAACAGTGAAAGACACCATCATTAATACCGCTGCGAATAATACGCTTAATCTTTTCATAGTATAATCTAAAATTTAATTTGTTTTTAATTTAATTCCTTGTTTTTTATCAAAAACTATACCTAAATAGTTTTACAGTTGTTGGTTCATTAAGAAGTGAGTCTTCCATCCGTTTGGCTGAGTTCCTCCGATTGTTTTATCGAATCCGTAAGCAAAGTCAAATCCAATAAGACCAAATGCTCCCATATAAACTCTGATACCTATACCGGCAGATCTCTTCAACTGGAATGGGTTATAACTTCCCCATCCTTGCCATGTATTACCTCCTTCCAGGAAGGTTAATGCATAAATCTTCGCTGTTTGTGACATAGAGATTGGGTATCTTAACTCGAAGTTAATACGGTTATAGATTGTACCCCCTCCGTATGGTGTAATATCCTGGTTAGTACCTCCGGTAGAAGATGCATCTTCATAACCACGAAGTGGAATAAGCTCACGTCCGTCGAAACGTCCGTTAAATAATCCTACACCACCCATATAGAATCTTTCGAATGGTGGAGCTCCAAGTTGCTTGTTATAACCATCCAGGAATCCCATTTCGATAGAACTTCTAAGTACTAATTTACCAATAATCTGGTTATAAGAGTCAGCTTTTAATTTAATTTTATAGAATTCCAACCATCTGTACTTGCTAATAGCAGACATATTGCTATAATCTTTTTTAGCGAATAAAGAATATGGAGGCGTAAGCTTCGCTGAAATCTCAAAGTCAGAACCAGAAGTTTTGAAGAATGGATCCGGACCTGCCGCATTTCTGGAGATACCTATGTTAACAGCAAAGTTGTTAGCTTCCCCGTTGTATAGCGTTTCAGTACCAAACTGGAACGGATAATTGTTAAACTCATATCGCTGGTATGATAAACCAGTGTATAGAGAGAAGTAGTCATCCGGCCAACGAAGTAGTCTGTTTAGACCTGCATTAGCAGAGAATATATTCAGCTTCTGAGCAGCACCATACTGGTCTGTATATTTAACTCTGGAATAGTTGAAACCAACTGATAATGCTGTAGGCTTTGTACCAAATAACCAAGGTTCAGTAAAGGAGATACTATAGTTCTGGAAGTACTGACCTGCCTGTGCCTGTAATGAAAGGATTTGTCCGTCACCCTGAGGGACTGGTCTGAAGTCTTTCAATCTCAGGAAATTTTTCAAAGAGAAGTTGTTGAAAGTAAGACCTAAGGTTCCGATGAAAGAGTTACCACCATAACCTGCCTGAACCTGAACCTGAGAAGATCCTTTCTCTACTACAGTCCAATGAATATCTGCTGTATTGTCTACTGCATTAGGCTTAATATCCTGTCCGATTTGCTGAGGGTCGAAGTAAGACATCCCTGCAAGATCGAAATAAGTTCTTTTAATATTTGCCTTAGAGAATAGATCTCCAGGACGTGTTCTTAATGATCTTAAGATAACATGGTCATGTGTAGTAACGTTTCCGCCCCATGTTACACGATTCCACGTTGCTTTTGTACCTTCGTGAATACGAACTTCCATACTGATGGTATCGTTCTTAATAGATTTCTCTACTGCATTTACATTAGAGAAAAGGTAACCACTATCCATATAAGATGAAGCGATATCAGAGTTATCTTCTTTACCACCTTCTTCACCTACTTTTTTCTTGAAACCTACGGAATCGTAAATATCGCCTTTTTTGTAACCAAGAAGTTTTGTCAAAGCTTCAGTAGAGAATACTGTATTTCCTACGAATGTAATATCTCCGATATAGTATTTTTTACCCTCATCTACTTTTACTTTGATGTTGTATCCTTTAGTATTACGCGAAACAGAGTCTGACACTACTCTCATATCTCTAAATCCTAAAGAGTTGTAGTAGTCTACAAGAGTCTTCTTATCTTCTTCATATTTATCTTTGATAAATTTCGAAGGCTTAAGCAAACCAAGAAGGAATCTCTTTTGTTTCGTATTTTTAAAACCGTTTTTACGAAGTTTAGATGAAGAAACGCTGTTGTTTCCTTCAAAATCTATACGGTCTATCTTAACACGTTTTCCTTTATCTACATTAATGGTCCAGTCGATAAGCCCAGGATCCTTTGCATTGATTTTATCTTCAATGGTGATCTTAGCATCCGGAAATCCTTTTGTAATGTATTGCTGAGGTACATTATGTTTTAGGTTAGTAACGAGATTCTCGGTAATTTTCATACCAGGCTTCAGGTTATTATCCTTAATAAGTTTTTCGTTTTTAGATTTCTTGATCCCTTTTCCGGTAAATTTTACTTCACCAAGTTCCTTTAAATCCTGAAGAGAGAATTTTAAGACAATATTTTGTCCTTCAATGCTCTGCACATATACTTCAACCTCAGAAAAATATTGGCTATCCCAAAGCTTTTTGATAGCTGTACTCAGTCTTTGTCCGGGAATTTCAACAGATTCACCTTTCACAAGACCTGTAAAGCGTAAAATTTGCTCAGGTGTGTATTTTTTAACACCATCTACTACAATATCTTTCAGAACATAAGTGCCCTCATTTTGAGCGACAGCTTCACTGCTCTGCGTTGTTTGCGGAGGCGTCACCTGCCCATAAAAATGAGCAGAAGCAATGAAAAGGAATATCGGTAACGATCTAAACTTCATTTTTAATGTATCTTTTCTTATATATACTCTAAGCTTTATCAGCTTCTATTTGTTCACTAGTTTTTCCATATCTGCGCTCCTTATCCTGATAGTTAAGAATACAGTTGAAGAAATCATCCTTGGTAAAGTCTGGCCAGAAAATATCCAGGAATTGTAATTCTGCATAAGCAATCTGCCATAACAGGAAATTACTAATACGAATTTCTCCGCTTGTTCTTATCATAAGATCTACAGGAGGCATATCCTTTGTATAAAGATGGCTTTCGAATAATTGATTATTGATGTCTTCGGGATTTATCTTTCCGTCTTTCGCATCTTTGGCAATAGATTTTACAGCATGAAGGATTTCATCCTGAGATCCATAGTTTAATGCCAATACCAAAGTCCCGCCTTTGTTGTTTTCGGTTAGATCCATTACATTTTGTAATTGTTCTCTTACCATTTCCGGCATTTTGGAAACGTCACCAATTACCTTCAGGCGTAATCCTTTTGTGTATATCTCATCCGCTTCATTTAATAATGTTTCAGAAAGAAGAGACATCAGGGTAGATACTTCATCTTCCGGACGGTTCCAGTTTTCTGTGGAAAAGGTATATAGCGTTAAATAAGGGATGTGAATTTCGTTACAGGCATTAATGGCATTGCGTACAGATTGTATTGCACTGCGGTGTCCATAAGTCCTTTCCTCACCACGAGATTTAGCCCAACGACCATTACCATCCATAATAATGGCAACGTGTTTCGGCAGTTTTGTCATATCAATTTTCGACTTCAATTCTTCCATAACATTAATTGCGGTAGTCCTGTGGCTTTTGTATTGAGCGAATAACAGAATACTTTAGACTATTATAACCGGAAAATTGCGGCAGCAAAATTCTACCCGTTCCGGTAAGAGAACTGATAAAGGATAAAATAGAATATTGTAGTTGCTTCATTCTGTTATTTACTATTCCGTAGAATAATTATTTATAATATCAATGGTGCAAATATAAAACAAATTTATATTAGGAATATTCATAATGTTTAGTTAAATAATCCATTAATTTTCAGCAATTATTAACGTATTTTTAGAAAAAAAGCTTTTTCCAAGTAGAACATATTTTCCTTATATAACTTTGGTCTATTCTTCAAATCTTAGTAGCCTGTTATTAAGATGTCCGGCCTTCGCATTTTCAAAGTCAGATTTTGCACAAGGCAGGCATTCTGCAATATTTGGGCTCTTTCCAAAATACCATAAATTACTAAACGTGTCGCGTTTAAAAGCAACCTCATGATCGCCGATCATAATCCAGAATGTTTCGTATTCTCTTTCTTTAGGATGGCTTCTCTGAATATTGATTCCCTCCAAAAGGTACCATATCATTTGAGCTAATAGTTGTTGGTTCAGATAGTTTTTAGTAGATGTCTGATAATTGAAGATACCTATAGATTTAAGATTTTCAGACAAACCAGCTTCTTTCATATAGGCACAAATCTCTCTTCTGTTTAATCCGTTAACCTGTGGCTGGACTGAAAAAGGCTCAGCAATACTTTCTACAGCATTACAACTAATCGTAACCAGATCCGCTTTTCGGAAGTATGGTTCAATAGGTTCTGTAGAATTCATCATCTCTGCAAGTCTGATGATATCAAAGTTTACTTCATTCATCAGCTTCACAGCATCATATTCATTAGAATGCTTCTGGAAGCCAAGGTGATGATATTTTCCTACAGGATTAGTTTCGGAGCTAAGAATCTTAGCCAGGAAATTCTTTTCTGTTAAGGTTTCATCAGAGTGATCCAGGCTGAGCATATTATTAATCTGTACATAAGTCAGATTTTTATAAATATGGTTAATGGCTGAGAATACTGAGTAAGATATATCATTAGAACCTCCTATAACAATTGGAAGAACATGCTTGCGTAAACAATATGTGAGAAGTTCCTGTAATGCAAAATGAGTGTTTTCAGGCGTTTTACCGGAAATAAAATCTCCAAGATCTGCAATAGGAACTTCCCAGTCATGTCGGGACAGCTGGTATAATTGTTTTCTTACCTCTGTGAAGTTTTTCGGAGTTGCTGTTCCTCCAGCGCCTCTTTCATCAGAACAGAAAATAAGAGCAATACCTCCTTCTTTGATTTCTGGTTTTATCATTGCCCCTAATTGCCACTTTTCAGCAGGAATATTAGGAGCAGGAATAAGAAGATCTTCAATATTCATTATTAACCTTATTTTTTAGAAGGTTTTTTAGCAGCAGCTTTCTTGGCAGGCGCTTTTTTGGCTTTCGGTTTCTCTTTAAAAGCAGTTTCGTCCTGAGCAATAATCCATTTTTTTACTTCATCGAAGGAAATATCCTGCAAATCTTCAGCAGTATATTTTTCTCCTTTTCCTTTCAATGGGATTTTCAACATTTTCTTTCCAAAACGAATGAAAGGTCCCCATCTTCCGTTTTCAAGAGAAACCTTCTGGTCCTCCCATTGCTGAATATATCTGTTAGCTTCTTTTTCCAGTTTGGCATCAATTAGTTCGTTGATGTCACTTTGAGAAAGATTATTAAAATCATATTTCTTCGGAACATTTACAAAGATGTCCTTATATTTTATGAAAGGTCCGAATCTTCCGGTTCCTTTAGTTACAGGCTCTCCTTTATAAGTTGCGATAGGAGCATCGGCTCTCTTCTTTTCTTCTATAATCTCGATTGCTCTGTCATTATCCACAGACAGCGGATCTTCAGTTTTAGGAATGCTGATATAAGCTTCTCCCCACTTGATATAAGGCCCAAAACGTCCAACACCCACTACAACTTCTTTACCTTCGTAATCATTAAGATTAAAAGGTATTTTGAAAAGCTCCATTGCTTCTTCAAACGTAATTGTAGTAATATTCTGATTCGGCATCAGAGAAGCAAAGATTGGTTTCTCTTCATCATCTGTTTCTCCGATTTGTATCATAGCACCAAATCTTCCGATTCTTGCATGTACATTTTTGCCCGTTTTAGGATCTACTCCCAGTACACGGTCACCATTTGCTCTGTCGGCGTTTTCTTCTACATCAGCAATTCTTGGGTGGAATTTTCCATAGAATTCAGTCATAACATCTTTCCATGCTCTGTTTCCTTCCGCAATAATATCGAAAGCTTCCTCAACACGAGCTGTAAATCCGTAATCAAGAACTTCGTTGAAGTTATTAACAAGAAAATCATTAACAACAACACCTATATCAGTTGGTAGAAATTTGTTCTTATCAGCACCATACTTTTCTGTAAGTGTTTCTTTTTTCAGTGAAGAAGTTAAAGTAAGCTGAACAATTTCACGTTCCTTAGCCATAATTTCTCTCTTGTCCACGTACTCACGATTCTGGATCGTCTGGATTGTCGGAGCATAAGTAGAAGGTCTTCCGATTCCCAGTTCTTCCAGTTTTCTTACCAGCGATGCTTCTGTAAATCTTGCAGGAGCTTTTGTGTATTTCTCGGTAGCAATGATTTTTTTGTATTTAAGAGCCTCACCAACATTTACCTTTGGCAGAAGTTTATCGTCGTTCTCATCATCTTCCTCTTCATTTTTAGTAATACCATATACTTTTAAGAAACCATCAAAAATAATCACTTCACCAGTTGCCTCAAAATGTTGAGGAAGTTTCTGGTTTCCTATCTCAATTACTGTTTTCTCAATTTTAGCATTGGCCATCTGACTTGCCATTGCTCTTTTATATATTAGCTGGTATAATTTGTTAAGCTGTGCATCTCCTACTGTTTTTACACCAAAATCGGTAGGACGAATTGCCTCGTGAGCTTCCTGAGCAGATGCATTCTTAGTAGTATAGTTTCTCGGTGCAGAATATTCTTCTCCGAATTCTTTTGTAATAGTTGCTTTTGCCGAATTAATAGCTTCCTGAGAAAGATTAACGCTATCCGTCCTCATATAGGTAATATAACCTTCTTCATATAGACGCTGTGCTACACGCATTGTAGAAGTTACGGAATATCCTAATCTGTTTGAAGCTTCCTGCTGTAGAGTAGAAGTAGTAAACGGAGCTGAAGCGGAACGCTGCCCCGGCTTTTTTTCTACATTTAAAACTTTGAAGTCTGCAGTACTGCATTGGTTAAGGAAAGATTCAGCTTCTTGTTCTGTAGAGAAGTCCTTTTTTAGTTTTGCTAAAATTTCTTTCTTCTCATCGTTCAGGAAAGTTCCTTCTACTTTATAAGACGCCTGAGACTGGAATCCGTGGATTTCTTTTTCTCTTTCAACAACAAGACGTACTGCTACTGACTGTACACGACCTGCAGAAAGACCTGGTTTTACTTTCTTCCATAGAACAGGAGACATTTCAAAACCTACAATTCTATCCAGTACTCTTCTCGCCTGTTGGGCATTGACAAGATTATTGTCTATTTTTCTCGGATTCTCTATAGCTTTAAGAATTGCATTCTTAGTAATCTCATGAAATACAATTCTTTTAGTTTTATCTTCTTTTAATTTTAATTCCTCCGCCAGATGCCATGCAATAGCTTCCCCCTCGCGGTCTTCATCGGAAGCCAGCCATACCATATCGGCTTTTTTGGCTAAAGACTTAAGCTCTGTAACGAGCTTCTTCTTATCTGGAGAAACTTCGTAATCAGGAGTAAATGTTTCAAGGTTAATACCCATGCCCTTTTTAGGAAGATCACGGATGTGTCCCATACTAGAGGTTACTTCAAAATCATTACCAAGATACTTCTGTATCGTCTTAGCCTTCGCAGGGGACTCCACAATTACGAGATTTTTCGACATAGAAAATTTTTTGCAAAATTAGGATTTATTTTGAAAATCAAATTTTTCTTTATCATTCAAATTTTCTATTTAGGCAACAAGCTGTGTTATTGCTTATTCCTAAAAAGAAGAATGCTTAATATTTAAAAGCTTAAATTTCAATAGATTTAAGCTTTCTTAATATAGGAGAAATTCGACAATTTTTTTTATATTCGCAATCTTAATTTATAAAGGACTAGAAATATTTTTTAACGTCACATGAAGAAGTTTACCGAGTATAAAAACTTAGATCTTATCGGTTCTGCCGAAAATGTATTGAAATTCTGGGAAGAGAACGATACTTTCGAAAAAAGTGTAGAAAATCGCCAGGGCAGCCCTGAGTATGTTTTCTATGAAGGTCCGCCATCTGCGAATGGGATGCCGGGTATTCACCACGTTATGGCCAGAAGTATTAAGGATATTTTCTGCCGTTTCCAGACTCAGAATGGTAAGCAGGTTTTTCGTAAAGCCGGCTGGGATACCCATGGACTTCCGATTGAACTTGGTGTTGAAAAAGAATTAGGAATCACTAAAGAAGATATTGGTAAGAAAATTAGTGTTGAAGACTATAACAAAGCTTGTCGCGAAGCGGTAATGCGTTATACTGATGCATGGAATAAACTTACTGAAAAAATTGGCTATTGGGTAGATTTGGAGAACCCTTATATTACCTACGAGCCAAAATATATGGAAACTGTATGGTGGCTATTGAAGCAGCTTTACAACAAAGAATTATTGTATAAAGGATATACAATACAGCCATATTCACCGGCAGCAGGAACAGGGCTTTCTTCACACGAATTAAATCAGCCAGGGACTTACCGTGATGTTTCCGATACAACGATTGTAGCACAATTCAGAGTTAAAAAAGAAAGTTCAGATCTATTTAACGATATAGATGGAAATGTAGATATCCTTGCATGGACAACTACACCGTGGACATTACCTTCGAATACTGCTTTAACAATTGGAAGAGATATCGAATATGTAGTTGTTAAGACTTTCAATCAGTATACATTTGAACCAATCAATGTAGTATTGGCAAGAGTTCTTTTAGAAAAGAACTTTGGTAAAAAATATGCAGAAGGAACGGATGAAGATTTTGCTAATTACACACCGGAAAGCAAAGTTATTCCTTACAGAATATTAAAAGAATTTACCGGAGAACAACTGGCAGGTACACATTATGAGCAGCTTGTACAATGGTTTGCTCCAGAGGAAAATGCTGAAAAAGCATTCCGTGTAATTATCGGAGACTTTGTAACTACCGAAGACGGAACTGGGGTAGTGCACACAGCACCTACATTTGGTGCGGATGATGCCCGTGTATCCAAGGAAAATGATATCCCGCCAATGTTGGTAAAGGATGAAAACGGAAACCTTATCCCGTTGGTAGATCTACAAGGACGTTTTATCCATGGAGAAAATGTTCCTGAACTATTTGCAGGTAAATACATTAAGAACGAATACTATGAAAATGGCCAGGCTCCTGAAAAGTCTTGGGATGTTGAATTAGCAATTTTATTGAAGACTGAAAACAAAGCCTTCAAAGTAGAAAAATATGTACACAGTTATCCACACTGCTGGAGAACAGATAAACCAGTTCTTTATTATCCGCTGGATTCATGGTTTGTAAAAATGACGGCTGTAAAAGACCGTTTGGTAAACCTGAATAAAGAAATTAACTGGAAACCAAAAGCGACAGGAGAAGGACGTTTTGCAAACTGGTTAGAAAATGTAAACGACTGGAACCTGTCCCGTTCACGTTACTGGGGTATTCCGTTGCCAATATGGAGAACAGAAGATCTAAGAGAAGAACTGGCAATAGGTTCGGTTGAAGAACTAATGCAGGAGATTCAGAAATCTATCGATGCCGGGTTTATGACTTCCAATCCTTACGAAGGCTTTGAAGCTGGTAACATGGATGAAGCTAACTATGCTAAAGTAGATTTACATAAGAATATTGTAGATCAGATTATTCTGGTTTCTGCTTCAGGAAAACCAATGAAGAGAGAATCCGACCTTATCGATGTATGGTTCGATTCAGGATCAATGCCATATGCGCAATTACATTATCCTTTCGAGAATAAAGAGCTGATAGATGAAAGAAAAGCTTTCCCTGCTGACTTTATTGCGGAAGGTGTAGATCAGACAAGAGGATGGTTCTATACGTTGCATGCAATCGGAACAGCTGTTTTCGATTCTGTAGCCTATAAAAATGTAATGTCTAACGGACTGGTATTAGATAAAAACGGACAAAAAATGTCTAAGCGTTTAGGAAACGCGATTGATCCTTTCAAAACCTTAGAAACATACGGACCGGATGCTACCCGTTGGTATATGATTTCCAATGCGATGCCTTGGGAGAATCTTAAGTTTGACCTGGAAGGAATAGATGAGGTAAGAAGAAAATTCTTCGGGACACTATACAATACCTATTCTTTCTTTGCGTTGTATGCTAATGTAGATGGATTTAGATATGAAGAGGCAGATGTAGAAAACCGTCCGGAAATCGACAGATGGATTTTGTCCGAGCTTAATCTTTTGGTAAAAGAAGTTAAATCTTTCTATGAAGATTATGAACCAACAAAAGTAGCAAGAGCAATCAATACTTTTGTTAATGACAATCTTTCCAACTGGTATGTACGTTTGTGCAGAAGACGTTTCTGGAAAGGAGACTATACTGAAGACAAAATTTCAGCATATCAGACTTTATATACCTGCCTGGAAACAATTGCTAAAATATCTGCTCCGATTGCTCCATTCTTTATGGATCAATTATATCAGGATCTGAACAATGCAACTCAAAAAGAATCAGCAGGATCTGTACATTTAACAGATTTCCCTGTTGTAGACGAAAATAAGATTGACTACTCTTTAGTAGAAAAAACTCATCTTGCACAGCAGATAACCTCTATGGTATTCTCTTTGAGAAAAAAGGAAAATATCAAAGTACGCCAGCCTTTACAGAAAGTAATGATTCCTGTTTTAGATGCTGCTACCGGAGAACAAATCAATGCGGTTTCCGAGCTTATCAAACAGGAGGTAAATGTGAAAGAGCTTCAGTTGATTAATGCAGAAGAGGCTTCTCATCTTATTGTTAAGCAAATTAAACCAAACTTCAAGGCACTAGGACCTAAGCTTGGTAAAGATATGAAGACTGTAGCTGCAGAAATCTCTGCATTCTCGGATGATCAAATTGCTGCATTAGAGAAAGAAGGTAGTCTAACAATTCAGGGATATGAAATAACTACAGACGATGTAGAGATCCTGACAAAGGATATTCCGGGATGGACAGTGGCTTCTGAAGGAAAATTAACAGTAGCATTAGATCTTACATTAACAGATGATCTGAAAGCGGAAGGTATTGCACGTGAATTCATTAACAGAGTACAAAACCTTAGAAAAGAGAAGAATTTTGAAATAAGTGACAGAATTCTTATCGAATTAGAAGAAAATAATCCATTTTTACAAGATATCTTGAAGAATAAAGATTATATTAGCGCAGAAGTTCTTGCAAATGATATAGTGGTTAAGGCTAATATATCAGGGGAAGAAGTAGAAATTGATGAACTTAGATTCAATATTAATATTATTAAAAATTAAAAGAGATTGAAAAGTACTTTCTGCATAACCGCAGACAAGTACTTTTCAAAATATAAAGTACCAATTATCAAATTAGAAATATTATGGCAGAGGAAAGAGTAAGATACAGCGATGCTGATTTGGAGGAATTCAGAAAAATTATTGAAGAAAAAATAGAAAAAGCCGAGAAAGATTTATCTCTTATACGTGAAAGTTTCATCAATGATAGAAATAACGGAACAGATGATACTTCGCCAACATTTAAAGCTTTTGAGGAAGGAGCTGAAACTTTGAGTAAAGAGCAGAACGCTCTTCTGGCTTCACGTCAGGAAAAGTTTATCAGAGACCTGAAGAACGCTTTAATCCGTATTAAGAACAAAACTTATGGTGTATGCCGTGTTACAGGAAATCTTATTTCTAAAGACAGATTGAAAGCGGTTCCGCATGCTACTTTAAGTATTGAGGCTAAAAATATGCAACGATAAAATTACACCAATTGGTGTGACTGATTAATGTACAAAGCAAAATGTGTTCAGTAAATACATGATGCTTTGTACATTTTAATTATATGATACAGAAATTATGAAGAAAATTGTGCTTATTACCCTGCTGGTTCTTTTCATTGACCAGGCTTCCAAAATTTATATCAAAACACATTTCCATTTAGGAGAAAGTGTAGATGTATTTAAATGGTTCAAGCTTGCATTTGTTGAAAACCCCGGAATGGCTTATGGCCTTCACTTTGGTGGAGCAATTGGTAAATATGCATTATCCCTGGTTCGTATTGCATTGGTAATAGGGATTATAGTGATGTTCAAAAAATGGTTAAAAGAAGGAGCTTCCAATTATTTAATCATTCCGATGTCCATGATATTCGCTGGAGCAATTGGTAATCTTATAGATGGAATGTTCTATGGATTGATTTTCGATACAGGGACAATCTTTGAGTCTTCAATAGGGCGTTGGGTAGGTTATGACGGTATTTCAAAAATCGGCGGCGGTGGATATGCCTCCTTTATGAATGGTTGTGTTGTGGATATGCTTTATTTTCCATTATTCAAGTTCAACTGGCCAACCTGGGTTCCGGGAATTGGTGGTACAGAATTTGAATTCTTCAGACCAGTCTTCAATATCGCAGATAGTGCTATTACTGTTGGAGCTGCAATTATATTAATATTTAAGAAAAAAGCTTTCCCGAATGGTTTGAATTTCTAAAAACTATATGGGTATCATTTATATGATATGAATAATCTAATCAAAAGAGTATTTTTACTTTTAATTATTATAGGGTTGCTTGGGGCAACCTTTATAATTTATGCCAATTGGAAAATAGAATCCGAAACCAAAAATTATATTACATCGGATCCTAATAAATTACCAATTGAACATGTTGGTCTCGTACTGGGTACTTCCAAGCTTTTGGCTAACGGAAATATGAATCCGTATTTTAAATACAGGATTGATGCTGCGGAAGAATTATATAAAGCCGGGAAAATAAAAAACATTATTGTTAGTGGAGATAATAGCCGCAAAACTTATAATGAACCAGAAGACATGAAGAATGAATTGGTAAAAAGAGGTGTTCCGGAAATAGATATCTATATGGATTTCGCAGGTCTTCGTACATTAGATTCTGTAATACGGGCAAGAGAGATATTTGGACAGCACGAGTATATTATTATTTCTCAGGAATTCCATAATGAGAGAGCTGTGTTTATTGCACGGGAAAACGGGATCAATGCATTTGGTTTTAATGCACAGGATGTGAATAAGGCTGTAGGTATTAAGACAATGATTCGTGAAAAGTTTGCAAGGGCAAAAGTTTTCTGGGATTTTCTTTTCAGTGTTCAGCCTAAATATGGTGGTGAGAAAATTTTTGTTGAATAAACATCATACATATATATAGTATATAAAATCCGGCTTTACGCCGGATTTTTCTTTTTCTTCTATATATAAAGGATGTTCTAGAGCAAAAAAATGGCATCTGAGCATTTAAAAACAGCATTTCCTTGTGACTGTTTACAACCAAAATCTGGTTTTTAAAGCGAGTGCAATGATATGTAGCGTATATATAAAGAAGGGGAGTCTTTCCAATGTGAACATAATATTAAATTTTTCTCGCGTGTATTCAGGGAGTTAGGTGTATTATGTTAAAAAATGAGTAATAAAGTTTGGTGTGTTATAGAAGTTTTTCTACTTTTGCAGTCCTAAACAATGAGAGTTGTGAGGGGAGCAGGAGGTAATTGAGACGAAAAAATCGATTAAAATTTTTTAGAAAAAAGATTTGGTCATGTTAATAAAATTTATTAGTTTTGCCCACGCAAAAATGGTTAATAAAAGGACTGTTAGAGCGGAGTAGAGGTAATGAAGATGACTAAAAAAAACTTCAAAAAAAG
>NZ_LSGQ01000031.1 GCF_001675285.1 Elizabethkingia miricola
CACTATTCATTGTTAGAACCTAAGAAGTTAATACCTAAGTCAGCGACTTCAAACCCGACAATCTTGCCTTTTACAGCCTTGTCTACACCAGTACAGGTAATAGATACACCTTGCCCTATTGGTAAATTAGCTAAAGATTGAACCAAGATTGTTTGAGCAGCAACAAAAGGCATAGTACCATTGTGAAGCTTAGCTAAATAATACACCTTACCATCCGAATCGGTAGCTTCTTTCAATCCAAGATAAAAACATCTTTGTTCTTTACCTTTCAAAGCTGCCCAATCTTCGGCTGTCATATACTTAGCCGTAAGACTAGCACCTTTTTTTGCATTTTTCAATGTGCCTATAACATTGGTATTTGGCATAATAAAAGTTACTTCACCACCTTTAGGGTACAATTCTGATTGTTGTTGATTTTCCATTTTATAATTATTTATTGGTTGGCATTTAGTTGATATAATGCTAATTTTTTCTTTTTTGAGATATGCTTAAGAGCTGATATTTCCAAGCTGGTAGCGACTTCCACTTCGCTGTTTTCTTCTTGCTTGATTTGGTTTAATTCAAATTCTAATAACTCTATTCTGTTGTTTAGTTCTTTTTGCATTTTTTTCAAAATAGAAACCTCAACCCTTAAGCTTCTCACATTATTCATTGTAAAGTCTTTATAATTCTATTTTTAAATATTATTGCCAATACCCCGCTGATAGCGAAAAGAGCAAGCGGAATAGTTGTATTCGTATCGATATTGTCTGCACAAAGCGCAAAACTTGCGATAGCAGTACCAGAATAAATGTTAACTATTGTTTTCATACTAACTGTTTTTATTAATCTAATGGACAATTACCTAAAGCTTCTAACATTTGATGTTTTGTAATTTTTGGAGATATATTTCTCACCTCTTTACTATACTCGTTTTTATCAACCGGATACCTTTTATATATCTGACTAAGTAAAAATGTCATATGCCCTTTTAAGTACATAGCCCTGTCTCTCTGATCTTGATTCTTACCAGTACCATTGAATAAAAAATTAGAAGCTTCGAATTGAACACCTTGTAAGAATTCTATTCTTTTCATTACTAATTTTCTGCTTTGCGGGAAACCGTAATTTGTTCTCATTACTTTTTGTACTTTTGTAGTTGTCGTTGTCGTTTGATAATTCAAAGATACACAATTTTGTGAACATTAAAAATATTTATACACATTCTTGTGACTAAAAATCATAAATAACTGATAATCAGAATGATTATTTTTCATTATGAAATCAAAAAAATCTTATGAAAATACTTTTATTGAATTCAACATCAAATAATAGCAGGTAACAACAATATGGAAATACACAATATCGTGAATAAAGACATTGACAGAAAATATATACTTGATGCACTAATGAAGCACAAGGGTTTTTCAACAAAAAAAGAATTGTCAGATTATTTAGAAATAAAACCTAATGTTTTATCTAATTGGTACAGTAGAAATACTTTTGATGAAAATATCTTAATAGATAAGTTTCCAGAAGTGACCAAATCATTTATACTAGCAGGTGAAGGCGAAATGTTTAATAACAATCCGAAAATTACAATAGACGTTTCTAATGTAAATCAGAATTCATTTTCGAGAATTCCGAAAGTGATTACTATATCTGAAAAAGATGAAGAAAAAGAAAATATAGAACTTGTTCCAGTAAAACTAGCAGCCGGATATGTAGGGGGTGGATTTGCTGAAGAAAACTTTATAAGACATTTACCAAAATTTAGATTGCCTTTTTTGAACAATGGAACATTTAGATGCTTCGGAGTTGGTGGGCATTCTATGGATAAAATACAAGATGAAGACTGGTTTATTGGTCGATTCGTAAGTAATTTAAGAGACTTTCACGAAGGCAAGGTACATGCAATTATTTCAAAAAAATCAAGCTCATTACTACTAAAAAGGGTTTTTAGACACCCAGAGAGAGACGACATGTTAATTCTCAGATCAGATGGAAATGATATTGTAAATACATATCCAGATATTCATATACACATGGATTTAATTGACGAGATATGGAGTTATGCAGCATTAATATCATTTAAAGAACCAGCTTATGATATTACAAAATTCAGAGAAATATTATTAACAAAACCAAAAACCGTAATCCTAGACAATAAAAATTAAGGTATTTATGTGTGTATTTAAAATTATAATCGTGCAAATTACCGTGCAAAACCGCTCATAAAAGAGCATTTTTATAAAATAAAATAATTTAATAACAATTGATTATCAATCAATTAGATTTCTTAAAGTATCTAGTTACTAGACTCAAACTCTAGTGCCGCGAGGCGTGCCGGTTCGATTCCGGCACTGGGTACAATGGAAAGGCTTAAACAATGTTTAAGCCTTTTTTATTTTATATAAATGATCCAAACCTAGTTATTTGTCTTTGTCATAAACTAACTAACCTCATCATAGTTTTATTTATATCCTGGGTGCCACCTGTCTTATTTAAAATGGTAGAGAAAAATTACATCTCCGGTATAAGCTGGCTTAGATTCTCCTTTAATGAGAAGCTTAGCCTCGATAGTGACTTTGATCGTTCCTCTAAGATTGTTGACCGATTTTATAGTTGCCTGCAAAGAAACTTCAGAATTAACTTTTACCGGAAGCCCAAATCTTAGGTTTTCTATCCCGTAATTAATCTCCATATTGACATTCTTTACTTCTGCAATCTGCTTCCACAGGTAAGGAATAAGGGATAAGGTCAAATAGCCATGCGCAATTGTTGACTTATAAGGGCCTTCAAGTTCTGCCTTATTTGGATCAACATGAATCCACTGATGATCCAATGTTGCATCTGCGAACTGATTGATCTGTTTCTGATCTATGATATGCCAGGAAGAGTCGCCCAACATGACACCTTCCAGCGATTTATATTCTTCAAAATTGTTGATTGTAATCATGGTATAGTTTTAATTGATATTACATAAAGATATGAGGGAAGGGATACATTTAAATGGATCTTCTTTAAAATTGATAAAAAACCCCTCGTACTGTACGAGAGGCCTATGGTATATCGAAAATAAAATAATATACGAGGTTATGCCAATTTTACATTGACAGCATTTAAACCTTTTTTCCCACGTTCTACTTCATATACAACAGTATCGTTCTCACGAATATTATTTGATATTAAACCTGTAGAATGTACGAAAATGTCTTCTCCTCCATTATTAGGAGTAATAAATCCGAAGCCTTTTGCTTCATTGAAAAATTTTACGGTGCCTTGTTGCATTGTAATTGTAATTAAAAATTGTTATTGTATAAATGATGATTAATGAGGGAATATCTTTATTCCGTTCATTAATGCAATATTTCTTAGTGTAAATCAACCTGATTTCCGACAGGCATTGTAAAGCCAATAAGCTTTTGAATATTCTTTAAATCAGAACGTTCATCCTCATCGCAAAAAGAAACTGCTTTTCCTTCCATTCCGGCTCTTCCGGTTCTGCCTATTCGGTGAACATAAGTTTCCGGAATATTTGGGAGTTCATAATTGATAACGAAAGAAAGCTCATCGATGTCGATTCCTCGCGCTGCGATATCAGTAGCAATTAAAACACGCACTTTACTTTTTTTAAAGTCTTCAAGTGCTTTTTGTCTTGCTTGTTGAGATTTGTTTCCGTGAATTGCTGCTGCAAATATTCCTGTATGTCCCAGTTGTTTTACCAATCGGTCTGCTCCGTATTTGGTTCGTGTAAAAACCAATAGGCGGTTAATACTAGAGTCTTCCAGGAGATTGATAAGTAAATCTGTTTTTCTGTTTTTATCAACAAAATATACAGACTGTTCTATAGTTTTTGCTGTTGATGAAACAGGTGTTACCGATACTTCTACTGGATTTTTCACAATTGTATTTGCAAATTTCCGTATAGAAACAGGCATAGTTGCAGAGAAAAACAGAGTCTGTTTCTTTGAGGGTGTTAACTTAAGAATCTTTTTCACATCATTCACAAAACCCATGTCAAGCATTCTGTCTGCTTCATCCAGAACCAGAATTTCAATTTTGGAAAGATTCACATGCCCATCACTGCACAAATCTAAAAGCCTTCCCGGTGTGGCAATCAGGACATCTACTCTTTTTCTTAAGGCTGCAATCTGACTTCCCTTGCCAACACCGCCGAAAACACAAAGCTGTGATAATGGCAGATATTTACTATAAACCTTAAAGTTTTCCTCAATCTGTATTGCCAGTTCCCGTGTGGGGGTTAGAATAAGCGTTCGGACTTCCTTATGTTCAGGATTTTTCTTTTTAAGTAACTGGAGAACTGGCATTGCAAATGCTGCCGTTTTTCCGGTCCCGGTCTGTGCACAGCCAATAATATCTTTTCCCTCAAGAATATACGGTATCACCATATTCTGGATATCAGTGGGCTTTGAATATCCGGCTTCTGTTATGGCACGGATAATAGGATTTATTAAATTTAAACTTTTAAAATTCATTGTTTTGAAATTGCCTTTCTCAGGCTTTAAGTGAATCAGGTTTTCCATAAAATCCTGAATAAAATTCATAAACAACAGTCCTTAAATAAGGAAATAAAAGATTATAATCCTTGCTTATTGATATAGCTCTTACTACCTAAACTCATATTCATCCATAAAGATTTAAAAGTTAAAATGTGGCGGCTGGAAAAGCTAGAGACTGAAAAAGAAAAAAAGGGGTATTTTAAACTGTGACAGAAGGCAAAGGCAGAGGCCTGTTTATTTATTGTGATGCAAATATACAATAAACTTTCAGAATAACTCTACATTTAATCAACTGATTATCAAAAATTTATTCATAGATTTCGTGCATGAAACAAATTGTTTGCATTTAGCGGATAATTTTAATCCTCTAATAATGCATACTTATTTTACTCAAACACAATCCCAGCCTGCAGCCGTCACTCCTCCACCTTTGATAAGAATTGCCTATTTCATTATGGTACACCATGAACCGGAGGTTTTTAAAAAACTCTTTTATCAGATTCATACAAGAGACCAATTCTACCTTATCCATATTGACAGAAAAGCAAAATCTGAATTTACAGAAGAAATCCAACAGTTTCTTATACAGTTTCCAAATGCTTATGTTTTACAAAGTATGAACATTAATCCTGGAGGATTCAGCATGATACAAGCTGAGCTCGATGCTATGGAATATCTTCTTAATGTAAGTTCTGAATGGGATTTTTTTATTAATCTGAGCGGAGATGATTATCCCTTAAAAAATCAAAATATTATACGCCAGTTCCTCTCCGATAACACTAATAAAAACTTTATTTTCTATTACGATCAGAAATTTTACAGACCCGATACACTTCAAAGAATCCAAAACCACTTTACAGAATTAGCTTATAAAATATCTTCTCTGATTTATAAAAGAGAGTTTATGAAAGGAATAACGCCTTATATTGGCGGGAAGTGGTTTATATTCACACGTGACACCTGTGCTTTTATGTGCCGTAATGATAAGGTCGTGAAATTTAAAAATTTTTATCTTCATACTTTTCTGCCGGGAGACTCTTTTTTCCAAACGGTCCTAATGAATACAACATTTCATGATATTGCAGTAAATGATGACAAAAGAATGCTTATTAAATCGTCAAAAGTAACAAAACAGAATCCGGAGATTTATATCAATAAGCTAAAGCAGGGCAATCATCTTTTTATAAGAAAACTCAATCACCAAACCGATACCCTAATTCTTCGTTATATTGAAGAAAATTATAACTGCCCGTTGCCTAAGACAGATCAGATAGGAAACGAACTTAAAACAGATGAGAATCAGAAGAACTAAACCGCAAAATTATTATAATTTTTAGGGTTCAAGTGTAGTGAACAGGTAAAGTATAAAAATGGCAATCAATACAAATCCCTGCATAATATTGGTACGGCCTGTTGCTAGGGAAACTATAATAATAAATAAAGATAATCCTAAAAGCAGTATTGATTTAATACTAATACCTAACATCATCCTCATATCAGCTATTACGGAAACAAAAGCGATGAAAGGAATACTAAGCCCAATGCTTGCCAGAGCTGAGCCTAAAGCTAAATTAAGACTTGTTTGAAGTCGGTTGTTATATGCGGCCCTGATAGCCGCAAGCCCTTCGGGAAGGAGCACTATTCCGGCAATAATAATCCCAACTAAGGACTTTGGAGCGCCCAATCCTATAACCAGTGTATCGACATCTTTCGAGAGGTTTTTGGCCAAAAGAACGACGATTCCGAGACATAATAATAAAAGTATAATACTAAAATACATCACCTTCCTGGAAGGTTTTTCCAGTGGGACATCATCTTCACTAAAATCAGAATTTTTATTCGGTATAGGTGCTATAAAATAAGCGCGATGCCTTACCGTTTGTATCATCGTAAAACCGATGTACAAGGCCAGGCATATTAAAGAAATAAATATTAACTGGTATGGAGTATATTCTCCCCCTGTATGGCTAATGGTATAATTGGGTAGAATTAAGATAAAAACAACAATAGAGGTAAGCGTTATTAAAGCTGTACTTACGCCCTGTAAGGTAAATACCTGTTCTCTGTATTTCAATGAGCCTACGATAATACACACGCCTATAATTCCGGTAAGAATAATCATAACGGCTGCAAAAACAGTATCCCTTGCCAGAGATATGCTTTCCAGTCCCTTACTGCTAAGCATAATAGATATAATAAGCGCAGCCTCAATAACTGTTATAGCAAAAGCTAAAAGAAGGGTTCCGTAGGGTTCTCCTACCCTGTAAGCGATAATCTCAGAATGATATACGGCTGCTAAAACCGAACTTATGAGAAAAAATACAAGAACCAGTGAATAAAAATGTCCGGTAAAAACATTATAAAACAAATAAACCACCCATGCCATTATAGGCAGAATGATTGTCCAGCCTAAAAGGTATATTTTATTTTTCATAGAATACGTACTTTCTCAGTTTCTGAGAAACTGCAGGATATTAGCTCTTTAAATTTTCTTAAACTAAATAACATCATAATCATTACATGTGACAATGAAGTTATGATCAATTGTATTCTTTGATTCCTCGCACCATTTTATAAGTTCATCTTGCAAATAATCCTCAAATTCAAAATCATCCTGTACCTCAATGGTACATTCCATAACCGTTTCTATATCAAAAAGATCAGAAGCCATAATGTCATTAAGTGAGGTCAGTTCATAGTAACCTCTAAATAAAGGTATTTTTTTAGTTACACTATTTTTAAACAGGTAAAGGGTTGTATTTTTCATTATAAAGATATTATTTGATTATGTGGTATTATTTCTTTATTGTCTACTAATAATACTTATTGTTATACAGAATATGTGTAATAAATCATAAAGTAAACTTCCTTGCTTATAAGTCCATTTTATACTAACAGAACAGGTACCTTATAGGCACCTGTTCTGTTTACTAAGACTCTTTATAGTAGTTCAATTATTTCTTTTACTTTAATTAATCAACCTACAATACAAGTGCTTTATTAATGATATCAATAGTTTCTTCACGATTTTTATTTAATTTTTGCCCTAATTTTCTTAGTAATTCATCTTCTTTTCCTTCTTCAAACTGGAGATCAGAATCTTTTAACTCTGCAAATTTTCTCTTTAGTCCTCTGGCCTGCTCTGCCCAATTACCTTTAATTCTAAAGGTACCAAGGTTTTTATTTTGGTTATTATCCATCATGTTATTTTTTAGGTGTAACAGAATTATTACAGGATAAAGGTGAGCTAAATAGTTCGTTAAACTATTATACCTGAATATAATTAACTTGCATATATCACACCTTTATAAATCTTCAAGATTTTTTAAACGTCGAAGCTTAAGCTTTTTGTAAAATGAAGGAGAAAGACCTGTTATTTTTTTAAATTGATTTGAAAGATGGGCAACACTACTATAATTAAGCTTATAAGAAATTTCTGTAAGATTAAGTTCATTATAAAGTAAGAGTTCTTTTATCTTTTCTACTTTGTTGATAATAATGAAATGCTGTAAGGTTATTCCTTTTACTTCAGAAAATGTATTGGCCAGGTAGGTATAATCATATCCTAATTTTTCGCTAATGTAATCCGAGAAGTTTTCTCTTGGAAATTCATCTGTATAATGAATCATCTGGGTAACTACATTCTTTATCTTTTCAATCAGGATACTTTTTTTATCATCTAAGAGCTCCAGACCTGTTTTCAGAAGATTTTCTTTCAGCATTATTCTTTGTGAAAGAGATATATCATCCCATAACTCTACCGTCCCAAGATCTACCACAGCATTTTTTATCCCTAAGTTCTCGAGTTCCTGATGAACAACCATCTTGCAGCGCAAGCTTACCATATATTTTATATACAACTTCATCATATTTCCTACAGCTATTTTATATTATTAAGAATCAATATCTTATGAATCTCTATTTTCAAAGTTAGTGTTTATAGTTTAAATACCTATGATTTATATAACAAATTATAAGACGCTTATAAAGCAGCAGCTTTTTAAAGCTTGACCTTTACACCTAACCCAATAAATTCATTGACCATGTCAAAAGAGAGAAACGGAAAAAAGAAGTCTGACAGCCAAGATAAAACAGTCCCTTCAAAATCTACAAAGGAGAAACGCAAAGACAAAATTGCCAAAAGAATTGATAAGGAAAATGAAAGAAGGCGTCTGGATACCTGAATGAAAAGCTTAAAGATAAAAAAAGAAGGAATTCTTTTGAAGAAAACTGATTACAGTTTTGAAAATGAAGGTGTTTTAAATCCTGCTGTAATAAAGGATAATAAAATAATACATTTATTTTACCGCGCTGTAGCTAAAGGAAATTTTTCAAGCATCGGATACTGCCAATTGTCCGATCCCCTTCATATAGAAAATCGAAAAGATGTTCCTGTTTTAGTACCTGAATATGATTATGAAAAACAAGGAATGGAAGATCCACGTCTTGTAAAGATTGATAATCTGTTTTACCTTACCTATACCGCTTACGATGGTATTAATGCTCTTGGAGCCTTGGCTACTTCAACAGATTTGAAAACATGGAAAAAAGCAGGTGTTATTGTTCCCAGGATTACATATGAAGATTTTAAACATCTCTCTGGAGATAAGGACAATCTTCATGATAAATACATTCGCTATAATCATTTCCAAATCAGCCATCAAGCCAATACTGACAACGTCTATCTATGGAGCAAAAATCTTGTGTTTTTCCCCAGAAGAATTAATGGAAACCTCTATTTCCTTCACCGGATAAGGCCAGATATTCAAATGGTTACAGGCATTAAAAATATAAAGGCATTGACTATGGGTTTTTGGAAAAATTACTTTCATCATTTCAAGGACAACATTGTACTGTCTCCTGTATATGCGCATGAAACGAGCTATATCGGAAGTGGCTGCCCACCTATAGAAACTCTCGAAGGCTGGCTTATTATTTATCATGGTGTATATGATTCCATAGAAGGCTATGTATATACAGCATGTGCTGCCATGCTGGACCTGGAAGATCCGAAGAAAGAAATTGCTAGACTTCCGTATCCTATCTTTCAACCAGAAAAAAAATGGGAACTAAAGGGAGAAGTCAATAATGTCTGCTTTCCAACAGGAGCCCTGGTAGAGAATGACATACTGTATATCTATTACGGAGCAGCAGACCAGCGCATTGCAGTTGTTTCTCTTAAACTATCAGAGCTTATAAAAGAACTCCTGCAATATTCTTCACTATAAATAAATATTATCCCGGAATAAGATGGAAAATAATAACGATTTAATTATGCAAAATAATATTCTGACAGAGCAACCCGAAAGCTTCTATAAAAACACAATACATTATAAAAATAAATATCTTCCTAAGGTTGCCTTTATTAGTACTTTTCCGCCAAAAGTATGTGGTATTGCCACATACTCACAGGACCTGATTAATACGCTCAGGATTCAATTCCCAACTTCTTTTCAAGTCTCCGTTTTTCCTTTGGAATCTAAACAGGAACATTATCATTATCCGGAAGAGGTTTCCCATATCCTAAAAACATACGATCCGGATTCTTATATAGAGCTGGCCAATAGAATAAATAAAGATCCTAAAATTCAGCTTGTTATTTTGCAACATGAATTTGGTTTCTTTACTGACACCAGTATCGGATTATCTACTTTTCTTAAGATTTTAGAAAAAGAAGTGATTGTTACTTTTCATACCGTTCTACCAAGACCAGATAAAAATTTAAAAGATAAAGTACGGGAGATTGTTAATCTTTCGGCCTCTGTTATTGTTATGACAAGTATCTCTTCTCAAATTTTGGTTCATACCTATGGAATTTTACCCGAAAAAATCAAAATAATTCCTCATGGCACCCATTTATTAGCTTATAGCGATAAAATGTCATTAAAATCAAAATATCACCTTACCCATAAAAAGGTACTTTCGACCTTTGGCCTTCTGGGACCTGGAAAAAATATTGAAACGACATTAAAGGCACTTCCAAAAATTATCTTGCAACACCCCGATGTTATTTTTCTAATTATAGGTAAAACACACCCTATGATTATTAAAACTCATGGCGAAGAATACAGAAATTATCTTAAAGATCTTATTAAAAAGCTTGATATTGAAGATCATGTAGCGTTTATCAATGAATATTTGCCCCTTGAAGAATTATTAGAATATCTTCAGTTAACCGATGTATATCTTTTCACTTCTAAAGACCGAAATCAGGTTGTAAGCGGTACTTTTTCCTATGCCATCAGTTCCGGATGTCCCATTGTTTCTACTCCTATTCCTCATGCAATAGAGGTATTGAAAGATGGCAGTGGTCTTATTATAGATTTTGAATCTCCTCTACAACTAGGATTGGCAGTAAACACTATACTGAAAGATAAAACCATACAGGAAAAATTGAGAACTAAAGCTTTAGAGAAAATGGCCCCAACAGCCTGGGAGAATTCTTCTCTTCTCCATGCACATTTATTTCAGGCTTATGGAAAAGGAGAAATAGAACTTCATTATACTTTACCTACGATTAATCTTGAACATTTTCGGCATTTAACTACAGATTTTGCCATGCTTCAGTTCTCTATACTTAACCGTCCCGATATGGATTCCGGATATACGCTGGATGATAACGCCAGGGCTTTGATTGCCATATGCCAGCACTATCTGTACAGTAACGACCCTGCTGATCTGAAATTAATAACTGTTTATTTAAATTTTATTGATTTCTGCCAAATGCATGATGGCAGCTTTCTTAATTATGTAGATAAAGATAGAAAGTTCACCTCTCAGAATTATAAATCCAATCTTGAAGATTCTAACGGAAGAGCAATTTGGGCTTTAGGCTACCTTATTTCTCAAAAAGAAAATTTGCCTGAAGAACTTTCTGTCCGAGCAGAGAGAATACTACAGAAAAGTATTCTCTATATCAGTAGAATTAAATCTCCAAGAGCCATTGCATTTATTATAAAAGGTTTATACTACCAAAAATCGATTCACAATATACCTGTGATAAAAAAATTAGCCAATCAATTGGTTAAATTATACCGAAAAGAAGCTAAAGACAGTAATTGGCAATGGTTTGAGTGCTATTTAACCTATGCCAACAGTGTTCTACCTGAGGCTTTACTATATGCATGGAGAGCCACCGGAAACGAGAAATATAAACATATTGCTTTTGAATCTTTTCATTTTCTTTTATCAAAAATTATTATAGGTTCGAGCATCAAAGTAATCTCAAACAAGGGCTGGCTTCATAAACAAAATAAAAAACCTCCCATTAATGGAGGTGAACAACCGATAGATATAGCATATACTATTTTAGCATTATCTGCATTCTATAAGATTTCTGATAATCCGAAATATCTTCATTTGATGCAGAATGCCATGAATTGGTTTCTGGGACAAAACCATCTGAATCAAATTATTTACAATCCTGCTACAGGAGGTTGTTACGATGGTCTTGAGGAGTATAATGTCAATCTCAATCAAGGGGCAGAATCTACTGTCAGTTATCTTATGGCAAGGCTTTGTTTGGAGAGGGTAAAGCAAAGCATTTAATTTGGGCTGCGTTAGTCCTTATACTCATTATCAGATCTAATGGCTATAAAAAACAATTCATTTACTTACATAGCGTAAGTAAATGAATTTAAAAAAAAACAATATAATAAATAAAATAGGATATTACATATTACCTTTCATCGTTTCCATTGATCCACCTGTCTAACATAACATGTTCTCTAGGTGACTGATGTGCTCCCCCGGCTAATATATCCAGGAGCCTATCCCACAGATTTCTTTTTTTATTGAATTCAGTTTTATAAATCACTAATGCTTTTAAGTATTCTTTCTCGTATTTCTTTGCCTGCTGAAAGGTATAGTTCCCGGGAATATTATGCATAATATTAGAGGTGATGTTACTAATTCTAGCAGGCGTTTGCGCCTCAATATACTTCAGCTCGCCCATACAAACATTGATGAGGGCTATAATTAATGTAAAAAACTCATTTTGAATATCACATATATTGATTCTCCAGTATAGTTTTCCCTCTTTAGGAAGAATTTGGAAACCAAGTGTTTCAATATGTTTATAATCTATAGTAATTTTCTCTATATAATACTGGTTTTGCTGCCAGAATATATATGAATTTAACCTGTTTTTTTCTACAATATTTTCTTTTATATAAAAAATTTGCTCTTCAACATAAGCAAGGTTATTACCTATAATTGATAAGGTATTCTCACACTGTTGGTTCACTTCGGTAGAACTGTGAAGACTCAATATATCTTTTGCTTGTTTATTCAGGTTTTCTAATTCCTTCAATGCTCCCAATATATCTGTCAGATCTTTTCTTAAAGTCGTATTTGCATTTCGAATATAAAATAAGGCTGCGAACTGTGAAGTATTGTTCTGTATCATACCACGTTTCTCTGATTAACTCCTGCTCTCTTTCTATGATGACTTAATGTACTTCTCATTATAATTTTAACTGAATTTTATAAAAATATCATATAGTCTATATTAGCCTATAATCTATAATGGGACTTCTCTCTGTCTCAATAATAAAGGGATAGGAACTACAATTCCTACCCCACTTATTAAAACTTTTCGAAAACATATTTACTGCTTTCTAATCGTCCTAATTACTAATGGTAATGAATTTATTTTAGTAATAGCTGTGATCTGTTTATAGTCTTATTGTAATTACTATTCTTTCAGATTCTCATCATTAAGTCACTTAACATTTCTATACAAAGGTGGATGATTACAAATCTATATTATTACGCATTTATGTAATAAACTTACATATATCACATGTAACATGATAATTTTCCAACTCTATGTTCAACCACATATTGGGTTATCTTGTAAGATAACATATTTTTAGATTTACTCTCTATAAAAAGCACCTTATAATAAATTAGACTGCCTTCTCCGATAGTAATATCAGCAACCAATTCTCACATTTAACTCAATCGATGGATAATTAAGTAGTCTAATGTGAATTAGTTAATATTTAATCTGAAAATCACATTAGAAATTCTTTCTAAATCTTCAATAAAATGATTCGAATTGTCTATCTTTGTGGGTACAATGAAAAGGCTTAAACAATGTTTAAGCCTTTTTTATTTTATAAAAAATCAATATAAAATTATATAATATATGAAAAAATATCTATCTATTTTATTATTAGCCATTTCTACAATAGCATTTGGGCAATTAGAAGGCTTTACTTCTAATAACAGACAAGTTATCTGGCAACATATTTACGAAACGGGGCTTAGCTTTGACAATATAAAAGATGTTATAAGTAAGAATAAAGGAATATTTAAGGATATAGCTTTTTCAGAAAATTCAATCAATGGCTTATTTGAAAACGTAGATGCCGACTATAAAGGTGCTGGATATACCTTTATGGGTACAGATATATTATTATCAAATTCGGCTATACAGTCTCATTTTACAATTGATTACAAAGAAGGAAAGTACAGAGTTACATTAAGCAAAATTGAATTTAAAACTAAAAATACAATTAATGCAGGATATGGATTAAATATGATGAGCTCTAATGGGGTAAACACACTTGAGCCCGTTGCTCTTAGAAATGGTAAAGATGAATTTAAAAGTGGATTTGAAGGGAAATTTTCAAAAACCTTAAACTATACTTTAAAAAATCTATTCGATCTGACAAAATATAAAAAATCTGAGGATAACTGGTAATTTGAGTTCTATTACATACCAAAATACCAATAATATAAAATGTATTTGTAAATTCTTATATAGTATACAACGGAAAGGCTTAAACAATGTTTAAACCTTTTTTATTTCATAAAATACCAATATAAAATATCATATAATACGTAAGAAGGCATCTATATGAATACTATTCAATATTTTCATTTAGGCAAATAGAAGCTTTTAACTCAAAATAAAAATGGAAATTTACAAATGGGATATTCCTTCTTATCTACATAATAAAAACAAATAACAATGAAAAAATTAATACTTCTTTTTATCTCATGCTTATTTTCAATCAGCTATGGACAAAAGAAAACGATCAATACTAATCCAGTAATTTCAAATTGCTATATGCCAAATGGAGAAAAATGTTCTGATGATAAACAGAAAGACAAAGAAAAAAATATTGATGTAAACGATTCACGTATTTATGATACTGTAGATCGAGCAGCAGATTATGTCTCAGGAATTGGAGAGTTTAGAGATCTATTTATAAGTAATTTCAATAATTCTTCTGTAAAACGTAAAGGTGTTATGAAAGCTATGGTCTCTTTCATTGTAGAAAAAGATGGTTCTATTTCCGATGTTATAGCCTCAGGACCTGAATATGATTTCAACAGGGAAACTGAAAGAACAATTAAATCAATTAAAGGGAAATGGATTCCCGCTAAAATTAGTGATGTTTCTGTAAGGTCTAGATTTAGATTTCCAATAACTGTAACAATAAACAAATAGACCGTTATATATTCCTTAGAGATGAAAAAGAAATAGTTAAGAACCGGAAATGGAGAGAAAAGAGATGATATGAAAAAATCTGATCTTTATAAAATTGTATATACCTCAACTATAGATGCTCTTAGAGACTTTAACAAAGACAGAATTTATAGATAAAACGAAATAACCATGGTATTTATTTAAAAATATACCGTGCAAAAAATCGTGCAAACAGGTTATGAAAAATAATGTAAACCAAATATTCATCAATTATAAATAATTGAATTTCAATACAATAAAAATCTTAAGCTAACTCAATACTAGACTCAAACTCTAGTGCCACGAGGCGTGCCGGTTCGATTCAGGTACTGGGTAGAATGGAAAGGCTTAAACAATATTTAAGCCTTTTTTATTTTATATATAAAAGTTCAACCTTACCAAACTACCATAAAACAAGTATAAAGATTGGTTCTTGCATTTTCTTTTTTCTTCTTATCCCGAGCTCAAGTTAAAGTAATAAATTTGGTATAACATAACTTATTATATGAACAACGAGGGAAAAAGGAGACCATTCAACTTGCGCAGACTTTTGTTTAAAGCGTTAACCTGGATGGGGATTGGTGTATTCATAGGAATGGTAGCAGCAGGTTCAAGCGGTATGATTCCGGGTAGTTGGATTCCGTTTGCCATCTTCGGGTTTATCGGGCTCACATTTTTGTGGTCGATAATTTTCACGCGTGGTCTGATTTCCAAATTCAGAAAAATGTCCGGAAATGGCGAAAATATAGGAGGCGGAAATGCCCGACGAATGCCCGCACGGGTCGACAAACTTAAAGAAGCCGGCTTAGTGGTGAATAATTTAAATCATCAATTCATATTCACACTAACAGTTTTCCCTGATATCGGAGAACCTTATCAAACCACTATTCGCCAATTTATCACTATAGGCGAGTTGCCCAATTTCTACACTGGGCGGTTTGTAGCTTTTATTGAAGACAAAAACGACCCGGGTTATGGTGTTATAGAAATCAATCCCAATGAAACGTGGCGCGATAAGGTCAATGAGCCGTCAGAAAAGTTTAAAAATGCTAAAGCCCAAAAGATGTATTCCGACAAAGGCGTGGGGTTTTCGGTCAAAACTTACGGCATAATTTCCGGTATGCCATCGGCATTCGACATTGTTCTATCGCTCACCTTTCTCAGTCTTGGCATTCTGCTGCCCTTTGCTTTGTCGGGCAATTTTGACAAGCTAGTTTCCGGTTTTCACGATTTACCAAAAATAATCACTGGCATAGTCACTCCGGAATAACCTATTGTGTATCTTCATAATTAATAATACACAACTATATCCAAGTTCCGGTAATACTTACGACAGTCTTGCAGAAACTTATGAGAGCTCGGGTAATAGATTAATGGCTCTTAAAAACTACCGGCGCTCATTGGAATACTCTCCTGATAATACCAATGCAAAAGAACAAATCAGATTATTGGATAAACAAATCAAAAGTCGTTAATCCCTGACTGTTAAAATTTATATTTCAAAAAACTGTTATTCATCATTATCTTTCTTTTTCTCTTCTAAAGATCTCCCGAATGCACTATCTGATGAAGTCAGATGTTTTATAGGGGCCTTTAAAGCTTTTGCTTTTTCCAAGACTATTTTAGCTCTTTCTAAGTCTGTTTTCTTACTGTTGTTACCTAAATTGTCTGGAATATCACCTGTTTTGCTTTTTCTCTTAGACATATTTAATATTTGTCTACAAGTTAATCATTTAATAATTAAGGAGTTTTAAAATTTGCTATTTTTTCCCGGACCTCTATGCAGACTTCTGTATTAATTGTCACTTATCTTTAATATTACATCCCTATTTAGTGAAATAACATTATATTTGCCTTAACCAATTAAATATTATACAATGAAAAATTTAAAGAAAATCAACAGAAGCGAATTAAAATCTTTATTAGGTGGAGGTAACGGACCAATAACATGCCCAAGTGGATATAAACGTTCCTTATGTATGCAACCTGAGGATCCAGGATGTGAGCCTAAATGTGAAAAAGCATAAGTTTATTTCCAAAAAATAAGTAAATAGAATTTTGCTTAGTTATATAAACCTTACTTATGCAAGTAAGGTTTTTTCATTTCTTTTTATTGTAAATTTTCACAGCATTTTTAATTGCTGTTTTATAGTTTCTTGGCAGAATCAATAATTTTCGACTTTTATCGTAGTTCTGCATTCTTTTATTCCAAATTTTTAATGGAAATTATCATACTATCCCACTGTTTAGTAAATCCTATAGTACTTTCATGAAATGCAGAGAACGTAATAGACACATATACCACAACTCGCTATTTTTCAATAAGATATTCGTCAATTTTCACTGACCTGTTTTTATTATTTGCCCTCTCAATAGACTTTAGAATATCCTTTATCTGAGTTTTATTTATCATATGTGCTCCAAAAAAAACATTTTCTATTGTTTTTGTATTTTTAATATTATCTAAAGGATTTTTTGAGAGAAGTACTAAATCTGCATTGTATCCAACTTTTATTTTGCCAGTACTGCTTTTCATCCAATTACTTGGTGCAACAGTTGCAGAATAGAGAGCTTGAGTATTTGTCATCCCGGATTTGGTTAATGATTCTAATTCATCATGTAAAGAAAATCCTGCTACAACAGTAGCCACACTTGAATCCGTTCCTGCTATCAATGTAACTTTGTTATCGATCAAAGCTTTTACCATTATATGTATCGCTTCTGCATAAGTTTTCCAATAGGTAAATGAACGCCTTCTTGCTTCAGGATTATTTTTCCCATCATATTCATAAGCATTTTTACCCGGCAACCAACCCAATTTATGAATTGGGGTACCTTCAATAATTTTTGGATTCACATATTTTAATTCTACTTCTTTAAGTTTAGATTTAAGGTCGAATCTTTGTTCCAGAAAACTTTCACATAACCAAACTGTTGAAGTGACACTGATATTATTTTCTTTTAATTTCTTAGCAATCTGATTAGAACGCAGTTTTAAAAAATTAAGGTATTCTTCAGGATTTTTTGCAATTGACTTTCCAAAATCATCAATAGTTTTTTTAGTAATTTCTTCTATGTGAGCAATCTCAATTTGACCTGAAGAATAAAAATTATCTAAACTAACTAAAGGGATATGACCAATAACCGGAATATGGTTTTCTTTTGCTATTTCAATGGTGGCCTTAAATGTTTCAGGATTTACAAAACCGTACATTTTAATAGCATCATAACCATCTTGTTTTATTTTCTTTATGGCTTTTTGGGCACCATTTTTATTAGAATAATCGATAGATTGTCTTGTCCAAGCATAATAATACCCCATTAATCCACTCTCACTATATATAGGAGGAGATGCTACATAAAGTCGAGGACCTATTCCATTTTTATTGATTTCTTTCCTCCAATCTAATATCATAGGATTACCAGCCATCTCTCTGATATAAGTAACACCATTTACTAAATATAAAAACAGATCGTTTTTGCTTTCCCTTAAATGCGCATGGCTATCTATAAGCCCCGGAATTAAGTATTTACTAGTGCCATCAATGATTATATTATTACTATTCAATAATAAATTTGTACCTATTTGAACAATTTTACCTTCTTTAAGAATTACATCTTTATTTCTTATAAAGTAACTGCAATCCTCAGAAAGAATATTGGTATTTCTTATCTGGACTATTTTACTTGACTTAACAAACCTCTCAATATTTATAACCTCAGTAGACTTACCTAATATTTTATTTAATTCATTATCCGCCCAAATAAAAGTGATACAAAGCAGTCCAAACAATAGTATAATAGTGTATAAAGTTCTTCGCAGCCATTTCTTTTTCATATGTAATATTTTAAAATTGTGGCTCAAAAGTAAACTTAAGTACTGCTGATTCAGCTTATAAAAAGCGATTCGGGATAAAACATCGCATTTTAGGGACGAAATTTATAGTGACATTAAACTATCCTTATAGCTTTTGGAAACGGGTAGTTCCTTTTGTGTAACGAAAATCGTATTTTGATCTTTCCAAGCTTTAAAATGAGATGGATTTATTAAATGTGAACGATGTATCTGGATTAAAAAATCAAAATCATATTGAACCTTTTTTAATGTACTACGAATCACTTTTGTTTTTAACTGGTTGTCATCTATAAAGAATATATCAATATAATTTTGAGAATTTGACACACAGACTAAATTGTCTTTTTTTATTTTTAAAACATCTAATTTATTTTCTCCTCTAATAATGATGTTTTCATCCTCTAAAGGAATTAATCTGGTTAGATATATTCTTGCTAAAACTATTATCGGAGTTGATATAAAAGCTGATTTCAGACTGATTGTTTGCACAAAATTTAAAAAATCAAATCCACCGTTTAAAATGGGAGATTTATAATAAGCAAAAGTGCTAAACAAAAAAAGTAATTGGAAAAACACAAGACTAGCAATTTCCAGCCCAATATTCCATTTAGAAATTCTATAATAAATTTTTTGTTGAATTATGGCAAGTAATCCATAGCATAAAAATGAAATTATACTAAATCCAGAACTTATAAATATCCAATTTTTGAAGCTTATGCTTCCATCATCAAAAGGTCTTATTAAGAATGCAAAAAAGAATAGCCACATAGCGATGAAAATCCCCACCAATAAATGATGTTTAATCGATGGATTTATCTTTTTCATTTCATATGTTTTATAGGCTTGTTATAAAGTATTTGTTACAATAAAAACGTTGCGAAGTTACAAAATATCTACTTGATACTTATTTATTCAGACTGTTCATATGATGTTTTTAATATGGATATTTGACAATCAATTGAATAAGTTTCAACATCCAGAAGATGTTCGAAGAAAATTTTCATTATCCATTCATTCCTATCTATTTTACAAGTAGATATATAAGAGCCACTACTCTATTTCTATATTTTGTTTTAGGTAGGTTCTTAGATGAATTTCCGATCATAATTATGTAAGCTCCTTTTTCTACAATCCAGGTTCATTTTCTCATCCAGGAATTTATGTTCTTGCTCCAGAACTTCTATCATCACCTCTTTTGATTATCCTGTATCAGGGATTCCTTTTTAAAAGCCTTTTACTCAATAACTGCTCTTCATACCGTAGCTAATATCTATCATATATGCCTATTATAAAAATCAGCTTGTTAATTTTTTATAAGATACATAATACACAAATCAAAAAAAAACCTATATTTGCCCACAGAAAAAATAAGAAATGATATTGTCTAACTTAAAAAAGGGAAAGAAACAGAACTTGCGTAGAACTTCGTGAGTCATTTTCCTTTGGTTAGAATCGAAATATATAAGGAGCTTGTCATCACGACAAGCTCTTTTTTTGCTTATAATCTAATCATTAACAATTTAAATATATTTATGAAAGTATTGAAATTTGGAGGGACATCAGTAGGAAGCCCGGAAAGAATTGAACAATTATTACCTATTATCACATCTCAGGCTGCAGATAAACATCTGGTTGTATTATCTGCTGTTTCCGGAACCACAAACGATCTCGTTGCATTATCCGAGCTATACGCCAAAAAAGAAGACAAAGCCGTTCAAAAGCATATTGATATACTTTACGATAAATATAAAAAGTTTGTAAAAGAACTATTCAGAACCGAACCTGGAACTTTAGAAGCATTAGCTTTTATCGACAATATATTTCAGTTACTGTATAAGTTTGACAGTACAAATTTCACTACTAAAGAAGAACGTATTATCTTAGCTCAGGGTGAGATTATTTCCACTACTTTATTTCATCTGCATTTAAAAGAAATAGGTATTTCTTCAGTATTATTATCAGCATTAGACTTTATGCTTATTGATAAAGAAGGTGAACCTGATGTAGAATACATAAGAGAACATGCCTCTACTGAAATGGCGAAATTCTCTGATGAAAAATTATTTATAACCCAGGGATATATTTGCCGAAACGCACAAGGTGAAATTGATAATTTGAGAAGAGGAGGTTCAGATTATACAGCATCCTTATTAGGAGCTGCGCTACAGGTAGAAGAAATTCAGATTTGGACAGATATCGACGGGTTTCACAACAATGATCCCCGACATGTACCAAACACAAAACCTATTGCACATTTAAATTTTGATGAAGCTGCCGAGCTATCTTATTTCGGAGCAAAGATTCTGCATCCGCAAAGTGTTTTTCCTGCAAGAAAATATAATGTTCCCGTTCGTTTATTGGACACCATGAACCTCAGTGCACCGGGAACTTTGATTTCGGGAGAAACAAAAAATCTAAATCAAATTGTAGCTATTGCTGCCAAAGATAATATTACTGCAATTCGTATTGAGTCTTCCAGAATGTTAATGGCTTATGGATTTTTGAGGAAAATTTTTGAAGTTTTTGAAACCTATAAAACTCCAATTGATATGATTACTACCTCGGAGGTAGCAGTTTCTCTGACGATTGATCAAACCGAATTCCTATCAGATATAATAAAAAAATTAGAATCTTTCGGAACTGTAGACATTGATTATGATCAATCTATCATTTGTATTGTTGGTGATTTCAAAAAAAACAATCATGGTCTGGCAACTATAGTTTCTGAAGCTGTAAAGCATATTCCGGTACGAATGATTTCTTATGGTGGAAGTGAAAATAATATTTCATTATTAGTTCCAACAAGTTATAAAATTGAAGCACTAAGATCTCTGCACAACAGATTGTTCTAAAAATAAATCGGCAACAATAAAGCCCGTGATGATAATTTTATCACGGGCTTTTACTATAAACAACTCATCAGATTAAAGAATCTCCACTTCTTCCGGAACTATAAACATAATCATACAGCCATTATCTGACTTTACAGAATGTTTGAAATTAGGTGGTGTATACAAATAGTCTCCTTTTTCCAGCTCAGCACCTGCTATAGTCGCTTTTCCTTCCATTATAAATAGCTCTTCACCTGCAGGATGATTATGATAGGGATAACTCGCTCCTGGTTCAAACTTTAAAAGAATTGTTGTAGAACGGTTTTTCTCCAAATCAAATTTTAAAGATTTTACAAAAATACCTTCATAATGGATTCCTTTCTCGATTAAAGGCTGCCATTCTTTCTGTTCTGTCTTTACAATGTAGTCATAGATGTTCGTGTTCATGATATTGAATGTTAAATTGTTATTGATGTAAAAGCTGATCCAAAGACCATATATAATGCGAAAAGGTACTCAACAAAAAGGCTCCGGCACTGAATACAAAAACAGAATAGTCCAATGGCTCTTTACAGCCAAAGGAAATACTCATCGCAATGCCAAATAAAACAGTGAGAATAGCAGCACATAAAGCAGTTTTACGTACCCTATAACCTATAAGAAGTAAGATCCCAATGGAGGATTCTGCAATAGTAGATAGTACTGCAAGGGATGGAATCCATGAATATGGTAAAAAAGAATTTACTTCAGCCGTATACCGGACAAATTTGCTCCAACCCGAAGACTGTGCACCCCAAAGGTTTAACCTGCTGGACACAGCAGATAAAAATCCAGCTGCCAGTACTATTCTCAACAGAAAAACAGCGATATTTTGTCTCACTTTCATAAGAGTAATTTTTAGTTCTTAATGACAGGGACAAAGTTCAGAGAAAGGAAGACCTTAAAGAATAGACAATTCTGGAAAAAGCATATAATATTTGAAGATGGCACAAATTTCCATGATAAGGATATAACCTCGGAATCTATATAAATACCAGAAAGAAGTAGATACTGGGTTTATTAACAACCTCTTTCACAGGTCAATTCCTGACCACCTTTTGATAGTCTTTTGGAGAATGAGAAGTATGCTTTTTGAAGAAATTGGAAAAATAAAAAGGATCATTGAATCCAAGCTGATATGCAATTTCTTTTACACTCAGTTTCTCATACAGTAATAACCTCTTTGCTTCAGAAATAACGAGGCTGTAAATTACATTTTGAGCTGTTTTATTGGTATGAAGTTTTGAAACTTCATTCAATTTAGCTTCGGTAGTACTCAGAAGATCTGCAAATCGGGAGACAGGATAGTTTTCAGAAAAATGATTCCTGACACTTTCCAGAAAATTCAAAAACAAAGCATCAGGCTTCCATATTTCATCACCATTGGCAATTTTACTCCGGTTGATTTCCACCAATAAAAGCTCAACCATAGAATGAGTAGAAATGAGGTACTGATAAGGCTTCTCATCTACTTCTTTTTCAATCAGGTTAAGAGTTTCAGTAAAAAAGGCAGGATGATATATCGTAATGATTTCGTTCATTCCGAAATGGCAGAAAAGTCCGTTGTGGAAAATAAGCTCAATATCACTGTCGCTTTTAGAGAAAAAATCCAAAGTAAATTCAAGAGCAATAAGTTCGCCTTCTACAGAAATTAGTTGATGAAATTGTCCGGAAGTTATGGTAACCAATTGGGAAGCCTCCAGTATAAAAATATTTTCATCAATCAGAATTTCTGCACTGCCCTCTTTACACCAAAACAAAGTATACTTCACGACACGTCTTGGCTCAGGATACCCTGCCTGATGAGAATATCTTATTATTTCAATCATTTATTAGTTTTATTAAAATTGGAACTTCCGATATTATTTAGCTTTAATTCACTAAAACTAAATTACAAATAATCAACATACAATCATTTATATACTTATTATACTTTCCAAAAAAATGACTTAAATGAATTGTCTGCAAATTATTATTAATAACTATACCAATTTTCCTCTTTTTTAATTCTGTAATATCTTACTTCCTAAGATAAGATTGAATCTCTTTTAAGGATGCTCCCCTGTACAATATGGTACCATGCTTATCCAATAGCACCAATGTAGGAACCCCAAAAATTCCATAATTTTTAAAATTATCTCCCTGAATGCCTTTATAATCGCAATAAAAATCTTTTGGGATATTTTTTTTAAATTTTTCTTTAAAAACTTCTGCACTGGTATCCGATGACAAACCAATCAGACGCACACCATCCGCTTTATATTTTTTATAATTCGCAGACAATTCATTCAATAGCTTTTCACAATGGCCACAATCGGACTGATAGAACAATAATAAAACCTGATTGTATTTACCTCCAGCCAGATCTGAAATCTTTATTGTAACTGATTCTGCCGGTACTTCCGGAGATGAATCATCGGTTTCAGGATTTAGCTGAGTCTTTATTAATGTAAGATCCGGCCCCTGAGCACCTACCGTTCCCCGGATATAAGACGACAAGGATCCGCCATAATGTATTATTTTTCCTGATGATATAACTACCGGAGTAATTAATCCTATATAATCGTCTTTTCCGTACTGTCCTAAATAATAAGCCACTCTGCTACAAAAATCAGTATAAAGCTCAGCTGATGGAATTTTTACAGTTATGGTTTTAAATTCTTTTACAAATTCTGCTGGATCTTTTAATACATTCGAATGAATACTTATCCAGGATTCAATAATACCAGACCAATGTCCCGATGTATATAATGTATTCCAATTAAGGTTTTCTGAAATATAATGTGTGATATCACGCCCTCTTTCATCTTCGTGCTCGGATAACTCCCCGCCTATGCCGCGGGTAATATTCACAATAGACAGAAAGCGGCTCACATAATCTGTATTTTTCCTTAACGCTCTCTGAAACAGAACATAATCATTCTTTTGTTTTTCCTGCTCCGATTTAAAAACTGAATAATTAACATTAGAAGGGTCATAAGAGCGAGTCGCCAAAAGCATAGCCTGATAACGGGCTAATATTCCTTCCTGATTTTTATATAAAGTATTCAGTTCATAATTCCCTGTATTATTTGTGTAGATAATATTTTTCTCATTCGGTTGAGTCTCCATGCAGCTTACAGAAAAATTATGACCGGGAACAAACATATCGAGCCCTCCACCTTCTTTTGTACCGGTAATTAACCAACGGCTCATCCCAGTATAATCACCATATGCTTCAGGAACTGACAGGGTAAATTGGCCATTATCAGGGATAATACCCTGACAAACCTTTTCCTGGCGATCACCCTGAAATATAATAAAATCATAACTTTTCCCCGCAAATTTCGGGAAATTCATTTCAATCTTCTGACTCCTGATGATAATTAAACCTGAGATTATGATGATAAATTCTAAAAATTTTCTAGTCATTGTTCCACGTATATACAATTACTTTTGAAAAAAGATAATTCATAAAATTGTAGTCTATGATTACACTATAAAGCAGTCAATAAAAATATAATGAGAATAAAACTATTCACAGTGCTGTCGTTTTTTTTAATCATATGTAAATGATAGTAAATCCGCTATGATATTCAATTATTTCATTTGAATTATCCGAATGATATTCCATTGCCTTTTTTGCAGACGGTTTTTAGAAGACTTTTCAAACGCAGCAAAGATAATAGTGAGAACAGCTACTCTGAAGGTATTTATCTGTCCATATTCCGGAAAAGCGAAAAACAAATTCTTGATTATAGAGCACTATTAACTACCCTCATATATTTGCAAAATACTTTAACTGGTATTTTACCTCTGTAGTGCGTTAAATGCCTTTGGATAGATTAGAATAAGAAAAAGTGCCTGCATTATTAAGTCTTTCGTAAATACTGTTCAGCTTGTCATAAATTGAAATAAAATCAACCAGGTTCACAATATAAATGATTATGGATAATTAATGTATGAGGCGTAGTTTATGTAAAACTTTCCACATCTCTTTTTTGTATGTATTTAACAAATTCCGATGGGGAAATCCCTGTTATACTCTTGAAATTCGTTGTAAACATGCTATGAGAAGAGAAACCCGCTTCTTCTGCCAGTATACTTATTTTATATTTTCGGTATCTGGGGTCGTTATTTAATTTTTCTAAAATATAATTTATACGAAGTTCGTTGGTATAAGTGGTGAAATCCTTATTTCTGTATTTTTTTATAATATAAGAAAGATATTTGGTATTAGTATCCATAGTAGATACCATATAAGAGAGAGACATATTCTTATCCGTAAAACGATTTTGGGATTCGAATGCTTTCAGTTTCTCCAGAAGGAGTTTTTCAGTTGTAACAGACATTAACAGTACACCGGAATTTTCTACAGGTTTGCTGTCTTTTTGTTTAATTTCATGATTAAGCCGCTCTATTACACTCTGAATTTTTTGAGCCTGCTTTTTCTGCCTCCTTTTGTAAATCACCGAAAACAAAAGGTTTACAGCAATAAAAACCAGACTTATCCATATAAGGATAGTTTTAGTCGAAGCATTTCTCTTTTCAATTGCATTTTGCCTTTCAAGATTCTGGAATTTATCACTAATAAATTTATTATTCTGAGTCGTTATTTTTTCAGAAAGAGAATCCTTTTTAACTGTGGCTTTTGTAAAATTGTCAATATCTTTTTTTATCGAATAATACTCCTGAGCAGTTTTGTATATTTCTTTGTCCAAAACCGCATATTGAGATTTACTGGCATATTTTTTAGCCCGATCCAAATACTTCTTAGCCTCTTCAATATTGCCCTTCCGGAGATATGCCAGCGACAATTCCTGATATATGGTTCCGGAGAGCGCACTCTCAGGCATTTTAATATCCGTGTAAAGCAATGCATCTTTATAGCAATTAATTGCCAGATCATATTGTTTTGCATTCAGGTAACATGAACCTAGTAACTGATTATTTGAAGCGGTGAAAAATTCTTTTGACGGAATTTTATCAAAATTTTTCTGAGCAGTTTTAAATTTATCAATCGCTTCGTTAAAATATCCCTGCTGCATATCAATCCGTGCCAGTAATTGCAACATTAAACCATTTACTTTATAGGACTGAATTGGGTCTTCAATTTTTTTAGAGGCGGCTAATGCTTTTTGGATATAGGACCTTGATTTGTTATAAATTTTAAGTACTCCATACTGAGACGCAATGAATCCATATACCCGGGAAAGCCAGTCATAATCATTTGCTTTTTCAGCAATTTCTTCACCTTTTTGAGCATAGTTTATGGCTGTTTCCAAATCATTCTTTTGTTGATATAATGTCGCTATAAGAAGTAAACTTCTGACTTTATACGAAGGGAGCGTTGTACTCTTGTAAAGTGAATCTGCGGCAATAAGTGCCTTATCAAAATCTTTTTGGGCTATTTCATGAAGAATTTTTTGATGAGCTATATTATAGGAAACATAATCCTGAGCTTTTGCGGACAAGATGAAAAAAACAGTAAGCAATAAATAAACTTTCTTAAACATATAGAGATAGAGAGTCTTAGTTTATAATTTCATTCTTTAGCGAATCTCTGTTTTCATTTATAAAGCTTCAGAATTTATCAGATAATTTTGATAAAGTTTTTGCATCAAAGTTTAAGAATAGCAGAGTTGAATTTATATATAAAATATCTACTATTCTCTTCAGTATATACCAAAAAGGAAAAATCAAATACCGATTGTTAAAACTTCAAATTTAAAACCATAATATCATTATTTAATGTAATAATGATATTACGACGCAAAAGTATATAAATAATATATTCATAACAATAAATTATTTATAAAATTATTCAAATCCACCCTCTAACTTTATAAACATTTCAATGTTAGCTGTTCAGTATCCACCTTATACTTTCTCTCTTGGCCCACTGTTCATAAAATTTTTATCTGATCATATTATGAGGTTACTTCCAACCGGGCAGCTACTATCTGTTTTCCCAAAAACCAAAAAACACAATACATTAATTATCTGGCATTTAAATTTTACATTTTCAGTTTTTCCGGAATTCCTAAAGTATAAAACTATGAGAGCTCCTATTCACCGGATACCTTTGTACCGCTTGAAATAGGCCCAAATTCAAAGATAAAGAACCACACTAATAAGAATTCAGTTTTTAGATTTTCTGTATGGAATCATAAGAAAAAGAAAAATTTTAATAAATATGGATAAAGAAAAAGATACTTCTGAATATCTAATACAGAAAATAGTAAATAGGTCTTTATATAAAACCCCGGAAGTGGAAGTTATCCTGGTAGAAATAGAACAAGGTATTGCAGCCGGTTCAGCATCAGCTACGCCCAATACAACAAACGGTAATACCAATGCAATACAAACAAATTGGAACGGCAATGACGATACAAGTATTGACACTCCCTTTTAATAACAATTAATGCAATACAAAAGCATAATGAATACATCGTATAAAGTAGCTGGATTCACAGGTTTTTCACTTGTATTATTGAGCTTAGGTTCTTGTCGCAGCACTGATAGTGAAAATACACTAAACAGCGGAAATGCTTCGGTAAATATTAATTTACTGGGCACACAGTTTAGTAATACAGAAACCTCTCCAGCGCAGGCTTCAGTAATAAAAAAAGTAAATAGTCTTTCGACTGCGGACATCCAGAGTCATAGCATTTTGGTAAACCCAAGTACAATAATGACAGCAGAATTAGCTCCTGAATCTGCAGGCAGTATAAAAAATCAGGCTTCTGCAGGAAGCAATATGATGGCTGCAGCAGGAGATCCTTTAGGCTATGGAATCGCTTTCAGGGTATTAGCTTATAAACAGTCCGATGGCAGTTATGCCGATTCTAAAGACTACATCGTTGGGCAGCCTGCCGGTTCCTTAAGTCTGGATCAAGGAACAACCTATACCATTATTGCATATTCTTACGGAACGGCTATGTTACCTGCAATAAGTGCAAACGAAAAAAACAACCTGAATACCGCCGCCATTAGTTATGATGATTACAATCGGGATTTCATGTACCAGAAAATCAGCTTTACACCATCATCCACTACCAATACGCTGAATATAACTTTAAATCACAAAGTTGCGCGCATAACAACAGTAATTGAAGCTGCTTCGTCGTTTGGTAAAATCAATTCCATATCAAATGCCGCATTGACTCCTCATTACAGCAATGGCAATATCAACTTATCGGATGGTATTATAAGCAACCGAACCCAGATAACCCCTGGTACAGGTTTAGATTTTTCAGGAACAAGCTTCCCGACAGCCACAACCAGTGCCAAACCAGTCTTCATTAATGCAGATACTGGCGGTTTAGCTACAGGCTCTTTTTCAGCAGACATTAATATAGGCGGAACAGCCAAAACTATAAATTTAGCCAACCAGTTTAAGATAACACCGGGCAATAACAGTACACTGAAAATCAATTTCAAAAAATGCGGTGCTTATTTAGGTGCCGGAAATACATTGTGGAAAGATTTTATGTGCCATAATCTGGGGGCAGACACCAATGCAGACCCTTTTACGCTAAGTGCAGCAATTCAAGGCGCGAAGTATCAGTGGGGAGCCTATACCGGTGAATCAGGACGGTATTACTCTCAGGCTAATGACCAAACCAATGCCGGTACAATAACAGGATGGAGCAATGCCGGAAAAGCCGATGGCTCATGGTTGGATTCATCTAAGACAGGTAATGATCCTTGCCCTTCCGGCTACAGAGTACCAACCCAAGGGCAATGGCAAAGTATCCTTTCTAATAACTCCTATACAGCACAGGGGACATGGACAGATTCTCCCACCAATTATGGTTCGGGGGCGAAAATAGGAAATCTTTTGTTCCTGCCTAATGCTGGATATCGTTCTGACACCGACGGAGCTCTTGCCAGACGAGGTATTAGTGCTGCTTATTGGAGTAGTTCTTTGGCAAGTAATTTTGCCTTCGGTGTAGAGCTGTATCCGACATACGCATATGTAACGTTCTTTTACCGTACCATTGGTGCCAGTATCAAATGTATTGCAGAATAAATATCAAAATAAAAGAATTATCTGTGTTTGTGGAAAGGCTGTCAGTGATGAGTTTATAAATCATCATATTTTTGTTGACCAGCAGCTTTCTGAGTGGGAATCCTGAAAGTTTATTAAAAAAGGATTCCCCTTTTTATAAATAACAAACTTTAAGTGTAATGACTATTTTATCTTTAGTAAAAGTTAAAATTTTCTGACTCTCATTTACTTATATGTCGTTTTATATTAAGCTTTTGTCTGCTCTTTTCTTGTATCAAGTCATTATCTTTGCCATGGCAACTATAGCTATAACAGCTAAAGAGCTTGATTAAAAAGATTCTCTGCTATGGGCAAATACAATACTTATATTTTTGATTTCGATTATACTCTGGCTGATTCTTCTAAAGGGATTATCATGTGCTTTCACTATGTTTTGGAAAACCATGGATATCATGATATAAGTGATCATCAAATAAAGCTCACTATCGGAAAGACACTGGAGGAATCTTTTAGTATACTGACAGGTGTTACAGATAAAGAAACACTTGCCTCATACGCAAAAGAATATGTAAAAAAGGCCGATGGCTGGATGACAGCCAACACTGTACTTTTTCCGGAAACTTCATCCGTTTTAAATACACTAAAGGCACGCGGTTCCAAAATAGGTATTGTATCTACGAAGTATCGGTATCGTATAATGGAATTTGTAGAAAAAGAATTCCCTAAAGGATTCTTTGACATTGTTGTAGGAGCTGAAGATGTAACAGCACATAAACCCGATCCTTCAGGATTAATTTTAGCAATTAAGCATTTGCAGTCAGATTTAGAAGGATGCTTGTATATAGGTGACAGCATTATCGATGCAAAAACAGCACAGGCAATTGGCGCTGATTTTTACGGAGTTCTGAATGGCACCACTACAAGAGAGGAGTTACTTGTATATCCACATGTTAAAATTGCCGATAATCTAAATGATTTAATCTAAGATTCAAACTGTACAAAATAAAAAACGAATATCAGATAATATTGATATCCGATATTCGTTTTTTATCTATCATTAACTATTTATAATCAACTATGGACAAGGCACAACTTTCCGGCCTTCTCCATAACCAACTAACTGTGTTAGTCTGGTAACTTTCATTGTTGCTATAACATCATTAGTTGTATCAGATTTCCAGGTAATCCTGTTAAACTGTGCACCACCAAACAGTTCTAAAAGCTCCAGCGGGCTGGATAAGTTTCTTCTTCCCATCATTGATACAGATCCATCTGGTCCAATTTTTATTCTGACAACTGCTGTCTTAGGATTTGTTGTAGATCCGTTTATATTATAGATCTGTGAATTTCCGGATGATCCCCATAAAGTTTTATCCGATTTAAAACGAATATTCTGAGGTAAACCGCTAATTCCGGATTCAAACTGAATTTCCTGATTCGCCAGATCTACACCATTAATTTTAAGATTAAAGGAATTATCCAATTCGTAAACCTCAAAAGTAAAACCGGCATTTGCTGCCGGAAAAGTAAATCCTTGTGAAATTCTGTCTTTAGCAGATGTAGCAGGTTCATACATATTGAAATCAAATGACGGTGTAGAAATAGCTGTACAGGCAAATTTTAAATTAAGATTATACCTAACTTCCGGGCTGATAACAAGATTGGGAACCGATATATTTGTTTTCACTTTTGTCCCGACAGTCATAGAGTTAAAAGTTAAAGTAGCCATATCACTTGCTGCAGCTCCAGGATTTGCAATTAGTAAAGGTTTACTTGTCCATACAGGATTTCCAGTAGAATTTCCAGTAAAGTCCAGTGATTTAGAACTTCCCGTTACTCCGTAAGTAACAACACCACTGGATAGCTTTATACTATTTCCGGTAGCACGTTGATTGGTTATAGCTGGTGTATCAATTACTTTAATTCCATTTCCTGAGGCTACAGCACTGGCATCAACGATGGTCGTAATCTGACTGAATTTATGCTTTAAAACAACACTTAAGAGATTATCTCCTTTTGTAACTCTTACATTATCAGCTCTGAAATACATTAAATCATCATTACCAGAAATATTAGTCAAAGAAGCAGCCGAAATATTACCAGCTACATCTGCAGGAGCAACTGAAGAATTATAGGATAATACGACAAAATCATATTTATTAACTGTTTCTGTATCTCCATCCAGTGTCATTGCTGTACCATCGTCGGGAGTAGAATTTCCGGCAGCATCTATTGTATATACTTTAGTAGCAGCTTTAGTTCCATCTGTTCTTCTATAGGCAATGACTCTGTATTTTACATTTGGCCCTTTTAATGGATTATTTACAACATCAGCTAAAGTATTTTTTATACCCGCTTGTTTAGATATAGAGGAAACGGGAGTAAGCGTAGCAATAAAAGGCTGATCATCACTCACGAATTTCACCTCCTGTACCTTTACTGTTGAAATAGAGGTTTTAGGCTGAAGAGAAGCAGTAGGGTCAATAGTTTCAGTTGTATAATCACCTTCGGAAAGGTTGAATTTTAAAGCAGCTGAACCATTGGTAATTAAATTATCTCCTGGATTATCTGTTATATTATCTGTGCTTCTGCATGAAGTTGCCAAAAATAAACATGATAGCCCTATAAATGCGGTAGTTTTTTTGAAGTTTCTCATTTGTTTGTGAATTAATAAATTTACATCATACTCAAAAAAATTTACTTACCATTCAATTGTTCGGTTATCATCAGGGTCCTGCGTCCACTCTTCCTGAACCTGTCCACCCGAATTTGGAGGCAATACCCTGGCAGATCCGGTTGCTATTCCCTGCTCCATTTCTATAAGAAACGAGCCTACTCTTGGAGTTATATACTCCTGTTTTTCAAAATCATTCATTTATATACATTTTAATCTTTCTTCGTTTTCTTTAATGATAATAAACAAAATTGCTCATTACATTAAGCATCTTAATTTAATAAAAGCTATTTCCAAATAATAATTAATACATAACTATTTAAAAATCAACCGTTTTTATAATTAAAAAAACGACTGCAAATTTACAAATATTATCTTATCCTATTAATAATAAATACGTTACAACGATATATGTATTAAAATAAGATTTTACTAATTGATTATTCTCAATATTTAGTAAATAATATCTACTATTTCTTAACACAACAATTAATATGAATGGTAAGAAAAGCAAATCAAAAATTTATTTTTTGTAAGAATTAGTCCCTTAGAATAAGTTTGTATTTTGATTCCATCCTCAGCAGGAGTAGTAAGCATTTTGTTGCCCATATATATGATATTTCACAACATAAAAAATGATGCAAAGAAAACAGAAAAAGGGAAATAGTAAAGATAACCTAAGAAGATTATCTGAATTCCAGTTGTTAATTAAATGAGTTCTTACTGAAAATATTCAAGAAGTTCCCGTCGATAAGTATTACCTATAGGCAGAACAAGTCCGGTATCCAATTCTACCTGTCCACCTGAAATTTTACTGATATGTTTCAGTGCTACGATATACGATTTATGAATTCTCATAAATAGTTTTTTATCCAGTTTTTGTTCTGTTTCTGCAGTTGTTGCAGGACTTAAAAAATAACTGTTTGCAGTAAAAACTTTCACATAGTTTCCCCAGCTCTGGATGTATATAATTTCATTATAGCTGATTTTAACTACATTACCATCAACTTTCAGGATAATAAAAGGATCCTGCGGAATCAGATCGCTTTCCGGAGTTTTTGAAGGCTCAACAGACTGTGGCAATCTGGAAAACACATTTTCTATTGCTGCCATAAACCTGGCAAGATCAAATGGTTTTACAAGATAATCGACAACTCTGTATTCATAACTTTCTAAAGCATATTCTTTATAAGCCGTTGTCAGAATAACAAGAGGAGGATTGCGCAATGCTTTCAGCATCTGCAGCCCACTCATTCCAGGCATATTAATATCTAAAAAAATAAGATCAACAGGATTGGCATACATATAATCCATAGCTTCAACAGGATTATAAAAGGATTCCTTTAGCTGAAGCTGCTTCAGGTCTTTAATATAATGACGGAGTACCAGATGAGCCCCTTCTTCATCATCTATGATAAGGCATTTAAGAATTTTACTCATGATTGTAATATTTTAAACTTAAGACCAGGTTAGTCTGATATTCCTCTGCATTTTCAATAATATCAAGCATATAATATCCACTATAAAGAAGCTCCAGGCGTTTGCGGATATTAAGTAAACCAATGCCTGTAGAACTTGTTTTAAGATTTTGATCCGGCATAGAATTATGCACACTCATTCTCAGAACTCCATTTTCAAGTTGAACCATTATTTTAACAAACCATTCCCGCTCGGTGGTCAGACTATGTTTAAAAGCATTCTCTACCAACGTAATAAGCACCAGAGGAGCAATCTGATAATGATGGGCGTTCATTTCTTTATCTTCGATATCATATTCTATAAGGCAGCGTTTACCAACCCTCTCCTTTTCCATTGCAATATAATTTCGGATAAAAGAAAGCTCTTCTTTCAAATTTACAATATCCTTATTTGCATTTTCCAGCTGATAACGCATTAGATCAGAAAGTTTCAGGATAAGCTCCGGAGTTCTGGATGGCTCCGTCAGGCTAACGCCATAAAGATTATTGAGCATATTAAAGAAAAAGTGCGGATTAAGCTGAGCATGAAGATATTTGATATTCATCTCACTTAGCATCAGCTGGGCTTTATTTTTCTTTTCGAGTTCTCTGGAATAATTACGTATCAGAAATAAGGAAAGAAATGCTGCTATACTAATTGAACACAGGACAATATTATACAGAAAATCTTTAAGAAGTATTACATCTGCTGATTTATAATATTCAGGATCCACCCAGTAATAGTCAAGAACTAATAATACCCCTGCTCCCAAAATAATGAACAATATGCCGCTAACGAAATAGTATACATACTTTTTGGCCATTAAAAAAGGAAATATAAAATAACGATGTAAGATAGCCTGACCATAAAGCAATGCAAGGAAAACCAGATTTTTGACAAGGTATATCATGGAGACAGGCTTAATAAAATCCGGAAGCATTGTCAATATGAATATTGCACTAAAGAAAATTATTTCGTCAAAATATCGCTTCTTATACCATTTTCCTGCCTTAGCCATTAACTTTTTATTATACAGCAAAATAGATTCATTTTCATGTAATATGCAAATACTAAATGACAAACACATTACAACATGTTTATCAGATGTTTCATCATTTAAATTTCAGTTTCTATAGGCTTTATGATTGCTTTGCAGTTCTAAAACAAGGCATTATGAAAATGATAAAGATGTTTTGGTGGTACTGTCTGATATTAGGCCTTGTAGTAATTCCAAGCAAACTATTCTCACAAACAACTCCCGAAACAGTTGTAAAAATAAAAGGTATTGTAGTCAACAGTGCAGATAATAAAACTCTTTCAGGTTCTGTTATTGTTTTAAAATCTGAAACCGGAAAAGTATTGCATACCATTACCTCTTCTGCAGACGGCTCATTTTCTGCTTCGATTCCCAAACACTTGAAAATAAATATAAAAATCAGCTATTTAGGCTACAATGATTATAATTCTGAAGCTATAAATCTGGAAAATGAAGACCTTAATCTCGGCAGAATCTCTCTGGAAGAAAAGAGCAGCAACATTAAAGGAGTTGTAATTGCGGGAAACAGAAAGAAACCTCTCATACAAAACGGCAAGGACAAAATCGTCTACAATGCAGATTCTGATATCAGTAACAAATCGGGAAATGCGACTGATGTCCTTCGCAAAGCACCAATGCTTACTGTAGGAGCCAACGGAGAACTGAAACTAAGGGGTAATTCTAATATCAAAGTACTGATTAACGGAATCCCTTCAGGGATTATGGCCAAAAACCTAAAAGAAGCACTGAAGATGATTCCGGCCAGTTCCATTGTTTCTGTGGAAGTGATTACAAATCCCTCAGCTAAATATGAAGCTGAAGGCGCTGGTGGTGTCATCAATATTATCACAAAGAAAAAATTAAAAGGCACCAGTGGTTCATTGGATTTATCCGGAGGAAACCTGGAACAATCCGGCAATCTTGCTTTAAATATAGCAACGGGAAAATTTACTATTTCGGCTATGGGCAACTATAGCGAAGAGCGTGAGGAATCAACTGCTGAAACGAAACGTATATCTCTGTCTGGTCAGCAGCAAACAAGTCATCTTTTTCAGAGGAAAAATTCTGTTCAGACCGACAAAGGCGGTTCGGCGGGACTTACTATTAAATATCAGCCGGATTCCCTTCAGACTATAGAAACCAGCTTCTCTTATTGGAAAGGATCCTGGCCACAAAAAGGAAACCTGTACAATCGCTATAACAATAACTCGGTTACAGATGAATACCTCCAGAAAATAAAACAATCCGGAAGATTCGATTACAAGGAATGGGTTTTAAACTACCAGAAAAAATTCCGCCGCGAAGGACAGGAACTGCAACTGGTAGCACAAACATCCTACTCTGCTGAGTTCTCAGACTATCTGACCGAACAATATAAAATGGACGGCAAGCTGGCTTTCCGCGAAACCGGCCCCAACAGAGGGTCTGAGAAAGAATGGAGCATACAGGCCGATTACGCTCAGCCGTTAAATACTTCCGGAAAGATTCTGTTGGAGACCGGTGTCCGTTATTATAAAAACAGATCCCAAAGTTCGTATGAAGTTATTAACAGTCATATTCCCGTAGATCCTTCACGTTTAGGTAATATAAAGTATATACAGGATGTATTTTCAGCCTATATGACATTGAATTTCGAAACGGATAACGATTGGACTTTCCGTCCCGGAATAAGACTGGAGAAGACATTTGTAAATGCTAATTTCCAGTCCGGTTCTCCTTTTAAAAGAAACTTTACAAATTGGATTCCAAATTTACTGATTGTAAAAAAGCTTAATGAAAACCATGAACTTAAATTCAATTATACAGAAAGGATACGCCGCCCGTGGATTATGGATCTCAATCCGTATAGCAATGCCAGTGATCCGCTGAATATTACTTCCGGAAATCCTTATCTGGAGCCTGAACAAACCAGAAATATAGAACTTTCCCATGTGTTTATAACTGCTAAGAAAGCCTCATTAACCAGTAGTGTATATTACAATTTCAACAAAAACTCTATTGAGCCGGTTACGGTGGTTAATAAGGAAGGAATATCTTATACCACTCCCTCAAACATTGGAGAAAACAACCGTTTGGGAGCTAATATCAGTACGGTTTTTAGCCCTGTGAAAAAATGGACTGTAAATGCCAATGCTGAAGTTTTTTACCTTCAGTTTCGCAGTAAATCTTTAGGACTGAACAATACCGGAACTTTTTTCACCACGAGTCTGAGTAATACCATAGCATTACCGGATAATTTAAACCTCAGCATATCGGGAGATTACGGAAATGGATTCATTACGCTGCAGGGGAAAAATTCTGCTAATTATTCTTACCGTTTTGCGATAAGCAAACAGCTTCTGGATAATAAAGCAAGCCTTACCCTTGCTATTATCAATCCATTCCAGAAAGCATTTAGAGAAAATGTCTATGCATTTGCACCCACTTTTCAGAGCACCAATATAAACAGATATTATAATAGAGCTGCAACGCTTACTTTCAGCTGGCAATTCGGAGGTCTAAAGCCTGCTCATGATAAAGAAAGCCGCTTTTCGGATGAAAGTAATGACAAACATATGAGAGGAAAAAAACTAAAATAAAACGGGCAAATTTCATCCTGTCAGAAAAGTACATATATATCATTTTTTCACTTCTTTAAAGAGGGTTTTGTTCCGTTAGTTGCAGATCTCCTGCTTTAAAGACACAGATCCTGCAAACAGTCATTTGCAGGATCTTATTTGTATAAATAAAGCACTCTATTAGTTATTCTATCTATCTGAAATTATTTTTTTATGTTAAATCATATTAAAGGGAATTATATATACATTTACATATCACCAATTAAAAATGCAATTATGAAAAAATTAATTAAAAATGAGCTAAAAGAAATTAAAGCTGGAGATAATATCTGTCCACAAAAACAGATATATTGTAATGGAAGATGTATAATACCTGAACATCTAATAGAACAAGAACATTGTAATTAAGAATCTGTTTAATTTTAATTCAAAAAAATATTAGGCTTCGACAGGCTCAGCCTGACATTTATAAAAAGAAGGTATTTGAGACAAGCAATGTAACTCTCAGTTAAGTCTGTAGTGAGCTTAGTCTATGGTGAGCCTGACGAACCAAACTATCGAAGAGTATTAACTATAAAATTTAAAGTACTTATACAAGACACACAACAAAAAAGGCTTAAACAATGTTTAAGCCTTTTCTGGTATATAAAATTTTAAATATAATCGCTTATTTTTTAGCTTTTACATCAATTGCAATTTCGATGTCTTTACTGATCATCCATTCAGCCGGATCAGATTCAGTCGTACCGAATTTAATACCCCAGTCTGTTCTGTTTACAGTGAACTTAGCCTGAATAGCCGCTGCATCTGCAGTAACATCTACTTTAGCCGGGAATGTAACATTCATTGTTTTTCCAAGTAAAGTAAGATTTCCGCTTATTGTTTTATTAGCTCCTGCAACAGCATCTTTTGGAGTTTCTTTCAAATCTGCTACGCTTGTAATTTTGAAATCAGAAACAGGGTTTTTCTCTACATTAAAGAAGTCAGGATTCTTCAAGTGAGCTTCAAGTTCTGCAGGTTTTTTGTCTGCTTCTGTTACTGAAGCCGGATCTACTTTAATAGAAGTCATATCAATAATAAAGTTACCCGCTGCTACCTGTCCACCTTCAATGCTCAGGTCTCCTGATTTTACATTAAGAGTTCCCCAACGAGGTGCAAATCCGCCTTTGTGGAAAGCTTTCCAGTTTACTACAGAAGCTACTGTATCTACAGCTAACTTTTCTCCTTTGCTTTCTGCAACCGACTGCTCTGTAGCTACTGATGTATCTGTTTTTGCTTTGTTACACGATGCCGCAAGCAATCCTACTGCTACTAATGCTAATACACTAATTTTTTTCATATTATTATATTGTTTATAAATTCTGTTGTTTTTCGGAGACAAAAATAGAAAAACCAGATTACCATCTCCTTAACATACATCAAGAAATACTGTTTTCTGTTTTTTTAATCTTATTTATTATTGAGTTTTTGATGCTGTAATACCGGATAAATAAAAGACCGGGATAATGTTATCTAATAAAAGCACCCCTAAACATTAACAAAATATATTTAGTAGTGTATGATTATAATTTTTAATTTTAATCTGTAAACTATTATAATCTGACAACCTGAACGATGTGCAATTTATAGCTATTAACTCACCATAATTTCACTATTTTGGTATTTATTTTGTTTGCACCGATACACATTTATCTTTATGATCACAACCAAATACATTAATTATAAACAAATCCTTAACCTCTCGGGGCTCCATGTTATTATACTTACAGTATGGTGTACTCTTGTGGCAGCTCTTTTTTACTTTTTTAAATGGCAATGGATGGTTATTCCATGGGTACCTGTAGCACTTATTGGTACTGCCGAGGCGTTCTATGTAGGCTTTAAAAACAACCAGGCCTATGACAGATTATGGGAGGCAAGAAAAATATGGGGTGGCATTGTCAACTCCAGCCGTTCCTTTACTTCCATGCTTTATGCTTTTAATACTGCAGACGAAAGCGATCTGGAATTGGAGAAAAAAAGAAAAAAATTAGCCTACCGCCATATTGCATGGTTGTATACTTTCCGTGAGCAGCTTTTGGTTCCTACCGAATGGGAACACATCAGTATTGAGAAACACGGGGTGAATGTAGACCAAAGGCGTAACAGGATTATTAAGGCCGGATTCCCGGATTATGGAAGAACACCTATTTTCTTAAACAAATATCTTTCTGAAGAAGAAGTAGCATTGCAATCGGAGTATAAGAACTTTGCCACTTACCTGATATCACAACAGGCTAAAGAAGTGAATGAATTAAAAAACAGTAAGGACATCTCAGATTTCAATCAAATGCAGCTTCAGGAATGTCTGAATTTGTTTTACGATTATCAGGGCCAGGCCGAAAGAATTAAAAAGTTCCCTTCACCAAGACAGTTTGCCAGTACAGCTTTTATATTCAATGTCATTTTTATGATGCTGTTGCCTTTAGGGCTTGTGAATGAATTTGCCAAATTAGGAAACTGGGGAATACTACTTAGCATTCCATTCTGTGTTATTATCGGCTGGATTTATATCGTAATGGAACTAGTAGGTGATTATTCAGAAAACCCTTTTGCCGGGTTAATGTTCGATATTCCAATGCTGTCCATTTGCAGAACCATTGAAATAGATATGCTCCAGATGATTGGTGAAAATAAAGACGATCTGCCGGAAGGTATAACCTCTAAGCATGGCGTTTTGGTATAGTCTGCAATAAACTTTAAACATGATATGTAAATAAAGCCCTCGTTTGAGGGCTTTATCAATTTATTGAAGAATAGATCGGATCCATTCTTCAATAAGATGCAGCCACAATGCTTTATCCTCCTCTAAAAGGAAAACAGCAGATGCTTTTCTCTGATTACTTATATCTCCGGTAATTTGTATTTCTTCATACGTTGCTAAACCGTGTTTATCAGAATACTGAATATCTACATTTTCCAGTGCAACACTGCGCGATGGAAATTTACCATACACTGTCGGCAGCCAATCGGAAAACATATCAAACGATACAGCATCGCCATCACCATTAATCATTCTGAAATCTGGCGAAAACCCAGAGAGAATCTTATGGTATAAAGTTTTCTGATCATCTTCTCCCCTGAACCATTTTTCGATATTTTCGCAGAATCCACTCAGCTCTGCAACGATTTTTTCTTTGTTGTCCATTTTGTTATAATATTTAGTCGTTATTGTTTATGATATATTTTGTCAGCCTGGTGTTAATATAGACCCCGGTAATCTGAAATAAGGCAATCATTAAAATAGCCAGTGCAAAAGCCTTTGGAAAACTTAAAACATCTATTGTACTAAAAAATACAGTTCCGATAATGGCACCGCCTGTTACACCTCCAACCTGCATGCTGATGCTAACTAATGCAGATGCCTGCCCTGCCCGGTCTTTACTAACCAGTGCAATAGCGGTACGCATCATAACCGGCATAATCACGCCATGACCGAGCCCTGCCAGAAATAATGTAATATTGGTTACTGGAGAAGGTTTCTGCCATAGGTAAAAGAGTATCGAACTCGTTGAAAAACCTATTATAAGTAATCCCAAACCTATATAAATTAAAGTATTGACAGGAAATTTTACTCTTTGAGAAATTAAAGGACCAAGGAAAAATGCCAATCCATAAGGAACAATAGCTAGTCCTGTATTCATTGGTGAGTAATGCAGGTATTGCTGTAAATAATAAGGATAGCAAATAAACAACCCCGCTGTAAAATTGTAGAAAAATATAACAGGCAGGCTTAATGAAAACCGCTTATCCAGTAATAAGGTGGGGTCTATAAGAACAGGTCTGTTTTGCCGATATAGTTTCACTTCATATCTGAAGAAAACAATTGCAAGAACCAGCCCTGTTATCATAATAACAAATATCCACCATGCCCAATGGTATTCCCGTCCGAAAATAAGCGAACAGATAAAGAGTAACAATGCAAGAATGAGCAGCAATGCTCCTTTATAATCAATACTGGATAATTTTAGATCTTTATTATTATCCATTGTAAAATGAATACCTGCAATGCAAACAATGGTAACCGGAACATTTACCAGAAACACCATTTCCCATGAGAAACCTGCGCAATCCAGATTAAGCAAAAGCCCACCTAATAACTGGCCTGCTACTGAAGCCAGACCAAATACTGAACTAAAAATACTTACCGCCTTTGGCTGCTCGGTACTACTGAACAATACCCGAACAGAAGCCAGTACTTGCGGAGCCAAAAGAGAAGCTCCAATCCCCTGAAAAAGTCTGGCAGCAATAAGCATAGAAATATCAGGCGAAAAGGCACAGGCTATAGAGGAAAACAGGAAAATGTACAATCCAAAGCTAAATACTCTCTTTCTTCCGTAGATATCCCCCAACCTTCCGCCACACACGACCAATGCAGCATAAGTCAGTCCGTAGATCGCTACCACCAATTGCAATTGCTGATCTGTTGCTTTAAAAGCCTTTTGTATAGCCGGTAAGGCCATATTAACAATAAAATAATCCAATGGCGATAAAAAAGCTCCTGCAACCAGAAAGCCCAGTGCCTGCCATCTTTTTGAATAAGCATTCATTTTTTTAATGCAAAAATACCCGCTTTTAATACGGTTAAAATTGTACTTTTGAAGGAATATATAGTGCCCGGATATGAAAAACCTGCATATTGAAAATATTACAGTAAAAGAATTAAAGCTGGCTCATGAATCCATTCAGTTCCGAACGCAGGCTTTTCTTAGCCTCGTTTATATTGTGAAAGGTGAAGGAGAACTCTCTTATGAGGACCATAAGATAAATTTTGCAAAGGGAAAACTCATTATAATTCCTCAGTATCAGGTTTATCATTTCAGAAGTGCAGATGCACAACTAATAGCCATTCAGTGTCCCGTTGAGTTTATCGACAAAATACGTCTCGAAGCTGACCGTATAGAAAGTTGTGAGAACCTATATAAGCTACAATATATTAGCAATAACCATCACTCGCGTGCAGGATGTGTATTCCGAAATAAAAATGATGAGTCTTTTGCGGAAACCCTTATTCTCCAGATAGCCCGGGAGTACAGAAACAAAACAGAGGACTATCTCATTATCAGAAACAGTATTTCTATTTTACTGAATCTTATTACCCGCAATATTATTAAAAGCGAAACGTCTGATATAGAAAAAAACCGGAAAGCATTTTCTATTATGAAAATCATTACCTATATCCAACAGTATATAAAGGACAAAGAAAAACTGCGTATTCCGATAATCGCTGAACATTTCCGAATTTCCGAGAATTATTTCGGCGAGTATTTCAAACAGCAGACAGGTATCTCTTATCAGGACTATTTATTGGATTATCGCTTGAAGCTTGTAGAAAACTATCTGCGCCATAGCAGTATCCGTCTGAGCGAAATTGCTTATGAATTACAATTCAGTGACGAAAGCCATCTTTCAAAACTTTTTAAAAAGCACAGAGGTGTAACCCCCGGAGAATACAGGAAACAGAAATAAAGAATAATACCTAAATCAAAAATCGGGTAATCCTTATAGGACTACCCGATAAAACTTGTTAACAAACAAAGAATGATGATAATATTGTCGTTTATCGGCTATGCCGGAAATCAGTTAACAGTTTTACAAACAAATGAATGATGATTTTTTAGTCAATACTTTAATTATTCGTTTACGGAGTTGGCGGAGCTGCATATTTCCATGGTTTAAAACCATTAAATTCAGATGTTCTCGCAGCCCATACCATAATATTCCCCATTACAACACTATTATATGCGCTCTTACTCCGCGCAGTATAGCCATTTCCTGCATCTCCGTATGGTTTTGGTAATGGTCTTTTGGTTGTAGCATCATAATTAAACGGACATATGACGGCTGAAGTAAGATCCCCGTTGGAAACAAAGCCACCATCACCTATATAGAAAAAGTTCTTGGTATTGTGCTTAAACATTGTAATTCCTGAATTAGAACCCGTTCTGTTGATGGCCTGTCCGTAGGAATATACAGTTACCTGGCTTAGCGGAACATTTACAATTCCAAGAGTTGTACCGGCATCTTCTCCCCAATACTGCCCACGTGCATCTCCTACCTGACCATTCAGTATTTTGTCATTAGAATTTGTTCCTACCAAAGGATACATGGCACCGCCACTACCATTGGAATCCAGAGTAATATTTGAAACGCCAAATAAGCTGTTAAAGAAACTTCTGTTTTCGGGACCTACACTATCCTGAAGCAACATGATGACAATTCCGTTATTGTTAATATAGTCCAGTAATGCTGTTGCTACAGCCGGTCTTATATAAAGAACATCATATCCCAGAATTATAATATCCGGTTTTTTGGATGCATCTGCAGGATTAATTTTATTGATAATATTATTGTCACCGGTAGTAGTCGCACTATAATTTACCCAGTTTTCTGTTTTATCATCTGTAGCATTACCGCCAATCCAGGCTCCCCCTCCAGGAGTCCATGGTGCCATTTTCACTAAACTTGTAGAGAGGTTCCCAAAATTTTCTTTAGCATTCAAAAACGCCCATGAACGCCCCTGTTCTAAAGCATAACCATAAGTTGTGTTATTTGAAATATGCAGGATTCTTTTTGAAGTCAGCATATACCATAAATTGGCAACTCCCAGTAAACGCTGCCCGGAAGCCGGTGAAGTAAAATTGTAGGTAAATGAAGGCTTATTTGCCGATCCATTGTAAGTAGCAAGATTTCTGTCGGCTACACTAGGTGCTGCATCAGTAAAATGTACCTGCAGATCATCTATATTTACTTTATATGAAGTTAAAGCTGCAGGATCTGCAGTATAATAATTAGCTTCCCATACGTTTGTAGGAGACAGTGTTGTAAAAATATCTGTTGTCGGAATAACCTGTAAATTACTTATGCTCCCTCCCTTAATATTAAAAGTTCCTTTTTTCAGATAATTATTTTGTGCAAAGCTTGCCTTAAAGCTATTAATGGTTGCATATTCCGCTAATATTGAAGCGTCCACTTTTACACTTACCTGTGCTACTTTATGCTGAAACGTAATCGCTACATTGTAAGTATCCTGTTGATTCTGCGGAGTTTTAGCAACTACTACTTCTCCTGTTGCATATAACAAATCTTTATCTATTGCTGTATCGATAGCAGGGTTTGCTGTATTTGTCGGTTCAGGTATTGCTTCATTGTTATTATAGGAATATGCATACCATGTATAGGTTCCTCCTTTTACAGCATCCAGTGATACTGGAGTACCAGAAGTAGCCTGTACGGTTTTCCATAGCAGCCCCGTAGCCTTGTCATAAATAAGTATACGGTAGGTATATCCTACCGGCATTGGCTGTGTAGCTGCTATAAGATTATTACTCAGGTTACCTGTGCTTGCAACTGCTGATTTCAGAATCTGGTTTCCTGCCGTTGCTTCCATAGGAACCTGTTCTGCTTTGGCATCAGCAATAAATCCGCTGGTCGTAGTTAGTCCGGAAGCATTTCCACCAATCGCACTTCCTGTAAGGGACATGTTACTGCTCACCGATGCTACTGCCATTTTACTAACTGGCTGAATAACTTCTGTTCCTATTACGCCGTCTACGTTTATCACCATTTTCATTCCTTCACCCCCAACAGATGAAGCCCCGTTATTATCCGGTGAACAACTTGCTACAGAAAACGTTAAAAGCAAAGCCGAGAACAATGTTGAGAATATTCTGCTACAGCTTCTATATGTAGTTATATTATTCATAATCGATTGTATTTGTTGTGTTTTAAAATTCCCAGTTTTGTTCATCTTTTTTTTCGTCCCAATCCGTAATTGTAGGTGTATTGGTAGAGCCACCAGGAACAATCTGTGCCGAAGAACTTGCAATCCCCTGCTCCATTGTCACATACAAAACACCTATAACAGGAGGCTTATAATCTTTTTTTTCAGTCTGATTCATCAATTGTTTGTCATTTTTTCTCATTGTATTTATATTCTTTAAAGGTTTTTCAACAATCTGTTAGCATATTATCGGTACTTTACAGTACAGAGGATAATATTTTTAAGAGAAGAATTTATTGTGTTTTTGAATTTTAGGGCAGGTATATTATATCCTGTATAATATTGCTGTACAAAGTTATATTGATTAATAAGCTATGTATTATTTACATACCCTTATATTCACTCACGAGTGAAAAAAGGTATATTCCGGTAAAAGGGAAAGCCTGAAAATGCTAACAATAACAGGCGAGAATCTGGTACACAGAGTTACAGCTGACTTAGAAAGAAGTCAATATTTACATCACCCGGTATATGGAGTTTTTTCTTTACTCTGTATTTTCTACTCTCAACAGATTTTACAGTAGAATCAGTACAAATGGCTATATCTTTTGTCCTGAACTCTAGTTTTATCAATGCACACATTTGCAGTTCGGAAGGCACGAGATCCGGATTAATTTTAAGAAGTGCGGGTATAAAATCAGGAAAGAATAATTGAAATTTTTCCAGAAAAAGAGGTGATTTTTGTTCAGCCAGTTCACTAATTTCTTTAACCTTATTTTGTACAAGATCCTGAATAATCGTAGTCTTTTTGTTCAGTTCCTTATTGGCAGCTGCTAAGTCTTCAATCCGCTTTTTTTTTGAATTAATATCTTTTATCAAAAGCTCTATTTTGTGGTCCTTATCCACAATAAAACCAATATGAAAAAAAAATGTGGTGACTGCCATCATAACGTTAACAAGCCTCAGAACCTTATAATCAGTATCCTTTAAGAATCTGTTTCGTGGAATAAAATTCAAATCAAAAGATTCAACAACAACAAAATTTAACAAAATAACCAATACCAATACATAAACAATATTTCTCTGAGTTTTATAATCAAAGAAAAAAGGAATAGCAAAAAGTAAGGAAAAATAGAAATATTCATCTCCGACATCTTTATAATTATAGACATGGAAAAAACTAATATGAAATGTAAGTGCTATAATGATACTACTCACAAGAGTATTTAATACTTTTTTAGAGCAGTCAGATTTCTTAATCTTTCCAATTAAAAGAAAACTGAATGAAATAAAAATAAGGAATAGAGATATGGGTATATCCTTTAGAAACAATCCGATAAACAATGAGAAAATAAGAAATACACAAAACAGAAAATACAGGTATTTGTTGACCAAATATATATAGAGACAATGAATACTTTCTTCTTCATTAATAATTCTGTTTTGCATATTTTTTATGGGCAATGATTAAAATAGAAATGAAAGTAATGTTATAAATATTGCATATATATAATCAAATATAAAAGTATATTCTGAAATTTTACAGTAATACTTTTATGTCTAAAAAAATAAATTTTAATATAAATTGGAAATTTTATACAGATGTTATCCAGATCGTGAAGTCCTGATCAGCCGGGATTTCAATTTTTTTCCTTAATCTGTACTTTTTGCTTTCGACTGATTTGACGGTAGAATTACTGTATAATGCAATCTGCTTGTTGCTAAAATTGAGCTTTAGCATGGCACATAAATATAGATCTGATATAGTAAGAGGTGTTTTCGATACGCTTCTTATGATATTAAAAAAATTTGGAAAATACAGATCAAAACGTTCAATAAAAATAGAATCATTAGTCTGAGCCAGTCTTATTATCTCACTTATATCTGATTCTGATAATTTTTCTTTTTTGTGTTGTTCTTCTAAATACTCAATCTTAACCTGCAAGTCTTTAATATACTGATCTTTAGTGACATTAAAATCAACCAGCATATAATCTTCTCTCTTCTTTTCCCCCACAAAATAATAAGTAATTCTAAATATCAGTAAACTAAATGTAATATTCATAATCAGCAACTTATTTTGATAATGGTATTTCAAAACTAGATCCGACTGTGGTATAAGATTAAAATTATATATAGCAGATATATACAAGCTTCCTAATATGATAATGGAAATAATAAAAATTTCAATTTTATTTTTGGGGTAGTTCAAAAAAAAAGGAATAGCCAGAAACAATGGAAAATAAAATAAAAAAACACAGCTCTCAACACCACAAAAAGAAGAGTAATAGGTTATAATAAAATTTAGAACAATCATTGTTATTAAAATAACATATTTATTCTTCCTGTATTCCTTTATAACATAAGACACTGCAAATAACAAAGATATTGAGAGTAAAAAGAGACTATCCACAGTAAGTGCTATAAAAGTATAAATAGCAATTCCATGTGAAAAGAAAATAAGCGTTAATAAAGCAAGATATTGATTAATTAAAATTGTAAAATCCTTTTCAATTTCACTGGCATTATGATCAATCCCCCAGAATGAAATTGTCTCATATATACCCTTTACAGTTCTTGAAAAATAGCTTTTGCTCATTCTCATTTTTTAATCCTCGTCTATGATAATTAGTTGAAAGTATTCCTCATTAATTTACACAAACGTATTTATTACGTATCAAAATTCAGTAACAGATTTACACTCATTTACACTCACGAGTGATTTAAAGTGCCTAATAGCTGTAATTTTTTTTCAAAATAGATTTTGATTTACACTTAGAGAAATATTCACCATCATATGATCTTATAATTTATATTCAAATCTTAATCACTTATTATTTCAAAAAAATGTGATTTATAATCATTCCTTTGGATACAATTATTATTTTTACCAGATAATTAACAACCATGAAGTATTTATCTCTTATCTTATCATCCATTTTTGTAATCTCTTGCAGCACTTCCATCAATCCTTATAAAGACTCCCGGGTTATAATTTTAGGAACCATACATTACGGTGCTGAGAATATTAATGCTAAATCAGTTTATACCATATTATCGGATTTTAAACCCGATATCATATTACTGGAAGCAGAATCCAGTATTTTTGAAAAAGAGAATGTGCTAAAAACTGACTTCGATGGTATCAACAATAATGAATTTCAGGCGACTTTGAAATACCAGAAGGAAAACCCTGGCGTGCAAATTAAGCCTGCTGAATTAGAAGGCAGAAACAATTACAGAAAAGAATTGGGAATTTATTCGGAAGCAGGTTTTGTTTTTAATAAACTAGAAGAGTTAGATAAAAAAGGAGAAATAAAGCTTTCCGATCAGGAAAAAAAGAATTTATCGAAACTCAACAGTTATTGGGATGCTGTGGAAAGTATTGCTAAACAGGATTTGAAAACTGTTAATTCAAAACAGTCAGACGCCATTGTCGACAGCCTGATGAAGTATCAGTATAACCGGACAAGAGACATTGTGAATAATCATAATGAATTTACCAAATTCAGATTACTGAGCAGTAAAAATAAAAAAGACACTATTACATATAAAGAATACTTCAATAACTGGTCAAATTTTGAAGGAAACATCAGAAATGAAGGCATCGCAAAAAATGTAATCAAATACTACAAAGAGAATCCCGGAAAAAAAATCATTTTGCTCACAGGGTTTAAACACCGTTTTTTTATAAAAAAATATTTAGAAAACCAGAATATTAAAACCGTAGAATTCTATCAGTAACAGAAGTTTTTTCATTAGTATCATTAGTATTTTCAAAATTCATCGCTAAAAACTATATCAAAAAAAAGTGATTTATAATCGTTCCTTTGGATACAATTATTATTTTTACCTATGTAAAGATTGAAATGACATCTAAACAAACACAATGAATATAAAAGCTTTTTTTCTGTATACTTCTATTCTGCTTGCATGTGCAAACTGTAAACAGATGCCTGTACAATCTGCCACTGCACTACCATCTCCCCAATGGCTGGCAAAGACTTATAAGCATGTTATTATGATAGAAGATGAGCATATGGTAAAACTTGGAGAAAACTACCTGATAGATATACCAATACAGGAAAAACCAGATTCAACCTATGTCTTTTTCTTAAATGCTGGCATTCCGGTTGAGCAATTAAAAAAGCCCAATAGCTTCTACCCTTTCATTAATGAATTTATATTAATTGCTCCGGACCGGAAATACTACAAGATAATTGCAGAAGAAGCTTCTAAGCAAGGAATACAAATAGAACCCTTGGTTACAAACAATTATTATCACATTATACGAAATGGCGGAGAGGTAAAAACAGACAGTACACATATATCCGGTAACGGGCATCCACACATTAGTTATACTGAACCTGAAGTCCCAAAAGGCATGCTGCAGGTATACTATACAGACAGCTATGGTTCTGTATGTTGTCCACGTGATCCGAAATGGGATACTAAACAGGATGATGCCTCTTTTATAAAAGAGTTTGAAAAGAATAAAAAAGTAAAAATTGCTGATACCTATCAACAGAATAATGGTAAAGAGGGTGAACATGCAATATATTATACACTATCGGGGCTGACATCTTTACAACGTCTGGATTTTATATTGGAAAAACAATATCAAAGAACTGTAAATAAAGAAGCAAAGGATATTCAATTTTCTGGACGGATATTCACGCCGTATTATGTGAAAATAGAAAAAGAAGGGTTTCGGAAAATGATAAAAGTGAATTAATAGATGAGTATTAGAGTAAAGATCAGCTACATTTTCTTTTTCCTTATTATAGGAAATCTTCTTGTAAATGGACAGTCGACTGCCAGCGCAAAAGAGGATGAAGCATATCGGCTTCACGAAAATAAAGAATATGCCAAAGCTGCCGGAATATATGAAGAGCTGCTAAAAACGGACTACAAAAACACTTACCTGCTTAGTATGTGCGGCTCATCCTATTTTGCACAGAAAAAATATGAAAAAGCCAAGGAAAAATACAGCCTGGCTATACTATATTCTTTACCGGATGATAAGAAAAATAAAGCATTATATTATTCTAATCTGTCTGCTTGTTATTCCAATCTGGACAACAATGAAAAGGCATATGAAAATGCAATGCGTGCCTACCGCCTCGATAATAGTCAACTGTGGAATGCTGCTTCTATGGCACAAAACTCGCACAAATATGAAGAATGCCTGTCGCTAATGGATAAAGCAGCTGAAACTACAAACTTGGATATTGCTTACAAATCCTTGTATGGCAGATGCTATTATAATACTGAACGATACAGAGAGTCTGTAGAAAATTTCCGGGATTTTTTTGATCATTATAAGCCCGATAGCTTTTTTGCTGATTTTGATATGCAACAAGAACGGGGTGTTTTTTTACAAGCCTATATTAATCTGATTGCTTCAGAAAAAGACCAGTCACACGTAAATAGAGATATTAAAGATCTTCAAAATATTTTAAAATCTCTCGATGATCCTTATTACCGAAATGTAATTTTATGGAGTATTACGGAGAATAAAAATGTTTGTGGTAAATATAAACTATCGGTTGACACCTGTACAAAAATATTCAGTACACTTGTAAATGAACCATCCTTAAAAGAGGAGTTTTGGTTCAATTATAATACAATAAAGGATTATGAAAAAGCTTTTCAGCTTTCCGGAAAAATACTTGCTTCAGGCTATGATCGTGAAATAAAACTATACCAGTATCTATCCTCAGTACATCTCTTTATTATAGATTACTATAAGCATAATGAAAAAGCCGATGAGAAGAAACTGGATCATCTTATTACATTATTTAAAGATCTTTTTGAAAAGAATAAAATCTATTCTGACAAAGAATTTACAGATTTTTCAGATGCTTATGCTCCGGTCATGAAGACCTTTAATATCTTCAATCTGTATTTTAGAAATAAAGAACAGATAAAAGCTGTACCCTATGTAAAAATGATTATGGAAAATGTGCCTAATGAAAAAGCACGCTCCGGAATTATGAAAATCCTGAATGCCGGTTACATTGACAATTAAATATCAACACCGATGGAAGAAAAACAACCTCAACGCCTCACTAAAAATAAAATATTCCTCATCTCTGGTGTATCAGCCCTTCTGCTCATTGCCTGCGTTTTGATTTTCTTTAGAAAATCTGAACCCGCACCTGCCAAAAACCAGAAGCCTTTGCGCAAAGACAGTATATTGGCAAAAAGAAATGACTCTTTAATAAAACCAAAAGATACTATAGACAATAATGGTGCTGAAGGTGAAGAAGAATCTCCTTATACAGAATATCAGGTCATTGCCAATACAGTACCCCTGTCATCTGGTAAACTAAATTTTGGTGACAAAGTATTTGTAGATGAAAGCAAATCCGATGCTGATTACAAAACAGTAATTCTACAGAATCCTTTTCAGTTTCCCAATGCAGCCAAATATCGTGTAAATACCAATTTTTTCATTGAAAGCTATCGCTTCGATGAATATAAAACCAATTTTTCATTACCTCCGTTTTCATCTCTTTATACGGGCGTTAAAAAAATTCTCTTGAATGAAAACTACAGTGATGGGAACAAATACAGTATTACACAAAATAAAGAAAGAGCCAAGTCCTGTGTTGCATTTGGTGATTTTGATGGCGATGGTATTCGTGATGTTGCAATACTGATGGATAATAACGAAAAACAAATTAGCAGATTGCTTATTATCTGCTCCAACGAGGTAACCAAGCAGCCTTATATTGCATTTGCAGAAAATTATTCTGACAAAGTAAAGATCCGTACAGATATGACGGAATATGCTCCACCAAGACCAAACGCCGTAATTGTAACCAGCGATGATATTTCTTTATCTGTTGCCTACGATAAAGAATCTCAGAAATTTAAAATATCTACTTCGGAATAATGACTAAGCAATACATCCATATTTTTATAAAAAAACTCCGACAAAGGAAGAAAATCATTATCTCTTTGGTCTCTGTAAGCTTTGCAGTTCTGCCATTGATATTCTATGTATACGCTTATATAGAAACTGCAAATCTGGGTAAAGATCTATTGGGCGAATCCCGATATAATGAAAGAATGTTGGATGCCGGAAAATATACTTTAGCAATGGCCGGAATATTCAGTATCTTTTTAGCAGCTGTATTATTTATAATCAACAGATTTATTAACAGCTATATCTCTGTACTAAATTCTCTCGATGAAGGTGATATCCTGAAGCTAAAAGATTACAATGACATACAGCTGCCCCTGAGTAAATATACTGTTCCTTTTATTTTTCAGAAAAATACCTTGCATATTTTTAATATGGGAAAAGTAACCTCAATAAAAGGTAGTAATATCGTAAACTACAAAATAGAGAAAATACGCAGCCGCAACGGATTTTTTTATCGACTGAACATCAATACCAGAAATGGAAACTATAAACACAACATGTATAATATAGACAAGCAGGCAGCAATGCTACAAGAGGATATTGCCAGTATTATGTATAAAAACAATTGCTAAAACATATATGAATAGAATCATTATCATATTACTTTTCATTTTCAGTTTTAGTTTTGGCCAGAATACTGAATTCTTTTCCGATTCAAAGACCCTAATAAAGCCCCGGAAATACAAAATAAATATTACCCAGAAAAGTAGTAAGGCCGGATCGGTTGTTGTTTTTAATCTGTTTCGGAAATCCGGAAACAAGTGGTCTATAATCCAAAGCGGATCATTTAAAAAGCAGACAGATTTCCCGTTGTTTGTAACTACAGATGAAGACTTAAATAATGATGGGTATAATGATTTAAAAATATCTTATGCCCAGGCTGCGAGAGGTGCTAACGAGATTGAAAAACTCTTTATTTTTAATCCAAAAACACAAAAGCTAACGGAAATTCTCAATTCTCAGGAATACCCGAATTTACATTATAATGCCCGAAGAAATTGTATTACATCATATATGTTCTACGGTGGCAATGCTACTTACTTCCTGCATATTAAACAAAACAAATTGGAGGGTTTTGGTAAAGTTGAATTTTCTAATGACAGTATTTACAGCTATAAAATTAAAAACAAGAAAGAAATTTTGCTAAAAAAGGAGGCTTATAAATCGAATGATGGTGCCGTTTTCTTTTCTAATTTCGATCCTGTAGAAGAATAAACAACAATTTCGGTTTATATAAATATAATACAGTAATGAAAACTTTGAGATTAATCCCCATACTCTTGTGTATCGTTTGTTGCAAGGATAAAACAGTTAGCAACACTAATAAGAAACAAACAATGACACCTGTGGTCAAGCAAGACTCTAATCTCAACTCTACAAAGAAAGATGAAGTTTCTGAATTAAATAAAAACGAACTTCAGGAAATTCCAATAGAAACAACAGTAAAACAACCCATATTACATCCGATTAAATTTACTAATGATCCAATTAGCTGCTTTAATCCTAATCTTGATCTAAATGCGGCGGTTGATCTCATCAATTCCGAAGCAGTAGATACACAGTGGTTTATTGTGGAAAGAAAAGAAGTTAATTACATGAAAAATAAATTGGACACATCGGATAGTATTCTGGTAAAAAATGCACTTCAAAAATTGGGATGGAAGCTCATGGATAGTGTATATACCAGTGACAAAGATCAGACTAAAATAACGATAGTAATGCAAAAGGAGGATAAGGTCTGTAACATCAACAAAACCCTTTCGCTTTCAGGAAATAAGACAAACAATCAGATACAGGAATGGTTTGAAATAAGGAAAGCCAAATAAAAAGCACATTAATGCCAATCATTTTTAGACACAAAATTATCACATGAAACAAAGGACATTTATAATTATAGCTATAATTCTTGGTACCGTGCTGTCTACAGCTCAGTCCAAAATCAATATGGAGGGAAAGTCCTTCACCGGTTTTATTACAAGCTTGTGTGTGGAAACTACGCTGCCAGATCCATGTGCAGGACACACCGATGAAATGGAACTTCATTTTAAGAAGGATATAGTAGAAATTGTTTCAGTCAGATACAAGTGCAACAAAACACATAGAAAATCTGTATTTTCTAAATGGAGATGGCTATCAGGAAATCAGATTAAAGTTGAGAAACTTAATTACGAGAATCAGCCTTTTATCTCCGGAAATATATTATATGTCAAAAACAATCAGCTGATTGGTAAACATGGTTCCGGATTCACTCAGGATTTCACATTTGAGCCTCTGACAAAAAAACGTAAGTAGTATGAATAAAATAATACTTTTAGTTTCTTTCGTTATTGTTACTGGTAGATTAGCTGCGCAAACCGTGTATATGGGATTTATTGGTGAATATCCTGTTGAAATGGTCATAGATCCAAGCTCCGCCACGGCAGATGCTGTCTATTCCTATACCAATTTCGATGAACCTATCCGGTTAAATAATGGTGTCATTAAAAACGGAAAGCTTATTTTCAGCGAAAAAGAAGGAAAACAAACAAAGGCTACGCTGATGTTTGAAAACTATACAACTGATAAAAATGTCATAACAGGCATCTGGAAAAATACAATAACAAAAAAAGAACTCAAAATTACCCTGACAAAAAAATATTCGATAGAGAATGGTGAAAATATACAGTGGACAGACAGGGAATTATTACAGCCGGAATCTACAAAAGATAAATACTTTAAAGTCGTCCTCTCTAAAGAAAAGGACAGATATTATCCTATAATTACTGCTGTAAAAGTATATGAAAAGCGGAGCGACAAACTGCTACAAAAACTTGATGTAGAATGTTCACTTTTAGGATTGGATAATATTAGCATCGATGATTATAACTTCGACGGAATTGAAGACCTTTCTATATTTGAAGCCAGCTATGCAGGTCCAAATACTTCCCGGATTTATTACCTGTATAACAAAACTACACAACAGTATTATGAAAGTAATTTCAGTGGAATCTCTTTAGAGTTCGATCAGAAGAAAAAAAGAATATATGAAAGAAATCAATGCTGTGCCGGAACTATTGTAACCACAGCAGAATATAAAGTTGTAAACGATAATATGGTATTACTCAATCAGCATTGTTATCGCTGGGATGACAGAAAACAAAAACTGGTAGAAAAATTAATGAAAGCATGTGAGTAAATAGCTTTATCATCAGCCAGGAGCAAAAATCAAATAAAACGATACTGAATATAACACTAGCAGACAAACAAAAGGCATATTATTCTCAGAAACAAGCCCAAATAAAATTGTTATATTTATCAATAAAACAGACGAATAAAAATAAACAAATGAAAACAGGAATACTCAGCTTATTTATACTGACAGCCAATATTGCTTTTGCTCAACAGAAGCTGAACAACATCAAAATAGACCTTCCGACTTCCGGAGATACCGGAAATGCATTTATAAATACAGTGACTTTAAAAGATTCTGATAAGAAGACAATAGCTTTAACAGATGGAAACTACAACATTGACAACGGCAAACAAAAGGCTAATATTAATATAAAAAAAGGCCTGATCAATGGTACTGTAACGGAAACTGAGGAACAAGTAAAGTTTAATTTCACTATTGAAAATTCACATATTACTGCTTACAATATGTACAATGGTTCCGACTTAGCACTCGATGCCCGCAGGGATAAAGAAAAAGCATATTTCAAAAGCTATCATCCTAATAAGGCTCTTAAATCTGAAGGCTGGGTATCTTTGGATAAAAATAAATATTTCGGCCGTGGTATTTCAAAACAATATTCTGAAAATGGTACTTTAACCGGCATAGAAAACGACATTACCGTGAGTTATACTGCATTCTATCCCAACGGAAATAAAAAGGAAATCACCGGAGTCAATCTTTTCGAAAGTTATAACGAAGACGGAACGCCGGAAAATAAGCAGTATACAAAGAATAATATCCGCTATGACGATTATTACTATAAAGGGAAATTGAGTACAAGTTCCTATAAAAATAAGCAGGGAAACGATGTAAAAGACTATTATGAAAATGGACAGGTTCAGAAAAAAGAAATAGTAACGAGTGTTAACGGAGAATTATGGCTTTCCACTTACGATAAATCCGGAAAATTAATTAATAAGCAACGCTATTCGGAGACAGGTGCAGAGCAAGCTACTCCTGCTCATTAAACCGAAGTATCCTGCAATAAACAATATAATTCCAGGCTCATGAGTACTAAAATGTGGTTAGCACTCCGTATCTTAACAGCTGTACTATGTCTCTGTATGATGGGACTATGGTTTGCTACACAGGTTCCGCGTAATGATTTAGACCAATTTATGCAAATGTCCGGCGGTCGCGGATTTCGAATTAAATATTCTGTAATTGTTCTAATGGCTATTTTCCTTCTTTATTTTTGGGCAGTCAGACCACGGAATATTAATCAGGCATCAAAGACTAAGCGACTTTTATTTGCTGCTTTTTTCTTTATATCAGCATTCATTGCTTTATTTGGAATCGGGTTTCTGATCCTAATCATGTACAATCCAAAGCCCATATATTTTTAATTATAAATAAATCTACGTCTGAGATATTATTTTTGCCATATTCAGACCAGTTAATACAACACCAATCTATATGAAAAAAACACTGAAAATTATTATTTCTGTAATCATTTTCTTAGGACTATTCCTCTTAGCCAGCAACTTTATAAAAGTGGCGCCTAATGAAACACTGCTATATAAAATTCAGCAATATGTAACCTACTCAAAAGCTGATTGGGAAAATTATGAAAGAAATAAACAATTATTAGCAGAAAATCCTGTGCCAGCCAGCCAGGTAACCGAAGTAGCTCAGGCTACGCGACAAGAAGATATTTACCCTGTAGATACTAACTTTGCTACACCTGCTGTGAAGGCTCAGGAGATAGAAAGGATAAAAAACGCTAAGTTCGAAAATCTGATTGTTGCCAAAATTAAACCAGACGATGAAGATGCACAGGCTGCATTAATAAGATTCACAAGAGATCGGTTAACAGACGTTATTATCAATCAGAAACTCAATATAAAAGTGGGGAAATGTTATGTCAATGCCAATACCGAAGGGAATTTCAATTGTGTAAGCTGTATGATTCTTCTTTATAACCGTGATAAAAAAGACTGGCAGGAAGCTCCGGATGGAGAAAATTTCCTTAAAAATTCTTACGATTTTTATCAGTCCTCCGAAGGTGCAAGATGGGAAGCAAAAGACCTCTCTATGCAAATTCCTTTTGACTATACATTACGCAAAAAATACAGTGCCCAATAACATATAGAAAAACAGAACTATACCTGAAATTATGATTAGCTCATTAACAGAACTCTTTAGTTACCTGACATTGGATTTTTACCTGATTGATTCATTCAGGAATGATGATGATTTTTTAGTCGCTATGCTTTTAATGGGCGCATTGGTATTTTTTATTCTTGGAGTTATTGGTATTATATTGGGGTTACTTCTTATTCTTATTGTAATCTTCCTAATCAGCGCTGGTATTATCTCTGCTTCATTATTGGTAGGGTTGCAGCAAAAGTCTCTAAGTAAAGGTTTTAAAACTTTTTTTATATCCGTCTCTATACTGGGCAGTACAATTGCTTCTGTTATCTTATTTTTATTTATAAATACCGTAAAAAACTGGTGGCAGACAGATACCGCAATTATTGCGGGTATTGTCTCAGGAATTGCTTCCGGCTGGATTTTGGGAGTGATTATGTTTACTGCCTCCAAAAAACTTGTTATGTTTCTGAAAAATAAATATGCTGACAGAATAACACGCCAATGAAAGCTATTAAAATCCTTAGAAACATCCTTGTTTTTATTGGTATACTATTGCTGGCTTTTGACTTTTTATTAGTTCTTCCGGAATACTATGCCTGTAAAAACGCCTATGAAGGTGAAGATGCAACTACAATATGGGGTTATAAGATAGACTGTATAGGTGACAGTGCAGAGTTTACCCTGGTATTTTTTCAACTAATAGGGTGCTGGCTGGCTGGTGTATTTATCATTATTTTTATATTACATCTGGTCTACAAAAAGCAGAAAAAGAATGTTCGATCAATTCAGAGATAAATTCCGGTTAGACGACGAAAAGTGGAACAGGTATACCAATTATTTTAATAAGGTGAAGGTTCCTGCTAAAACCATACTTCTAAATGAAGGCGAGGTGTCAAAGAAACTTTTCTTCATCGAAAAAGGCTGTATCAGAGTATGTTTCAATCATGACGGAAAAGATATTACTTCACAATTCTTTTTTGAAGAAAATGTCGTAGCATCCATTGAGAGCTTTAGAAAAAATATTCCCAGTCCTGCTACTCTGGAAACAATAGAACCAAGTACACTATGGTGGATACACAAGGATGATTTAAACGGAATGCTGGAAGAAATTAAAGAAATTCCGTATTTGAGAGATATGTTTATCGATAAAATATTCGACCGGACATTTGACTATATGAAGTATTTCATTTCATCTATAAAATATACACCACAACAGCGTTATCTCGATCTAATAAAAGAAAGACCTGAAATCATACAACGTGTTCCCCAACATTATATTGCTTCTTATCTGGGCATTACAACAGTACATTTAAGCCGTATAAAGAATAAGCTGCTTAAAAATAAAGAGTAACCTGTATTTAGTAACAAATGTTATCGCCTGCAAAAAGATCCTATTCTAATTTTGTTCTATAAATTTAAAATATGAAAGCAGCAGTTGTATTATCAAAAGGAGCACGCCCTGCATATGTAGAAGACTTTGCAGAGCCTGTAGTACAAAATGAAAACGAAGTTTTGATACATGTAAAGGCATCAGCAGTTAAGAACCTCGACAAAATGCGCGCAAGCGGGAAGCACTATTCTGTTCAGAACGAAACTTTTATTGCCAAAGTAGTAGGCGGAGACGGTGTGGGGATACTTGAAGACGGAACACGCGTGTACGGAATTGGTGCAAGCGGAATGATTGCAGAAAAAGCAATTATTGAAAAAGATAAAATAGTAAAATTACCCGACGGAATCAGTGACGAAACAGCCGCAGCTCTTCCTAATGCTGTAATGGGATCGGCAATGGCTTTACGCTTCAGAGCCAGCTTACAAAAAAATGAAACCGTTTTAATAAATGGTGCCACAGGTGTTACCGGAAAAATTGCAGTACAGATAGCGAAACATTATGGCGCAAAAAAAGTTATTGTCACTGGCCGGAATGAGGAAACACTAAAAGAATTATTAGCCTTGGGTGCTGATGATATTATTGTACTTAAACAGGACGATGATGCCATCATCTCACAAATAAAATTTTTGCATCAACAAAGTCCATTCGACGTTGTAATTGATTATTTATGGGGACATAGTGCTGAATTAATTTTATCTGCAATAAAAGGAAATGGAGGCTTCTCTCATAGAACACGCTATGTAACTGTTGGCGGTATGATAAATGATAATATGACGCTATCGTCCTCTATTCTGCGCAGTACCGATATACAGATCTCAGGTTCAGGTTTAGGAAGCTGGACACCAGACGAAATGAAATTACTAATTAATGAAATACTTCCCGAAATGTTTCAGCTGGCAGCTGATGGCAAATTAAAATGTGAAACTATAAGTGTTATGATTAATGATGTCGAAAAAGCATGGGATATGAATATTGATGGTGGAAAACGTTTAGTGGTTATAATTGGCTCTTAATAATACAGAAACAGAAGTATATAGACAGATTAACTTATCCGCCAGTATTACTATATTGCATACAATCTAAATCACCAGTTACATGAAGAAATATCTGTTAAAAATATACTTTACACTTTCTTTGCTATTAGTAGCAGATATTGCTGTTTACTTTCTTTATAAGATTAGCCTACGGGGTTATTATGCAGATATTATTCTTTTCTGGTTATGGTTCTTCGGAAGTATTTTCGTCATAATTGTTTACTGGAAAAAGCTATTAGCCAAATTATTTTTAGGCGCTATAATCCTTGCCTTCATACTAAGCATGCTGCCTATGGGATTGTTCTTTTATGCTTTTATCTTTTCATCAACACCAGCCGGATTATGGATGAATAAAGATTTAAATGAAAACTATCGGGCACAGATTGTTTCCTACAGTGTAATGGTACCACCCATGTTACAGATTGTAGAGAAAAAAGGATTGTTCGAAAAACAAATTATTCAGTGCACTGATTCCGAATTGCGGGACAGAAATCTGGAGGTAAGTATCCGAAACTCAAAAGACCTCATCCTGCAAAAAGATACAGATCGTACAATTATACTCACTCTCTTTTATGGTGGTCCTAATACCACAATGACTTTTGATAAGGCAACAGGAAAACTTATTAAAATAGAGAAATAACATTAAAATAAGACTCTTACAAAATGTGTAAGAGTCTTATTTATTTTCTTTATTTCCCAACTGCTTTAAAACTGTCAAATATCTGTTTCATTTCTTTTACTTTTTCGGGATATTTAGCGATTAGATTTACACTTTCCTTTGGATCTTCATCCAGATTAAAAAGTTCTGTAGTGGCTGGTACTATAGCTTCCGTTCGGGGATGCTTAAGATCCGGAACTTCTCTGTACTTCCAGTTGCCATATTTTACCGCCTCAGGCTTTGTACTTCCATTTACAATAAATATTGGACGATGGCTGTAAGCAGATTCTTTTACTTTACTTTCTAAAAGCTGACTGATATCCTGTCCGTCCAGTTCTCTATTCTTTGGAAAGGGACTGTTGGTCCACTTGGCAATCGTCGGTAATAAATCCAGATTGCTTATAGCACTGCTTAAAACAGTTCCCGGTTTAATCTTATTTTTCCAATATACAATAAACGGAACGCGGGCTCCACCCTCATACGACCAGGCTTTAGAACCTCTGAAAACTCCTGCACTTCCTACATGAGAAACGATAGTTACACCATCCCCTTCCATTCTTTCAGGAAAATTCGTCCAAGGTCCGTTGTCACTGGAAAACACAAAAATCGTATTATCTGCCATACCTTTTTCTTCCAATACTTTCCATATCGCAGCCAGGCCTTCATCCATTTCAGTAATTACAGCACCAAGTGCCCCGCCTTTTTTATTTTTCAAGGAAGAAGACTGTGCAGCATAATACACAGGTAAATGCGGCATATTGTGCGCCAGATACAAGAAAAACGGTTTATCTTTTTTCTGCTGTCTTATATAATTAATTGATTCTTTGGTATACAAACGAGTAAGAAGAGAATCTGCAGGTTTCTCAATCTCAACTTTGGTATTTCTGAACATTCTGATCGGAATGTCCGTATTTACATAGGGAGCCTTATAATCGTGACTGTATAATATTCCGTAATAGAAGTCAAATCCTTGTCCGTTTGGCTTATTCTCAGCTTTCTGATCTCCCAAATGCCACTTTCCAACCATCCCGGTATTATAACCGTTTGATTTCAGCATTTCTGCAATTGTTACTTCATCATCCGGTAAGCCTTGCTTAGATCCCGGCGCTATAGGCCATGGTAAATCATAACGGGACGAATAACGGCCAGTAAGCAAAGAGGCCCTGGAAGGGGTACAAGTGGGACTGCTGACAACATAATTAGTTGCCATTAACCCATTCCTTGACATCCGGTCTAAAAATGGCGTTTTAATAACAGGATTTCCATAAGCACCAATGTCTGCATATCCCATATCATCTGTCAATACAACAATAATATTAGGCTGCTTCTGAGCTCTGACATTGGAAAATGAAATAGTAAAAAGAATGATTAAAGCACAACGTACAGTATTCTTCATGGTTAAATATTTGTTTTCTGGTGGTTATTGGTGATTTTAAAACAAATATATGACATATATATGTTTCAAAATATACAGAATTAGCAGACTAAAAATAGAACGCCCCTGCAATGAAAATTACAGGGGCGTTCTATTTTTTAATATTTTTTTGGTTACGATTCTTTCACCGCCAATTCACGGGTCAACCAGCCACTTTTGCTTGCTGTAGCAATAGCGTATGGTGTAATCCAGAAAAGCGTAAAGGCATAGAAAATACTATAGGTATAGGCCCAGAAGGCTTCAGGTGTATTTTTATTTCTCTTCGCAAAGAAGAAGGCCTGTACACTGGAGAAAATCAGTATGCCCAGTAATGTTGAACTAATGAATAACATGGTATGATTAATAATAAACCATAGCATTAATAACATTAAAGGATAAGACATAACCAGCTTTAGCCACTGCATACACAATAATATTCTGGTCCCTACTTTTGGTCCTTCACGGAAATCTCCAAAAGCAAACTTGCTCATCATTATATTTTCACGCACATTACTACGTTCCCAACGGATAAACATCTTATACAGGTTTTTATATCGTTTAGGAATATTCGTATATACATATGCATTTCTCTGGAATAAGATATGATAACCTTGTTTCAGGATCATATTCGTCATGGCTCTGTCCTCCCCTATATCAGACGGACGTCCCATAAATGTCTGGTTCACCCATTCATCCAGACAGTTCATTACCTGCTCTCTGCGGTATGCGGCCAAAGCTCCTGGTGTACACATTACGGATCCAAGCATACTCTGCGCGGAACGGACAAATTCAAAACTGAATACAAAGTTTACATTAAGCATTCTCGGAATCAGTTCCTTCTCATTGTTCAGTACACGTACATTGCCTGCTACTCCGCCACATTTTTTATTGACTACGAACGGGCTTGTCATATTACGGATCGTATCTTTTTTCACAATAGAATCACTGTCTACGGTAATAAATATTTCCCCGGTACCCAACTGGAATCCACGGTGTAAGGCATGTCTTTTCCCCATATTACGAGGTTGTTGATAGGCCATTACTCTGTCACCCAATTCTTCTTTGGCTTTCTTAATCCATGTCCAGGTATCATCTTTACTGCCATCGTCCACAGCAATAATCTGTACTTTTTCCTCAGGATAATCACTGCTCGCTAAGCTATGAAGTGTCTCATATACAAGCTTTCCTTCATTGTAAGCCGGAACAATAATAGTACAGGTAGGCAGCAGATCGTCTGATACAGAAGCAACGGGTTTATACCGAATGTATAAAACAAGTAAATAGACCAAAAAGCACACCGCAACACTTAACAGAAATAAGCCTGTTCCAATGACTACTACCCCAATGGAACTGTTCATCTGTTCCCAGTGCAGGTGCTCGAACTCTGGTTGTAATAAGTATACGGCATATATTGAACTGAACAACAATATAAACGTCACTGCAAGGATACCATATTCTATGGTTCCAAACCTCCCCTTTTTGACGGGTACAAAATCTTCTTTCTGGCGAATTAATGCTGATTTTGGTACAACATTCTTCTTAACGTGTAGTGTTTGTGTTTCTTTCATACATTCTATAAAAAAATTCCCTACTGCTATTCCTTATTTTTTTGATTAAACGGAATATCAGTATCCAATAATTTATTATTTCAACTTTTGAAATTGGAAGCAAGGTTTCCAAAAAGAACCTGCGCACTCTTATTTTGCTGAAAAAGCCTTATTCTAAGGCAGAATAAAAGGTTTAAACTTTTAGCAAAACAGAAGAGAATAGTTTTATATCATGTATTAATTGATCAGTATTATCATGAAGGAAACCAAAAAGTATGATCAGAATCCATACAGTATGATAACGTTATTTTTCGTTATTTATTGCTGCTCTAATGAAAACATTATGCCATTTTGTCTTTAAAATCAATATTTCCGGAATATTCAATATTTTCAGTTTGTTGGTGACCGCTCAGCTTAAATACTTTATTTCAAAGATTTTCAAAACATTACAACCCAATTAACTTTGTATTTTTTATTTTATTTCTTTTGAAAAATCAGAAAAAAATAATGTTTTTTAATGCCACTGCATACGAAACAGACAATTTCAGCGTTATAATACCGAAAGAAATTTATTAAAGGCTGAAAAATTCATTAGCCTCCCCCACTCAGCTCACCCGAAAATTATAGATTAAAACAAGTTATAATAACTGTGGTATTGTGCTGAATACAATAAGCATAACATCATCCGGCGTAGCTAAATTTGTTACAATTCCGGACAAAAATAAAAGAAGATTATAATTATGAACAATCACCGAATAGCTGTTATAGGACAAGGATATGTGGGATTACCTTTGGCATTGGAGTTCGCGAAGCATTTTCCGGTATACGGATTCGATATTAATACAAACAGGGTACAAGAACTTAATTCCGGTAAAGATCATACACTGGAAGCTGACCTTACTTTACTTTCTGAAGTAATTAATGAAGCAAATGCTTCTGGTTTTTCTAAAGGATATATTGCATCTTCTTCACTGGATACAATTAAAGATGCTAATGTTTACATCGTTACTGTTCCTACTCCTATTGATAAATTCAATGCCCCCGATCTCGGACCTTTGCTGAATGCAACCAAAATGTTGGCGGAGATTTTAAAGAAAGGAGACATTATAATCTATGAATCCACAGTATATCCCGGCTGTACGGAAGAAGACTGTGTTCCGGTTCTGGAAAAGATTTCGGGATTAAAATTTAATGAAGACTTTTTTGTAGGCTATTCACCCGAAAGAATTGTGCCGGGAGATAAAGTAAATACACTGACGACTATAAAAAAAGTAACATCAGGCTCCACTCCGGAAATTGCCGACACAATAGATGCTCTTTACAAAAAAATTATAAAAGCTGGAACCCATAAAGCTGCAAATATAAAAGTAGCTGAAGCTTCTAAGGCTATTGAAAATGCACAGCGGGACATTAATATTTCTTTTGTCAATGAACTGGCTTTGATATTCGACAGAGTTGGAATTGATACAAATGATGTATTGGAAGCTGCAGGCACAAAATTCAATTTCCTGAAATATAAACCAGGACTTGTTGGCGGACATTGTATCTCAGTAGATCCGTATTATCTGGCGCACAAAGCTTCTCAGTTAGGTTATCATCCACAGGTTATCCTTAGTGGTAGAAGAGTAAACAACTCTATGGCCGAGTTTATAGCTTCAAAGGTTTTAAAACTTATGATAAAAAAAGACATATCCATTAGCAATGCTGATGTATTGATTTTGGGTGTCACCTTCAAAGAAAACTGCCCGGATGTCCGAAATACTAAAGTAGTTGATGTATACAGAGAGTTGAAAGAATATGGACTGCATGTAGACATGTACGATCCCTGGGTAGATCGTGCAGAAGTAAAACAGAAATATAAAATCAATATGCTGGAGAGCATCAATGATGATAAAAAATACGATGCGATTGTTTTAGCTGTATCTCATGATGAATTTTTAACATTGGATTTAAATAATCTGAGAAAAGAATCATCGGTTATCTTTGATATAAAGGCAAGACTGGACAGAGAGATCGTAGATGCAAGATTATAAATCGATCTCTTAAAAAAAGTAAAAATATAAGCTTTTAAGATCCCCTGTAATTTCGGTTATCAGGGGATTTTATATTTATGGACCACTCTCCTTGGCTTAAAAATATTTAAGTTTACTTTTTGTACTTACGGGGATTCATAGTCATCAGTTTATTCCCTCAATATTTCATTTTAATATTGAGATCACTCCCACTACACTTCTATTTATTTTGAAAATCAGACAGTAATATATTATTCTTCATTCTGTAAACTATAGTGGCAATCCCCGACTGATATGAGAACTGTCATACTTTATGATCATATATTATTTTTACATTTGCATAATTCTTAATTAGAATAAATAAAAATAAAATGATACGAAAGTATACTCCTGTACTCTTCCTTTTCTCTTTTTCTATTGTATATGCGCGTTATGATAGTATGAAAGCAATACAGCCCCCTAACAAAACAAAAGATGAGAAAATCTCGGAAGTGCAAAATAAACTAAAAAAGCACTTGTTTCATACCAGCATACAAAATATTTCTTCGGCACAATCTTTATCCGGACCTCGACTATATAAGGATACTATTGTAAAGCCCGGCAGAAAATCGGGTGAAGCAAAAGACATACAGGAAGTCACATTGGTAAAAAGCAAAAATATCAACGATATTGATATCCGGAAAATAGCGGGCTCTATTACCACTATTGATATGAAAAAATTTGAAGGCCGTTCAGAAATGGATCTTATGCGAATGCTGCAAGGTGCTGTCCCTGGTCTTTACATAGAATACAATGGTATACTGGGGACCAGACCCAAAATTGAGATACGCGGAACACAGTCATTCTCCGGTCAGGCAAGAGCAAACGAGCCATTATTTGTACTGGACGGGATGATTATCTCTTCCGATACATTTCTGACACTAAATCCAATGGATTTCTCCACTATCAAGGTTTTAAAGGATGCTGCTGCATCAGCATTATATGGAATAAAAGCAGCCAATGGTGTTATAGAAATTACTTCTAAAAAAGGTTATAAAGGCAAGCCAATTATCAGCCTTAATATAAAACAGGGAATTACAACAAGAGGTCCCAGAGGTGTAGAAATGATGAATTCCGCAGAGAAACTGGAATTAGAAAGGCGCTTGAAAGTAGCATCGACTCCGGGGTATATGAACTCCGAAGAATATATAAGAGAAAACTATACTAATGCTCCAAATCTGGATGCTTTGATCCTGAATGGCAAGAAAAATCTGGACTCTTTAAAAAGAATCAATACCGACTGGTTCAAGGAACTAATCAGACCTAATCAGTTTAGTTCTTATAATCTAAGTGTAAGAGGAGGTACAGACAAAAATGCGTATTATTACTCCTTAAACTATGGTAACCGTGGTGGAAAATTGCCTGGCAACGACATTAATAATATTACTGCAAGAGCAAATATTGATTACGTAGTTACACCTAAATTCAGTTTATCTCTGAATACCTCAGCCGGAATTTCAAGAACTAATACCCAAAACGGAACCAAAGAAGATCCTTCTGCTCTCGCCTATGCCTTAAATCCTTATGAGACCCGATTATCTGAAAAGAATGGCAAAAAAATAAACCTGACCTCATATCCGGATTACGCATTCAGTGATCTTATAAATCAGTATACACGCAGCGAAGTATCTAACAGAGTAAGCAGTTCCCTTATATTTAATTGGAAATTGCTGAATGATTTGAGTATATCAGGAGTTACCGGAGCAGATTATGTAACCAATGAAAATAAAACTGTAATTCCACCAGAGGCGGCTTCTGAACGACAGTATAGTGAGGATGCAAGAGGGAGCCTTACCGAAGAAAAAGCTACTGAATTTATCTATTCCTCTAACATCAGAGCGACTTATACCAAGAAACTGGGCGATCATGATATTACATTAGGTGCCAATATCGATTACTTACTTAACAGAAGAAAGGTTGTTGGTATCAACGGCTACGGGATACCATCGGGTATGGCATCGGTTCCGGTAATCAATCAGTCCTTGGAAGGCAATCGAAAAACGACAGCTTTCGGAGGCAATACTAAAGACATCCAATTAGGCTTTGGTGCCGCATTCGGATATTCATTCCGGAATATTTATGATCTGTATGCCAGTTACAAAAGGGATGGCTCCTCCCTCCTTCCGTCTGATAAAAGGTGGAATACTGCCTGGTCTGCAGGATTTGGATGGCGGCTTAAGGAATATGAATTTCTGAAAAACTCAAAATTCATCTCCGAGCTTAAGCTAAGAGCTTCAATGGGAATTACCGCCAGTATGGCGGGTATTACAATCGGAGATATTGTTCCGACTTACAGGTACAACAACCTTTTTTATGGTTCCGGAAGATTATTACCTTCACAACAACTTCCCAATAGAAATCTGAATCCACAGCAGTCACATTCATATAATGCAGGATTGGATATTGGCATTTTAAAGAGGTTTACACTAACTACCAATTTCTACAAAATCCTGAACAAACAAGCTCTTTTGGATGTAGAAATAGCACCCAGCAATGGTTTTACCAGCTATAAGAAAAATATTGGTGCATTGGAAAACAAAGGAATAGAGGTAATGCTGTCCGGAGATATTATAAGAGGCTCCGATTTTCAGTGGAACAGTGCCATTACCTTTTCCGCCAATTTTAATAAAGTAAAACAACTCTACGGAACCGATAAAATTTATCAGAATGGAGAAGCCCTTATTCCTTCTTATGAAGTCGGTCAGCCGTTGGGAATAATCTACGGATTACAGTCATTGGGAATACATCCTCTGGATGGAATCTACAGATATAAATCTGGTGACGGAAGAGAGCTAACATACAGAGACAAAAGCAGTCTTACCCGTTCAGATTTCATGAGTTTAGGCTACAGCACTCCACCATATAACGGGATGTTTTCCAATGTTATCACCTATAAAAACCTGTCTTTGGCTTTTGATCTTTACTATGCCCTGAAGGGCGTAAAACAATACTCAACTTCTTTTATTCGTGACAGAAGTGATATCCGTTACAATGCCTTTAAAGGTCAGTTGGAGCAGATGTGGTTTAATGAGGGGGATGAAGGAAAGATTTATCCTTCCGCTAACAGACCTACAGAAGCTGCTGAGATGGAGAAACTTTTTGCTACAACAGATAGTGTATACAGATCCGATTTTGTTTCTCTCAACAATATTCAGCTTACCTATACCGTAGATACCAATGCAATACAGGAGCTTTCCAAAACAATACGTTCTCTTAGTCTTAGTCTGCAGGCTGAAAATATCTATACTTATTACTTTGTGAAAAACAGAAATACAATCAATGATATCAAGCAGCCTGTTTTTACCCTCAGCTTAAATGTCTCTTTTTAATTCAATATGAAAAAAATTACCTGCATAACATCATTATTGGTTTTACTAAATGCCTGTAGCCTCGATTATACTTCCGAAGATTCTGTATCGGGAGAAAATGTTATAAACACTGTCAGCAGAGCCAAAGAGGTTTTGAACACAGCCTACTCCGAATTTCCGAAAGACAAAACTTTTCTCAGTATTTATACCGAGGATTTCGTTCCTACCTGGTATATCTCCCAAAGCAAATACGAACCTGTAGAAAAGATGTATTACTGGGACCGACTGGTCATTAAAAATAATGCAGAAAACCTCTGGCAGCAATATTATAAATCTTTATTCGAGATCAATACCACTTTGGAAGCTCTGGATCGTAATATTTCTGATAAAAATTCGGATGAGGCTAAAAAAGTAAAAGGAAGGGCACTAGGATTAAAGGCTGCAATATACTATGAATTGTTGTTATTATTCTCCGATCGTTACACAGGCTCTGATATGCCGGGAATTGTTCTGAAAGACAAAACAATTTATGAGGATAAAGAACGCTCTGGTTATAAGGAAACATTGGTTGAAATCAATAAACTATGTGATACAGCATTGTCACTACTCCCAAAAGATGAGGGCAGTACCAACAAGAAGGAATATTTCAATTATTACACAATAAAACTACTGAAAGCTAAAGCAGCGTTACTGGAAGGATCTTATCAGAGTGTCATTACTCTGGCCAACGAACTTATTACACAGAGTGGCAAATCCATCACGGACTTTAATCAGGTCTCTTATCAGCAGATTTGGAACTCTCCTTCCTCTTCTCCCGAGGTTCTGATGAATTTCAGTTACAATCAGCAGCCTTATAAAAACCTAAACTACAACTATGAAAAAGGTGATTTTGTAAGACTGCATTCCAAATTTGCTTTTGAGGAAAATGACATACGCAGCAAAGTTTCAGCTATTACGATACCCGATATTCCTGGTGCTTTTATAGGAAAATACAGATCGGATATTCGCGATAATAAAAACAAAAATATAGTACAGTCCAGATTTACTGAGGTGTATTTTCTGCTAATAGAAGCCTATTTAAAAAATAATCAGCATCCGCAAGCGGCTAAGCTGCTCAATGATTTTCTTAAAAGCAGAAATACGGGTACTGTCGATGTTTCTTTGTCTTATGAGCAGTTTTCTGAAAGATTCAGATATGAAAAACAGAAAGAGTTTCTGGGAGAACCTGAAAATTTCTTCGATCTGAAAAGATGGCAAACAGACATCAAAAGATATAAAACGGATGATGAAAAACAATATTCAGTAATCTCTAAATCCGACTACCGCTGGACGTTCCCTATTCCGTTTAATGAAACAAAAAATAATAAAGTCTCCCAGAACAAAGGTTGGGAATAACTGATATGACAATGAAGCATTATTATAGATTTAATTTTTATACCAGACTTATTCTGTTTTTTATACTCATAACAGGAATGAATTCCTGTATGCCGGATGATGAAAGAAGTACATACAGAGGTCAAAACAAAATAAGTTTTTCGCTGAATAAAACTCAGATTGAAGACCAGTCCAATGATTATATCGTGGTAAAGATCATGTTGGTAAAAGCTTTGGAAAAGGATCTGACTATTGACCTCAATCTTCAGAATGCTGATAATACTATGAAACTGGATCATCCCAAAGTAGTACTACCGGCAGGAGAGAAAACTGCTACAATACAGATAAAACCAATTAACCTGCTGCCTCTTGACGAAAGTAAAACAATTCAGTTAGCAGGAACAACATCCGACAGTCAGGTAAGCGTTGAGAATATTTCTTTCGAGTTTAAAAAAGGAATAGATATCCCTGTACTTACCAAACGACAGAAAGAACTTCTTGAGATTTATCGAAAAAAAGGACTCAACCTATATCCTTTTATCGGTCTTGTGGAAGCAGAAGGTAATGTAACATTTCCAGCCGGAGGTAGAATTGAACCTTTTACAGAGGGCTTCAAGGAAAAAATTACAGGTAAAACCATTATTACTCTTAGCGAGAATGCTACTGAAGATAGGCCTTTGCTAAAAATGCAAAGAAATGCAATGGGAATACAGACGCTCTTGTTGAAACTATATCGAAAAATGACTATTGAGAATACTTTCTTTCTAGACCCTCTTGGTGCTCCAAACTTCAAAATATTAAAAGATATCAAGGAAAACGGGATGTCATATTATTCCATGATGGAAAATATGGAAAAGTATGACTTTGTTGTCACTCTGGATAACATAGCATTAAATTTCAATTCAGATGAAGTTAGTTTTATTTCAGAAAGATTCAATGAATTTCAATCAAAAGAGGAAGGCCTTAAGGTTGTAAATTTTAACTATAGCTCCGCAATATGGGAATCACTTTATAAAAAAATTAAACAGGATATCAGCCTTCAGGATATAGGTTTAGAAAATGGTGATGGTACAATTAATCCTTACAGATATATGAATATATCAACCATATCTCATGATGACTGGGGTAATGGTAACTGGAGACCTGCAAAAGCAACGATTAACCGAAAGGATAACACGTTACATTTTACCTTTCCAATGGACTTTGATAATTCAGATGATTATATGCTGACCAATGTTGTCTATAAAGGAAAAAATATGGCACAATGAGGTATGGTTTATTAGCAACAGGACTTCTTAGCTTTATTACAACAGAAGCTCAGATAACATTTCCGGGCAATTCCGGGATTACAGACCGAAAGATTCAGGAAAGTGGACTTCATTATATTATTCATCCTGTAAAAGGCGATTCCCGTACAGAGATCAGGCTTATTATAGGTGCAGGAAGCCTTATGGAAAATCCTGAGCAGGCAGGTGTTGCTCATTTTCTGGAGCATCTTGTTTTTAAGAAAACTTTATTTGGAAACCTGAATCAATTGGGCGTAAAACTGGAAAGAGATTTTAATGCTTCTACCCATTATGAATCTACAATTTATAAAATTTCAGTACCCAATACACCCGAAAATATTGGAATGTGTCTGGAGATATTCAGAAAAAATATTTTTGCAGATTTGTTCAGCAATGTCAGCAAAGATGATATAGAGAAAGAAAAAAATGTAATTATTCAAGAGCTTCGGGACAGAGGAAATGAAGGTCCTTTCTACCATGAAAAAATAGGAAACAGCATTTTTAGAAACAAACTTCCGGGAGGCACAGAAGCTGATATCCGAAAGATAAACAAAGCATCATTGGAAAGCTATTTTAGAAAATGGTATACAACAGGCAATGCTTATATCGTAATTGCAGGTGATATAAATACATCTACAACAGAAAAAAAAATTACAACATTATTTCATGATAAAGGCCATAAAGCTAGTGAGACTACTTCTTATTCTCAGATAGATTACACTTCATTGATCCCTACAAAAAGCATCTTTTCTCTGCAACAGGGAAAGCAAAAAAACATGAGCACCGAGCGGATAATTGTTATACAACGAAAACCTGAAGATTTAAAAGCTACATTGATGCAAAAGCTCTACAGCGAATTGATACGCCAAGGCATTAAAGATACAGGACTACAAAATGTAACATTCTTTGATGACTGGTATATGGGAAACATTTTCCATTCAGGCTTTGAAATCAGAAGTAAGGACAAGACAGATTTACTAAAAACCTATGAGCAGCTCGGAGCTCTCTCTGAGCAAGTAAAAAAAACAGAAATTCAGCAGGAGTTGTTCGGCACCATAAAGCAAAAAGTAATTAAAAATACTTTTGCTCCGTTGCCAATCAATGCCAAAGATATTGCTGTGTATTACGAAGATATAATTGGCAGGCACAAGTATGTCCTTTCCTCCGAAAGTGGATTTCTTGCACAAAAAATTCTGAATGAACTAAAAGAAGAAGAGATAAGGTCATATTCTTCTTTATTACCTGAAGAGCCGCATTTCAATCTGATTCAGATACCTTCAGGTTTATCTGAAATCACAGAACAGGAACTAACCGAAAGCTTTCAGACAGGAATAAAATCCGGCTTGAAAATACAACATCAGGAAACTGTAAAAGAAGAGGTTTTAAAAGAAGCTCCCCTAATCCATTATAAAATAGAATCTCCAAAAAAACTTTTTGCAAGGGTCATTAGTGAAAAAAAATTAGATCAGCTAAATGCCTCCCTAATAAAACTGTCCAATGGAATTGATGTTATACTGGCACCTGACAGCAAAGCAGAGAAAAACACGATTATATACTATGGAAGAGGCGGATTTTCACAGCTTTCGGATCACAAATATCCATTCTACAAGGATCTGAATTATTATGCTAATCAGATTGGGATTAAACCTTATAAATACAATATTCTTTCTGATATTTTGTCTCAGAATAGCATCTCATATTCTTCTTATATTGGCAGTTATGCTAATGAAATCCGGATAACTGCTCCGGATGAGAATATGGAATTGGCATTCAAATTATTGTACCATTCAGTATACAATTATGTATTGCCTGTTGAGGATTTCAAAGGTGACATTAAACAAAAACTCCAGGAAAATGATAAGGAAGAACAGGTTTCAGAAAATGAATATGCCAGATTTCAGCAGGCAGAAGAATTGTTTCTGGGCAACTACAGAAACACTGAAAATAAAAAACTTACAAAGCAGGAACTAAAAAAACTCGATATTAAGAAGCTATTTGCATTTTATGATCAGGTATTCCGGAATACTAACAACCGAGCCGTTCTGATCTCAGGAAACTTTAATATACACCAGACAAAGGATTTAGTCACAAAATATTTTGGAGCTTATAAACCCGATCATCAGATACTGCAATGGCAGTCAGACAGCTCCCCTGCTATTTTGAATAAAGATTTCGCACCTGAAAACCAGACAAGAAAAGACGTTGCACTGATTACAAAATCATCAGTTATTCCTTCTGCAAAAAACATATATGCCATACAACTTGCAAAGGAATTATTGCAAGCCCGTTTTTTTGAAACAGCAAGAAATAAGTATGGGAAGGTTTATTCACCATCTGTCAGTTGTGAGTACAAAACTTACCCTGTTCCTTCGGTTTCTTTTATTGTAAAATTCCGAAGCGAAAAGGAGGACATTCCATTCCTGAAAAATCTATTCTTAGACCTCATGAAAGATTCTGTTGACACTCATACATTAGAAAATAGCAAGAAAGCTTTACTTATTTCCATTGCCGAAAAAATAAGCGACCCCTATTCAAAAGAAAAAGAAATAATACAGAGCTACTTAGATCAACTGAATACAGATGATTTAGAGAATTATGAGTCATTAATTAATTCAGTTACAACTGATGATATTAAGGCTATTCTAAACTCTGTTAAAAGTGTAAATGCACAGCTTATTCAGTAATCTTATATCTGGGAAAAGGTTAAATAAAAACTCACAGGCTATAAAACCTGTGAGTTTTTTAGATCATCTATTCTATGAGCTATAAAAATAAGTTCTAATAAGTCTTTGTCATATCCGCAGGGACAATCAGGTTAAAATCTGTGGGGATATAATCTTTTTCAGGTACAGCCAATTTGGGGTTTTCTGATTCAAAAACGGAAATCACTGCAATTTTAAGATTGGGATTTCTTTGTTTCAGATACCAATATATACCACCATATTCCTTGCTGTGGTAGTTTCCGTTGTAATGAACAAAAGTTTTTCCGGGTTCTGAATTCTTAATAATTGACTCCGCCATTGTAGCATCTTTTACCGCCTGAGCAGAAATAAAATTCATAACTTTAAGATCATCAGCATGGTCTCCCATCATGGTTTTCATTTCCTTATACCCCGGTGTATCCAATGTTACCTTTACAGGCAAAACTGCAATATAAGTTTTCTCCTTAGCATCCAACATATTCAATGATTCCAGTCCTTGTTTCGCTACCTGAGAAGCATACTTTCTCGGAATATTACCGGCTATAAACTTCAGGTTTTTAGCTTTTGCAAAATCTAAAAGCGGTTTGTAATCTGTAATATAGTTATTCCACAAGCGGACAGAGTCTTTCATACTCTTAGGGTCTAGTTTACCAGACAAGTAACGATCCAGCTGTGGCTGATTATCTCTTTCAAACATTTCCGCCCCCAAAATCAGCTGTTTATTTTTTTGCTGATACAAAGCTTCAGTAAGCTTCAACTGCAGCCAGTGAACGATGGAATTGTTATGCAATTCTCCAAATAAAACCACATCGTAATCGGAAAGCTGTTTAACGATCTTCTCAGGCTTTACAGCTTTTCCTTTTTTATTATAAAACTTATAAGCATCGAATTGCTGTGCTTTTATTCCACTGATGCAGAGCACAGCAAAGGCAAAAAGTAATTTTCTCATCTCTTAAATAAAAGTATATTTGAAATACCAATTTACAATAAAAAAGGCCGCTTTGAAATGCAATGATTCTCAACGGCCTCAACATTTAAATTTAGCTTAGATATTTTATTTTTCAAGTTCAGCTACAAGGTCTTTCCACTCTTGTAACTCAGGGATTCCCGGTTTTCTTTTTCCGAAGAACTGTGCAATGAATTCACCATCTTTATTGAATACTTCTACCGCGTGCACCAAACCGTCCTCAGTCGGTTTCTTTACCACCCATGCTCCGGCAATTTTTTCGGTATCAAGATGAAGATTGAAATCAGGATCCATTACATTGATCCAGGTATTGTACCACAATACTTTGTTTACTTCTCCTGTATGGATTTGTATAATCCCACGATTTCCAACAAACACCATTATCGGCAGTTTTCTTTCAGATGCGGTCTCCAGTAAGGTTACAACTTTTTTAGGATCAATCTTCGTTACAAATTCATCCGAAGCCAAGCGTAGTGCCTGTGTTCTTGTTACACCATATTTTCTTGTCATCGCAAAGAAATCGTGAGTATCTTTCAGTTCAGACCATTCTTTACGGAAAGCTTCTACATCGATATCAGTATCCGGTTTTTCTGCTGCTTTTGGTGCTAATGCTTCAAATACAAACTCCTGATTCTGTATCTCTGCTCTATACTTGTCTGTAATAGTATCAAAAGCATCTGCATTACTGTCTTTTGTTAAATATATTTTGTGAAGTGCCAATCCGTCTTTACCAAAAAACTGTAAACTTTTCTTATCTCCTTCTACTACTGCAAAGGCATGCTTCCATGAGTTCAGGAATATTCTAAGGTCAATATCTTCACCCACAAATAATTGTGCATGTGGACTGCTGAAGTCTCCATTCAGATAAGTTCCTTTTCTTTCGTGTACACATTCATCGTTTCTGGTTAAAGCCATTACTTTTCCCAGTTGTTCAACATCGGTTAAAATTCCTGCAAAATCAGGATTCAGAACCGTAACACCTTCACCAATATTGGTTACCAGTAAATCGGCTTCGCTAACCCCTAATTGTTCTGCTGCATTTCTGATTCTAAGATGTGGCGTTTCTGCTTTCAGTTGAGCCCACTTTTCTTTTAAATCTCCGACTAATGTATTCATTATATTATTTTTTTAAGGTTAATATTGTATAGTTTCTTTTAACAGGACCATCTCCTGTTTTACCGGGTATCCATTCTTCTTTCTGCGATAGTTTTACTTGTACAAATTGACTTTTGGCAACAAGCTTTTCAACATCTTCGGTATGATAAAGCTGAAAGCCATATTGGGTAAATGGCAAATTGCTCATAAAATCTTTATGCCCGAAAGTGAGAACAAATGTTCCGTTGTTGCGTAATACTCTGTAAATCTCTTCTAGAAAAGTATTTGGCTCTTTCCAGAAATACAGGGTATTTACAGTAAAAATTTTATCAAAACTCTGCTCACCAAAAGGTATATTTTGTCCGTCATAAACAAAAAACTGCGATTGGTTTTCAAATTTTATATTTTTTCGTAAAGCATGATCCCTCATCGTTTCAGAGATATCCAATCCCGTATAATTAAGGTCATCGGCTAATTTTAATAACTGTTCCAGATGTCCAGCATTACCATGCCCTATCTCCAGTATTCTATCAGAATCGTCGAGTTCTAAAGCTGCAATACTTTCCATAGTCATAGAAATATTGGTTGCATCCATCATTTCAGCGACTTCTATCCCTTTCTCGCCTTCAGGATTGGCCAGATTTTTTGCCAGTAATTTCAGATCTTCTGTATTCATAATTATCCAAAAATAATCATTGGTGTATCATTTACCGGGTTTTTGCATATGGTACATGGAAAATTATAAGTGTCACTTATTCTTTCCTTTGTGAAAACCTCATTAGGTTTACCACAGGCTGCTACTCTTCCGTTTTTCATCAATAAAATTTTATCCGCAAACTGAGCCGCAAGATTCAGATCGTGTAATACCACAATAGCGGAATTGGCGCGTTTGGTAAAGCTCTTAATGCTTTCTAATGCACGGTACTGATATTTTATATCCAGATTATTCAGAGGCTCATCCAGAAATAAAAGCTTGTGGGCTACTTCATTTTCAAGTTGTGCCATTACCCGGGAAAGATGTACCCTCTGTTTCTCTCCACCCGATAAGGTATTGTAATCCCTGTCCTTAAGATGGACAATATCTGTTTCCAGCAGCATTTTGCTCATTGCTTCCCAGTCTTCTCTTTTAGGCTGGCCATCGAAATACGGATAGCGCCCCATCATTACAACATCTTTTACCTGCAAAGGAATATCATTACTGTTATGCTGGGAAAACTTGGCTTTATGTTTTGATATCTCCTGAATTCCCCAATCAGAAATCAGTCTGTCTTTAAATAAAATCTGTTGCTTTTTATCTTGCTTCACTTCATTGGCCAGAACACTCAGAAGGCTTGATTTTCCAGCTCCGTTGGGTCCGACAATAGCTAAAAATTCTCCATATTCTACTGACACATCTACGCCGTCCAGAATATGGAACTTCTTATGCAGATAACTGATATGATGCGCTTTTATCATTATAAAGACTTTTTATGTTTCATTAGAATTGCAATAAAAATAGGCCCTCCCATCAATGCCGTCAGAATTCCTATCGGCAGTTCCGAGGGTGCTACTATACTTCTGCTGAAGGTATCGGCTACTAACAACAGTACAGCTCCGAATATAGCCGACAATGGCAATATGAAGTAGTAATTGGACTTAAACAGCAGCCTGAGAATGTATGGTACAATGAGTCCTACAAATCCTATAGCCCCTGAAAAAGCAACGCAGGTACCTACCATAAGTGCTGTAATTACTACAATCTGCTTTTTTAGCTTTTCTACATTAATACCCAAATGCTGTGCATCTTTTTCTCCCAACATCATAGCATTCAGTGCTTTTCCTTTGGGCATCAGCACAAAATAGGAGATTAACAAAACAAACAGCAAAACCAGATTCTTGGTCCAGGTTGCTGCAGCCAGGCTTCCTAAATTCCAGAAAGTAAGGTCTCTTAACTGATCATCCTTTGATATATAAATAAGGAAACCTGTAATGGAGAAGCCTATAGCTGTAATAGCAACACCGGTAAGAAGCATCATTACAACATTGGTTTTCCCGCTGCTTGTTGAAATTCTGTATACCAAAAGCATAGAGAGTAAAGCCCCGACAAATGCGGACAAACCTACCAATGAAAACTGTACCGCCTCAGGAAGATAAGCTCTGAAACTACTTCCTAACACTATAGCTATTGCAGCCATAAGTGTAGCCCCGGATGTTAGTCCTATTAAATCTCCTGTTGCCAGAGGGTTTTTGAACAGTCCCTGCAATGCTGTTCCCGATACTGCCAGCATGCTTCCGACTAATACAGCCATTACGATCCGCGAAAGTCTGACATCCCATAAAATGTATTTGTCACTAAGTGGCAGCTGCGGATCCCGTGTGATTACTTTCCATAATACTGTAAATGGTGAGCTTCCTCCAAAATTATAAACCCCAACATAAAGGGCAATTACTGCAAGAACTATTAGTAAAAGCCCGCCTGATACAAGATAAAAATATAATTTACTTTGTGTTTTCAATCAATAACTTGTTTAGTTCAACCACGGCTTCCCCCAGTCTTGGGCCAAAGCTTGATGCCAAACCGCCATCCATAGAAATAACTTTTTTGTTTTTTCCGGCATTGGTTTGTGCAACTCCTGGCATTTTTAATACGGCCTCATTCCCTCCTGCTCCCATTAATCCACTCTTGAATAAGAACAAAATATCAGGATTAGCTTTTACAACTGCTTCTGGTGTAAGAGGTTTAAAATCGTCAAACTCATTGATTGCATTTTCACCACCAGCCAGTGTAATCAGCTTTTCCATTGGTGTATTCTTACCTGCTACCATCAGATTATTCCCTCTTGCATAAATGAATAATACTTTAGGCTTTTTTACCAATGACTGCACCTGCTTCATGTCTGCATCTATTTTGTCATTCAGCTTCGGAAAGTCTGTATTTCCTACAGCTTTCGCAACCTGTTCTATTAACTTTTTAGTTCCTTCTACAGAAAATTCCTGAGTCAGAAGTTCAGCTTTAATTCCTGAAGATTTTATTTTGCTTAATAATTCCGGATTTAGATCTTTATCAGAAGCTAAGATCAATGTTGGACTTAATGCCATAATCGGCTCAATAGTCATAGATCTTACATGTCCCAAATCTTTAGCTGTTGTTTTCAGAGTCTCTGGGTATGTACTGGTAACATCAGTTCCCACGATTTCACTTTCATGCCCCAAAGCACTTACTATTTCGGTGATACCGCCGCTTAGAGTTACTATTTTGTTTGCAGATTTCGGGTTTTCCGAGGTCTGTTCAGTTGCTCCACTGCTAAGCTTATCGGTTTCTTTCTTACAAGAATACAGGGCAAGCACTACGGATGCCATTAATATTGCTTTTTTCATACAGATTTAATTTTGTTCCTATCAAATTTTAATCTTCATACCGAACTCTTTGTTCATTTATATGATTTTACAATATTACACTTTTATTTAGAATTAATAAAAATAATATTTAATGATAAATTTCAGCCAACAAAAAAAGCGGTCCCTTATGGAACCGCTTTTCATATTATTTTTATGTATTATCCTTCTATACTTGGGATGTTTACCACCTCGTTGGTATCTTTTTCGTAATCAATACCCGGAACATCAAATCCAAATAATTGGAAGAATTCCTTACGATATCCTTCGATATCACTAATTTCTCCTAAGTTTTCTGTAGAAATAGTTTCCCAAAGCGCTGCAACTTCTTTTTGTACATCTTCACGCATTTCCCAATCGTCGATACGGATTCTGCCTTTATCATCCAGTAAAACTTCTCCGTTCTCGGTATACAATCTGTCTGCAAAAAGTCTCTGCATCTGCTCGATTGTTCCTTCATGAATACCTTTTTCTTTCATCACTTTGTAAAGTAGGGAAATATAAAGCGGTACCACAGGAATTGCTGAGCTGGATTGTGTAACCAAAGCTTTGTTAACAGATACATAGGAAATACCATTAAGATCTTTCAGCATATCATTGATCGCTGTTACAGAACCTTCCAGATCATTTTTAGCCTGTCCAATAGTTCCGTTTCTGTAGATAGGGAATGTCAATTCAGGGCCAATATAAGAATAAGCAACAGTCTTAACTCCATCAGCAAGAACACCGGTATTCTTAAGATCTTCGATCCAGAATTTCCAGTCTTCACCTCCCATTACAGCAATAGTATTCTGAATATCTTCATCTTTATCTACTGGTTGGATGCTGATATCTGAAACAACACCTGTGTGGAAATCTACTGTTTTGTTAGTAAAAGCTTCTCCGATTGGTTTTAGTACTGAAGCATATGCTACCCCAGTTTTAGGATGCGTACGTCTTGGAGATGCCAAACTGTATATTACAAGGTCAATCTGACCTAAATCTTTTTTAATAAGCTCAATTGTCTGCTGCTTTACCTCATCGGAAAAAGCATCACCATTAATACTCTTAGCATATAATCCTGCCGCATTTGCTTCCTTTTCGAAAGCTGCAGAGTTATACCATCCGGCAGTAGCCAGTTTACCTTCTGATGGTGCTTTTTCGAAGAAAACACCTACAGTTGCTGCACCAGAACCAAAAGCTGCTGAAATTCTGGAAGACAAACCGAAACCTGTAGAAGCACCAATTACTAATACTTTCTTAGGACCGTTTTTAATCTCACCTTTAGATTTTACATAATCAATCTGACTTTTTACATTCTGTAAAGCTCCTTCAGGGTGTGCAGTAAGGCAGATAAACCCTCTAACACGTGGTTGTATGATCATAGTTCTTAATTTTCAATATTATTTACTGAATACAAATGTAGTGAGACATGACAAAATGCACAAATAATCTGTTAAATCATGGTTTGTTTTTCATCCTTTTAACAGAAAAAATGAATCAGGATAAGCCAAAAAAGTTATTTTTAAATTTTAATTTATCACTTTTTATAAGCTGAAAAACCTTGCCAAGGCCAATGATTAATTTTATAATAACCCTGACAAGATTAAAAAATTATTTCGTTGTTGTGAAGTCAATAAGGTAATTCTGAGCAGGATTTCCATCTTTAGATCTGAAACCTCCGTCAAATAGCATCTGATGGTGTGTATTTGGTAAAACTTCTATCTCATACACAACTGTTTTATTATTATTTATAAACCTTAAAAATTTCTTCTTTTTCACAAAAGATTCTTTACCTAAAGGTCCATAGTCGATACCATCTCTAAAAGGATTCATTTCCTGAGAAAAAGTTACAGAAAGTGTTTTAATATTCGGATTTACATTTTTGCTGCCATTCTCAAATTCGGTAATACCAACAACCACAGGTCTGTTCTTTTCATACTCGTCCTTATAATAAGAAACAGGTTTTTCAAAATACCCAGACTCTTCTACAAATGCAGATAAAGCCGCTTGATTATTATAATCTAGCTCAATCATTTTTTTAACTGCAGACTTTTTATCGGTCTGTTTATCATAGTATTTTTTTACGAGCGCATACCCCACAAAGTATCCCAAATCTGCCATTTTAAAACGGTTGTTAGTTGCATTCCATATCCAATTATTCCATGTATATGGTGAAAACATTTCTTTTACAAAAACATCTTTAATCTCTGTTTCATGAGCATAGCCATAGTCAATAGCCGGGGTTGGAGACTTCTGATTCATTGATAATGAAGCTATAAATTCAGCTACTCCTTCCATCACTACCTGGGTTAATAAGTTATTCCCAATAGTAGATTTTTGCTGTGTATGAATATATTCGTGAGCGGCCAGGAATGGAAAAGAATCAATAGGATTTATTGCAAAATAGGCTTTTAGTTGCGGATAGCTTTTATCCATTTCAGAAATATCTACGTCTTTATCTGCAAAAGCACTTTCGGTACCTATCAAAAGATTTCCGTTCATTATGGTACCATTTGTTCTTAGCAGACCTACTGTAAAGTAAGCGTTAGCAGATTTTGCTTCGGGATAGATTTTCTTTAAGGCAGTTATACTTTTCTCAACATTTTTCGCCTGTTTTTTATACTTCAAAGTACGGGATCTTATGGAAGACCAAAACTTCGGGTATTTTCCAATAACATCAATATATTCCTGTGCAGAATATCGCCTTGCCTTCATAATATCATGCAACCCCTGTGTTCCTTTATCTATGTACATTGTCTGAATCAGACTTAATTTTTGTGTGGAGTCTTTTGTTTTTATGATTTTATCGTAGGTTTTCCAGAAATTGTCTACATCTTGTGTGAATATTTTCTGACTGAACAGCAATACGGGTGAGCAAGCTGCAATGAGGAATAATTTTATTTTCATATGTTACTTTAGTTAATTTTAATTGGTGTTGATTTCTCTTCTTTTACTTCCAATGGAATTGATATTATGCTACTTCTATCGATTATATATTTTCCAGAGTTCTTCCTGTAACATGACATCATAGCGGCTTTTAATCAGGTTATAATTCGCCTGAAGCCAGTTATTACGGACCACAAAGAAGGTATAAGCGTCCATTAGCCCTTCTTTGTACTTTTCTTCTGATTTGTCAAAAGATAATTTTTGGTTTTCAAAATTTTGTTGAAGAAGTCTGTATTTCTCTTCTGAATTCTGGTACTGAATCTTAATGGACTTCAGTGCTGCAACAAGATTGCTGACTGTTTTTTCTTTTTCCAGATCGGCATTAATTTTATTAAGTTTTGCAATTTCTACATTGGATTTCACCTGTAGTTTATTGAAAACCGGAATACTTAGATTAAAATATACCTGCTGATTTTTGTTTTGGTTAAACTGATCTGAAAATGCTGTTGTAGGCTGATTCCCCCCCAGTACTTTACTATAAAAAGTAGACCACGAATACTGCCCGTTCAACGTTGGTAAATAGCCACTTCTTTCTACTCTGATTTTCTCTGCAGAAACCTGAATTTCCTTTGCAGCAGCCAGATAGGCAGGATTCTTTTCCAGCATTTCTTTTACAAAATTTTCATCTGAAAAGGCCAGAACAGAAGATGTATCCGATGTATTCTGTGCAAAATCTATATTATCCGAAGTAATGGCTAGTGCATTGAGAAGATTGTTTTTGGAAATTTCTTTCTGATTCTTGGCAGATACCCATTGTTCCTGCAAGGTTCCCATGTTCGCTTTTATATCGTAGATATCGCTTTTAGGGCGGTTACCTATTTCCACCTCTTTTTCTGTTCTTTTAATCTGCTCTTCTACTCCATCCAGCTGAGTTTTCAGCACTCCAAGCCATGCTTTGTCATTCTGATACTGAAAAAATAACTGGATAACATTTAATGCAATATCATTCTGTACAGCTTTCAGACGGTAATCGGAGCTTTCTTTATTCATTTTACTCAACGAAATGTTCATAAAATTTCTCCAGTTGAATAACTCCCAGTTAGCAATTGCCGAGAATTGTGTTGTACCTACATTTAATGCTTCACGCTGATTGGTTCCCGGATTAATGGTTGAACCAAAACTATAATTCTGACTGGTGCTGACAGAAACAGAAGGCAACAGCATTCCTTTAGATGCTGTGATTTCCTGCTTACGCTGGTCCACCTTCAGAATACTCTGCTGCACAGTCGGATGTTTGCTTATAGCATAGTCTACTGTTTTTTGTAAATCCCATTCTTCGGTTTGCTGAGAAAACATAAAGGCTGATATGCTAAGGAAAATAAGTTTTTTAAACATAATTCGGGTTAATTGTTAATTATCAATTGTAATGGTAATTTTCTAACTTCTAACTTCATAATTAGCATCATTCATATTTCAGGTATTTTACCAGTTCTACTTTGGTAGCTCTGTATGCTTTAATACTTGTCACCAGGAATGTCAGCAGTAAGAGGATTATTAAGCTTAAAATATAAGGCCACCAAGGCATCTCGATACGGTATACAAATTCTTTCAGCCATTCGTTCATAAAATAATAACTCAATGGAATACTTATGAACACTGCCGCTGCAGTAATCCAAAGAAATTTCTTTGTCAGATCTTTTATCAATGTGCCGTCAGATGCTCCCAATGTTTTTTTAACAGCAACATCTTTCAGCTTCTGCTCTATCATCAAACTGGATAATGCAAATAATCCCAGGAGTGCTACAGCTAGTACTACAGCATTAAGAATTGAAAATAGCAGTCGTTGTTTTTTAAATTTATCAAAGGTCCGGACAAAATTCTTGTTCACAAAATTTCCTTCAAACGGGTATCCTGGTTCTACTTCTGTTTCCCAGTATTTTTTAATACGTGCTGTATTTTCTGCTATATGATCACCAGAAAGTTTTATCTGTAAATTGTTCATCTGATTTCTGGACCAATATCTCTGATAGTTAAAGAACATCATTGGAAAAACATCATATTGTACACTTCCGTAATGAAAGTTCTTTACAACACCTATAATAAGCATATTACTGCTTTTATCATCCATTCCACTGGAGATCTCTTTACCTATAGCCTCTGCAGGACTCCAGTTCATTTTTTTTATGAAAGACTCATTTACGATGAGTCCACGTGTGGTATCTGTCGTCATTTTAGGATTCATCTCATGGCCTGCGATAAACTTTATTTTGTAAAATTTAAAATAATTAAAGTCAATAGCTCCGATTCCCGCAGATGTTGATTTTGTAGAATCTCTTTTATATTTAGCACCCGATGAACTGGTAATTCCGCCCCCCATTGTATGTGAAGATCCGGTAATATCTATTACACCAGGGAAATGTTTTATTTTATCTCTGTAGCGCTCGTACTTCCTCTGATTGTATTTTTCATCTATAAAGTTGGTTTTCTTGAAATTAATCTGAAAAACCTGATCTCCACTAAAACCTAAGTCTTTATTCATCATATAATTTACCTGAGTGTATATAATCAATGAGGAAATAATAAAAAATGAGGAGATAACCAGCTGCAAAGACAGGATTGCATTGCGAAGCCAAACGCCATGTCTGCTTCTTGCAAAATTTCCTTTCAATGTCTGAATAGGTCTAAAATTGGAAAGGTATAGTGCCGGAATAATTCCGGAAAAAAATGCAAAGACAACTACAATGAGGAGCGTATAAAGATAAATATGAATCCCTTCTACCTTAATTTCTTTCTTCAGGAATTTGCCATATACAGGTAATAATAATTCCAGTAAAACCAGAGAAATAACAAATGCAGTGATATAGACAATGAAAGCCTCTAATAAAAATTGCAGAACTAACTTTCCTTTCGAGCTTCCCAATGCTTTTCGTACTCCCACCTCTTTAGCTCTCTGTGAAGCTTGTGCGGTATTGAGATTGATAAAATTAATACCTGAAAGAATTAAAATAAGCCCTGCTAAAGTCATCAGAATTATAATAGATTTCTGATCTCCTTTCATAATCCCCGAACCTTTGGCTTCAAGTTTCATATCACGGACATTAGTCAAATGAACTTTAATTGGATCTCTGTCATCTGCCCACCCAAATTTACTTCTGTCTGCTCTTTCGTTGTCATCATCCCATTTGGATAATTTTTCTTCAAGCTTGGCAATATCTGTATTGGGTTTTATTTTAAAGAATCCATAGAAACTATAATTTGTCCAATTGTCGTTGTTATCAATATTAGATTGTCTGACTATAAAACCTCCTCTGAATACTGTATTTTCTGCATCAACAGGGTTCTTATAAATAGCTTGTACTACATATTTACTCCCATCATTATCTGCCACTACAACTTTGCCAATGCTGTTCAGGTAATCTTTACCAAATAAAGCCTTGGCTGTATCTTCAGAAAGTGCTGCGGAATGTCTATCTACTAAAATATTATCATAACTGCCTACTACTTTAGGAAGTTGTATTACTTTAAAAAAGTCTTCGCTGGCGGCAATTGGTAATGTATAAACTGAATGCCCTTCGGCTATCAGTTTAGTTTTATCATCCTCCCCTATATTAGCAACTACAGAATAATTTTCTATCTCCGGAAACATTTTCGGAGCAGTGCGTAATAATGGGTAATTGATATTAGAGACATAATTATTTTTTGCAGTCTGCAGCTCTACAAAATAAATATTCTCTTTATTCGGGACCCATTTCTCATAAGATTTCTCGTCCTGCCAATTTAGAAAAACCAACAGAAATATTGTTAAGCCCATAGACAATCCTAAAAGATTGATGAGCGTAGTAAGCCAATTTTTATAATAATTGCTAAATGCTATTTTAATCCAGTTATGTAACATAATCAGCTAATTGTTAATGATTAATTGTCAATGGTTAATTTTCTAGTTTCTAAAATCTAATTTCTAACTTAGCTATTCGTATTTCAGGTACTCCACTAACTCTACTTTGGTTGCTCTATAAGCTTTAATACTCACTACAAAGAAAGTCAGCAGTAAAAGAATAACTAAACTCAGAACGTAAGGCCACCATGGCATCTCAATTCTGTAGGCAAAATCTTTCAGCCATTCATTCATAAAATAATAGCTTATCGGTATACTTATTAATACCGCTATTCCTGTAATCCACAGAAATTTCTTTGTCAGATCTTTTATAAGCACTCCGTCTGATGCTCCTAAGGCCTTTTTAATCGCTACATCTTTTAGTTTTTGTTCTATGATAAGGCTGGACAATGCAAACAGTCCAAGAAGAGCAACAACTAAAACTAGAACATTAAGAATGGAAAATAACAAGCGCTGCTTCTTATATTTGTCAAAAGTCTTAGCAAAATTTTTATTGACAAAATCACCTTCAAAAGGATAACCCGGCTCTACTTCCGTCTCCCAATATTTTTTGATGTGTTCTATATTTTGAAATATATGGTCTCCGGAAAGTTTAATCTGCAGGTTTTTCATTTGGTTTTTAGTCCAGTACCTTTGATAATTAAAGAACATAACCGGAGAAATTTCATTTTTCACTCCACCATAATGGAAATCCTTTACTACTCCTATAATCAACAAATTATTACTATTATCAGCCAGTCCGCTTGAAATTTCTTTACCAATAGCTTCTGACGGTTTCCAGCCCATGCTTTTCACAAAAGCTTCATTTACAATAAGCCCTCTCGCTGTATCTGTAGTCATTTTTGGGTTAATATCCCTTCCTGCAACTAATTTTAGCTTGTAAAAATTGAAATAATTAAAATCTATAGCTCCGATTCCGGCGGATGTTACTTTTGTAGAATCTCTTTTATCTTTAGCTCCTGTAAAATTTCTAAGTCCGTTGCCTATACTCTGTGATGAACCGGTAATATCCAATACTCCGGGGAAGTGCTTTATCCGATCCCTATACAATTCATATTTCCTCTGGTTATAATTACCATCTTTAAAGTTTGTTTTTTTAAAGCTAATTTCAAATACCTGATCGCCGTTAAACCCTAAATCTTTATCCATCATATAGTTTACCTGCTTATAGATAATCAAAGATGAAATAATAAAAAATGAGGAGATGATGAGCTGTAACGATAATATTGCATTACGAAGCCAAATTCCATGTTTACTTCCGGAAAAGTTTCCCTTAAGTGTTTGAATAGGTTTAAAACCGGAAAGATAAAGCGCCGGAATAATACCCGAAACAAATGCGAAAGCCAGTACAATAAGAATGGCATATAAATAAACCTGAACCCCATGTATTCCGATCTCTTTCCCCAGATATTTTCCGTATGTTGGTAAGAGCAGCTCCAGTACGACCATAGAAATAACAAATGCTGTAACATAGATGATAAGAGCTTCTATTAAAAACTGAGTTATTAATTTTCCTTTAGAACTTCCCAGAGCCTTACGTACGCCTACTTCTTTAGCCCGTTGTGACGCCTGTGCTGTATTGAGATTTATAAAATTAATTCCGGAAAGAACTAAAATAAGCCCTGATAATGACATCAGGATAATAATAGATTTTTTATCTCCCTTCATTAGCCCCCATCCTTTAGCATCGAGCTTCATATTTCTAATATTAGTTAAATGAGCTTTGATACGATCTCCGTTATCCGCCCATCCATTTTTTCGATTTTCAATTCTTTCATGATCATCATCCCATTTGGAAAGTTTTTCTTCCAGTTTAGCTAAATCTGTATTGGGTTTTACTTTAAAGAAACCATAGTAGCTGTAGTTTGTCCAGCTCTCCTTACTGTCATTAACAAAAGGATCCCGCATTACAAACCCGCCCCGAAATATTGTATTCTCCGATTCCTCAGGATTTTTATAAATAGCATGTACAACATATTTGCTGCCCTCATTGTCCAGTACCACTGTTTTCCCAATACTATGAAGATAATCTTTACCAAAAAGTTGTTTAGCTGTATCTTCGGAAAGCGCTATAGATGTATTATCTATCAGGATATTTTCATAGCTTCCTGCTACTTTGGGAAATTCCAGTACTTTAAAGAAATTTTCGGTTGCAAAAATAGGAGTAGTATAAACAGAATGTCCGTCTGTAGTCAGTTTATTTTTTTCGTCCATCCATATATTGACTATCGTAGACGTCTCTATTTCCGGAAATGCTTTAGGAGAAGTGTACAAAAGTGGGTAGTTGACTTGGGAAACATAGCTGTCTTTTCCGTTTTGCAATTCGATCAAATAAATATTTTCGCCATTAGGAACCCATTTTTCATAAGATTTCTCATCCTGCCAGTTGAGAAATACTAACAAAAATATTGTGAGCCCTATAGATAATCCTATAAGGTTAATAAGAGTTGTTAACCAATTCTTTTTATAATTCGTAAATGCTATTTTGATCCAGTTGCGTAACATAATCAGCTAATTGTTAATGATTAATTGTCAATGGTTAATTTTCTAACTTCTAATTTCTAACCTCTAACTTCGTTATTCGTATTTCAGGTACTTTATCAGTTCTACTTTGGTTGCTCTGTAAGCCTTGATACTTACCACAAGAATTGTCAGCAATAAAAGAATAGCTAAACTTAAAATATAGGGCCACCATGGCATCTCAATCCGGTAAGCAAAGCTCTTCAACCACTCATTTATAAAATAAAAACTTATCGGAATACTTGTTAATACGGCTATCAATGTTATCCACAGAAATTTTTTGGTCAGATCTTTTATCAGTATTCCGTCCGATGCTCCCAATGTTTTTTTAATCGCTACATCTTTCAATTTCTGCTCAATCATTAAACTGGACAATGCAAATAATCCCAAAAGTGCCACTAACAAAACAATACCATTCAGGATTGAAAACAGCGTACGTTGTTTCTCATACTTCTCAAAGGTTCTGGCAAATTGTCTGTTGACAAATTCACCACTGAACGGATACCCTGGTTCAACCTCTGTTTCCCAATATTTTCTGATTCTGGCAATATTTTCATCGATATTTTCACCCGTTAACTTGATTTGTAAACTGGTTAAATTATTTCTGGTCCAATACCTGTCATAATTAAAAAACATCATTGGCTCAACTTTATACTGTACATCATCGAAATTCAAATCCTTTACAACCCCAACTATGAGCATATTTCTTGCCTTACTATCAGTGTTGCTTGTCATTTCCTTACCAATTGCTTCCTGATTATTCCACCCTATTTTTTTGACAAAAGCTTCATTTACCACGATTGCCTTTGTTGTATCTACAGTTAACTTTGGATTAAAATCTCTTCCGGAAAGAAACTTGATTTTATAAAATTTCATAAAATTCAAATCTATAGCACCCACACCAGCATCTACAGACTTAGTCGAATCTCTTTTATATTTAATTCCGGTTGTACTGTTAACACCATTTCCTAAAGTCTGAGAAGAACCTGTAACATCAACGACACCCGGAAAGTGTTTGATCTTCTCACTGTACAGCTGGTACTTCTTCATATTATAATTATTTTCCCATGATGTTTTACTAAAGTTAAGCTGGTAGACCTGTTCTCCATGAAAGCCCAGATCTTTCTGCATCATGTAATCGACCTGTTTATATATGATGAAGGAAGAAATTATAAAAAATGAAGAAATAATAATCTGTAATGTCAAAATAGAATTGCGCAACCATATACCATGTTTACTTCTGGAAAAATTTCCTTTGAGTGTCTGAATTGGTTTAAAACCAGAAAGATATACAGCAGGTACAATTCCTGAAATAAATGCAAATCCGAAAATAATCAATACGGTATACAGATAGATCATGGGATCTCCCATTCTTATCGTTTTATTCAGAAACTTACCATAGAGTGGCAGTAAAAATTCTAAAAGAATCATCGATATAAAGAACGCCGTGATATAAATGATATAGGTCTCCAGTAAAAACTGTATAATCAATTGTCCTTTGGAGCTTCCAAAAGATTTTCGCAAACCTACTTCTTTCGCTCTTTGTGATGCCTGAGCTGTATTGAGATTGATAAAATTAATGGCGGAAAGGATCAGTATAAGTCCTGATAAGGATAATAGTATAAGAATTGTTTTTTTATCTGTTCCTTCCAGCCCTCCGCTTTTAGCATCCAGTCTCATTTTTTTTATGTTCACCAGATGTATTTCAATTGGCTTTTTCATTTCCGGCCAGCCGGATTGTTTAAGCTCAATATTCTGTTGTTTCGTTTGTATTGCAGATAGTTTACTCTCTAACTCCGAAATATTTGTTCCCGGTTTCACACGGAAAAAACCAAAGAAGCTGTTGTTACTCCAAATATTTTTATTAGAATCTATATTTGCATTTCTTACAACATAGCCGGGCCTGAAAATAGTATTCTCACTTTCTGCAGGTAGTTTATAAATAGCCTGAACAACAACTTTTTTACCATTTTCATCTTTTGTAATAGTCTTTCCGATACCTTGCTTATAATTGTCTCCAAAAAGTTGCTTTGCAACATCTTCGGACAACGCTATAGAATTTTCATCTACAAGGAGGTTGTTATAACTACCTGCTACCAGAGGAAAAGGAAGAATCTTAAAGAAATCTTCTGATACCTCAGCATAACTATTATAACTGGAACGACCATCGGTCAAAAGACGGGCTTTGTTATTTTTCCAGTAATTGATCACTGAAAAGTCCTGAATTTCCGGGAATATTTTTGTGGATACTTCCAAAAAAGGATAGCTGCATACAGCATTGAAATCTTTATGATTAAAAACTCTTTCGGCATAATACACATTGTCTCCTTCCGGTACCCATTGCTCATAGGCTTTTTCGTCCTGCCAATTCAGAAATACCAGCAGAAATACAGTTAGCCCAACTGATAAACCTAAAAGGTTGATAAGTGTTGTAAGCCAGTTCTTTTTATAATTGCTAAATGCTATTTTAATCCAGTTGCGTAACATAATTAGCTAATGATTAATTGTAAATGGTTAATTTTCTAACTTCGTACTTCTAACTTCTAATTTTATACTTAGTATCATTCGTATTTCAGGTATTTCACCAGTTCTACTTTAGTGGCGCGATATGCTTTAATACTTACCACAAGGAAAGTCAGTAACAAAAGAATTACCAGGCTCAGAACATAAGGCCACCAAGGCATTTCTATACGATAGGCAAATTCCTTCAGCCATTCATTCATAAAGTAATAACTCAACGGAATACTTAAGAATACCGCCAGTGCAGCAATCCATAGAAATCGTTTTGTCAGATCCTTTATCAGTACACTATCCGATGCCCCTAATGTCTTTTTGATAGCTACGTCTTTTAATTTCTGCTCTATCATCAAGCTGGATAATGCAAACAAACCTAATAGTGCTACAACAAGTACCATAGCATTGAGGATACTGAATAGTAACCTCTGCTTTTTATAACTATCATAGGTTTTAGCGAATTGTTTATTCAGGAACTGATATTGAAATGCATATCCCGGTTCTACCTCTTTCTGCCAGTAATCCTGAATATTACTAATCGTTTCAGGCATATCATTACCGGAAATCTTTACCATTATATTATTAATATTACTTTTATTCCAGTTGCGTCCATAGTTGAAGTAAACAACAGGCGCTATTTTGCTGGCTACACTTTCCTGATTATAATCTTGTGCTACACCTACAATTTTATATTTTATACTATCAAATCCCGGGCGCACCTCTTTTCCTATAGCCTCTTTCGGTGTCCAGCCCATCTCCTTGATAAAAGCTTGATTCACAATTGTAGAGTTTAACGTGTCTGAAGATAATTTTGGATCAAAATCCCGACCTTCCAGTATTTTGATTTTGAAGAACTTGAAAAAGTTAAGATCTATCGATCCATGATTTGCCAAAATACTTTTATCTAAAGAATTAACATTAGAATTTCCGGCACTTCCCATTCCCATACGTTGCTTGGTGTAAGTAACACCCTCTACTCCTTTTATTTTAGGAAGCTGCTGTCTGAGCAACTCATATTTTTGATAGGGTTTATCAACCTGTTTCAGAAAATCAATATTAATAACCTGATCACCATTAAACCCAAGATCTTTATTCAGCATATAATTAACCTGAGTATAAATAACTAATGTTGAAATAATAAAAAAGGATGAAATTACAAGCTGTAACGTCAAAATTCCGTTTCGCAGCCAGATACCATGCTTACTGCGGGAAAAATTACCTTTAAGTGTATTAATAGGTTTGAAATTAGCCAGATAAACAGCTGGAATAAGTCCGGAAATTAAAGTTGTAATAAGAAGCATGCCAAATGAGTAAACAAAAACACTAGCATTAGATAATGTAATTTCTTTACCCAAAAACTTATTATAAGCTGGTAATAATATTTCAGCAAGAGCCGTTGCCAACAGATAAGCAAACATACATATAAGTAATGTCTCGAGTAAAAACTGACTTGTTAACTGCCAGATTGTTCCACCCATTACACGGCGTACTCCTACTTCTTTTGCCCGCTGTGAAGCTTGTGCAGTCTTTAGATTAATAAAATTGATAGCAGATAACAATACAATGACAACAGAAAGTCCCAACAAAGTATAAATATTCTTTTTATCCGCTTTTTCCAGACCTCCGCCTTTAGCCTCCAGTTTCATTTTGTCCAGCCTTGTGATAAAAAGCTCAGCTTTACCACCAATGGCAGCTTCATACTCCTGAAGTGTCTTCTTCATGATCTTCATATCTCTGGTAACTTTGTACTGACAAACTATTTTATTAAGATCTTCATTTACTTTCGTAATGTCCATATTGGGCTTTGTCATAAAAAAGCCAACGTAATTATAATCGCCCCAGTTGTCTTCATTTCCGTTAAGGAAACCATCTCTTACAAGTAGCCCAGGCTTAAAAACTGAATTTTCTTTTGGCAGTTCATATACCGCAGAAATCACGTATTTATTTTGGTCAGATACTATGGTTTTGCCAATAGCATCCTGATAATTATTACCAAAAAGTTGTTGAGCTGTTTCAGTGGAGATGGCTGCTACATTTGTGTTTTTAAAAATATCTTTATAGGATCCAGCTAACTTTTTAAAAGGAAAGAACCTGAAAAAATTATCTGATGTTGTATACTTTACAGGATTGGAAATTTTAGAACCAAAACTAACGCGCTCAGCATTTTGGAAAGGATTTATCAAGAGGTAATCTTCAATTCCATTTACTTTTTCTTTCCCATAGCGCATCTGTCCCTGAGTAGAAGAACTCCATATTCCAAAGTTTTTCCCCATCCCGTTTTCAAGAAAATAAACATTTTCTTTCCGGGGGTTCCAGGCTTCGTAGGATCTCTCATCCTGCCAGTGCATCAGAATAAGCATAAACCCGGTAAGACCTATAGTCAATCCAAAGAGATTGATTACTGTAGAAAGCAGGTTTCTTTTGTAATTGCTAAATGCTATTTTAATCCAGTTGCGTAACATAATTAGCTAATGGTTAATTGTTAATGGTTAATTGTTAATGATTAATTGTAAATGGTTAATTTTCTAACTTCGTACTTCTAACTTCTAATTTTATACTTAGTATCATTCATATTTCAGATACTTTACAAGCTCCAGTTTGGTAGCACGGTATGCTTTTATGCTTACGACAGAGAAGGTCAGTACCAGGAGAATTACTAAGCTCAGAAGATATGGCCACCACGGCATTTCTATGCGATAAGCAAAGTCTTTCAGCCATTCATTCATAAAGTAATAACTTACCGGAATACTGACTAAAACTGCTATGAATGTGATCCAAAGGAATTTTCTGGTCAGATCTTTTATAAGTACACTGCTTGAAGCGCCCAATGTTTTTTTAATCGCAACATCCTTCAGTTTTTGTTCGATCATTAAAGATGACAGAGCGAAAAGCCCCAGTAGTGCTACTATTAAAACCAATGTATTTAGTATCGTAAAAAGTGTTTGTTGCTTCTGGTATTTTACAAAGGTTTTCGCAAACTTTTTATTAATAAATTCTCCATTAAATGGGTAACCCGGTTCTATATGCTTTTCCCAATATGCTTTTACTCTTTCCTGAGTGGCTAACATATTATTCGGATCGAATTCTAAAATAACTCTGTTAAGGTCATAACGTTTCCAATCGGTTTCTTTATAATGAAAAAATATCATAGGCTCAATTTCAGCCCTCGGATTAAATACATTAAAGTCTTTAACTATTCCTACGATATTATATCTTATAGTATCGAATCCCGGAGAAATCTGATTGTTAAAAGCTTCATTGTTTTTCCATCCGAATTTCCGTACAAAAGCTTCGTTAACAATAGCAGAGTTAATAGTATCCGATGACAGCTTTGGAGAAAAAAACCTTCCTGCAAGCAATTTTATTTTCATTGCTTCTAAAAATCCAAAATCCAAAGAACCATGCTGTGCCTCAACCGATTCATTATGCCAGTCTACGTTGGAAGTATTACGTCCGTTAAACCCAGGCAAAGCCTCACCAAAGGTCACACTTTTAACCCCTTTTATTTTTTTCAGTTCAGATTTTAGAAGTTCATATTTCATCCATGGCTTTTTAGAATCCTGATTAAAGTTGACCGTATATAACTGAGAGCCATCAAACCCTAAATCCTTATTCATCATATAGGTAACCTGATTGTTGATAATAAAGCTGCCAATAATAAAGAATGATGAAATAACCAACTGTAGTCCTAAAATTGAATTTCTAAGCCAGATACCATTTTTACTGCGTGCAAAATTGCCTTTTAATGTATCTATCGCTTTGAAGTTAGACAGGTATAAAGCCGGAATAATCCCTGATATTAAAGAAATAGCAATAACAATAATTGCCGAGTATAAATAAAAGTCATTTTGGAAATGAATTTCTTTATTCAGAAACTTACCAAAAAAGGGCAATATAGCTTCCGTAAGTGCTAATGAAAGTAAATAAGCCGTAAAAGTGATAATAAAGGTTTCCAGCAAAAACTGAATAGTCAGTTGGAATTTACCACTCCCCAATGCTTTCCTTACTCCTACTTCTTTAGCCCTTTGTGATGCCTGAGCGGTTTTCAGGTTAATAAAATTAATAGCTGACATGATCAGTAACAAAACAGATAAGCTGAATAAAATAAGAATAAGCTTATAGTCTCCACCACCAAACCACGAAGCTTTGGCATGTAATTTCATTTTATCCAATCGGGTAAATTCTACATCATTTGGTCCGTAGAGTTCCAGATATTTTTCTGCGCTCATACCTTTATCCCCAAACATTTTCGCCCGGTACTCAAAAATATCTTTTACCACTTTCTGGCGCACAGCTTCAATTGAAGAGCCTTTTTTGAATAAAAAGAAGCATCCGTAGCTATTATTTCCCCATCCGTCTCCAGGGTTCTTTACAGAATTGGCATACTGCTTTGAAAGAAAGAGAAAGTCAGGATTGATTTCCGTATTATCTTTCGGGAGTTCGTATACCGCAGTTACAACCAACGGTTTTTTTTCATAGGTCAAAGTCTTTCCCACAGCTTCTGTTGTTCCAAAAAGCTTCTGACTAACGGTATTCGATATCGCTATAGAATTAGTTTCCAGTAAGGCATTTTCACCATTCCCGGACAAAATCTTAAAAGGAAACAGCTTAAAAAAAGATGGTGAAACAGACATTCCGCCTTCTATATAAGCCGATTTTTTATCCGACACTGCTACTCCGGCATAACCCGAACCGTTGATCAATACATAATCTTCAATTTCTGGTATGATGTCTTTTGCACGCTTAGCTACCAGATATGAAGTGTTATTACCATAGACATTATCTTTTTTATAATATCCCTGAAAAAAATAAATATTATCTTTTTTAGGATTCCAGTTTTCAAAAGATTCTTCATCCTGCCAATGTATCAGTATAAGCATAAAGCTGCTAAGCCCAATGGCTAATCCAAAAAGATTGATTACTGTAGAAAGCCAGTTCTTTTTGTAATTGGTAAAAGCTATTTTCAGCCAGTTGCGCAACATAATTAGCTAATGGTTAATGATTAATTGTTAATGGTGAATTTTCTAATTTCTGACTTCTAGCTTCTAGTTTCTAACTTCCAGCTTCTAATTTCCAACCTAATACTATTCTCCGCTTACAGCATAATCTTCCGGCTTAGCCTTATCAAAAACATCTGTTCTCTTTACAGCATGCTCCTCATTAAAGATTTCACCATCTTTCATATTCACAATACGGGAAGAGAAGCTTGCATCGTAAGAAGAGTGGGTTACCATTACAATGGTCGATCCCTCACGGTGAAGTTCAGCCAAAAGATTCATCACTTCATTTCCGTTCGTACTGTCCAGGTTTCCTGTAGGCTCATCGGCAAGGATAAGTTTAGGTTTGGTTACCAAAGCTCTGGCAACAGCTACTCTCTGCTGCTGTCCTCCGGAAAGCTGCTGTGGATAATGTTTTGCACGGTGTCTGATGTTGATTTTCTCCATAATTTCCTCTACTCTTTTTTTTCTTTCGGAAGAAGAAACCCCGTTATAGATCAATGGCAATTCAATATTTTCATAAACCGTTAATTCATCTATCAGATTGAAATTCTGGAAAATGAATCCTATATTTTGTTTTCTTACATCCGATTTCTTTCTTTCAGATAAACTTGTTGTCTCCAAATCATTGAACTTATAAGATCCTGATGTAGAAAAATCCAGTAAACCTAAAATATTAAGTAAAGTAGATTTACCACATCCTGAAGGTCCCATAATAGCCAGAAATTCTCCTTTTTTAATTGTAAGGTCTACCTGATTAAGCGCTGTAGTCTGTACATCTTCTGTCCGGTATACTTTGGATAGTTTTTCTATTGTTATCATAATAAGATTAATATTTAAGATTATTAGTTATGTGTTTCTAATTTAAAATCTGATTTTATATCTATAGTGCATCTACTTTCCCTCCGGAACTTTTACGTACGTTAAGTCTGATACCAGATGGACTTTTGTAATAAATTTTTGCTCCGGAAGATGCCGCAGCTGTAAGCTCGTCGATTACCCCAATTTTTATTTTACCTGCGGAAGAGGCCTGTGCTTTTACAGTGCCACTTCTAAGGTCTGATCCGTTAAAATCTGCAGAACTTGACGCATCAACTCTTACCTCACCAGCTTTTCCACTGATATTGATTGTAGCGGCACTCGAAATATCTGCGTTTACAGACTGGGCATCTGCACTTCCGGTAAAAGTAGCAGCACTGCTAAGATTCAGGTTCAGGCGGTTTGTTTTAATATTCTCGTATTGTATTTTCCCGGCACTGGAAACATCTACATTTAAAGTAGAAGTGCTGAACTGATCTTTTACTACAATTTTACCGGCACTGCTAGCTCTTAGGTCATTAAGACTTTTTGCATATACAACTACTGTTGTATTGGCATTTCTAAGACCGTTACTCCCTCTCGGAATATCATAGTAAACAGTAAGTACCCCGCCTTTATTTTCTACCCGTACATATTCCATGTAATTACTGGTTACCACCTGTTTTTCAATATCTGATTTTACGATCTCAACTTTTATAGCCTGTGATGTTTTTACACCACTGAAGTTTTGTACATTAAACGTCTTAGTTTCTGATACAGTACTTTCAACAGCCTGTTCTATATATGAAGAGTTTCTGCCGGTATAACCATCGTCGCTCGCTTTTACGATAATGCAGGACGTTACAATGCTGCCTGCAATCACTAAGGGTAAAAGAATCTTTTTCATATTATTATGAGGGGCATAACCAAAAGTAAAAAAGGACACAAGTGCATACGTATTTAAAAAACAGTAGTTTACAAAAAAAATGCAATTTTGAGAGTGTCTATTTTTGTCATATATTTTCATTGTTTTGTCGTGTCGAGCAGAAAAAACGACAAAACTTATAAATAAACCGTCTATTCTAAGCGAATAACTCCAACAACTAGGGCTACCGCGTATATTTTTGACATATGAAGTTCAAATGGATCATAAGATTGATTCTCACTCACTAATAATATGTGCTCCATATCATTTCCTTTCCTTATTCTCTTTATTAAGGCCCCTTGGTCCGTATCAAGAACGTAGACCTTATTCCATTGAAAAAAAATATCACTTAAATAAAGCTTTTTACAGGCTACTAAGTCTCCACTACTGTATTTAGGATACATACTACTGCCTTTTACTTGTATCATGAAATCTACATTAAGTTCTGTGAATTCAGGAACTATATATCTGCCAGCATCATACTCCATTATTTGAGTTTCACCAGTTCCGAAGCCTGCCATTGCATCTATAGGGATCAATGGTATGCCCTGTCTTGACTCTACTAGTAATGATAAGTTTTTTTTAACTTTTTGTTTCTTATCATTTTCCTTATCATTTATATTATCAATTCTTTTGATAAGGTTTTCACTACTTTTTGTTTTTATCATTTCCCCTCTTCCGGTTAATAGCCATTCCGGGTTTAGCTCAGGATAAAAATGTAAGATATTTTCTACTTTATCTACGCCAATTGTCTTATTATTCTTATATTGACTAGCGAATGAGCCATTCGAAAACCCAACACTCTCTTCGAATTTTCTAACAGAAATGCCTTTTAAATCGATAAATTGTTTAATCCTATTAACGGTGGAACTCATAATATTTCATTTTGTAGAAAAAATCTTACTAAAAGTTTGTAGTGTAGATTATTTCTTATATATTTGCTATGTATTAATAACGCAAAGATATGGAAAGATTATCTGAAAAAATAAAACAGAATAGCAAAACTCCTTACCAGCGTATAGCGGATCAATACAATACAACCGTATTATATGTTGGTCAAATAGCTCGAGGAGAGCGTACTCCAATAAGAGGGAAAGGACTAATGATTCTTAATGAACTTAAACAATTAACTCAAAATAATTAAGATATGAAAAAGCTTGTTAGAAGAATTTTAAAAAGAATTATCCAGGTACATGTAATTTCATTCATGGACAACGGTATAAAAAAAGAATACTGGACCATGCACATTTTAAGATTTCAGATTTTCACCAATATTGTGACTGTTCATGAATCGGAGCCTGTGGATGAGCTGTCAGAATATTTAGGGATCTTAAGATAGTACTTATCATGAAGAAGCTCAAGAGAAGACTAAATATTGAAAGCGCTACTTCTTTCAAACTGGAGTATTACGAAGGTGGTTCTGATTTAAAGACTAAGGTTTTCAATACTTATAAAGCAATGGAACAATTCCACCAACGTCAGACTGATTTTATGTACTTAGACTGCAATCGTTTTGCAATGATCAAGGGTAAATGGGAGCGCTTTATAAAGATTCCTTCCACTATAATTTTCGAGGAAAACCTCGAGTTTATAATAAATAGCTTTAATGATGTTGTTGAAGCTAAACATCTTCAAAACTTCAAAATTGAAGATTAATTTCTTCATAAAAATACAAACCACAAACAAGTTCATCCCCTTGAGCTCAACCCGAAGCTTGGGGCAGACATAGCTTAGTTGCGTAAACCTTTTGTTTGTTGGTATGGATGTGATTTATTAAGGTTTAAACTAAGCACGGGCGAGGCTACTGCGAGAGTGTAGCAACCAGATCAGTGGCGGAATGGAAGACGCAAAGGGTACTCCCTAAAGGTGTAGGTTCAAATCCTACCTGATCTACAACTAAATTTTTTAAAAATGAAAAAGTTATTAAAAAAACTTCTCGCACCGGTGATACGAGAAGTATTAGACGAAAGAGAACGTCAAACCACGGAAAATGTTCTGGCTATTCAGACAAAGTTTCGGAAGATTCTTTCGGAACATAAATATACCCATCAAGCTTCCGCCGCTGCTCCTCAGTAAGTGGGGAAGTAAGAAGAAGTTCTTTACATGATTTTAATAATTCATCAACAGACTTCTTTTGTTCATCTGTTAGAACATTTCTAATAGCATCGATTTTAAAATTTAGCGCTGTAAAAGCGAAATCAAATTCATTCATGTTACTATATTTTATTGGTTAGAGCTTCAAATATAGTGATTTTATCCCGGCAGGCAGGCACTTACGTTCGAGTCGTAAGCGGGAACAAAGCTTAAAAAGCAATAATAAAAAATGAATCTACAACCTACAGACATAATCATTAGAAAAAACGGGAAAGAAAGTCTCTGGCTTTCTCAACGTTTGGTTATGGAGGCTTGCATGGTTGAAGAAGAATATTTTTGGATTGCAAGACATCGTTATAAAAAAACAGTCCGTGAGTGTGATTTAGCAAAGGCTAAAGAATTTATGCCCGATAGTGGCAGATCATGGCGCTGGGCGAAAGTTCAGAATGGTTTTTACTACTGTTACGATAATATTCCTGACAGGAATCCTCAAAATTTCAGGTCTAAATTAGGAACTGAAGCAGATTTAAAAGCACGTTTAAACCAAATTTTAGGCTCTTATAAAGTCAATTTAAAGGAAAATATCAAAGCTTCGATCATAGCAAAAGTAAAATCGAAGATAGATAATTCCGATGCACAGCACTTTATGTATGATTCTACTGTGGTTTTCAATCCAAAACAAGCAAAAGAATTATCTCAGGCACGTGCATGGTGTTCATTTATTCAGGATTATTATAATTCAGGGTTATTTAAAGAGTTTGGAATACAGAAAAAAGGTGATTTTATCAGTTTCTGTACTGAAATACTTTCAGAGCTACAGCTGACAGGGTTAAAAGTTTCTAATCCTGCATACTTAAGACGTAAAGTATTAGAATTTCCCGAAACCTTACAAGAGCAGCGCGAAGCGCTTGTTTCAGATAAATTTGAGAATGATAATGCCAGAAAAGTAGGTAAATACCCTCTTTTTGATGAAGAAACAGGCGAAATATTCACGTTTGACGCACACGAAGCTCTTATGTATAATGCGTATATGAACCCGGGTGGAACAACAAAAGAAGCCATTCGACAGCTTTATACAGAATATTACACCTCAGGTATTCAGGAATTCGGTTTTGAACCGATAGCATATAGAACATTTTGCCATCATTTATCAATGTTTCACAATCAATTGAAAACAGCAAAAGCCAGACATGGGAAAGATTATTACAAAAAGCATTTCCTAACCTACGTCCCTTCTAAGAGGTTACAGTTTTCTCACTCCTTATTTGCAGGTGACGGATCCGGAACAATTAACTACAAGTATAAGAATGCAAAAGGTGTGCAGAGCACAATGAAGCTTTATGTTATCCTTATATCGGATATAGCCAGTCGTAAAATAGTAGGCTGGGCTCCTGCACCTAAAGGACAGCACAAGGAATCATTTGACATGTTAGAAGCAGCTATTAAAATGGCCATTGATAACAGTAACCGAATGACAATGTTTGAGTTTATAAGTGATAATCACAGTGCGTTTACATCCGGTGAGAGCAAAGATTTCTTAAATATGGTTTTTAACAAGGTTAGAACCATTGAAGTGGGGAACTCTCAGGCAAACCCGGCTGAAACAGAATTTAGATTATTTAAAAAAACACTCAGAAGTCAATTAAATTTCACATCCTCTAGCTGGGATTCTGGAATTGAAGGTCAATCAAATCCTGATTATTTCAGTGTTGAAAGCCTTCCTACATATGAAGATGCTGTAATACAGTTCTCTCAGCTTGTAGAAAATTGGAATAATAGACCATTACGAGATGGTATAACGCCAGATCAGCGATTTACATACAGAAATCCGAATGCAGAACCAATGGATGAGAGAATCCTACGAAGAATCTATGGAAATCATACTGAAGTAGACACTGCTTATATGCGAGGATTTGTAAAAGTTTCTAAAACAGAAGGCTACGAAATAAGAGAAAGTTATCTCTTTGAAATACCTGATTACTTCGATACTGGAGCTGAAATGATCTCCAAATCTATAGGATATAAAAAGACTGGAAAAATTAAAGTAATCTGGGACCTGGATGCAGCAGATCTTTATACGGTTGACGGCAAATTTATAATGACCTGTCTTCCTGCAGCACTTGCTAGTAATTCTTATATAGAAAGTGATGATGAAAACAAAGCTGCACTATCACATCATATGGAGAGGAAGACAAAGCAGGAAAAAACTGCTGATGAATTTGAGCAAATGCTGTCTGAAATACAGGATTCTTTACCGTATCGCCATGCAATACAAGCTGGTGGAAACAAAGAAAGCTTTAATGGTAGCATGAATGAAATACATTCTGCAAAAATTCTCAAAAAGGAACGTAACAATCGTGATTTTGATGAGAATGAGTGGAAAGACTTTGAATAACTAAAAAAATAATATGATGCAATTAAACGAAATCCAAAAAAGAACGCTTATTCCAGATGCTTTAATTAATTACATTCAAGAAAAGCAAACAAGTCAGGCACAAGTTGCCAGAGCTTCCAAAGTTGGAGAAGCTTTTGTTTCCAAAATTATCAATAGAGAAACAAAAATTGGAGAAACTCCTATTAAGGATAAATATTATCTCTCTTTGGCTGGGTTCATTGGTCTTAAGCTTTCCCGTGAAACATGGAGACATTTCAACACTCAAAATTTCATTGAGATCATTAACCAGATCAAATCAATAAGAGCCGAAAAAGGAAGAGGAACTATTGATGCAGATACCGGTGCAGGTAAATCTTACACTTGTGAGCTGTATCAGAAGAGATTTCCGCAAAACACATTCATTGTTAAGTGCTATGCAGATGAAAATTCAAAAGAATTTGCCATAAACATAGCTGAAGCTGTTGGAGAAGAAACATACGGAACAGCCGGATCTATTACAAAGAGAGTTTGCAATAAATTATTAAAATTAGATAATGCCCTTCTTATTATTGATGAAGCTGAGCATATTAAGAACAAGTCTGGTTATATCAATATAATAAAATCTATTGCAGATAGACTGGAAAACAAAGTGCCTTTTATCCTTTGCGGAATGGATATCAACGAAATTCTGCAACGGGCTTCAGATAAACATAAACAAAACTTTCGACAAACTGCCCGCAGATTCAGTAAAAGAATTAAGTGTGAACAGGATATTTCAGATGATGTGGTAAAAATAGCTACAGAGTTAGGCTTAAATACCCCAAGTGCCAAGTGGTTGTCTGCAAGAATTAGAAACTATGAAGACCTGAAAACAATTATTACTGCTGCCATTACAGAAAGTGAAAAAAGCACAGAACCTATTACAGTACAACTTTTAAACTCTTTATATCAATGACAATAGACAAAATAGTAAACATTTTAAGATTGGATAGCTGCTATGGTTTTCTTAATCTTTTAGAACGAATCCAGTTACATCAATCCAATCCAGAATTAGACATGTACAAGGAGCATTCTCCTAGTGTAGTTGCAAGATTTCAGAAAATGACGGATGTACTTAATCATATGGAGTGGGAAGTTCCTTGTTTTAACCGTGTAAAATATGATGAATACGAGAGGGTTTACTTCACTGCAAATATAGAAGGAGTAGAAGTTTCAGAAGAACGATATGCGAATAGTTATAGAAAATACTTTGATCACTTTATATCCAGAATATCATGACACTTTCAAATTTATTTCCGGAGGTAGTTCCGGTAGATCCGCCTCCAAAAGAGAAAAAGATCCGCCGGAAATGTACCAGGTACAATAAAACACAGAATAACAGACGATATAAACTACATAGGAAAGTAAGAAGCCTGGAACTGGAAGAAGTAAGGCTTCATGTTCGCCTAAGAGTCATAGAATTACCGGTAATGTT
>NZ_LSGQ01000032.1 GCF_001675285.1 Elizabethkingia miricola
AATGACACATATCTGTTATTTAACTAAACCTTACTAAGCTATAATTTTGCATAAAACAAACACGAATAATGAACAAACACAAATACATATCTATTATGCAATTCTTAGTGCATAAAGACTAATTATATTATTATCCAGACAATAATACAGCATTATATTTCCCCCAAATAAATAAGAAGATTCTCTATAACACACTTGAGAATAAAATTAAAATCATTTGTTTGTGAAACCTTACGGTTTTCGGGCGGATTCCTCATCATTCTCCGCCCGCTTTTTTAGCAATCAACTTTTATTAAAATAATTAATCACTTTTTACTTAAAAACTGCTGATGTATTCTGGTAAAGTACCGGATTTGTAATTCTCATCATGCTTTTGTTAATTGGCAGTTTTAAGGGTAAACCTTCACCAATCAGGTTTACCCATTTTTAATTAACAGAATTTTCAAAGCCTTTTCCAAGTACTATATTTTATCAGAAATAATAGCCAGGCAATCAAATTCCTCTTATCCCAGTCACAGAGTCTATTAAAGAATGAATATAAAAAGCAGCCAGATGTCCAAAAAAATAACACATATCTGTCATTTTTTTAATACAATTAAAAATTCAATTTTGCATTAAGACTTATTAGTATCATTTTCTTTATAAAAAGAAAATAAATATTGACAAATCTAAAAACACAATCCAATTATAATTCTCTGTCTAAAAAACAGTTTATGAAAAGAGTATTATGATATAACAAATACAAAAAAACAAAAGATGATGAACAACCCAGCAAAAAAAACAAGGTCTTGCGAGATCTTACTAAATCAAATCCCCTCTCTTAATTAAATATTCATTTTATACAGTTGTTCAGACTTCTGTATGATTTGTAGTATCAATAAAACACCTAAAACAGGAGTACTATTGTATTCCTGAAGGATAACTCTATTCAACAAAAAAATGAAAATAATGAAAAAAAATGAAAAAACAAGTGTAGAAAACTGTAAAAAAGATTATATACCTCCTTCTATAACAATTGATTTTATAGAAATGGAATATGGTATTGCTGTGCAATCTGTTATTACGGTACCTGTTGGCACAGGTACAAATGGTGAAGTTACAACCCAATGGGACGGGCAGGATGATACAACCCTGATAGCGCCATACTAATAGTGAATAAATAAAACACAGAAAATGAACAAAAATATACAAAGGGCTGCATCTCTGGCGGTAATATCATTATTACTATGGACAACTTCCTGCCGTACTACTGATTCTGAAAATACACTTTCGGCATCGGGTATCTCAGCAGTGAATGTTAATTTACTAGGTACATCTTTTACAGATGTATCCGGAAATGCACAAGCATCCGTAGCAAAATTGGGAACAGTAACAGATGTCGCGCAAACTCATAGCGTGTTGGTGGATCCCAGTCATATTATATCTGTAGAATATACACCGGCTACAACTTCTCTTAAAAACTCTGCAGGTTTAAATCCTGTTGCAGTAATAAGCGGAAGTCCTTTAACCCAAGGTATGAAGTTTCGGGTAATTGCTTATAACAATAGCACAACTGCAGAAAGTTACAGTGACTATACAATAGGAGCAAGCAATAGCATTCAGGGGAATCCGTTAATGCTGACTAACGGTGTTAATTATACTATTGTTGCCTACTCCTATGGAAGTTCTTATCTACCTGCATATAGTGCTTCCGATACAACACTTCAATATAATGATGCCAACCGGGATTTCATGTTTGTAAAAACCTCTTTTACACCCAATGGGGCTAACATAGTTAATAAAATACCCATTACATTAAATCATGAAATAACAGAAATAACGACTATAATAGATGCTTCAGGCTATGGTAATATCACAAATATTCAGAATGCTAAAATTACTCCGCATTATACAACATCAACTATAAGTCTGGCCGATGGTAGTATCAGTAATTATGCTAATGCGGCTTCAGGAGGTATTCCACTTGTATTTCCAAATTTGTCTTCCGCGGCAACTACACAAACAGCCAATAACATATTAATAAACGCCTCTGAAATGGGTTCCTTTTCAGCCGATGTGGCCATTGGCGGAGGTGCTCTTAAAACTATAGGGCTGCCCAATAGTTTTCTGATCAAACCCGGTTACAGAAGAAACCTTACTATAAAACTGGCAAAATGTGGTGCTAATATCAACGGAATAAATACAAATTTTATGTGTCACAACCTTGGAGCCGATTATAGTCAGGATCCAAATAATCCGTCTAATAACGCATTAGTTCATGGTGCCAAATATAATTGGGGAGCAAAGACTGAATCTGTTTCTCAGACACTAGATCAACAAAGTGCTACTATTAGTTATACTTATAATGGTGATAAAACTAATAATGATGCCTGGGTCGGTGCAAATGCCCGTAACAACCCTTGCCCGAGTGGTTACAGAATACCTACTCAATCAGAGCTTCAGTCTCTTATTCAAGGCCTAAATGGAACGTTAGGAAGTGGAACTTACAATTCTAACACTGTAAAGGGGTCCTGGCTATCTTCTTATACAAGTTACGACTCTTTCAGAATATTTACTTCTAAAATCAATACCGCTTATTCAATCTCTCTTCCTGCCGCAGGATACCGTGATGCCACCTCTACAATACAACAGAGAAACAGTGCGGGATGGTATTGGACAAGTAATGGCAATGGTAGTTATAATGTTCTACAGTTTGATAATACTTATTTTCCTGGTGTTACCAATTCTACAACTTTTTCAGCTGGAAGTGGCAATGCACTGCCTGTTCGTTGTATCGCCAACTAACTGAAGAAACTATATTATAAATAAGGATTTAGAAGCCTTTAAGTATATATAAAAGAAAGACGCCTAAAAAACTAAAAGCCTCTTGCTTAAATTTGTAAAATATTTTAGCGTTAAAGAATTAAAACAATTAAGCCTTAATGATTTTAAATCAAATTTTACTTTATTAATTAGCTGAATGTCTTAATGTTTGAAAAAACAAACAAAGTTTATTTAAATTAAGAAAATTGAGGAAATAGATCAAAAAAGTTTTGAATATGAAATTTAACCAGGCACCAGGATAATTAAATTATCCCAATAAAAGCTTAGTAACAAAAACCAGATGAATACAGTAGTCTGGTTTTGGTTCATGATTGAAAATATCATTCATTTTACAATACAGATTTCAGAATATAATATGAACTTAAAAAAAGTAATTGTTCTCCTTTTCGTCTTTAGTTGTCTAACAATACAGGCACAAAGTGTCGAAATGAACTTTCCTCATTTTGCAGGAAAGCATTATGACTTTACTATCTTTCAGGGCAATAACCAAAAGGTTATATATAAAGGAATTATTCCACAAAATGGGACATTCAGATTAACTATTCCAAAAGAGTATGTACCTTATCATGGCATGAGCAGATGGCTGATTACCGGAACTACAGAAGGGGGCGGATTGGATATGTATATTCCCGGAAAAGACTTTTCGGTAAGCTGTATAGTAGCACAGCCTACTGAAGAAAGTATTATCTATACCAATAACACAGGCAATACCCAACTGAGTAAACTGTCCCGGGAGCAGCAAAAAATCTTATTCCGATATGAAGCCATGCAGCAATCTTTAAAAGCTTTTGCTCCAACGGATGTAAATTATCCGGTTTTTCAACAGGAATATCAAAATCAGACTAAGGCCTACAGCAACTTTCAGGATAAACTCAGATCCAATTCAGATTATATCAGCCAATTTCTTCAGATTGTAAATATTACAAAGGGTATAAACCCTGTGTTAACTGAAAAAGAAGAAGATAAAGCAAAAAATATTCATCAGTATATAATTAATGAACTGGACTGGCAGGTATTGTACACCTCCGGATTCTGGTCCAGTATCATCAGTACATGGATAAATATCCATACCCAGCTGATAAATGATCCAAAACAATTTGCAGAAGATTTTAGAAAAATCAGCAGCAAGATTAATTCAGATGTAATTTATACAAGCCTGGCACAAAGAACAGCTTATTACCTCTCACAAAAAGGACAAGATGAATATATAGCAATGATAGCTACAATGATAACAGGTTCCGGAAAAATATCAAAATTCGATGGGGATCTGGCCTCTTATACAAAAGGAATTACAGGAAGTCAGGCTCCTGATCTTATTATTTCAAAGGATGTAAGTAATAAAAAACAAATAACCAAAACACTAAAAACAGCAGATAATACAAGCCTGCATACATTATTATTTTTCTATCAGTCTACAGACTGTGATGAATGTGACAAGCAATTACAACAACTGAAAGATAATTACCAAAAGCTTGTTGATAAAGGCATTCATATTATAACATTATCAGCCGACAAAGATAAAGCTGAATACAATAATAAGGCTAAGACATTCCCCTGGAAGGATAGCTATTGTGATTACCTTGGAGAAAATGGTGATAATTATAAAAATTATGGTGTAACAGGAGTGCCTACATTAATATTAATAGACGCCAATGGGAAAATTATATCCAGAGGAGCATCTATAAATTTTTAAATCATTACTATATTCTACTATTAATCTATATTCATCCGGTGAAAACACCGGGCTCTATTAATGACACTACAGTGTTCTTTAAAAGTTTTCTTGCAGGCAACTTCAAAAGGGTTGCCTGTTTTTTTCATATCTACAAAATATAAATTTCGGTATAATGATAAATAGAGAGTTACTATTAAAATAAATTTTTAAATTTGTTATCGTTAATATGTTGCAATACCGATTCATACTCATAATCCTCTTTGGATTTCTTTTTATCCCCGGACAAGTTACTGCCTGTGGTATAAATGTATTTCCTGTATCGGAATCCGTTTATAAAGCCGAATTATCAAAAAAAGAATATTGCAATGGTTGTGAAGGCTGTAATTCCCGACAGAACCGCCAAAACTGTACAGAACAATGCAAGTGTCTTACCTGCTGTACTACTACCCTTCTTCCTGATTCACAAAATTTCAGTTTTGAAAAAGCGATGCACTATAACAGGTCGTCTTTTATTAATCCTGAGTACAATATTTCTAAAGGTTTTCTTTTTATCTGGCTTACACCTAAAATAAGGTAATTTCATTACGTATAGCCTAAATTGTATTTTGTCCGCAGTAATATTTACATCATAAAATGTGATGCAGTTTTAGCCTGCTTAATTAGGACAACTACAAATCATCAATCCACATACCTATTTGTATTTCTGAATATAATATTTCAGTCTTAAATAACTGGTATAAATAACTCATCTAAAAAAAACATACTCTGAAAATGAGAAATATCATCATAACAGCACTTATAGGACTGAGCCTGTCAGCCTGTGCCGACAAAAAAATAAAATCTGAAGACAAAGAGAGACAAAATATTATAAATAAAAATAATTCTGAAGATGTCACCGGAGCAGAAGAACCTGAAACTCCCTTTTCAGTAAAAGAAATCATTAGCAGCTATCTGTTTATAAAAAATGCACTAACAAAAGATGATGGAGAAGCTACTGCTGAAGCAGCAAAAAAGCTCTTCGAAACTCTGGAAACCACCAATGCAGATACATTGGATAAGGAAAAGAAGTCTATATTTATTGATATCTATGAAAGCATTCGTGAAAATGCCGAGCACATTAGTACCAATGCTGGAAATGTTGAACATCAGAGGGAACATTTCGCATTACTGAGCAGAGATATTAATGACCTTACTGATAATTTTGGTACAGCGGGTTTAAAGCTTTATCTGGATTTTTGTCCGATGTATAATAAACAAAAAGGTGCTGTATGGGTAAGTGAAAAGAAAGAAATTATAAATCCTTACTATGGACCAAAAATGTCTGACTGTGGATCTGTAAAAAAAGAGTTATAACAATGAAAGCAATCAAAAAAGTATTCTTTGCGGGAATTATTCTTTTATTGTTTATTCAGTTTTTCCAGCCTGTCCGGAATATAAATAAAGGACAGGCTCCTTCTTCTGATTTCATGCGGATTTACAGTCCGCCTATAAGTATAAAACGCACACTGCTAAATTCATGTTACGACTGTCACAGCAACAATACCAATTATCCTTTTTATTCTTATGTTCAGCCTGTAAGTTACTTTCTGGAAATGCATATTAATAAAGGAAAACAGGAACTGAATTTCAACGAATGGGGAAATTACAGCAGCCGTAAGAAAAGAAATAAACTAAGTGCAATAAAAGATCAAATAGAAAACAATAAAATGCCTCTTCCCTCTTATTTAGGGATTCATAAACATGCAAAGCTATCCGAAGCACAAAAGCAAGAGCTTTTCAAGTGGATAGAATCTATTCACATGAATGACTAATTCTCTGTTTATGATGGAGCTTTTACTATTTATAATCAGCATTTTTTGCTTAACTTTATACATAGAACAATAAGTAACAAATAAGATGGAAACAAAAGAATACTCGGAAAACAAGGATATCACAGTCCTTTGGACCCCTTCACGTTGTAAGCACGCCGGAGTATGTGTAAAAACATTGCCTAAAGTATATCACCCAAAGGATAAACCCTGGATTACACCCACTGAAGCAACTGCAGACGAACTGAAGCAACAGATTGAACGATGCCCCACCGGAGCATTAGGATATCGGTTAAATCATTAACTGTAAAAAGAAAAATGATAGGAACGAATTACAATTTCGACTTTATCTTTTAAGACAATACAACAGATTTTTAATTCAGATAACCTTACAGGCTCTAAATGCTTGTAAGGTTTTTTATTAAATACTCAAAACCCCATCCACAAAAGGTTTCCAGAGCCTATCCTTATCCTTACTGCATCTGAGTTTCATTTTTTTTGTAACAATTCTGTTTTCCCCAAGACTGATCAAACATAAATAGATCACATTATAAACTACTATGGAGAACACAATTGATATTAAAAATTTAAGCTTCTCTTTCAATAAAGGGAAGCCTATATTAAAAGACCTAACTATTAATGTTCCGAAAGGAAGTATTTTTGGGTTCCTGGGTGCAAACGGGGCCGGAAAATCAACAACTATGAGATTCATCATTGGTGCACTTACCGATACCAATAAAACCATTAAACTTTTCGGCGAAGAACTGGATACATTCTATCCTGAGGGATTCAACAAGATAGGCTCATTGATAGATTATCCTGCATTTTACGATCATCTATCCGGTTGGGACAATCTTATGGTACTTTCACAACTAAGACAGCTTCCAAAACAAAATGCCGAAGAAGTTTTGCATCTTGTTGGTCTATGGGATGCACGGAATACCAAAATGAAAAAGTATTCTCTTGGAATGAAACAGCGACTTGCCATAGCGATGTCTCTTTTAGGAAATCCAGAGCTGCTTATTCTGGATGAACCTGTAAATGGCCTGGATCCTAACGGAATGATCGAAATTCGGGAACTGCTTCTGAAGCTAAATCGTGAGAAAGGAATTACTATTTTCATATCCAGCCATCTGCTTCAGGAAATCGAAAAAATGATCACACATCTGGCCATTATTTCTCATGGTGAAATAAAATTTATGGGAAGTAAGGAAGAATTGAATACACTTTACCAGTATAGCCGAGTAAAGGTTGGTATTAATAATGCACACCAGTTTATAGATAAAATACCATCTGTATACAGTCCGAAAATCATTAATGAAAATACCATGGAATGTGCTGTAGGCAGCAAAGAAGAAGTGATCGCACTAAATAGTCTTCTCGTTTCTCAACAAGCTGAAATTTTTGAATTAAAGAGTAACACTGGTCTTGAAGACTGGTTTATAGAACTAACTAAAAACTAAACCGATGAAAAAACTATTAATTGCAATACAAGTAGAATGGTTAAAGACCAAAGGTTTAGGATTGGTATACCTTGCTATTGCCATAGGTGCTGTTATGCCTCTTTTAGGATTTATAACAGACTTTTTTCAGGATCATAATATCGATGCAGCAACTCTAAAATATCCAATTATCGAAACCGCTGTACAGGACTCGCTAAAGGGGTTCGTTATGTTTTTCTTTTTGCTGTATATTATTATTTCAGCAAACAGAATTGCCCAGACTGATCACAAAAATGGTGGATGGCTGCTTATGGAAACCCAACCTGTAAGCAAGCTGAACATCTATATGGCCAAGTATATCAACCTGGTTATTATGGCTTTTATCTGTGCAGTAAGTTTTCTGTTGGTAACAGCTATTGTTGCTGTTGCACAATACTATATATACCCAGATCCGGCTAAAGTATTGGACCTTAGTTTTACCTGGTTGGGCGAAACCCTGTTCAGGATTATGATGTCGGCACTAGGAATTATAGCCTTGCAACTTATGATTTCTGTTATAATTTCCGGATTTATCTGGCCTTTTTTATTAGGAATATTAGGACTTATTCTCAATATTTTCTCTCTGGTACAGAGGATTAATATAGAATATTCACCATACAATGTTTTCTACATTATGAGTAAAAACAATAATGTAAGAAGTCTTAATCATATTGTTTCTTATTCGGAATACCTCAGTTTATTCTGGATGCTTGTCTTTCTTATTGCCGGATATTTCTGGTATGCAAAAAAAGGATTTCGCAGTGCCTTTATCAGTAACAAAAAATCTCTTTTTGTAAGCATTATTGCTGTTATTATTTTTGGGGGCATTTTCTTTACAATGACAAAACCTGTTATTCCCAAAGCCAATCCGGAGCTCACAAGTATTGCCGGAAAATTTGAGACCGATGTAAAAATAGATTCAGTACGTATTTTCACCAAAGACTTTCATAAAAGAATAGCGTCTATACCTGTTACAAATAATCAGTTTAAATGGGAAACAAAAGAGAATATTCCGATGGATGAATATGTTATGGAGTTCGGAGATAAGAAATATCCATTGGTATTTGGTAAAGGCGATTGGTTTGACATGTTCTTCCGTTTGAATGCTACAAAAATGCTGAGCTATGTAAAAAGCAACAGAAAAGCAGAGCAAAACTATATTGATACAGAAGAGGACTTTGCCGGAAATTTCCAATATCAATTGGACAATAAAGAATTTAAAAATCCACAAGAATTCTATAACAAAATACAAAAGGAATGGGATGACAGTAAGAAGTACCTTAGTAAATTCTCTACATCTGAAAATTTTGGCCTTTCCAATGAATTTAAAGAATACAGAAAACAACTTTTGGCTATAAAGTTCCTTAGCAACATCGATAATTACAGAAAAATATCCGATGCTGCTTCCGCTCCGGAGGGGCTTATGAATGAATTGCAAAACACTGTAAAAAGCCCGGTACGTCTTTTAAAGAAAAACAACAACTATCTGGACTACAGATTAAATCAGCTGATGGCCGGACAAGCTAATGCAGAAGGCAATGACAGCCTTATTTTTAATAAGCTTAATACACTGCCTGCCGGAATAGAAAAAGACAGACTTGTCGGTACACAACTTTACAAATCGCTGGAACTGAAATCTGATAGTGCTTCGCGGAATAATCTGTACCGTTCTGAAATTGACTATATCGAGGATAAAGAGGTAAAGCAGTATCTTAAAAGCAAGTTAACGGCACTAAATCAGAGCCAGAAAGGTATGCTTTTCCCCGATCTCAGCTTTACCGATCATAACGGAAAAGCCCAAAAACTTTCTCAGTTCCGCGGAAAATATGTCATCATCGACTTATGGGCTACCTGGTGTCAGCCTTGTCTGGAAATACGTCCTGCATTTGAAGCCAGAGAAAGAAGCTACAAATATTACCAAAATATTAAATTCATTTCTATTAGCGTAGATCAGGATCAGCAGAGATGGAAAAACTTCTTAAAAACGAAACCGTCCAAAACACTGCAATGGCATCTGGCAGATTCTAATAAGTTTGCTATGGATTATGGAATACAGGGAATCCCAAGATTTATTATTTTGGATCCGGAAGGCAAAATCTACAATATGAATGCGCCTTCACCGAATGAAGATAATTTTGTTGAGATCATGAATCAGATTAAAAAAGATTAACTTCATTATAAATAAAGCATTAACCTTGTCTATTTTATATAAATGGACAAGGTTTTTTTATTGAACGCTCTAATCTCCGAAACAATATTTCTCCAAAATATGAATAATCATCAGCTTTTATTATATTTGATAAAAGCTAAAAAATCAGCACTTGACTTCACAAAATCCCTATAAATAATTTGGGCTTACATATAGCGAAAGCAGCCGGAAAATATAAAGATGAAAATTTTGACATGCCATAAGAGATGAAAAAGAAAACGCAGCCACAGGTTATTGAGAAAACGAATAACAAAAAAGAAATGCTCATTGGGCTTATACCTTCAGCTTTAACATTACTTCTCTTTGGACTGAGCTTTATGATTCCTTCAATTCCGGAAAAGATGAAGCTTACAGTTGCTCTGCTTATTTATTTTGGTCTCACCATAATTGTATTTATCATATCTCTTTTTCGTTCTCCTAATAAGTTCACTATGTCATGGGCGATTCCTCTCGTAATATTCACTTTATTTATGGAGTCAGACATTGTATGGCAGAGAGAGCTATTATGGAATAAAAATTATATAATCATCTATATTATTAATATTCTCATAATATTATTTTTCATTGCCGTTTTATGTCATAGCTCCAAAATCAGAATAAAAACCGTTATTCAGGAATTTATACAAAAAACTGAACCCTTATATAAAAAAATTATAGCTGTTTTAAATGTCTTCATTCTTATAGCGGTTAGCCTGTGGATTATTGATAAGATTACATGTACAGCAATCTATTACATGCCACAAAAAGAAGTGCATTATAGCGCTGAAATCACATCAACGGGTGCTGTTCACGGAAAATATTACCATCATCGTTACTGGAATATAGAACTTAGTAATGGCAAAAAAGAAGTCTTCTGGGTCTATGCAGCGGCTAATACTGAAACTGGATATACTTGCAGTACTATTCATGATCCTGATCCCGGATCTGTATTATACTTAAGCGGAAAACAAAACTTTCTAGGGTTTTCTTATCAAAAAGTAGACAGCATTATAGGAAAAGAAGGCAAAAAAATATGCCCTTAGAGTATGACAACTAAATCTATATTTACTCAAGCCCCGCTTAGATATTCATTCAAAAAATGTAGGCTTCAATAGTTTAGTTCATCAAATTCACCATAAACTCAGCTCAGCTTGAATGATAAAATTATTTCCACTATTTAGGGTTTGAGAAAATTAAGCTCCTTCTAGCCTTTGCTACCTTAAAAAGACTATAAGAAATAAAAAAACAGTTACTAATTTGCATTATACACTTTATAATAATATCTGATGATATTAATATTATAAATACGATACATAGTTAAAACTAACTACCTCCTGTTTTTTGCTGATTTATTTTATAATAACTTTGATAACCTAATCAATAAAAACATTAATAATGAATAAAATAGCAGTTGTAACAGGTGGTAACCGCGGGTTGGGAAAAGATATGGTTCTGAATCTGGCTAAAGGCGGAAAAGACATAATATTTACGTTCAACAGTAAAGAGGATGAAGCGAATGAAGTGATAAAAGAAGTAGAAGCTTTGGGTAGAAAAGCAGCAGCAATTCAGCTTAATGTAGAAAGACAAAGCAGTTTCGATCTCTTCTTTAATCAGCTGTCCAATATACTTAACGATAAATTTGATGGTGCAAAAATAGATTACTGGGTAAACAACGCCGGAATAGGGCTCCCAACTCTTCTGGGGCACACAGATGACAAATCTTTTGATACACTTATGAATATTCATCTGAAAAGCCCTTACTTCCTTGTACAGAGCGCTATAAACTTTATGAATGATGGCGGAGGCATTGTGAATATAGGGACCGGACTTACCAGATTTTCCATGATTGGCTACTCTGTGTATGCAGGATTAAAATCTGCAATGGAAACAATCACCAGATATTGGGCTTTGGAGCTTGGTAACAAGAAAATAAGAGTGAACGCTGTAGCGCCTGGCGCCATTGAAACAGATTTTGGAGGTGGTGCTGTTCGTGACAATGCAGAGATTAACAAAAATATTGCTGGCGGAACAGCTTTAGGACGCGTTGGTCTTCCTGATGATATAGGTTCTGTAGTAGCTTTCCTTTGCTCCGATGAGTCTAAATGGATTAATGGCCAAAGAATAGAAGTATCCGGAGGTATTCACTTATAAAAAGGCTTTGACTCTTACTGAAGCTATCAATATGATTAATCCCGCATTTCAGGATTCCGGAAACATTGAAAAATGGGCTGATCTGGGATGTGGAAGTGGTTTATATACCAGTGCCTTGGCAGAAATTCTTTCTGACGGCAGTGAGATTTACTCAATAGATAAAGATAATCAAACCCTCCCGATTGTAAATCCGGGGATTAAAACTGAATTTATTCAGCATGACTTTTCCAAAGGCCTTCCAAAACATATAGAAAATCTGGATGGTATTCTAATGGCAAACTCTCTTCATTATATATTGGACAAAAAGCAGCTTCTCAGGAAGCTTAAGTTAAAAATGAAGCCGAAAGGAAGGTTTGTGATTATTGAATATGATACTCAAAGAGCAAATTCATGGGTTCCTTATCCTATAAGCTTCGTTGAATTAAAAGAACTTTTCGCTACGTTAGGATATCCTAAAACAGAAAAAATTGCCCAGCGTAAATCTGTTTATCGGAATGATGTGATGTATACTGCTATCGCTGAATATTAGGATTGGTTCCGAAAGAATTTTTCGCATTCTGAATGATTAATATCAAAAAGCCCTGTCAAAGTATAAAACTTCGACAGGGCTTTTTGATTAAGTTATTAAAAGTATTCTAATAGTTAATATGCTGCAAATTCCGCCAGATGGGTATACTGGAAGCCTCCATTAGTAGAAGTCACTTTCACTTTCACGTATCTCATAGACTGTGCCTGAGCCAAATCTACATACTGCCAGTTTTGCTGAGCTTTCAGTGAGAAAGTTCCTATACTTGTCCAGGTACTGTTATCATTACTTTTAAAAATTTCAATATCTTTCATTGCGCCATTTAGATTACTTCGGTTGGTAAAAGCAAAACCGTTTATCGTTTTTGCAGCTCCCATATCTACTACAAACTGATGTGGTAATGGAGCTTCTCCTCCTCTCCATTTGGTATGCCATACCGTTGAAGAATTACCATCCAGAATATTAGCAATTACTCCGTCACTGGATTCCTGACTATCTGCAGAAAGTGCCTGCCATCCTGTTCTGTCTAACAAATCTTTTGTATTGATTACTGAAATATTTGGAACCCCGTTTACAAACTCATATTGGTATTTGTAAGTTACAAGTGTTCCGTTCTCGTGATAGAAATTAAGCTTTAATTCATATTGTCCGGATAGTGTATAAAAATCATCTAACGGGCATTCCACAGAGAATGAATCTCCACCTGTCGGATGGGTATCCCATGCTACGGCATCATAATCCTGATTACCACCAGCCGGAAAAGGATCATGATAAACATTTACCACTTTTACAGGCAGACTCGAAGTATATTTACCACTGATAATAATCTTATTATCACGAAATTCTCCTTTTAGTTTCACCAGGCTGTTTTGTACTGAAGCATACCAATCACTTCTCGTTGTTGTCGCAAATGTCTGAGAAAGAGAAAATAATGCTGATGTTGCATTGGTAATATAAGTAGGTGTTTTACCATAAGAATAATTGCCTGCTCCCATTAGCGCAGTTCCTAAAGTAGGCTTATCTGTTTTATGTTCTTTGTTATGAGGCGCATTCAGTCCATGTCCTAATTCGTGCGCAAGACCACCAATCCACTTTGTAGCGAGATCCCCGGTTGCTCCTGCTACACCGAGCTTATCGGTATCCATTCCCGGATAATCCAATGCAAAACAATCTCTTCCTAAGCCATAAAATGGCGGCCCGCCCGGATTGTTAGGATCTGAATTATAAGAAGGCATAATAATGAGATTATGGTCACTCTTTTTCTGTAAAGGATTCTGCGTAAAATATTGCCTTACTTCGTCCAGTACTACTCCACCACCGCCTTCATACGGATAAGAAGCTTTTCCTTTTGTTCCTTTTATCGTAATAATATTCACTTTGGTATCCGATAGAAGATCTAATCCAAAGGATGTATACCCATACCCCGCTCTTTGCAGATTGTCACCATAGAACTTCTGCAATTGTAACATAATATTACTAAGTCTTTTCTGGTAATTTGCAATAGTGTCTACATCATTAGGCACAAAATAGATTACATTCAGTTTGTAAGGATTATTACGCCAGGTGTTGGTAATTGTTGCAGTTGATATACCGGCATTGGCCTGAGGACTTGTTTCCCCTTCAGAGGTGATATCCCTTTTACAGGAATTTAACATAAAGGCAAGCAAAAATGCGCCCAATAAGGGTTTGAATAGTTTTGTTTTCATGATTTGGTAGAATTTAATTAATTTTCGGTTAAATATACTATATTTTAGTTACATATTCGCAAAATAAAAACGTTAAAATGGAATTTAAATCAAATTAATGGCTGATTTGAAAACTTTTCCGCAATTTTAATTTATATGACAATATCCCTTTTACAGGAATATTACAATTATATATAACCCTAAAAAATACCTATGGATTATTCTTTATATAATTAATAGCCGTTTCAAAAATATTACAAAACATTATTGAATACTGATTATCAGTACAACTTGTTGTACCATTATAAAAACCATCAGTAACTTCATAGTTAATATACCAATTAATGTCACTTACACTGACAAAGTTATCTCCTGATACTGCATTATAAGTAGAATTTGGATTTAAAAGAAATGGAGTTGCCCCCTGAGGATACTGATTAATTTTACCTATAGCCCGAGTTTGTTGTATTGTAGTTGTTCCTGGAATTGTTCCAAAAATACCTTTAGTAGGTCCTGCCCCTTCTATTACAGAAACCTGAGTAGTGGCAAATGTATAATAACCAAAGTCGTATCCTGCTAAAGTACTAAAACCAGGAAAATACCCGCCACCTGAATCACTATCATTTCCTACAAAGAAAAATTTCTTTTTCTCATTAATCTTATCTTCTAATGCTGTTCTTTTAGCAGAACCCACTGGTAAATAACTATTAGCCACATAACCTATCCAGACAATATCTGCATTATCTATTGCTGCTCTTATATCAGCATCCGTAGCCGTACTTACATTAAGTGTCGCATAAGAAAATCCATTAATTCTCACAGTTCCATTAGTACCAAAGTTGGCAGAGTTGTCTAACTTGGATCTGGCTATATTAGTGTATAAACCGTCTGATAAATTAGAATTCCAGCCATCAGGAACGATGCTAAGAATTCGAATCGTCCTCAAAGCACCATCTAATTTAAGTGTCAGATCATATCTATATCCCGGATTTACTTTCAGGCTCTTTACTTTTATATTATTCCTGGTTGTGCTTCCTATGGTCAGAGAATTAAGATTAAGCTCACCATTAAGATTTGTATCAGAAATCAAAATCGTAGGATCACTCTTGGCTGTAGTTTTTCCCAATTCCGAAGCCGGAAAAACTACATTGGTACCATTAGGATCAATTCCGTTGTAAGTAAGAACCTGATCATTTGCAAACTTTAGGTTTGCAGAGGTATTTGTAGGTGTCATTACTCCGGTAGCATTCATTATATTCCCAATCCCTGTTGCATCTATTCTTGTTGTAATTTGACTGTAACGGTGTTTTAAGATCACATTCAGGTTATTGTCCTGATTTCCTGAAACCGTCATATTGGTTTTAAAATACATTAAATCACCGGAAGCTCCTACAACTCCTGCATTGGCCAAAGAATTAGGGTTATCAACATCCGGAACAGCCGTTTTACTATTTATAGAATAAGCAACAAAAGTATAATTCTGCCCTCCGTTTAACTGAAAGCCTGAAGTATCGTTTACCCCATAAGTAAAGTTCTTTTGATCCACAAACCCACCATTACTGTCATAAACCACTACTTTGTACATTACACCTGGATTTAGCGGTGTGGGTGTTGCAGCCATAGGATTAATAGCCGCAAGTTTATTCACAGTTGAAACTGGAGAGAAAGTAACATCAAAACTGTGTTTATCATCAAAAACTATTTTTTGCTTTTGTACTTCTGGATTTGCCGGCATCTGATTTGAAGCACCTATTTTTACAGGTTTGTCTTCTTCAGTTTCTGTTCGCAGTAAATTTACTTTTACAATGGCTTTTCCACCACTCCCAGTATCAGCTACATTATCCGTGCTTCTGCACGAAACAATTCCTAAAGATAATCCCGCCATTAATATCAATGGAGATTTTAATGACGTATTTTTAAAAAAAATCAATGATTTCATTTTTCTATATATTTTGTGAAGGTATTTACAGATCTATTATTTTTACCTGTGATTAAAACCCAATAGCTCCTGTCTAAAACTGCGCACATTCATCAACGCAATTTTTAAGCTATTCTTCATTTTTTACCGTTAATAATTTGAAATTATTAACGTTTCACAAGCCCACCCATACAACCAATTACAAATATTCATCAAAACCATCAATGCATTAAAATAAAAATTAAAATATAGCCTTAATACTATATTTATATCAAAATTAGTTAATATTTTTTAAATAAAAAACATTAAAACTTATCTTTAGCATAAAACCTGGTAATCTAACTTTCACAGTAGTATTATTTACAGATATTTACGTATTTTGTTGTCAAAACATAGCATGAGATATTTCAGTAATTTATTTGGTCTTCATAGTGGCGAAGAAGACCGTAAAAAGGTTCAGGATGGTGTTTTAAAAAATATTTCGTTCAGAGGTGCCAATCTCTGGATATTGGCTTGTGCTATACTGATTGCCTCCATCGGTCTGAATGTGAATTCAACAGCTGTTATTATCGGGGCCATGCTTATCTCTCCATTAATGGGACCTATTGTCGGGACAGGATTTGCCCTCGCTACCTATGATTTTATATTGCTGAAAAAATCATTTAAAAATTTGATTATTGCTACCGGAGTCAGTCTCTTTGTTTCTTCTTTATATTTCTACTTAAGTCCTTTTAAAGAAGTCCAATCTGAACTTTTGGCAAGAACTTCCCCCACTATATATGACGTACTCATTGCATTTTTTGGCGGTATAGTTGGCGCTGTTTCCATCACAAGGGCAGAGAAAGGAAATCCGATTCCGGGTGTTGCTATCGCTACAGCACTAATGCCTCCTTTGTGTACAGCAGGATTTGGACTGGCAACTTTAAATTTCAAGTTTCTTGCTGGTGCTTTGTATCTCTATAGTATCAATTGTTTTTTCATTGGTATTTCCACTTTCCTTATCATTAAGTACATGAAATACAGCCCTGTTACTACAGGGAATTCAACTTTTGATAAAAAGCTCAGAATTACCATTACTGTATTGATGCTATTAATGATTATTCCAAGCTCCTACCTTGCTTATAATCTACTGAATGAAAGAAAATTCTCTCAGAATACTGAACGTTTTCTGAAGGATAAGTTTTACAACAACGGATATATAACGCTCTATAAAAAAATCAGTTACAACTCCAGTCCCAAAACAATTGAACTGGCATTCCTTTCCAAAAAATTTGACAGCACCGAAATCAATACACTTAATAAAGAGCTGGCTGACTATGGGCTCAATAATACAAAGCTTACTATAAAACAGAACACCTCGGATTTGAAAACTGAAATTCTATCAGAGATTAATAAACAAAGTACCAATCTCTCCGAAAAGGATCTACAGCTCAATGCACTAAGCTCTGAGCTGAAAAAATATAAAATTGAAAATCCAAAGCTTATTAAAGAAATCGAAATTCTTTTTCCGGAAATTTCGGAAGTATCCCTTGGAAAAATTGATAATTATTATCCAAACGATTCTACGGCAACATCTACTGTCATATTATATAAATCGGGTAAAAAAATAGACGAAGAAAAGCTAAAAAAATGGATAGCCGAACAATTGGGAGACAGCAGTCTTAAATTGATTAAAGAAGAATAAAACAGACTTTTTATTTTCAGGGATTACCAAAAATGCCATTTTTGGTATAAAGAAATATTTTTTCATATCTCTATTTTTCTAAAAGGCAGCCTTTCCGACACTCTCAAAGAGAATATATTATTTTCTGAAACATCATAAATCATCTACAAAATACAAACATGAGATATTAGGTGCAATATACAGCAATCGCATGCTATAGTAAGAAATCATAAGAAATCGTCATAAAACAAAAAGTAAAATTCAGTATGAAGTTTATAGTTTAGCTATCCAAAAGAGAGAGTACCGTAACTAAATTTCTCTTCAATAAGAACACTGTACTTTATAAGTATTTACAATAAATATTTATTTCAATAAATCACATAAAATTTAATTCAAAAAGCGCCAAAAAACAATGATAATATGATCAACAAGTATTCCTAAATTATGCAAAGAAACCTATTATTATTATTTTTAGTTGTTTTACACACCATTATATATGGACAAAGTAAAAAAGAAAAGGAAATAGACAGTATTTTCAATACCATTAAATCCGAAACCAAAAATCCCTACGTAAAGAAAGAAACAGGTAAAGCCTTGGAAATTTGTGAGGAAGTCTATCACATGTCTAAAGAAATAAACTATGTTGGCGGACAAATTGACGCATTAACTTATATGGCAGAAATATATGCCAATACAGGGAATACAAAAATGTCATTGGCAAAGGCTGACGAAGCAATTGCTCTGACAAGCAGAGATAAGAAATATATCATGGATTATTCTACTTTGCTTATTTCCAAGGGGACTTCCCTTTCAAAACTCGGGTACTTCGAAAGAGCATTGCAGGCTCTTCAGGAAGCAATAAATATTGCAGATAAAGCTCCGGCTAAATACAATAACCAGAAACACTACAACAAGGCCCTTACCTACTTTCTCATTAAGTTTGTGCATGAGCTTAATCAGGAGGATCCGCTAAGCAAAAAAGAATTAGAATATTATGTACACAGTGCCTATAAAGAGGCTCTTCAAATTACACCAGATTATCCACAAAAGTCTTACATTATGACTAAAAGCCTGCAAGGGCTAATCTCTGCTTATACAGATTGGGGAGAGTTGGAGAAAGCAGAAAAATACATTGCAGAAGGCGACAAAATCAATAAAAACACTGTATCTACATGGGAACTAACACGCAATGTACTTCTGGGAGAAATAGAAACGAAAAGAAAAAAATTCACAAAGGCAGTAGAGCATTACGAGATTGCTCTGAAACTTACCAAGGCTTATAAACTTGTATACGATCAGAAGCTCATATATACCCTTCTTGCTGAAAGCTATCACGAATTACAGGATTACAAAAACGAATCTCACTATCTCGCACATAATAAAAGGTTAAGCGACAGCCTTTCTAAAGTAGAAAAACAAGCCAGTAATTATATACTGAAAGATGAACTTAAAAAGAAGACAAAGCAAAAAGAACTGGAAAACAATGCCACTATCTATTATTTTTCAGTTCTTTTTGCTTTATTGATTACAGTTTATTTTGTTTATAAACAGTCAAAAAAAAGTAAAACACAGTTTCCCGTCCTAAATGGAAAAACAGAAATCGACAATGAGGATAGTGAAGATCATAAAAAACTAAATCTGCTAATAGAAATGGCTGAAAGCAATAATAGTACATTTTATTTAAAATTTCAGGAATTATTCCCGGATTTCAACCAGACGCTCCTAAACATAAATCAAAAACTTACACAATCCGATTTGGAATATTGTGCAATGATGAAACTGAACTTTGATACAAAAAAAATAGCCACCATTAAAAAAAATTCTGTAGGTGCTGTAGAAAGTAAAAAGCACAGAATCAGAAAAAAATTAAATATAACATCCGAAGAAAACATTTATATATGGCTAATGGATAAATAAAATAGTTTCTTAATAAATATTAACATAAAAACCACATAAAACGACCTGTTTTATGTGGTTTTAACTTTTTCGTAAGAAATCGAATGCTACCCCGAAACAAATCGGAATAGACATTTCTGAAGTCGCATGCTCACTCCACAATACATTTGCCATGTAAATAAGATCACTTGTTTTTATTGAGTTATTAAGCAGGTCATTTTAAAAATTAAATAATTGCACTACTGCCCCGAATCAGAACACACCTGATGAAATGGTCCCCATAATAGTTTTAGCATAAAGAATAGTGAGCGGGGCAGTTTACAATTAAAATATACCCATCAATTGATCATTTAATAGACAATTAAATAAACAGATATTAAAGTATAACAGTCATGGCAGAGAAAAAAATCATACCCATTAGCACGGAACAATTCCAAGAGTATTTTTCAGTCTATAATAAGTCCAATGAAAAAGACAACTCTGTAATATATTCAGGTATTACAGAAAACCTTAAGAACTTTGCTGTAGGTCATTATTTCTGGTTTGTAGCAGACTGTATCACCATGAAAACAATAGATGTAAGTCCGAATATAGAAATTCACACCCCGTATAATCACAAAGAATGGAGCAATCAGAATGTACAGCATTTTTTAGATCTAATTCATCCTGAAGATGGTCAATACTTACTTTCTGCTTTAGTTTCGTCTGCAAGAATTTATAAAAATATGCGCAGACCGGAAAAAAATAATATCCGATTTAATTTTTATGTCCGAATGCTTAACCATGAAAACAATTACCGATGGGTACTTATTCAGGCACCTAAACAATGCTTCAATAAATATAATCAAATCGAAAGTTCATTAATTGTTATTTATGATCTGTCTCATTTTCCGATAAATCATATGCCACTGCTGTCAATAATAGATGACCAGGGTAAAGAAATTCAATACTCTAAACACATTATGCTAAAAGATACAAAGCAGGATGAAATCAAACCTAATGTGACACAGCGTGAGAAAGAAATACTGATGCTTATGGCTCAGGGATTAAACAGTCCAAAAATTGCAGAACATTTGTTTATATCCTATCATACAGTAGAAAATCATAAACGTAATCTGAGAAAGAAAACGAATACAAAAACGTCTACAGAGCTTATCGCTTTTAGCATAAACAACTGTATACTATCAGTTTAGATCAAAACCAATACTTGATTAACATAAAAAATGACAGATTCATGCTATTTCTTCCTGCTAATCTGATATATAACTTTACAAACAGAAAATAAATATTATTATAAAGGAAATAGGAAGAAAATATGATTAACAATATAATCTCTGAATAGCGAATGAGAATAACAAAATTATTAGCCTTTATAGTAATATAAGCTAATTAAAGAGAATAACAAGATCATCATTTATTTGTTATTTGTTTGTGAAAACTGGAAACAGTTGGAGAGCGGGGTTTCCCCGCTCTTTTTATAAAATTATTTTTTAGAATTTATAATATCCCTGTTATTTCTATAAAAAAACAGCAGAAATCTCCTTTAAAGGCCAAAGAATTAAACTCCTTAGAACATCTATCAAACTTATATAAACAGACATTTTTTATTTTATAAAGACAATTATTATGAATTTGCATTCTTTTAATATATCAATAAGATCTTCTGTAAAAGGTTCTTTTCTTCTGATATTAAACAGTACTGTGTTTATAGCAGGTACAATTTTCAGTTTTATAACGTCACAGCCTCCTACATATATACCATTGGGTATTGCTTTTGGTTTATCCTCTGTTACCGGAATCTTATTTTTTCTCCAAAACAGTAAAAGTATTAAAGAATGGAACTGGTATACTTATTACAGCTTATTTATAGTAATAATAACCTTTTCATACCTGTACAATCAGGGGGCTTTTACAATCTCTTTATTAGGATATATTTCTTTAAGTCAAAGCTTTTTATTATTAAGCCTGGCAACCGATCTTAGAAATCAATCTTCTGTTGATTGGATAATACCGGCAAGACCAAGTGGTATGGCCATTCTCTTTTCCGTTATGCTTGTCGTTGATCCTGTATTCGACTTCATTCCTATCGCTCTTATTATAGCAGGACTATTTATTATGATTGCACTTAGCTATATATTACTCGTATCTGAATTAAAAAAACTCAACAGACATTATAAATCAATAAAGATCTTAAGCAGGGACCTTAAATAGGGGTGTAAAATAGCCAGCATATTTAAAATTATACATAACCAATAAACTCAAGATTAAATTATGGAGATTCCAATTAACAATATTCCCGACCAAGAAGCAAAACCTGGAGAATCATTATCTGAACAAAAATTGAAAAAAGATTATATTCCTCCAAGATTAAATGTTACTATCATAGCACATGAAAAAGGAATAATACCTACTTCTTTAGCCAGCTCTATAAATCATAATACAGAAAATGATAATCTTTCAGAATCCAGCAAGTAATTATTGGATGAATACACTATAAAAGCACTCTTTAAAACTATACCCAAGAATTATTTCTGTATTCGCATGAAGTATAATCATACTATCAAAATACTTTTTACAAATAAACACTATTGGCAATCAACATTTTAATTCACTTTAGGTAATACCGTAAGAAATCACATGCTCCTCTGATAAAAATCAAAATACAGTTTTTTCGGCTTACTACTCTCCGAATACTAATTTTGTCTTGAGAATAAGATTCACTCTAAACCACTACTCTATGAATTACACGCTCCGGTAAACACAAATGATGATAAAAGTTCCTTCTTTTAGTGAAATTACCAACACCCGCCGGAGCGTTGTTTTGCACCACAATTTCCACTGAAACAGAATGTTTTACATCTACCCTATGTTCTTTTTACCATAGAATAAAGAACTTTAGACAACACAACAGAGGATACTTTTGCTTAATACTATTAAAAAAAAATAAAATAGTCTTAAAAACATCATAATTAATCATTAATTAACGCATATACAGCTACTTTTGTCCGTTATTTGCATAACAATAAGCACACTTGATTAAAATAACATGAATGATTCTTTTAACACCACTATCAGAGGTTCTCTAAAAGATTGGTACTTTCCTGTGATAGCAGGTATTCTCTCTATAATAATGGGAATATTTTTATTTATAATACCACAGGCAAACTATACTCAGTATATTCTGTTCTACGGAGTTGTCTTCATTATTGCGGGGCTGCTTCGCCTTATATTTTCTTTTCAAAACCGAAGAATAATTAATGGCTGGGGCTGGTATCTGATTTACGGAATGCTTATTCTGGACCTGGGAATTTATTTAACTGTTTATGCAGGAAAATCATCTGTCCTTATTATTGGTTTAACGGCTTTATTGCGTTCAATTACCATGCTGGGCACTGCAATCGATTTGAAAAGACACGAGCATTATCATTGGGGACGTATTGCCACATGGAGTGCTGCAGGAATTATTTTCTCTACATTACTAATTTTAAATCCAGCCTCAGCTGGTATTCCGATTAATTTTGTCACAGCCTTACATTTTATAAGCATTGGCATTGCTGCAATTTTGCTTTCTGGAGAATATAGAAAAGTGAATCAGCATCATTACATTATGCGTAAACTCATGCGTAAGCTGGATGAAGATATTTAGTACCGATATATCAGAAAGCAATTATATTATATATTAGTTTTTAATGGATAACTAAATATTCTTCAGATGGAGAAATTAGCTCCTGAGACCGCAATACCAAAAAATGAAATGTTTGTCATATTGGTAAAATAATCTCTGGTTATAGAGATATTATGCTCAATGTAGACGTTTCAAGGGCTCAAGATAATTTTATTGTATTTGCAAATACCAAAATTCTGGATAGAAATATCAAAACACCATTTAAAATTCTCTCTAAATTTCTTAAATATATTTTTGAATAAAGTATAAATTATTTTGCGATTATATCTATTTAGCATTAAATTATATTAGTATAAAGCTTAAATTTGCATATCAGCAGTAATATTGCAAATGTATACTATAAAAAACAATGGATGATAGTTTAATGGATAACAGAAGACTTATTTTAGCTGAAAGCTTCCGTTCCAAAATTGCTGCCATTGTCAAGTTTCAAGATCTTATATGAAATTAGTTTTAAAAATATTTAAGTTTACCGGTAAACTTATCGCAGGAATCCTAATACTATTATTATTCTCAGGGCTATGCTATCGATTATTTAGTCCTAAACCAGTTCCACCGGGTAAATTAGTTAATATTGATGGCACTAATATTCATGTACGAGCAGAAGGTGAAAAGAAATCTCTACCCACTATTATTATTGAAGCCGGAGCACAAAGTAATACAGACATGTTACATTGGCTGGCAGAAGGTTTGAAAAACAATACAAGGGTTATACGCTATGACAGAGATGGAAAGTGGTTTAGTGAATCGAGTAATAATGATAATATTTCTCCAGAATTTTATGCACATCAACTCCATAAATTATTAGAAAAAATTGGCGAAAAACCACCATACATTCTGGTAGGTCATTCTATGGGAGGGCCTTACAGCCGAATATTCAGAGATCTTTATCCAAACGAAGTTGAAGGAATCGTTTTTATAGACTCAAGCCATCCTGAACAATGGAAGCGATTAGCTCAAAAAGAATTAGTTCCAAAAGGACAAGCAAAACTTTTAAAAATAGGATCCGTATTTGCAGATTTAGGTATTTTAGGTATTTATGATAACACAATTGGTAAACCTGTGTATCAAGGTGATGGTTTACCCAAAGAATTATATGAGCGATCACGATCACTAATGTCCAATTCTGGAGAAGTTTATCGTATGTTCTTACGAGAAAATGAAGTAACAAACGGAGTATTGCAGCGAGCAGGTAAAGCAAAAGATTTAGGTTCATTACCTGTCCTGGTATTTACTGCTGCAGAACAGTATAAAGAATCCCAAAAAGAGAAAGACAGAAAGGAAGGAATTGACCCTGAGAAACAGGTTCAATTATGGTTTGATATGCAAAAAGAACTAAAAGAACTCTCTTCTAATGGAAAACAAATTGTTATGAATGCAAGCCATGGTACTATCATTACAAAAAAAGAAAATGCCGACATAATCAACAAAGAGATTCTTTTACTATCTGAAAATATTGTAAAGAAGAATGATAAGTAAAGATTATACAGAATTAATTTTGTAAATAGTGAAGTTTCTTTATTAAAGATTCTAATATTAGATTAATTACCCGAAGGTGATATACCATATGGCTGTATTCCATCCATTTATTTTATCCAGAAGAATCCCAAAAAGTATTAAACAAAACCCAAGGATTAGCTCTAATCCCTGGGTTACATGTGAAGTTATAGAAAAAAAGTAAAAATTAATTTACGCTGGTATATTTTACTCATGCCAATGAAAGATCTCCTTGATTCATCAGTGAAATGGCAGCCTTTTTTAGGTATTAAAATTATCTTTCACATTTTACTTATTTCAAAAGCCACATCATCTTAGTGATGTCATCGTTACCTCCATACTGAGATTGTACAGCATTCTGATAATTGGTACTATTATAAGTGATCTCACCCTGAGGGTAGGTCCAGCGGTAAGGCAGCATGTTATTAGGTGTTCCGATACCTACTCCACCTTGCTGAAATTCCGGAAACCCGGTTCTTCTCCAGTTGTAGAAAGCTTCAAAACCAGAATTACAGAATAGAGATACATACTTCTGCGTTAAAATCTGCTTTAACCCCTCAGCTGTATTTCCTAAGTAAGCCACATTAGAAAGGAAAGTATTCGTATCTACTGTTACATTTCCAAGAGTACCTCCAAGTCTATCTCCTATACTCAGACTACTGCCATTGGAAAGCTTATAGAAACTTAAAGAAGCATTGATTCCCTTTGTATACCAATCACCGGCATCACCACTTGCCCATCCACGGTTAAGAGCTTCAGCAATATTAAAGCACATCTCGGAATAACCAATAAGTACATAAGGCTCCGCTGTGGATCCATCCTGAGAAGAGAAATATCTTTTATAATTGATATAGGAATAATCCCCTTTATCCGTCGCAGTATTTCCTGCAGTATCGGTTCCCGCAAATAAAACAGATTGCGCTGTATTGGTACTGGCCCCTACATAAGCCGAGAAGCTTGAAAAAGGAACACCTCCTACCCTATATTTAGCCGGCGCCGGAGTAGCAAAAACAAAAGTTCGTGGATCTTTCGTAGAAGTGGTAATATCCAGAATTGTTTTAGCAATATTTGCTCCATAAGTATATGACCTACTGGTATATACTGGATAGGGATTATAACTGGCATTAAATTTATAAAGCATATTATCCGAAATAGATTCCATTAGCGGATTCAAAGTAGGATTATTCAGTATTGCAGCGAATTGCCCTTTAACATTAAGATCCGGTGTATCACTTTGTCTTTTGCTTAAGCTTATTAAAACCCTTAAACGATAAGTATTAATAACCTTTTGCCATTGAAAATAAGTAAGTCCAAAGATATCTCCCGAAGCATCAGCTACTGTATTCTTTAAGGCCGGATAAGTCGTAATAGTAGTTCCTAAAGAAGTATTAGCCTCACTAAGAAGATTTAGTGCATTTTTAAAGACATCTTTCTGTGAATCATATTTTGGAGTCAGGTTTAAAGCATTTCCGGCTTCAGTCATCGGAATATCTCCCACCCTTTGAGAAAGCCATATAGAGGAATAAGCTTTAAAGAATTTAGAAAGCGAGGTATAGAAACTAATCTGTGCCTGATCACCAAGTTTTTTGGCCTGATCCTCCATTTTAACAGAATACAGGTAAATATCATATTCATTCCCCGAATCTGTCCAGCTGTAAGAGTTACTTCCCCAGTAATAGCTGTAATTGCTGACAAAATACTGATTGGTTTTATGGGCCTGAGAGAAAGGCATTTCATCGGATTTAATCAGATTCGATGTAATATGATTTAAAATTAATGAAGGCGGAATAAGTGCATCTTCTGATCTTGAATTGGGATTGCTAAGTAAGGCATCATCTCTGTTACAGCTTACCGTGATAAAGCCTAGAGAAAATAGCACTGCAATTTTATATATCCATTTATTTTTCATTGTTTTCCTTTTAAATTAAGTGTTGATTAAAAGCCGATACTTACATTGAAACCTATCGTTCTGGTAGAAGTACTCTGTAAACCTACATTTCCTTTCGCCCCACCAGCTGATCTATCTGAAGAGTTGAATCCTGCAGCAAAAGAATCCATATCCATATCCTTTCTTTTCGCGAAATACAAAAGATTTCTTCCTACAATAGAAAGGCTTAGAGATCTTAAGAAGGTTCTTTCAAGAAACTCTTTAGGGAAAGAATAGCTAAGACTCGCCTCCCTTAATTTCACAAAACTTCTGTCGACCATAAAGTATTCGGTATTGTTATATAAATTGGTAATATAACTCTGCACAGTAACGGGAGTTGAATTACGGGCAAACGTAAGTTCGCTCATATTAGAAATCTGCCCATTGACAAATTTGGGTGTTCCTGAAGTAATGACCACTCCCTGGCCCAAATAGGAAGGATTAATTGTGCCATTATCCCTTAAGGAAACCCATTCTTTGTATCTGGCATCACCAAAATCACCGGCAGCACTTTCATAAGCTGTACCTCCGTTCATGGCCTGGGCATACATAAAGTCATATATCTTTCCACCCACTCTGGCATCCCACTGGAAGTTTAAAGACCAGTTTTTATAAGATAAATTATTGGTAATACTTAACGAAAAATTAGGATTTAAGTTGCCGAGGAACGCATTTTGACTATCTCCACTTGGCGGCTGGTAGATAAGTCCTGCTGATGTATGGACAATATTTCCCTGATTATCTCTTACAAAAGCTCTTCCATAATAAGCATCCATACGATCCCCCACTTTATAATTGTGCCCGTTTAGCCACAGTTCATTATAGCCATCCGCAATTTCTTTTAAGGTTTCACGGTAGGTACTCCAATTGGCACTTAGGTTCCAGTTAAAGCCCTCTCGTCTTTTAAAGATTGCAGCGTTCAGACTCACCTCAAATCCTTGATTAAGGGTTGTAATACCATTAATATTGTGAAAATTCTGTCCTACGGAAGGAGCATTCCCAAGTGCATAGATCTGCGGTCCATTGATAGTTCTGAAGTATGTTGCGTCAAGCCCCACTCTGTTTTTAAAGAATTTCATGTCAATACCTGTTTCATAAGAAACTCTTCGGTAAGGGTTAAGATTTTGATTGGCAATAACTGTCGAGTAATCCACAGAAGCTGTTCCGTTGTAATAGCTGTTATTCGAGTAACCATTCTGATTGGAATAGGTAGGTCCGTCGTAAGAAGTATAAAGTTCTGATCCATAACGGAGAAGTCCTGAATTCAGAGTATTACCCGTAATCCCCATATAAGCAGAGCCAATAGTGGAAGACGTAAGTGCTCCTTTAACATCTGCAAATGAGCCTCTTATTTTAAGATAAGACAAGGTATTTCCAAAATTCAGGTAATCAGAAAGTACTGAACTGATGGATGCCGAAGGATAGAAGAAGGTATTATAGCCCTTTCTTAAAGTAGAGAGATTATCTAATCTACCTGTTGTATTGATGTTAAAGTAGTTTTTGTAACCAAAATCCACAGAGTAATAAGCACTGTATACCTGCATTTGTGATTCCCATGAATAAGCCAGCCCCGGAGCTTTGGTATTAGAAAGAGAATAAAGTTTAGGAATCGCAAGCCCTTTGGTTGTCGCCCAGTCTGATTCATATTGGAAGAGTCTCATACTAGCTCCACCTAATGCGGAAACATTCCAATTGCCTAGTTTCTTATTGAAATTAACCATTAGATCGGTGTTATTTTCCAGAAGATTACGCTTATCTACTCTGTAATCACCATACCATCCGAAACTATACCATGGAACATAGTCATTCAGATTGGTAGAAGGCGGAACTTTTTCCGTACGCGTTTGGTTCCATGTAGTAATCTGCGAGCGAAGACTAATATCCAGATCTTTATTGACACTGTAAGTGGCTTTTAAATATCCATAGACATCTGTTTTGCGGTGCGACCTCAACCATTCGTTCGCCATAAACCAGGCACTGTTCAAACGCCCATATTCCGAAGAGTACTGCATAAGATCCTGAACTCCCTGAGGTCCTTTATAAATGTCTCTTAAATCATTGATATCATAATCCGAAGAACCATATACCTTGAACATATAGATATAACTGTTCGGCCCGTAGTTTACATCCGGAATATTCGGCGTATACTGAAGACTTAAGTTAAGATTTCCATCAAATCTTAGCTTATCATTGATTTTATATCCCAGATTAATATTAAAATTATCAGCATTCAACTTGGTATTTGGAAACATACCCTGTTGGTATAAGTGGCTGTATGATAATCTTGCATCATAATTTTCCCCGGAAGAGGATAATGAGATATTATTTGTGCTGGTCATTCCCCCCTGTACAAAGTTTTCAAAGTTTTTCACCCCTCTTGCCAGCCAAGGTGTTCTTCCTCTGGTTTGGGTTACCGGATCCCACGGACTGTCATACTGCTGAATAGGTTGACCCTCAAAACGGGGTCCCCATTCAGGAAGCCTTTGCCCGTTATCATAAAGCACATTTCCATAGGTATATTTAAAACCTGTACCCCTTCCATATTCATACTGGCTTTCGGGTAAGGCAATAAAACCGGTATCAAACATCGTAGTACTATTGAAATCTACGCTCCAGCCTTTTTTGTTTTTGGTTCCTTTTTTTGTGGTAATAATAATAGCACCGTTAATCCCGCGAAAGCCATATAATGCTGCAGCATTAGGTCCTTTTAAGATAGAATAACTCTCCACATCATCAGGGCTGAGATTCCAGGTATCAGAATTAATCGGAACCCCATCCACAACAAATAACAGGTCTTTGCTTCCCCTTAGTACAATTTCAGGGCGCCCCAACATTTCAGTATTGGCTCCGATGTTAAGACCGGCAACCTTACCGGCAAGTGCATTTAAAGGATTGGCAGCACGTACCTTGTTTACCACATCTCCTTTTACCTCAGTAACATCGTATCCAAGCTTCTTTACTTCTTTTTTAACCCCCATCGCTGTAATGACCACTTCCTGAATATCCAGTCCCTTAACCGATGTAGAATCTTTCTTTTGTGATTTTGCCTGACCTGCCAGACATAGTAGTCCCAAAACACAAAAGGCATCTCGTAATCTTTTTTCCATTAGTTTTTAAGCAAATGTAGAAGTAAGAATCAGAGGCAAAGGTTAAGAACGGATGAATAAAACATTATGAAAATTTTAACATTTTCCCCATTCTAAAAGCCTTCTAAAAACACCTCAAATATAAACCCAACACCGCTATTATTGAGTCATTATTCTATTCTCAGTTATTAAAAATGATGTAAACTCTTATTCATAATGAAATCTTGGCTTTAAAATTTGCTTAAAAAAAGGTAACACTTCTTTAAGGTATGTTATCGGATACTTAAAAAAGCAGCTTATAAGATTAGATATAACAATAACAAAATATCTTTTTTTGAAAGAAGATATTCTCATCATATTATTTAATTTATTAAATAAAAAAGGCATTTCATTTAATCCTAGCTACCTGCTTTTTATTGTATCTTTATTCGATACTTATTTTACTTAATGGAAGGTGTTAGCAAAAAAGCCATAATATTTCTTTTATCAGTAACAATAATTCCTTTCATGCTGGGTCTTATAGGATTAATGATTTATTCCGGATATTGCGAATTAACGGATAAAAGAACTGGTAAGGAACAAATTATTGATTATCATAAGCCTGATGATTATAGATTTAAAATTGATACCATATTTAATGATAGTAGAAATCACAACGCATATACTCTAAGTAGTAAGAAAAGAAGAATCAAAGTATCTCCATTGCGCGAAGATGAGTGGGAAAAGTATGTAGAAGTTGGTGACTCTATTCTGAAGATAAAGGGTGATACCAAAATTTATGTTTACCGAAAAGATACACTATACAAAATACTTGATTATAATGATATGAATCCCAATAGATGGCAATAGTTTATAAAGATATTCTGTTTTATTTCTTTATAAACCAGAATAATAGCCTTTTAATTTCCAGATTATTCTATAACAGATAATTTCAGCTGTAAAAACTTACAGCAATGTTCCTTATATTTAATTAAGCCTTTCACAAAGAGAACTTTTCAAACGACTTTATGCACTTTGTGGTTTGTAGCTTAACTTTAAAACTTAAACAGAAAATAAAACAGTCAATATGAAAATATTAGCATTTGCAGGAAGCACCTCTTCCACTTCTATCAACCGGGAACTTGTGAAATTTGTTTTAAAGGACTTTCAAAGTCATGAAATCAACCTGATCGATCTTAATGATTATTCTATGCCCGTATTCTCAGTAGATCTTGAGAAAAAAGGCTTTCCAGATCAGGCACATGGTTTTTTAAAACAAATTGAGGAATGCGATGTCATTATTTGTTCTCTTGCCGAGCATAACAGATCTTATAGTGCCGCGTTTAAAAATGTCTTCGACTGGTCATCAAGAATAAACGTGAAGGTCTTTCAAAATAAGCCCATGTTACTAATGAGTACTTCGCCCGGAGGCTATGGTGGCGGAAATGTGATGAACACTGCAAAAACCTTCTTTCCACAGTTTGGCGCTGTTGTCATGGAGAACTTCTCGCTGCCAAAATTCTATGAAAATTTTGATTTGGAAAATGGAGTAATTAATACTGAGATGTTAGAAGAATTAAATAATAAAATTAAAAGTTTTAAATCCCAGATTTCAGCATAATATAATTTAAGCACTATTACCGGATTATTTTGCACCGGATTTCTTATCCTATATCAAGGAAAACCAAAGCTAAACACGCGATATTTGTATTAGAAATTCCCAAAACAACACACATTATGGAAATAGGAATAGACAGCTTTATAGCAACCGGAGCATATCAAGATGCGCTAAATCCTCAGCAAAATATAGAAGCTATAGAGGCTTTGCTTAGTAAAATTGAACACGCTGATAAAATGGGACTACATGTCTTTGGGCTTGGAGAACATCACCGAAAAGAGTTTTTAGACGAGGCTCCGGCTGTTATTCTTGCTGCCGCCGCCGCTCGTACTAAAAACATTAAGCTTACTAGTGCAGTAACAGTGTTAAGTGCTGCAGATCCTGTAAGAGTTTTTCAGGAATATGCTACCCTTGACCTGATATCAAAAGGCCGGGCAGAGATTGTTGCCGGGAGAGGCTCTTTTATCGATGCATATCCCTTATTCGGACTTAATCTTCAGGATTATGATCAGCTTTTTGAAGAAAAAATAGAGTTACTGCTCGCTATTCGGGATAAAGAGACAATATCATGGAAAGGTAAGTTTCGTGCACCTTTACATGAGCAGTCTATATATCCACGTCCATATCAGGAATCTCTTCCTGTGTGGATAGGAGTTGGTGGAACACCAGAATCGTTTATACGGGCAGGAAAACTTGGACTTCCATTAATGGTCGCTGTTATTGGGGGTGAAACTCATAATTTCAGACCTTTGATTGATTTATATTACGAGGCAGGAGAAAAAGCAGGACATTCCCGTGAAAAATTAGAAGTAGGATTACACTCTCTGGGATATGTCGCTGAAGATACAGCTCAGGCAAAAGATGAATACTTTCCGGGATACCAGGAGATGATGGGCAAAATAGGGAAAGAGCGAGGATGGCCTACACCTACCCGATCGCAATTCGAGGCACAAGCCGGATTAACCGGAGCTTATGTTGTAGGAAGTCCCGAAGAAGTTGCAGCAAAGATACTTCGTCACAGCAAAGCTTTGGGTGGGATCTCAAGATTTACATTTCAGATGGATAATCCGGGGCTTACCCAAGAGCAGGTTTATAAATCTATAGAACTAATCGGTAAAAAGGTAATTCCGTTGATTAACGAAGCATAAAAATTTAAGCTCCTCATAACTGAGGAGCTTTTTTAGCTTTATAATAAAATATTTACTTATTTACTTCCTGTAATAATTCATCAAGGTTTTCCATACACATGGTAAAGCCCTCTTTAAAGCCCATTTCCAACATGGTCTCTACATCTTTATAGCTATCATGCTTAAGGATTATATGCACAGTTGTAAGATGATCATCCATGGAAAAATTAATACTCCAGTTAGAACGTGGTTTTTCGGTATTTTCATTTCCGTTTTCATCACAAAAAGCATCAAGCCATACAATAAGCTTTTTGAATTCTATCTTTTCATAATCGGCTTTACACCAAAGCTTTTCATTTTCAGGGCTTACCATTGCATATAACCATATCCCTCCTTCAGTAAAATCTAAAGTCTTTGTCTCGACTCTGTAAGGTTTCGGAGCCCACCACCTGTCAAGAAATTCCGCTTTTATCCAGGCTTGCCACACCTGCTCTGAATTTGCATTAAATTCACGTTTGATTACAATAGTATTATTTTCCTTGTCTATAGAAAAATCAAAAAAAAGATCACTTTTCATTTTTAATATTTTTGATGGTTGTGTATTCAAAGTTACCAAATAATTCAATGCCTGATTCCTAATCAAAGGTTCAATTACAAAACTTTAAATCAACCAATTACGATTACACAAAACTTATACAAGATGAGATATCAGGGAATTTAAACTGCATAGAAAGTTGTCCTTTTTGGACAAGTCTGGCAATATTTACTGATCTAATTTTGCCCTGTCAAAAAAGATTAATTATGCAAATAAGAAAATTAGCACTTTTAGTACTGCCTATTATTATACTATCCTGCAGCCGGGATGAAAAGACAGACAAGCCATCAGAAACTTCAGATCCTTCCGCAGTTGTTTATAAGATGCCAGAAGAATCAGCTCCACATGAAGGAACCTGGCTGCAGTGGCCACACGAATATCAATATGGGACTACTTACCGCGATCGTTTGGATCCCATCTGGATAGCAATGACCAAAGAGCTGATACAAAGCGAAAAGGTTCATATTGTGGCTTATGACAATACCGAAAAGGAACGTATAACCACCTTATTAAATGATGCCGGAATACCATTAAGTAATATTGATTTTAAAATTTATCAGACAGATGATTTCTGGGTTAGAGATAACGGACCTATTTATGTAAAAGATAACAATGGCAAATTATTTATTCAGGATTGGGGGTTTAACGGCTGGGGTAAAAAGGCTCAGTATAGCAGTTGTGATGCTGTTCCTTCCAAAATCGCAGCAGACACTAATGTTCCAAAAATTGACCTCAACTCAGTAATGAGAAATGAAGGCGGAAGTATTGAAATTGATGGAAACGGAGTATTAATGGCTTGCAAAAGTTCTATTCTTAACAGCAACAGAAATCCGGGAATGACTCAAAAAGAAGCCGAGACAATATTTACTAAGAATCTTGGTGTTACAAAATTTATATGGCTGGAAGGAAAAGCAGGTCTCGATATCACTGACATGCATATTGATGGATTTGCCAGATTTGCCAACTCATCTACGATTATTACAATGAACTCTAGCGATCTTGCTTACTGGCAGGTTCCTGATAATGACATTAATAATCTGTACAATGCCACAGGAAAAAATGATACTGCTTATCGGTTTGTAAAAGTTCCTTTAACTAAAAATGAAGTAACAACTACCTATGGAAAGAAAGTTGGACGTGCATCCTATATCAATTATTATATCGCCAACAACCGGGTATTGGTTCCTAATTATAATGACCCTAATGATACGGTTGCAAACAACATCATCCAACAACTGTACCCGGATAAAAAGGTTGTCGGAATCGATTGCCGGAATCTCTTTGCCAATGGTGGTATGGTACACTGTGTTACACAACAGCAACCCCGATAAGATTATGTTATAAAAATAAAAAACTACCTCTATAGGTAGTTTTTGTCGTATATAAAACTTATAAAAGTTGTTCTAAGTATCGGAGAACATCATCTTTCTTTCTTGTTGATACAGGAATTTTAACCCCTGTTTTCAATTGTAAATAGCCTTCTTTAAAGTAGCGGGTAACGTAATTCATATTAACAAGATAAGACTGGTGGCATCTAATGAAATTAGCGGTAGAAAGCAAAGCTTCATACTCTTTAAGAACTTTAGAAACCAAAACTCCGGGCTCGTTATTCAGAAAAAATGTAGTATAGCCCTTGTCCCCTTCACAGTATACAATATCATCACAACGTATAATCTGAAGATAATCCCGGTTTTTCAGAACAAGCTTTTCAACCTCTTTTGGCTTTTCAATATAGCTGTTGGCCAACTGAAACTGGGACTGCTGAACTAAATAAGCTTCATTTTTCATAATTACCTTTTGTATTGCCGTTTTTAGCTCATCACCGTCTATAGGTTTCAACAGATAACCAATAGCGCCTAAATTAAGTGCCTGGATTGAATAGTGGCTAAAGGCAGTGATAAAGATTACTTTATATTTTTCGATATCAAGTGTATCGAATAGCCGGAAGCTTATGGTATCTTTTAACTGGATATCTGCCAAAATTAAATGAGGTTCCAGCTTTGGAATTTCTTCCAATGCCTTCTTAACCTGATCTGCATATCCAACAACTACAATTTCAGGAATCTCTTTAAGGATATTTAAAATATAATTACGAATATTCTCCTCATCTTCAAGAACGTATACTCTCATTAGTCTTCTGTTAAAATTGGAATATTAATCTCTACTCTAAAACCATTATCCGAAGCTTCAGTCTTAACAAAAGAATTGGTTCCCGGGAAGAGAACATTCAGTCTTTGTCTTGTAATTGATGTAGACAATGACTGTTTATTTACATCTGTATGTTGTGCTGTTCCTCTGCCATTATCCTGAATAATGATTTCCATAAAGTCCGTCTTATTTTCAAATATAATATTAATTTTTCCGGTATAATCTATATTACCAAATCCATGTATAATAGAATTCTCAACAAAAGGCTGCAGCAGCATTGGTGGAACTAATTGGAAATATGGACGGACATTGTCATTTATTGTTATATTGTATTCTAAACTGGTTTTAAATCTCATTTGCTGCAGTTGCATATAATCTTCCAGAAGCCTGACCTCATCTTCAACAGAAATAAAATCTTCTTTTTCATATTCCAGGATATTACGCATCAGTCGGGCAAATTTGGTGAGATAGCTAATTGACTTAGTCGTCTCCTTCTCACTAATTAATCCCTGAAGGTTACTAACGGTATTGAATATAAAATGTGGACTTATTTTTAGCTGGAAAGTCTTCTGCTCTAGTTTCAGTTTGTCGTTTTCAACTAAAAGCCTCTCTGCCTTAGATTGAAGATTTTTTCTTTTAAGAAAGTTATAGAGTACAAATCCCCCCAGTAAGAATGTAGCTCCCACAATAAACATCAGCCATTTCTGCTGTAGTATAATTCTGTTATTAAGCTTATTCTTAGTCTTTAAACTGCTAATTGTTAAATCTTTGTTTTCAGATTTAAATTTTTGTTCAATCTCATAAACCTTGTCTTTTTGAATATCATTAATGTTCTTGAGCTTAAGTTTATAAAAAGTATCAATATTTTTTAAGGAATTCTTATAATCTCCTTTCCCTTTATAGGCATCAGATAAAACAGCATAAAATTCTGCCATTCCACTTGAATCCTTATGTTTCACGGACCATTTTATACCCTCATCGCTATACTTTATGGCGTTATCAAATTCCCTATTTTCCTTATAATTTATGGCAAGATTAATAAAGGCCACAGGATTTAATCTATTGGTAGATTCCAAATACTGGAAAGATTTTTTAGAATAATAGACACCACTATCCGGCATTTTTTTAAGTCCGTAAATAATAGCCTTATAATCCATGGTTCTAGAAAGCTCATATTCATTTTTTTCCTGTTGGGCAATATGCTCAGCCTTTTTCTGATTAATCTCCATCTCCTTTATATTGGAGCTTTCCATGGCATATAAAAATAAAACCTCATAGTACTTAATCTTTTCGGAGTCTGTATTTTTCTCTGGGTTATTGTCAAAAGAAAGCTTAAAATACTCTGTTGACTTCACAATATTCTTATTGATATAGAATGCCTGGGCCATTAAGTCATAATACTTAAAAAGAAGAGGACTTTTTCTCTTTTCTTCACTACTAATCTTTCTAAAAATGGCTTCCGTAATCTTAGGACCTATAGCGTCTGACTTAAAACCTTCTTTAAAAGTATAGAGTTCTATAAGATCCCTTACATCTACTGATCTTCCTACAGTGTCTATTTTACTTAAATAATAATCTGAGCTGTCTTTTTTACTCAGAGCATATTTCATATAATCGCGGTACAAAGCTTTGTCCTTTACACTAAGGCCATTAGTTATACTATCGAGTTTTATAAATATTTTTTCTTTACCCGGACGCGGAACTATATCTGTTTTTATCGCAAAACTTATAAAATTCTTATCTGTATTTTGTTTATCTGCAATGTTTTGTTCTTTGGTTCTTTTGTCACAGCTGGTAGTCAACAACAGAGAGAAAATGAAAATTATATATAGAAGTCTGGATTTTAAGCAATTTGGCATTTCTTGATTTTGGTTATACCAAGATAAGTAAGTCTTATGATAATTTAAATACTAATTATACTGAAAAAGTGATTTTATATACATATTCTTTTTCATAGCTCTTATGTAAAAAAGAAAGGGAGGCTATTAGGCCTCCCTTTACTTTTCTAGTTAAAATTAAGGATTTGGTGAATAGGAATATAACTAGATGAGGAATATATATTTCACATTTCTTTTACATTTCAAATTTGGATAATTATTCTCTTTCACAATTATGGGAATTAATATTTGAAATGATTCTGTCAATATTTGTTACCTCTTTAGAAATATTCGTACTAGCCAGTTATAAAACTTAGGCCGGAGAAAGTCTTCTGGACTTCAGGTGTAATATCGTTTTGTTCAGATAGGGAAAAAGAAGGATTAACAGGAGCGTAGCAAAAAGGAGCCAGCTCATCATTTCATAATAATCCATACTAAATCTTAAAAGACTCTGTTCCTCTACTTTCTTCAACAATAATTTATCAGAGGCTCTTATTATCTGATCTTTATTCACGCCTTTAGCACTTAGTTTTCCAGCTTGTTTACTCAAAATACTTTTTACTGCAGGATTCAGTACAGTCAAATGATCCTGAAAAGCATTATAATGTCTGCTTTTCCCAAGAAGCTGAAAGAAGTTAATAATCCCGATGCTTGCGCAAAACCCCAGATAGCGTATGGTAAGCGCTGTAGCGGCGGCGGAATGGCCTATAAAAAAAGGAACAGCAGAGATAATATATATAATCGTAGGTACCATTAGTATCCCTACTCCCAATCCCTGAAGCGCCAAAGGAATAAAATAATTAAAGGGATTAGCCTCAATATCAAATGAAAAATACATCACTACATGAAAAACAAGGAGCAATGAAAAGCCTAAAAACCAAATATAACGTATTCCGACTTTCCTTATAACCATACAACAGGCTAAAATAACACCTGCAACAATACCCAAAAGGTTAAAGATATTGATATATGACAGATAGAAAGGGTCAAAATGCAAGGCTGAAGTAAAATAAGTATTGGTAATTCCCGAAGCAAATCTGCAGATATAGAGAATAAAGAGAAATAAAAGACCTATAATGAAGTTTCTGTACCTGAAAACTCTAAGATCAATATAGGGACGCTTCATCGCCCTAAAGCGGATAAGCATTAATATTGAAAGTATAAAAATCCCTATAACACTAAGAAAAATTCTCTGATCTTCCAGCCAGTAGTACTCCTGCCCAAAAATCATAATATAACCAAAGAGTACAAGACATCCGCTGAGCAACATAAAGCTCTGAATATCCAGCTTATAAAGAGGAAATCTTTTACCACTACGGTAATGATTCATGGCAAATGCCAGAAAAATAAGACAGGGTACATAGGAGAATATAGCTCCTTTATAAATAATATTAAAGTTATAAGCGTCGATAATCCCTGCTGTTAAAAGATTATTGACTGGTACAGCACAAATTAAAAGTCCGAAAAAAATCGAAAAGCTTACTTCCCTTCCCCGTTCACTACTCAGCCTTGAAAAGAATAAGGTAAGGGACAGATTTACATTGCAGGCAAACAGAACCCCTTGAATAAACCGGACAGGAAAAAGGATATAAATATCGTGGGTAAGATAACAAATAAGGGAATTGAATATTTGCAGACTTACAAACAGTAAGAGGTATTCTCTGGCTGCTAAAAAACTAAAAAACCTTCTTTCAAGACTGTAAAATCCCACATAACCTGCATAAAACAAAATCACGGAAAACTGGATATCTCCTGTTTCACATCCATAATATCCACGAGCTGCTTCAATATTGGTTAGAGGCAGAAAGAAAATTGCAATCCCCGGAAGTGTCATCAGAAATAGAAAAAACTTCACAAACCAATCTGGTGCCCAATTCTTAAAAAAAGGAATTTTCCTTCTAACCATTACTGTGCTTTTTTGGAGCATATACATTCACATTCATTCCCACTTTTAATATCTCTGTTTCGGATCTCTGTCCATCGATTCTTATTCTTACAGGAATACGCTGAACAATCTTTACATAGTTACCCGTAGAATTATCTGGCGGTAACAAAGAAAAGCTGGAACCGGTAGCCGGAGAAAGTGATATAATTGTACCCTTAAATTCTTTATCCGGATAGGAATCTGCAATGATTCTCACCTTATCACCAATATGCATTCCGCTAATCTGAGTTTCTTTGTAGTTAGCCACCACCCATTTATCGGTCTGATCATTAACAATAAAAGCCAGAGGCTCCCCCACATCTATCATCTGCCCTATCTCTACACTACGTTTGCCCATTCTTCCGTTATAAGGAGCTGTAACAACAGTATAGCTGGTTTCCAGTTTATGTCTTCCAAGTAATGCTTCCAACCTTACGATTTCAGCCTTTACAACCTCCTTTTCAGCTCTTACATCTTCTATTTTCGAGACCGATGCAGCATAAGCATCCTGTGAAGACTTATAGTCACTTTTGTTCACTTCCAGTGTTGCTTCAACATCTTCAAGCTTCTGTCTTGTGGTAGATTCCTCATCATAAAGCTTTTTATACCGGGTATAATCCAGTTCCTGTTTTTTTACTTTGGCACTGTTTGCCATAATCTGCTCTCTTGAAGCCGAGGATTCTTTACTCATTGTATGAACAGTACTTTCAAGAACTTTTAACTGTGCCTGCGCTTTAATAAGCTGAGCCCTGGTCTGCTCCTGCTGCAAAATATATTCTCTGTTGTCTATAATTAAAAGTGTATCACCTTTTTTTACATTCTGATTTTCTTCAAATTTTACAGCTACAATAAAACCTCCTGCTCTTGCAATTACAGGATTTACATATTCCTGAACCTGTGCATCATTGGTTTGCTCATATTTATAATAATCAAAGAGGCTTATTCCTCCCCAAACTGCTAATATTAGTACAACAAATATTGTAATCCACCCTGTTATCTTTGTAATAAGCTTATCTGTGGCTGTATATTTCTTTTTCATGGTATTATAAAGTTCCTGTAACGTTTTGTAATAAGTAATATTTGTTTTGAGCTATAATTTTTGAACTTTCGAGTTCAAACCGGGTTTGAAGAAGCTGAATATTGGCATCTAAAAGGTCTGTAATAAGAGAAGTCTGACTGAAGTAAGTGTTTTTAATAATCCGTGCATTTTCCTTTGCCTGAGAAACATTAATTTCTGCAAGCTTCACCTGCTCCAAAGCTTCAGTATATCGTAAATAAGCTTCTTTTACATCCTGTCGGATTTTGTCTTCAGTATTTTTATGTGCAATTTCTTCCTTTTCTAATTCCAGTTTTGCAGCCTGAGTTTTCTGCGTATTGTGATAGAGAGAAGAGATAGAAAATGAAGCCTTTAAACCAACAATCCCCAATGAATACCAGTTGGGATTATAGGGATACAGGAAAATCTGTGGATTTGCAAAATAGAATTCTCCATATAATCCTACCTGTGGTCTTACATTGGCCTTAACTTCCTTTAAATTAAGCTTGCTAAGTTCTGTCTGCTGTTCGGATATATGATAGTCAAACGAATATTGGAATGCCTGTTCCAGATACTGATCATAAGTAATATTTTTCTCATCTCCAATCTCAGTATCTTCAGGAACTACAACTGTTTCATCTGGAACTCCTATGATAATATTAAGCTTCTGTGTGGCAATTAATATATCATTCTCAATAGTTATTAGGGTCATCTCTCTTTTAGATAAATCGAGTTCTGTCCGGAGAACATCACTTTTCAAAATCACACCATTTTTATAAAGAGACTGTATTTCTTTCAACTGCAGCTTCTGATCCTGGATATCCTCTTTTATAAGCTTTCGGAACATCAAACTCTTCTGAAGATCGAGATACAGTGAAGCTGCTTTGTAATGAATGTCGGAAACGCTCTCGTCTTTTTGGATTTCTTTGATCTTCTGAAGAATTTCTTCCTGTTTTATCTTAATATTAAGCTTATTACCATTATAAATATTAAAATAAAAATCGGCCCCGGCTCTGTAAAGTGTATGGATGACCTCATGCTGTGTCGGTTTCGAGAACAGGCCATTTTCATATACCGGAATATTAGATGCCTTCTCTACAGAACCTTTTACACGCAGTTCAGGAAGACGTTCCAGTTTAGCATCTTTTACTCTAGCAGCCGAAATATCAGTTTCCATATTACTCATCTGAATAGGACGGCTATTTTCTTCTGCCTTTTGCCATGTTTGCTTTAAGGAAAGGTAAAGTGTGTCATTTTTAAGAACCTGAGTCTTGGCTAATGCCGGAAATAGTGTCCCCAGCATAAAGGCCAGGGTAGAAAAAATTTTCATCGAGAATTTATGAATTATCAGACTGCAAAGCTATTTTCTATCGGAATATTATTTTTATCCAAAATAGTCAATTTTTACCTGATTCCGGCCAATATAATTGTACCTTTGAATTCTTAAACTTATAAGCAAAATCATGGGGTTAATTGCAGCATTACCAGATATTGACAAGCACTCCAAAAGTGTTTTTGTGATGCATGAAAAGTCTGAAAAACTTATCCCTTTTCACAGACATACAAAGGGACAACTGAGCTATGTGGAAGGCGGAATCGCCTATATTACAACGGATAAGAAAACTTATGTTGTTCCAGCCCGGCATTTCTTCTGGATTCCACAAGGCATGGAGCATCTTTTACGCATAGGACATTCTGCTACGGTACTCCGTTCGCTTTATTTTTATGCTCATGATGACAACACGGATGCATTTTATACTAAACTTGGAATCTATCCTGCTTCAGAACTGCTCATTCAGATGATTAAATATACCGAGACATGGGATGAACAACATGTGAAAGCAAAAGACTACAATTTTGAGTTCCTGATTTCGCTAAAGAATATACTTCCCAAAGTCAGTCAATATGCTTTACCAATTGTTTTGCCTATGACGGATGATTATCAGATGAATAAAATTCTCCTGTATCTGGATCGTAATATTGGTGATAAGCATACCCTAGTCAGTATCAGCGATCGTTTCGGAATGAGTGAAAGATCTATATCAAGGCTCTTCAGATCTACTTTGGATATCTCTTTTCTGCAATATCTGAAAACGCTGAGAATGGTTAAAGCCATAGAACTTATTCTTAAATCCCATAAGTCTATTAATGAAATTGCTGACGAAGTCGGCTATAGCAGTATCAGTACCTTTAGTGATACTTTTCATGAATTCACCCAGTCAAGACCATCAGATCTAAGAAAAACAAAAGGCTCTGCCTAATTCCGAAAATTTAAAAATCAATAAAAAATCATCACAGTTATCTGTGATGATCTTTCAGTTATAATCAGATCGTTTTTAGATGATGATGCAGATGATCTATATAACCTTTGATAAGAACTTCCAAAGTCAGAATCTCGGGTGTTGCCTTTGAGGTATCACTGGTTCTTTGTAGTGCTTCATCGGGCATATTTTCTACGATGTAAACAATCTGATAGTTCAGCGATTTCCAAAGATTAATAACTTCTGCAGTAGGAATATTCTGATAGTTCTGAGCTTTAACCCACTCGTCCTGATCATATACAATATTCTCATTTTCTTTATACTGTGTAACTACAAATCTGCGGATATTTGTAAAAGCGCTGTCACAAAGATGTCCTATAATTTCTTTTCGGGACCATTTCTCCGGAGAGGCTTTATAAGACCATTCATCTTCAGAAATAGTTTCGAATCGTTTTAGTTCTGTATCAATAATGGTTCTAAGGATCTGATAATTCATTTTTTTAAACTTTACTTTTATATTTTAATATGATACAGCAATTTAATGATAAATCACCTTATTTTTATGTGTATTCATTAATAAAATGTTATACAAAATAAAAGCAGATACTTGTCTATTATTTATTACTTCATGAACTCAGATTGATATTTCCGTTTAATTTTATTCAAAAATAAAAAAGAGAAGATTATAAACCTTCTCTTTTCTATTTACATGTTGTTTTTACCTAATTAATTTCTACAAATAACTCCTCTGTAGGTCTCCTCACCCTATCTAATCTGCTCCACCAGTCAGTATCCTCATCTTTATATCCTAAAGCCAATATTACAGTACTTTTTAACCCTTGCGCCGGAAGATCTAAAAGCTCATCAACCGCTTTATTATCAAAGCCCTCCATAGGAGTAGCGTCAATTCTGAGGTCCGCAGCTGCAAGCAGCCCAAAACCCAATGCAATATAGGCTTGCTTTGCTGCATTTACAAAATGTTCTTCTTTCGTTTGTTTACTTAATAAATCCAACAGATTCAAACGGTATTCATCTGTTGTAGTATCCGGTAAATTCCGTACCTGATTGCTAAACTCGAAAAATGAATCTATCCTTTCATTTGTATATTCATCCCATGCAGCAAAAACCAATATATGAGATGCCTTTACAATTTGATCCTGATCACGGGAAATAGGCTGAAGCTTTTCTCTTAGTCCTTTATTCGTAATAACTAAAACTTTAAATGGCTGCAGGCCAGAACTGGATGGTGCCAGACGTATTGCTTCCAGAACTTGTTCAAGCTTTTCTTTTTCTATAGTTTTTCCGTTATAAGCTTTGGTAGCGGATCTCCAGTTCAGCGTTCTTTGTAATGACATAATTCTGTTTTTTTTTTATTTCTAATAATAAATAATGAGATGCTGTATTCTAAATTCTCATTATTACTCTGCAAAGTTACATGACAAAAGGTTGCTTATATACACCTGTTACCCAAATGTAATCAGTTACCAGTAAGTAACTATCTATTGTTAATAATAAAGAAATGTTTCTGGTGAATTAAACATTTTCACAAATATAATGTCAGCAGAAATCATGGCTTTTTATTTGCATTCAGAGAACAGATTTTCATAAATAATATGAAATCCCGTTATTTGCACAATTTTTTATTCCGGAAATAATAATTAAATCATTTTAAGCACAATCTTGTGCATCCACAATATTATGATGAAAAAAACTCTTCTTTACATATTACTTTTAGGGCTTCCTCTTACGGGGAATCAATATATCACCGCTCAGGAACTGTCATATCAGCAGAAAATAAGTTTACTGGACAAAAAGAATCAGGCATTAAGCTTTGATTCTGATTTAAAATTGTCCGGCGCAGAAAGCGTGTTGGATAAAAAACTGTTTCAACTGCGTAAAGAGTTCCTTAGCGAAACCGAAAAGCAAAAAGTTCCATTGTATAACAGCTCCTTCAACCAGATAAAGCCTCTGATTGAAAACAGCAAATTATTTGATATTATCCGGTCTATGCCTAAAGGCGGACTTTTGCATACACATAGCGGCGGTATTACTGATGCCAAATGGATAATTGAAACAGCGAGAAAGTATAAAGAAAGTTATATTTACGTTCAGAAAGATAATGATCAGTATATTTTCGGACAAATGGCATTTTTTGCAAAAGACAAGGTTCCGGCAGGATTTGTTAATCTTGATGAAAAACTGAGTTCTGATCATGGCTTTGAAAAGCAGTTACAAGAACTTTTGATACTTAAACGGGATCAGCTCTGCAACTATACAGATTACTGGATAGAATTTGAAAAGCGTTTTAAGCGCACAGGTTCATTACTGTCTTACCGTCCTTTCTTTAAAGCATACTATCTGAAAGGATTTCAGGATCTAATAAAGGATAATGTGCAGCATGTAGAAATCCGATTTATTTTTGATCAGCTTTATGATTTTGAACATGGAAAATATTCTTTAAATACATCTATTACAGACCTACAGGATATTCTTAAAGAAATACATAAAACAGCCCCACAGTTTACATTGAAGCTGATTTATTCAAGTTTTAAATTTTTGGATTCTAAAGGAGTTGATCAACAACTTGAAGCAGCTTTCCAACTTAAAAAAGAGTTTCCGGATATGATTACAGGGTTCGATCTTGTTGCTGATGAAGCTGCCGGAAACAGTATTTATTCCTTCCATGAAAGCTGGATGAAGCTAAACAGTCTTTCAAAAAAATACGGTGTCGACATGCCGCTTTTCCTTCATGCCGGGGAAAGCAATTCTGTTTTTAATAAAAATGTTCTGGATCTTACCCTCCTCAATAACAAAAGAATTGGTCACGGCCTTAATCTGATCTATTTTCCAAAAACAATGGAACTGATTAAAAAGCAGAACAAACTGGTTGAAGTAAGTCCAATCAGCAATCAGATTCTCGGATATGTCAGTGATATGAGAAATCACCCTGCAAGGGTATTGTTAAGTAACGGAGTACAATGCTCTATTAACAGTGATGATCCGGGAGTATATGGATACGAAGGTCTTAGTTATGATTTTTGGGTTGCTTTTGTATACTGGGAATTAGATGTGAAGGCATTGAAGAAGTTAGTCTACAACTCGATTAATTATTCTTCCTTAAACGAGAAAGAAAAGAAAGAAGCTATTCTCTATCTGGACAAGCAATGGATAGATTTCGTCACACAGATGAATCAAAAACTGAATTAAGACTGTAGTAAATATATACCTGGTAATTAGTTACCTCTTAGTAACCGGGTAAATTTTTGTACAATCAAAAAAGCTAATTTTGTCATTTCATTTTTAAGTTATGAAAAAGCAAAGAACTGAATTGGGTCCGGATTGCAAAATGCACCTGCGCGGTGTGGAAGATACGGTATATTTATTGAGCGGAAAATGGAAAACCATTATCATCAGTCACTTATACTTTGCCGGCAAAATGAGGTTTATGGATCTTAAAAGACAACTGGAAAAAGTAGCTGCAAAGACACTTTCAAAAGAGCTGAAAGAGCTTGAAATGAATAATCTTGTCTCAAGAACCCAGAACAATACCATGCCTGTAACAGTAGATTACGAACTTACCGACTTTGGAAAAAGCCTTCATGATGTTATCGACACCATGTCCAAGTGGGGCATTAATTACAGAAAGGAACTACTCCAGAACGGAAATAAATAAGAGATAAATATCACACCTCCGCTACTTCCGGAATTTCTTTAGTTTCATATTGTTTTTCCCAGTCCTCCAGCATAAATAGAATAGGCAGCAGCGCCAGCCCTTTTTCAGTTAAGGTATACTCCACCCTTGGTGGTAATTCTTTAAACTCGGCTCTGGTAATCAATCCATCCTGTTCCATTTCTCTCAACTGATCGGTAAGCACTTTTCGGGATATTACATGAATACGCGCCGCAATTTCTCCAAAACGCAGTGTACGATCTTTTATAACCCTTACAATTACAGGTTTCCATTTATTCCCAAGGGCAGACATTGCCTTTACCAGCGGACAGTCACACTCTGCTATTCTTTTCTGTTTCATAAGTTACCTCTTTGTTACTATTGTTGGTTACAGCAAAGTTACCACTATTTTTACTTAATAGGTACAAAAATGAATTATTATTAGTTACTTTGTGTAACAAAAGTAAAATCAACCTTATAAAAACTTTGTCAAAAATGAATACAGACTCATTATTCAGTCCCTTTATTTATAAAAACCTTCACCTGAAAAACAGAATTGTAATGGCACCTATGACCCGTGCACAATCAGCTGCAGGAATCCCCACTCCTGAAATGGCTGATTATTATTCCAGAAGAGCTGCTTCAGAAGTCGGACTTATTCTTTCTGAAGGAACCGTGATTAACAGACCGGCATCTAAAAATTTACTGAATATCCCCAATTTTTATGGTACTGAAGCATTACAGGGCTGGAAGAATGTAATTGATCAGGTGCATGCAGAAGGCGGGAAAATGGGACCACAAATATGGCATGTAGGTGATACCAGAATGAGCAAAGAATATCCTGAAGTCGCTATGGAAGCTGCTGCTACAATGAGCATTGCTGATATAGAAGATACGATCAGACAATTTGCTGCTTCTGCAAAAGCGGCCAAAGATCTTGGCTTCGACTGTCTGGAAATTCATGGTGCACACGGGTATCTTATCGATCAGTTCTTCTGGGAAGGTACTAATACCAGAACTGATGAATATGGCGGAAAAACATTAAAAGAGAGAAACCGTTTTGCTGTAGAAGTTGTAAAAGCTATAAGAGCAGCTGTTGGTGAAGATTTCACAATTATTATCCGTCTTTCTCAATGGAAACAACAGGATTATAAAGCCAGATTAGCAACTACGCCTGCGGAAATGGAAGAATGGTTATTACCACTAAAAGAAGCCGGCGTAGATATTTTCCATTGCTCTCAACGCCGTTTCTGGGAACCTGAATTTGAAGGTTCGGATCTTAACTTTGCCGGATGGGCTAAAAAAATCACCGGTCAGCCAACTATTACAGTAGGGTCAGTAGGTCTGAAAGGTGATTTCCTTTCTGCCTTTGCAGGCGAAGGAACTGAAAAAACGGACCTTTCTGAATTACTAAGAAGATTAGACAGACAGGATTTTGATCTTGTAGCAGTAGGAAGAGCCATATTAAGTGACTACCAATGGGTACAAAAAATTAAAACCGGAAATACGGAAGAACTTTCCGACTTCTCTGCAGAAAGCTTAAAAGTACTTTATTAAGCATAGTAATGATTAATCCAAAAAGATAATCTTTTAGCCCGGCTGATTTTAGCCGGGTTCTTTTTATATCCTTACTGTTATTCTTACTCAACTTCAAAAGGAACATTGGCATTCCTAATATGAGTTTTTCAGCAATAGTTCAACATAAAAATTAATATTCGTTTACAATTAATTAACGCAACAATATTGCAATAATTAAATTTAACTCTTATATTGCAGTCCGTTAATTAATTAGAAAATGGACAGACGAAGGTTTCTAAAAGGGACAGCAGTACTTTCAGGATTTCTGACGATAAATCCTATCGGTTTATTTGCAGGCAGTACAAATCCTAATTCAGCAAGAAAAAAGACAGCTAAGAATATCATTTTTATGATTAGTGACGGAATGAGTTCCGGAACTCTGGCTATGGCAAATCAATATTCCCTGAACACACTTGGAAAAAACAGTTACTGGATTGGGCTTTATCTGGAAAACAAAGTGAGCCGTGCTTTGATGGATACAGCCTCTGCCAGTTCTATTGTTACAGATTCTGCAGCAGCCAGCTCTGCTTTTGGCGGAGGAAAACGCGTAAAAAACGGTGTCTTGAACATTGGTGCTAATGGCGAAATACATACCCCGATATGGCAGAAATTTAAGAAAGCCGGTAAGAAGACAGCTTGTGTAACTACCGTCACTATTACGCATGCAACACCTGCAGGATTCTGTATTAATTCTGAAAAAAGAAATGCTGAGCCGGAGATTGCGGAAAAATATGTACAGGCAGGTTTTGATGTAATGATGGGAGGCGGAGACGAATTCTTTAATGCTGCAAAAAGAGAAGACAAAAAAGATGTTTACAGTTTGTACCAAAAAGAAGGTTATCAGATTCTGAAAAGCCGCTCTGATTTGCAAAAAGCAGAAAAAGGAAAAAAATTATTAGGCGTTTTTAGTACCGGTGCACTACCCTATAGTATCGACAGAAATAATATAACACAGCTTCAGAATACTCCGACGCTTTCTGAGATGACTAAAACTGCTATAAACCAACTGAAAGATCACAAAGAAGGCTTTGTACTACAGGTTGAAGGCGGAAAAGTAGACTGGGCAGCTCATGCCAATGATGTTGCTGCACTTATTCATGATCAGCTGGCTTTTGAAGAAGCTGTAAAAACGGTAATGGACTTTGCTGAAAAGGATGGCAATACTCTTGTAATTATAACTACAGATCACGGAAATGCTAATCCTGGAACTATATATGGTAACGAAGCAACTAAAAACTTCAATACAATAGCGAACTATAAGTATACCAATGAGTATATCCTAAACAACATCCACGAGAGCTTTAACCTTCAACAGATGAAAGACTGGATTTTTGAAACCAACAAGTTCAGCCTTACCGACGAAGAAGCAAAACATTTGCTCAGTTTCTATACAGGTGCAGAAAAGCAAGAAGAAGGTTTATACAATTATAAAAAAATGCCATTCAAGGCTTACTCGGAAATTCAGAAAAAACACAATTCCGTAGGCTGGATCAGTATGGACCACTCCGGAGATTATGTAGAACTAGCAATGTATGGACCGGGAAGTGAACTCCTGAAACCTTTTGTCAAAAACACAGATTTACATTACCTCATGCTGGAAGCCACAGCCCTATCGGATAAAAGTTAGAAAACACAGATACAATAAATACTCTAAAGCTTATTCTGCAACAAAACTGTTAATTTATTTCAGCGGAGTAATTCTACCATAATAACAATAAATTTGGTTTGTTAACAGTTTTAATAGGCAGTCGAAATATTCGGCTGTCTAATTTTTTATCATATGTAAAATACAATATGCAGCAAAGTCCTGATTTTTGTACAAAACAAAACATATGAACTGGATTATCTTAGTTATTGCTGCATTATTCGAGGTAGGCTTTGCCTCATGTCTGGGAAAAGCAAAAGAAACAACCGGAACTGAATCTTACTGGTGGTATGGTGGCTTTATATTGTGCCTCACTATAAGTATGACACTACTAATTAAAGCAACGCAAACTCTGCCTATTGGTACCGCTTATGCTGTATGGACAGGCTTGGGAGCTGTAGGAACCGTTCTCATGGGAATTTTCGTATTCAAAGACCCGGCAAGCTTCTGGCGTTTATTCTTTCTTACGACATTAGTAGGTTCTATAGTTGGGTTAAAAGCAGTTTCACATTAAAAAAAAATCTTACCCGAAGTTCAAAATCCTAACTTTATTCTTATAATCCGATTATTTATTAGCACTTTCAAAGAAAGGGCTTTTTAATATGTATTATCTTATTCTGGTTTTATAATAATCAGCCAATTATAATGTTATATAAAAATACATTCTATTAATTGTGATATTATGGTCATTATTTTTTACAAATATTAAATGCATAACAAAACTAATAGTATCTTTGGATTTGGTAAATTCATTATAAAAAAAACTTATTAAAACACGGTATCTAAGGACTATGCAGAAAATAGTACTCTTATTTTTCGTTCTTTTCTCCTGTCTGGGTATTGCTCAGAATAAAAAAGAAAAAGAAATGGACAGCCTTTTCAGAATAGTACAGCAAGTGGAAATTCTGGATCAGCCATCCGATAATAAAAATATAAGTTATAATACGGGCGAATTACTAAAAATAAGTACTGAAATCTATTATCAGTCAAAAGAGGCAGGCTATATTGAGGGGCAGGCGAAAGCTCTGCTTCCCATGATCAGTTATTATATCCGCAATGGTAATATTAAAGAAGCACTTAAAAAAATAAATGAGGGTATAAATCTTACTGAAAATAATGATAAATATCTTAAATATACTGCTCTTTTCTATATTTCAAAAGCCAGAGCTATTTCCAAGCTGGGGCATTTTAACGAGGCGCTGGAAGACTACAAGACCGCTACTGAATTAATGGCCAGGGTTCCCGGATATAAAGCAGATGCAGAACGCTATGGTAAAATATACCGGAATAATCATTTTATATTTTCCAGTGATCTGAACCAACATCAGCTGGTTCTAAGCAGAAGAGAAAAAGAAAACTACTTGCTGGACTCCTACAATCAGGCTCAAAAACTTGAACAAGACACCTTTAACAGAACCATGACCAGAATTATTTGCCAAAGATTATTAATCTCGGCATATATAGAATGGGGTGAGTTCGATAAGGCTGAAAAATATCTCTCAGAAGGAGATCTCCTCTACAAAAACAAATTTCCGTGGGTAATTATCGGAAAAAACCTGCGGGGCTTCTTAGAACAAAAGAAAAAAAATTACACTAAAGCTCTGGAATACTATGAGCAGGCATTAAAGCAAGCCAAAAGATTTGGTCATCGATATGACCAAAAAGATATTTACCTCAGAATATCTCAGTGCTATCGTGAACTAAAAGATTATGAAAAAGAATCTTATTACCTTGAAAAACAAAAAAAACTAAGTGACAGCCTGAATCTTGCAGAGAGAGAAAGTGTAAGTGAAGTACTTGAATATGAAAAAAAAGAAAATGTATCTGAAGAGTCTTTCCTGAGTTCTGCCAAGCCTTATTATATTATTGGAGCATTGTTATCAGTTGCTTTATTTATTTTCATAAAACGCAGATTTACTAAAAAAGCTTCAGTTGATCATATAACCGAATCTCCTGTAGGAAATGAAGAAGAACAGCTTAACCATGAGACCCTTAGCCTGCTGATTAATCTGGCGGAACAGGATGATCCTTCTTTTTATTTAAAATTTAATGAAATATTTCCCAGATTTAGCGAGAATCTTTTAAAAATCAGTCCCAAGTTAACACAATCGGATATGGAGTATTGTGCTATGATGAAGTTAAATTTTGATACTAAGAAGATAGCGTCTATAAAACGTTTATCTATTGGTGCTGTGGAAAGCAAGAAATACAGAATCAGAAAAAAACTGGATATATCTACAGAAGAGAATATATATGTATGGCTGATGGATAAATAAACAGTTTATTACTATAACCTGCAACGAATTATGAAATTATATAGATGAGTTTTCAGGAAATAATCCCCGACGAGCCGCTTTCTCTCTTCGTAAAAAATATCTGGATCTTTGAAGATGATAAAAATCCGGATATAACCAGACTTCCATTCTTTGCAGATGGACATCCCGGACTTTTATTTAATAAAACAGGCGGCGGGTTAACAGTAATTCCGCATCTAAAAGAAATGCCGGATCTGTTTATTTACGGACAAACTTTAATCCCAATAGAATTAGAAATAAAAGGTTCTTACACCGTTATTGTTTACCAGCTTTATCCGTTCGTTCTGAAGTCATTTTATGAAATAGAACCACAAAGGATTAATGATAACTGCTATATTCCTGAAGATACAGAAGAAATCATGAACAATTTACGCATTGTAAATGATCCTCATAAGTACAGGCAGCTTATAGAAGGCTATCTTCTCAGGAATTTTGAAAAGAAAAAAGATAATTTGGATTTTAAAATCCGTCGTGCTTTAGGAATGATTATCACCGGCAACGGAACAGAATCTATCGGACAGATTGCTCAGGAATTGGATTTTAATATCCGGACTTTCGAAAGAAGGTTTCTGGCAGAAACGGGCTTATCTCCTAAACAGTTTTCCAGAATCATCCAATTTCAGACTTCGTTACAGCAATTAACATCCAAAGATTACAACAAGCTTTCAGATATTGTCTATGAAAATGGATTTTCAGACCAATCCCATTTTATAAGGGTTTTCAAAGCATTCACCGGTAAAACACCCAAATCTTATTCATCCTGATTTTCAGTGTCGCTTTTATTCTATTTTTTACGTCTTTGATTGTACAACTTTGTCTTGTTAACTTAAAAACAAAATACAATGAAACTTCAGGACATCACACTTATACTGACTGGCATAACGACAGCACTAATGGCCGGATTATTCTTTTCTTATTCGGTATCCGTTAATTTAGGATTAGGCAAACTAGGTGATCGCGAATATTTGCAGGCAATGCAAAGCATTAACCGGGAAATACTAAACCCAATATTCTTTGCATGTTTCTTTGGAGCATTAATTATGTTGCCAATAGCAACTTTTCAGCAATATCATAATAATCAAACTACCTTTTTGCTGTTATTGGCTGCATCACTTTTCTATATCGCAGGAGTATTTGGAATTACTTCGATATTTAATGTTCCGCTAAACAATAAACTGGATCTATTGGACCTTTCCAATTCAACACAGAATTCAATCCGACAAATACGGGACAGTTTTGAAGCTTCCTGGAACTTCTGGAATACAGTAAGAACCTTTTCGGCGGCAATTAGTATTACTTTAGTCATTATAGCCTGTATATACAGAAAATAATTACATCTATTTCACTATACAAGGAATTTATTTTGTAATTTCCGCCCGCCAAAAAAGATATTATGAAAAAAATACTAAGCCTTGTCACACTATTTTTCAGCCTTCTGTTTTTTTCTCAAAACATACCGATTAGTCAGTTCAAAAAAATCGATTCTTCCAATATAAAAACTCTTTTAAACTACCTGGGGCCTATTGTAAAAAAGCAGACCGCAGAAAGTAAAGAAATAACTGATAAAGATAATTTGTTCCGGATGAATTTTGTTATGGGGGATTATAAAACAGCATTAGAGCAGCTAAATGCTATAAAAAACAGCTACATGAAAGGCAATCCCAAAATAGCCACCGCAATGGGAGCCCAGTATGAAGTGTATATAAACACCTTGCTACAGCTAAATAATAAGCAGGATTTTAATAAAACATATCAGGCAGAATTACTTAAAAAATATAATTCCTTACCAAGCAATTCCCAGGTATTTATGCCCGATTCCTTTAACCTTTCTCCAAAAGATACTAAAGAAGATCTTAACAACTTCATCAAGAGCGATATTACCGGTAAAAGCAGCATCGATCTGAAAACTGCATTATTACTATTCAGAAAATATGGATCCAACCTTATAGCTGAAGCAACATACACGAAGGGGCTTCCCTTTCTGCGAAAATTAGATCAGGAAAGCTATACAGTAAATGACAGTATTATTGTTTATACGAAAGATAAAAAAGAGATCAGTATCTCTACGGTTATCAATAAAAAAATACAACATCCCGGACCTGTAATTATTGTCAATACGATCTATTCGGACTCCCAGAATATTGAAACCGCTAAACAACTTGCCAGTAATGGGTACTCTTGTGTATACATTAATACAAGAGGAAAATACCGAAGTAAAGAAAACATAGAGCCATTTGAACATGAATATAAAGATATTAACGAAGTAATTGATTGGATTGTCCAGCAGCCATGGAGCAACGGAAACATAGGAATGATTGGAGGCAGCTACCTTGGATTTAGTCAATGGGCTGCTACAAAAAAATTACATCCGGCACTTAAAACAATTATCCCTCAGGCTCCTGTAGGCATCGGAATAGATTATCCAATGAGTGGTAATGTTTTTATGAGTTATATGTTAAGATGGATTGACTATGTTACGGTAAACAAACTCACAGATAGCGCAGGGTTTACTAATGAGAAAAAATGGAATGATCTTTATAAAAAATGGTACACCAGTGGTTTAGCTTTTAATAAGCTAGATTCCATTAATGGCAAAAAAAATGAAATCTTTCAGCGTTGGTTAAAGCATCCGTCATATGATACTTACTGGCAGAGCATGACTCCCGATCCAAAGGAATATTCAAAAATAAACATTCCTATTCTTACCACAACAGGTTATTTTGACGACGATCAGCTGGGTGCTATGTTTTATTATAAAAATCATATAAAGTACAATCCAAATGCTGATCATTATGTCGTTATAGGACCTTATGATCATTACGGTCCCCAGGGCTATGTTATGTCCGAAGTGATGGGTGTAAAAATAGATTCTGTTGCGGAGCTTGACATAAATGAAATTTGTTATCAGTGGTTTGATTATATCTTAAAAGGAAAAAGCAAACCCGATTTTCTGAAAGGAAAAATCAATTATGAAGTAATGGGAGATAATATCTGGAAAAGTGCCAATTCAATGCAGGAATTTGACCAGACAAAGGTAAAATACTATTTAAGTGAAGATTTAAAACTTAAGGAAAACAAAGCAAGTAAATCGGCATTCACTACTTTAAATGTAAACTTCAAGGACAGAAGTGATGTCGATAAATTTATACTGACAGATAATCCTCAGCTCATCAATACTTCAATACAGGAAAAAGACAACAGTACCCTATTTGCATCGGAAGTTTTTGATAAAGATACTGAGTTGACCGGTTCTTTTTCGGCAAGCTTAAATTTTTCAATCAATAAAAAGGATTGTGACATTGCTGCAGAGTTATATCAGGTTCTTCCTGACGGAAAATATTTTCTTCTTTCCAGCTTCATTACCAGAGCCAGCTATGCTAAAGACAGAAGTAAGCGTCAATTATTAACTCCCGGTAAAAAAGAAATAATTCCTGTAACAGGTACACCTTTTGTAAGCAAAAAAATAGAAAAGGGCAGTAAAATATTACTAAAAATTGGAGTCAAGAAAAGCCCGGCATGGCAGATTAACTATGGTAGCGGAAAAGATGTAAGTACTGAAACTATAAAAGATGCCGAAATCCCTATGGAAATCAAATGGTATAATGACAGTTTTGTTGAAGTTCCATTAAAAAAATAAGCAGATAAAACTCTTTTATAAACTGAGAATGACTTTTTAGACATTCTCAGTTTTTTATTCTGTAAGAATTAAAATGATCTATATCATATCTTATTTTGCTAAAATGTCCGAATTGTACAATTGCAGAAGAATATAATATTAGTGGTCTGTCCCTATAATTAAGAGCTTTGCATAAGGAACAATAATATCAGAGAAACAAAGGCATATACGGTAATTTTATTACTATCATACTTCCCTGTTCTCTGAATTCAGAAAATAAGAAAAGTAATGAATACTCAATTCCAGGCGCCTGTAGATCTTCAGGAAGAAAGTTTCCGAAATGAAGTCGGAACGATGGACAAAACCGGAAAAAGAAAATGGGTTTTCCCCCGCAAGCCAAAAGGAAAATTTACCAACTACAGAGATTATACCAGCTATGTTCTGCTCGCTATATTTTTTATACTCCCCTTTCTGAAAATTAATAATAATCCGTTCTTTCTCTTCAATATTCTGGACAGACATTTCTTTATTTTCGGTCAGCCTTTCTATCTTCAGGATTTCTTTATCCTGGCTATAGGAGCAGTAACTTCCGTAATATTCGTTATGTTATTCAGTATTGTATTCGGAAGAATTTTCTGCGGTTGGCTTTGCCCGCAAACCATCTTTATGGAAATGATCTTCCGGAAAATAGAATACTGGATAGAGGGTGACCGTAATAAGCAGATAAAACTGGACAAACAGGAATGGAATGCTGAAAAAATAAGAAAGCGTCTTTTAAAATGGTCGGTATTTTTACTTATCGCTGTTGTCATTACACATTTTATGTTTATGTATATCGTAGGCTATGAAGAGGTCTTTAAAATAATGCAGGAAGGTCCGGCAGCCCATCCTGTGAACTTCATTGTAATGATTGTATTTACGGGTTTATTTTACTTTGTATTTTCATGGCTTAGAGAACAGGTTTGCACCCTGATATGCCCATACGGAAGATTACAGGGCGTGCTCATAGACAAACAGACCATCAATGTTTATTACGATTATAAACGTGGTGAAAACCGTTCGAAATGGAGAAACAATGAAGACAGGAAAGCTCTTGGTAAAGGAGACTGTATAGACTGTAACCAATGTGTTGTAGTATGCCCTACGGGAATTGACATCAGAAACGGTCAACAGCTGGAATGTATCAACTGTACAGCATGTATTGATGCCTGCGACGAAATTATGGAAAAGGTAGGCTTGCCAAAAGGATTGGTACGCTATGCTACAGAACAGGAAATAGAAGCCGGTACCAAGTTTAAGTTTACTCCAAGGATGAAAGCTACTACTGTAGCATTATCTTTATTAGTAGGCTTAGTAGGCTACCTGATGTATGACAGAGGAAGTATGGAAGCCAAGTTCCTGAAAGTTCCGGGAACCTCTTTCCAGATAACAGACGGAAAAATCAATAACCTTTATACTTACACCTTCCTGAACAAGGAAAATTCTAAAAAAATTATCACAATTAAGGTACTGAACCCTGCTAATGCAAGCATTACCTATTATGGTCCCGTTAAAATAACGTTGAAGGAAAACGAAATTATAAAGGGAAATATCAGTATAGCATTCCCGGAAAAAGAGATGCGGCTGAGCAAGCAGAATATTACCATTGGTATTTTTGATGAAAAAGGAAAAATGATTACCTCTTACAATACAACTTTTGAAGGTCCTTTTAAATTTGCTTTATAGAACCTGTTTAGTTTTTCAACTTTATTTTTTGACACTTTAGGTAATACTTCGATTATGCTCAAGATGACATTATAATAGTACACATGAAAGTACGTAAGGATTTAAATGCTTCGATAGTTTGGTTCGTCAAGCTTATTATGAACTCTGCTAAGCATGACATTACTTTGTATTGAGCAAAAAATATTTAATCTTAAGTTAATTTCTTCCTGTCTGTTAGAAGTAATAATCTAAAGTGACTTAAGTATTTTTAATTTAGAAACTAAAAAAATAAGTTTCCTCCTTAGCTCAGTTGGTTAGAGCATCTGACTGTTAATCAGAGGGGCCTTGGTTCGAGCCCAAGAGGGGAGCAATAATAGAGCCTTGCAGTACTGCAGGGCTTTTTTTTGTGGCTTTACTTTGAATTTTAAGTAATTACCTTGTTATCCATTTTGTTTTGTAGTGTGTAATATTTATCGCTATTTAGCTATATTCACTATATGATTTAGCGAATTATGGAACAAGTTGTCTGATGATGCTTTTGTAGAGTTGTTTCGTGAAAAATAATGTTATTGGCAATCTTTCGGCAAATAGTATAAAAAAAGGATTGTAAAGAATACAACCCTTTTTCTTACTAAAATTAAACTTATTTTGTGGTTACAATCATCATATGAGGGCTAAAAGGCAATAAGAATTCTTCATTCTCTGTTGTTGACAAAAGCTCTTTCAGTACTTTCTTTCTTTCTTCATCCAACATATTGGCAAAAAAATTACTGTCAAGCCAAATAATTCCTTCAACTGCATATATCTTTTCAATCTTCAAATTACATTTTAAAAATTCATTTTTAAATTCTGAAGGTTTATGATAAAATGCTTCTGCCAACAACCAAGGAAAATCATCCGGAGGATTATGGATTCCGGTCAATAATTCACTTTTACACATTTCAAGAAAAGTAGGTTTGTAAATCAGTCCGTTTAATAAACCTGCTAATGTAGAAGCTGTGGAATTAATTCCGAAGCCCAATATAATTCCGCTCTTTTTTACAACTCTTTTCGCTTCATTTATCACAAGAAGCCTATCTTCTTCCTTTTGCAGATGATAGAGAGGTCCATGTAAAATAACAACATCCGCAAAATTATTCGGAAATTCCAGTTTACGGGCTTCGCCTTTGATAACTTGAAACTTATTCTTTAGTTTGTTGGATCTGTCTTTTGCAATATGAAGATGCTTTTCAATAGGTTCTACCAAATAAACCTGATGTTGCAATTTTGATAACCATTCGGAATATTTTCCTGTACCTCCACCAATATCAAGAATGATAGATTGATGTTTTAAATGCAATTCAATAAGGGATTTAATCCTCTCAAATTCGAAGATGCCCATTCCTTTAGAAAGTCTGTCTTCTTCAGATGCTTTATTATAAAAACGTTCAATAGATGAACTAATTAAATTAGTTTTTCTCATACTAAGTTTTGCGTAGAAAACGCCCAATTAAAAAATAAAATGATATAAATAGGAAACCGCAACTGCATATAACAGTTGTAAAGAACCTTTAGAACAAAGGTGGTATGTCATACTTAGTATAGAATGAGACAAAGATAGTAATTTAAAACAAAAAGACTACAGCTAATATCGGTTTGGCGAAATGGCGGGTTATGAGAAACTATAAATTTTGTATCTTTTATTTCACAATCGCTATTTTTATTTTTTTATGATAAACTTAGGCATACTCTTAATAGCTTAAAGAGATCAAAATAATCATCGTTGAGCTTTAGCGGCATTGCGTTCGTTAAAAGCAGCATCAAGGAAAAAACCTTTGCGCTCCTTGCGATAAATATTAAACACAAAGGCACAAATAATTTTTTATATTCAACCATTCTTTTAAGGCACGAATTGCTGCGCAATGGATTGATTACAGAAGTGTACAAAACTGATTATATTTCAATCATTTAGAAATTAAGGAAATTTAGCAGATTTTAAAATCTGAATACTCTAAATTTCTTAATGGTTTAATAGATTAAAATCATTATCTAATTGCTGAGCTTTAGCGGCATTGCGTTCGTTAAAAACAGTATGAGCAGGTAAGAAATCTTTGCGTTCCTTGCGATAAATATTAAACACGAAGGCATTAATAATTTTTTATATTCAACCATGCTTTTAACGCACGAATTGCTGCGCAATAGATTACTCTGGAACTACAAGAAAACTGATTATATTTCGATAATTCGTCAGGCTCATTACAGGCTCTGGCTCAATATGATACTCTACGATTTATGCCTCAGAGCGAAATGTGAAGGAGTCTCCCCGGTATTTTTACTAAATACCCTGGAAAAATAAGAGTACTCTTCAAATCCCAGTTTGAAAGCAATATCTGTAAGGCTTTCGTTCAGATAAATCAACATTCTCTTGGCTTCCAGTATTACTCTCTCGGTGATAATATCGGAAGCCTTTTTTTGTACTACAGTCTGGGTAATACGGTTAAGATGCTTAGCCGTTATTCCCAGTAAACCGGCATAATAAGAGCTGGATTTCTGCACCAGAAAATGCTCTTCCAAAAGCGCTTCGAACTCCTGATAATGGCGGATATATGAAAACACATTACCCGAAGTAAGTAGTTGCTGTTCTTTTGAAAATAATCTTACCGACTGAATATAGATTCTCGTAATAAGAGCCAGAATATTCTCTTTCTGCATCAGATTTTCCTGTAAGCTTTCCTCCTGAAGTTCTGTAAACAAGGAATTAATCTTATGCAGGTTCTGATTGTCTAACTGAAGTTTTCTGGGAAAAGAAACCGAGGCAAAAAATGGGAAGTTTTTCAGCTTCTGATTTACATAATGCATATTGTAATATTCCTGCGAAAAAAAGAAAATATAGCCATCTGTATCAGCAGAAAGCTCCCAACTGTGTATCTGACCAGGTGACAGAAAGAACAGACTGCCTGCCTGTACATCATAGCTCTGAAAATCTATTTCATGCACTCCACTCCCCTGTGTGAATAGTACCGTTACATAAAAATCATGACGATGGGGTTTTTCAATATGTTTATGGCTACTCTTCAAATGCCCCTTCATGGTATTAAAATAAAAACCAGAAGACACATTATTCTCCTGAAAAAGGCCCATATGAAGTACAGAGATAGAATCCATAATGAAAATTCAGAGCCTAAAAGTAATGAAAATCCTGTAAGTATCGCAGCCGTGATTAAAAGAAACTGAAAAATCGGTTTGCTAAGACAACAACAAAGGTTTCTTACAAATCCGGTCCGTTATACCGAATATTTTTATAAATTCAGTTTTCCTTCAGATTTTAATTTTATTTTTGAATAAAATGACAGCATGAAAATACTCATCATTGAGGACGAAATTGCATTGAGTAAAAGCATTGCCACCTACTTAAAGCAGGAAAATTACCTTTGTGAGACAGCTACAAATTTCAATACTGCAATTGAAAAAGTGGACTCATATGATTATGACTGCATTCTTCTTGATATTTCATTACCCGATGGTAATGGATTGAGTGTTTTAAAAAACTTAAAAGAAAACGATAAAACCGATGGAGTAATTATTATATCTGCAAAAGACTCCATTGATGATAAAATAGCCGGATTAACGCTGGGTGCAGATGACTATATTCCAAAGCCTTTTCATTTATCAGAACTAAGCGCACGTATCGCTGCCGTAATACGCCGCAGAAGATTTAATGGCGGTAATATTCTGGTATTTCATGAAATTACCATTGATACACTTGCCAAAACAGTTACGGCTAACCATCAGACTATTGACCTTACCAGAAAAGAGTACGATTTACTGCTTTATTTTACGATTAATAAGAACAGAGTTCTCTCTAAAACAGCAATTGCCGAGCACCTCTCCGGGGAAAATGCAGATGTCTACGACAACTATGATTTTATATATGCCCATATTAAAAACATGAAAAAAAAGCTCGCAGCAGCCGGCTGTAATGACTACCTGAAATCTGTTTACGGAATGGGGTATAAATTTGAATACTAAATGAAATTAATAAGCTACATATCGCGTCGCTATATCATTTATGCTATTCTTATTCTGTTAATAGCTATTCCTGCTTTCTATTTCTCGTTACGCTACCTGATGCTGAGGAGTCTGGATGAAAATATAAATCATCAGAAAGCATGGATTGAAAAGCAGCTAAAAACGACAATACCTGACAATTTTATTTCCTTTGAAAACAGTATTATCGTTCGCCCGTCTAATAACCCCAAAGTTTTTGATTCCCTGTACAATCAGCCTGTTTTTATACCCGATGATAACGAAACAGTGATGCACAGGATTTCTGTTTCGAATACAATTGTAAATGGAAAACCGTACGAAATACGGATTCAGAAATCTATGATAGAGGATGAAGACCTCCTCAACAGTATACTGGTTCTTCAATTAGTATTGGTTATTGTATTATTGGCCGGCCTGATTGCTATTAATTTCCAACTCTCTAAAAAATTATGGAAACCCTTCAATGATATCGTTCATAAATTAAGTCTTTACAGAGTCGACAGCAACGAAGATTATCAGTTTATACCCACTAATATTGAAGAGTTTAAAAATTTAGGAAGCTCCATTAAAGATCTCATCAAACGTAATCAGAAACTTTACAGGACACAAAAAGAATTTACGGAAAATGCCTCTCACGAATTGCAAACTCCGATAGCTGTCATGCAGAGCAATCTGGAACTGCTGATGCAGACTTCTCCAATTTCTCAGGAACAAGCTGACCTGATAGAAGAAATTTCTGTTGCCGGAAACAAAATGCAGCGCCTCAACCGTACCCTATTATTACTGACTAAAATTGAAAACAATCAGTTTCCGGATACCGAAAAATTAAAAATCAATACCAGTATTCAAAAGCTCCTGAGTCAATATGAAGAGCCAGCTGCCCAAAAATATATACAATGGGAAATCCACATAGAAAATGAAATTGAAATCATTGCCAATCCAATTCTCATCGATATCTTAATTGGCAATATTTTGTCCAACGCGATAAGACATTCCGAAAATGACGGAAAAGTATTGATAAGAACATCCCCTCAAGAGCTTGTTATTGGCAATTATGGGAAGAACGAACTCAATAAAAAAGACTTGTTCCAACGTTTCAAAAAGCAATCCGAGAATACCAATAGTATTGGATTAGGTCTTGAAATGAGTAAAAAAATATGCGATCTGTATCATTACGACATTCAATACCAATTTATTAATGATATGCATCTTTTTAGTATTAATTTCAATTAATTTTTACTTATCAAAAAAATTCAGGATCTCTTCAGAATGTCTACTGAGTTTTACAACATCAATTTAAAAAAATGTAAAATGAAAATGACAATTTTAGCGTTGGTATTTGCAACGGGATTCAGTACAGTGGCACTGGCACAAGAAAAAAAAGAAAATGTTAAAGTTCCTTCAGTTGTAGAGCAGGCATTTCAGAAACAACATCCGAACATTAAAGCTAAATGGGAAAAAGAGGATGGAAAATATGAAGCCGGTTTCAAACAAAACGGAAAAAAAATGAGTGTTTTATACACTGCAGCCGGTACCTTGGAAGAAAGTGAAGTTGAAATAGCTGCTGATCAACTTCCTGCTTCAGTTCCCCAATACATTACCCAGCACAAGCTAGGTCCTATAAAAGAAGCAGCTAAAATTACCAAAGCAAATGGAACAGTATTATATGAAGCCGAAGTAAAATCGGGAGACGCATTATTTGATGTTAAAGGTAATTTTGTTACGTTGAAAAAAGATTAATCTTATAGAAAAATGAAATGTTGATAAAGAACCGGTTGGAAACAGCCGGTTTTTTGTTTTGATATTCTCATTAAAAAACAGTCTAAAATCCAAAAATTCAGAATCTATACAGAATTGGATCTCATCTTTGAGTCAACAATTTGAAATTGTCTGTATGGACACTGTATATAAATATCCCGCCTGGTGGTTTTTAGCTCTGATTGCTTTATCACTCTGCTTTTCTGTAAAAGCACAGACGGGGCATGCACTACCCTATTTCATTAAAACTGCACAGGCAAACAGTCCTTTGCTCAATGATTATAACAATCAGGTAATCTTCAATAAAATCGACAGTCTGAAATTAAGAGCCACATATGGCTTTATTGTTACCGGAGAAGCTACCGCAGGCTATTCACCTAATATTAAAGGTTGGGGATATGACAATGCTCTAACCAACGGACAATCCTTGTTTGCAGGTGTAAGAGTCGTAAAAGAATTTATAAGCCGGAATAATCTCAACACAAGGCTAAAAGCCTATGATGCAAACATTGGACAAATTTTAGCACAAAAAAATCTTAGCATCCAAACACTGAATAAACAGATTACAGATCAATATATAGCTACTTATTCCAGTCAGCAGCGCTATGAATTAAGCCAGGAAATAATAAGCCTATTGAATCAGGAAGATATAATTCTGAAAAAACTAACCCAAAGTTCTGTTTTCAAACAAACAGATTACCTCACTTTTAAGGTTACTTTACAACAAAATGAGCTTACCCTGCAGCAGCAACAAGCCGAATGGCAAAGCAATTATGCATTACTCAATTATCTGTGTGGCATTGTAGATACCCGATTTCCAAGCCTAGAAGCTCCTGATATTACGAAAACACTCTCTCCTGTTGATTTTAAGGAAAGTGTATATACTCAATCTTTTAAAGCCGACAGCTTGAAAATTGCCAATGACAGTGAAATTATAAAATACAATTATAAACCAAAAATCACTGCATTTTCCGATGGCGGATACCAGACTTCATTCGCCCAAACCCCTTATAAAAATTTTGGTTTAGGATTAGGCATGGGAGTCTCTATCCCCATATATGATGGTCATCAGAAGAAAATGCTTCTGCAACAAAATCAGCTGGCTTTACAGACACGCCAAAAATATCTGGAACAAACAGAAAGACAGTATCAACAGCAAATATTCCAGATTCAGAATCAGATGGATCAGTACTACAGCATGATAAAAACTGCCAACCAGCAGATTAATTATGCAAGAACTCTGGTGGAAGCCAATGCCAAGCAATTACCTACAGGGGATGTACGGATGGTTGATTTTATTTTATCCATCAATAATTTACTTAGCCTTAAAGGCAATATTATACAGTATAAGTCAACTTTATTCAATCTACAGAACCAGATGCAGTATTTAATCATCCAATAGCCATGAAAAAGTTTTTATACCTCATATTAGTTATTACTTCCGCACTGAGCTGCAAAAAAAATGATGCAGCCTCTACCGAAGAATCGAATACAGAAACAAAACCTAAAACAGAGGTGGTTGTTGCTTATCCTTCCGATACCATCCATCTCGATAACAATGTAACTCTGAATGCGACAGCAAGCTATCTGTTAAAATCGGATGCTAAAGCCAATAGCACCGGCTATATTACTAGTATGAATGTACGACTTGGGGATCGTATAACCCGCGGATCTGTACTTTTTGGATTGCAAACTAAAGAGGCCAGAGCTTTAGGCAATACCATTAACAAACTGGATAAATCTTTTAGATTCAATGGAACAACAACTGTCGTTAGCCCTGCAACAGGGTATGTTGTCATGTTAAACCATCAGATTGGTGATTATGTACAGGATGGAGAAATTCTGGCAACAATTACCGATGCTTCCAGTTTCGGATTTATAGTAGATGTACCTTATGAATACCTGAAGCTGATAAAAGATAAAAGTGACCTATTAATAAAATTACCTGATGGCAGCAGCCTGCCTGCTAAAGTTGCCAAAGTAATGCCCACAGTAGATGCTGTATCCCAAACAGTAAAAGTTCTTTTAAAAGTTCCTCACAGTGATAATATTCCGGAAAATTTAATTGGTACAGTCAGCTTTTCCAAATCAACAGCCTACGGATTAGCCGTACCTAAAATGGCGGTGCTGAGCGATGAAACTCAGTCTTCTTTTTGGGTAATGAAAATGCTTGGTGATACAACTGCTGTAAAAGTACCAATTGTAAAAGGAGCTGAAACCGATAAATATATTCAAATAGTATCGGGAAATCTATCCACGAAAGACAGAGTTGTTACATCCGGAAACTTTGGATTGAGTGACACGGCAACTGTAAAAATAAAAAAACAGTAATCAGATGAAAAAGTCATTTTTTGTAACTTACAGAAGCCCCTTATTGATTCTGATTTTTCTCATCCTTACAGGCGGCATCTATTCTTACACCAAAATACAATCTGCCCTGTTTCCACAGGTTACTTTTCCGAAAATAAAAATCATTGCAGACGCAGGACAGCAGCCTGTCAGCCAGATGAGTGTAGGCGTAACAAAGGTATTGGAAAATGCTATAAAGAAAGTTCCTGATTTGCAGGTTCTGAAAAGCACAACCAGCCGGGGAAGCTGTGAAATATCAGCATTTCTTTCCTGGAACACGAATGTTGATCTGGCAAAACAACAGGTAGAAAGCAGCATTAATGAAGTTAGAAATCAATTACCTCCCGAGACTAATATCACGGTAGAAAAAATGAATCCTTCCATTCTTCCGGTAATGGGATATTCGTTGAACTCTGATACCAAAGACCCTATAGCTCTTAAGCAGCTTGCACTCTATACAATCAAACCTTTCCTCTCTCAGGTTCCCGGAGTGAGCGAAATAAGGGTAATAGGCGGACAAGATAAAGAGTTTCGGGTTCTGATGAATCAGCAAATGATGGCCCGATTAGGAATTACCTCAGCTTCCGTTGAGCAGGCTATAAACAATACAAACTTTATTAAATCTAATGGATATTCTTCCGATTTCAGGTATTTATACCTAACCCTTACCGATGCACAAATCCGCAATGAAAACCAGCTCAAAAATCTGGTTATCAGCAATAATGGAAACAGAATTGTATTATTAGGAGATATTGCCGAGATTAATATTCATCAGGCCAAGCAGTATATTAAAGTCAATGCTAACGGAAAAGAAAGTATTTTAATTGCTGTTATTCAGCAGCCCAATGCAAATGTTGTAGAATTGACAAAGGCAATGGATGCAAAAATTAATGATCTGCAAAAAACACTGACTAAAGATGTGGTGCTAAAACCTTATTACGTTCAGGCAGATTTTGTAAATGATTCTATAAAGAGTGTAACAGATGCTCTCTGGATAGGTCTTCTCCTTGCTATTATTGTAGCCGTTATATTTCTTCGGTCCTGGAAGGCAAGCGCTGTCATATTAATCACAATACCCATTACCTTAAGCCTTACACTGTTGGTATTATATGCTATCGGGCAGACTTTCAACATTATGACTTTAGGTGCTATTGCCGCTGCAATAGGGCTTATTATAGACGATGCTATTGTCGTAGTGGAACAGATACACCGTACACATGAGGAACACCCTGAAGAGTCATCCAGGACACTCGTACAAAAGGCGATTAATTATTTATTAAAGGCAATGATTGGTTCTTCGCTGAGCACGATTGTTATATTTTTACCTTTTATCCTGATGAGTGGTGTTGCCGGAGCTTATTTTAAAGTAATGACAAATACAATGATCATTACCTTAGTCTGCTCTTTCTTTGCTACATGGCTGTTATTACCGATTGTTTATCTGATCCTCTCTACGGAAAAAATAAAAGAAAAAAATCTTCAGCATCACGATGTAAAAGAAAGAAAATGGGTGGGTTTCTTTATCCATAAGCCTGTCTTTAGCTATGCTTTTATATCACTGCTTGTTATAAGTACTGCTTTTATTCTGCCTAACATCTCTACAGGCTTTTTACCGGAAATGGACGAAGGGAGTATTGTACTAGACTATAAATCGCCGCCGGGAACTTCATTGGAAGAAACAGACCGGGAGCTAAAAGTAGTCGAAAAAATAATCGTTGCAAACCCTGATGTCGCCGCTTACAGCAGAAGAACAGGAACACAGATGGGATTCTTCATTACAGAGCCTAATACCGGAGATTATCTGATCCAGCTAAAAAAGAACCGAAATAAAACAACTGCAGAAGTCACAGATGAGATTCGTTCAAAAATAGAAGCTTCCGGACTTCCTTTAACGGTAGATTTCGGACAGGTAATTTCTGATATGCTGGGTGATTTGATGAGTAGTGTTCAGCCTATTGAAATTAAAATATTTGGTACTGATCAAAAGGTCATTGAAAATTACTCCAAAAAAGTATCTGATATTGTCGCAAAAGTAAATGGCACTGCCGATGTATTTGATGGAATTGTTATCGCTGGTCCTTCTATGATTGTTACCCCAAAACTACAGGCTCTGGCTCAGTATCAGATTCCTCTGCCCGATTTCCAAAGCCAGCTACAGGCCAATCTGGATGGGAATATTGCTGGCAATATTTTTGATCAGGTTCAGTTTACCCCTATCAGACTGTTATACAACAACAGGACTAACCAGTCTCTGAGTGACATTAATAACAGTATGATTTCATTACCCAACGGAACTTTGAAACCACTAAGTGAGTTCGCAACAGTCAATATTACCAGTGGTTCCGCAGAAGTCAACAGAGAAGATTTACAAACTTTAGGAATCGTAACAGCCAGATTGGATAATGGAGATTTGGGTGGAACGATTAAAGAAATCCAAAAGCAAATCGATCAAAAAATAAAACTACCGAAAGGGTACAATATCATCTATGGCGGGGCATATGCAGAACAGCAGAGATCATTCAAAGAACTCTTCGTTATACTGGGAGTTTCCTGTCTGCTAGTATTCTCAGTTATGCTTTTCCTCTTCCGGAATATTATCGTAGCCTTTCTTATTCTGTTCATTTCTGTATTAGGTATTTCCGGAGGGATATTGCTCTTATACCTTACCAATACACCGCTTAATGTAGGAAGCTATACCGGATTGATTATGATGGTGGGAATTATTGGAGAGAATGCTATTTTCACTTACTTACAATTTCATGAAAGCCTTGCATCCAAAACAAAAGAGCAGGCCATTATATATGCTATCAGTACAAGGCTCCGACCAAAACTAATGACTGCTTTAGGTGCTATTATAGCTTTAATGCCTCTGGCGTTGGGCATTGGTACAGGCGCACAGATGCACCAGCCGCTCGCCATTGCTGTAATTGGTGGATTTATGGTAGCCTTGCCACTTTTACTTATTGTATTTCCGACTTTATTAAACAAAATTCAATTAAAACATACCGAAGAATGAAATTCTTAATCTTTCTCTTATTGCCATTAGCAATATTTGCCCAGAATGACAGCCTGAATAAACAAACAAAGGATAGTCTTGTAAGTATAAAACATAGCAGTATAATCCAGGATAGTTTACCGGCCCGTACTTCTTTTCAGTTGAAACCTAAACAATTTATCATCCCCGGGGTCTTAATTACCTATGGTGTATTGGCTACAGAGACCAAATGGTTAAAAAAAATAAACTTTGATACCCGAAACGAAATAACTGAGGACCACCCTACCTTTAGAACTACAATTGATAATTATACTCAATTTGTACCCGGCGCTGCAGTCTTTGCTCTTCAGGCTTTTGGAGTAAAGGGGGAAAGCTCGGTAAAAAAAGAATTAATTGTATATGCCATGTCTTTAGGAATTTCTACAGCCATTGTTGTACCCACTAAGAAATTAACGCATCAGGAAAGACCTGATGGCAGCAATAATCAGTCTTTTCCATCAGGACACACGGCTTTAGCCTTTGCTTCTGCCGAATTTCTTCGCAGAGAATATTGGAATGTTTCTCCATGGATAGGTATTGCAGGTTATGCCGTTGCTACAGGAACGGGAATTCTAAGGATGTATAACAATAAGCATTGGCTGGGAGATGTTGCAGCAGGAGCCGGAATAGGGATTCTTTCCACTACTCTTTCTTACTGGCTTTATGATAAAATCCATATTGGCGGGAATACCAAGCATCAGGCTTTTTTGTTTCCCGGATATAGCAACAAACAATTTACGATAGGCTATGTAAAGCAATTTTAACGGCTTCTGAAATAATTCAGAAGTAAGTACTGCTCCATGTTCATTTATCTGTGAAAAATAAAGCTTATCTTTACAATTGCAATACTATTGCAGATTAAATATTCAAAAAAATGAGAAACACGATTGCCAAAGCAAAAATACTGGAACTGATTAATCATTCTGAAGTTGCGCTGTCTCATTCTGAAATAGAAAAACTGACAGAAGGATTGTGTAACAGGGTTACCATCTATCGGGTACTGGACAGGTTAACTGACGAAGGACACATCCATAGGTTTATCAACATAGATGGTCATCAGAAATTTGCTGCCTGTCATCATTGTGATGCTCAGCATCATCATAACCACGCGCACTTTAGCTGTACACAATGCGGAACAGTTTCTTGTCTTGAAGATGTAGAACCTGTTTATAAACTTCCAAAGGAATATAAAGTACAGGATATGAACTTTGTTCTATCTGGTGTTTGCCCGAGATGTGTTAAATAATAAAAATATTTAACACTCTTCTTTATCGGGATTTATGTCATCAGATCGATTCTTTCCTTTACCTGTTTTCTTGTGATAAAAAACATAATGAAGTAAAAGAAAAAACTTGGCAATAAAACAATATAATAATCCGGAAGATCGTCTTTTGTTATTTGTGCTATTCTCTTCGAGTTATTAAATGCCAAACCAATAAACAGCATTGCAGCCAAATAAATAATAATTGATATTCCTGATCTGCCGAAGGCTGTTAACACAGCAAGTATATATAAAATAAAGCCAAGAGTAGAGTTTATATTAAATTTTCTATACTCAGTCATCGCTTCTTCATATTGCAGGTTATAAAGATTCCCTGATAATTCAAGTTCTTCAGAAGTTATACCTCTGTCTTTAAGGGTCTCAATTGCAGCTTCACGAAGTTCTAAGGGATATCCGTGCTTCTTATGGTTCTTTACAACATCAATTAGCAAACCAGTCTGCATATTTTTAAGCTTTTCAATTCGTTCGTCCATGTTATTAGTTAATTAGTATATAGAAAATTAATAAAATTATCTGATAATTAAAGTAATAAGTCTTATAATATTCATTGTTTATTGAATAATAATTAAAAACTAATCTCACAGAGACGGCTAAAATTGATTTTTTTTAGATAATGGCATTATCTGATAAAGCCTAAAGTCCTAAATACTAAATACTAAATACTAAATACAATGGCCTTTACTTAATTTGGTAAAGGCCATATTAGTGTTATATAAATTTTTGTCTGTTAAACTTTTATCTTTACGCCCACAGAAATATTAATTCCCGGTAACGGAGCCAAAAATTTCAGAGGTGAATTTTGTGGTCTGGCCTCTTTATTCAACAGATTATTTCCGGTAATATAATATTCAATATTCAAATTACTTAAGGTACTTTCATAAGAAATACGTGCATTTAAAAGCGAATATGCCGGCATAGGAAGTTCCGGGTTGATATTTTTACCAAGATATTTTTGTTTCATATAATGATCCAGAGATACATTGAGACTAAATCTATCAATAGTACCTGCCAGATTAAATCCGAATCTGCTGGTTGGCATATTCGGCATATAATCTCCATCACTCCATTTTCTGATGGAAGAATCGGCTACACTTATATTCCGTACCAGGTCAAAATAGGAACCAACCTCCCATTTTCCGAATTTAGTCAGGTCAAATTTGTATGCTGCTTCTACTTCTATACCATTGATTTCGGTGTTATCACTACGCCACTCTTTTACCGAAAATCCTCCGGCTCTGGAAATTCCTGTATGAGCCAGATAAATATAATTATCATATTTTGTATGATACCAGCTCGCTGCCAGCCGCACATTCTTTAGATTTAGTCCACCTCCTATTTCCCATGTTTTTGCAACTTCTTTATCTAGTCTGTCGTCTCCGTTTTCTTCTACCATTAGCGCATAATGATTGTTTCCGGCATACAGCTCATTTATTTCGGGAGCCCTTTCAGAGTGGTTATACTGTGCTTTCAAATAAGCTTTTTCAAATATATTCCACGTCATTCCCGCATGATACTGATTTAGAGTAAAATCTCTGTCAGAGAGTTTTCCACCAGACATACCACGACTTCTTACATAGTTTTTATCTGCATCCGCTCTTCGCTGTACATGATCGTTGCGGTATCCCAGATCGAATTCAAGAAAATTAAAGTTAAGATGCTGCATCGTATAGAAGCCTATTTCACGGCTGATATTATTGGGTAAATAGCGCAGGTTTCCACTGCCATCCATTTCTCGGTATTGTACTTCCACACCGGTTGTTCCTGTTAAGAATTTCATCTTTTGCTGTACAAATTCTATACGCCCGTTATGCTGATTTACATCCAGCTGATTAGCTCTTCTCCTACCCAGCATTTCTGTGTTCTCGGAAAAAACACCCATATAGCTCAGTTTTATACTGGCCAAAGAGAAATTTCGGAATTTATAAGCAGATTCCAGCATGGCTTTATGCGTTAAGCTCATTACATTAATCGGAAGATAATCTATTTTTTCCTGAGGCTTATTACCATGTGAATGCTCCGGCATCTTTGGCATTGCATAACCTGGAGCACCAAAATAGGAGTAAGAATTCTGATAAGCAGCACCTACATAAAAGGACTCCCCAACATAACCGGTACCAATATGAAAAGAATTTCTCTCCGAATGGCTGTTTGTGATCTCACCGTCTTTTACGGGACCTAAATCTTTTATACTGTTTACTTCTCGTGTGTAACGGTCTTTCGTAGGATCTTGACCGGGGATGTATAAATCGTTTTTAGGATTCGGATAATCCTTTCCGTCTTTTGAATTCCTGTAGGTTGGTCTGAAAGTATAAAGGTCATCTTCCGAAAGTTCATATTCTACAAAATGGTCTTTTGCGAACTGGTCTATATAAGGAAAAAGACTTTTATTCAGTACATTTCTGGAACGCACGTCCAGCTGGCACATTGCCTGTAGTCCGCTGTCAAACCCTACCAGCTGCGGATCGTAACAACGGGGATCTTTGGAAGATCCGGGAATCCGTACAACATCCTGTTTATAATTGTTTGCACCTACCGTCCATGCCCAGTTTTTTCCAACTTTACCTTTTGCTGAAAATCCCTGTCTCTGACCGCTATTAGTTCCGCCTTCAAGAAAACCTTTGAATTCGAAAGCTTTTGCAGGGAGCTGTCGCGGTATATAGTCTGTTTCCAGATCAACAGCCCCACCAATAGCTTTACCACCGTACAATACTGCCGCCGAGCTTTTATATACTGTGATACTCTGCACATTATTAATTTCAGTATCAATATTCAAATCCGGACTGATTCCTGAGAGATCGTTTACTGCAACACCATTTTCCAATACTCTTACTCTGTTCCCGCTAAGGCTTCGAATTACGGGAGCTCCGGAATTGGGTCCATAGTAAGAATTCTGAATTCCGGGAATTTTACTTAAAGTTTCACCAAGTGTGCCGGATTGTATAAAATCTAAGATTTTTCTGGGTACAGTCAGCGCATCCAGGTTTTGTTTTCCGGAAATATTGACTGACTCAATGTTTTTCACCGGATCCTTACCGGCAGTTTTTTCCTGAGCTTTCAGGCTGGAAGAGTACGAAATAAAACAACTCCCCATTAAAAAAATAACAGCATTCTTCATGTATAATCATATTTTAATATGGGGGCAAAGCTATACATTCCATTTCAATAACGCAACACAGTTGCGTTATTGAAATGGAATATTATTTCCTTAATTCTTTTTTAACCTTAGAAATCAGTAAAATAAATATTAGCAGCATGATATTTTATTCTCAACATTCAATAAACGCATTACATCACCTTTATTTACCCATTCATCATTTAAATTTAAATCTCTAAAGATGTTATAGTTTATTTGCAGCATCATATTAAGATAATTATCGAATCAAGAAATGTTAAGCCAATATGAACATCATCAAACATAAATCGCTTATAATATGAACATTAAATAATATACAACTAAATCTGCTGCACCCTATTTTTGCAAAAAAATATAACGTTGTAGGTTAGTGTAGTATAAAAAGACAAATTATAGTTAAACAACATTGATAAAAATAACACACAAATAAAAATTAAACACTATATAATTAATTAATATTGTGTACATTGCAGCCCATAAAGAAGACTAGATTAAAAATTAAACACTATGCACAAAACTACTACTGATAATTACATTAAACTTCATCTATATCTATTTTATGTGCCGGTGGTTCTGGTTGCTTTATGTATTCTTTTTCTTTACATCACAGGGTCTCTAAATATTGGATCTTATATACAACTTCAGACTCCATTATTTTTTCTCATCAATTCCAAACTATCTCAATATCCAAGTGTGCAGTATAATCTTACCCAGTTGGGCGATGCACTTGTATTTTTATCGTTTTTAACTATTCTTATTGTCTATGCGCCAAAAGTATGGGGGGCATTAATAACTGCTTCAATAATTTCAGCAGTATTCTGTACCCCTATAAAAACTTTATTTGCGGTACCAAGACCTGCTGCGGTTTTTGATAATAATAGCTTTACGATTATAGGAAAAACATTATCGGGACATAATAGCTTACCTTCCGGGCACTCTATTACTATTTTTACGATCCTTACCGTTTTATTATTTTCGTTTATGCCTAAAAAACTAAATTATAAAATTATCTGGATTGCTACATTTACGTTTGCAGGACTCATGATTGCTTTTACAAGAGTAGGTGTTGGAGCTCATTATCCTTTAGATGTTATTGCAGGTGGTGTACTTGGCTATCTATCGGGAATTTTAGGTATATTTATCAACCAGAAATATAAAACATGGACATGGATAAGCGACAAGAGGTATTATCCTGTTTTCATGCTAGTTATTGCAATTTGTAGTATTGTTTTAATCAATAAGCTTATTAATGAAAAGTTGATCATATTTTATTTATCACTCATTAATCTTATGGTTGTACTCCATATAATTACCAATATATATGCTAAAAAGAAATTTAAAATTACGAGATTTTTCATTATTAATAAGCTTTCTTAATTTTCTATTATTTCATCTTCCGTTTTTTAAGTTTGTCGTAGCTAATGTTGATTACAAAACCTTTAGTGGCTTCAGTATTATAATAAGCCTGGTCATATTAATGCTGGCCGCAAACTTCTTTACTTTTTATCTTATTCTTTTTCTGTCGCGCATTGCAGGAAAGGTTTTGCTGGTCTTATTTTTTATCATTAACTCTATTGCGGTTTATTTTATCAATACCTACAGTGTGATAATAGATGAGAGTATGATTGGAAATATTCTCAATACCAATTACGAAGAGTCCAGCAGCTTTTTCTCTTATAAACTGATATTATACCTTATTATACTTGGAATACTCCCTTCTGTATTTATCATCAGAACAAAGATTGTAAAAGAAGTACCAAAGAAATTTCTGATTACCTCATCACTCACATTACTGTTCATGGTTATTCTGGCATTTGCCAATGCAAGCAACTGGCTATGGATTGATAAAAATTCAAAAACATTGGGAGGGCTTGCAATGCCCTGGTCTTATTCAGTCAATATTTCTCTCTTTTATATCCATCAGGCTAAAAAGAATGAAAAAGAAATATTATTACCAGACGCTAAAATAAAGGATACCCAAAAGTCTGTTATGGTACTTGTTATAGGAGAATCCGCAAGAAGAGAGAATTTTTCGCTATATGGGTATAAGAAAAATACCAATCCCCTGCTTTCTAAAACTCCCGGAGTACATAGTTTCAATGCCACATCTTGTGCAACCTATACCACTGCCGGTGTAAAGTGTATTTTGGAGCATAAAAACACCGACGATCTGTATGAGATTCTGCCCAATTATTTATCCCGAAATGATGTAGATGTAATCTGGAAGACAACCAATTGGGGTGAGCCTCCTGTGCATATTAAAAACTACCAGAACAAAGAGAGTCTGGAAGCAAAATGTAAAGGTGAAGATTGTGGTTACGATGGCGTTCTTTTAAACGGATTAAAAGAGGAAATAATGGCCAGCAAAAAGAATAAAATACTAATCATTTTACATACCAGCACAAGCCATGGTCCCACTTACAGCAAAAAATACCCTTCACGGTTTGAAACTTTTAAACCTGTCTGTAATAGTGTGGAGTTAGGGAACTGTTCTAAAGAACAGCTCATCAATGCTTATGATAATACTATTGTGTACACAGACTATATTTTACACAGTATAATTGAAGATCTGAAACAGCTAAATGGCTACAACAGTGCCATGATGTATGTGTCGGATCATGGAGAATCTTTAGGTGAAAAGAACCTGTACATGCATGGGGTTCCCATCAGTATTGCACCAAAAGAACAATATGAAATTCCTTTTATTGTATGGGTATCTGATGGCTCAAAACAGCTGAAACCTAGCAATACTGTTTCTCAGAATCAAGTATTTCACAGTGTTCTAAACTTTTTAGGGGTGCAAAGCCCTATTTATGATGAAAAAATGAACATTTTTAAATAATTAATATTCTTAAGTTCATCCGTAGTGTGCAATTATCGCACAGTATTAAAAAAAATTGATAACTTTAGACATCAATCATTCATAAAAAAATATCTGCTTCTGATATGCTGATTCAGATTAATCATATCACTACTGAAACAAATCAGGACCCGCAACATAAAGCTTTTTATCAGGTTTTTCTAATTCAGGGTCCAACAAAAGTTATAGTAGATTTCACTACTTATGAGATTACAACTCCGGCATTATTGTTCCTTAGCCCTTATCAGCATATTACATGGGCAGGAAAATCTTCTGAAGTAATAATCCAGCTTTTGTTTCATGGAGATTTTTATTGTATAGAGTATCATAAACAGGAGGTTGCCTGCAATGGATTATTATTCAATAATATCTATCTGTTACCTTATGTTGGTCTAAGTCCGGAATCTCTTGAAGAAATTGAAGGAATTATCCTGAAAATAGAAAAGGAACTCAATGATCATTCTGATTTTTCAGAAGCCGTAATAAAAGCTTATCTACAGGTTATCCTCGCACTATCCAGTAAAGTAAAGAAATCTTATATTGAAGATAATACAGCTATAGTTTTAACGGTTGAAAATAATGAAGGCAGCGAATTCCAGAAATTGCTGGAAGAAAATTTTTCTCAGGAAAAATCAGTTAATTTTTATGCAGAAAAGCTTCACCTCAGTACAGATAGCTTTAGCAAAAAAATAAAAAACCAGCTGGGTAAAACGCCTTCTGCATTTATTCAGGAACGTGTCGTCCTGGAATCCAAGAAGCTATTACACCTTACCCGCCTTTCTATAAAGGAAATTGCTGTACAATTAAATTTCCAAGACGAACATTATTTCAGCCGCTATTTTAAAAAGAATGTTGGTGTTTCTCCATCAGAGTTCAGAACCAAAACGGGAATTTCCATTGTAGCGGAATAGTACACGACAAAGACGAATTTGTCCATGTCATCAGAATATTACAGGCAATAGCTTTGTAATAAAAAAAGAACATGAAAAATTTACTTCACTTACTGGTCAACGGGCAGCACTATTTTATCAATATTCTCCGTATTTCTGTTTTTATAGTTATGGCATGGATTGGTGGTCTGAAGGCTTTCCAATATGAAGCAGATGGTATTGTTCCTTTCGTTGCCAATAGCCCCTTCATGAGTTTTTTGTACCAGAAGAAAGCTCCGGAATATCAAGACTATAAGAATCCCGAAGGAAAAATGTTGAAAAAAAATATTGAATGGAATAAAGCCAATGGCACTTATATTTTTGCATACGGACTTGGCACTGTTATCATATTAATTGGTTTACTAAATTTAGGTGGTATATGGATTCCTAAATTTGGCCTGTATGGAGGCATTCTGACTTTCCTGATGTCTCTTGTCACCTTGTCATTCCTGATCACCACTCCGGAGGTTTATGTTCCTGATCTGGGCGGTGACTTCCCTACTCCACAATATGGTTTCCCTTATCTTTCTGGTGCCGGACGACTGGTTCTGAAAGATATTATTATGATGGCTGCTGGATTGGTTACTGCTTCGGAATCTGCAAGGCAGCTTTTGAAAAAATAGGTTGATACTTATCCTAAAATATTTAAATACATATGCCTTATAGGTTCTTTGAATCTATAAGGTTATATCAAATGTCATAATTATAAAAATTATCTAAATGCTGTATAGATAATCTACAAATAAAGTGCTTTTCATATTTAGAAAATATGCAGAAATTAGCACCACCGTATAACGCATATATCTCTAAAACGTAAGTTCCTATACGGATATCTATAATGAGCATTACCACAAAAACAAAAAAAGACAGCAAGCGTTTCAGAAATATAAAACTGTGTATTTTTCTTTCAGGGCTTTCTGTATTTGCACAGCTCTATTTATTTCAACCGTTGCTTCCTATGGTTGCTGAACATTTCAACCGTTCTGTTGGTGACAGCTCGTTATTAGTTTCTTCTGCAACAATAGGAATGGCTATAGGTCTTTTTTTCTTTGCTTTTAAAGCTGACCAGTTTTCGAGGAAAAAACTTATGGTGTTTTCTTTATTGGCTTCTGCTATACTTACTATAATTTCAGCCCGTATAGAAAGTCTTACTTTACTAATTGCAATCGGCGTTGTTAAAGGTTTTGTAATATCAGGAGTTTCAGCAGTTGCCCTTGCCTACCTTACCGAAGAAGTAGATCTGGCTATTGTGGGGCTTGCCATCAGCATGTATGTAAGCGGTAATACAATTGGGGGGATGAGCGGTAGAATACTGGCTACAATTGTTTCCGGAGAACTGGGCTGGCAGGCGGCTGTTCTCGTGATAGGAATCGAAAGTTTATTATTGGGGCTTATATTTTGGAAATTTTTCCCTGAATCACATTTTTTCACACCACAGAAAACCGATTTTATCCAGAAGTTCAAACAGATGAGAAGGTTCCTATCGGATCCTTATATGCTTAGATTATATGGTATTGCAGCATTACTGATGGGTGTATTTGTAAGCGTATACAACTATCTTACATTTCGTCTCGAAACTCCTCCATTCTCATTACACCATATTTTTGTTGCCTTTATCTTTCTGATGTATACTTTTGGTGTATTTGGTACAATGGCCACCAGCAGACTGGTAAAAAGATATGCTCCGGAGAATATTCTGAAGGTTTTTATCATGAGCATGTTTATTGGGGTTGTAATGCTATTTTCTAAACACATTTATATACTTATCATAGGTCTTGCACTGCTTACTTTTTCATTTTTTGCAGTACACACCATGGCCAGCAGAATGGTTGCTATGCATGCTAAAGAAGGAAAAAGTTCAGCCACATCCATTTACTGGCTGGTATATTATCTTGGCTCCAGTGTGCTTGGAAGTGGTACAGGTTACCTTTTGCATGCAACTTCATGGATGGGCTTTATTCTGTTTCTTATGTTTGTTATTCTCATAACATTCTTCCTTACTGCGAAAAGCAACAGGACAAATCAAAATCAAATTAATTAAGAAAAACATAAAAAATACATGAAGATTATCCCTTTAAAAGAAGGTAACTTTTCTGTTAATTCTCAAAAAGAGTTTGTATTATTAGAAAATGCAGGCATATCCCCCGGGTTAAAAATGGCTATTCAGCCCTTTCTTATTATCACCGGACAGGACTATATATTACTGGATGCCGGTATCGGATGGAAAGAAAGCAATATGCAGAAAATCTTTCAAAAGCTTGCTGAGGCCGGAATAAAACCAGAACAAATCAATAAGATCTTGCTTTCTCATCTTCATAAAGATCATATCAGCGGGCTAGTTAACAGAACTTCGGAGGGTATGGAATTAAATTTTCCGGATGCTGAAATATATCTTCAGGAAAGAGAGTATAATTTTGCACTCACAAAAGAAGGCAGCCCTTCTTATGATTTGGATATTTTACGATTTACAGTACAGCATTCTCAACTAGTATGGATGAATGAAAACAGAGGAAATATTACAGATGAAATATCTTTTGAAGTCACCGGAGGGCACTCTCCTTTTCATCAGGTTTTCTGGATTAAAGAAAATAATGAAACTGCTTTTTATGGCGCTGACAATCTGCCTCAAAGTACTTATTTCAAATACCATTTAGCGTATAAGTCGGATTATGATGGCAAAAAAGCATTACAGGACCGCATAAAATGGGAAAAACAGGCAAAGGAAGAAAATTGGAAAATCTTATTTTATCATGATATGGAATATCCATTACTCTCATTATAAAGCAATAAAAAACACCACTTATAATCAGTGGTGTTTTTTTATAGATTAACGTCTGAACTAAGATTATTCAGTTTTTCCGTTTAAAGCAGCTTCATATCTCTTATTAATCTCTTTCCAGTTAATTACATTCCATATTGCACTTAGGTAATCAGCTCTTTTATTCTGATACTTCAGGTAATAGGCATGCTCCCATACATCGATTCCTAAAACAGGTATACCTTTCACCTCAGCAATATCCATTAATGGATTATCCTGATTTGCAGTAGAAGTAATTGCTAGTTTTTTCTCTGGTGTTACAATAAGCCATGCCCAACCAGAACCAAAACGATCTGCTCCTGCTTTACTCATTTTTTCCTTAAAGGCATCGAAACTACCAAAAGATTGATTAATAGCTTTCGCTAGTTTCTCTGATGGCTGAGTATTCTTTTCAGGAGTAAGGATTGTCCAGAATAGCTCATGGTTATAGTGGCCACCAGCATTGTTTCTTACCGCCGGGCTCTGTTTTGAGATTCCGGAAAGTATTTTCACAAGACTCTCTTTCTCCAAAGATGTTCCGGCAATAGCCTTATTTAAGTTTGCTACATATGCTGCACCATGTTTACTGTAATGTATTTCCATTGTTTGTGCATCAATTGATCCTTCCAATGCATTATATGCATAAGGTAATGGTACCTGCTTAAATTGTGCTGATACCAGCTGTGCCACAAGTACAAATCCTAATGTGGCTGCTCCAAATAATTTCATAGTGTTGTATTTTATGATTCGTTATTTCAAAAGTTTTTTGATGTCTTCTATCAATAATTCCCTGTCCGGATGGTATTTACCATTCAGCTGGGTATTTTTTCCTTGTGGATCTTCATAGTTGAGTCCGGAATAATACAAAATAGGCATTCCGTCTTTGCCATATCTGCTGCGTATATTACCCTGCTGATCTACTAAGGCGATCATACCACTGTGATTAAGGCTTTCGGCTTCATCTTCTTTATCCCCTACATAAATATTAAACTGGTCTGCAATTTTCCCGATATAATCTCTGCCACCTGTAAGAAAATGCCAGTTTGGAGATTTAGCTCCCATCATTGCAGCATGATTTTTCAGTACTTCAGGTGTATCATTCGTTGGATCAATACTGATAGAAATAATTCCAAAATTTGGATTATTAACCTCATCTTCTATATGCCGCATGTTCTGATTCATTACAGGGCAGATAGTAGGACATCTGCTGTAGAAAAATTCCACCAAATAAACTTTCCCCAGCATATCATGGTTATTTATTTTCTTGTTGTTCTGATCAGTAAGATTAAATTCAGGAACCTTCATTACAGTATAAAGATCTCTTTTAAAATAACCTATTCCCAAACCAATCGTTACAAATACCACCGCCAGTACGATCAACGGAACTACAATTTTAGCCCTTGAAGACTGCTGAGGCTTCCTTTTGCTACTGCTCTTCATTTTTGTACATATTTATCAGGATTCTTCTTAAAGGTCTTCTTACAATTGTCACTACAGAACCCATAGACATTACCTTTGTAAACGGCTGTATCTTTCAAAAACTCTGCAGTTTTCATATGACACACCGGGTCATCTTCATTTACCACCTTTACATTTTTCAGATTAGGTCCTTCTCCAGCTTTCATTACGTGTTTTACAGTCGGTTCTTGTTTTGCACAGGAGAAAATTGATACTGAACACAGCATCACCAATATATATTGTTTCATTATTTTTCGATAAATTATAAACTAAAATCCAATGCTTTAGATTTAAAAGCATTTTGTTGTAAAAATTAAAATAACGAAACCAAAGGAGGTCTGAATATTCTGGTCTGTGAAGTAAAGTCGTAGAAATCTGAATAGTAAACGCTTGGTTTTACTTTATGAGTCATATTGTTAAACAATGACTTAAAAGTAAAAGTCTCATTTACAATAAAAGCATCGATAAAATTGGAAATATTAATCTTGGAATTCTCCTGTTTTGGAGAACTGTCCGATACCTTTACCAGCTCTTTAGACAGGTAACATATACCATTACAGTCTAATTGCGGGCGATTTCTGTTTTCGCAAAGTCTGTTTACAATATAATCGTAATTCAGAGCATAGTCTAATAATGGCAATACAGGACGTAATGCGATTGTAAATATGATGAATATCGAAATAAGAGACTTCAATTACCAGCTTTTGTCAGTCAAAGGTACAAATACAAAATCTGTTTTTATTCATTATCTGATGAAAGTCATACGCAGGTATTATAAACGCTAAATACATGGACTTTATAGCAATATAAAACTGAACTTTACAACAATAAATTTTATAACTATTTGGTTCAATTTTGCTTTGTAACATTTAAAACACAATTTATATGAGCAAGACCATTTTAATTACCGGAGCAGCAAGTGGCTTTGGGAAAATAGCAGCATTTCAACTCACTAAAAAGGGACACAACGTAATTGCTACAGTCCAGACCTATCCTCAGATGAGTGATCTTATAACGGAGGCTAAGGAGAAAGGAATCGAATTGACGGTAGATAAACTTGATATCACCAACCTGCGTGATATTGACTATATTCATAAAAAATACGACATAGATATCCTCATTAGCAATGCCGGAATTATGGAAGGAGGACCTATATCAGAGCAACCGTTGGATCTGATACGTTCAATGTTTGATGTAAATGTTTTCGGAGCACTGGAATTGGCACAAGGATTCATCAAAAAATTTGTTGCTAAAAAATCTGGTAAAATTGTATTCACTTCTTCCATGGGTGGCTTATGGACTGTTCCTTATGTTGCCGCTTACTGCGCTTCCAAACATGCACTAGAAGCAATTGCAGAAGGACTTAAAACAGAACTGGAACCTTTTGGCATTAAGGTAGCAACCTGCAATCCCGGAGTTTTTGGTACAGGATTTAATGACCGCGGAGTGGATTCTATATTCCGCTGGTACGATCCTAATGTAAATTTCACTCCTTCTTCGGCATTCGATAGTGCCTCAGATTCTCTGGCCCACCAGCTTGATCCTACATCTATGGCTGAAGTTATTGTAAATGTAGCTCTTGACGATCAGTCAAACTTCAGAAATGTACATCCAAAAGAAACGGAAGATTTTGTAAAACAATTACAAGCTGATGCCTGGAATGCCAAAAGCTAACTTATCTCTTTTCTAAAGCTTACAGGCAGATTTTTTGTCTGCCTGTATAGCATAAACATTAACTAAAACACAAAGACAATGAATATATTATATAACGAAGCAGTAAAAGTGATGAATGCTTCTATTGAAAAATCTAAAGAACTCGGAATTCCGGTAAGCATCGCAATTGTAGATACCGGAGGGCATCTGGTTTCGCTTGCGAGATTGGACAGTGTATATGGCGTTATAGATTTTGCCATAAAAAAAGCAAAAACAGCTATAATGTTCGGAACCGATAGTGATATAATGGGAAGTATGATTGCCGGCTCGTCTATACACGGATATGGAATGATAAATTCCAATAATGGTTTATTAACTATACCAGGCGGCACGATTCTAAAAAACAAAGAAGGGAATATTATTGGAGCAATAGGCGTTTCTGGTGGAACTCCTGAGCAGGATAAAGAAATTGCCTATGCTGGCACTTATATACCGTTATAATTTAAGATATTAGCAAAATGGAAGGTCAGAAGGATATAGTATTTGATAAACTGGTCTACTCCTGTGCATTCGAAAAGTACACAGGGCAGGAAGAATTTATTCCGGAACACTTCCTGGGATTCCAACTATCTGGAGAAACTCATGCACAACATGCCCGGGGTAATACCATCGTTCCTGAAGGTTCCGTTGTACTGGTAAGAAAAAATCAACTGATCCGCTCAACAAAATATCCTTCAAAAGAAGGCAAATATGAATTCTTATCTATCACATTGGATAAAGAAGTGTTACAACAATATGCATTGGAGTATAAAATTGTAACAGAGGGACATTCTGAAAGTATGCCCGAGCTATTCTTTGAACCCAACAATTTTCTGAAATATTATTTCCTTTCACTAATTCCTTATATCGATCAGGATATAAATATTGATTCTAATCTCGCTAATCTAAAAATAAGAGAAGCTCTTGAACTATTATTACAAAGCAATCCTGATTTCAGACATCTCTTATTTGATTTCTCCCAGCCTTATAAAATAGATCTGGAGGAGTTTATGAATCTTAATTATAAATTTAATGTATCTACAGAATCTTTTGCCAGGCTTACTGGCAGAAGTCTTTCAGGTTTCAAAAGGGATTTTGAAAAAGTATTTAACTCTCCACCCCAGCAATGGCTGCGAAACAAGCGTCTGGACGAAGCTTATTATCTGATTAAACATCAAAAACAGAAACCCGCCGATATCTATCTGGATTTGGGATTTGAAAATCTTTCGCACTTTTATTTTACCTTCAAACAAAAGTTTGGTAAAACAACTTCCGAAATATGAAATGATTTCTTCTATCTGTAGAGAGAAAGTTCCAGAAAATTGTTATTTCTGATTAAATCTTGTTGTGCGTTTTTTTCTGTATTTCTAATCATTTCACTTACAGTAGACTCTCTACCATTCCATGAAATTTTCATACCTGTGCCTGAATTATACAAAAGCATTTTAACATTTTTCCCGGGGTCTTTTTTATATTCTTTCCATAAAAGGTTAAACTTTTGATTTGTAATCCTTTCTTTTTCTGGTTCATATAGCCGAAAAAAATAAGATTCAGAAGAGTGCATATTCCTGATTCCCGTAAATTCAAAAACATGATTTTTTCCTGTATCTTCAATTTTAAGAATCAGTCCAGGCAATCCTTGAAACTTATACGGACCGTCCAAAAACGGGATTTCAGTTGTATACCAGGCTATCCATCTTCTGCCTCCAAAATCACACACTGCTTTTTGTACGCTAAATTCTTTGTAAATCATCTTTTCCTGCACAATTTGCCACTTAATACTGATATCATCGGCAACCGTATATTTCTGAATTCCTAAAACTGTATTCAGGATAACTTCATGCTTAACATATTTTTTTTCGACAGAAAAAGAAATTTTTGATTTGTCATAGATATTTGAAAAGTCAATATCCCCTGAGTGTCTGTTTTTAATGTATCTATTGGTAACTAATGAATCATATATAAATTTTGGATAGCTAAAAAATACTGAACCGCCTTTACTGATATCTAAAAACATTGTTTCTTTCTCCACAGAATTTATCTCCGCAGAATCTCTCTTAAAAATATAATCATAAGTTACCCTGTAATTTTGCCCAAAAGCACTATAAAACCATAATGAGCAAACAATTGCAGTAAAAGCTAATATTATTTTTTTGCTACTCCCATTCATATTTTTTTTCAATACCTTTTCTTTCAGTTTTATTTCTTTTTATTTCAACACCTTTGGGTATTGTTTCCAGTATTTTTTCAAAATCTTCATCATTTTTCTTCTGCACTCTGTCATTGAAGCTTTTTAAGCTAATAATATTTACACCAGACGGAATCACCATACCTGAAAAACTAGCTGACAAGGGCTCCACTTTTGTTGCCGTCCATAGATTAGCATCACTATTTTCTTCATATACTTCCAGAATCAATCCTGGTAATCCATTGAATTTATAGGGACCGGTCTTTATATTAATACTTTTGGTATAATAAGCCACGATTTTTGACCCTCTGAATATTGTTGTAGCTTTATTGCACTCGTAACCTGCTATTATCTTTGTCTCCGGATAATTAGTATTCCATCGGATTAAAGGAATTTCATCCTTAATAAAATATACCTTATCCTTTATATAGTCTCTGATAATCACATTATTATCCTTATTGCTTTTATAATAAATTACAGGGCGCAACTTATCTTTAGTGAAAAAGCCAAAACCATTACCTGTTCCGTCCTGTAGCTGTTTTATTTTTTCAGCATCTCTAATTACAACGGAATCCCGTATACTAATAAAATTATCTTTTTGAATGTATAAATTCTCCTTAAATCTTGTTAGAGGAGAATTCCTATTAATATATTCCACATGATAATTCTGAGCAGGCAGAATAAGAGGTAAAAGACATAATAACCAGATTATCTTATTCATAATTTAGCAATTAATAAAGTAATAATGGAATTTAATTGTTCCATTATTACAAAACATCTGGTTATCTCCTGTTATTCAACTCATTTAATCTTTTCAATCCCATATCCATGCATTGCTCATAGCTATCCGCCTGCCTGTACTCTGTCCAGGAATAAAGTGCTTCTCCTGCACTATTATAGGCAGTAAACGTCATGGTACACGTACCAAAAATGTATTGTGCTTCTGCCTGAAATTTAAATTTCATACTATTTTCTGGGGATACAAAGTTGTCTGCACTCATAATACCTGCAATTCCTAAAGCTGCAATAAATAATATTTTTTTCATAATAATAAGGTGTGTTCCCATTAAAACTAAGATATTAGGATGTAAACTTTATCCTAAATCCATAAACCTGATTTTGAGTTTATCTAAACACATTTCTATTTGTATTGCGCACTACAAAAACGAGTGGGAGTAAATCGTAATAATAAACAACATTTTTAGGTAGTGTTTTTTATCTGAAAAATTTCTCTTTATTAATGGTGAGTGAAAGCTAAAGATTGAAATTTCAATTTCATCATTCCGGAATTTGAAAACCCGGTATTACATATAAACAATTAAGGACTAATTCATTATATGTCATATACATACAAAAAAATATTTCATCCTTTCCAAATCAAATTTGACACATATCAACCTAACAAACAAATAAAGCCTGTCCTTATTCATTAATTAACGACAGATTAAATAAAAATTTAACATTTAAGAAGTTAAACAAAGTAAAATCGTAAGGAATAGTATGCTGGTACTGAACACTAAGAGTCTTTATACTGCTGAAACAGTCTAGGGTTTATCCCGTATACTAATGGAAATTATGTAGTTAAAACTGTAAGAAGAGTTTGCTGCGGATAATGAATTAAGTTTTAAGAACAGTATCATTTTTTATATACAGAATTGTATTTTAACGCTAAATTAATTCTTTGCCCTGGTTACAAAAAAGGTAATATGAACATAAAAATTCTGCCGATAGTTATTACATTTGAATAAACAAATCTTATTATTATGATTAAAACAAAAGGCTATGCAGCTCAAGACCCTAATTCTGATTTAGCATCTTGGAATTTTGAAAGAAGAGAGGTTGGAGCTCATGATGTACAAATTGAAATTATGTATTGTGGTGTGTGTCATTCGGATCTGCATCAAATAAAAAATGATTGGTTTCCCGGATTGTTTCCAATGGTACCAGGACACGAAATTGTAGGCAAAATTGTTAAAGTAGGTGATCATGTAAAAGACTTCAGGGTCGGTGAACTTGCAGGAGTAGGTTGTATGGTCGATTCTTGCCAGGAGTGTGAAAACTGCAAAAATGATTTAGAGCAATACTGCTTGGAAGGAAATACACAAACCTACAACAATCTTGACCGCAGCGGACATCCTACTTATGGAGGCTATTCTGATACCATTGTTGTCAGAGAAGAGTTTGTTCTGCATATCTCTGAAAAATTAGATTTAGCAGCTACTGCTCCATTACTTTGTGCCGGTATCACAACCTACTCTCCTCTCCGACACTGGAAAGTTGGCAAAGGTCATAAACTAGCCGTTCTAGGTTTAGGAGGATTGGGACATATGGCTGTAAAATTTGGAGTTGCCTTTGGTGCCGAAGTAACGGTTCTAAGCACTTCTCCTTCAAAAGAAGAAAATGCCAAGCAATTAGGAGCTCATCATTTTGTTGTAACAAGTGCCCCGGAGCAATTGAAAGCTGTAAAAGGTTCCTTTGACTTTATTTTGGATACTGTTTCTGCAGAACACGATATGAATCTTTATATCTCGTTATTAAAAACAGATGGTGTTCATATATGTGTTGGAGCTCCTTCCAAACCAATGGAATTGGGAATTTTTCCGCTTCTGGGAGGAAGAAAGAGTGTTGCAGGTTCTGGTATCGGCGGTATTAAAGAAACTCAGGAAATGCTGGATTTTTGTGCAGAGAACAATATTGTTTCAGATATTGAACTCATCGATATCAAAGATATAACAAATGCTTACGAAAGAATGCTTAAAGGTGATGTAAGGTATAGGTTTGTTATCGATAGCAAAACATTAACAAATTAATATAAATTTAAAAAGCTCTACATAAAGTAGAGCTTTTTATTATAAAACTTATCTAGCTCTTTAGTGCTTTTAAATAAAACAAAACTTATTTCATGAATAAGCGACAGGTTATCAGCCACTTTAATTCATACTTGTTAATTTCCCCGGATCTTCTTTATCCCTGAAACCGATTAAAAAACTTAACAAAAAATTCATTTTACTCCTCCTCCATTTACAGTTCCTTAATAGACAGTTCACGCCCTGTTCATCGGGTTTCAGCCTCTAACCGATACTTTTGCCTTTATAAAAAGTGAGGATGAAAACAGCTCTACAAAAGACTATGTTCATTGCGCTCTGCACTACGGGAGCAGCGGTAATGGCTCAGGAATTTAAAGGTAAAATATTCAACTCCGAAACCGGAGAAGTAGTAACCGGCGCAGAAGTACAGATCTTCCCCGGAAAACAAAAAGCTTATTCCGGACTGGATGGCGAATTTAAGTTCAAAAACCTTTCTCCGGGACAATATACTTACACTATTACTTACAATCCTTTTAAAACAGTTCACAGTACAATTGTTATTGCCGAGGAAAAGAATGAGGTTGAAGTGTTTATGGGAACTTCTGCAGTAAAAGAGATTGAGCGGATTAGTGTTAAAGGAAACAAAAAAGCTGATTCCGACGCATTTGCCAGAAAGAGAGAGCAAAAGCTACCACAAGTAGTTAATATTGTTTCCGGAGCTGCAATTGCCAAATCACCGGATATTAGTGTTGCCAATGTAATCCAGAGAGTTTCCGGGATTTCGGTAGAGCGAAGCAGTAATGGTGAAGGACAATATGCTATCCTTCGGGGGATGGATAAAAGGTATAATTATACATTGGTAAACGGTGTGAAAATACCCAGCCCTGATGGTAAAAACAGGTATATTCCCCTGGATATATTCCCTGCTGAGCTACTGGACAGACTGGAGGTTTATAAATCTTTATTACCTGACATGGAAGGTGATGCAGTAGGTGGAGCTATAAATATGGTGATGAAAGATGCTCCTTCCCGTGAGGAGATCAATGTAAACCTGGCATTGGGGTACAGTCAGATGCTGATGGACAGAAAATTTAAAACCTTTCCAACAGATCAGATTAATTTCCGTTCTCCATACGAATTAGGAGGTAAAAATTATCAGGCTAAGAATGCAAATTTCCCAAGAAACAACTATAGAATAGAGAATGTTACCGCTATGCCTAACTTTAGTGGTGGGGTTTCTTACGGAAAGAGATTTTTCAATCAGAAATTAGGATTCATAGGAGCTGTAAGCTTCCAAAACAATAGCCGTCTTACAGAAAGTCAATTCTTTAATTCCAGTAATGTAGATGTTATGAAGTATGCTGTGCTTACTTCCCAAAGTGACAGAAACTATTACGAAAATCAGCAAAGGTTGGGAATTCATACCAAATTAGACTATAAATTCAACAAAAACAACAGTCTCTCTTTATATAACTTATTTGTACAGCTTAGAGATACCCAGCTTAGAGAAAACCTCAATACCAATTTCTCTAATTCCGTTTATGATCCTGCATTGGGAAATGCCTCACTTAGCTACCAAAACAGAACACGTTTGCAACAACAAAGAGTATGGAACTCTACTTTAAAGGGCGAGCATAGACTAGTACCTGGATTATTGAATATGGACTGGTCAGCAGTTGTATCTTCTGCCAGTAATGAGCTTCCGGACACTGCCCTTTTCGGTACATTGGGGGTACGCAAAAACTTTGCTGAAAACCATACTTCTCCAACCGATGCCAGTAGAAGCTGGCAAAGAAATACTGATAATGATTATGCAGGGTATCTGAATTTTGGGTTGGATTTGGGTAATAGATCTGAAATTAAATTTGGTGGTTTATACAGAGATAAAAAAAGAAGCAGTTTCTACAACAATTACGTATTAAAACCTGTAAATCCTACAGCACAATGGGGAACTGATTACCAAGGCTATACGGATATAGACTATGAGGTACAAAATCCAAAAGGTGCAGTAGCCAACCCTTTAACATACGATGCTACTGAGAAAACAACAGCTGCTTATCTAATGGTTAATACAAGGATAGAAGATCTTCATATTTCGGGAGGTTTAAGAATGGAAAACACCAATCAGGGATACAAACTCTACTTTCCACAGGGAGAATCTAAACCTGAAATGAATCAGAAGTATACAGATTACCTGCCAAGCCTTAGTTTAAAATATACACTCAACCACAATCAAAACTTCAGAGCCACCTATTTCCGCTCTGTCAACAGACCTGGATTCTATGAAATAGTACCTTCCAGAATTGTATATGAAGAATTTCAGGAAAGAGGTAATCCCGATCTGAAAAGAGCTTTGGCAGACAATCTGGATTTCAGGTACGAATACTTTCCCAATGCAACAGATCAGTATATGGTGGGTGTATTTCACAAAACGATTAAAAATCCTATCGAATATACATTACAGCCAGATCCTACAAGACCTCAGGATATTTTCTATTCCCCGGGTAACTTCGGAACAGCTCGTAATTTTGGTGTAGAAGTAGATGTTATAAAATTCTTCAATAAAATAGGATTCAAAGCCAACTATACCTTTACCAATAGTAACATTGAAACTCCTAAAAGTCAGAAAATCAGAAACCAGGCTGGTGATCTGGAGACCATTCAGGTAATGCAGAAAAGGCCATTGTATGGGCAAAGTAAACATATAGCCAATCTTTCCCTACTCTACAAAGATGTACAAAATGGCTGGGATGCACAGTTGGCCGGTTCTTATACAGGTGAAAGAATTAATACAATATCTCAGTATCTGGATAATGATATCTGGCAAAAAGGATTTGTGCAGCTGGATTTTTCTATAGAAAAGAAGCTGAAGAATGGTGTAACAATATTCCTAAAGGCTAATAATCTATTGAACACACCGATGGAGCTATTTATGAAAGGGAGCAATCCGGAAAACCAAAATATTCCGTATCAGAAGGTATCTGATAACGAAACCCTTATTCGTAAAGATTATTACAGACAAACCTATTTACTGGGGGTAAAATTCAAAATCTAAAGAGACAATGAAAACACAATACTATAAAATATTCGCCTTAGCTCTTCTACTGAGTATTACTCAATCCTGTGAGAATGCCAACTCTATGGTGGACACATCTGTAGAAGCTCCAAATACCAGTGGTGTACACGGAGAAGTATTCGGTATATGGAACAAAAACACAACAATATATGTAAGCGGGGATATTATTGTCCCTGAAGGAAAATCCCTGGTCCTGGAAGAGGGTGTTACTGTAATTATGGATCCCAATACAAAACCGGAATTTGTTGTAAAAGGAAATCTTTACAGTATGGGAACTGTTGTGAATCCTGTAAAAATAACAGGTCCAGCTGAAACCAGAAAACCAGATTCATGGGGGCAGATATGGGGCGGAATTCTGGCGACTCCTACCTGTACTGAAATGTTGCTGGATCATACCATTATAGAACTTGGCGGAGCCACTACTACCGAGGCTTCAACATCAGTAAAAATGGGATTATATAAAGCAAAAGCTGGTGAAAACCTTCCTGCTCTATGGTTCTCTAATACCAAAGGAAAATTGGTTATTACCAATTCCATTATCCGCAATTTTCACGATGATGCTACTTACCTAGAAGGTGGTGAGCTTATCATTTCCAAAAATAAATTTTACAGCACTGGAAATAAAGGCGGAGAAGGCGTAAACATTAAATCCGGAGTACTTGCCGATGTTAGTTACAATTTATTCTTCTCCAACAATACCAATGCGCTAAAACTTTCCAATTCCGGAGGCCGCTCACCTCAGGCCCATGTAGTTACTTATAACAATACTATTATCAATACAGGCTGGAGAAGACCCGATATTAAAGGCGGATCCATATGGCTGGAAAGTTCTGTTTATGCTGAAGTTTACAATACTTTGTTTGCCAATACCAGATTTGGTATCAAACAGGATACTAAAAACAAACCCGATATCCGCTCCAAGTCTTCCAATAACCTTTATTATGGTTATTCAGCCGATGCTGTAACTGGATTTACACCCAATAATGGTGATATCCTTAGCGGGAGCAATGACATTATCAGTACAACTCCTCAGGCAAACGATCCTAAGTTTAAGAATTATCCATTGAATAATAGCTATACCAGTGCTTTATTTAATGATGCATGGGATTTTCATCTTTCATCAGGCTCTCCTGCCCTAAGCAAAGGAAGCACAAATATTATCCGTAATTTCCCGAAAGGACTTACAATTAATAATACACTTTATGAATCTCCGGAACCATCATCCTATATCGGTGCATACGGACAATAACAGAATGATATCATGAAATACTATTTATATACCCTTATCAGCCTCTCTGCATTATCTTGTTCCGGACAAAAGCAAGTCCTTGCTTCTCCGGAAATTATTAAACCGGTTATTGTTACTGAGCCTGTAAATTTTGATTCCGACGATCCTGCTATATGGGTAAATCCTAAAGATCCGTCTAAAAGTCTTGTAATAGGCACGGACAAAGACATCAATGGTGGTCTTTTTGTTTTTAATCTGGAAGGCAAAATACAAAAGGATCTTTCCGTGACGGGATTACAGCGGCCTAATAATGTTGATATTGCCTACGGACTGACGCTAAATGGTAGAAAGACGGATATTGCAGTAACAACAGAAAGGTATACCCATAAACTAAGAATTTTTTCTCTGCCGGATATGAAGCCTATAGATAACGGAGGTTTACCAATGTTTGAAGGACAAACCGGAGAAGGGGAAAGAGACCTTATGGGGATTGCTTTGTATACTGATCCAAAAGGAAACATATATGCTATTACAGGCAGAAAAACGGGTCCAAAAGACGGCACCTATCTTTGGCAGTATCTGCTATCAGATTCCGGAAAAGGATTTGTAGAAGCTAAACTTGTGCGGAAATTTGGTAATTATAGCGGTAAAAAGGAAATAGAATCTATTGCTGTAGATAATGAGAATGGTTATGTCTATTATTCGGATGAACAATTTGGCGTAAGAAAATACTATGCTGATCCCGCTAAAGGCAACCAGGAACTTGGCGTATTTGCTCAGACCGGTTTTACAGAAGATCATGAAGGAATTTCCATTTACAAAACAAAGACTAAAAAAGGCTATATTCTCGTTTCTGATCAGGGCGCTAATAAGTTCCATATCTTTAGCAGAGAAGGGAAAAACAAACTGCTGAAAATTGTAAAAGTCCAGGCCAACAAAAGTGATGGCTCTGATATGGTAAGTATTCCTTTGAATGCAACATTCAGACATGGCCTTTTTGTTGTGATGAGTGATGATAAAACTTTTCATTATTACCGTTGGGAAGATATCGCCGGTGAGGAGCTGGATGTCAACTAACAAACCATAATAAAAAGATTTTCAAAATATTACATTATTTACTGTATCTTCGTAAAGCAGGCTTTATTAAGTCTGCTTTATTTTTCGTTAAAATCATACTGTAATATGAAAGGTAATTTTATAAACTCAGATCGTTTCATCAAAACCACTGTACTGTTTAGTTTTATCCTCCTGAAATTCCTTATACAGTATTCACTCATACTTCCTGAATATGATCTACAAAGAGATGAATACCTCCACCTGGATCAGGCGAATCATTTAGCCTGGGGATATCTATCCGTTCCGCCGGTTACTTCATGGATATCCTACCTTATAAAGTTTTTGGGAAATTCTGTTTTCTGGATCAAATTTTTTCCTGCACTATTCGGTGCTTTAACCACCATTGTAGTATGGAAAACAATTGAGGAACTTGGCGGAAATTTATTTGCGCTCGTTCTGGGAGCCAGCTGTGTTACCTTTTCAGTTTTATTCCGTCTTAATACCCTTTATCAGCCAAATTCGCTAGATGTACTCTGCTGGACCCTACTCTACTTTTTCATTATAAAATATATCAGTCAGCAACAGTTTAAGTGGTTATATTATGCTGCAATTACCTTTGCTTTTGGATTCTTGAATAAATACAATATTGTATTTGCTGCTATTGGACTTTTACCTGCCTTTATTATAACACCTGAGAGAAAAATATTTTCAAACAAAAAGTTATATTTTGCTCTGGTGCTGGCATTTGTATTAATCCTCCCAAATCTTTTGTGGCAGTACAAAAATAACTTCCCGGTTGTCCATCACATGAAAGAATTAGCGGACACACAGCTTGTAAATGTCAACAGACTGGATTTTATACGCTCACAGTTCTTATTTTTTCCGGGAACCAATATTATAATACTTATCGGAATATTCTCTCTTATCAGGTACAAGCCCTTTAAGAAATATCGTTTATTATTCTGGTCTTTCTTCATTACTCTTGGCATTTTTCTTTTCCTAAAAGCAAAAGATTATTATGCCATTGGTATCTATCCTGTTTATTTTGCCTTTGGCTCTGTTTATATAGCACATCTATTGGAGAAAAAATCTTTGAAAATTTTAAAACCCGTGTGTGTTATTCTGGCTATAGCCTCTTTTATCCCGATGTATTTAGTCGCTTTCCCTAACAGAAGCCCGGACTACTATATAACGCACAAAGAAACTTTTCATAAGCTGGGGATGCTTCGCTGGGAAGATGGTAAAGAGTATCCCTTGCCTCAGGATTTTGCAGATATGCTGGGTTGGAAAGAACTAGCAGCTAAAGTTGACAAAGCTTATTTAGAATTCAATGATCCGGCACATACACTTGTCTTATGTGATAATTACGGACAGGCTGGCGCCATTAATTTCTATTCAAAATACGGGATACGAGCCGTTTCTTTTAATGCTGATTATATCAACTGGTTCGACCTTCATAAAAAGTACGTCCACCTTATCCGTGTGAAAAACCAAAATGAAAGGAACAATGAATTAAAGGAGACCTCACCATTCTTTAAACATAGTATAATAGCAGATTCTGTAACCAATAAATACGCACGGGAATATGGTGCCACAATCTTCAGTTTCTCCGGTGCTAAAATAGATATCAGGCCAAGACTCCAGGAAGAGATTAATAAGGTAAAAGCCAGATAGAATTATAAATCACTTTCCTGTAGCCCATTTTTTTGCCGGCATTATCCAGTCATCCAAGGCTTTAAATAAAAAACCATGAACTAATCCTGTATTAAGCTCTATTTCTTTGAAAGAATTTAGTTTAGACTTTATAAACCTCTTTTGATCGGACAAGGATATATTGCCCTTATCAGAGCTTTCATTAATAGAAAGTATTTTCCCATAAAGTCTGAGATCAGCATCTTTGCTTAAAGAATCATCTTTAAAACTGGAACCAACAAATACAAATTTTAATTCCGGATTTTTCATATAATAAGAAACATATTGAGCAATGAAACCTCCCTGAGAAGTTCCTATTATGGCAATATTTCTTATAAGAATTCCCTTTTGGGACAGACTATCAATCTGACCTTTCACTCTCATTGCATATGCTTCTATATCTGTATTGGGTTTACGTTTTTCAGAAATAACAATCGTATTCTGATCTTCAAGTTTATGAATAATCGCTCTGTATTCTGCAATACCATATTGGGGATGCTCCTCATTCAGGGCGTGACTTTCCAAAAACTTATTATGTAAAAAGATGATATAGTGTTTTTGAGACTGGGCGAAAAATATTGCCGGCCAACAAAACAACAATGTCAAAATAGTTAATTTAAATTTCATAATGATTTATAAAAAAAGAAAAACTTTATACTATTTAAAGTTAAAAATGCACTGACAAAATTGATCAAATAATTTTAAATTTCATCAGAAACCGGGGCAGAAAAAAATACAGGCAAAAAAATATTTCACTTTTTACCACATACACAAAACACGAAACAACCCCTATGAATACTAAGAAAACCAGTGCTAAAAAAAACTAAATAGATTGTTAAAATTATCATAATTGACATAAATGATTGGCATACAGTACTCTTAATAAAATTAAAAACTCTATATTTGTCATCGTAATAATACAACATCCTCTTTTATAGGATGTTTACGAATACAAAAACACAAACAAACAACACACAATGATGAGAAACTTATTAATCACAATTAGGGGTAGCCTTTCTGTTTACCTAAGTACTATTTAGATTTTTGAATAAAAAGTTGATGTAAAAATATTTTTTTACACAGCACAAGCTTTTTGCTCAAAATAAGACCCGAAATCCAAATCACTGAGAGCGTAATAAATTAAACCTCACATCACACATGTATAGTGTGCAGAATGCTGGTTATTATAATTTATATATACAATTGGATCACAGTTCCAACATGTTGGAGATTTAGATAAAACACAAACAAATAAAGAAGATTACAAATGATGATTAAAGAAAACCTTAAACAGGAGTATTCTGCTCCTGCGCTGGATGTATTATGGTTGGAAATGGAGCAAGGTATAGCAGCCGGCTCTGCAAGAGTTGTCCCTCCAAATAGCGGTGGTCAGGTTCAGGAAGAATGGACACAAGACCCGGATGATAACCGAACTATCGAATGGTAGACCAGTAAATTAAGCTAACAAAACACAAACAATTTAAATGATGAAGTTAAAATTACAAGCTGCGGGCATTCCGCTGCTAGCATTATCCTTTGCTGTTATCTCATGCAAAAGTACTGACGGCAGCATAGAGGACAATAATACGAATCCCTCGGCTTTCAATGTACGGGTAAATCTTTCAGGAATAGAAAATATTGAAGAAACTCCTGTTTTACAGGCTTCTGCCAGTAAATCAAGCTCAGTATCTTCCAGCCCTCAACAGGCAAAGATTTCACTTGGTGATGACAGCTTTATAATGGCTACTCTTACGCCTCAGTCTAATACAGCTTCGTTAGCCAGTCAGGCACAGGCATCTATTAACCCAATGGCGGCAACAACTCTGTCTACAGAATTAGGTACTGGTATAAGATATAAAGTAGCTGTATATGATAACAACGGAAACTATGTTACTGAAAAAGAATTTGTTTATAAAAACGGTGAAACAGATGGTTTCCAGTTAAACGGCGGTCAGAATTATACTTTTGTAGCATATTCTGTAAATAGTGCTTCTTCTACCCCATCTATAAACAACGGCGGAACTCTTGCTGCCGCAAAATTATCCGGTATTAGTGGTGATCTTATGTATTTTAAGAAAAATATGACGGTAAGTGGAAACGGAGTTAACAATCTGGATATTGTATTAAAACACCAATACAGCCAGATTACTACAAAACTGGATGCGAGACAGGTTGGAAACATTTCTGCTGTAAGCAGCCCTGCAATAACGCCAGCCAATAGTTCTGCTGATATTAGCTTTGCAACAAATGCTCTAACTTATAATGGTCCTCTTTCCGCCGGCCAGAGTGTTAGTTTCAGTAACCTTAACCAGCCTGTATTAACAAGTAGTGCAACCCAGGTCATAGCGAATACTACAACTACCGGGCAGCTTAATTTAGGCAATGTAACTATTGACGGAGTCACTAAGCCTGCAAAAATAGACAACCTGAAAATTACTCCGGGAGTAAAATATAACCTGAATCTTAGATTTGGACCTTGCAGACAGGATATTAATCCGGTTCCATTCTCTGTGAAGGATGGAGTTACACAAACCTTTACTATGCCGGCTACGGATTTTGGTTTTGTATTCGATATTTATACACTGGATAACTCTTTTAATCTTACCATCAATGGTACTAAAATGGCTACCGGAGAAATTCAGTTTGAAAGAGGGTCTTCGCCTGCCCAGAATATCAGATTTGCAGATGGTACTGCATGGCAGGATGGTACTATTGCTGCTATCTACAACATGAAAGGAACTGAAGGAAAACCTTTAGTAAGAGTTGTAATCAGTAAGGATGGTACAATATCTATGTTCGGAAGTAAAACCGCTGGCGGGGCACTTCAGCCATTACAACTATTCAATGGTAATTCATTTAATAAAATTACCTGGAATACTACAGGAAACAATACAGTAGTTGCTTCTCAGTTGGTACTGGGAACTACCTATATGTCAGGTTTTGGAACAGGAAAACAGATTGTTACCTGCGATCCATAATATAAAATTTCATTTATCTATCATTTATTAATAAAAAGCTGTTGACAGTTTTTTAAGCGGGCAATACCCGTATTGCCCGCATTTTTTTGATAGTTAAATCACAAACACAACACATAAATGATGAAACCTTTACAATTGAAAATGGTGAGCTTCTTATTAACTTTACTCCTTACCACAATATCATGCCGCAGTACTGAAGAAAGCATAAATGATAATACAACGGTTGCCTCTGCACTCAATGTTAAGATAAAGCTTTCCGGAGTTGAAACTATTGAAGAAACTCCCGCACTTCAGGCTTCTGCAAATAAAAAAGGAATTTCTTCCGGAAATATTCAGCAGACAGTTATTCCTTTTGAAGACGATACCTTTGTTACAGCTACACTTGTACCTAACACAAATATTTCCTCACCAAACAGTCAGGCTCAGGCATCCGTTAGTCCTCTGACAGCTGGTGTGATTTCTAACGAGCTTAAAAATGGTATAAAATACAGAGTAGTAGTTTATGATAATAGCGGAAATTATGTAGACCAGAAAGAGTTTAGCTATAAACAGAATGAAACGGATGGTTTCCTTTTAAATGGTAATCAGAATTATACTTTTATTGCTTATTCATTAAACAGCAATTCACCTACACCTAATATTTTTGATGACAAAGCCCCACTTACTATGGCTAAACTGGCAGCAGTAAGCGGAGATTTGATGTATTTTAAAAAAAATATGACAGTAACGGGTGATAAAGTCAATGAATTAGCAATAATGTTAAAGCATCAGTTTAGTAAAATCACTACGAAACTGGATGCAAGACAAGTCGGAAATATTTCGGCTGTTACCAATGCTGCGTTTACTCCTGCATTTGCTTCTGCAGATATTAGCTTTGCAACCGACGCTCTTTCTTATAACAATTCCCTCTCTGGAGGACAAGCAGTTAGTTTTCAATCTAAGCTAAATGATCCTGTAGTGACAAGTGTTGCAACACAAGTCATTGCCAGAACAAATGACACAAATCCTGAAGGGATATTAAATATAGGTGCCGTTACCATTGATGGTGTAACAAAGAATCTGAAGTTAGATAAAATAAAAATTACTCCCGGAGTACAATATAATCTAAACTTAAGGTTTGGCCCATGCAGACAGGATATATTACCCGAAAAATTTGATGTTGCCAATGGTGTTTCCAAAACCTTTACAATGCCGGCAACAGATTTTGGATTTACATTCGACATCTACAAACTGGACAATTCATTTAATCTTACAATTAATGGAACAAAAATGTCTACAGCAGAGATCAATTTTGAAGATGGTTATGGTGTAAACGGACGATCAACTTCTTCAATCAGATTTCAGGATAAAACAAAATATGGAAGCAATGGAATACCTACAATTTACAGCATGGAAGGTATTGCCGGTAAACCACTGGTAAGAGTTGTCATCAGTAAAGATGGCCAGGTATCATTATTCGGAAGTAAATCTTCCGGCGGACCATTGGAACCTATGGAACTGTACAATGGTTCCTCTTTTAACAAAATTAAATGGAATACCAAAGGAAGCAATACTGTAACTGCTACCCAGATGGTATTTGGGACAACATATATGTCCGGCTTTGGAACAGGAAAACAAATTGTCACCTGTGCACCATAACAAATAAAAGCACAAAAAACACACAATTTAAAATACAAAATGATGAAATTACAATTAAAAGCAGTAGGCTTTCCCCTACTGGTATTGTCCTTAACAGCTGCTTCCTGCCGAAGTACGGAAGGTAGTATAAGCGACAATACAACAGCCAACAACTCAGTATACAATGTAAAGGTAAACCTTGCAAGTATTGAATCTGAGGAAGAAACACCAGTATTTCAAGCTTCAGCAGGAAAAACAGGAGTAGCAACCGTTAGTCCTCAACAGACAAAAATTTCGCTTGATGACGACAACTTTGTGATGGCAACTCTTACGCCTCAGTCTAATACATCTTCCTTATCCAGTCAGGCTCAGGCATCTATTAACCCTGTGGCTGCAGCAACACCGCCAACAGAGTTAGGTGCTGGTGTGAGATATAAAGTAGCTGTATATGACAGTAACGGAAACTATGTTACGGAAAAAGAGTTTGCTTATAAAAATGGAGAAACTGATGGTTTTCTGCTAAACGGCGGTCAAAATTATACTTTTGTTGCTTACTCTGTAAATAGTGCTTCTTCTACCCCATCTATAAACAACGGCGGAACTCTGGCTAATGCAAAATTATCCAGTATCAGCGGAGATCTTATGTATTTCAAAAAGAATATGACCGTAACCGGAAACGGGGTTAATAATCTGGATATAGTACTAAAACACCAGTACAGTCAGATTACTACAAAGCTGGATGCGAGACAGGTAGGAAATATTTCTGCAGTAACCAATGCTACTATTTCACCTGCCAATAGCTCTGCAGACATTAGCTTTGCTACAGATGCTTTAACCTATAATGGTTCTATAAATCAGCCTGTGTCTTTCTCTGCTCAAAACTTACCCATAGCAACAAGCAGTGCCACACAGGTCATTTCTAATACCACTACGACAGGGCAGCTTAATCTGGGTACTGTAACCGTAGATGGTGTATCGAAAAGCATGACAATAGATAAACTGAAAATTACTCCGGGAGTAAAATATAATCTGAATCTGAGACTGGGGCCATGCAGACAGGATATTAATCCGGTTCCTTTTTCTGTAAAAGATGGTGTTACACAAACGTTCACCATGCCGGCTACTGACTTTGGTTTTGTATTCGATATTTACAAGCTGGATAATTCTTTCAACCTTACTATTAACGGAACCCAAATGGCAACTAAAGAAATAAATTTCCAGGGGAACGATGGTGCTACCCGTACAGTACGTTTTGCAGACGGAACAGTATACGGAAGCGATGTTGTACCTGCACTTTTACGCCCGGCTGCACTTCCTGCAAAAAGGACCTATGAAATTTGGGATCTTGAAGGAACACCTTCTGCTCCACTGGTAAGAGTTGTAATTAGTAAAGACGGAAAAATTTCACTCTTTGGCAGCAAATCATCCGGAGGAGCATTGGAGCCTTTGGAATTATTCAACGGAAATACACTTAATACCATAAAATGGAATACGACCGGAACGAATACTGTTACGGCTACACAGTCTGTCATTAACATTACCTATATGTCCGGTAACGGAACTGGTAAACAGATTGTAACATGTGCTCCATAATCACATTAAGTATAAATATAGTATTATAAATCTAACCTGAATATTATTTCATCGTAATATTATCATTCATTTATGTGTAAAAACTGTCTCATACAACAGTTTTATCGGGCAGCCTTTCAGGCTGTCCGTTTTTTATTATTTGCAGAACTAAATTACTGCTGACAAAGGGTTGTCACAGTAGTATTATAAATTTGTGGTCATAAAAGTAAACACTAAGAAATTATGCACCACAAGCTCGACACATTTTACGTAATAGGTATCGCCGTAAGAACAACAAATGAAAATCAGAAGGCAGCCCAGGATATTCCGGTATTATGGAATAAGTTTATGACAGAAGGGATCATAAACCAGATACCGAATAAGGCTGATCATTCTATTTATTGTATTTACACAGATTACGAGAAAGACTACACAAAACCTTATACTACTATTTTAGGATGTAAAGTAAACAACCTGGATAAGATTCCTGAGGGAATGGTCGGGAAGATTATTGAATCTTCAGATTATAGTAAACAAACTACAAAAGGAAACCTGGCGGAAGGTATTGTTTACAATGAGTGGCTGAAAATATGGGATATGGATCTCGACAGAAGCTATACTGCAGATTTTGAAATTTATGATGAAAAAGCACAAAACCCTGAAAATGCTGAAGTTGATATTTTCATAGCGGTTAAATAATAACATTACACATTTTCATAATAAATAGAAAGAGCCGGTAAATATTCTTTTACCGGCTTTTATTATTAAACCAACTGTAAATCGGTATATAGACCCGGATATTATAAATTATTTCTGAAACTATTTTACAAATAAGGTGATAGCATAAAATGAATATTATCAAAAGCATTTAATTCATTTTTTTCTTAATTTTATTAAAAACTAAAAATCAATAAAAAAACTTAACCATTTTACAATGAAATTCAAATCACCACAAATATCTATTAAACGAAATTCAAATAAACAAGTATTAGTTCAATATATTATCTATTCTTTTCAAGTCTTAATTAATATGGTCTATAGAAATACTAAAATGAACAAATGCATTTTACTTTTAGTACTTCTTATCAGCAATATATTTTTCAGTCAGAATCAACAATTTATTTATGAGTACAAATACATTTCTGATTCCACTCAAAAACAAAATATTGAGAATGAAATAATGATTTTAAGCATTGGTAAGGAAAAATCTGAATATTTCAGTCAGAGTGCCTATGCAGTAGATTCTGTACTATCTGAAAATTTTAAAAGAGGAATAAACTCTATGCCTCCAAATAAAATCATGACTTATACCAGAGTAATTAAAAGAAACGATTCCCCTAATAATTTGGAATTCTTTGAAAATATAGCTAGCAGACGCTATAATATTAATGAAGAAATTCAAATTCATTGGGAGCTCTCACATGAGACTATTCAGATACTAAACCTTAAGGCTCAAAAGGCAACTGCAAAATACGGAGGAAGAAAATGGACGGCATGGTTTTGTCAGGAAATTCCTATTCCAAATGGTCCGTATAAATTTGGAGGATTGCCCGGATTAATAGTAAAAATCGAAGATGATACTAAAAGTTACATCTGGGAACTAAAGGGTATCAAACATGAAAAAAGAAATTTTGTATATCCCATAAGAAGTAGAGATACTGATGCCATAAAAATAACCTACCCACAATATATAAAAGCATTTAGAAATTACAGAAGTGATCCGTCTAGTAATATTGGTGAAATTCCGGATCATTACTCAGGAGGAAAATTTATAAATGGTGCTGAAAGAAAGCGTGAACTGATAAAAGAGTATAAAGAAGATTTTTTAAAAGATAATAACATCATTGAAATAGAGATGTTAAAGAGGCATTAGAATCTTTTAAGTATAATCTAAGTAAAAATAGTATTGGAATAATAAATCAAGTATTTGCTCAGTTAATTTTATAAATACATTATCTTGCATAACATAGTATTATATACATTTACATAATATAAATTAAAACTATGTACAGTAAAAGATTTTTTTCAGCGTTTCTATTTCTGTTTGCCATTACTACACTATTTTCTCAGAATTTGGAGCAAAAAACAGATAGTATTATCAAAACAGAATTTGGAGATATCAATGACCCGGGTGGAGTATTTATGATTGCAAAGAATGGAAAACCTATGTATAAGAAAGCTTTCGGTAAATCTAATCTGGAATTAAATACAGATCTGAATCCTGAAAATGTTTTCCAATTAGGCTCTATAACTAAACAGTTTACAGCTATTGCAATACTTATTCTTGAAGAACAAAGAAAACTAAAAGTAACAGATCCTGTCTCCAAATATGTACCGGACTACCCTTCCGGAGATAAAATCACAATTCATCATCTGCTTACTCATACCTCCGGAATCAGAGACTTTACAAAAATGAAATCTTTACAAGATATCGCACAGAGGGAAATGACTCCCAAAATGATGGTTGATTTCTTCAAAAATGAACCAATAGATTTTGCTCCGGGAGAGAAATTTGAATACAACAATGCTGGCTACGTTTTACTGGGCTATATTATAGAATTGACTTCCGGAGTTACTTACGAAAATTTTATACAGAAAAATATTTTTGATAAAGCAGGCATGACAAATTCATATTATGCAAGTGATCGAAAAGTGATTAAAAACAGAGCTTATGGTTATCATCAGAAAGGAAATCTTTATGTCAATAAATCAATTATCAGCTTTAGTGTTCCTTTTTCATCGGGATCGTTAATGTCTACTACAGCTGACATGCTAAAGTGGCAGAAAGCCCTTAATCAGAATTTACTGCTAAAACCTGAAAATGTCCAGAAAGCTTTTAGAAAATACAAACTCAACAACGGACAAGAGTTTACTTACGGTTACGGCTGGCATATTAAAGAAATTACAGGGCAGCCGACAAGAGAACACGGCGGAAGCATTTTTGGATTTAAAACAATGGGAATCTATTTTCCAAAACAGGACATCTATATTCTTGGACTAAGCAACTGTGACTGTAATTCTCCTACAAAAGTGATATCAGACATTGCTGCTCTGGCTATCAAGACCTTAGGAGGACAAAAATAGTTTAAGCATTTATTCCGTATATTTGACCTGCAAAAAAGGAAAAACACTTATGAAGGAGCACCATTACCAGACTAAGGTTGAGTGGACCGGTAATAAAGGTTCGGGTACAGATCATTATAAAAATTACGAAAGAAAACACAATATTATTGTTGAACAAAAACCTGTAATTCAGGCATCTTCAGATCCTGCTTTTCTGGGTGACCCAACCAAACACAATCCTGAAGATTTACTGGTATCATCTCTTTCTTCATGCCATATGCTTTGGTACCTGCACTTTTGTTCTGCAAATCATATTATCGTAGAAGAATATACAGATGAAGCTCAGGGTATAATGCTTGAAGAACAAAATGGGAATGGCTATTTTAAAGAAGTAACACTTAATCCGGTTGTTATTGTGAAAAGCAGCGATATGATTGAAAAGGCTATCGAACTTCATAAAAAGGCAAATGAATACTGCTTTATCGCTAATTCTGTGAATTTCCCTGTTAAACATAATCCAATAGTAAAAACAAAATAAAAAATCAATGAGTTTACTCTACATCAACTGGGATGTAAATCCTGAAATCGTTAATATAGGTGGTGGATTTCCGCTAAAATATTATGGTTTATTATTTTGTATAGGATTAATACTTTGCTATAATCTTCTTGGAAAAGTATATAAAAAAGAGCAGCTGAGTGAAAAAGCACACGAAGCTTTATTTGCTTATGCATTTATCGGCATTCTGGTTGGTGCCAGATTAGGACATTGCCTATTCTATGATTTCGATTATTATTCCCAACATCCGCTGGAAATATTTTTACCTATTCAGAAAGGTGAAGACGGTGCCTATCATTTTATCGGATATGCAGGACTGGCAAGCCATGGCGGTGTAATCGGTCTTATTATTATGATGATATTCTATGCCCGGAAATACAAAATTCAGTTTCTGAGAATCTTCGATATCATTGCTATTGTTGCTCCTTTAGGCGGTGCATTTATCCGATTAGGAAATTTGATGAACTCAGAAATAATAGGTACCCCATCTAACTTACCATGGGCATTTATATTCAGACATGTAGATGATGTTCCGAGACATCCTGCTCAATTATATGAGGCAATCTCCTATTTTATTATCTTCTTTTTGGTCTATTTTATCTACCAGAAAGGAATCTTTAAAGCAGGAAAAGGCTTTTATTTTGGAATAAGCATCTGCCTTATTTTCATCTTAAGAATTGCTGTAGAATTTATAAAAGTAGACCAGGTGAATTTCGAACACGGAATGATTTTAAATATGGGACAAATCTTAAGTATTCCGTTTATAATACTGGGACTCTTTTTTATCATTAAGAATCTTCTGGGCATGAAGAAACTTCAGACTTCATAAATCAGGCAAAAGAGCCCCAGTCTAAAAAAAACTGAAATTTTATTTAGCATATTTCTTGGCACCCAGTACACAAAGGATAACTCCTAAAGTGACTGCAATCATACCAATACTTACTTTTTCATGAAGCAAGGTGGAAGCTAACGCCAATGCAAAAAATGGTTGCAATTGCTGCAGCTGTCCTACTGCTGCAATGCCTCCCTGTGCAAGTCCTTTGTACCAGAATATAAATCCTATAAACATACTGAACAAAGCAACATAAGCAACTCCCATCCAGGCAGGAATACTTACTGTATCCAAAGATTCCGGAAGCAGAAAGAAGGTTAACGGAGCTGTAATCGGCAATGCGATAACCAGTGCCCATGAAATAACCTGCCATCCACCCAGATCTTTTGAAAGTTTTGCACCTTCAGCATAACTCAAAGCACATAATATAATTGCCAGAATCATTAATAGATCTCCAATCGGGGCTACAGAGATTCCTTGAGCAACTGCATAACCTACAACCAATAGACTTCCTAAAATTGAGAATACCCAAAAAAGAGGTTTTGGTGCTTTTTCTCCGCCACGAAAAATCCCGAATATAGCAGTTGCTAATGGTAATAAACCTATAAATACAATGGAATGGGCAGAGGTAAAATGTTGCAAGGCCATTGCAGACAATAACGGAAATCCGACAACACCTCCGATGGAAACGAGCATAATAGGAACTATTTGCTGTTTCGAGGGTCTTTTTTCTTTAAAAATAAGCAAAACCAGTAGTGCTAGTACTCCCGCTATGGAAGCTCTTGCTGCTGTTACAAAATATGGCGATAAATCCATAACAGCAACTTTCGTCGCTGGTAATGAACCGCTGAAAAGTAAGACTCCTATAAAGCCATTAACCCAGCCTTTTGTTGTATTGTCATTTTGTGTAGTAGATATTACAGTATCTCTCATCATGTTGTTATTTTTATTGAAAACAAAATTATGAGGTTCAAAAAAATAAATACAGTCTCAATTTTTGAAATTTCAATGGATACAGATATATTTGTAATATGAAAAACGATTTCCTATACAGCTCCATTACACATAAACTTTCAGCTCAAATTAAAAATGGAGTTTTGAAAGAAGGTGAAAGACTCCCCTCTGTGAGGACTTTATGCCAGAATCATAACGTAAGCATGAACACAGCTAAAAGAGTTTTTCTGGAGCTGGAATCTCAGTCTCTGATTTACTCTGTACCTCAATCGGGATATTTTGTGAGCCAGCTTCCATACCTGCGTTTACCACTTCCAGAGACGAGTAAGCCATCCCCTATAGCCAGCAGTAATGAGCCCAATGAACTTATTAATAAGGTATTTACAAATATTGGGCGTGAAGATTTAACACTTTTCTCTATTGGTGCACCAGACGGGGAACTGATCCCACTACCCCAACTGAAGAAGGAAGTGATACAGGCTACAAGAACTCTAAAAGGAGGCGGAACCTCCTATGAATCTCTACAAGGCAATGTAACACTTCGCCGTATGATTGCAGCCAGGTCTCTTAACTGGGGAGGAAACTTAAATGAAGATGATATTATCACAACCAACGGCGGCATGAATTCTTTATCTTTCTGTTTGATGGCTCTTACCAAGCCCGGAGATACAATTGCGATAGAAAGCCCTTGCTATCCGGGAATATTGCAGCTGGCAATAAGTCTGAGATTAAAAGTACTGGAACTTCCGACCCACCCTGAAACCGGACTTTTGGTTGATGAACTGGAAAAACTGGTTTCCAAGATAGATATATGCCTCTTGATTCCAAATTTTAATACTCCTTTAGGTAGCTGTATGCCTGATGAAAATAAAAAAGCTGTTGTGGAGCTTCTATCAAAGCATAACATTCCTATTGTGGAAGACGATGTATACGGAGATCTTCATTTTGGCAACAAAAGACCTAGCTGTTGTAAAGCTTTTGATACAGAAGGAAATGTACTTTGGTGCAGCTCTATATCCAAAACCCTTGCAGCGGGATACCGTGTAGGATGGATTGCCCCGGGAAAATACAAAGACCAGATTATGAAATTAAAACTGGTACACTCTATTTGCTCCAATTCCATTATTAATGAAAGCGTAGGCAGCTTCTTAAAAAGCGGTAAATACGAAAAGCACTTGTGGCAGCTTCGTAAAACACTTCAGGAGAACTATTTAAACTACGCACAAACTATTGCTCAATATTTTCCGGAAGGGACTAAAATAAGCCAGCCTAAAGGGGGACTTGCCTTATGGGTGGAATTCACGGAAGGTATTAATACCGTCGAGCTGTTTGAACTGGCCATGAAAAAGAATATCTGTATTGCCCCCGGGCGTGTATTTACACTCCAGGATCAATACCACAATTGTATGCGCCTGACTCTGGGACTACCATGGAATGAGTCTTTGAAAGAAAAATTAATTGAAGTGGGAAATCTGGCCAAAACACTGATTAAATAATTATACTTATAAAAAGTATATAAATTAAAACCGGTAGCTCTTGGAACTACCGGTAAAACATATCAGTTTTACAAACAAATGATGAGATTGTTTTATGAAAAACTATTCCTTTGTTTTCAAAGGAATTAGCTTATAATTAATTATATTCTTTTATACACCTAACAGCCATCCCGTGTGTAGGATGCGTTGTACCGGAAGAGATAGTTCCTGATGGTGTTATGGAAGAGAAGTAAACCAAATCCGCCCCACTCTCATCTCTTGAACTTGTCCAGTAAAATGCATTCTCTGTGCGGCGAGCTGCCAATTCTCCTTGAGCAGAACTCGGAACTTTGGTGGAAGTAATGCGGCGATAACCACCGAAAGGAATAAATAATGCATTTCCCAACCAACGCCCTCTTCCATATTCATCTCCAAAATCAACGCTCGCATTTCCTGTTCTTGTGAATTTATTAAATCCATCTCCGGCATTAGCTGCATCTGTCCATTCTTCTTTAGTAGGAATTCTGTAGCCGCTAGGACATGGATTGTTTACCCCTCCGTTACCACTAGTCGTCCACGAGTTTGCAGGAAGTGTTGATGCTCCGGCAGAAGTATCTGTCCATGGGAACAATCCTCCTGCAATCCATCCTATTCCTCTCCATCCGGCACCATTGGGGTTACCTGCCGGAGCTCCCGGAGAATTGAAGGCTAATCCCGGATTATACCTTGTATCCTGATCTACGTCCTTAGTAATCCATCTTATATTTTGCTGATTACTCAATCCATTACTTCCCCACTCGTATCTGGCTCCATGGAACCTTTTAATATTAGTGGAACTGCTTACGTCAAATGGATTAAAGTTACCACTGGTATCCACTCCAAGATCATTACACATAAACTCACGCCAGATTTTATTTTCAATGGTCATCTGGCTGGCACCTTTTGGTCTTGTATACGCGCCACACTTTTTAATCTCAACATTCAGATTTTGCTTATACTCCGGAAGCAATTTAAACGAGGAATTAATCGACTGTGTTTTAGTAACTGCAGGCGTTTTTGTATTATCTGTTATAGTAACATTAGCCGAAAAAACAGCCGTTTTACTATTATCAATACTGGTATTGGTATTAATTAAAACATTATTTAGCGTTTGACTTTGAGATTTTGCAATACCATCAATTGACGTTAGATTAATGACCTTATTTTCATAGTCAGTACGTCCGGAGATGATTCCGGCATTAGCCCCGCTGAAAGCTATAGATCCATCTTTAGCATGTGGTATCGTCAGTACAGTGTTCGTTATACCGCTTCCCGAAAAAGATAGTTGAGAGTCTAATATATTTACGTTTACCTTCTCTATTAATGCTGTTTTATGACGAAGAATAATACCAAGTGTATTACTGCCTTTCGCAAATGTCTGATTAAGCATCTTTACATACATCATATCAGTATTATTGATATAATCGGCCTTAGCACCGCTGATATTACCTTTTTCAGTAGTAATATTAGGTAAAGAAGCTGTTGCAAAAGAGTATGCTACTATATCATAAGAAATACTATTATCCAGCCAAAGATCACCTTCTGCGGGATTAACAAGCTCTACATTAGCACCGTTCACTCTATAATCTCTGTGAGCAGCATAGGCTCCGGGGCTTGTAGAGGATGCACTTCTATAGGCAATAACACGAAACTGTATCCCATTTCCTAAATTATTGCCACTCACTGCTGCTTTTGTACCACCCATAGCTGCCTGAGTATTTAATCCATTAAAAACCGGAGTAACTTCTGTTGAAATAAAGGTACTTGGATCTATCATTGCAATCTGGGTTTGTACGGCATTAGAAGCTCCTATACTTCCTTTTCCAATTGATGCTGTAAACGCTGGTTCTGCAGCTCCTTCAAAATCAGAACTCAATAGATTAATTTTTATAGCAGTATTAGCTTTAGAATCAGGATTTAAAGTATTGTCTGTATCGTTACTTCTACAGGAAGATAATAGTACTAATAATAAAGTTATACTTAAACTTTTAAAATTTTCTGTTTTCATATTTGTTTGTTTTTTAGATAAAATGTTTTTAAAGCATGGGAATACCATTAACGCTCTGTAAACAAGCTCTAATGATAAAAGAAGGTTATTCCCAAATAATTTCCCCGGTTTGGGTATCTGTCCCTTCCCAATCTGTTTGTACAGTAGTATCAGGTTTTATTAGTGCAGATGTAGCAGATATTCCGGCTTCCATTTCAACCAAAACAATTTCAAATACAGGTGGTATATACACGTGCTTTTTTCCATGAAATAACATTTCATCTCTTTTTGTTTTTTCCATCTTTGTTTGTGTCTTAAAATTTTTATTTGTCTATTAATAAATTCCTGTCCATGTGAATTAGGAACTGTGGTCGTAAAAATTTATTCACAAATATGAAAATTCATGTATCATCCTAAAAGAAAAGGAACAGACAATAAAGGAAATAACAACAAAAAAAAAGGTTCATTTTCAGAAAAACGAACCTAAACAAAAATACAACGCGCTAAAAATAAACACATTGCAGAAACAACTTAATCAGGGTGTATTTTATTAAAATGGGGAGCCATTTTCAGAAATTCTACACCAGGAATCAAAATAATCCTATGATTTCATATTGAAAAGAGCAATTTGATCTGACAAAATATCTCTTAAAGTCTTCCTTTAGAGCCTATTTAGATTTTAACTCAAAAATAATCTAGACTTCGACAGGCTCAGTCTGACACCTATAAAGAAAGATATTTTAGATAAACAATGTGACTCTGAGCTAAGCCTGTAATGAGCCTGACGAATTATCGAAGAAGTATTAACTATAAAATTTAAACAGACTCTTACTCTTTAGAATAATATTTCTTTATATATTCCAAGGGCTTCATTTGAGTATTATTGATAAATGCAGATGTAAAAGCTCTTTGTGAAGAAAATCCGGAGAGTTCTGCCAGATAATAGATTTTAAATTTACTAAAGTTGGGATCTGTTTTCAGTTTATTAATAACATACTGTATTCTAAGATCGTTGATATACTGAACAAATGATTTATTTTTATGTCTCTTTATAACAAGTGATAAGTATTTTGTATTACACTGGAATTTGTTGGCAACACTATATAAAGAAGTTTCTTTATCTATGAAAGCTTCCTGCTTTTCAAATTCGTTGAGATTGTAAAGAATTTTTTCTTCTGTTCCTGTACTTATATTAACATCAATCTGCAGAGGCTCTTTTTTTTCTTCTTGTGAACTGTTTATTTTTTCAGACTTCTTTTTATAAATTAAAAAGAAATAAATGACAACCAATCCAAAAGCAATACATGCTGTTGTTATTAAAATCGGAGTTATTCTGATAAGAGCAGGTTTACTGGCCGTATTGTATATTTCATTTACAGCATGTTGGTTTTTCTGAGTTCCGTTTAGATATAATCTTTGGTACTGCTGTAAATAATAAAGTGCATTTTTGCTATCTCCTGCATTTCCATAGGCCTCAGAAAGACCTTTTAAAATCTCCAGTTTTTTATCATAAAAACTTTCTCCCTTGCAATAGCTTAAAGCTTTCTTATACTGCTCGATAGCTTCAGAGTATTTTCCCTGTGCCGCTAAAAGATAACCAATATCATGATAAGTAAAAGCCAGTTTATAAGTATCGTTAATATTAATAAACTCCAAAGCTTTTTGTGAGTATACATAAGCCGAATCGTATTTCTTGGTTTTGGAGTACAGATAACTTAGGTTCGTATATGCTGAAGGCAGTAATTCTTTTCTGGAAATTTCGTTACTTACTTTCAAATAACTATTAATGGCTTTTTGGGCAACGGTAATCTTTTTATCCAGTTCCTTATTGTTATCCATTAGCACAAGTAAAGAAGCATAAATTCCGCCTTTAATTTCATAAGCCTCATCATTTTGCTGCTTCGAAACCAAAACAAGTGCCTGATCAAGCAATTCTCTGGATTTGTCCAACAGTCCCATCTTAGCATACTGCGTTCCAAGAATCCTCAACCCCAGCGCCTCTCCTACATTGTAATTATTCCTTTTAGCAGATTCAATAGCGGCATTAGCATAATAAATACAGGAATCAGGACTTCCTTTTAAATAAAATGCAAAACTTGTAATATAGTCAGCCTTTGATACAATATCGAATGTATTAGTCTTTAAAGCTTTCTCTTTTAATATTTTGCTTTCTTTTATGACATTATCAGGAGAATTGTTTACTTCTTTTCTTAATTCATTATACCTCTCATTTAAGTTCTGACAAAATACGAACTGAGGAAAAAGCAGTAGCACTACTAGTAAGTAAAGGTTTTTCATCATAAATCATTGTGTGTAGCTCGGAATATTCAGAATTATTAGCCTGAAATATCCGAAAGCAATTATAAAGAAAAAACAAATAATAAACATATAAAAAATAGCATTACACCAATTGTACCTGTATTATGTTTCTATTCTTAATAAAGATATTTTATTTATGATAATGTAAAATTCAGCTTAAGTAAATGTTTTTTAAGGAACAATAACAACAGAGGTATACAGGCTTACTACCTTCCAACCTAAAGATTCGTATAATAAACGCCCCTGTTCTGTAGCAACAAGAATATTGTTGGCAATCCCTTTTCTTTCTGCTACTTTCTGAAGTTCAGCAAATAAATAACTTCCCAATCCTTTTCTTTGGTGAAACTGACTGGTTTCTATTCGGTCATATATAGCCCAACCATCAGTACATACAACTCTGCCAGAAGAAGCTAGCCCGTTATTTTTATCTTTAAGCTTAATGAGATAAACTCCATCATCAGAAATTTCAGTTTCCATACTATAGCCGTCTGCCAGTATTCGGTTTTCAAACTTCTCAGGGTTATTTTCGCTCATCATCAGATAGCCTTGAGGCTGAATGGCCCATCGATCAGGCAATATTTGTGTAAGCTCGTTGCATGGAGCGCAGACTTTAAGAAAAACCCACGGCTCATTAATCGATTCTGCCAAATGAATTAAGTCTTCATTCAGAACAGGGAAAACATAGCGACTTTTTTGCTCTTCCCAGCCCACATCTACTTTAAATCCGGATTTATATTTAACAGGTAATGGTACTCCTCTGGATACGGACCAGCCATTCAACCATTTTTCTATTAGCTCAGCAGAAATTATTTCTTTCATAAATCAGAATTTATAAACCTGAATAAAGGTACATGATAATGTAAATAAAACCATTTACTGGACAAATACTGCCGGCTTTATCTTCTCAATGATTACTTTTTGTAATTTATCTGGTTCTGTATTAAAAATGGTATGCCCTGATTTTTTCATCCAGAACATTCCCTTTTTCGGTGCTTTAACAAATTTATAGTAATCTTCAACAAGATAATGTGATTTCTGTTTATCTCCGTTTCCTTCAATAAAATATACCGGAGTATCAATTTCAGGAAGTGTATTAAAAAGACTTCCTTCTACAGATTTTTTCCACATCGGGAACCAGATTGCCAGCCATTTGTGATAAGTAGGTTTAAAATCTTCTTTTTTAGCAAAATCTACTCCGTTATGAATAAATAACCATTTCTGGGAATAGAATAAATCATCAGGCTTTGTAAAAGGAATATTTATCAGATTAAGTTCTTCCGTTGCTGCCACATTATTAGTTTTAACAGCCCATTTTTTCAGCATATCTACTGTTAATTCTGACGATTTATTTATATCGACAATTGCACTTATCGGAATATAGGCATATAATAATTCGGGATGATTTTTAGCAATATCAAAACCAAGAACTGATCCCCATGAGTGAGACGCTAAAAACAGTTTTTCTCGCTTAAATCTTTTTAAAAGGTAATTGACAACTTCATAAGCATCATTTTTTAGAAGTTCAGGAGTCAGATCCTGTTGCGTTGAATTTAGTTTTAATGTTTCCCCGGTTTCTCTCTGATCCCAGTTTATAACCACAAATTCATCCTTCAGCTTATCTGTAAATTTTTCAGAAACAGCAACTAATGATGTACCAGGCCCACCATGCAAAAATAGAAGAATCGGTTTTTCTTTGTTATTGCCTTTTATACTAATGAACTGCTTAATTCCTCCTATTGGAATGACTTCAGTAGTGTCTATTTTAGCCATATTAATTTTATCATTTTTTTGACTTAAACAAACAAAATATATTGAAAGCAAAATCAATAAAAAACTTTTTTTAACCATTTCTGAATCTCTATTATATTATGATATCGTAAATACAATGATAACAAATTGTATTTATATATGAATATAGTTTATCGAGAATATTTTTGATCTTCTTTAGTCCTATAAAATCACTATAAATTAATGGATACTTTTATTCACACCACTCTGCCTGGTATTTTCTATCTTTATATTCCATAAAACAAAACTAATAACAACCTATCATGAAAAATCAACTTTCAACCAGAAATATGCTCCGTATATTTCTGCTCTTCCCTCTGTTCCTCTTTCTATACTCATGCTCAGTCAGCAATCAGTACCACAAAGGGAAACTTGTCTGGCAGGATAATTTTAACGGTAAAAAAGCATTCAATGCCAAATACTGGAGCAAGATTCCCAGAGGAACTTCTGACTGGGACAGACATATGAGTAACGATGAGAAATGTTATGATATGAGAAATGAAAAACTAATACTCCGCGGAATTAATAATACCAATCTATCTCAGGATACCGCAAAATTTCTTACGGGTGGCATTTACACTAAAGATAAGGTTGCTTTTGGATTAGGACGCTGGGAAGTGAGGGCTAAACTAAATGCTGCAAAAGGAGCCTGGCCGGCCTTCTGGTTGCTAGCCCAGAATGGCAAATGGCCTGAGGGTGGTGAAGTAGATATTATGGAAAGACTAAATCATGACAGCATTGCCTACCAGACTGTTCACAGTTACTATACACACAGACTTAACATAAAAAATAATCCGAAACACGGAAGTACCGGAAAAATAAAACCAGACTCTTTCAACACTTATGCAGTGGAGTTACACAGTGACAGCCTGGTCTTCTTTATCAACGGCCATAGAACATTTTCTTATCCCCGCATAAAAACAGATAAACAGGGGCAATTTCCTTTTACAGATCACAAATATTACCTGTTGCTGGATATGCAGCTTGGAGGCTCCTGGGTTGGTAAAGTAGATCCTAAACAACTACCTGTTGAAATGGAAATCGACCGGGTAAGATTTTACAGCTTTGAACAAGAATCTAAAAAATAATAACAAAATTTATATATTTGGTACTAACACATATCTGCTATGAATTTTCGTTTTCTTTTTATTACCCTTTTTATACCTATAATCTTTTGTGCAGCTCAGGATAGAAATGAGTGCTATAGAATATTCTCAGATTCAGCCTCGGGAACAGCATTATATGGTTATAAAAACCATAATAATGTAATAAAAATCCCTGCGAAGTTTATCTCAGCTTATTCTGACGATCTCTGTAAAATGGCAATTGTACTGGATTCAAAAGAAGGATGGACAGGAATAAGTAAAAATGGAAGTATTATTTTAATACCTTATATCTACGATAACGGACCTGACTATGTAGAGGAAGGTCTATTCAGATATACTGAAGGGAAAAAAATTGGTTTTGCCAATCTTAGCAGAGAAAAGATTATTAGTGCTCAGTTTGATTTTGTAACACCTTTTAAAGACGGATTAGCAGAATATTCTATAGGTGGAGAAAGAATTTATGACAATGGAAAAACTGCTTCACAGATTGCCCGAGAGGGAGGTTCTCTAACAGATGTACACTGGAATTGGGGTGGAAATGTAACCGAATCAGGTTATATCAATAAAGCTGGTCAAAGATTTAAAAAGATAATTCCCTTTAAAAAGGATATAAGGCAAGCAATAACCTTCCAAAATAAAAAGGTTTTGCTTGATAAAAAAGGACAAATTATAAAAAAATTATAATCAGTATAAAAAAAGCAGGAGTTTTCTCCTGCTTTTTTAGTTTAGTTTTTATACTGTGCAATCGCTTCAGCTATCCCACCGCCAGCAACTGTAAAAAAAGAAGGTCCTGCCAGTAAGAATACTTTATTCAGAGGTTTGAAAGTAGTTAATTTCTGTGATTTCAGAATATTCTGAGTCCGGTATTCATTAACGACCCCTCTTACCACATTTCCGGCAACCAGAGCTGTTGGAGAATCTATTCCGGCATCTTTAAGATCACTGGCAAATGCAAAGTTGCTCACACCTAATTTCAATGCTTCGCGGGTTGCAATTTCACCAACTGATATCATTAATTCCGGTGTAAATTTATTGCGGTCACCCAATCCTATTAATAATAACTTTCTGGCTCCAAGAGTCTTTGTAGGAGGCGTCAGTAAAAGTGTTTCCAATGCATGTCCTTTAAACTCTCCGGTTTTGCGGATTTCTGTAAGCTTTCCTTTAAGGGCTTCATCCAAATGCACCAATCCGTTAAGTGCTGCCGGTAGCGCAGGCGGAGAAACAAAAATATCACCTTCGGTATATTCGAATACACAGGCTATCTGTAATTCTGCATTTGCAGCGGAAGGTCCCTGCACCATTCCTATCATTTGTACTCCGTCTATACTTCCCCATGTTTTGGTTGTTCCAATAGCTGTAGGAGTTGCTGATGAATTTGAAGTGGTTGTTTGCTGAGCAAAACTTACTGTTGTCATTAATGAGAAACCAAAAATCATTAAAGATTTTTTCAGGCCTCTGAATTCTATAGTTTTCATAAAATAATTGTTTAAAATTTGAATACAAGTTTTGTGTTAATAAATAATCCGTCTTTATGATCCGGAACCACATCATTGATGAAACCGCCGGTTTTAAAATATTGTACTCCCGTAGTTGAACTCAGGAATCGGTTAATGTTATAAGTTATACTTCCTAAGAAGGCCGTTCCTATATATCTCTTTTGAGAATTAGAAGAAGGCAGATTCAGACTGCCACTCGGCCTGTAAATCCCATCCTGAAGGGAATATCTCCAATTGAGTACTACATCTGCCTGGGCAGTCATATTATCGGTAATATTATAAGTTGCGTAAGGATGTATATCAATAAGGTTTACAGGGCCTATCTGTGGGCTAAAACCAAAATAACCGCCTTTGGGATATATTGGATTAAAAGTTTGCAATTTGCCGTCACCTTTCTGCGAATCACCTGATATATAATCATTCCTTAAATTGATTGTAGGCTTTCCTTTAATATTCTCGAACATATAACCTATATCTACTGATCCGGTCCAGGCACTAATATTACCCTTCCCAAACCTGCCAAACTGATATGCGGCCTCTATATTATAAATAAATCCCCCGCCATATCTCCAGAATCGTGCTCCTGCTGTATGTCTGTTTTCATCAGAAAGTCCATCTTCAAAAGCTACATTATCTCTATGAATTCCAATGTAATATAATTCTAAATTTCCATTTCTAGGAAAAATAAAGGTATTATAACTTCCCCACAGATTTATTTTCTTTGTAGAATGATTATCAAAAGCTCCGGTCCCTACTCTGCTGTCTGCCATTACAAACGCATCGGAACTAAAATTACCTTTTTTATACATCAGCTTTGCACCATCAAAATACAATCTTAAATTAGGGCCTTCCCGCACAGAAATTAGTCTGCCGCTGCCATAATTCATTTCCTGTCTTCCGGCTCTTAAAGTAAGACTGGATTTCTGATTCTTAATAAGGTCTACATCTATAAACAGGTTTTGTATATTCAGGTGATCTTCATCTATAACGCGGGGACCGTTTTTACGCCCGGATTCCCACGCACTGCGTAATTGTCCAAAGATTCTGACACGCTTTCCAAGATGCAGATCTGCATGAATACTATATCTTTGGAGCAAAAAGGGATTACTTCCTATACCCAGACGCCCCCAATCCTCGTTGTTAAAATCTACAAACTCGGCTCTGGCCTCACCACCTAAGGAGAGAAAGACTTTTTTATCCTTAGTCACTGACATATATTTTACAGAATTATAAAAACTGCGGGCTGAATCTTTAAGAAAAGAATAATCTTCATCATACCGCATCAGCTTAAACGCCGGAAAGTCCTGTGAGAAAGCATATGCTGAAAATAGTAACAAAAGAATTAACAGTAGTCTCATATAGGTATTAGTCTGTTTTTAGTGCTATTGTTTAATAATGACAACAAATTTATTCCGGTTATTATCTTTATTGATTTAACTAGTTTAATTTCGTCTTCTCTAAATCAAATTTCTATTTTGTCACCATTTTTCTTTCAATCAGATAATCCAAAGAATACTTTCCGGCACCAAAAAATAAAATAAGTAAATAGGACAAACTATACATATAAGGAGTATCCTTTATAAGCGGAGCATCATGAAAATGCAACACAAAATAACCGGTAAGCGTTACAGCCAGAATAGGTAATACAGCCAATCTGGTCATTAAACCCATTATAACAAACAATGGAAATATAAGATTGGCAGCGTCAGCAAAAAGACTATTAAAAACATCGGGAAGTCCTAAAGGATTAGGTACTATCTCCGCTTCTCCCACTCCGATTCCGATTTTCTTTAATCCATGTGCATAGATTAGTTCTACAGATAGCAAAACCCTGAATATAAGCATGCCTAAATCAAAACTATTACCCAAAGGCTGAGTATAGATTAACTTTCGTAAAATATTTTTCATTGTGTTTTTTTTCTAATGTCTGAGCATGCCTTCAGCATACTGCATTCCGATTCCATACGTTCCTGCATATTTTTTCATAAGTCTGGATACAGCCCCGCCTGTTGGTCTGGCCCAATCCCGCTGAAGCTCCAAAACATACTGTACCGAAGTAATAGGCTGTACTCCTGCCTGAACCATTCTCTCCATAGCTCTGTTATGTGCCTCCATGGTTACATCTCCACAGGCATCCGCAATTACATATACTTCATATCCTTCCTCGATGGCAGATAATGCAGGGTATACAATACACACACTTGTCCATAATCCCGCCATTACAATTTTCTTTTTTCCGGGCTGGACAATTGCTTTATACGCAGCTTCATCTTCCCATGTATTCATGGATGTGCGGTCAATATATTCATATTCTTCTTTTGGATAGTACTCCAAAATTTCCGGAAATACAGGCCCTGCAAAATGATGTTCACCTACTGTAGTTACAATTGTAGGCACTCCAAAAACTTTTGATCCCCCACTGATAAGTCCGGTATTCTGACGTAATTCCTGCATGGAATGACTATTGGTGGCAAAAGCCATTTGTCCCTCGAAATCGATAAGTACCAGAGTGTGATTGTCCGGTGTTAATAAGCTTTGTGCTGGTTTCATAATAAAATAATAGATTGGGTTATTGTCTTTTTATATTCTAGTTTTTTTGATAGCCTCCAAAATACTTGACAGGAGACCACTCCGGAATAACTTCCAGTACTTTAGGTGCAATAGCTTTATAGTCAGTATCACCATATACTATTTTACCATCCACAATTGTCAGCTTAGCTGTTATGTTCTTAATCTCAGATTCTTCAACACTGAAATAATCCTGATCCAGAATCACCAGATCTGCGAAGAAACCTTTTTGGATTTTACCTTTATCAGTATTTTTAATAAGGCTGTAGCCACCATAGGTAAAGAGTTCTAATGCTTTTTTTCTGTCCAGTGTATTTTCTTTAGCCATAACCTGAGCTCCGCCAACGGTTTTGCCGGAAGTAATCCAGTATAATGCTACCCACGGGTTGTAACTGGCTACACGTGTACCATCAGTTCCAAGTCCTACAGGAATTCCAAGCTCCAACATACGTTTTACCGGAGGTGCAGCCAAAGCTGTTTTCTTGCCATAGCGGTGAATAAAGCTCTCACCCTGGTATGCCATTCTGTGCTGAATTGCGATACCTCCTCCCAATGCTTTTATACGCTGCATATTCTCCTCACTTATCGTTTCAGCATGATCAAACAGCCATGGTAATCCGTTTAGAGGTGTTTCTTTATTCACCGCTTCTATTACATCCAGATCTCTGGAAATACTTTCATTATAAGTAGCATGTATACGAAATGGCCAACGCTTTTTCACCAGTAAACTCAGGACTTCTTTCATATTTTTCTCCATAGTAACCGGTAACTCAGGGCGTGGGAATAAAAAATTCTCGAAATCCGCAGCGTCAGCAACCAAATTTTCACCACCGCCATTTACATAGTAATCAACTTCATTATGTCCATTCGAAGTGTGATGATCTATATCTACCATTCCAGTCCATTTTGTATAGTCTGCCAGTTCGGTTCCTTTTTTCTGAGCAAATAAATAATAAGGCAGTCTCACGGTAATTTTTCCTTGTTTATTTAATTCATCGGTAATCCCGTAATCATCCGGAAAATTTTGAAATCCTCCACCTGCATCCATTACCGCAGTAACCCCTAAATGATTAAGCTCAGTCATATACTGTAAAGTGGAATTTATTTTTTCCTCATGTGAAAGTTCAGGCAATTTTGCCAGAGTTGAATACAGAATAAATGCATTAGGTTCTGCAACCAATAACCCGGTCGGATCTCCATTAGTATCCTTTTCTATCAATCCCTGTATAGGGTTAGCTGTATCAGCTGTAATCTTCAGCTCTTTTAATCCGGCTTTATTCAACCATGCTTTTGCATACAGATATAGTATAAATGTTGGAACATCTCCAGTCGCCTCATTTATTTCCTGAAGGGTTGGAAGACGCTTTTCTTCAAACTGATATTCATTCCAACCACCGACAACACGTACCCACTGGCCTTTGGGTGTACGGGCTGCCTGTTCCTTAAGCATTTGTAACGCCTTCTTTAATGAAGTGACACCATCCCAACGCAATTCTGTATTATAAAAACGTCCACCGCGAATCACATGCAAATGACTGTCGAATAATCCCGGAATAATCCGTTTACCTTTCGCATCTATTAATTTTGTATTTGTGGATTTTAGTTTTAGTATTTGAGCATTTGTTCCGGTTTGCAAAATTTTATTTCCGGAAATGGCCACCGCCTGTACTTCTGGATTTCTTCCGTCTAAAGTTGTAATTTTTCCATTCGTAACAATGATATCTGCTTTTTGTGCTTTTATAACACTTCCACTAATCATTAATAATGAAAGAACAATTCTGTTTAATGATTTCATAATAAAACAGTTTTAAGAAGGCAGGCAATTAGCCTGCCTTCAGATTAGATTAGTGTTTTAACATGTCGTGTGCATACTGCATTCCTAAACCATAAGCACCACCGTATTTTTTCACTAAATCGGTAACTGCTTTATAAGTTTCCTGTCTTGCCCAGTCTCTTTGCAATTCCAGAATATACTGTGTTGCTGTAACCGGATGTGCTCCAGCCTGAACCATACGTGTTACCGCCTGATCATGCGCTTCTTTAGAAACATCTCCAGAAGCATCTGTTACTACATAAACATCATAACCATCATTAATTGCAGAAAGTACCGGTCCTACAATACATACACTTGTCCATAGTCCTGCAAAAACAAGCTTCTTTTTACCTTTTCCGGTAATAGCTTTATAAGCATTAACGTCTTCCCAGGTATTCATTGTTGTACGATCGATGTAAGGCTCCGGATAGAACTCAGAGATCTCAGGGAAAACCGGACCACTGAAAGATTTTTCGGCAACAGTTGTTACAACAGTCGGAACATTGAATATTTTAGAAGCTCCAGCTGTAAGTGCAACATTATTTCTCAGTTCTTCGGTTGTAATACTCTTTGTTGCAAAAGCCATCTGGCTTTCATGATCGATTAGAACCAAAGCATGGTTAGTAGGTGTTAATAATGCCGGGCTTGGCTTTTGAGCTGAAACGCTTAGTGATATTAGCCCTAGTACAAAAGATAAGATTGTTTTTTTCATCTTTAAAGTATTTAGTTAGTGTATTACTATAATTTATTGTTTGATAAGCTGTATTTCAGCTGTTAATTTTATTTCCTCTCCAACCAGTACACCACCTGTTTCCAATGAAGTGTTCCAGGTTAGTCCAAAATCTTTTCTGTTAATTTTACCATTAATAGAAAGTCCCGTTTTTGTATTTCCCCACGGATCTTTCATCAGCCCGCTATACTCAGCATCTAATGCTATACTCTGGGCAACATTTTTAATAGTCAGATCACCAAGAATCTGAAATTCACCTTCGTTTATTTTTTTAACTGCTGTGGATTTAAAAGTAATTTTTGGATAGTGCTCAGCATCAAAGAAATCAGCACTTCTTAAGTGGTTATCTCTGTCCAGATTTCCGGTATTTACAGAATTAACCTCAGCTGAAAATGTAATATCTGAAGTTTCAAAATGATCATCTTCGTTTTCAAGGTTCACATAAATTTCTTCGAATTTCCCTGAAACATTAGTAAACATCATATGCTTTACTTTAAAGCCAATTTCTGAATGTGTAGGGTCTATTGCCCAAATTGATTTTGCCATTTTAAAAAATTAGTTGTTATATTGTTTATAGATTATTTAGGACAGCGTCATCGGAACCTCCATCAATAGGATTTCTGTTCCCTGCTCTGATGCTTTTATTTGAAGTTTGGAAACATTCCATATTCCAAAACCGTCTTTTTCATGAAGTTCTGTTTCTTCTATTACAGCACTTCCTTTTATAATGAAAGCATATATACCGTTACCTTCTTTCTTAAGCTGATATTCTGATATAAATCCCTTGTCAAATGCTCCCATATGAAACCATGCATCCTGATGAATCCATACACCTTCGTCATTCGGATCAGGAGACAGAATTTGCTGAAACTTATTATAACGGTCATTTATATTGAGAGAAATCTGATCATATCTTGGTACTACATTTCTTTTTTTAGGATATACCCATATCTGTAGGAATTTTACCAACTGGTCATTGTTCTTGTTGAATTCACTATGCATAATTCCGGTCCCGGCACTCATCACCTGTACATCGCCGCTTTTAATAACCGCAAGATTTCCCATACTGTCTTTGTGCTCCAGGTCTCCCTCCAACGGAATACTTATAATTTCCATGTTGTCGTGTGGATGGGTTCCAAAACCTCTCCCGCCTTCTACTTTATCATCATTCAGTACCCTTAATACACCGAAATGCATACGCTCAGGATTATGATAATTTGCAAAGCTGAAGGTGTGATGACTTAATAACCAGCCATGATCCGCAACACCTCGGGAATCTGCCTTGTGCAATACTGAATTGTCTTTTATTTTGGAGTTGTCACTTGGCAGATGATTAAAACCAATAGGCTTTAATGGTTCAATCTCATCAATATCATTTTTAAGGAGATTTCCCAGAGCAGCAGACGCTGCAAAAATGCCTGTACCAAGCAAACCTTTTTTTATGAAATCTTTTCTGTCCATTAGTATTGTTTTTTGATAGGTCAAAATTATACTCATCAAAAACCAATTCCATTTAACTAGTTTAATAAATGATTTGGAGTACAAAAAAAATTGCCAGATAGCATAGCTACCTGGCAATAAATAAAAAACAGCAATGTTATTTATTGGAAAGTCTTTTTCTGATGGTACTTACAAATTCTTTTGAAACTCCTAAATAAGAAGCTATATAATACTGAGGAACCCGCTGAGGAATAGACGGATATACTTTTATAAAGTCCAGATACCGTTCGGTTGCCGGTTTAGATATAGTATTAACCAGGCGGTTCTGAAGTGTTGTCAGATTCCTTTGCACCAACATCCTGAAAACCCTCTCAAACTTGGGAATTGATTCCAAAAGTATGTCTTTCGTTTGCGGTGTCAGCATATATATTTCAGAGTCTTCCAATGCTTCTATATAAAGGCGGGAAGGTTTTTGTTCATGAAAAGATGCGATATCACTTACCCACCAGTCTTCAACCGCAAAATATAATGTTACTTCAAAACCATTTTCATCTATATAATAGGTTCTAATACAGCCTTTATGAATATAACCTTCAAACTGGCAGATCTCGCCCTCGCGAAGCAAAATGGTTTTAGCGGGTATGGCTTTACAGTCCAGAAGATCTGTAAAACTTTGCTTTTCCTCTTCAGTAAGCTCAATACATCTGGTTACATTTTCAATAATTTTCTCAAACATAATTTAAAATTTTAAGAATTCAGATCCGGAAAAAGGCTGTATACTTCATTTTTAAGTAGTCCGCTTCCGCCTCCGTAGTGGTCTATCACTTTAATATCTTTGCCTAAAGATAATGTGTATTTTTTTATTTCCTGTTCATATTCCGAGTCCAAGCCTGAGCTCAGAAGGAGAACATCTATATCATTAGTTTTCAGAGACTCATATGATGCCTCTTCATCGAAAAGTATTTCTGCATTCCATCCCTCATTATTTTCGATAAGTCTCTTTAAAACATCCAGAATTTCCTGGTTCTTTCCGATAACTAAAAAATTTAATGTTTTCATTTTTATATGTTGGTTATCCAAGGTGTTTTACAAATGTTTATTTCCTGTTATTTTTAATTCATTCAGATCAAGCTGTGATTCTGCCTTTCTGATTTCATCATCACTGAACAGTTTTTCTCTTTTCATTTTGAAAAGCTCTTTACGCTGCATGGCATAAATATCCAAAACTACTTCATGATATACCTTTAAATCCTTTTGTCTGTTACTGCAAACTTCTAATGAACTTAAGTGTTTTTCATGCATCTTAGAATCATTTTCAAGATGCTCTTTAAAGTCTCTTACAAGATTATTATGCTGCATTTCTTCTTCATACTTATTATCCAGCATATTGATTGCAGCAGTATCTAATCTTATTTGGATACCTGCCTGCTGTTCGTGTGAAGGAAGGATTGCATCCAGCTCTCCAATTTTCGTTAGCTTTATAATGAGTGGTAATGTCAGCCCCTGAAATACAAGCGTTATAAAGATGACAACGAAGGTTATGAATATAATAAGACTTCGGAACGGAAAAGCAGTACCATCATTCATCAACACCGGAATAGACAGTGCTGTGGCCAGAGATACAACGCCCCGCATTCCTGCCCAGCCAATAATAAGTGGATTTTTCCACCCTGGTGAGGGATCTTTTTTAATGTTCTTACTTAGCCAGCGCGGAATGTGCGCCACAGGATAAATCCATAGTATACGGACTATAATGATAATCAGACTGATTAACACTCCATACTGGATTCCCTGAACAATAGAAGTCTGGCCCAATCCTTTAATGATTTCCGGAAGCTCTAATCCTATTAAAATAAATACAAGAGCATTCATCGTAAAGATAAGCGTATTCCATACTCCTGTCATATTTATTCTTGTACTTCCGGTTTTAAACATTTCATGGGCTCTGAATGACATGAAAAGTCCACCGCTAACGACTGCCATTACTCCTGAAAAATGAAAATGCTCTGCTACTAAATATAGTACGTAAGGTGTGATAACCGTAAGTGCTGCATCTATAGCCGGAGTTGTTGGCAGAAATCTGTGAATTGCATAAAATATATGTGCCCCCAATATCCCTGCAATAATTCCCATACCGGCTACAATAAAGAATTGCCCTGTGGCTTCCTGCATCGAAAAGGTACTTGTAAGAATGGCTGCCAATGCAAAACGAAAAACAATGAGTGAAGATGCGTCATTCACAAGGCTTTCTCCCTCCAATATCGCCAATGTTCTTTTAGGAACTTTCATCCCTTTCAGCACTGTTGTTGCAGCAATAGCATCCGGAGGCGAAATAATCCCCCCCAACAGAAAGCCCAATGCCAGCGTAAATCCAGGAATAATCATTTGGGAGGCATAGGCAACAATTACAGAGGTTAAAAATACCAATCCAAATGCCAGTAAAGATATAGGCCGTTTCCATTTCCAGAAATCATTCCAGGAAGTATACCATGCAGCCTCATAAAGTATTGGTGGTAAAAAGATTAAAAATATAATCTCGGGATCGAGCTTAAGTCCGGGTATTCCGGGAATAAAACTGATCCCCAAACCTGCCAAAACCAGAAATATAGGATATGCTATCTTAATTTTCTGAGCCAGCATAACCAATAACATAACCACAACCAATAGTCCCAGAACTAAAAGTAAATTCTCGTGCATTTTATTTTTTATTTATTATTCCAAACTCAATCAATATGTATAAACAAAGATGTTCTCTCTTTGTGTTCCAGATTTTTGGTTTTGTGTCCTTTTCCTATCGTATCCTCTACCCATAAGACTTCTCCTGACTGAAAAACTCTCTTCTGTCCTAAAGATGTTTCAATCTCTACCCCGCCATCCAGTAATACAATATATTGTTTCTGCGGAGCGCAATGAAAATCATAGTCATATTCAGGCGATACTTTTCTAAATTGTAACTGACTGACTTTAATATTCTGAGATAAAAAGCCAATGCTTCCATAATCGGATAAAGCAACAACTACATCTTCAAAATGGGAGTCACCATTACTATCATTGTATATACGGGTTACTCTCATATACTACTGTTCTCTGAAATCTATTAAAACAATAATTTACTTTTTGGGTATAGCTTTATCACCTATTTAAAAATTAGTGTATTGGCCAATTCTAATTCTTCCTGATTAATGGAGTGCCCAAAATTAGGATAGACTTTCTCGGTAACGTCAGCTCCCATCTCCTTCAGAATATTTGTTGTCGCATATACTCTTTCTACAGGAACATGAAAATCAGGATTGCTTGTCGCTATCAACACAGGGGTATTTTCAAAATTTCCTTTATAATGATCTCTATTAATTTTATCGCCGATAACTCCACCAATAATTGCTGCTGCACCACCAAATCTCTGAGCATTGCGTGCTAAAAACTCTAACGTAAGACAAGCCCCCTGGGAGAAACCAAAGAAGTATATATTCTCTGGCTTTATACCTTCTTTCTGAACTTTTTCAACAGTTTTCGACACTATATCAATTGCCGAGGATAGCCAGGGTTCGTTTTGTTCTACGGGTGCCATAAATGAATAAGGATACCACGTCTGATGAGTAGCCTGTGGCGCCACCAATGCATAATTATCTACATGAAGATGGGATGCCAGGCTCAATATATCCTGGGCACTTCCGCCTCGTCCATGAATCATGATAAGTGCTTTCTCAGCCCGCTCTAAAGGAGCTCCGGCTGTTTTTATATCAAGAATATGCTTCATTATCTTATTTAAATTTTTCTACTGGGTAAACAAATTGGGGTAATACTTCTTCTAAATGTGCCCTTTCTTTTTCAAACTGCTTTGGCAGCATTAAATTCTCTCCCAAAGAAGCCAATTCTTCATCTACAGAAAATCCGGGTCCGGAGGTTGCAATTTCAAATAAAACACCTCCCGGTTCTTTAAAATACACAGAAGTAAAATATTTCCTGTCTTTTACCTCTGTATGTTCCAGACCAAATCGGTCCAGTTTATCCATCATTTCCAGTTGAGATTCAGCATCTGGTGTAGCAAAAGCAACATGGTGCACTGTTCCCCTTCCTGCAAGACCTTTTAATGCTGCTGGTGTACACAATAAGTCTACATACTTTCCGGGAGCATTTTCGGTTGCAAATCTGAAACGGTCGGAACTTTCAGAAACAAGTACATGATCCATCTGTGTTGTGAGTAATGCAGCCGTACGTTCATAGGATGCTAACCAAATTTCTACATGATGAATTCCTTTTATAGCATAGTCTGCAGGAATAGTTTCCTTACTGTAGCCTTTTCGCGGATCTTTTGTATTGAATACAAGCTCAAGCCCCAGCCCATCATAGTCTTCCAGATAAATAAACACTTCCCCCGAGAAACGCTCCTGAGGTTGTTTATAGGGAATCCCAAACCGATCCAGTCTTTCCAGCCAATAATCCAACCCGCCCATTGCTACAGAGAAAGCAGTTGTATTCAGCATTCCTTTTCCATGTCTGCCGTTTACCAAACCTTTTCCATACGGAAAAGTTGTCATAATAGTTCCCGGTGTCCCGAACTCATCTCCGAAGTAAAAATGATAAACCTCTGAATAATCAAAATTCACGGTCTTTTTAACAAGTCTAAGTCCGAGTACGCCTGTATAAAAATCAATATTTTCCTGTGCATCTCCTGTTATTGCAGTTACATGATGCAAACCTGTAATTAATGACATCTCTATTAATTAATACTTTTACAATTAGGCTTGTGGTCTATACCATACATCTGCATATTCTTCAGGATGGCGTTTAAATTGTGCATGAACATATGGACAAAGTGGTACAATCTTCAGATTGTTTTCTCTTGCATATGAAACCAGTTTTTCTAATAATAATTTAGCAAACCCTCTGCCTTCATACTCAGGATTTACTTCAGTGTGATATACTGTTAATTTACCTTCAGCCACGGAAACATCCATTTTCCCGGCTTTTCTGTCATCAGAAAATAGCTGTATCTCCCCTTGCTGATTTGTATTTAATACAATTTCTGTTCTTTCCATTTTTATTTTTTTGCTGTTGTTTCCAAATAAAGTCTCTTTTTACTTATAATTTAAATTCAGGGTAGTTTCCCATAAGAAAACCAAGAACCTACCCTAAATTTAATAAAATCATAACAGATTGGGTAAAGCCTCTTCTATTTTACCACGTATCCCTTCATATTGTTTTGGAAGTTTAAGATGTGTTCCTAATTCTGCCAATTCTTCATCCCGCATAAATCCTGGGTTATCCGTAGCAATCTCAAACAAAACACCTCCCGGTTCACGGAAATATAACGAATAGAAATAATCCCTGTCGATCTTAGGTGTTATCTGGAGCCCCGCTGACAATACTTTGTCACGGTATTCCATCAAAGTATTTTCATCTTTTACCCGAAAGGCAATATGATGATTTGTTCCGGCAGCATTTCGTCCATATGCTACAGAAGAATTCTCTATAATATCAACGAAGTTAGCTGTGTCTATAGTATCAGTTGCAAAGCGATAACGACTGTCTTCCTGCTTTTGCAGACTGTAGCCCAATACATCTGTTAGCACTTTTATAGTTGGCTCTGCCTTTTGCAAGGTAAGTGTTACATTATGGAAACCTTTTAGTGCATTTTCATTGCTTATTCCATCTATAGTCCATGCATTTCGGGTGTCTTTATTTTCAGGCTCTATAAATTGCAATTGCAGACCATCCGGATCTTTAAAAGAAATCATTTTTTCACCAAAAACATTTCCTTCTTCTACATTAACTCCGTTTTGTATCAAACGGTTTTTCCAAAATTCAATACTTCCTGTTGGAACTGAGTAACCGATATGAGTTGCCATACCCGCACCATTAGTTCCCTTACCAATTCCTTCCCATGGAAAGAAAGTCAATATAGTTCCGGGAGTTCCCGTCTCGTTTCCAAAATAGAAATGATAGGTTCCGGGATCATCAAAGTTTACGGTCTTTTTTACCAGACGTACACCTAATACTTTCGTATAAAAGTCAAGATTTCTTTTTGCATTATCAGCTATTGCTGTAATATGATGCAATCCTAATATTTTGTTTTCCATGTCTTTTTATTTTTATGTAAAATTACAACATGCCAAACCCGAATGCATTTAACTAGTTTAATTAATGCCTCTCAATTAAAATTTCATACAAATCACAATTGAATTTAGCCTTTAAAAGCAGGTCAGGACTGATACTGTTGAGATTAACGCTAAAATTTAATAAATATTTTGATTGAAAACTTGCCTACTTACTAGTAGGTAAGTATATTTGCATTATGAGTACAAGAGAAAAAATAATCTTACTGGGTGATAATCTGATTCGAATGAAAGGATATAATGCATTTAGTTTCAGTGATATATCTAAAGAACTAGGGATTAAAAATGCATCTATACATTATCATTTCCCTACCAAAACCACTTTGGTAATTGCGATTATCCAGAAACATCTTATCCTTTTAGAGAAATTCAAGCAGAGGGTTGGTAATGAGAGTCCTGTACAAAAAATCATTAAGTTCCTTTCTGTATATACAGCCGCAAAATCTGAAGGACGGATTAGTATTTTAGGATCCTTATCCAATGACTATTTCTCTTTTGAACCAGAGGTGCAAACTGAGCTTAAAATCTTAACAGATAATACACTTAACTGGTTAACTGACACTTTAAAAGATGGTAAAAAAGAAGGTGACTTCAAATATAACATGGATCATCGTACCAAAGCATTAATGATTATTACCAATATTCTGGGTGCTGAACATCTTTCAAGAATTACTTACCAGCACAATTTTCAGGAAATAAAGAACACAATTATAGACGATTTAACATCATAGATATGAAACGAGTAGTTATAACAGGTATTGGAGCATTGACCCCGATAGGAAATAATATAAATGACTTCTGGGCCTCATTAACAGAAGGTAAAAGCGGTGCTGCCCCTATTACAAGATTTGATACTTCAAAGTTTAAAACCAAATTTGGCTGTGAGCTTAAGAATTTTAATCCACTGGATTTTATAGAAAAAGCAGAAGCACGGAAATATGATTTGTATACTCAGTATGCATTAGTTGCAGTAGAAGAAGCTGTAAAATCCGGAAATATTGATTTTGAGAAAATGAACAAAAACCGTATTGGTGTAATATGGGGTTCGGGAAATGGTGGTATTGAAACGTTCCAGCAACAAATGACTGAGTATATATCAGGAGACGGAACTCCCAGATTCAGTCCGTTTTTCATACCGAAGATGATTGTAGATATCGCATCGGGGGTAATCTCTATAAAATACGGATTGCGCGGAATAAATTTCACAACAGTATCTGCCTGTGCCACTTCTAACACTGCTATTATTGATGCCTATAATTATATCAAATGGGGTAAAGCCGACATGATTATTACCGGTGGGTCAGAAGCCGCTATAATGGAAAGCTCTGTAGGTGGATTTAACTCTGCTAAAGCACTCTCTACAAACAATGACAATCCTCAAACTGCATCAAGACCTTTCGACGTAAACAGGGATGGTTTTGTAATAGGTGAAGGCGCCGGCGCCGTAATTTTGGAAGAGTTGGAAAGCGCGAAGAAAAGGGGTGCCAATATTATTGCTGAAATTGTGGGTGGTGGAATGGCTGCAGATGCATATCACCTTACCGGAACTCATCCGGATGGAGAAGGTGCATATCTTGGAATGCTGGCAGCTCTTGAAGATGCCGATATTCAGCCACAAGAGATCGATTATTTAAATGTTCATGCCACCTCTACTCCACAAGGTGACCTCAGTGAACTTAAGGCTGTCGAAAGAATCTTTGGAAGAGAGAATAATCTGAATATTAGTGCCACCAAATCAATGACCGGTCATTTACTGGGTGCAGCCGGTGCTGTTGAAGCGATCACCTGTATTAAGGCTGTAAGCGAAAATATTATTCCTCCTACAATCAATACACTGGAACCGGAGCCTGAATACAAAGACGTCTTTGACTTTACACTCGGCAAAAAACAAAATAAAGAAATCAACTACGCAATGAACAATACTTTTGGGTTCGGCGGCCATATTGCCACAAGTATTTTCAAAAAGTACGCAGAATAAATAATAATCTGTTATCTGACTGTTTATTCAGTGAAGATAATCATAATAAAAACGGGCAATCATTTTTGATTGCCCGTAAAAATATAAAACTGTCAAAAAACAAAAACATAATGATAGCATTAACTTACTAAACACATATTGACAGTTTTTATAATAAGTGATTGTTTATTTAACTTCTGTATAACATTATCCCATACATTTATATTTAAGCTCAAGCCGGATATAAATATTTTAGGTATTAGGTGCTGCTACGGATCGTACACAACGAATATTCAGGCCTGTTCTTTTATCAATATCCTGAATATTACCTGCAGGAAAAGAAGCTGTATTTTCTGTTCCATTATTAGAAAATGAAGCCCTCCAAACAAAAGCTTTTGCTGTCCCGGCAGCTGCACCAGGATCCTTTGTCCAGAACATTCCTACAGTATCGGGATAAGAAGAAATAGGGGTCGATTTTGCATTATAAGTCCATCCAGTAATGCTATTAGGATATGGAGAATTTTCATTTGGCGTATAATTTACAGGACGATAACCATTATACTGAATATACAATTCACTTCTTGCACTTCCATACTCCGGAGTGTTAGCCCCTGCAGTATGATTAAAAGTAACTCCAAAATTAGCATTATTAGAATAAATGCTAAATCCAGCACGGGTATTATCAGGAATTTTGGTTGTCAATGCTGTAGCTTCGACTGAAGTTGGCATTCGCCATGTACCAACCGGATATAGCTGTACACAAGGATCCTGTGTAGTATCGTAATTGCCACTATTAGGAGCATCTGTAGGTCTTAAGGCATTCCAACTCCAATAATACACTGTAGGTGATAGATTACCAATGGGCTGAAATCCGTCAAATCCATTAATACGCGTATTTGGAACATTATAACTATTAGAACCTTCGTAAGAGATATCATTACGTGCCCACAATACTCCGCCAACATTTACTGCAGATTGTATCAAGCGTACGTTTACATTATATTTAAAATTTGTACCCAGTAATTTTGAGGAACTCTGTGGCAACGTGACATAAGACACTCGGTTAAATTTATGCAATACATTATTAAGTTGCTTGAATTCCATATTAGTAAGCTTTACCTTTAATGTATTTCCGGAAGGAATAAAGACTCCGGAAGAACTGTAAAAACTCACTACTTTTGAAGAATACACCTGGGAATCCAAAGCTTTATCCGACTGAATCGGAGCTGCTCCTCCATAGAAGCTACCTGTCCCCAAATCAAAAGTCTGCTGTGTAATAATACCAGTAAATGTAGTTCCATTATATGTCCCGATGTTTGCAGTGGCATCACTATTTCCTGACATTGGTACAAACATTCCCTTACTGTCAATATTTACATCAATACGGGTAGTCATATGTTTAAAATTAATATCCAGATAATTATTCCCACTTACAGTACTAATTGTACCTGAGGCATATAAAATATCTTTATTGGATGAAACCGGGGCATCAATAACAGATTTCCCTGCTGCTATCATTGTTGCAGGAACAGTTGCTTCATTGGATGAAAAAGCATACCATTGGTATTTTGTTCCGCCATCTACTGTTATTTTTGGAGGTGCCCCCCCAACTGTAAAGGTATAATCAGAGCCAATCTGTGCTCCTCTGCTCCCCGCATTATCCTGAAAAATCCTAACAACATAACTAATACCATTTCCCATTCTGGGATTGGCTGCAGCAATAGCTTTATTGTCCAAAGAAGCTGTAGCATTAGAAAGCTTTCCAGAAGATGCAGTTATTTCAACCAATGCATCAAAATCATTTCCGTAAGACATTTGCTCTTTAGTTATAACAGAATTCTGTAAAACACTACTTCCACTTTTAGTCTTAGTATTAGCTAATGTTATAATCTCATCTTCAATAATATTAGGACTGATATTAAGCACTGTTTTTCCGTCAGACTCTGTAGTTCCTCCGTCTTCACGAGATGAACATGAACTGATACTACCAATGCATCCCCCTATTAGCAGAAGTGCACAAATGAGTTTATTCTTATTTTGCATAATATTTCTTCTTTAAAGGGTTAAAAATCATAGTCACCATTTCCGGTATTTCCACCATCATTCCAATCTCCAATACCCGGAGTAGCAGGTGTATTAGTATCTCCTGGATTTAATGTCGCAGAATTCGCAGCAATACCACATTCCATTTCAATAAATATGGCCATTAATACAGGAGGCACATATTCTTTTTTGCATAAAATTTCTTTGTCGTTTTTCATCATAATTATTGTATTTCAAATTGTTTGTCCTATTACAAATCATTTGTTTTAAAAGCGGATAAATATTATATCCGCTCAAAACCAAACATGGTTTTCACAAAACAAATGATGATCGTTTTTCGAAAAAATTTAAAAAAAGATTTGTGTTTTAGAAAAGAACCAGCATCCTTTATGAAGCATGTTCTTTAGTGATGCAAAGATTATATAATATCAAATATTGTTGCAAATTTACCGTTACCACAATTCTACTACATAAAATGTAAAACACTATAAATAAGCACACTAAATAACAAAACGCACTGATGTAAAAAATAAAAAGTATGGATCCAGATATTATCCAAAGCAAAAAAAATAACCCTTACCAAAAAGTAAGGGCTATGAAATAATTTTTAAAATGATATAAAAATATTGCCAGAAGACATCTTATTATAAACCTCAATAAAAGTAAAATGCTCGGGTTCCGTATAGAGAAAGTAAGATAACAGTCATCTAGCTTTATCTCATAATTCTCTTATCCAGTTATAAAAATCTGTACCGGAAGAAATATTATACTTTTCACGTAACCTGCTTTTTCTTGTCTCTACAGCCCGGACTGTTACATAGGTATATTCTGCAATATCTTTCGTAGAAAAGCCAAGGTATAGATAAGCACAAAAAGTAAGCTCAGGAACTTTTATCTTCGGATTAACATTTATCATTTTGTCATACACTTCCGGGTATAATTGATGAAAACTAATCCAAAACTGAGGAGAATTATCCTTGGCCATCTGTATTACATCAGAAAAAGACTGATCTTTCTCAAACTTTTGAAACTTTTTGATCATATCTTCTTTCTCTGCACTTATAGCATTATTAAAAAGAAGTAATTTTTCTTTTTCTTCAATAATCTTTTTTTTCTTCTTTTTAATTTTACGGTATTTAAAGAGAAATAATAACAGTACAAAAACATAACTCAATATTATAAATATCAGTATTATGCTATTTTGTATTTTATCTCTACCCTTTTCATTATTATAATCTTTTTGAATATTTTGCAACTCTCTTTGTAAGTGTATTTTATCTTTCTCGACATTTAATTTCAGCATATCGGAAGATTCTTTCAAATACAAACTTTCTTTATCATATTTCCCAAGCATTTTATAAGCAGAGGCAATTTTTGACTGCACATACTCAGATGTTTGCAAGAACTCTTTTTTATTATTTATGGCCTGTAAATAATAATCAATTGATTTAGAATAGTTTTTAGTCTGTTGATAGTAATCACCATATATTTCCAGAAAAGGAGCCACATACCCCTGTTCTTCTTTTAACGCTTCATCATATGCTGTTTGAATAAAAGGAAAAGCAAGATCAGGCTGATTTTGTTTAAGATATATCCAGGCTTTATAAAAATAAATATAGGCTTTACAGTAATATATTTTTTTAGCTCGCAGGTATTCTTGTTCCGAAATCCGTTCAATTGACTTAATCGATCTATCCACATAGAAATGTGCTTTCTGATCATTATTCATCTCAGTATAAGCATCTGCTATAAGCATATAAAGTTGAGAGGATAATAGTCTTGAGTTTATATCTTTATTTGAGTCAATCAGATATAATGCCTTTAAACTCCCTTCTAATTGCTTCTGAGATAATGAAATCTTACCTTGGTATATTGCTTTTAAGTTCAAAAACAGAGCTTTATAGAAACTATCTTTTTCAACAATTTCCTCATTCATACCTTTTTCTATGTACAGATAGCCTTCTTCCAACTGTCTTAGGAAAATAAGTCCTCTTGCAATATAATAATAAGATTCAGCCTTTCTTTTAGAGTCATCAATTCTTTCTGCTAATATTCTTGCCTTTTGAGCATACATCATTGATTTATAGGTATCCTTATACAAATAAGAATCGGATAATTGTAGTAACCTATCAGTCTTTTTTATTTCGGTTTGCAATGAAGAATCATTGCTAAATAAGGATTTAAATAATTCTGAAATATTTGGAGTATATATAAAACGGTAACAATTGTGGTTCGATTTCTCACCACCTATTACAGAAATACTAAAAAAGAAACATAAACAAAAATAAATATGCTTCATATTAACTTTATTTTTATTGACCCCGTCTATTTTCGGCGGCAAATATAAGTTTAATATAAAAGTGGAAAAATCGAATATTATCTATGAACTAACAAGCACCTTTTTAGTTATACCAATAAATAAAGCCTCCAAATATGCTGAGTATACCCTGCATATTTGGAGGCTTTAAAATTTATAAAATATATCCTTGGGAATTTGTTTTAACCAATGCAAATCCAATGGCGCATTACCACATACACTGCAAAAAAAAGAAGCTGATTATTTTCATAACCAGCCTCTTTTATTGATTAACAAATTTATATTCCGATAAATGTAAAAGGCTTAGCCGCGACAAACTGTTGTGATGTTTCTCCGGCATAAGACTCGTTTTTACTGGCACTAAGCTTCTTCACCTGAGCGTTCTTACTAAAATCTAATTTCTTAAGATCTACCCAGAATGTATTAGGAGTCTTCACTGTCTCAAAATAATAAACCAGATTTTTATGATCCGCAACAGATCTCCATCTTGTTGACGAAATATTAGGTTCTGTTTCCGAAGAAATTCCAAAAGGTACAGAACAGTTTCTAATCACACTAAATACACTGGCAACAGATGTCCGTACATCTGCAGTTTGTGGAATAGCATTGATATAATAAGAAGCTCTTACAAAACGGTCTGCAGCACGGTTAGTTCCCGGCAGCATAACTGTTCCGGGAATTCCCTGCCAATATTGGTTAATTGCCAGTTGCTTATCAAATTCAGGTGAATTAGTCATTACTGTATAAGAAGGACTATGATGAATCACTAATTTACCATTGATATACTCAAAAATAGCATTATCTCCTGTAGCATCGGAAATAGATAAATGTAAAGTTGTAAATTTCTGTGTTCCCGGAATAAAATCCGAAACAATAACGAATTTCTCTTTTTTAAGCTCGTCTACAGCTTCTTTTACCGTTGCAAAGTTATCCAGAACATATTGCGCCCATGCTGCGATAGTTACACCTTTGGATTTTCCTTTCGGATTAAACTTTGGATATTGGCTTTCTACTAACCAAAGTACATTTGCAACAAGCCCTTTCTCATTAATACCATCAGTAGTCGCAATATCCCATGCACTTGTAATAACACTGCCATATTTTGAGGTCCACTTTATGGAGTTAGAGCCAACATTTCCGTCACGCTGCATCCCACGGGGAAAAGCCCATAGATTGGCATCTATTTCATCTTTCCAGTCCATTGATCTGGCAGTGATCACATTATTTTCAGGGCCCTTATATACTACTCTGGTACAGGCATCCAGAAAACTTCCAAATGGAGCTACTGCAAAGGCTAAAACGAGTAGCAATTTTTGTTTAAGTGAATAATTTTTTTTCATATGATTATGGATTTAATAATTATCTTAAAAATAGAAAAAAATTCTCAAAACACCATGTTAATTCAGTGAAAACTAAATAAAAAATTAATGATAAAAAGAATTACAATCATTAAAATAGGATCTAAATTTATTTAATCTAGTGCATTACTCAATAATATTTATTATATATTTATAAATTATAATGCTTTTATAAACAATTAATCATAATTAGAAATTAAAAACACATCAGGCACAGCATATTTATTACAAAAGCCCACAATATTGTGGGCTTTTGTAATAATTGAATGTAAATTCATTTATCTAATAACTTCCAGCTATACAAATAGTTTTTACTTTTTAAAATACTTATCATTGTAGATAATAAAGTTTTCATTACGGGGAATAATGCTTTTAATTTTTGCATTTAATTTATCTTTTTGATATACACTTAATGTTACATAATAATAACTATCCGCTATTGTTTTACCATTGATTACAGCCTCTTTTTGTTGTTTATTTTTTGCCCTTGTTAATTGATAAATATAAGAGTTCGTATCCCACTGATAAACAATAGTTTCATCTATAAGCAAAATATTATATTGTGGTTTTGTGTTCAACTTTTTTGTTAAAAAGTCTACAAACGATGTAAAGCCTTTCTCTCCTCCATTGAAATCCTCGGAAGAAGAATAGGCAACCAATCCTTTTTTTGAATCAGCTAATAGATGAAGATTATTAAATTTAAACTTATCTGAGAATGACAAATGTATCTTATTCTTTGGATTTTCATAAAGATTATATTTAAAAGCGCATACATTATCAGCTTTTAAAATGTCCTCCATTCTTTTCTCTTCACATCCCTCATTTACAAAAACGGTTTTGAACACTTCTGTTTTTGATGTAAGTTGATCAACATCTTCATTAAAAGAGATTTTAGACAAATCAAAACTACCACAATCATTACATATATAATTAGAGTTTTGGGACTTTACACAAGATATCAATAAGAATGTAAAACCAATATTTATAACTTTTTTTACGATTTTCATATTTTACGTGTCTATATAAAGCTTAACTATCGCCAGTATGTTAATTGTCTGACAAAATGCTTCATTTTTTTCACAACAAAAAAGCGAAAAAAATCTAATTTTTCATCTTCATAAAATCCCTCTATTGGTATATCTACTATTTCGAAATATACCAGCATAATACTTGTTTTTTCATTAATTCTCTTATAATCCTCTTTAGAAATATATATCCCTTTTTCTTCTTTATCCTCCCCTATTAAATATAATCTAAAATAATCACTATTAGAAACAGTTTCAGATGTGTAGGTGTAAGTATCTTTTTTTTTGATGAAAAACCTTTCTTGCACCTTATATATCTTTCCTTTTTTAATTTTATGGCCCAGAATAATCTTTCCATATAAAAAATTAATTATGACTATAGCAATAATTCCAATCACATAATAAGTAAGAATACTTTGATTCTCAAAATATCCTTCCAAAACAATCATATTGATAAAAAATAGAATAAAATAAAGTGGTAAAAAAGTGATAGTTAATACAAAAGGGAAAACTAATAATGAAAGCCATAAACTCCGGTTAAACTTATTCATGACAAACGGAATTTCACCCTTCGAAATAAGATATCGGTGCATAGTATTAAATTAAAAAACTTCTAATTGTTTTTTTCCTTTTGGTAAATAGAAAAGATAATTAAATGCTCCTTCTCCGTCTTGTTTCCCAGCCATTAATGGTGGAACTGTATATTTAAATAAATATTGATTTCCATTCTCGTCCTTCTTCTTACTAACAAATCTGACCAGTTTTCCTTTAGCATAAAATTTAATATCATAGTCCTCCAAAGGATAGAGTTTTTTTATATTTGATAAATTAGTTTCTTTATATAAATCATCTACTTCTTGTTTGGACATATATTCCATCTGAGCTTGCATTTTTATACTTTGTTTCATTATTTCAAAATAACTCTCAGAATCTTTACTTTGAAGAACTTTATAGAATTTTCTAGCTCCTTCATCAAGAAATGTTGTAGTATTAGATAAATCTTGTGCGTCTTCCAAAATACTTTTATAATTCCAAGATACAGAAGCATCAAAGGGCAGTTCTATTTCATAATATGGCAATTTTTTTTCTAAAATTTCCTTAGGAAGCTGAAATTTCCCCAAAGAAACATAATCACTCATTTTCTTTCCATCTATAACTTCACTATACCCAAAATCAACAGATAAATCAGTATTTGCATTTAATTGCATATTATTAAACATTGGTGATAGACGTATTTTTAATAACTGTTTGCCGCTAGTCAAAATACAAGTATTCAAAGGTATTTCATTCGTCATTCCTCCTTTTACACCATAACTAAATACAGGTATATCATTTAAAAATACTTCGTAATAACAGGCTTGAACTTGAAGTTTTGCGGTATAATATGGTTTTTGGATATCCATTTTTTTATTTTTTGTTTCTACTTTCTTAATCATCGTATTTGCTTTATCCTGGAATTTAGCTTTTCCATAAAAAAGGATAAAAACTATTATTATTAAATTTCTCATGCTTCTATAATATAACCCTTACCTTTCACAAAATTATCTTCTCTATCAAGTATGTTATAAGTATCCTTATATTGTATTTGATTATTCTTTCCTTTCGCCGTAATAATACAAACAATATTAATGCCCATGAAATCACATTTTGCTTCTACAAAAGTACCTTTATTATCGTGCCCAATACTTGCCTTTGGCTTTACAGATGTTACAGCATAAGCTTCTGCTTGTATTTCTCCATCGATTGAGAATACAACAGCACTTAGACTGATTTTAGCTTTAGCAGACAAGGATAATCTAAGCCCAATTTCTCCATTTAAATTTAAATTTGAACCTCCTTTTTCCGCCAAGGCATATTCAAATTCTACATTTACCTGACCAAATAAAGTAAGCATAAAATTCAACTCTGCTCCAACTGTATTTAATGCAATTTCAATAGCTTTTACAGCCTGCCCAAATGCGGGAACATAGGATACAGCTGCTATAATATCTAAAGAAACATCCCCCTTAAGTAGTGGATTAAATCTTACCATTAGTTTACCATCTGTATAAACTTCGTTGGTATCTTCTTTAATTGCTGCCTGCCATTTACCTCCGATACTAATTGCAGGGTAATCTATAGTCCCGACAATAGGCGATTTTAGAATTTTCCCCAGTCCTTTTACAGCTGATTTATGCCCAGAATTAATTTTATCAATATTGGTTAACCTATCTAATCCTTCTTTTAAAGTTAATAGCAATTCTAAAAACTTTTTTATTTTTTGTGCATATTTATCAGCAAGTTCAATTTCTTCTCCTTTGTTATACTCCGCCTTTAAAACCAATTGGAATTCCAATTCCATTCCATTGGCTCTTTTTTCCATTCCATATTTATTTATTCTTCCAGCCTTATTGGACTTTGAAAAAGCATCACTATATCTAGACTTAGGATCTTTTGCATCCTCCGCATCAGTTCTTGGGTAATTAGGAAGGTTGGTATGGGTATATTGTTCCGGACCTTTCATCCCAAACCTAAAATCAAGTGCCCATTTAACATCAGGATATACCAAAATTTTTAATTGCTTTGAGTACCTACATGTAGAAGCCATGATGTCCAAACTAGCACTATTGTCTCTAGGTAAACTAACAGGCCAAATATATTCAAGCATTTTAAAGCTTGTTTTTTCCAATAGATTATCATTACTTGGATGATAGTTGAATGCGCCTTTAAAGCTTAATACATTACTACTAACATTAATATTTTTAAAGTTTTCCGGAGATTTTAATACCGTTAATGCCTTAGTTGTATGATCATTTTTTTTACCTGTAAAGATACATTCAGTTGTTTCAAGTTGCTTTAATTCAATACTATAATCTTTCAAATGATCAACGTCTGGACATATTATAGGAATATTTAATAAGTCCGGAAATGAGACTCCTTCCTGCTCTTTAAAAAGAACTCTACTCTTTTCCGTATCACTTTCCGGAATAGGATTAAAAATAACCTCTTTATAAAGACAAGGATGATAAGCAGCTATATTGGTTTCTATTTGTCCAACTAATACCGGTTTATTAGAAGAATCTCTTTCCCAATTATATGGTTTACCTTCATAGGCAACTTCTAAATAATTTCGTTCAAAATTTTCAAAGAATTTACGTGTTTGAATTGATTTTACCAACGAATATATTTTAATATTACTCCCGCCTTCTTTTATCCAACTATAGTCTACCCAGACATTAATTACCGATTTCTGGATATATGTTCGCTTTACTTTCTCCTCATTTTCAGTGATTAACCCCGCTACTCCCTGCTTTCCTTCCTCATTTTTATTGGCTTTTACAGCATCAACCTCACACATAAAAGTTTTGGATCCTCCATAACTCAAATCGTCATCCGAATCCAGTATAAAAGTATCTTTATCCTTTAAAGCTATTTCTAGCTCCTGTCCATATAAGCCCGAGGTATAAATATGTAATTTCAAGTGCGATCCCCAACAGACTTTTGTTCCTTTTGGTATTGGATTATCCTGCATATCCGTCCATTCCGTTCTTATAACAGAAGGCTTTCCTATTGCTCGTACAAAAATCCCATAAGGTTTCTTACCCTCAGCTCCTGTTTCCGGGAAAAAAGCTTCAAGATATGCCAGCCCTCCTCCTTCCAATACCTCAGGAAAATTTACAGTCTGCATTCCTGTAACCCCTTTGCTAAAAGATTCATTATGTGATAAATTTTGAGGGTCTAATTTTTTAGGCGCTAATATCCAAGTCCAGTTAACATCTTTATATTTTTCTTGAATACTATTCTGCTTCTCTTTATAGGCTTTTAGCCTTTCCTCCTCATTGGCATTCCAGTTTTCCAACAACTTTTTAGCAGACCAACCTGCTTTCGCTCTCTCATCCCATCTCTTTTTGGATAATTCAACACTTTTATTAAAACCTTCACTTAGAGCTTTAGTTTCTTTCTCATACTCTTCAACAACTACAGAAAAAGAAGAGGCTTTTGGCAATTTTAAAACACCATAACCCATATCCATATCTAATTTACTACTTGGGCTATCTACAATTTTTATATGTAGGGACTTTTTCATAATATTAATTTTGAATATTAAGTATTTTATCCTCTTCCTGAAGCAGAGGAACAAACGGGAACAATTCTGCTAATACTTCTTGGTCTGCATTTTCAACACTTTGGGGAGAAACTTCAGCGGTCTGACCATGATTGACGATCTTGATACAATCTTTACTCCCAATAGGACAAGTAGCTTTACTACTTTCCAATAAGGCTTTACCTTTATTATCTTCTAAGGTTATTTTATCATAATACCCACTCCATTCTGTAACGCTAACCTGACAAGGGTTATTGTTCATCTTGCTACAGCTTCCAAACATGTTTTTTTCAAAAGTCTTACCAATATCCATATGGGTAGCCATAAGCTTATCAGCACCATCTTTATCATTAATATAGCGTTTGCTTTGAGTTTTCACTTTAAGCTTATCCGGCGCTGTACCAAAATTACACATGCACAGCGCTCCTTGACAGACTAAATGTTTTTCACTCATATTCTGGTGTTTTTAGTGTTTATTTTAATTTATTGAGAATTCAATTCATAAAGCTGAAATTCTATTCTGTGCTCTATTGCTTTCTTAAAGGTTGAAATTATTCCATTAATAGAAAATATTTCCCTTGTTTCTTTATGTAATTTGTAAAGTAACTCTATCTGTCCTTTTGTCGATTTTATATTCAACGGATCTTCCTGCTCTTGTCCTTTTATTTCTAATACAATTTTATTACCGGAAGTATATTGCTTATTTACCATCTTTTCTGTTTCATAAGAGACTCCGTGTCCAAGCCCTGAAAAATAAATATCAAGAACCCCACTTTTAGAAAACTGCTCATAATTCAGATACACGTCAAGAAAAAAAAGCTTATAAAAAATATTTCTAAAAAGCAGATCTAATTTTTTATTTACATCTCCTAATGCAATATCTAAACGTCTTATCATTTCATTAGCAACTTCCGATACATAGTATTCTCTTATTTTCGGTAAATGTTCAGACCTCCATCTTAGTGCTATTTCTTCAACATTATCAATTCTTAGAATATTCCCGTTATCTTTTATTATAACTTTTAATGGATAAAGTGCTTGCTCTGCCTTTTCAAAAATTTGTTCTACAATCTTATCGACCTCCTGATTATTGACAAATGTTTTCTCTTTGGATAGTTCTACCCTATTTTGTTTCCTTTTTATCTTTATCTTATAATGAAGCTGCAATTCTTTAGGAAAAAACTTCATTATAACGCCATATACTTTTGTGCTTTCTGTATTGGGTAAATCCAGCTTTGTACTTTTCAGCTGATTGCTTTCCTGTTTTTTAAAAGCTTTTTCAGGAATATATAAATGTTCAACATATTTAGGTAATGTCAATGTCAGAAGTTCGTGAAGAGCACAGTGCTTATTATGAAATTCTATAAGCTCCTCACTTGTCATTTCATAGCCTCTGGAGATTTCCTCCAGATTAAGAATTCCGTCAATTCTTATTTTCACATATTCTTTATCTGCACTAACCATTTAAAAACAATCGACTTATTTACAATTACTTATAAGATTCTTTAAATGTAAAATTACTGTTGTATACTCTCAGACTATCTGCCTTAAAAGGCTCTCCATTTAAGAGAATTTCATAATTATTGTTATCGGGAGTAATTTTAAACTCTAGTTTTAAATTATTACCAGCTCTTTTAAAAGCTTCATTTGTCTTTTGCCAATCAAAAAATGCACGTCCTTCAAAAGATTCTCCCTTTGCTGTTTCCCAAAAGAAAGTGACCTCCTTAGGAATAGCCCTGTCTTTTACCGGTATATTTTCTACCCATGGACGAAGCATTGTTTCTCTTTCCGCATTATAATAATCAACATTTACATTAAACAATCGAAAACCTTTATTCTCAGAACTTATTCTAGGAGACCATTTATAAAGAGTCCTGTAATCTTCCCATTGTTTTGAAGAAGCTCCATCTATAAACATATCTTTCTTAATATCTTCTCTTGTCTGAGAAATCTTTGAAAACAGTTTATCAGCATATACCTTATCATCCTTAATACGCTCGGCTGTATACTTTCCAAGCTCTATCTGCGTGGGACCAAAGCCCAGCCATACTACCACCATACCATTGGGAGCAAATCCAAAAATAAGATCACTGAATTTGTCATAGGATTTTCCTAAACCATTATAGGCTTTATCATAGTCAGGTTCCTGATTTATATTGATATATTCTTTTAAAGGTTTCGTTGAAGATTTAGATTCTGCATTAGCATAGGCTCTTTGTATCAGATCCTGTACTTTATCTTTTGGAAAATCAACTTTAAGACGATAAAAAGCATCTTCATATCTGGAAAAATAAACGATATTAACACCTATAGGTGTCCCTTGCTGTTCAGTAAATCCTTTTCCGGAATTCCCCCAGCTTCCTGAAGAACTGCCATAAGGTAAATGAGCAGGTGTTCCCTCCAATGTTATAATATTATCCTCTACCGGAGTTATAAGATAGTTATTCCCCGGATGCGAAATCTGCACATTATAAGATAGCATAGGTTTTTCGTTTTTCATTTTCTGGCAGTTAATAAGTGGGAGAATTCCCAATAAAAATATAATGATTTTAAATTTATCCATCTATGATATACCTTTTACGTTGTGAGTTAGTCAAGGCTCCTGATTCACGAGGCCCCATTCCGAAAGTAGCCATATTGGAAGACCAGTGAAGATACTCCCGTCTTAGTTTTTTAAGATCTTCCATATTAATAAATGAGTCCAAATATGAATATTCTTTTGCGGTCTTCACATATTGCTGATCGGATGGATTAGCCCCATCATTGTAAAGGTTTACATATTTATTTCTAAGTTCATTACACTTTTGAATGTAACCCAGAAGCTGGCTGCTGATTTTCAGAATAAAATTATCTGTAATATTATTATCCTTTTCAATACTAGGATTATACTTTACATTAAATTGTTTCGAAAACTCAAACATATGGAATAGTGATACTTTATCGTAATGATTAGATAACGTTCTTTCTCCCCAAAGCTTGTATTGAGGACTCACATTACTTAAATGAAGATCATCCTGTTCTACCCATATTTCATTGCTGGAATCTTTGAACCAGCCCTCCTCGATTAAGATTTTCCTGAACTTATCACATACTGTCCTTCCTCCTCTTTCAACATAAAGCAATACTTTATTTTTTTCTTTATCTACATATCCGCCACCAATATCGGAGTGTACGCCAGGAAGCGTAATCTGAAGCCCTTTTATTCCTGCACTCTCTATATTAGTCAAACTAAAATTATCCCGATATTCATCAGCAGACGCGATTTGAAATACAAACGATCCGTTTTTAACAGCATTAAGACCTAATTGCTCGGCATCACTATCAATAATACTCACACCAAAAAGACTAAAACCTTTATGGTTGATACCAAAAGATGCTACCGTATCATATAGTCCTACAAAATTGAATCTTACCTGATTAACAACCAATTCATTTTTCAGCAGACAAGCGCCGAAGTATCCATAATTCATAAGATGAGAATCTGTTTTCTCTAGGACAAAAAATTGCTCCGAACGCTCTTCTTTATCAGATTTTTCAAATACTTCAGGTGGATATATTTGCAATTTATTTTTACTAAGCTTTTGTGTTGTCGGTGCGTTTGTAGCCACATGCATAAAGTGTCGTGCTGCGGCTGCACCACGGCTAAACCCATATACATTTACAGTTAAAACATTAATAACTTTCCCTCTGTATTTAGTTCTGAGTACTTCAGCACCTTTAATGCATCCTTTTGTTACTTTAGCTGCAATTCCCCGCTCTCCTACACCGAGTCCGCCACCACGTGCAGGCAGCCCCAAAGTATCATTATCTGTTTTGGAATCTACAGTTCCAATACCTTCAATATACCATGAAACCTGATTCTCTGCATTTGCATCAATAGCATCGTAGCCTCTGGCTACATTACTAAAATCATTATCATAACTTCCTTTTCGCTTAGAAGGATCTTTTTGCATTCCTTCCTGTACGTTTGTTTTATTATTAAAAGTCCCGTCAAAGAAAAGATTAAGATTTACATCCACAGTACTAATTGGTTTATCATTAGGGTGAACAGTCTTTGGAGAATTATAACTCACCCCTGTATCTGCTCCTTTCTGATTAACATACTGCGTACTGTTATGTACAATTCCTTCTTTGGAAAAAGTAGTGTTATTACCTTCAGTCTGCGTAAGTATCTTACCCTCTACAAAATACTCAATACTCATTCTTACTGGCTTTTAGATTTCTCTCCACTATTATTCATCACCTCTTTTTCAGCGTGATGTTCTACATTACCTTTGCTGTTTACCTCTACCCCCTTCAGGCTTGTCAATCGATGTTCTTTTTCTCCAAAGGTTTCCATATCTCCTTTTACATAATGGGTGAGTTTTCCGGTCACATTGGTCATAAAATTGGCTCCAATAGCCATATTCTTCATTGCCCCGACACTCTCATTATGATTCATTGTGATATTATCTACTTTGTTCATTCCAATAGTATTGCTCTGATTGGCACCTACTGTAGTGGTCATATTCTGTCCTACTGAAATATTGAGGTTTGCTCCGGCATTAAAGTTCATATCTTTTGGAGCGGTTACAGTTATATTTCCTTTTCCATCCATGAAATAGGTATTACCACTTGGATCGATAATATTTACACTTCCCTCAGCATCATTCATCAAAACCTTTATTCCACTTCTGGTCTGTATAGATTTCAAATGATTGTTAACACCTCCTCCAAGACCTGTTCCGCCATGGAAAATACCGCCCATTACAAAAGGTCTGTCCGGATGATTATGCACAAAACCTATCATCACCTGGTCTCCAACCTCTGGTATCGCTACATAACCACGATTCTGGGTGATCTGATCCGTACCCCCTGCATCAGGGCTCATCATACGGATAAAATTGGTGGTATCACTCTGCTGCCAATCGAACTTGACACTTACCCTACCCTGACTTTCAGGATCTGTATTAGAGATTACTGTCGCAATCTGAGGTTGGGCTATAGGTACTACAAACTCCGGTTTGGGCATGTAACCTGTATCGGATGCTATAGCTTCAAAGTGTCCTGTATAATGTCCTAAGGTATCTACTTCATGAGTAACTTCGGTGACCATAAGTCGTGTAAAATAACTGGTCTGGTTGCTGTCCTGTTTGCGCATCTTAAGATCCGATACACAACCGGGATAAAGAAAAGGTACCGTTGTTCCTCCGGATACCGTAAAGACTTCCACCGCCTGACTTCCCGAAGTACTGGTTTGAGAATTCACCACATCCATATCCGTAACTGCCTTTATTGGAGCTACACGTAAGGAAGGGGTCGTAAAAATTCCTTTATTCTTCTGATAGGCTTTCTGGGCCAGATCACTTTTATGATTGATGGAGGTTTCTCCGGAAGTTAGTTTTGTATTGCTACTACTGTTATATCCGTAGTATTCAGGTTTAAGATGTACCGCTTTTAATTCTACATTTACATCGGTTACATTACTGCCATAAGTGAGTTCTATAGGTTTATTCTGCGGCGGCATATTACCAAAATGAAGCACCTCTCCATCATAATAAAACTGCTCTCCATAGGCTTCTGCCATTCTTGCCAAGTAATTGTAATGGGTCTCATCATACTGAGCGCTATATAATATCTGCGAAGATGCTTTCGCATCAACGCGCACATCGTATTTACTGTTATCTATACCCTGTTTGATGACATTCGTCGCTATAATCCCCATATTAACAGGCTGCCCTCCCCCGAAACTTTGGGTATGAGGCGCTGCATCCAACAAAATAGTCGGGCTGTAACCTTTTAATACAATATTCCCTAAACTATGGCTATCCTGGCTAAATCCTACCTGAGTAATAACACCTACAAACACACGCTCCGGGCTCGACGCGATATCCTTATACATCATTTTAACTGTAAGGCGGTTCCCCAAAAACTGATTCGCCTGACCTAACTGATGATCCTGTCTTTCACCTAAAGCATCATGAGCAAGAGTGAGCTCAAAATAATGATGCCCCTTTGCACTTTGCTTTAATTTAAAATGCTTGTAGTATTTAATTACCTGCCCGTCAACTATAATAGAAAGCTTTACAAGCCTGTTTATACCCGAGTGGTGGTTCTCTTTTATGCCGTCCGCATTATTGTCCGGTGCAAATTTTGGAGGAGAAAAAAATACGTCTTCCGGTTGGCCATTCTTTTTCATACATATTGGGATTTGAGGGTTTTATATTTTTTTTCAATTGAAGAGTATAGAATTTCATTACGTAGAAAATATACTTCTCCAATGTACTAAACAAATGTACTTTTTTTGAAAATCATATAAAATCGTAGAATTACTACAATTTCAATCTTTTCCGAATTTATTGATTTTCAAATGATAAAAGCCTTATATCTTTGACTTAACAGAAATGAAAGTTGAGTATAACACTGAAATCAAAATATCAATCTTTAACTATTAAATACTAGAAATTATGGCTGCTAACAATTCAAGAGCTCTTCTAAAATTCAACAACGGTACTGATCAAAAAGTATTAAAACTTAATTACAGCGTTGCACGTTCTACTGACGTTTCAGGTAGAGTTGCTTCTGATCCTTCTAACGCGATTATCAAAATCACTGTAGAAGCGACTGAAAAATCTGACATCATCGAATCTCTATTGAATGGTAAATACAAACCAACTTCTGGTGAGGTTACATTCAATAAGTCTCATGAGGAAGGAACGCTTATCAAACTTAACTGGGAAAACGGATATGTAATCCAGCACGAAGTTGACTTTGATGCTATCGACAGCAATAACATGTTGGTTAGCTTCGTTATCAGCGCTGAGAAAATCACTTATGGTGGTGGTGCTTACGATGGTATCTGGCCAACTAACTAAGATTTTCTTAAGTAAAAACAAAAATCAGCGGAACCTAGGTTCCGCTTTTTTTTATATATGGTCTTTTATTTCCCAGTTTAATGTTTCAGATTCTGCAGACCAGTCAACTTTAATAATCTGACCAGCCTTCACTTCCTCCCGTACAATCTTTTTGGAAATTGGGCGGGCAAGCTGAGTCCGAATTACACCTGATATCTGTCTGGCTCCGTATCTGCTGCTAAAACCATTAACAGCTAAATGATGTACTGCAGCATCCGAAATTTCAAAATCAATACCCAATCTGATAAGAGACTGGATCAGGGATATTAACTGAATTCTGAATATCCTTTCTGCTACGTGTTCTGTGATTGGTGCAAAAGGAATAATCTCGGTAATACGTGCTAAAAATTCCGGACGGAACTTTCCTGAATCTGACATTATCTGCATCAGAGTTTTAGATTCCGGTGTTATCCCTTCTTCAAATTTTCTTACAATTTCTTCACTACCTATATTCGAAGTAAAGAGAATCAGTGCATTACTAAAATCACCTTCTTTTCCTAGTTTATCATGGACTTTTCCCTCATCCATTATCTGAAGGAATACATCAAATACAGATTGGTGAGCTTTTTCTATCTCGTCAAATAATACTACGGTATAAGGCTGTTGTCTGATTTTGTTCACCAGCATTCCGCCTTCCTCATAGCCAACATAACCCGGAGGCGCTCCGTATAATAATGCAGCAGAATGCTCTTCTTTAAATTCTGACATATCAAAACGAACCATCGCTTTTTCGTCATTAAAAAGAAGCTCGGCAATTGATTTAGCCAACTCAGTCTTTCCGGTACCCGTAGGGCCTAATAAGAAGAATGAACCAATAGGCTGCCCCGGTTTATTAAGACCACTTCTGTTCTCAACAATAGCATCTGATAATATCTTTAGTGCATGATCCTGTCCTACCACTCTTTTTAGGAGTAAGGATTCCATATTGATTAATTTTTCCTTCTCCTGAGCCTGAATTTTTCCAATTGGAATTCCGGTTTTTGCAGCCATTACAGCAGCCAGTTCAAGTTTGCCTACTTTCTCTCGTTTTACACCGGCATGTTGTTGAAGTTCAGTATAAGTATCTTCGATAATTTTCTTTACCTCTTCCACATTCATAGAACTGTCTACCTGATGCTGTTCGGATAAGGAACCCCATAAAATAGGACTTAATCTGTCCTGTAAAAGCCTGTAATGCCAAACTAATTCGTTCAGTAAGTCTTTGTCATCTAAATACTCTTGTTTCAATAGATGATCATATTCTTCTTTCCATTTTGCGAGTTCATTTTCAGAAAGCTCATCAAGCATCTTGATTGCTGCCATTGTTCTGTCCAATAAATCTATAGCAGCATCAGGCAGCTTTTTGCCTTTCGCATATCTTTTGGAAAGGCGTACACATTCAGAAAGTGCAGACTTTTCAACCTCAACTTTATGATGATCTTTGTACCCGTCTAATAGTACCTCTATCATTTTGACACAGGTAGCATCATCAGGTTCCTCTACCAGTAAAACTTCAAAACGTCTGTTGAAAGCTCTTTCAGGTTCAATAATCTTACGGTATTCCTCCTGAGTTGTAGCTCCTATTACGGTAATTTCTCCTCTGGCAAGTTCCGGCTTTAGCAAATTGGCTACATTTCCGGCACTGCCTCTGCTGTCTAAAAGGGCATGAATTTCATCAATAAATAAAACAGCTTTATCTATTTTTTTACATTCATTAATTACTTTTTTCAGTCGGTCTTCTATTTCTCCTTTATAAGAAGTTCCTGCCAGTAATGCTCCGGTATCTAACTCTAGCAGAGTTGCATTTTTTAATAATTCAGGGACATTACCTTTATTAATTTCCTGGGCAAATCCTTCTATCAAAGCAGTTTTACCAACTCCTGGTTCTCCCACAATAATCACATTGGGTTTACTTCTCCGGCAAAGAATCTCTATAAGAGTTCTTAATTCTTTATCCCTTCCCATTATATCATCCAGTTTTCCCTGTGCAGCATCCAGTGTCTTGTCAATACAATAGCTGTTTATAGAAGGAAAAGATTGTTTTTCGTAGGAAGGAGAACTCAGTACATCATCTCCACTTTCCTGGGAGTTTACTTTATTTCCTCTATAATGGTTTAATATTTCGTGTTCCCGAAGTGGAAGTGATTTTAGTTCCTGTGTATCATAAACAACATGTGGTTTTACAATACTGGCTAAAACGCAAACCGGAGTAACCTCATCCAGTCCCAGCTTTATGCGGATATCATCAGCCTGAGATAAAATTTCGTTTACATGATCTGCGGCTTCAACTTCTTGTGGCAAATGAGCCGTTTTGGGATAATCCTCGATACGGACGTCTGCCCAATCGTATAAATACCCCGGATCTTTTTCTATACTTTGTAAAAATTCGCGAAGTCCTATATCCTGATGCACAGAAGCCTGCAAAAGATGCGGAGCTCCATAGGTAGAATTATAATTTTCCCTGGCAATAGACTGGGCTATATGAAATAACTGTTTAACAGTTTCATTTGAAATTAATACACTCATTTATATTTTATTGATTTGATGTGGTGTGTCTTCCAATTCAAGATATTTCTTACATTGGAAAAAAGAGAGGAACCTCATGTTTTATTATGAAATCCCTCTTTAATATTATAATTTTCAGCTGTTTATTCCTGCGTATATTGAGCATCCCACTCATTACCATCATCTCCTTTATGACCATCCAGCTTAATCACGAAGCTCTTAGTCGGGAAATAAGGTGTTAAGCGAATATCCAACCATACACGGTCTTTATTTACTTTATCCTGCTCGAATCTTACGATTTTAAAGTTTTCGATAAGCTTATCTGCTCCTTTAATACCATCTAAAAAAGCGACAATCTGCTTACGAAGATCATCTTCATTTCTTGGTGTCCAGTTTTCAAAAGCCCTTCTGTTTAAGAAATCTAAAAGTACTTTCGTTACATAGTCGAATACTCTTACAACCGAATATGTCTGAAGTCCGATATTATCTCCTGTAAACAATGTTTTAGCAGAGAAAGCCATAATCTTTCCATACTCGTTCACCATAGGAACCAATCCCATTTTTTCTAACTGAGATATTTCGCTTTTCTTCAAATCGAATTTAACAGCGTCAACCTCATTGATATTACCGTGTTTTTTACCGGCAGCTACCTGAGACATTAATGTTCTGTGGATTTTACCTGCCAGGGAAGTAGATGGCGGAAGATCTACATTTTCTTCTTCTCCTACTTCTTCAGCTTTTCCTCTGCCGACAAGCCAGTTACATGTCATAATAACATTACTTCTGTGAAGCTCTCCACCGGTAAGGTTAGCCGAATGGAAAAGGTCTACCACATCATCTGGTTTATCTAAATTGGCAAAGTCAGTTACCATCATGACTTTATTTTCATTACAGATTTTAGCCCATTTCTCCACTACTTTATTGGAGCCCAGATATCCCGGAACTGCCAGAATAGAATAGTTATCCCTTAGGTCTAATCTATCATAGTTTTGTTTAAACTCATCTGCAATAGCATCGATAAATAACGGATTATCCAGATCCTTCATCTGCTCTAATGAAGCATTTACAATGCTTACATTGTCTACTTTATCCAGCTCTGTATTTTTATAAAATTGCGCTACGGTACGGTAAGATGTCTCAAGGTCTCTTACAGAATCCAAAGCGTTTTTAAGATTATGCTTTAGGTTATGCTCGGCGCTATTTGCCTTATTTTTAGCAGATTCAGCCATTTTTTCAGCCGAAGATTCACCTTCTAAAAGACTCACCCAAAGATTGATTTTTTGTAATAAATCTTTTCTTTCTTTGTCTTTATTTTCATCATTTAAGAAGATTTCTTTTCTTGCCTTTCTTGTAGGGTTCATATTAGCAATGCCGTCAATAACGGTTTCTACAAATCCAAATCCGCCTACTTTATTCAATTCGTTTAGCGGATTACTCTTTGCTCCGGAATGTTGCTGTTGCTGCTGTTGACTTTCCTGCTGTGGTGCCGCCTGTGGTTTATTTTCCATAATTATGTTATTTGATTTGATGAAAAACTATTTTTCAAGTTCTTTTGCTACTTCTTTTAAAACTTCTACAAAAGCTGCTTTTGTCTGCTCGTTTTCCAGCATATTACGAAGAATTTTATTATTCTTCAGCTGACGCAAAATCTTATTATACTGCTCTTGTTCAATACTAAGTTGTTGTAGGTACTGAGAATTCTGAGTTAAACTTTTAGGGGTAAAATCTCCTAAAGTCTGAAAACGAAATTCTTCATCAACAAATGATCCGTCTTCTCTTTCGTGCTGCACGGAAACAGAAGGCTGAAAATGTCTGAAAATATCCTCTATTGTTTTTAATCCTCTTACAACCTCAGGAACCATAGATTCATCTGACGTTAACTGACTCACTAACAAGGATCTGTTTTCCTGTATTTCTTGAATTGCTTCATTGGCATCTACTTTAATCTCATTTCCGCCGACACCGTAATTATACATTGCCATATTTGATGTTTTTTTATTTTTAATTGTTATTTTATCATCTTGTTTTTCAAAGAGATTACTGAACAACTTCTTAAAGTTAGAAAAAAAATTAGACATGTTTTATTAAAAGTTTTTCTAAAACGGAAGAACGTAATCCCCTATTTATTATTTTAATCCAGTACACTCCATCCCGTTTTAGGATCGGTATTGGATTTTATTTCCTGTTCGGTTACAATAATATTTTCTTTTCTCTGTCCGATATAATCCAGCTCGCTAAGCTTTCCGAAAACAGTTTCCAAACAGTTTAAAAGCGACTGAATATTCCTTAGGTATTCTCCACAGTTATAATGATCGTAATTGATTTCGGATACTGTAGTAATCTGACCCAGGAAAGTATGCGGTGCAATCTCACTCCACTCCAGGCTGTAGTTCAGCATTTCCTCTAATTCAGCATTCGGAATCATCTGTGTAGCATTGTATAAATGTAAAGCTGTTTTCGAAAAAACATCAATAAGATAAATCGGAGGCTGCTCCGGAACCAAGTTTTTAAAACTGAAGTAATTATCTGCCAAAGCATTGATAAGTTTTGTACAAAGTGCTCTTACATTATTGGCTAATGCCGTATTCTGATCTTTATGTGAAGATTTCTGAATAATCTTAAATGCATACTGCTGAAGATTGGATACTGATCTTACATAACTCTGATAATAATCTACCAATCTCTGATGACTCTGAAGCGAGGTGGATGGTGGAATAAAGCTGCTGTCGATCTGAGCAAAATTGGCTCTGAAATTAACTTTTCCAAGCACGATATAATTGCCACCAGCCAAATTATTATTCAGCGCTGCTACGTCTACCATTTCTATATTATAGTTTGGCATGGAATAAGGGTGACGCGGTGGTATTTCCTCTGGATCGATTTCACCAAAAGGAACTTTGTTAAACGGATTTACAGAAATCAGAATATAGTAATCGCCATCAATACTATCTTCAGTAGCGCTAAGGTTTTTAGCCAGACTTCTGATATTCATATTGAAATCCTTTATTTCAATTCTGTAACCAGCCAGGGTTATTGCATTGCAGTTTTTAATAACCAGCTGGGCATCGTTGGTTGCCGTGCTGTAAATCTCGAAAACGGTTTTCTCGGAAAATTGCCCTGTCATAGGCAGTAATCCATAATTGAAATTATTAATCTGTAAGGAATTAGAATCCCTTATACTATCTATGATGAAATTATCCTGCTCATTAAGGTGCATTTGGGAGACCTTCATCCCATCCACCCAATTGATGGCATTGTGTTTAATTGGTTGTATCATTTGGTGCTGTTATTTAGCTTCACTTATTACTAATTTTTCTTTTTCGCCTTCTTCCTGATGCTGTATTACTCTTTTACATATAACGACCTGGTTTTCGGATATCTTATTCGAAGAAATATCTTTTTCAAAATCAATATATTTTCTGGAGCTGAAGAAAGATTTCTTGATATAGAAAATCCAGTAATAGGAATTGTTATTGTAATCCGTCAGTTGGATTTTGGAGTTAGGGTTTTTGTGGTTATAATCGTCTACTACTCTAAAGAACCATTCTCCATAAGTAATGCCTGTAGGCAATGTTTTAGCTTTTATTCTGAAACGCTGTTGATCCTCCAAATTTTTACTCAGCTCTACATTGAGTACCATGAGCTTATCAAAGTCCACCCCCTGAAAATTGAAGGGCTTTTCATCCGGATTATATCTCCAAGTTTTATAAATGTCGAAAGGAATACTGATAAAGGAAATATAGCAGTAATAGAAAAGTAACGGAATAACAAAAGAGACCATACTCGTTGCTGCCATAAATGGGTTTCCAAGTCCTGTACTAATCCATTTAAAAATTAATACAAAAAGATAACCTCCAAAGGCTATACAGGTAATACTGAGAATACAGTCGAAAATTATACTTCTTGTTGTAGAAGTAAAATGTTTTCTGAAGTAATGATGTAATAAATTAACATGCAAAATACCCAGTCCTAGAAAGACAACCTGTGCGCCTAAATACCAGTAAGGATTAAAAAGATTTCCGGTAAATCCGAAAAAACCGGGGATTGCCAGAATAAGTCCGCCAAGCAGTACATAAACAATAATATGTTTTAGCTTAACTGCAGGAGTATTCTTTCTTATAATGCCCATTATAAACATCATAGTAACAGCAAACAGCGGCATCAAAATATACCTTAAAAAAACACCTTTGATAGAGGTTAACTCCATAATAAACAATAATTTTCTTTTATATACATAGTAAATGTAACACTTTTCTCTGAGCTATAAAAAGGTTGAATACCCCAACCTATTCAATTCATTATCAACGCTTAAAACAAACGATTCATCTTTTTTTTCTGTAATGAAATTTTCAAATATTTTTACCGAAACCGGAGTGAAAAAATCATACAATTCTCTAAGCAATTCCCTAAAGGAGCTTCCCGGAATATAACGGTGTATTTCATTATAGGGAATCGTCCCTATATTAATCATCCAGTTGCGGTCTCCGTCCATATGCTTCCCGGTAGGAATAAACGTAACTCCCAAACGGGCATTGCCCAATGCTGTTATTCCTTCTTTATCATCTTGCTCTTCCACAATATTGGGTAAAAAACTAATATTGACAGGAACATTCAGAAATGCACTTAAAAATTTTTCAATCCAGTTTTTATTCCCTCTTACCTCATGAATAAACGGCAGAATATGCACTAGTATTTTAGCCGACTTCAGGTCTATTTTTCTTAGTACAGGCCACAGTTCACAGGCAAATTCTAAAAGCGCATTAGTTTTGTTTTCTGCATCAAATTCTGATTCCTTAAGCAACGCGCTTACATGGGTGTAAAAGAACTCCAATTCAAAAGGCTGAAAAAACTTTCGGGCATCTTCTTCAACTGCTTTTTGCTTTCTTATTTCCCGTACAACACTATCTATATTCGTACTGGATGCTCCCAATGAAGGCGGATGAAAAACGCCCTCCGGCAAGTAATCGTATATACCTTCCCTGTAGGTTTCTATTATTATATTTTCTTCATCCAGATCATAGGAAGATGTAGTAATTCCTTTAATATCCTTTAAATAGGCTCTGTCATTAAGGCCTATACGTTTAATATAAATATCAGCTTCTGCATCGTAATATTTAAGAATATTTGCCGCAACAGCTTCTACCCTGAAATCTGTTTGTAACTGGTTGTATTTTCTGTCCGTAAATGAGCCTTCACCATTTAGCATATATCACCTGGTTTTAATTCGGTTTATATTTTAAATTTCTACTGCAGAGCCTTCCTCTATTTTCACACGGTAAATAACACCGTCTATTGCTCTTACCTTAATATTATTCATTAAAACCGTTGCCTGATTGTCCCAATAACTCTTTCCGTAAAAGGCATAATTCTGAGCGACAATACTAATATCAATAGTCTTTACAAATCCTTCCTTTGGTTTGTCACTTATGATAGTTCCACGGCTAACTTTTATAGATTTAAGCTCGTCTTTCATCACCATCTGGCAATAAGCTTTTATATCTTCTATCGACACAATCTTATCTCTTGTCATAAGCGCATAACGATAAGCCTGAATACTATCCGATCCTTTTTGTTCCAGATCTCCGCCGGTACTCTCTGTTAAGAATATAATGCTTTTTGCTTTTTGCTGAGAATTAAGCGTGGTACCAGGTCTGATGTGGTTGGCCAGAGCACAATGGGTAATCCAGAATGCGGCGTATGTATGCACCGAAGATTCAATTGGTTCTATAATCACGTAGTTGACATCTTCTACCAGATCTTTATCAGCATTCTCAACTTTTTTAATCATGCCCTTCATCTTATCCGACATTTCCCCTAAAAGATCTCTAAGCTTATCTCTGTTGAAAACAGAGAATGCAGCAACCTCATCACGTGTAAGCTCCAGTACATTCACCATTAAATCGACAGCATTGCGGTTGCTAAACCTTTCCATACCGCCTTTTCTTACGGTATAAAGTCCTTTGCTAAGATGATCATTGGGTGTAAAAGGGATTTCTTCGTATTTCTTTCCTTCTCCGTCTACCACCTCTTCAACATAGAGAAAGTACTCACCTACTCCTGTTTCCAAAGGGATATTGTTTCCCATGATATCGAGAATATATTCTGTTTTTTTCCAGCCTCTGTTATAAACCGGAAAAGCATTGAGTGCAAAAGAGAAATTATCCAGAATCTGATCTGTAAATTGTGGCGGGAATTCAAAAGTTAGCCAGAGAAAGCTATTGTCATGAATAAGCTGGTCCAACGCCGGGGCCTGACCCTTAAGGTAGCCTAGTTCAAATGGGAAATAGCCTGGTTGAAGTTTTAGATCATCATGAATACCTTCAACTTCAATAAACTTTGAATTGTATATTTTTTTTATATCCTCTGTCACTTTGTAGCGGATAGACTGCTCTTTGAAAACTTCTTCAAAGCCCTCATATTTGCGCTGGTCGGTATAGCTTAATCCCGGGTTAATACTGAGAGATTTACCATTACTGGTTACTCTTACGTGCGGCAAAAGTCTATACACATAATCAATATGCTCGAAAGCTGTATTTGCACAAAAAAGACTTAACTTCTCAGGAAGTCTGCCTGCACCATATTTGGAAACATTGATTCCGATGCTTATTTTTCTATAATCTTCAATACGATTATTTATTCTGCATATAGGTGTTCTGTTTAGGTTCTCATCGAATGCATAACAGGTATTTCCTACAATCATCGCACCTACCTGAGCTTTTATGGTTCTGATATTGTCTACGGGCGTAAAAGGAACATCTACCTGCTTATCAGACTGTGTTTTGCTGAATGAATTGATACTTTTTTTAAAGAAAAACTCGGTGTAATCCATTACATATTCCACATCCTCTTCTGGTGTATAAAATGCAATTGCATGAGCCGGTACGGGATGGGTATATTTGGTAGGTGTAAGCATTCTTGCCAGCCTTTCCAGAAGTCTGCTGTTTACATTCTGAATTTCATTATTGGCTTTGAACACTTCTGTACTGAAAGCATCTATTAATAATTTTACAAAAGGATCCAAAGACTGGATACTTTTTACACCCCATAGTTTTGTTGCATTCTGCAACATCCGGGCTTTAATTGTTTCTTTCGAATAAATATTTTGGTCTAGGTGCATTTGTGTGTGGTGTGTAAGTTTTTTAATCGATTGACATCGGGCTTAAAAATAATTCAGTAGCAAAATTGAATTGTTCTCCTGTAGCCTCCAGTTTCGCGTTGATAGCAATTTTTACCTTTTTCTTTATCTCTGTAAAGTTTCGGGTATCATAATTATGCTCTACAAAAACAATGTGCGCTTTAATCTGAGGATTTACCAGCCTGTGCTCATAATCTGAGATCTGCCTTTTAAGGCTGTTGATAAATACATTCTCCCAAACCGCCGAAGAAATACCATTGTCGAACTCTACATTCCATACATCGTTACCATAGTTTTCGTCGTACCGATTCTCCCCTTTTTTGGTAATAATTAACAGCATAATATTCTGTGCTATACTTTCTGCTATATCACAAGTTTCTATACTGCCGTTCTCTGTCATCAAAGCAGAGGGATTAAAGGGGAATCTGTAATTAATGCCTTCCATTGCTATTCTAATAAACATAAAACTCCATTAAATTATAACATTTAATCGAGTTTTGCTATAAATAAAATCTTTTTTTACTTCGTTAAAGAGAGCCTTAGAATTTTATTTCTGTTAGCCTCGAATCTTCCCATTTGTTCTGCAGGAAGATAAAAATTAACCTCTTGTTTTTCGTTTAAATTCTTTTCAATATTAGGATTCCAGTAAAGAAGATCTTCCTGTTTAATACCTAAAAATTGTGAAATAGTCCTCAGATCATAACCTGAATTGATCGTTGTTTTTAAAAGCGATGGATCAACAGGCTGCTCTTCTGCATTGTTTTGTACTTCCGGATCATTATCAGCAGCTCTCGTTCTAAGCTTAGCAGCATTAGCAGACCCTCCGGGTAATAACTGATCCAGCTCTCCTGTTACATAACAGGCGTTGATATATTTTCTGATTGCATTTGTAGTTTCATCCGGGAGATAGATGTAATAGTCCTCATAATTTTTGGATCCTGCCTTTTCCATAGCTTTTGCTACATTGGCTTCACCACAGCTATAAGCCGCCAAAACACTAATCCAGTCTTTATATTTACGATGAAGAGTAGACAGAGAATTTAAAGCCACCTGGGTACTTTTATAAATATCTGAACGATCACTTTCACGTAATCCATAATAGTTCGCATGAGCCGGCATAATTTGCCATATCCCTACAGCACCTGTAGAAGAAACTCTTGTTCTGTCGAATCCCGATTCCAAAAGAGGAAGATTTCTTAAATGCTTAGGTAACTTTCTCTGAGCAAGGCTATGCTCTATAAAGTCAACAATTTCTCTGTTAGCATTTATTGTACTCTTTATCCTCATTGCATGAGCATCGGACGTATCAGTAACCGTTAAAACCTGTGCCGTGGCGTTTTTGCCACAAAACATAAGTAAAGTTACGCAAGCTAATAATTTGCAAAAGTTTAAGTTCATATCTTGTAAAATATAACCGTTGAAACTTACAATCTCAACGGTCTGGTGTTGTACTTAATTTCCCGGCCATATACCATCATAAGATGACCCGCCGTAATTGATCTTTTCAGCACTGACAACGAAGGTAATATGCATATTGTTGTCATTGATTGCATTAAAATCTACTTCATGCTGGATTACATAACCGTTCTCCCAGCTAAGTTTGATAAGTGTACCTTCCTCGTGGGCTTTATTAAATGTAACCTCACCTGTTGTGGGCTTATACTTATTGTTCAGTAGACTTTCCAGGACATGAGCGTTTTCCCCTGCTTCTATTGTAATCTTAACCAGCGCATTGGAAGCATCTGATGCAACTCTTCCGGATACATCCGTAGAGCGTTGTACGCTATAGTTTAATTTCAATACTTTCTGTGCTGCTCCTCCATTAAACTTGAGCACACCTCTGGAATTATTCACTGCCATAATTTCAATACTTTTAAAAGAAAATTTTCGTTATTATCAAAAATAATATTCTGTTATCAGAGTAAATTGCCCCTTCAGGGAAAATTTACAAATTGTAGTAATTCTACTACTGCTTAATTCATTAAGGTTTTGTTCTGTCTGTAACAAAAGGCATGAAATATTCGTTCAGCCAGTAGAACGTTGTACCATTCTGAATTACCTTATATTTTGGATTATTTTTATTCTCCAACAATCTATTGGACAATACTTTATAATTTTTAAAATAGGTCTGTACAGTTTCTCTGCCTATTACTTTTTTATCTTTCCAACGTTCCAGGTTAATCTCAGACATCATCACTTCATCAGAGTTATCCATACCTGTACTTTTAGCAACCGCTACTCTCATAGGCTGACTGTAGATCTTATTTGTATCAAATTCATCCAAAGTAGGATTGTTCTCCTTTAGTAATTTTACATAGCGGGATATTGCTCTTTTCTGATTAAAATCTTTGCTATCCGGATTTGTCTGCTTGTATATCTGATCATAGAAGTTTTTAAGCTGGTCGTACTCCTGTTCAGAAACCAGTATCCCTTTTTCTATTCCCGGATTATTTTTTCTCATATCTACAGGAAGATATCCCGAAGCTACTGTTGGATAATCATAAGTAACCAGCTGTGATGCAAATGAAGCAGGAAGCGGGTTCGATACATCCGGAAACATAAATGCATATCTACCATCAACAGTAGTTTTACCCGATCCTACAGGAGACTTAAAATAGGCTGTTAAAGATTTATCTGTGATTTTGTTTTCATCTGTAACCTGTGTTACCAGAGTATCCATTGCCTTAATAAGAAGCGAATTGCTATTGTCTTCCCTTTTCTTAGGATAGATGACAAATCCTTGTGTCATACTATTCTTAGGGTAGTCTAAGGAATAAATACCTAAATCTCCTTCGATGAAATTGAAATTATTTTTGTTTAGAATAAGGCTCTGATCAGCTACTTTCTCTTTGTTGAGTTCTGTAATATTCTGTGCTGTAGTTGTTACAATATTTTGTGCCAGTAATACAAAATCATTATAAGCATCAGAGGATCTGGACTGTGTCTGATAGGCAATTAGTTTAGCTCTCGCCTTGGAAATAAATCTCACAGCACTCGATGTATTCATCCCGGAAGATGCTGTAGAACCTATTAAGACAATTAAATTTGTCTCGTCCGGAACTGTACTAAGCAATTGTCCGGCTGTGCTGAGTGCTTCGTTTACCGGCTGCCCGCCTATACCTTCACAACGCATTTCCATTGTTTTATCATCTATGTATTTAAAAATACCATTATAATCACTGGAAAGTACAGACGCTATGACGTTAGGTCCACAAGTATTATTTTTATATAAAACAGCGCTGTATTTTACATCCTTGTAGTAAGACAGCTTCTGCATCTTAAGCTGGATATCCTGAATCACAGATTTCGCAATTGGTGCATAAGCTCTGTTTTCGGCACTGATATCGATAGCAAATACAATATTTAGGTTCTTATTTCTTTTGGTAATTTCTTTATACCTTTTGAAAGGTAGTTTTTCACCTAATACATTGAAAATATAATTTTGGCTGTAATCGAATGCATTGGTAAAGTACTTCGTTGTATTCTTATTAAGTGTTGTAGAAGTCGGGAATATATTTTCTATTTCATTTCTGTTAGCCGCATCTGCTATAGGTACTATAGGTTTCTCATCTGTATACTCCGGAAGTGCACTGTAGATACCAAAAAGTGGAAATTTGCTGTAATCAGCTTTTCTGTCTAGTCTTATCGCCGAGCGCTCTCCCCATGTAGCAATCATATTGGCACTTACCCAACCATAGATATCTTTATCGATACTATCCATGTTGATTTTCGGAGATTTCCCTACCAGATAGCCTTTGTTATCAGCTGCTTTTTTATACACATAAACCAGCTCTCCAATAGGAATCTTTTTCTTTACCGGATCCGAAAGATTGGGTGAAGAATAAACTACTGCGGAATCATTTTTAATATACGTTCCTGTATTTTTAACTACATCTGTATTACCCGGTACAATAGCCGCTTTCATAATAAATCCGGATGTACGGTCTCTTAAAGCACTATTCCATAATAATAGATTATCCTCCGATATCCATCCGTAAGATTTCACAGATTTCCCGGGAAGCTTCTTCATCAGAGCATCGGCATTATATTCCGCTACTTTTACTAGTTTACTCGACTTATTATAATCTACTACCATAAGAGGTTCCAGGAACTTGATTTCCTTAGGAGATTCATTCTTTTCTTTCTTCAAGAAGGCAGTATTCTTTGACCTGTCAGAGAAAGTAATCCATGGCAGAGGATCTTTAGGATATCCGTTAATGACCATATTCTGTTCAATACCTCCATAATAATCCGGTGCAGGTGTTTTTACTGAAGGTACTCTGACCTGACATCCTGTAACCAGTAAAGCAGATCCTAAAATGTATAATGTAGATTTGGTGTTTTTCATTACTCGTCTTTTAATTTTTCACAAACTATTTACTCTGTGTCACTTCCAGTTTAATAATACATTTCTGATTATTATCAAACGTTGATTTCACCTCCTGGATTGTATTATTTTTGTCAAACTGCAAACCTGTTGTATAATAATAATAGTTCTTAGGCTTTCCATTATTTACAATCATTACAGTATTGTCGTTGTTACAGAAATAAGTCTTTAACAGATAATTATAATTGCCATTGAAGTTATTGCCATCAGCAATTTGCTGTAGTGTTCTTTTGATATCATCATCAATATCACTGTATGTGTCATCGATTGAAGATAAATCCTGTTCCAGCTGCTCATTCGGATTATAAGCAGGTAAGATTCTTATCTGATGGACAATAGGCTGCGGATTGTCATCCGTGAGTAGTGTAACAGTATAGTTACCAGGCTTTTTATAAGAATAAATCGCCATTTTATCTTTTGAATCTATATTTCCTGATTCCCCAAATCTCCATGAAAATGTTTTGGCATTTGGTGCTACTGCTCTAAAGACCACATTTTCCAGCTGTAAAGCCTGGGTTTGCGCATCGATTCTGCTTTCCTCTGGAGCTAAAACCGGGCGGACAACAGATGAAACCAAGATTGGGAATGTCTTTGTGTATTTGTTATCTATTGTAAGCTTTACCTCATAAAAACCAGGCTTAGTATACATATGGATTCCCTTGTTTTTCTCTGAAACTTTACCATCGCCAAAATCCCATTGCTTGGTTTTAGCATTTAGTGTTTTATCTTCAAATCTAAGCGAGTCACCTAAACTTAGATTTGCGGGAAATACAGCAGCTACAATATTCTCCGAACTATTCACTGATTTTCTTTGTAACCAGATTGCAATTAGTGAAGCAACCAGTAAGGTAGAAATAACAGCAATAATTATATTCTTTTTATTTTTTTGAAAGTAGTTCATTTTTCAATATTTGTTTCTAGTTTCTGTTACTTATGATTTGGGCATTTTTTCTCTGCTTTATTTGTTGTTGCATATCCTTCATCCCTATTGTGCATTCTTCATACTGCTTGGTGAATGTTTTCACATTCTCATTCTTTTTTACAATGATCTTTTTATCATCATAATACATCTTATAAAATTTTGCAATCTGAGCATAGTTATCTTTTCTTGCATCGACAGAGGTAATATCCGAAAATGCGTTTTTGATATCATTAATATCATATTTCAGTTCATTTTCCTCAACAGGCTGCTGATTTTCGCTTGACAATTTTTTCAGCTTAATAAATGTGCTGTCTATCGTTGGCTGTATTGCCTGCTGGCGGTTATTGAAAATAGATTTCTCCTGCAATGTCTTTATAGCCAAAGCATCGGAATGAGTGAAAGGGGATTCCAGTTTATTTAAGAAAATAATACCTAAAAAAACAACTGCTAATAAAAGCATCCCAAAGAGGTATACAAAGTAATACCTTTTTTCTTTCTTGGATAAAGTAACCTGAAACTGCATTTTTCCTATATTATCTTATTGATCTTGGTCTTCTTCTTGGCCCTACTTTTGGCACATCGTTTAATATCTTACTGGTAACAATATTTAATCGTCCCTGGCATTCCTGCAGATTATTAAGTGCCGCTCTTTCTTCTAATGAAGCAGAAATAAGCTTGTCTTTAAGCGAGACCATCTCATTGATATTCTTCAGTAAAGAGGCATATTGCTTAAATTCTTTTACACTGTCTTTTCCCATGATATTTTTACAGTCATGGATATCTTCTACAATGTTATCTCTTAAGAAATCGTCATTTTGAACTTTGTCATTGGCGATCATCGACATTTTGGAATAAATGCCCTCCATTTTGGATTGTAGTAATTCGTTTTTGTTCAGTATATTTTTGTAGTTCTCTACCTCTTTCTGAATATTTTCTTTTTGGTACTCACTGCTTTTAAAAAATAAAAAAACAGAGAGGAATGAGAATCCCGAAAGGAACAGAAAAGAGAAAATGAACTTCCATATTCCCTTGTTTACATCCTTTCTGTTTAGCTTTTCCTGGCCTGAAGAAATCATTTGTTTGTTTTTTAATTAATTAAATACTGGTATTATAATAGCCACTCTCCACACAGAAACGTACAAGATCCAACTTGCTTTTTAGCCCAAGCTTTTCAGTCAATCGTTTGATATAAGTATCAACTGTTCTTGTACTAAGATTCATTCTCTCACCAATATCCTTGTTACTATAGCCTTCATAACAAAGTTTAATCATCTGTATTTCGGACAGAGACAAATCCTGCTGGCTTTTCTTTTGGCGTTCCATATAATCCTGCACCTCCAGCATTTGTTGTGACCATTCCTGGCGATAATCTTCAAAATCTACTTTTTTTGATAAAATACTATTTCTGAGTATATCTCTTATTACAATGCTGTTCTTCTGACAGTAATAGGTATTGGGTATTTCGGATACTATAGCATCCATATCATTCTGATAGGTTGCCGAGTAGGTGATAATAGGAGTAGTTTTATTCGTTTGACGAATAAATTTTATAGCTTCCAGCCCGCTTAGAATGGGCATGTATAAATTAATTAAAAAAACATCTTCTTGTTTGCGATAGAGTCTAGAGATAAGTTCGTGACCGTTATTGCAGTCATTAACAACTCTATAAAAAGGGTTCTCCAAGAGCATTTTTAATAAAAACTGCTTGAAGTAAAAGTCACTATCAGCAATAGAAAATCGAATAACGCTGTTAGAGTTATTTTCCATGTATCGTGTTTGGTGTAGCGACTAAAGTATAAAAACTTTTATAAATCAGAAAATAAAAATTAAAAATCCTATGTTAACAATAGTTTAAACCTATTGGCAACATAAGCTTTTAGCTCTTAGCCACTAACATTAAAACTCACTAATTCTTGATTTACAAGAAAGTATACGTTCAATCAAGTTTTAGTTTATTTTTCCTCAAACTACTATTCGGCGAATAATAATTTATAATTGTCTGAAAATTCCAATTTTGAGTTTGAAATAAGAAATCAACTGTAAGTACCCATGGCTAGGTAAGATTCAGAAAAATGGCAATAAAACGCAAAACTTTGTTCAAAAGGAGTGAATTTCCCCATTTTTGTGACTTAGCTCATATTTTTGATCACAAAAGAAAAAAAATAATGAAATCGACAATAAAAAGCATCTTTTTTTATCAAAAAAGAATATTTTTAAATATATAATCCGAATAAAATAAAAATATAATCATATATACATTAAGAGCAAAAGTATATATCTAATTATCTATTTAAATTATTTAAAATATAAGTATTGATTATGTAAAAAAGCAAGTCTGTATTTTTAATTCATACTAAACCATTATTCTCTTCTTTAATTGTTTTATAAAATGTCAAAAATTTCCTAAAAGATCTCTCCTATTCAATAATGGATTATTTAGTTTTTATCAAATGTTTTGGGAATCAAATTATTATTTGTTTCCGCAGAAAATGTCCACGAAATAATGTACCACCGATTATGCTCAAAGATTAGCTGAATACTGTTTATCCCTCTTCTTTCAACTTTTCCGCCTTTTACCAACCTTGTCTCATAAGTACTCCAAACATGTGCAATATTTCCAAAAATCCTAACCTCACGATTAATTTCATTTTCATAAAATGCAGTATTAAAAACCATATCATCAGTTTCTTTATGAAATTCTTGCAATGTCATCACCACCTGTTCTTGCTTCTTTTTATCAAAATAAGAATACACCGCTTTTGGGTGATGTAAATAGTTATCCCTCTCCCATTGCCTTTTTGCTCCTTTTTCACCAGAAACCACCTCATAACTGGCTCTCATTAATGCATCAATTGTTTTTGTATCATTCTCAAATGATTTGTTTTGCGCCTTTAAGCTTGTAGTCATAATAGACATTAAAGTCACCAAGTAAAATAAAAACTGTTTCATAATCTTTTTTCCACAAAAAAACTCACTTCAACACTATCAAAAAAACAAGTTATATAGTCTATTGGGATTTTTATGTAATTGACCAATTTTCTTATTTAGAATAATATTTCACCCATTAGATATAGCTAGATTCTTATAATTCAGAATGCAATATATAAACTTAGTACAAGCAAAAGGCTTACAGAATATCTGTAAGCCTCTTGCTGCCCTGATGGGACTTGTTATTTTTTCAATAAAAACCTATCCTACAGTAAGCTATTTATTTTATCAATCATTTTTTCTGCATTACCGTTACTTCCACCAAGACTTATTGCTTTTTTATAGCTATCTAATGCCATATTGTATTGCTTGTTTGTAAAATAGGCTTCTCCTAAACTATCGAATAGATTCGCGTTTTTAGGAAACTCACTTATTGCCAGCTTGAATATTTCTATCGACTCGTATATTTTACTCGCTCTCAATAGTTCATAGCCTAAAGTATTCAGCTCGCTTGGGTTCTCAAAGCTATATTCCTTTTCAGAAGTTTTTTTGAGTAAATAATAAGCTTCTTTCGCTTTATTGATATCAGTAAAAGATTCCTTTCTTATCGCTCGGTAAACAGATTTTTTAGGAATTTCAAAATCTTTTCCAAGCATAATGTCACGGATTGTGTATCCTAAACTATAAACTTTATTGAGGTTGTTGGATGCTAAAATTACAATGACATCATTTTTCATATCGTTTAATAGAATGGATTCAAATTTATACGAAATACCATTGTGTCGTTGCAATTCATCTTCTTCATAAAATCTACCAAGCGATCCTCCTTCTTCTTTTGCATAAGGATTATTCAATAATGTTTCAAAGGACTTTCTAGAGATTAAACGGTTATGATTCATCGCTTCAATCCATTTGTACATATCATTAATGTCTAACCAAAGCCAACCACTGATAAATTTCATTTCCGGACATCTCACATTGTCCATATCATAACATGATGTTCGGTTTTTGTATCCTGATTTTGCATCAAAAACAGAATTAGTCATTTTCAAAGGTTTGATAATATTTTTAGTCACAAAATCTTGAAAAGTCATTCCTGTTACCTTTTCAATAATTCTTCTTTGCAAAAACACATTGCCATTATCGTATCTATAGCCTTTTCCCGGCTCAAATAACAGGGTGTCCGTTTTCCTCAAAATCTTCCATGCTTCTTCATTATTTTTTGGGACGATCATTTTGTTTTCAATGCGAGGAATTCCACTGGCATAATTGATTAAATGCCTGGTCGTCACTTTTTCTGACCATTTTGGCAAGTCCAAATTATATTTCGAAATGGGATCATCAAGATTCAGCTGACCACGCTCCACCAACATCATAATAGCAACTGCATTAAACTGCTTTACAATAGAGCCAAAATTAAAAATGGAGTTTTTCGTTAAAGGCGCTTTTCTTGTTTCATCGGTAAAGCCAAATGATTTTTGATAGATGATTTTTCCTTTTTTAGCGACCAAAACATTTCCGTTGAACAAACCTCTTTCGTAGGATTTGGTCATTAGTTCATTAATTTGATTGATTTCTGTTTCTTGCTCAACTGGCTTCTGAGCTGAAAGAAAATTGGTGAATAAAATACTTAATGATATTAAGACAATTATTTTTTTCATTGTAATTATATTTTAAAAACTTTCTGCAAATATGCTGTGAAAACCTATGATACGCGACCGATTAAAAAAGTCGAACTCATTTATGAGAAAGTAAGACGAATTAATTTGGTTTTTTCTTCAAATCTGCTGGAGCAATTCCAGTATATTTTTTGAAGGAAGGAATAAAAGTATGATTTAGAACTGAAACCAAGTTCGTAAAGAATTCTAAAATTATGAGTTCTTTTCTTAGAAGCTTTTTTTGATACTAAACTCCAGAACGTCTTTGCTCTTCTTCATTGCCAAATTTTCGATTGTCGGATTTTACTTTATTACTTCCAAAACTGTAAAGAAGAGAAAGCCTAAAAAATCGGTTACTGTAATTAAAATTTCCTGTTTGCTTTACTCCGTTCACAATCGATATGATGTTATTTTGATATGATGTATTGAATAAATCATTTATCAAAAGCATAACTTTTAAATTATCATTTAGTAAGCTTTGCCTAATGCCTATATCAAAACTGGAGTATTCTCCCATTTCATAGAGACCTCTTTTATGGTGCGAGCTGTACCAGTAATTGACTTCCAACTTTGTTGTTTTGGTCAATGAAAAAGTATTGTTCGTACTAAAATAGAACCTCATCCCGTTTTGAACCTCTGCATTTATAGTATCAAATAAGGTAGTTTTAGAGGCTAAAAGTGATATAGCACTCTGGCTTGTCCACCAAGAATATTTATCGAATGTATAGTTTTCGCTAATGCCATAATAATATTCCTTTGAGTAATTTTTTCTAGTAATTACCTGTGTATCACGCTCTGTATCTGTCGTAAATAGTAATCCGTAGTTATCATTGGTAATTCTAAGAAATACATTTGAGCTTAGTTTTTTCTTAAACGTATGCGTTAAATCAAAATTGTCACTAAATGAAGGCTGTAAAAAAGGATTCCCCACAGAATAACTGTTGTTATTCAAATAAAACCGGAATGGATTTAACTCACTAAACCCTGGGCGGTTAATTCTTTTCCCGTAATTAAGGGCAAAATTGTTTTCCGCATCAGGATTATAAGAAGCATAAAATGTAGGAAACAATTTGAAATAATCCTTCTTATTTGTTTGATTTATTGTCTTCGAGAAACCTGTTGTAACCGTATTTTCTATTCTTAAACCTAATTGTAAACTTAGTTTTGAATTTATTTTCTTTGAAGAATTCACATATAAGGCTTGAATATTCTCTTTATATTCAAACTCATTCGATTGTGACACATCTAAAACAGGCGGATTTGTAGTAGCGTCAAAAAATTTGACATTACTATTTGATTTGTTAAAACTTAGCTTACCTCCGTACGAGAAATTGGCAAATTTAGTAAGATGGTCTACATCAACTTTTGCACTAAAATTTTCTATAGCCTGCCCTGAATTGTTAATGGCTGATGTTTGATGTATAAACGTTGGATCATTCGGAAATGATGTATTTGTTGCGAAGCTATTATTTTGCTTTACACTGTAATCTAAATAGCTAAAATCTACAGTAAGTTTTCTTCCCAAAGTATCTAATTTCGACATCACATTCATATTGTAAATATTGCTGTTAAATTCTCTGTCGTTAAAACTTTTACTCTGAATAATTTGCTCAAGAGTATTATTGGAATCAAATAATAGGGTGGTTGATTTATTATCTTGATCAGGTCTTCTCTGATTACCTAGATACATAAAACCTAAAACAGTATTTTTGGTAATATCATAATCAAAAGAAGCTCGACCTGTAAAACTATTCTTCTTTTGTTTTGTGTCCGAATTCAGCTCTTGCAGCTTATTTGCAGATAAAGCATCAAAACTTTCAAAAGCTCTAAATGCACCAACAGTTCCGTTTAAACCTAAAGAAAATCTAAGCTTATTCTTGTTGTATAAAAAATCATTGCCTAGTGTGAAAAAATTATAATGGCTTTGATCATAAGTGAAAGAAGATGAATTTTTCCAAGAATTTTTCATCCCTTCTTTATAAATGATATTGATGAGTCCGCCATTTCCTCCTGCATCATATTGTGCTGGCGGATTGGTTATAATTTCGATTTTTTTGATGCTGCCTGCCGGAATTGAATTCAGAAAACTGACTAAATCATCACCCGATATTTGCATCAATTTTCCATTAACCATTACCTGCGACGATCCTTTACCCAAAATACTAATAGATCCATTTTGAATCATAAGTCCTGGAGCTACTTTTAATGCGTCTAAAGCATTACCTGAATTTGCAGTAGGACTATTTTCAACATTAAATACCAGACGATCCATATGTTGTTCGAAAACTCTTTTTTTTCCTTTTATAACGACTTCTTCCAGATTTCTTGAATTCAAGATTAAAATGATATCATCTAAAGTACTATTGTTTTCTAAGTTGATTTCTTTATCCCAACTTTCATATCCCAACAAATTAATTTTGAGCCTATATTTTCCCTTAACAGTCCTGATTGTAAATATACCATTATTATCTGTCGTTGCTCCAGATTTTAAAACGCCAAGTGAATCTACAAGAGCCACGTTTGCAAATGGAATAGGCGTTGTTCCATTTTTTACTTTTCCCGTTACTTCTATTTGGCAAATTGCCCAATACGGAAGTAATAAAGCAATTAAAATTAAAAAAGATTTGCGATGAAGTGTACTTTTCAATGTCATTTATTTTTAGATTAAAACTTTCTGCAAAGCTGATCTAAAAAGCGTTGATACACGACCGATTAAAAAAAATCGAACGTATTTTCAGCAAATAATTCGATTTTACAAAGCTTCTTTTCGAAAATCAGTTGGCGTTTTTCCTGTATATTTTTTGAAGGAAGTATTAAATGAGGATTTGGAATTAAAACCAACCTGATACAAAATTTCCAAAACGGTCAGTTCTTTTTGAAAAGGATCTTTTAGAATTTGCATGGCTTTTTCAATTCTATATTCATTTACAAAATCGAAAAAATGTTTGTCCATATACAAGTTAATCAAAGTCGATAAATCTTTAACAGGCATTTCAACTTGCTCCGCCAAATCCTGAATCGTTAATGAAGAATCCAAATAAGGTTCTTTTTCCTTCATGAAATCTTTTAAAAATTCGACTTCCTTATTCCTTCCGTCAACCAATAAAGGCATGTTTTTTTGTTTTGGAACAACTTCGGTAATTGGTTTTAAATCAGAATTCACACCACGAAAAAATTCGGGATTATTTAACGCAACAAAAAGATACCAACAGGTACAAAATAAAAATGCAAATCCATCAAGAGTCACAATCCACGCTCGAATTTCGCCGACACCAAAAATATACGTAACCAACCATCTTATCAGGACAATAAAATGCAAAACGTAATAGAGAATTGTTATTTTGTAAAGGGCATTGAGTGCTGAAATATTTGGGTTTGTGTAATTCTCGAGATATACTTTTTTAGCCTTTCTAATTGCCAAAAACGAGGCAATAAAATAGACTTGAAACAGCGCTTCGAAAAGGAAGAGGAAAAATTGCAAGAGTGGCATATCGTTCATGCTGTTGATGAATTTTATTTTCGCAGGTCTATCACTAAAATAAATTCCCCACATCATAAACGCATTGAACGCCAAAAACGGAATAACATGTATTAAGTGTTTCGGTTTTAACCGAAAATTGGTATAACAAACAGACAATACATAAAGGTAAAATGATGCTGAAACCACATAATTAGTACTCCAACGAAAAGCCTCGAGATTAATATAATTAACCGGAAATCCGTGTTGCAAAAATTTGATAGCATCAACTGCATTTGTAAAAAGAAAGAAAGCAAGAAGCCAATTTGAAAGTCTGTGCTTAGTTTTTACAGTAATCAGGAACAAGGCAAGCAAAAGTATCATGAAAATCCCAACAGAGGAAAAGAGATGTTGAAAATTGTACCTGTCCATATCGTTTTAAAGCAAGGCCAAATGTACTTATTTTTCAAAGATATTTTTCATGAAAAATTCAGAACGACATATTTATTTAAGACAAAACACTTGTAGAATTCAGCATCGATTATTAGAATTAAAAAATTACGAGGACAATATTCTTATTTTGATGTAATGACAAACATAAAATCATTAAATACTGCAGCAAAATTTATAACATAAACTCCCCTTTCTCATTAAATTTCTATTTCCTGCTCATATTATAAAAGGAAGCTCTCACTATTGCAAAAGTTTTATTCATTCTGAGCGCGAGCAATATGCAGGTGCTAACGAGGGATTTTCAAAATTTTTTGCAAATTATAGTAATGAATGTTGAATATTTGAATCCGCCCACCTGAATAATGTAATATCAAACCTTTTAAATGTAGTCCGTCATAATGAATTGGGAGCTCTGTTAGACGCTTTAACTCTATAGATTATAAATATTCAGAGCGTTTCGGAGTAACGTTATTTTAATCAAGAAAGTGAATATAACTCAAATTAAAAATCAAAAACTTAATATTATTAGAGCTTATTTAAATGTTATTAAACTATTACTTATTACACTTTATTAGCTTAATACTTCGATAGTTCATCAGATTCACTACATACTAAGCTCAGTATAACATTATAATATTTCCTCCGCTGGCGCGAGCTTCTTGCTCATGTTAATCAAACATTCCTTTATAAATTTACATCTATTTCCAAGATCTCCTGATAATCATCAAGATAATTTCTAACACTACTATACTTCCATACCCATAATTGCAATGTCAGCACCGGTCAAAGTCACAGATTTTGTACAAATGGTTTCATCCTGGACACGAGCTAGAAGCCCACGTCATCGAAGGTCAATTCCTAAACAAGCTGGCCAATGGGCTCTTCTTACTTTTCAGTAAGTTTTAGTTTTCCTTTTTATGGGGGCCACTTTCAGATCGTGGTTTTAGCTCCTTTCGAAACTGGTACATAATAAAAAAGGTCTACAGAATATCTGTAGACCTTTTGCGATCCGGACGGGACTCGAACCCGCGACCTCCGCCGTGACAGGGCGGCATTCTAACCAGCTGAACTACCGGATCAATTTTTTAAGGAAATTGATAAAAACCTCTGCGATCCGGAC
>NZ_LSGQ01000033.1 GCF_001675285.1 Elizabethkingia miricola
TGTTTTTATATGTATAAATATTAATGAAAATGCTTCGGGAAAGCATCTCTGGGTTCTTTTCTGAAAACATTCAGCTTTATCCAGGACTCAAGAAATCCATAGCCATAAGAGAACATTTGCACATAGGTTGTAACTACTGCAAGCGCGCCAATAGAAATATTGCGTGTAATCAGGGTAGCGTGGGCAAAAACTAAAAATGTATAAAGTCCGTACAGGCTCAGAATAATTCCGTTATGCTCAAAGAAATAATGAATAATTCCCATACAATAACCAACTAAGAAAACGCTTGGAAACCAAAAGGTGAGCTTCGTATAAGCCGGATGTCTTTGATTAAGAATAGGACGTGCTACTCCAAACTGATAAACCTGTTTTGAAAATTTCCCCAAATCAGTACGGCGTTTATGGTAAACTCCTATATGATCAAAGAAAGCGGTCTGATATCCTTTTTCCCATAAGGTCATAGACAAATCCGGATCTTCTCCGATTCTCATCTCAGAAAACCCACCTACTTCCAGAAATACAGCTTTCTTGACTCCCATATTGAAACTACGGGGTTGAAACTTGCTTACCGCTTTTTTATTCCCTCTGATCCCACCTGTAGTAAATACAGAAGTCATGGAATAAGAAATTGCCTTTTGCAACAGATTGAAGCCTTTATGCGCTTTATCTGCTCCACCAAAAGCATCGGTAGGAATTTCGTCTATATTTTTGCAAACCTGTTCTATATAATCAGTTTCTACAATAACATCAGAGTCTAAGAACACCAACCACTCGCCTTCTGCACGATGTGCACCATAATTACGGGAAAGTCCGGGACCTGTATTTTCTTTTTTGAAATACCTAATAGTAAGCATTTCCTTAAACATATCAACCGTAGGCTGTAATTCTATTTTGGATCCATCATCTACAATAATTACTTCAAAATCTTTATATGTCTGGTGGGACAAACTGTTAAGAAGCTCAAAAAGCTCATCTTTTCGGTTAAATATTGCAACAACAATGGATATTTTCATGTTTTATTTAGTTTACAGATTCCGTTATCAATGGCTAGTTCTTAAGCCTAATGGCAAAAATTACTTACGCTTCTGCTATTTTATGTACCTTTTTTGTTCCTTCATACATTTCATATTGAAGGAAACGACATTCCAGTTTTCCGTTAAATAATTTTATTTTTCGGGACGGGCGAAGACCTATTTTTTTCACAGCCTCTAAGTCTGCTGAAATCATCCATGCTAAAGTATTAGGATAATGGGTTTTGAATGTATCTCCTATTTTTTTATAAAATTCTTCATCAGAAATACTCAGACGCTCGTCATAAGGAGGATTAAACACCATTAACAATGGGAACATATCCTTTTCTGAATCAAAGAAATTTTTCTTTTTCACGGTAATAATATCATCCATTTCTGCCGCTTTGATATTCTTCCAAGCAACATCCAATGCATCTTCATTTATATCATAACCAACAATTTTCCCTTCAAACGCTTTCACCCTGTTAATTCTGAATTCTTTTATCTTTTCGAATAATTCTGCATCGTAGTTCTTCCAGTTCATAAAACCGAATTCTTTTCTGAAGATTTGCGCAGGTAAGTCCATTGCCACCATTCCGGCCTCTATAAGAAGAGTTCCCGACCCGCACATCGGATCCAGGAAATTTCCTTTTCCATCCCAACCTGCCAGCTGAAGCATTCCTGCTGCCAATACTTCATTGATAGGAGCCGCAGTCTGCTCTTTTCTGTAACCACGCTTAAATAATGGTGCTCCACTACTATCCATAGAAATAGTAACCAGTTCTCGATCGATATGAAGGTGGAATTTGATATCCGGATTTTTTGTATCAATAGACGGACGCTTTCTGTGCTTTGCCACAAAATAATCAACAATAGCATCTTTCATCTTCAGTGTCATAAACTGAGAATGGCTGTAGCGTTCAGAATATACAGTTGCATCTATAGCAAAAGTCTGGTCTGCATCCATATACTCATCCCATGGAAACTTAAATAATTTATCGTAATATTTACTTTCGTTAAATGCTTTAAATGTAAGTACCGGGACCAAAATTTTGAGTGCTGTACGCAAGGAATAATTAATCTTATATAGAAATCCTAAATCTCCCATACAGTTCACTGCACGGTTTTTAACCTCTACATTTTTTCCACCTAATTTTTTAATTTCCTCTGCCAAAACATTTTCCAGTCCAAAAAATGTTTTCACCTGTATTTCCAGATCCCCTGTTTGCATAATATTGTAAGTATTTTGCAAAAATAGACATTTTAAACCGGCTATTTTTCTTTTTCCTTACAATTCGGACAATAACCAGATACAAATGCATTAACTCCGGCGATATGATAATCTCCCGGAAGATTTACATTAATCTCTTCTGTCATGCATTTTACCTTTTTACATTTCAAACAGCGAAAATGAAAATGATTGTGATCTTTTCCATCACAGGGTTTACACAATGCAAAATATTGTTTTCCTTCATCACTTATAATTCGGTGTACAATTCCGTCCTCACAAAAGCTATTTAGAATTCTGTAAATAGTAGCCCTATCTACAGTTTCCTGCAGGCGATTCTGAAACTCTTCATGACACAATGCGCAAGGTTCTGATTCCAGAATATCCAAAACCAGCTGCTTCGATTTTGTATTTCTTTTTCCCATGAATAAAAAATTAATGCGACAATGTTGCAATATTAGCGATTTTTTTTAATAAATTTGCATACTATTAAAAATTAAAACAGAATGGATTGGTTCGAAAGTTGGTTCAACACCCCGTATTATCATATTTTATATAAAGACAGGGACTTTGTTGAAGCCGAAAATTTCATTGATAAGCTACTGGCTGAAATCAGGTTACCACAACATTCTACGATCATAGACCTGGCGTGCGGCCACGGGAGACATTCTGTATACCTTAATCAAAAAGGTTATACAGTATTAGGACTGGATTTATCTGAAGCCAGTATCAGTTTCGATAAACAATTCGAAAACGAAACACTAAGCTTCCGTGTACACGATATGAGAAATCCTATTCAGGGCGAGAAAGTAGATGCTGTGATGAATCTCTTTACAAGTTTTGGGTATTTTGATCAGGACGATGATGATGGAAAGGTTTTTGAATCTGTAGCACAGGCATTAAAACCTGGAGGATTATTTGTTTTGGATTTTCTGAATGCAGATTATGTAGAACATACTTTAGTACCTGAATCGTTAATTGTTAAAGACGACATTTCTTTCAGTATTCACAAAAAAATTGATAACAAAAGAGTTATAAAAGATATCCGCTTTAGCGACAATGGCCAGGATTTCCATTATGAAGAGAAAGTAAAGCTTCACTCTTTTGAAAAATTAAAATCACTGGCAGAGAAACATCAGCTTTCTTATGTCACCAGATGGGGCGATTATCAGCTAGGCTCGTTGTCAGATAACTCTCCGCGTTGCATTATATTATTTCAGAAAAAATAGATGGTTTATTTACTTCTTATACTCAGCGTCCTTTCAGGTATTACCTTAGGATTTTACTTTGGCAGACAGCAGAAGTTTGCCAAAAGATTGCTCATACTCAGTGCCGGCTTTTTGCTAAGCATGACGGTTATGGAAGTATTTCCGGTTGTATTTCAGACTCCTTCACACAATATAGGGATGTGGATTCTGGGAGGTGTTATCCTGCAGCTGATATTAGAAAGCCTTACCAAAGGCTTTGAACATGGCCATTTCCATCACCATGAAGAGGAAAAACAAATCTTCCCGATGGCACTGATTGCCGGAATGTTTATCCATGCTTTTATAGAAGGTATACCTTTAAGCAAAATGCCGAATACTGTAACACCATATTTACAGGGAATATTGGTACATAATATTCCTATATCTTTTGTTATGGGAGCCTTCCTGCTTAATGGCAGCTATAATAAAAAAATTGCATGGACAGTAATCGGATTATTTGCATTAGCATCACCGCTCGGAATGCTTCTGGGGCAATATTTTAATCCGGATTATCAAATCTATATTTTGGCAATCGTGAGTGGTATTTTCCTTCATATCTCATCTGTTATTATTTTTGAAGGCAATAAAAACCACAAACTGGATTTGGAAAAAATTGCATTAGTGCTCTTGGGAATAGGTATTGCTTACGTAGGGCATCTTTTCCATCACCACTAAATTTACAGTCTTTATTACGGTTTCCCGTAACCAAGGGCCAGATAAAATATCTATCTTTGATGATAACCAGAATGCTTTAATTCATTACGGATTAAAGCATTTTTTATTGATACGGAAACAAACCAATAATACATGAAATTATTAAAATTTACTGCCTTATTTTTACTTAGCATTTCGCTAGCAAACTGCTCTTCCGACCGTGAAGTAACTACTGTCACTAATCCTGAAGTCAAACCAGATCCGACAGCAAAACCAGAAGATAAAAAAATTCTGATACCGAGTTCTTTTGAATTAGTAAAAGACAGTGTTTGGAGCGATTCAAAAACCCATACAATTACAGTGTCGACAGACAGAGTTCATCAGTCATTTTTACAAGAGAGTTTATATATAGGACAGCTTGTACAAAACAAAAACGGAAAAATATCAGGCACCGATACAAAGGCGGAAAACCCTCTTAATCTCGACACCAGCTTTAGGTATAATGACCAGTTTCTAATAAAGGATATCGCAGATATCAAGAATAGTTATCTGAAATTATATAATAATCTCATTGCTAAATATTCCGGGATGAATTCCTCAAATTCGGCTTTCTTTTCTTCAAGTACAGAATTTCAGTCATACCGACAGCTGTATATGTTAACCGTAGACAAGTTTCCCGATGTAGACAAACTTATACTAGGAAAGAAGTATTATGAACAGGACCATAAAACCAAAGGTGCAATATATGAACTAAAGCTTGAAGCTTTCGACATTGCTGTTCCTACAAGTGACTCTTATTCCGATGCACTTCATCTTTCCATGGTTTCTTTTGGTAAACATTTATTATTAATTGTTGAGAGTGAAGCTGAAAAAACAGCTATCAATTCCGTTGTCAATGCATTATTAAATAAACAACCTTTAAACGCTGATCAAAAATCACTAATAGATAAAGCCAATTTCTATTGTGTGAATCTCGCTACCAAGGAGATAACAAAAGGTAAGGAAAATGTTGTAGACAAATATATAGCAAGTGCGGAAAGCAAAGAATACTATCCGTTATGGACATTCTATTCAACAGCTAACAATTCCAAAAAAATCAAACTGAAATACGATATCCGATAGGACTCATTTTATAAAAAAAATCCTGCAAAATATTTTGCAGGATTTTTTTTATAGTAAAGATCTTCTTAAAATCTGTATCCTAATGTGATAAAGATATTGTTTTGTTGGTTCTTAACAGAAGAAACTATTGATCTTGAATTATTAACGCCTTCACTTGCTACGCTTGTATTAGTCGCATAAGTCCCTCCAAAAAATTCGTTATTATAATCGTACTTTACATTCTGATATGCTGCATCAATATAAAACGAACGGAAATCATACCCAATACCCAAACCTAAAGTATTTCTCTTACCTACATATAAGTTATTATAGTTGGTATCAGCTTGGTTTCCATCATTACTAAATGTCTTTACTGTTCTGTCATCAAAAGGATTATTAGCAAAAGCATAACCTGCTCTCAAACGCAAACCTTCAAATCTATACTCCGCTCCCACTTTAAATTCAGACAAATTCTTATAATAATCGTTAAAGAAATTATTCAAATTATTATTTACAGTATTAGACGTTGTGTATTTAGGCTTAGATATTCCTATTGTATAGTCTACATTAAATGCAAAATCCTTAGATGGAATTATTGCCGCACTGAAAGTAGCTTTTGCAGGAGAACGGAAATCTCTACGCTCATTATAGATATCAACTGATGTAATAGGTCCTTTATCTTGAGAAGCAGAATATTCTGTATAAGCCCTATCCATATTCCACCATGTTGGTGATTCTAAAGATGCTCCTAAACGGAATTCCTCAGTAACCTTACCAATAATACCCGCAGAAATAGAGAAACCACTGGAAGATTCTGTATATGGAGTGTATTGTTTGTTATAAATAGTGGTCTTACCATCTGAAGCATATTGAACTCTGTAAGAGTCTCCCTGATCAAGATCCGCAGTATGGAAATTAAGCCCCATACCTACATAGATTTTGTTATTATAGTTACCACCTACCGTAAGATTGGTTTTTGTTAAATGACCTGTCCTGTTATATCCATGACCATCATACATGGATCTGTCATTAATCTGCTGCCCCTGCTGATTTGTCCATGTAATATTCTCAGCAATCTTATTGTTTCCTGGAGTTTCAATATAATCATCCAAATTCTGATTTATATAACTCATTCCAATATTTACAAACTTCCAGTTGCTTCCATAAAGAGGAAATGATACTACTCCACCTAACTGATTAAGATTTGTATTATTTTTCTTATAAGAAAGACTTGAATTATTTAATGTTGATGTATTTTTATAGGAATTGATACCTAATGTCCCCTGAAAATCGCCTGTAATATAAACTCCGACACCTGCAGGGTTAACATTAGCCGCAGAAATATCTCCGCCTATTGCTCCCATAGCTCCGGCCATACCCATATATTTAGCAGACCCTTGTGTCATATTGTTACCATAAACAGTAGCCGTATTGCGAATTTCTGAAACATCCTGAGCATGCAGAAACAATGCTGCTGGAAGGCTCATTAACAAAACTATTTTTTTATGCATCTTTATTTTCTTTAACTAATTTAATATTATACTATATCCTTAATATTTAGAAAGACTTTGAAATTATCTTCTTCCTCCAGTTCTGAAGCCGCCACCGCCGCCACCAGAACTTCCTGCAGATCCGCCGCCAAAGCCACCGCCGCCTCTGCCACCAGTACTGAAGCCATTATTGCTTCTAAAGCCTGAGTCAGAAGGTCTGTTATTCCAACCTTGATTCGTAGGTCTTTCCCCAAATCCTGAGTTTCTGAAACCATTGTTAGAACGATCCTGGTATCCGTTACCATTATTTCCACGGAAACTGCCATTATTATAACCGCCATTATTACGGAAACCATTTCTGCTTCTGTCTATATAATCAGAATCTCTGGTTTTATATCTAGGTGCATAATAGCCACCACCTGCCCACGGGCGGTAGTAACCTCCCCAATAATGAGGTCTGTATGCATAGTAAGGATAGCCCCAGAACGGATCATAGAAGCCTCCCATACCCCAGCCTGGATAGTAACCTCCTCCCCAGCCAAAGCCGATGTTCCAACCCCAGCCCGGATAGCCCCAGCCATAAGATGCACCCCAACCAAAACCTAGACCTCCACCATAGTATGATCCGTAGAATGGAGATCTCCATCCACCCCAACCATAAGGATAGCCCCAACCGCCATAAAAGCTATTGTCGGTATAATAGGTTTGTGTTCCGGTAAAGTCACCCCAATCGGAATCTGTTTTTTTATTACCCCAGTTCTGGTATTTTGTCTGTTGTTTTTTCTGATTGTACTGGCTTTGTCTTACAATACTAGTGTCATAAGATTCATCCTCATCGTCACCATATGAATAGTAGCCACCTACCTGATTACCGGCTGTTCTTGTGTCATACTGTGGTACAGTATCTCTTCTCGGATCATAATAGGCCCCGTCTGTCTCAGAATATCCGTTCATATAAGCACCGCATGAGGTTAAAAGTCCCAATGCAGACGCTCCCAGCAACACATTGCTTTTCAGCAGTTTGCCCATACCAATTATAGTTTTATTTTTCATGATAATTACAGAGCTTAATTTTATTAATATATTTGCAAAATGAATTGCTAAAATTATACCAAATTATACAAAATCAATGGTATAAAATTACAATTTATTATTTAGATAATTTTTTCTAAAAAAAGTTAAATTAATTGAGATACGCAATATGGCAAAATTAACTTCAAGAGCTGAAGATTATAGCAAGTGGTACAACGAGTTAGTGGTAAAAGCAGATTTAGCAGAAAACTCTGGTGTCAGAGGATGTATGGTTATTAAACCGTACGGTTATGCAATCTGGGAAAAAATGAGAGATGAGATGGACAGAATGTTCAAAGAAACAGGCCATCAGAATGCTTACTTCCCCATTTTCGTGCCCAAAAGCTTGTTTGAGGCTGAAGAAAAAAACGCAGAAGGCTTTGCCAAAGAGTGTGCAGTGGTTACCCACTACAGATTAAAAAGCGATCCTAATAATCCGGGAAAACTAATTGTAGATCCTGAGGCTAAGCTTGAAGAAGAACTTATTGTAAGACCAACTTCTGAAGCAATTATCTGGAATACTTACAAAAACTGGATTCAGTCTTACAGAGATTTACCAATATTAATTAACCAATGGGCAAATGTTGTTCGTTGGGAGATGAGAACACGTCTGTTCCTGAGAACTGCTGAATTCTTGTGGCAAGAAGGGCATACTGCACATGCTACAAAAGATGAAGCTGTTGAAGAAACAGAAAAAATGCTTGGAGTGTATGCTGACTTCGCGGAAAGATTTATGGCTATTCCGGTTGTACAGGGTTATAAAACTGAGAGTGAAAGATTCGCCGGCGCTGACGAAACCTACTGTATCGAAGCAATGATGCAGGATGGAAAAGCACTACAAGCGGGTACATCTCACTTTCTGGGACAAAACTTTTCAAAAGCATTTGATGTAAAATTCACTAATAAAGAAGGAAAGCAGGATTTCCCATGGGCTACTTCCTGGGGAACTTCTACCCGTCTAATGGGAGCGTTGATTATGACACACTCCGATGACAACGGATTGGTACTTCCTCCTAGCTTAGCTCCAATTCCGGTTGTGATTGTTCCTATTCACAGAACAGACGAACAACTTGCTGAAATCGGAGATGTTGCAGATGATATCATTGCTAAATTAAAAGCAAAAGGAATCTATGTAAAATATGATGACAGAAACGAATACAAACCAGGCTGGAAGTTTGCTGAATACGAACTAAAAGGTGTGCCGGTAAGAGTAGCAATCGGGCCTAAAGATCTGGAAAATCAAACTGTAGAAGTAGCACGCCGTGATACCCTTACCAAGGAAATTGTTCCGATTGAAGGTTTGGATCAGTATATTACAGATTTGCTTCAGACAATTCAACAGGATATTTTTAACAAAGCAAAATCTTTCAGAGACGAGCATATTACCAAAGTAGATACTTATGAAGAGTTCAAAAAGGTATTAGAAGAAAAAGGCGGATTTATTTCTGCGCACTGGGACGGCACTCCGGAAGAAGAAGAGCAGATTAAAGACGAAACTAAAGCTACAATCAGATGTATTCCTTTGGATGCGGAAGAGGAAGATGGTGTTTCTCTTGTTACTGGTAAACCATCTAAAAGAAGAGTATTATTTGCAAAAGCTTATTAATAATTTTCAGATATTATATATTAAGACACTTCTTCGGAAGTGTCTTTCTTATTTCTGCTTCTATCAGAATCCGGATTCCATTTCTTTCATGTATAGATTGTCAGGAAGAAAAGCTTTCACTTTTTAACACGCTTAAAAATTTTTACAATTACTGGAGCATTCTCTATTTCCACCGGATTATTGTTTTTGTTCCATAATACCAGTTGCTGACGGAAGTACAATTTACCTTTTATTACTTTCATTTCGATTTTAGAGTCATTTCTATGATAATACGGAGGTATAATAAGCTTACCATTCTTTATCTGTGCCCGAAAATGCTCTTCCGGAGCCTCACCTGTTCCAACATCTATAAAATTTGCATAATCTTTACCCTTTTCAAATTTTAGAATTATAGTACTGCTGTAATGTTTCCTTTTATAAATCCATGTTCCTTCAAAATCTGCTTTTATTTGTGGGGATACTAAGGTTTGGGCAAATACAGTTATATTACTTAACAATACAATTATAACAGCTAAGTGTGTTTTCATCCTAGTTATCTTTTACAGACTGACGCCTTTTTCATAAATGTACAAAAACAAAAAATATTCTGTTACAATCATATTCAAACTAATTAAATTCAAAAATTTTTCTATTTCTAATTGCATTATTTTATTCCTTTATCAATAAAACCAAGATGACGTTTTAATGCAGGCTGGCAATAAATATTTGCAAAAAAAATACCTGCTTTTCATTCACAATCCTGTATTAAAATATTCTTAAAGTTTCATTTTCAGCAATTTAATTGAAAAAAAATTACTTATTTTTGATATATTAACTTTTAAACTAAACTATTATGTCTGTAAACATTATTGATCTTGTAAAAAATTATCTTTCACCTGGCGTAGTATCTCAGACAGCTACTCAGCTTGGAGAAAGTGAATCCGGAGTATCTAAAGCTATCAGCGCTTTTCTACCCGTACTAGTTGGTGGTATTGCCGATAAAGCAGGTAGTACTCCCGGATTATTGGACCAGCTAAAAGGATTGGCTTCTGGCGGAATTCTTTCCAGTTTGGGATCTGGAGGGGGTAATTCTGTAGTATCTGGTATTATCTCTTCTATCTTTGGCGATAAAATCGGTGGAATCTTATCCTCTGTATCCAGTTTTGCCGGTATTAAAGAATCATCTGCACAATCACTTTTAGGACTGACATCAGATGCTACTTTAGGTACTATTGGTAAATACGCAGCAGATAACAACCTAGATGAATCCGGATTTACCAACCTTCTTTCCGGCCAAAAAAGCTGGATTTCTTCTTTATTACCTGCCGGACTTTCACTAAGCGCATTAGGCTTGGGGGGAATTTTCAGTGGACTTGGTGAAAAAGCTGAAGATGTAAAAGAAGCTGTTACTGAAAAAATTGAAGACATTAAAAATGTATTTACAGGAAATGAAGAGACTCCTGAAGTTACCAGATCCGGAAATACATACACTCCGCCTCCTGCAGGAAATAACGGCGGTGGTGGTTCTGTATGGAAATGGTTGTTGCCATTGATCCTTTTAGGATTAATAGGCTGGTTCCTGTGGAAGCAGTGTAAAGCAAAAGAAAACTCTACAACAACAGTTACAACTACAGAAAGTACTTCTTCAGGTACTACACCTCAGGATAGTGCAAAAACAAGCACTACAACTACTACTAAAGAGACAACTACAATTGATGTAAAAGGAGCCTCTTTACAAGGATTTAAAGGTGGTATGGAAGAAAGTATGGTTAACTTCCTTAACTCCGGAAAATATGCTACTACTGATGACGAAGCGTTAAAAACTACATGGTATAACTTCGACAATGTTAACTTTGTAATTGGTAAAGCAGATAAACTTGAGGCTGGTTCTGAAGGACAAATCCAGAACATAGCTACTATTCTGAAAGCTTTTCCTGATGCTAAAATCAAAATCGGTGGTTACACAGATAAAACAGGAAACGAAGCCAGCAACCTGAAATTATCTCAGGACAGAGCTAACTTCATCAAAGCTGAGTTAACAAAATTAGGTGTAGGCGGACAAATCCTTGAAGCAAAAGGTTATGGAAGCGAACATGCTACAGTTGCTGCAACTGCATCTAACGAAGAAAGAGCTGTTGACAGAAAAATGGCTGTAAGATTTGCAAAATAAGCATCTCATTTACAATACTTAACCGCTCACCATGAGCGGTTTTTTTGTGTTCAATTCTTTCTTTTTAGATTATTTTAGTAATTTTGTTAGATTAAACTAACTTTTCATTTTTAATGACGGATAAATCTCTTCACGAAATACACGAAACAATTGATACCAAAAAACTTACCGGATGGAGACGGATTCTTAGTTTTTTTGGCCCCGCACTTTTAGTTAGTATTGGCTATATGGATCCAGGTAACTGGGCAACAGACCTGGAAGCCGGTTCCAGATTTGGTTACAAACTATTATTTGTGCTTTTGCTTTCTAATCTTATGGCCTTGGTATTACAAAGTCTTTCAGCAAGACTGGGTATTGTAAAGAGAAAAGACTTAGCACAGATTAATAAAACAATATATCCCCGAAAACTCAATTTCATTCTTTATATTCTGGCAGAAATAGCCATTATTGCGACTGACCTAGCAGAAGTACTCGGAATGGCATTAGGTCTGAAACTCTTGTTCGGAATAGATCTGATCTGGGGGGTACTTATCACTTTTGTGGACACTTTATTAATACTATATCTGCAAAAATTGGGTGTAAGAAAAATTGAAAGCTTTATCCTTGGATTAATCTTTATTATTGCCGGTGCATTTGTTTTCCAGCTTATTCTTTCACAGCCGGATATTGCCAGTATTACTGGTGGATTAGTTCCTAAAAAGTTAAGTACTGAAGAGCTTTATATATCCATTGGGATTATCGGTGCCACAGTAATGCCTCACAACTTGTATCTCCACTCTTCGCTTGTACAGTCCCGGAAAATAAACGATGATGAAAAAAGTATTAAGGAATCGCTGAAATACAATTTTTGGGATTCTGCAATATCATTAAACTTCGCTTTCTTTGTAAATGCGGCAATTCTTATTTTGGCTGCCAGCACATTTCATAATTCAGGTAATCAGGAACTCAACTCCATTACTGATGCCTACAAAATGTTGGCTCCGGTTCTGAATAACAATTTTGCACCAGTTGCATTTGCTATTGCACTAATTGCAGCTGGGCAATCCTCTACCGTTACAGGAACACTGGCAGGACAAATTGTTATGGAAGGTTATCTGAATATTAAAATCAACCCGTTTATTCGTCAGTTAATTACCAGATTACTGGCTATCATTCCGTCTATTTTGGTTATCATACTCTATGGAGATGACAAATCGGAATCGCTATTGGTATTCTCTCAGGTAATATTAAGCTTACAACTGAGCTTTGCTATTATACCTCTTATCTTCAGTGTAAGCTCCGAAAAGATTATGAAGAACTTCAGAATCGGTCTACCATTACGGATCACATCCTGGGGTATTGCAGTATTAATATGCGGACTTAATCTGTTTTGGCTTGTATCCTATACTTTCGAAGGCTTCAGCAATCTTTCTTTTGGTATAAAACTGCTGCATATTCTCGGAATTGTAGCTTTTATAACGCTCCTGTTTTACACATGTTACTATCCACTTAAAAAGGAAAAGTCTGCCTAAATGTCCTAAAATATATTTTGGCGTTATCTTTGTGAAAATGACTTTAAAATATATCAATAATGGACGAAAATAAGGAAATACAGGCAGAAGAGACTACGCCAAATGAAAATATAGAGAACAACGATACTACATCTACTGAAAATTTGTCAGCAACTCCGTCAGCTGAGGACCAATTGGCAGAAGAAAAAGATCGTTACATCCGACTTTATGCTGAGTTCGAAAACTATAAAAAGAGAACCACTAAAGAAAAGATGGACTTTTTCAAATATGCTAATCAGGATCTTATGGTTTCCATGCTTGCTGTTTTAGACGATTTTGAAAGAGCTATAAAGGAGATTTCTAAAAATGGCAATCCTGAAGATCTTAAAGGTATAGAACTTATTTACCAGAAATTTAAAGGTAAATTAACTGAAAAAGGCCTTGTTACTATCGAGGTACAGGCAGGAGACAGCTTTGATGTAGACAAGCATGAAGCTATTACACAAATCCCTGCTCCTTCAGACGATTTAAAAGGTAAAATCGTAGATGTTATAGAGACTGGTTATATGCTTCACGATAAAGTAATTCGTTTCGCGAAAGTAGTAGTAGGAGCATAATTCCAATATAATTCTGAAGTAAGAAAATGACAAAAAGAGATTACTATGAGGTATTAGGCATTAGCAAATCTGCTTCTGCTGATGAGATCAAGAAGGCTTACCGTAAAATGGCTATAAAGTTTCACCCGGATAAAAATCCTGGTGATAAAGAAGCTGAAGAAAACTTTAAAGAGGCTGCTGAAGCCTATGAAGTTCTAAGCGATGATAATAAACGTGCCCGTTATGACCAGTATGGTCATGCTGGTGTTGGCGGAGCAGCTGGTGGCGGCTTTGGCGGCGGAATGAACATGGATGATATTTTCAGTCAGTTTGGAGATATATTCGGTGGACATTTTGGCGGCTTTGGTGGTTTCGGCGGCGGCGGACGTCAGCAGGTAAAAGGAAGCAACCTCAGAGTAAGAATAAAATTAAACCTTGACGAAATGGTAAATGGTACAACCAAAACCATCAAGGTAAAGAAAATGAAATTGGCACCCGGAGTAACTTCTAAAACCTGTCCAACATGTCAGGGAAGCGGTGTACAGATGAAGATAATGAACACTATGTTCGGACAGATGCAAACGCAGACAACCTGCGGAACATGTAACGGACTAGGGAAAGTTGCAGACAAAATTCCTTCAGGAGCTAACGAACATGGTCTGATAAAAGATGATGAGGAAATCAGTATCAACATACCAGCGGGAGCAAGAGATGGCATTCAGCTGAATGTTCGCGGAAAAGGTAACGATGCCCCTTTTGGCGGAACTCCAGGAGATCTTTTAGTTGTTATTGAAGAAGAAGAAGACAACACTATAAAGCGTGAAGGCGATAACCTGCACCAGGAACTTTATATCTCTTTTGCTGAAGCAGCATTGGGAACTTCTAAAGAAATTCCGACAGTGGGTGGAAAAGTAAAAGTAAAAATCGATGCCGGAACACAATCCGGAAAGATACTTCGTTTAGCGAACAAAGGATTACCAAGCATCGACAGCTACGGAAAAGGTGACATGTTTGTACATATCAATGTATGGACGCCTCAGAAACTTTCTAAAGAGCAAAAAGAATTCTTCGAAAATCAAATGGAATCTGATGAAATGATTCCGAAACCAACAGGAAAGGAAAAAACTTTCTTTGAAAAGGTAAAAGACTTATTTAATTAAGTTATACATAAGTCAACTTTACAATAGCCTGCTTTTTAGCAGGCTTTTTTATGCATAATCCTTGAATCATTCGATCATCATATGATTTTCACCACTTGTGGTCCATTAAAAATGTTAAACTTATCTAAATATTAATGCGACATTATTGCATTTATAAATAAAGATATTATATTCGCAACTAAGTTGCATTTAAAAAGATAATATTATTCCTATTTTTAAAACCGATCTGTTATGATGTTTCCGCAAGTCTTAAAAAATACGTCTTATCTTAACTACCGTAATGACGATGTTCTGTCTCATTTTTCATGTTTATATAATCTCCCCGCTGAAGAAATTGAAGAACTCTTTCAGGAGACAAAAAAATATATTGCAATTTGTACACAGCCCGGAATATACATCAATGACGATATGCTGATTATAGAGGAGATGTGGAATAGCTTTATTGTGTTTACTTCCGCTTATACCGAATTTTGTCAGCGTTTTTTTAACCGCTTTGTCCATCATACCCCCTTGCAAAAGAGGAGCAAAACCGAATATATCAATTCCCAAATTATTTGTGCAGAAGCTAAAAAAGATGAATCTATGCGAAAAAAGGAATTACTAATGAATACAGTCTATGTATTGTGTGGAGAAAAAACTGTTTCAAAATGGTTCAAGGAATATCCGGAAAAGTATACAAAAGAATATATAAGAGCTATCCAGAGATAAAAATTTGTACTCTGCATTTACAACAAAATGAAAGCTTGACATAACAGGATTTTATTCTTGTAATTTTCGCCAGTGCTTATTTTGCCTAATCTATTATAAACCCATATTACTTATTTTTTGCACTGGACAAATAGTAATGCCAAAGCATCATAGTAGCTATAGTACGGTAAGGCTTCCAGCTTTCACTAATACTTATTATTTCTTCTCTTGTAACAGAAGATTCAAGCTTCTTTAAACGTTTTAATGCATTTACAGCTGCCAGATCACCAATAGGAAAAAGGTCTGTGCGCTGCAATACAAACATGAGGTAAACATCTATTGTCCAATTCCCGATACCTTTGAGCTTAATAAGCCTATCCCGTATTTCTTCATTTGTTATTTTTTCAAGCTCATGCAGCCTCACCTCATCATTTATAAGTGCCTTGGCCAATCCTCTAATGTAAGCGGATTTCTGCCGGCTTACAAAGCAGGCTTTCATTTCCTCATCGGTAAGTGTAAGAATCTTTTCAGGAGAAATATCTATAAGCTTTTCTTTCAGTTTATTTAAAGCAGCCAATGCTGATGCTAAAGAAACCTGCTGTTCTAAAATGATATGAACAAAAGTTTCAAAACTATTATCCCTTGTCCACATTGGCGGATAGCCATATGCATCCACAACCTCTTTCAAATGATTATCATTATTGGCCAGCTCGTCACATATTATCCGGAAGTTTTCAGAAGTAAAAGTCGAAGATATATTCATTGTACATTTATTAATCGAAAAGAGAAGGTATCGTGTATTTATTTTCCAGATTTAATAAAATAGTTTTATTGGCAATACCTCCGGCAAAACCAACCATACTGCCGGAAGCTCCAATTATTCTGTGACAAGGAACAATGATAGAAATAGGATTTTTATTTAATGCTCCACCCACAGCTCTCACTGCTTTGATGTCTCCTAATATTTTTGCCAGCTCACCATAGGTAGCAGTAGTACCAAAAGGGACATCCAATAAAGCTTTCCATACTTTTTTCTGAAATTCGGTACCCGAAAAATCAAGTGGGATATCAAAAACAGTTCTGCTCTTTGCAAAATATTCTGTTAATTGTTGCTCAGTTTTCAAAAGTATAGGATTTTGGTCATCTCTTTCCGGAGCAGATAGTTTTGTCCGTTTATAGCCCTCCCCTTCCCATAATATAGCTGCAAGGCCCATATCTGAAGCGATAAGCCTGATCACCCCAAGTGGTGAAAGCATATCCTTATATACTAATTTCTGATTGTCTTCCATTATTATGATTTACTCATGAATTCAGCTCTATCTTCTCATACTGTATATACAATAAATTCAAAATATTCAGCCTGATCCAAATTTATTAAACTTTTTGCAGTTACTAAAATGGCTTCCTTTTTGCTTATCTTCCACAGCCTCAACAGCATTTTTATTGTACTAAATAACGCAACCTTTTTCAATTACCAGCATCTTATTTAGAAACAGTAACAATCCTGTATAGAACACCAACCAAATATTTAGATATGATACCAAAAGGACAAAATATTTTTAAAATACTCGCTTTTCTGATTGTTTATAATATACTGAAAGTGTGTCATAAGATATTTAATCTTCATCCTGATGCATGTGAATAAATTATCGTAAATCTTAATGAATTCTATATTCCTCCTCAGCAATACTTTTATTAATATGGCATATAAAATCACTGATAACCAGGCCTGACAGTCATAAACAAAATAAATCCTATCAAAAAAGTATAATTTTATTTCTATGATGCATTTTTATTTCAAAAAAAGAAATATATTTGCACCATAATTATCAAGAACTTCAAAAGAAGTAGCAACCTGCAACAACAAGCAAGGTGCTGAAATAGATAAGCCGATATTTCGGAAAAAATGTTGTATTCTATTTTCATTTTGTTGAGTTCTTGTGTTAAATAAAACACATTAATGAAATATCAAAAAAGAAATTTCCGATTAATTATTCCGTTTACCGAGTTAATACTTTTAGGCGCTTTTATAGCACCCTATTATTCTTGTATTTTCCTCACACCAGTTACGTTGCTTTTAGGCACAATTACTATTCTCCGATTGATTAAAACAAAAGGAATGATGCACAGTATGTACTGTTGCTGTTAAATACAAAGCTAAAAATCATTCTTACAGGAAATCTATCTTGTTTCTTATGATGAAGGGCTAATAGACCTGTTGGCTTTCATCGCTATTAATTATCAATCCAAAACAGCTCTGAAATATCGGGAGCTCTTAATCATTATCAACCTTATGAAACGACTATTACATAAAACTATTATTACTTCATTAACCTCTGTATCGGCCATTTACTTTGCGCAAGACAGTTTACAAAAGGCCAAAACATTAAACGAAGTTGTCCTTCTGGGAACCCGGAGCTCCAGCCGTACAATTGTAAACTCTCCGGTACCAGTAGATATCATCGAACTGTCTAAAACTTTGAAAGAAGTACCGCAAAATTCGATATCTAGCACACTTAATTTTATTGTTCCTTCATTTACTTCTACCTCTCATACTGTAAATGATGGAACTGACTTTGTAGATCCTGCACAAATTCGTGGATTGGGACCAGATCAGGTTCTGGTTCTCCTTAACGGAAAAAGAAGACATCAGTCGTCTTTGGTCAATGTAACCCTAACACCCGGAAGAGGATCTGTAGGCACCGATCTTAACGCAATTCCTGCTTTTGCTTTGGAAAGAATTGAAGTCCTGAGGGATGGTGCTTCCGCTCAATACGGTTCCGACGCAATAGCTGGTGTAATAAACCTCGAACTGAAAAAACGCTTAGGCTTCTCGGGGCAGGTATATCTTGGTGGGTATGCATCTTCTGTTACCAATAATCATACCGGCGGCGTGGATGGTGAAAATATAGGCTTAGACCTTAATTACGGTACCAAAATTGGTAAGAAAGGCTTTATCAATTTTACATCATCATTGCAATACCGCGATCCTTATTCAAGAGCCGGGGAGCAACAAGCAGATCTTTTTAATGGATACAATGCTATATCCTATCGCGCTGCACAGGAAAATATCAATATAGACGGTCTTTACAAAAACATCAACAATACACCGAATACAAACCAGATTGTTAATTACATCCATCAATACAGCAATAAAGTCGATTATTTCTCTACAAGAGAAAAACAAGCCATTCAGAATGCCAGCAGTATATCTGCACTTCAACAGTTATTATCTAAAGATTACACTACTCAGGAGCTCGCTTATCGTGGCCTTGAAAGAAGCGATTTTAATATGAGAATCGGACAATCCCGATTGAAAAGCGCCCAGCTCTATTTCAATACAGAAGTTCCAATCAGTGATCAATGGAAAGCATTTTCCTTTGGTGGCTATAGCCTGAGAAATGGAAACGCAGGAGGTTTCTATCGCTTTCCAAACAATCCGAGAGCAGTTACAAGCCTCTACCCTAATGGTTTTTTACCTCAGATAGAATCTACTATTTATGACTATTCTCTTGCTGCAGGTGTTAAAGGTAAATGGAATGACTGGAATATTAATCTGAGTAATACTTTTGGTCAAAACAATTTTAAATTTGGAGTTGCCAATACTCTTAATGCTTCTCTACTGCAAAATTCACCAACATATTTTGAAGCAGGAAGTCTTGGCTTTCTTCAAAATACATTAAATCTGGACTTCCAGAAAAAATTTGATGTGTTAAAAGGATTAAACTTAGCCTTCGGTGGGGAGTATCGGCACGAGAAATACAGCATCACTCCGGGAAAAGCAAATTCATATCAACAATATGATATATTCGGAAACCCGGTTACTGAAAAAACAGCAGCAAAAGATATTCCTACAGATTTCTTTGGTAATGCACGCCCCGGCGGTGCACAGGTATTTCCGGGATATCGTCCTGAAAATGAAGTTTCCAAGGGAAGAAATAGTGTAGCAGCTTATCTGGATGCTGAATTGGAGGCAACAGACTGGCTTTTCCTGGAAGGGGCGCTTCGCTATGAAAACTATACAGACTTTGGCTCGACATTCAATTACAAACTAGCTTCTAATATACGGATATCTCCAACGTTCAACTGGCGCCTTGCTGGATCTACAGGATTCCGGGCTCCTTCGCTGGCTCAGTTATATTACAGTTCTACTTCCACTCTTATCAATGGTGGAAAAACGACTCAGGTAGGAACCTTCCGCAATGATTCCGACGCTGCGAGACAGCTAGGAATTCCCCAGCTGAAACAGGAAACCTCTAAGTCTGTAAGTACCGGATTTAACTGGAAAATACCTTCTATAAACCTTTTATTTACGGTGGATGCCTACTTCACCCGAATTGATAATCGTGTAGTTCTGACAGATTTATTCACAAGACCTCAGGGTAATTTTGCTGACGGAACTCCGGAGAGAAATTTACAGCAGATATTCGATTCCGTAGGGGCTGAAGCCGCAAACTTTTTTGCTAATGCCATCGATACAGAGACTAAGGGAATAGACATAACAGTATCTCAGCGTTCCCGATTTGCACCCGGAATCTCTTTAGAAAATAATCTGGGTATTAATCTTAATCAAACCAGAAAAGTAGGTGCTATTAAAGCATCCGAACAGCTACAGAGCCAGATAAATAGCTATTTTTCTGAAGAAAACAGAGTATATTTTGAAGAAGCTGTTCCCCGTTTCAAAGCTATTCTTGGCCATAATTTAAAAGTCAACAGGTTCAATTTCTATGTACGAAATGCTTACTTTGGGAAGGTTACCGATGCCAATATTGTAGATGCAAACCTGGATGGAGTAACAGAACCTAATGAGCACGTAATATTGGGGGGTAAACTTGTGACAGACCTATCTGCCGGGTATCAATTCAGCAAAAACGTTTTGTTAACAGTAGGTGCCAATAATATTTTCAATGTACAGCCTACACAAAATCCCAACATCAACAGTCTTACTGCCGGAAATCAGTTTCTTACTTCCAGACAGGTTTCTCAGTTTGGTATTGGCGGGCGTTATCTATTTGCCCGTATCAATTTTGACTTTTAGTAAGCATAAAGCCATATGCGGAACTCAATCTAAACAGGTATTAATAAAAAACATCAAAGGTTTTAAAACCTTTGATGTTATATACTTCTCAAGACATAAACTTACAGTTTTACTGACCAGGTTGCTATAAAGCCCGGCATATATTCTTCTATGAGAAACCTTGAAACCGGAGCAGAAGATTCATGAAAGCCTTTAATTAGAAATCCGGATTGTAACTGCCCTCCTATTAACTGGGACAGGCTATGTCCAAAAGTTAAAGCCTCATTCTTTTCTTTCTTAGCTTGCAGAGCCTCATCATCAATATCCTTTAAATCTGAAAAAGGAATTTTATAACGAGGCTTTATAATTCCCTGATGTCTGTATTCCAGATTACGATCAGCAACAAACAAAACCGGATTATAGAAACTACTGAGTAATTTTCCTCCGGGCTTCAGTACGCGGAAACATTCATCCCATACAGGTTGTACATCCGGAATATACAGATTGGATATCGGATGAAAAATACAATCAAATGTTTCATCTTCAAATACACTCAGATTTCGCATATCACCTTGTATAATTTCCAAATCAAGATGATCACGCTCTGCAACCAAACGATCTTTTTCTAATTGATTTTCAGAAATATCAAAAACTGTAACTTTAGCCCCGGCTGCAGCAAGAACTGGTGCCTGTTGTCCTCCGGCAGAAGCCAGACACAAAATCTTCATGCCCTTTACATCATCCAGCCAGCCTTTGGGTAATCGGTCATGGGTTAAATGTACTTCCCACTCCCCATAACGGGCTGCATTAATAATTTCCGAACTTACAGGTCTCGACCATTCACAATCCAGATTGGATAAGTGATCCCATACTTGCTGATTATATTCTTTACCTGATTGATTCTTTTTATAATCTGTCATTATGCTTTACGATTAAAATTGAACTTAATTATTTATAATAATGCAAAGCTTAGCTATATGAAATAAACATTTATCAGAGATAACTGCTGAAAGTGAATTATAATACGAGAATACTTCAGAATTGGTATAAACTGATCCCACATCTGCTCACAAAATATTGCTCTTCTAAAAATCTGAGGTTATAAACCCGGAGATAAAAAGATATCCATGAAACGAATACCACAATTACTATATATCTAAGCCATGCTTCTGTTAAACATTCTGGTTAACAGTAAACTTTCTTCTTAACTCTAGTCAATTGGGATTAAATTAGCATGTCTTTATGGGTCTTTTTTAGTATTAAGATTCTTTTTAGGTGTATTTCCGGGAGGCAAGAAACCTTCTTTATGCCAGATTTACACTGCAATATTAGGAATAATTTTCAACATAGCCCCTCTACACTACTATTTTAAGGAAGTTCTCTTTTTTAATATTAAAATCAATAATTACAGTTCATACATAAGCATAATACGTTATAATTTGCACTATAAACGGTTATAGAGATTATGACCAGTTAACCTTCAATGAAAAAATAATTAATACATTTTCATACATAATACATTACAACAACTATATTAAACAATACATAAAGTAAAAAATAAATATATAATTCAAAAAAAAATAATTATTAATGAAAATTTAATTATATTCACCTCACAATACAATCAAATACAAACAATATGAAAAAATTAAATTATCCATTGGCATTTTCTTTTGCCTTTCTAGCTTTGTCTGCCAATTTGAAAGCACAGGATACCAATACTGATAATCATACTATTGGAATTACTATCCCGGAAGTAGCATTACTGGATATAGAACCTTCCGCAAGCAAAAATTTAACACTGGCTTTTACAGCACCTACCGAAGCCGGTCAGCCACTTGTTGCACCAAGTCCGAATACCACTTTATGGCTCAATTATTCATCAGTAAAATCCATTGCTGATCCTACCCGAAATGTTACGGTAAAACTGACCGCAGTAGTTCCCGGGGTTGATATTAAAGTGACAGCTGCAGCTGCATCAGGTTCTGGCGGTGGTACACGTGGTACTCCTTCTGCTCAGCTTATATTAAGTGCTACAGACCAGACAATTATTTCCGGAATAGGCAGTGCCTATACAGGTGATGGGGTTAATAACGGACACAACCTTACTTATGCTATAAACTACGGTAGTACAGCGGGATCAGTAGCATCTTATGGAGATTTGGAAGCGAAAGCATCTGTAGTAGCTACTGTAACCTATACAATTTCCGACAACTAGCAGCCAAAAACTCAGTTGCACTACTAAGAAGAAATAGCTCTAGCGGTTTCTTCTAAAATTTTCATGTCTTTATATACCTTAATATTCTTTTTATGCAAAAGCGTATCTTATTTACTATTGCCTTTATCCTGCAGTTAGGATATATGCAGGCTGGACTTGTCATTCTCAACGGACTTAGCCATACTTATAAAGTAGAAAATGGACAAATCTACAAGGGAAAGATTGCAATAGAAAATACAGGTAATACGACTCAGAATGTAAAAATATTTCCACAGGACTTTAGTTACAAATCCGATGGAACCATTACCTATAGTACTGTACACACCAACAGCAAGACCAATGCAGATTGGATAAAACTCAACACCAATACAGTAGCCCTAAAGGCCAAAGAAAAAACGGATGTCTATTATGAAATTCTGATCCCGAACAACATAGAACGTCCCGGCAGTTATTGGAGTGTTCTTATTGTGGAACCTATAGACGATATAAAACCCAGTGATGCTAAAGTGGGCGTAAATATTACATCTGTTGTACGCTATGCTATTCAGATTATTACGGATTACAAAACAGAAAATATAAAACCAGAGCTTAAATTTGAAGGTGTAAAAGTAGATAAAAAAGCAGATAAGCGTTTTTTAAATATTGCTATTGCCAACAATGGCGCTTTATACTGCAAGCTGGCAACCTCTGTTGATATATACAGTAAAAAGAGCGGACAAAAAACGGGTAATTTTTCCAGCCTTCCCATGGGATTACTACCAGATACTTCCAAAACATTTTATATAGATATCAGTAAGCTGCCACCCGATAAATATAATGCTGCAATTATAGCAACGGATGAGGATGAAAATGCTTTCGCCCTCAATGTAGAACTAGAAATTAAGAATGATTAAAAAAACACTGTTATATCTTCTCATTCTATTTCCGGCACTTCTATTTTCACAAAAACAAACTCAGGAATTTATTCATAAGAAAGATAGTCTGTTGCCGGGAACGGCCACCTCTGTATCTTTTCCTATAGAAAATAATACTTCTGTACATAAGATTTATAATATTGGAATTGAATCCTCTACTCCTTATATCACCCCCATTACCACTAAGGATAATCTGAGTGTTGATGCCGGTGAAAAATCACTGTATCTGGTATCTTTGAGGATTGCTTCCGAGATACCAAAAGGAGTTTACACCCTTACGATACGTGGTACCGACAAAAACAATCCCGACAATAATGAATTCGTCAAAACTTTGGAGATTGTAATCTCTGAACAACGAAAGTTCTCTCTTACCAGCTTAAATACTCCCGAATTTATAAAAGCCGGAGAAAAGGTTACCTCTACATTTCTTTTGAAAAATAACGGAAATGTTACTGAAAATTTAACTCTCACCTGCTCACAGAATACGACAATGGACATAGATCCCAAGTTGACTTTACAACCGGGGGAAAGTAAAATTGTCTCTGTAAGTAAAACTACTGATCCCAAACTTGGAAAAAATGAATATCTGAACCTTAACTTATCTGCACGATCAGCTAACGCACAGAACCTCACAGCCTATTCTACAACAAGGATTATATCGGTAAATCCCGTGGAAGATGACATCTATTACCGGTTTCCGGTATCTGCTTCAGTATCCTTTATCGGCATGCGCAACAGAGGAGTTTACAATAATGGATTTCAGGGAGAAATCTACGGAAAAGGCAGTCTGAGTAAAGAAAACAAAGATATACTCGAATTCCGTGCTGTAACGGCTAACCCTGTAGAGTTTAGTGCATTTACTCAGTATGAGGAATATTTTATTAATTATAAAAATGATCATCTTTTCTTTCATATCGGCGACAAAACTTACTCCTCATCTTTTCTGACGGAATTTGCACGTTACGGCCGTGGTGCAGAGCTTCGTTATGATTTTAAAAACATTTCAATAGGTGGATTTTACAATCATCCCAGATTTTTCCGCGATATTAAAGATGAGTTTAATATTTATACCAAATTCAGATTCAGAAAAACAGCAGAATTGACTGCCGGCTACCTTTATAAAACACCACAAAAAGACAACACGGAACCAGGTATGGGTAGTCTGGCTCTGGATTCTAACACTCACCTTCCCTATCTTACAGGAAAACTAACTGTTTTGAAAAACATCGAATTACAGGGAGAGCTCGCCTACAGTAAAAACAATATTACCGAAGGGACAGGTTACCTGATACAGGCACAGGCTAACTATGCGAAAGTAAGCGGGAATATAATGTACATGAGAGCCAGCCCTAAATTTGCAGGATATTTTAACAACACCAGTAACATAAATGGAAATCTGCAATACAGATTTTCGAATAAATTCAATGTATTTGCCAGCTATATACAGGATGCTAAAAACTTTCAGCGGGACACTTTATTAATGGCCGCTCCTTATCGTAAATTTTTCCAGTACGGCCTGAATTACCGATATATGAAAACCGGAAATATTATGTTTTATAATGGCTTTCAGAAATATGAAGATCGTTTGCCACAGAAGCAATTTAACTACAACGAAAGGTTCTTTAAAATCAGCATAGACCAGCAGATAGGAATCTTTCAGCTGAATCTGGAGGGACAATTCGGCAAAACCGATAATTATCTTACAGGCTTTAGCGGTAATTCCAGTTTCTATACAGCAAATGTCAGTTTTGAAAAATTCAAGACTTCTTTTAATCTATTCGGAAGCTATGGATTAACTTCCCGTTATCTTCTAAAGAACCAGAGACAAATTTATTACGGAGCCCGAATCACCAGCAGGTTTACAGATAATAATTATCTAAGTTTATTTTATCAGAACAATTATATCCCGGAGGAGTACTTTAAAGACCGAAATTTATTCGAAGTTCTCTTTCATCAGCGTCTTTTCCGCAACCACGATCTGGATATCTCCGGACGCTACGCCCTGCAGCGCGGAGAGCTTGGGAATAAAGATTTTATATTCTCCCTGCGCTATACACTCCGAATGAATATTCCTATTCAGAAGATCGCTGAACATACAACGTTAACAGGACACATCAGCAACCTGGGTGTAAAAAAAACCGATGGTATACGGCTTATGCTGGGAACTCATTTATCAGTAACGGATAAAGATGGAAATTTCAGCTTTAAAAATATTGTTCCTGGAGATTATTTCCTTGAAATAGACCGCTCCACAACGGATATGGATAATATATCCGATATTAATCTTCCGGCTGCAGTAAGTCTGACAAACAAAGAAAATATATTCAACTTTGGATTAACCGGAGCCTCAAGCATTCGAGGGCATGTACGGCTAAACGAAATCGATAAAGACAGCCAGCCTGTATCAGAATCTTCAAAACCAGAGAAAAAAGGAGAAAGTATTATTATAGAAGCATCCAGCGGAGATCTAGTTTACCGGAAAATGTTTGCTATAGGAGAAGATTTTAGCTTCACCTATCTGCGTCCCGGAGAATGGACTGTAAAACTATACAGAAACGGACTGAATAAACGCTACAAAATAGCTTCAGACAATTTCAGATTTACGCTAAAAGCTTCAGAAACTAAAGAAGTTAATATTAATATCACCAAACAGCAAACTGAGGTCAGATATCAACAGGAAGCCATAAAGGTAGAATATAACGAAACGAAAAAAACAAAATGAAAGTCATCCGTTGCTCATTCATCATCATTGCCATAATTATGTCTGACCATGTTTTCTCTCAAACGACAGGAAGCAAGGGAGCAATTGTTACACTTCCGGTTGTTACCTTAATGGACATAGAGCCAGCCGGCAACATTACACTTAGTTTTGTTCCACCCACAGAGGCTGGAAGGCCTATTGTAAGTCCGGCGGCTAATACCTCTAAATGGATTAACTATACTTCTGCCATTGCAGCAGGCGGCCTCAGTAGAAGAATAACAGCTTCTGTAAACCAGACTATCGCTGGTGTCGATATAAAGCTGCAAGCCGGTGCTGCGGCTGGTGCAGGTGGAGGTACAATGGGAACATCTTCTGGTCTGGTAACCCTTACTACTACACCTGTTACTATTATCAGTGGCATTGGTGGGGCTTATACAGGTAACGGAACCAACAACGGGCATCAACTTACATTATCACTGGTTATTAATACTTACTCCAACCTTATAACGCAAAGCAATACACCGGTAGTTATTACTTATACCATTACTGAATAAAATTTTGAAAATGAGATTACACCCACAACCTATATTCCTCCGCACAGCTTTCTTTAGATATTTTCTGATCTTTATTTTAGTACTTGGTGCAAATAATGGAAAAGCACAAACCATGGTCATCAGCGGCAGTGACTGGACAGTCAATATTCCGCCTATTACTGAAGCTGGAACCAATTATGCCGGAACCTACGAAAGTCAAGCCAGTCAGATTCAGCTTACTATTGGTGTTCCTTTATTACTGGGAACAGGTAAGATTTCTGTACGTTATGTCCCAAACCCTACATGGAACAATGCACTGTCTTTAGCTGCCAAACGCACAGATGACGGAACAACACTTTGCGTATTGTGCAGCATTACCGGCGGAAAGGATAACTATGTTCCCCTTACCCAAACCGATATTGAACTATTCCGCATTACAGCTGTACTGGCGCTGGCAGCTTATAATAATATCGGAATACAACTAAGGCTAAGCGGTGTATCGGTTACTGTTCCGGCAGCAAATTATCAGGCACGGGTAATATTTACAGTAGGACCTCCTTAATAATAGAGTAAATACTCTATATGCAATTCCAAAAGTGCAGAATATCCCGTAACATTCCTATTTTAGTATATACTATTCAAGGTAGATTGCAGAAACAATATTTTTAAACGAATAATTATTCCCAGTTATGAAATTCAGGACTTTTTTCGAAACTTTTGCCAATAAAGCCACAAGTTTTACAGGCAGTTCATCGGCCTTTACAATAGCGTTGGCCATTGTTATCGTCTGGCTTCTGAGCGGGCCATTTTTTAACTACTCAGAAACCTGGCAGCTGATTATCAATACCGGAACAACCATTATAACCTTTTTAATGGTTTTCCTGATTCAGAAGTCACAAAATAAAGACAGTAAAGCAATTCAACTGAAACTAAATGAACTGATTGCGGCAAGTAAGAACGCCAGCAACCGAATGGTAGATATTGAAGACCTTACAGAAAAAGAACTCGACCAGCTGCACCAGTATTTTGTGACATTAGCACAAATGACCAAAAACGAGATTAATATCCATCAGTCTCATTCTATAGATGCTGCAAACAAAAACCATATTAAAAAGCAGCATAGTTAATTATTATTTTATTTTTAATTACTTTTTGGAAAAGAAAATACTAATTAATGCTTGTTTTAAATTCAGACTTTATAACAGAAGAGTTTGGTGATCGATTCGCTTATAATTTAAATGTCAATTTTCAGACAAAAACAACAATTATTGACTTTGGAAGGTATATTACTGAAGATTCTGTACCAAACAAAAAAATGATATTCAGAAATATTATCTGGCAGGAATTTTCAGAGTTTGATTTTTCCAACATTTTCAATACAATTGAAATAGATCGCAGTTTTGCAGTTTTTTACAAAAAGAAAAAGAAATATTTTGAGAATATGGAGAAATACATACCTGAAAAGGTATTGGTAGAATTAATGACCAAAGATCTTTATTTCTATTCTTTTGTACAAACCAAAGGACTTAATTGTTTTGTTGTTACGGAGCGTGAATTAGAGATTCAGATTCTGTAATAACTAAGTAGAATTTTTATAATCTTTGGCTGTAGAAAAAAAATATTATTCTCAGCCATTCCAAAATTTAACATTCCCTTAATATACAGGAAGTTAAAACGATGTAATTTTATAGTAGAAAGTGAATATAGTATTGTAACCAAATACATTAACACGATGAAAACTATTGTACATTTCTTCCAAAGACTATTCTTTCGCCTGTTTTTAACACAGTTCAGTTCGTTTTATTCACCGCTGAAGTTTCACAAAAGCTAAACGGCTGAATGAGAGGAATGCAGATGTTGTTATTAAACCACCCCGAATAGATGTTATTGACAAAGGAAGCCTTTGGCAAAGATTTTATATGGGGAGTATCTACTGCAGCGTATCAAATAGAAGGTGCACATAATCTGGATGGTAAAGGCCCATCTGTATGGGATAAATTTGTACAGAAAAGAAATAAAATATTCCGCAATCATACAGGCGATATCGCATGTGACCATTACAACCGCTATATAGACGATCTGTATCTCATGCACAGCATGAACATTTGCAATTACAGATTTTCCGTTTCATGGAGCCGTATTCTGCCAGAAGGTACAGGTCGGATCAATCAGGCCGGAATTGATTTTTACAACAGGCTCATCGATCTTTCTCTGGAACTTGGAATTACACCCTGGATTACTTTATACCATTGGGATTTGCCTCATAACCTCGAAGCAAAAGGCGGCTGGACCAACAGGGATGTTAAAGACTGGTTTGGTGACTATGTTGCCATTTGCGTAAAAAATTTTGGTGACCGTGTAAAAAACTGGATGGTACTAAATGAGCCTACAGTATTTAGCGCTGCAGGTTATTTCTTTGGGGTGCACGCCCCCGGCAGAAAAAGTATTGAAGGTTTTCTTGCTGCTGCACATCATGCAACTCTGGCACAAGCCCACGGAGCAAGAGTTATAAAAGCATTACAGCCTGAAAGCAACGTAGGCACTACTTTTTCCTGTTCACATGTAGAACCGTATACAAACCGGGAAAAAGACATTAAGGCTGCTAAAAAAGCAGATCTCTTGCTTAACCGATTATTTATAGAGCCTTTATTGGGTATGGGATATCCGGTGAATGAAATCAAGACCCTGAGAAGGATAGAAAAATACATCAAACAAAATGATGAGCAGGATCTGAAATTCGATATGGATTTTATTGGTATACAGAATTATACCCGCGAGATTATCCGCTATGCTATGTTCGTTCCATTTCTGCAGGCAAAAATTGTAAATGCCAAGGACAGAAATGTAGAAATGACAGCTATGGAATGGGAAGTGTATCCGGAATCCATCTATCATATTCTGAAGAAATTTCAGGCTTACGAAAATATACCGCCTTTAATTATTACTGAAAACGGAGCTGCTTTTCCGGATACATTACAAAATAATCAGGTGCACGATCCTAAAAGGCTGCAGTACATGCAAAATATTTTACAGCAGGTACTGCGTGCAAAACAGGAAGGCGTGAATGTAAACGGCTATTTTGTATGGACCTTCCTAGATAATTTTGAATGGGCAGAAGGTTACCATCCCAGATTTGGATTGGTGCATGTAGACTTCCAGACCCAGCAGCGCACTGTAAAAGCATCGGGGCACTGGTATGCCGATTTTATTAAATAACAGGGACTCTATACTATCTTATATCGAGCTTTTCCAAAGGAAAAAACAGATTATACGGGCTATATGATATAACGAAATCTAAGTTGAAAAAGGCTAATCAATTTCGTGTTATTCCTTCTTTAAAATTCCTTTCTCTACACCGTCGTTAATAAGTCCTTCAGCATATTCCCATATATTTTCAGAACCCTCTTTAATCGCAACTTTTTTAGCATATACTTTGGTATAATTCACTCCCGGTGTATTCCAGGTACCTCCATTATTAGAAGTATTTTGCAGCAGAGGTTCCAATCGGTCCATTGCTCTGGCAAATTTTGCTTCGGCTGTTTCACCAGCTTCAAATTCTTCCCATATTGCTATCAGTTCCTTTGCCTGTTCATCGGGTAATATTCCAAATATACGCTGAGCCGCCAATCTTTCTTCATCCGTATTGCTGTGATTCTTTTGTGTGTCGTAGATAAAGGTATCACCTGCGTCTATTTCTACAACATCATGAATCAGAACCATTTTGATAACTTTCAGTATATCTACCGGTTCATTAGCATGTTCAGCCAATACTACAGCCATCATGGCCAGATGCCAGCTATGTTCGGCATCATTCTCATTACGATCGCTATTGAACAGTTTTGTTCTGCGCTGAATGTATTTGAGCTTGTCAATTTCTTTGATAAAGTCTATTTGTTTGAGCAGTGTATCCGGAAGCATATCTAAATGGATTAGTTTCTATTCTATAATTACACAAAGATAGTTGATCTGATTATTTCAAACCTGCTCTACATGGATGAAAGATGAGCAAATAGAAGTTTTTGCTTATATTCACTTTTTATTTGAAAAAACTAAGAAAACTAATAACCAAAACTTATTTCATGTTAAACACTCAATCCCCTAAAGCTGCTTTTGCAGACACCAAACCACATTATAATATTCTCGATGGTTTGCGTGGAGTTGCAGCGATCACTGTAGTATGCTTCCATATTTTTGAAGCTTTTGCAACAAGCCACTTAGACCAGCGTATCAATCATGGTTATCTGGCTGTCGATTTTTTCTTTATCCTTTCGGGATTTGTAATGGGATATGCATACAGCGACCGTTGGGGAAGAATGACCACAAAAGACTTTATCAAACGAAGAGTTATACGCTTACATCCAATGGTAGTAATGGGGGCTTTAATTGGTGGCATTTTATTTTATACTCAGGTGTGTGCCGTATGGGATGTATCTAAAGTATCAGTTATAGCATTGCTTGGTGCTACACTTCTCAATGCCTTTCTAATTCCGGCGCCTCCGGGAACCGAGGTACGTGGTCTCGGCGAAATGTTTCCACTGAATGGTCCGAGCTGGTCTTTATTCTTTGAATATATAGGCAGTATTCTCTATGCACTGATTATCCGTAAATTTTCTACAAAAGCACTTTTAGCTTTGGTTATTGCTGCGGGATTAGGGCTGGGAGCTTTTGCCATATTTGGGCCTTATGGAGATATCTGTGCGGGATTCTCTTTGACCGGAACTGAATTTACAGCCGGATTTTTGAGATTTATGTTTTCATTTTCAGCCGGATTGCTTCTTTTCCGTGTTTTCAAACCGCTTAAAATAAAAGGAGCATTCTGGATATGCAGTATTATTCTTGTTACTCTTTTAGCTATTCCCCGCATAGGCGGCGCAGAACATCTTTGGATGAATGGTCTGTATGACACGGTATGCTGTGTTATATTTTTCCCTGTTCTGCTTTGGTTAGGAGCTTCAGAAAAAACTACGAATAAGTTTACAAACCGTATATGCAAGTTTTTAGGAGATCTATCGTATCCATTATACATGGTCCACTACCCTTTTATTTACCTGTATTATGCATGGGTGAAAAATGGCAAACTGACATTCGAGCAATCATTTCCGGGTGCAGCAGCAGTGGTTTTAGGCAGTATTATATTGGCTTATCTGTGTCTGAAATTTTATGATATACCGGTGAGAAAATATCTGACTGCAGTATTCTTAAAACCTAAAAGCAGTATAAAAAGTTAGTCATTAAAAACTAAGTTTATATAAAAACAGCAGGCTCAAAAAGCCTGCTGTTTTTATTATATAGAGTATCTTCTATTTCATTCTCTTGTTTGCATTACTGCTTATAAACATTTCGTTTCGTTCTTCGGAGATAATTTCTATAAAACGTTCATAATGCTTTAATACATCGGAGATAAGTTCATTTTTGGTAAAGAGCCTTACATCATAACCTTCACGGGCATCACCGAAATAAGATCCCGGAAAATGAGCCTGGTTATCGTCTGCATCAGGCAGATTATCTTCGTTTAATAAATAAGCAGATACTGTTCTGGACTGGTTTCTCACTCCATATAAAAAGTTATTCACCAGATCGTACTGAATTTCTATTTCAATCCGTGTAGGATTCTCATAAGTATTAATCTTTGCCTCCGTTCCGTTTTCAGCAAACTCGGCCTGCAATTCTGTAAACGCTGTTTTAACGGTTGTATTTATAAAATGGTCTATTGACTGGCGATCGTCTAGCGAGATAATCTGCTTCAATCGTTCCTTCCAATATTCTCCTGACCACGGAGCTGTAGATGCAGAGAAGTCGCGTTCATAATAATTTTTGTCAATGATAAGTGCTTTCATCAGACTGACGATAAACAATATAATGATAATGGAAAAAGGCAGTGCCGTAATTAGCGTCATACTCTGCAAGGCTTTCAATCCACCTGCATTGAGTAATAATAATGCCAGTACAGCAAGCAATACTCCCCAGAATACGGTTTGCCATTTTGGAGAAACCTTTGCATTTTTCGTTGCAATGCTGTTCATCACAAACATTCCTGAATCTGCAGAGGTCACAAAAAAGATAAGAATAATTAATATTACAAAGAAACTCACAATGGAAGAGAATGGCATATACTCCAGAAATCTGAACATTAATGCATCCGGATCGCCGGCCAGCTGGCTAAGTGCTCCACCAGCAGTATGAAGGTCTATCCAGATCGCACTGTTCCCAAAAACGGACATCCAGATAAAATTAAATAAAGTAGGCAGGATCAGTACTGCTGCGATAAATTCTCTGATCGTTCTCCCTTTCGATATTTTAGCAATAAATAATCCTACATATGGAGACCACGAAATCCACCATGCCCAATATAAAATTGTCCAATTGTAGAACCACGGCAGGGTTTCTTCTTCATAAACATGGGTCCCGAATGTAAGGTTAAAGAAGTTGTTGATGTAATTACCCAATCCCTCTGTAAAACTACCTATCAGATAGACTGTCGGTCCTAAAGCCAGTACAAAAACCAGTAGTACAATTACACTGATTACATTAATATTGCTCAGCAATTTCACTCCTTTGTCTACTCCTGTAACAGCAGAAATAATAGAAAGAGTTACCAAGACACTTACGATAATAACCTGATAAACAAAACTATTCTCCGGTACAATATGCAATGTCTGCAAACCCGAATTAATCTGCACTACTCCGAATCCTAATGTTGTGGTAATACCAAAGAAGGTACTGCAAAGGGCAAAAACATCAATAGCATTTCCCCATCGCCCGTTTATTTTATCTTTCAGTAACGGATAAAAGCAGCTTCGCAGAGAAAGGGGTAATCTGTAGCGGTAAGCAAAATAAGATAAAGCCAGGCCTACAACTCCATAAATGGCCCATGCATGAATCCCCCAATGGAAGAAAGTATACAGCTGTGCATTTTTTGCTCTGTTAATGTGGTTATTTCCGGTAAATACATCGTTGGAATAATGCTGCATAGGTTCAGCAACACTAAAGTACATCAATCCAATTCCCATTCCTGCTGCAAACAGCATGGAAATCCATGAAAAAAAGGAATATTTGGGTTTACTATCATTCCTGCCCAGCCGGATATTCCCATACTTACTGAACATAAGGTAAATAAGAAAAAGAACAAATATGGTCACTGACCATACATATACCCAATTGAGTTTAACAAAAATAAATTCTTTTACATTGTTCAGGAGGTCTTCCGTAAGTTTTGGAAAAACTGCTGAAAGTACACAGACGGTAATAATAAAAATTAGACTGGGGACTGTAACGCCCTTACTGAATGTTGTTTTAAAATTAGAAAATTTCATCATTATTGTATTGATTAAAATGCCGGTACATTCCTTATACCTTCGTATGGAATATAGACATGAACATATAAAAAAACGGAGCCTCTTGTTCTGGAATTTCCGGAAACATACGAGAAAACGGTACAGCAGTAAAAGCTGAAAACCTGTATGCTAAAAAGGGAAATTAATAGTGATAGAAAAGACTATAATTACGCTGCAAATATACGGACAAATAATTAAACGGTCTAAAACTCCATACAACTAACTGTATTACAACCATATACACATGGTATCAAAAACGGAAAATCAGGAATATTTTACATGGCTAATTTTCAATATTCTCTCCAGAATGTTTTTTACAAGAATAGTAACACAGGCAATCCCTCCTAATAGCTTTGCACTATCAGTGAAAAATGTGAGTACAAGCAGTAAAATAAACATGCTTGCCAGAAACAGATTGTCTGAGAAAAATTTACGTTTATAATGCTCCGGAATACTATAAGAAAGCTCTGTATGTGCAACAAAAACATAGTAAGAAAGAGCAAAAATACTAAGTGCAGCCAGTATATTATTGAGAGCGAATAACCGAAATGCTAATGTAAATACAGCAAAATTTTCAACCGAATCTGCATAAAACGTAGTAGTAAACGGGAAGAAAATAATCGTAAGCATAATGAGCATATTCAGCCGGATCACTGGCCCGTTGTAATTATGGATATGTTTGAACAGGAAATGATGTCTGATCCAGAACATTGAGATAAGTCCAAAGCTAAAAAGCAGGGCCAGAAAATTATACTTTAGTTCCGACAGCTCTCCGAGCACCTGATCATACGTGCTTTCTCTGGTAACATGTGGCACTTTGAACTCAATAATAAGAAGTGTAATTGCTATTGCAAAAATAGCATCGCTGAAAAAAGCCAGTCTTTCTACCTGAAATTCCTGCTTCGGATGTTTTACTTCTGTACCTGAATAACCTTCATTTTCTTGATTTTCCATATTGAAGTTTTCGTTTTTTGGTGTTAATCAAATTTAAAATAAAAAATGATTCATGTATATTTATTCATCAATATATAATAAATATTCTTAAAGATTATTCAATATGATAATACCATTACATATAGAAATATTTTATCACGTGGAATTGTAATAAATTGTTCAATTTTTAAGTTTATATTGTTAAACGTAACTTTAAAAGATAATTCAACACCAGATTAAGTCAATTATTGTATGAGAGTTTTCAAATACAGAAGCAACTATGGACGCGACCTGATTACCTTAACCTGTAATCAGTTATTTGCATCAAAATATGAGGATCTTAATGATCCTTTTGAAAGTATGCAGTTTATGGATCCCATAAACGATGAATCGTTTATTGAAAGCCTACCCTATTTAACCAATAAAGATGAATTAAAGGCTGCATATTCGGAAGTCGTTCGGTTATTAAAAACTCAGGGTGTATACTCACTTTCAAAAGACGTGGATAATGAAATCTTATGGGCATTGTATTCTGATTCGCACAGAGGATTTGCCATTGAATATGAAACAGATATTCTGTTGAGAGACTTTAATTTTGATACTAATATTCCTTGTGCTTTTATGTTTGATATTGAATACACCAATACTTCCAGAGTTCCAAAGATCATCCAACAAGCTTTAAACGGAAAGCTCAATATCCAAAGTATTATTGGCAACAAATCGACTGCGTGGGAAAAAGAGAATGAACTGAGAATAACATTCGAAGACTGGGGGCTTCTTACTTATAACCATACCGCTGTTAAGTCCATTATATTTGGAGCAAAAGCACGAAAAGAGGATATTAAGAATACGATGAACCTACTGAAGGGGCGTGGCATAAAGTATAAACAAATTGAAATAAGCTCTAAAAGATATCAGTTAAAGGTAAAACCTATCGAAGATTTATATCCAAACAGTCCTCAGTACTATCAGAATAAAGCTTTTTTCGATAAAGGATTATTATTAAAGCAAAATCTAAAAGAATACTACAAATACAAAAAACAAATAGAAAGGATAGCACTAAAAATTGTAGAGCTGCCCAATATTCTGGAAATTCAGGAGATTGTACTAACCGGAAATGTGAGTGAACCTACACTTCAAATTTTATGTAAAAATGATCTGAGAAAGCTAACCACTCGAAATTTCAGTTTCAAATATATTAAGCGAAAAGGATTTCTGGAAATAACATAAAAGAAGCCCTCATATGAGGGCTTTTTATATCGTAAATAGTTATTAAATAATGTCCAGTTAAGTTCCTCCCATTACATACATATTCTCCATAGTAGGAACTTCGCTACCGTTTTCTTTTTCAAGTGTTATAGCAAAAGCCTGGGCTTTTGGTATTTTCGAAAGAGCAATCTTACTGTCTTTTTCTTCGGTATACATTCCGGCGTTTACTGGTTTTCCATCTGCAATAGCCCATAGTTGATATTGCATACCTTTTGGTGCTTTTGGCAGACTCTCTGCATTCAGGTAAACCTCTTTAGTTTTCTGATCCCAGAAAACTGTAGCTTTAGATTCCGGATGTTTCTCAACACCCTTTAAAGCGATGATTTGCATATTGGAACCGGATAGTGTTTGCCACTTTTCATTCATCTTTTGCAATGCTAAATTCTGAGCCTGATTAGCCGTTTCCAGCTTTACAATTTCTTTTTTAGCTTCAGACTGTCGGTTTAACCAATATAAATTTCCGGCGATACTCACCAGAAACAGAACAGATGCTGCAACTGCAAAATTTTTCCAGTTCGTATTTTTCTCAGTTCCTTTTATTTCTCTTTTTTCTTCAATCCTAAGGTTCAGTGAAGGTTTGGAAACATCAGAAGTTTTTTCTTCTGTTATTTGTTCTTTCTGGATTTTGCTCCAGGTTTTAAATTTTAAATCTTCTGGAGGTGTCATGGCTTGTGCTGTAGCCAGATCTTCCAAAGTTTTTTGTGCTTCTTCAAAAGCAGCTTTTACCTCTGCATTATTCTTCATAACACACTCCAAAATACTTGCCTCCTCGGGAGAAGCAAGACCTAGAATATAAGATTCTATAATTCCGGATGATATGTATTCTTTAGTATTCAATTTATTGATAATCTTTTAATAAATCTCTTAATTTCATTAGTGCATTTCTCATTTTTGTTTTCACTGTGCCCAGCGGTATCTTCAATTGCTCGGATATTTCATTTTGTGTATACCCCTGATAATAAGCCATATTAATAAGCTCCTGTTTATCGGTTTCCAAACTCTCGAGCACATTATTAAATCCAATAAAATCAGAAGTATTATTGGATGTAGAAAGTGCTGCACTGTTATATACGAAATCCGGAATCGATTGGTTTTTCAGTTCATTCTGAAAACCTTTTGATTTTAAATAATCTATTGCTGTATTTCTGGCAATATTGATCATCCATGTATAAAATCTGCCTTTTTGAGAGTCATACTGGTGAACAGAATTCCAGATCTTAACGAAAACATCCTGAATAATTTCTTCAGTATATTCTTTAGATTGCACAATCCGGAATATCACACCATATAATGCACCAGAGTAGTTATCATACAAATGATGAAAACCAGTTTCGTTTTTTTCTTTTAAAAAAACGATAAGCTCCTCTTCCGAATAGTTTGTTTTAATTGTGGTATATATTTCTTTTCCAAATGTAACAAAATAAAGAAGATAACAATACAAATCTGTTTAACTTTTTATCTCGTATATGTGTTTATGACAATAATACTTAAAATTTATATTCATGAATACAATATTGAAAACAATAGTTATCGGCCTGTCATTAGTCATTTCAATACAGGCCAATGCGCAGTCTGAAAAGTTTAAAATTCAGAACCCATACTATTCCCGTACCGCCACCAATCTGTTAAATGTGAGCAATACCGAATGGAAAAAAATTCTGAACACTGAATTGTATAAAGTAGCCCGGGAAGGAGCTACAGAAACCGCTTTTACAGGAAAATATTATGAATTCGATGAGAAAGGAACTTATTACTGTGCAGTTTGTGGCAATCCATTATTCTTTTCCACCTCAAAATTTGCAACCATATGCGGCTGGCCTTCCTTTTACCAGCCAATACATAAAAACAGTGTAAAATACAGAAAAGACACTTCTTATAATATGGTAAGAACAGAAGTTTTATGTGGCAGATGCGGGTCTCACCTTGGTCATATTTTCGACGACGGCCCCGAACCTACTGGAAAACGATTCTGCATGAATTCTGTCTGTTTAGATTTTACTCCAATTAAAAAATAAATAATTCATTTTCAGGCAATTAACAAAATTATTCGATTTTTTAAAATCTAAAATAAAACCGAACTCGTAAATGCCAATAAGAACATATTCAAGTAATGTTTAATTAAAAAAATCTAAGAAAATGCAAACAAAATCAAAAATCGCAGTTTTAGGAATGATCATATTATCATTTGCCTATAGTGGACAACTTACTGCACAAGTAATGAAAGAAAAAACAGTAATGGTAGGTGGAGCACCTATGTACCCATCTAAAAACATTATAGAAAATGCAGTCAATTCCAATGACCACAAAACACTTGTTGCAGCTGTAAAAGCAGCAGGCCTTGTTGAGACATTACAAGGAGCAGGACCTTTTACAGTGTTAGCTCCTACGGACGAAGCCTTTGCCATGTTACCAAAAGGAACAGTAGAAAATCTGTTAAAACCAGAAAACAAAGAAATGCTGATTAAGATATTGACTTATCATGTTCTTTCCGGAAAGTACAATGCTAAACAAATCTGGGCTGCTGTAAAAGCAGGAAACGGCACAAGCATGATGAAAACTGTAGAAGGGGAAGGTGTTACTTTCTGGACAAAAGGCAAAGATCTTTACATAAAAGATGCTAAAGGTAACAGTGCCAAAGTCACCATTGCCGATGTAAATCAATCCAACGGAGTTATTCACGTAATAGACAAAGTCCTTATGCCATAGTTATTCGCACCTATCCCAAAAACACAAATTTTCACACCAAATATTAACACCTAAAAAATAATATTATGAAAAAAACAATTCATATTTCAAATCAGGGCGCAACCCTTGATACCAGCAGAAGAAATTTTCTAAAGCTTGGTGGAATTGGCATTGCCATGGCAGGTCTTACAATGGTGGGTTGCAATGATGGTGATGGATTCAACTTCATGGACGATACAGTATTCGACCTTGGACAGGGTGATGTAGGAGTTCTTAATTATGCCTATGCACTGGAGCAGCTGGAAGCAGATTTTTATACAAAAGTGGTTAACAATTTTTACACAGGAATCTCCAGTAATGAAAAAGAGATTTTCACAGATCTTTATCACCACGAAGTCATTCACAGAGACTTTTTCAAAGCAGCAATTAGCGGTGCTACTTCTCATGTTTTGCCAAAATTGGAATTTCAATACCCCAATGTGAATTTTAACGACCGCAGTTCAGTTTTGGCAACAGCTAAGGCTTTAGAAGATACCGGAGTAGCGGCCTATAATGCTGCAGGAAAATACATTACAAATCCGGCATATCTCGTAATTGCAGGAAAGATTGTTTCCGTTGAAGCAAGGCACGCATCGGCAATCAGAAATCTTATAAATCCCGGATCGGCTGATTTTTCAGGAGATGATGTTGTAGATGCTAACGGGCTGGATGTGGCAAAAGAACCTAAAGACATTGTTATGGCTGCAGGTGGATTTATAAAAACCCGCTTTACGTGGAAAGAAAGAGGTATTAGTTAATTATTTCATTTTTAAAACCTATTGTTATGAACATTCTTAAATTATTAGATATGCTTTCTGATGATAAATTCTTCACTACGGGTTCATCCAGATCAGAGGCAATTACAAACATATATACTTTCGGAAAAAAAGCAGCCATAGCAGCCGTACCTCTGGGTCTGGGTTCTATGATGACGACAAAGGCCGAAACGGTAAAACAATCATCCATGGCTGTGAGTATGGCTCAAAACGACCTCACAGATGCTCTACAACTGGCACTGGTCCTTGAATATCTTGAAAATGAATATTATAATATTGGTCTTTCTGCTCCCGGGCTTATCCCTGCTAAAGACAGAACCGTATTTATGCAAATTTCCAAACATGAATCTGCACACGTAAGCTTTCTTAAAAATACATTAACTTCTCTAGGAACAACCCCTGGTAACAAACCAACCTTCGATTTTACAGCAAAAGGTAAATTTTCTCCATTTACAGATTACAGTCAGTTTCTGATTCTGGCTCAGGCTTTCGAAGATACCGGGGTAAGAGCTTATAAAGGGCAGGCCGGAAATGTGATGTCTAATAAAACTGTTTTGCAGGCAGCCCTTCAGATTCATTCAGTAGAAGCCAGACATGCCTCACAGGTCAGAAGAATGAGGGCTAATAAAGGTTGGATAGAACTTGCAGACGGTGGGAATATGCCTGCAGCAACCAATCCTGTGTATGCAGGCGAAGACAATACCAATCAGGCAGGATACAATACCAGTACAACATTCGGAGCTGCTGCCGGTTCCGCTGCTTATGACGAAATCCTTACAGGTGATGATGCTAAAGCTATTGCATCTCTATTCATTGTATAAAGGATATATCCACATAACAAATTAACAAAAAGAGCCCTCATATGAGGGCTCTGTAATAATCCGGGATTTACTAAGGATTATTTGAAAAATTTGTTTTAACGATAGGCTCTGCCAGTTCTGCACTGATAAAATCTATTGGCAGAATGCCATAAGAGCCCTGTGTACTACTCTGAAAAAAGGTTTTAAGCTTTGGATTTATGGCATTAGAAACTGTAGGAATACTTGGAATCCCGAATATTAGAGGTTTGTAACCACTTGTGAAATTAATGAACAGCTTTCCGCTGGTATCGGCTTTTGCCTCAGTAAGAACAGACTGAATCTGCGACCATTTAGTATCGTTATTGTCTACTTTATAGTTATCCTGTACTTTTACTTTAACCGGAGAATCATTACTGATTTCGAAGGTGGTATTATCTGCCCAGTTTGTAGCATCTATCCCTTTAGGCTTTGAATCTGCAGGGAACCGTCTCAATAATCTTATCTTACCTCTTATGTCTCCCAATTTAGGGATATTATTACCCAAATCCCATTTAGAAGGATTTTTCTGAACATAGGCATCAAAGGTTTTCTCAAAACTTCTGGTTGTATTAGACGCATTATACTCTTCCTTTACCGACATAATAACCGTTTCTGTAGGATGGCTGTCTAAAAATGCATAAACAGCATTCAGTACATCATCGAAATTCAGCTTCTGATAAACAGGTCCATGGTGTATGGCAAAAGAATCATCAATATGCCGGCAGCGGATATCCAGAAAACGAACACCAATATTAAGCTGTTCAGCAATAGTAAGATTCTGGGTTTTTGCAGTCCCCGAGGGAAACTCTACCGTTGCTCCGGAATCGTGGGTTCCGGGTACTGAAATTTGCGATAAAGAAACATTATCCTGCAAAGCAGACATCCAGTTGCTAATTCCTACTGAAGCTAATGAAGCTTTATTAATTGCAGCAGCATTTAGTTGAGCTTTAAGACCTTCGGAATCTCTTTCAGTGGTGTTTTCGGAACATGAAAAGAATACGCCTGCAATGGCAGCAGTCAGCAAATAGTTAGTTAGTTTTTTCATATGTGATATATATTACCTGATATAAAAATACACAGCCCTTATACAAAGCAGATGAACAGAGTTTTAAACTCTGATTAAGTTATAGTAACTTGATCCAACCAAAAAGCAAAAGCCCCATAATGGGGCTTTATTATATATAGATCAATATAATTATCCTGTACTTTATATAGCAATACAGCGAATTGGGTTTCCTGTATTTTTAGGATGGATAACAATTGCGTTTCTACCATTAGCGTAGGCGTTGCTTGCATCACTGGCGGTACTGGTCCACACATGCGGGCTTATTCCTCTGTTATTTACCCTTCCCGCGGCAGCATTTCTGGCACCAATTGCAGGAAATGTAAGCTTAACGCTGCTATTTCTGTTACTTGTATAAACTTTTGCAGCGCTAAAATTTGTTGGAGAATCATTAAACGTTCCTACTTCGCTCTTTGTTGTACCATCTAATAAAGATTGTAATTCTGTACGTGTTGGTATGCGATAATTTTGTGGGCATGGATCGTTAGCCGTCTTCACAGGAGCAGCTTCTGTTCCACTATTCCATGCGTTATCTGCCGCTACTGTAGTATTCCACCCCGATATTTCTGCTGTCTGCGTAGATCCTGTTGCAACAACCGTATTACGTCCAAATTGATAAAAATTAGATTGATCAAACGGACCTGTACTTGGATCTGTTCTGTTATCTCCCAAATTATAAAGCATCCATACTTTTCCGTTAATACGTGCTGCTTTCTGTCCATTATAATTATCCAGATAAACATCCGCAGGACTCAATGTAAATTTCAGATTGTACATAATTCCCGGTGTTATCTTAAGACCCGTCAATGCTGTACTCGATACTGTCTGAGTTAATGGACCAATCGTAATCGTAGACAATGTAAATTTCCCTGTCGTCGTATTACCGTTCAGCATTACAGGATTCGCTACTACAACCTGTGTTCCTAAAGTTGGAAATGTTACTGCCGCTGTACCTGCGGTTCCGGTTTGAGCAGGGGTTCCGGTTGACAATGGAACATTATAAGTCGGATAATGAGAATCGATATTCGCGGTCACTGCTGTAATGTTATAACCTGTTGCAGAAGCATCAATCGTTGTGGTTATCTGACTGAGTCTATGTCTTAGAATAACGTCCAGATAATTGGTCTGATTACCGGATACCTGCATATCTTTTCGGTAATACATAAAGTCTACCGTATTGGCTAATCCCGACATGCTGGCTGTTGACAATGTTTTGTTAGAAGAATTGGTATACGTAACATCCGGTAAATCCGTCTGGCTCTTTACCGAGTACGCAATAAAAGTATAATTACTGCCTCCGTCCAGATTAAGATCTGCGGTGCTACTCTCCTGACCGCGGATATAGTTTCTTTCTGTCACATATTCTCCTGTAGACCGGAAAACCACCACTTTGTATCTGATTCCTGTTCCTAAAGGTGTTGGCCCTGTTGCTGCCAGCAGATTTCCGCCTAAGGAAGCCTGAGCCTGATTACTTACCGAAGCTTTTACGGGGGACAGTTCTGCTACCAGCGTAAAATCGTTATTAAACGGAATCTCCTTTCTCTGTATCGCAGAAGTACTCACTGAAATGCCCTGTGTTAAAGAAGCCTGTCCGCTAAGATCTGCAATATCATCAAAAGCTTCTCCCTGGAGATTGATACTTACATTGGCTGTTCCGCCTGCTGTCATTTTGTTATCGGAATCGTTGCTACGGCAGGAAAATACCGTAAATAAAATCAATAGTAATGTTGTACAGGTTGCCATTCCAAAACCTGCCTGCTTCGGAATGAATTGTGTATTTCGTTTTTTCATTATCATCATTTGTTTGTTATTCTACGGAGATCGTATAATGCAGGGTAACTATTTTATTGTGCAATACAGCGGATTGTTTTAGACAAGACTTTTGTACTTGGATTCCCATCTGTTTGTACGAAAACTGTAGCACTGGTACTGCTCCCTTCAAAATATGATGTGTTATTGCCACTAGTACTTGTACTGGTCCAATAACTTACACGACTACCCCTTTGATTAGTCCAAAACCATGTATAAGGTGCTCCATTCCCTCTGGCTCCGAAAGCTCCCTGAGCTGGTAAAACTATTTTTACATTATTATTCTTCTTACTTGTTAAGACTTTCGCAGCACTGTAGTTTGTATCACTTGTGGACCAGGTTCCCACATTACTTTGCACGGTAGCATCCAGTAGTCCCTGGAATTCAGTTTGCGTAGGTAGACGGTAATTTTGCGGGCATGGATCATTCGCTGTTTTTACAGGTGCTGTTTCTGTGCCACTATTCCATGCATTGGCATCTGCAGGATTACCGTTAAAATTAGAATTTAAAGATGTTTCTGTTCCATTTGCTACAGAAACACTGCGCCCGAACTGATAATATCCTCCATGAAGGCCTGAAACAATTGGATCCTGATCAGGATTAATGCTGTTATCAGCTCCCAGGTTATAACGCATCCATACTTTTCCGTTAATACGTGCTGCTTTCTGTCCATTATAATTATCCAGATAAACATCCGCAGGACTCAATGTAAATTTCAGATTGTACATAATTCCCGGTGTTATCTTAAGACCCGTCAATGCTGTACTCGATACTGTCTGAGTTAATGGGCCAATCGTAATCGTAGACAATGTAAATTTCCCTGTCATCGTATTACCGTTCAGCATTACAGGATTCGCTACTACAACCTGTGTTCCTAAAGTTGGAAATGTTACTGCCGCTGTACCTGCGGTTCCGGTTTGAGCAGGGGTTCCGGTTGACAATGGAACATTATAAGTCGGATAATGAGAATCGATATTCGCGGTCACTGCTGTAATGTTATAACCTGTTGCAGAAGCATCAATCGTTGTGGTTATCTGGCTGAGTCTATGTCTTAGAATAACGTCCAGATAATTGGTCTGATTACCGGATACCTGCATATCTTTTCGGTAATACATAAAGTCTACCGTATTGGCTAATCCCGACATGCTGGCTGTTGACAATGTTTTGTTAGAAGAATTGGTATACGTAACATCCGGTAAATCCGTCTGACTCTTCACCGAGTACGCAATAAAAGTATAATTACTGCCTCCGTCCAGATTAAGAGCTGCGGTGCTACTCTCCTGACCGCGGATATAGTTTCTTTCTGTCACATATTCTCCTGTAGACCGGAAAACCACTACTTTGTATCTGATTCCTGTTCCTAAAGGTGTTGGCCCTGTTGCTGCCAGCAGATTTCCGCCTAAGGAAGCCTGAGCCTGATTACTTACCGAAGCTTTTACGGGGGACAATTCTGCTACCAGCGTAAAATCATCGTTAAAAGGAATTTCTTTTCTCTGTACTGCAGAAGTACTCCCTGAAATGCTCTGTGTTAAAGAAGCCTGCCCGCCAAGATCTGCAACATCATCAAAAGCTTCTCCCTGGAGATTGATACTTACATTGGCTGTTCCGCCTGCTGTCATTTTGTTATCGGAATCGTTGCTGCGACAGGAAAATACCGCGAATAAAATCAATAGTAGTGCTGTACCAGTTATTATTCCAAAGCCTGTCTGCTTCGGAATGAATTGTGTCTTTCGTTTTTTCATTATCATTTGCTTGTGTTTCTATTAGTATTTAAAACTTTATTTCATAGAGATTTTATTTTAAAACATTTACATACAGAGCATTATTATACAGTATACAGCACATACGTTAGTCAACAACATCACAAAAAACCGGTAGCATTTATCACGCAGGTATCCCACTATTAAAATAATAGCAGAAATAACACTTGCTAAAGCAGTGTTTATTCTTATTCCGTAATTATACGGATTGCTCCATAGATAAAAGGAGCTTACTCTTTCGGGAAAGTATTGTCAGGTGAAAAGTTCATTTGTTTCATCATTTGTTTGTTTGTGTTTTTGTAAAATCACCATTTTCCGGAAATATCCGGCAGGATCATTATGGTGACAAAAATAAAAAATAAAATCAGGAAAACAATGAATATAAGACAATTAACTTTAATTTTAAATTCTGTTAGCATAATGCAGTAATTATGTATATAAGAAAACACTATCTAAATGATATAATATTCATACAAAGAGCCTCGATACAACTTATTGTATCGAGGCTCTTTTTCAATTATTCGGAACTATATTTTAGTTTGCTATTCTATTTCAATATTTTGTTTTAAAGGCAGATTCTTCGACGAATTTCCGATCATGATTCTGTAGACTCCCTTTTCTACTTTCCAGTTCATTTTTTCATCCAAAAATTTAAGTTCTTTTACCGGAACTTCTATTGTAATCTTTTTCGATTCTCCTGGTTTCAGATATACCTTCTGAAAACCTTTTAGCTCAATGATTGGTCTCGATACTGTTGCCAATAAATCTTTAACATATAGTTGAACAACTTCACTTCCTGCTTTGTCACCTGTGTTTTTCACATATACCTGAGCTTTTATTATATCATTTTCGGAATATTTATCCTTATTCAGTTGTAAATCTGAGATCTCAAAAGAAGTATAGCTTAATCCATAACCAAAAGGGTATAAAGGTTCACCACTTAAATCATGATAGTCATTACCCCTACCTGTAGGATGATGATTATAGCTTAACGGAAGCTGTCCCTCTTCAACTGGAAATGTAATGGGGAGTTTCCCGGAAGGATTTTCCGCTCCAAACAAAACTTTGGCTACGGCATTTCCACCTTCTTCTCCCGGATACCAGATATCCATAATTGCTCCAACTTTGTCCTTCCAGCTTGTTGTTTTTATAGCAGATCCTCCGATCAAGACAACACTTACAGGTTTATTTAGTTTTGCTGCTTCATGAATAAATGCCTCCTGATTCCCCGGAAGGCTCAAAGAAGATCTATCCTGAAATTCCCCCTCATGAATTCCGGCAGTTACAATAATATAATCTGAGCTTCGGGCTAATTTTAACGCTTCATTAAAATCTTGCTCATAATTATTCAGTCCATAATTCCAGATTAATTCAATATTGGCTTCACCTCTGTTTTCATGAAATTCTATTACAATATCATATTTCTGCCCTTGTACAAAATCTACATCTGTTGTTTGGGCTGAATAACTTAGCTTTTCCCATTTGTCAACAACCAATTTTCCATTTAAATATAATCTGAATCCATCATTTCCCTGTAATCCCAATTTATATTTTCCGGAAGTTGGAGCCTCTAACTTTCCTTCCCATTTTATACTGTAATTATCCGGTTGCAATTTTTCCGGGTCCGGAGAATATAATGTCCACTTGAATCCTATCTGTTCATCTTGTTTTTCAATAACAGATTTCCCGGTTAAATTACTATTCGGAAAATATAGACCTTTTAATCCCTTCTCTCCATTAAAAGACAAATATTGAGAGGGTACCCTATTGAATGTTTTCAGATCCCAGTCAATCCCTTTTGTATAGGATATTTCAACACCTTTACCTTTAACAAAATCTTTAATCCCATCCAAAATACTAACTTTTTTATTACCCGGACCCGAGTAGCCACCTAATCTGGCGTCTGCAGCATCTGTTCCTACAACCAGAATCTTTTTATAGTGCTCTGTAACAGGAAGTGTGTTATTTCTATTCTGAAGTAAAACAAATGACTCTACAGCAGCTTTTTCTGCTAATGGTTTATGATTGATTTTCCGGAGCTCCAAAATCTCTTTTTCAGAAGTATAAGGTTTTTCAAAAAGCCCAAGCTCAAATTTTGCTCTTAGAACCCTTGACACCGCATCATCAATTCTCTCTTTGGAAATTCTTCCATCCAAAAAAGGCGGGATAAATAATTTGTAATGTTTATACTCTGTTTGGAAAATCACATCCAATCCTGCATTAATTGCCTGTGCAGATGCATCACTGTAGTCTTTTGCAGTAAAATGCAAAACATTTGCCCCTCCGACAGCACTTGCATCGCTAATTACAAAACCTTTGAAATTCCACTCTTTTTTCAATTTGTCTGTTAATAACCAATGGTTAGATGTAGAAGGTCTTCCGTCTAATAAATTATAGGAAGTCATTACAGATCTACTCTTCCCATCAGTAAAAGCTTTATAAAAAGGAATTAAATGCGTTTCTTCTAAATATCGTTTACTCCAATGAATGGGATAGGAATCCCTTCCGCCTTCGCCAACATTGGCTAAAAAATGTTTTGGGGTGGTAATAATTCCCTGGTTTTCAAATGAACTTACAAAACTGACTCCCATTACAGAAGTTAAAAACGGATCTTCTCCATAGGTTTCTTCTGTTCTTCCCCATCTGACATCACTTGCCAAGTTCACCACCGGAGTCAAAATCTGACGGATTCCTCTAAGTTTAGATTCTCTGGCAATTGCAGATGAAACTTCCTTCATCAAATCGGGATTAAAAGTAGCAGATAATCCTATTGATTGAGAAAAAGCGGTTGCTCCTTCCCGCATTAATCCATGCAGCGCTTCATCAAAAGGGATTATTGGAATCCCTAATCTTGATTCTTCAACAAAATATTTTTGAATCGCGTTAATTTTTCTGGCCAATTTTTCAGCATCTTCTTTTGCATTATATTTTAGCATCTGCCCGGCTACAGCACCATCCTGACTTCCGGCACTGACCTGTAAACCGAAAATACCATGATGATATTGATTCTTAGGAACATTGTCCAAGTCGCCTGGAATCATAAAACATTGCCAGAATTTTTCCTCAGAAGTCATTCTTTTCAACAAATCCTGAACCCTTATCTCAATAGGTTGTTTTGGATCTTTATAGAGAGCAGATTGTGCATTTGCCAACGAAAATAATAAACAAACAGGAACTAATAGAATTATTTTAAAATGACAAAACTTCATTACTGTGTTATTTGGATTACCGTAGAATACTTTAGCTTGTTATATTTTTCAGGAAGCTGAACCTTAATTTTATTTCCCTGTTTCTTCCATGAAATTTTAGATTCTATACCAAGAATCTGCAGCTTTTTAGGTTCGAAATTTTCTGGTACTGTAAAGATAAAATCGCGAGGTGCCATATAATTTGAGGCCTCATTTATATGAAATACATTAACTGTTTTTCCATCTTTACTCCGGGTATAATAAAAATCATTCTCATGATATGGGGCTATACTTCTTGTTGCATAAACAGCTGTTTTATTAATATTTATCCATTCGGAAATTTCTTTCAAGCGTTCATAAACTACAGCATCATAATCACCATTTGGCCCCGGTGCTATATTCATTAAATAGTTCCCGCCTCTGGAAATAATTTTAATTAAAGTCTCTATAATCTTTTGGGAAGATTTATAGTTATCGTTTGGTACATATGAAAAAGAATTTCCCATTGTAATACAACTTTCCCAAGGAATCGAAAGATTATGTTCAGGAATAGCCTGTTCAGGGGTTACATAATTTTCCCACATACCGGGAACCGTACGATCTACTATAATGATACCAGGCTGGTTCCTGCGTGCCATCTCTCCAATTTTATCCATATCAATGTCCTGCTCTACTTTAATTGTTCTTTGCCATTCTACTGTAGGATCAATTGTTTTAAAAGGTCTCACCCATCCTCCATCCAGCCAGAGGATATCTATTTTACCATAATTTGATGTTATCTCATTAAGCTGATTGAATGTATATTTTTTAAAGTTTGCCCACTTCTCAGGGTATTTCTTTGGATCATAATTTACATTTCTGTCTTTTGGCGGAAAATACGACCACCAATAATTATCGGTATGCCAATCTGGTTTTGAAAAATAGGCCCCTATCTTAAAGCCATCTTTTCTGAATGAATTAAAAATTTCTTTTGTTACATCAGCCTTTGAATTCTTTGAAAAAGGTGTCTTGGAAGAGGTAATTTTATAATCAGATTCCTTAGTATCAAACATCGCAAAACCATCATGATGTTTTGTTGTAAAAACTACATATTTCATTCCTGCTTTTTTTGCTGCATCCGCCCATTTCTGTGGATTAAACTCTACAGGATTAAATGTTGTCTGAAGATTCTCATAATTTCTCACATACTCGTAGTAAGATTTGCCATGCTCAGACTTTCTTTGCGTCCAGGATTCATCTTCCGGACACAAGCTCCAACTTTCCACAATACCCCATTGGCTATAGGTTCCCCAATGCATAAAAAGCCCGAATTTAAGATCTTGCCATTCTTCGAGATTATTAACGACTAAGGGATCTTTTGGTTTTTCATACCCTGCCGAGACATTATGGGCCTGTGAAAAAAAATTTGTGGAAATAAAAGTTGCTAAGAAGAAGAAGAAGGTTTTAGTTTTTTGTTTAATTAACATGGAAATAGTTTTATTAGTTTTCAGAATATAGTTTTATATAACCTATAAAACATAATTAATGCATGAAGATATAAGATTTTCTGATATTTATAATTAATATATCATAAGAATAATTAAACAAATTTCTAATAAAAAACGGATTACTATATAAATAACCCGCCAAACTGTTAAATAACAAAAATAGTGATAATGGTTAAAAGCTCTACCCAAATAAATTAACAGTTTTGAATAAATTGCCTGTTGAGTTCAAAAGATAGCATACTATAATTTAAGTATATTTGGATAGGTTTCAGGATCACGCACAAATACAATTTATATGAAACACAATATTTTACTGCTGATTCTCTTTACATATTCTTTTATATGTTTTGGGCAGAACAATCAACAAGCCAATGAGTATACTAAAGCCAGAGAAATTATCAAAGGGCTAGATTCTATTGTTTCTCCAAACGGAATTCAGGAAAGATACAAAGCTGATATCGGCGGTATAAAACAATGGGTATATGTCCGTGGTCAGAATAAAGAAAACCCTGTCATATTATTTGTGCATGGAGGTCCGGCATCTCCTATTTCTCCTATTATGTGGATGTTTCAAAGACCTATTGAGGAATACTTTACTGTAGTAAATTACGACCAGAGAGCTGCTGGAAAAACTTATAATGCCAATGATACGCTTAGTCTGGGAAAAACTATTAATATAAAGCAATATACTGATGATGCCATAAAACTTGCTGAATTTATTATCAAAAAGTATAAGAAGAAAAAAGTTATTCTTGTGGGACATAGCTGGGGAACTATTGTATCTATGCATGCTGCTCTAAAAAGACCTGATTTGTTCTATGCTTATGTAGGAATAGGCCAGGTAATAAACACCCGGGAAAATGAACGCTTAAGCTATAATTATGCTATAGAGCAGGCAACAAAACTAAAGAATGATAAAGCCTTAAAAGAGCTTGCTACAATTGCACCTTATCCCGGCGACAAGCCTATTACAAGACAACGAATTATTATTGCCAGAAAATGGCCTCAATATTATGGAGGATTAACTGCTTACAGGAATAATTCTGTTTACTTTTTCCAGGCTCCCCTATTAGCCCCTGAATATACAGAACAGGATGCAGATGCTATCGGCAAAGGAAGTCTGTTTACCTTAAGCAAAATACTTCCGGAATTTGTAAATACAGATTTCACTGCTGTTAAAAAATTTCCCATTCCTGTATTTATGTTTATGGGCCGACATGACTACACTACCCCAACCGAACCGACTTATAAATGGCTGCAGCAAGTAAATGCACCTGTAAAAAAAGGTATCTGGTTCGAGAACTCAGCACATATGATTATGTTGGAAGAGCCCGGAAAGATGCTCGTTACTCTTCTCAATGATGTAAAACCCGTCTGTAAATAATACTGAACAGTATCTATATCATAAAAAGCCTCACAAATTATAGAAATCTGTGAGGCTTTTAAATTAAATAGTTTTTACTTTTAGCCCTTTACACCGCTGAAAATGCTAAAGAATATAACACCCAACACAATAAGGGTAATGATAATATAGAGCTTGTCTTTTTCCATGGTAAATCCTACTAACGAGAAAAAGACACGAAATACAGGTGTCGCTACCAAAAATACTACCCCAAGCTGAATCAGCTGAGCCGCCTGCAAATGGAATGCTCCTGATACAATTCCGCTTAGTGTTGTATTAGATCCGCTCTCCCCGACAAAATGTCTGTAGTCCGGTAATGCCTCGCCACCGTGATTGATAAGATACATAATCCCTCCTGCTAAAACCGTAATAGAAGCTATTGTAACCCCCATCCTCAGGATCTTGCCTACCAGTAACTGTATATCCTGGTCTGCCCAGTAATGTTCAGAAAAATACTTTTTCATCAGAATTTGTGATTTATACCGTTTATAATCATCTCTATAGCAACTGCTGTTATGGCTACAGCAAAAATAATTCTTAGTATTTTCGGATTTATTTTCGGCAATATCTTTGCTCCCGTTAGAGCTCCCGCCAATACGCCTAGTACCACAGGAAAAGCAATTCCCGGATCCATATATCCCCGTTGAAGATAAACAACAGCCGAAGCAGCAGCAGTAACGCCAATCATAAAATTACTGGTGGTGGTACTTACTTTAAACGGAATCTTCATGGTACTGTCCATTGCCAGAACTTTTAAAGATCCTGATCCAATGCCTAAAAGTCCCGACAGCACTCCTGCAAGCGTCATTAGTGAAAACCCGCCAGCCACATTGGTGAGCTGATAACTTACCTTCTCGCCGTTAACCGGATAAGTACTGTTCAGCTTAAGCTTTTCAGAGAGCTTACTTCCTTTTATAAGTTTTGCTTCATGTTTCTTTCTTATCGTCATCGCTGCAGAAAAAATAAGAACCATTCCAAAGATCACTGCAATAGCATTAGTCGGCATATAGATAGCTATAAAAGCTCCGATTACAGCTCCTATTGTTGTTGCAATCTCCAGAAACATTCCCAAACGGATATTGGTAATTCCTTCTTTTACATAAGCCGAAGCCGCTCCTGACGAGGTTGCAATGGAAGCCAGCAATGCTGCACCAATGGCATAACGGATGTCAACATGAAAAACTAATGTAAGCAGCGGAATAATAATCACACCGCCGCCAAGGCCCGTCAAAGAACCCAGAAACCCCGCCATATAAGCCCCAACAAGAAGTATAAGGGTAAAAACAAGAATGGTCATAATGAAAAGTTGTTATTTAATATATTATCAAGAATTTTAGCTGCCTGTTTTTCTTTTTTATCTCTGATAGCCAGATATAATTGCTCGTGCAGGTGGTAACTCATGGCAAAAAAGCTGATACCTTTTGGCTCTCTTTCGTGGAAAAAATCGGTTATCATCTCGGTGAATCCCTGATAGAGCAGCAGCAATACCTGATGATTTGCGGCCTTGGCTACATTCAGGTGAAATTCAATATCTGCCTGAATACAGCTGTCTTTATTCTCTTCCAGAATAGCCTTCTTTTTTTCCTGCAGGCTTTTATCAATAGCCCCCAGTTGTTTTTTTGTTGCTGTTTGACAAGCCCGCTGAATAAGTTCCCCCTCCACCAGACGTCTTACATCATTTATCTCGTCAAACTTCACTTTCTTCAGAATATCCGAAGGACTTAGCACCTGACTTTTATTCACATAGGTTCCCGAGCCTTGTTTTACACTTAAAATTTTGGAGATGGAAAGCTGTTTCACAGCTTCTCTGATTGTGGAACGTCCTACCTGGTAGATCTCCATCAGTTCTTTTTCTGTCGGAAGCTTCTCCCTTACAGCATATTTTCCTTTTAGAATATCATCCTGTATACGATTTGTAGTGAGATCTGATAAACGTTCTTTTTTTTCCATAATTAAAAATCACAGCACAAAGATATGATGTATTAATTAAAACATCAGATGAATTTAAATTGATTATTTAAATAACTACTACCTGATTATATAGACAATATCATTTTTGTCCTCTTCCAATGCAGTTTTTAATGCCAAAATTTGATCATAATAGTAGAGGCCGAACATATTAGTAAAAACAAAAAAGCCCCGAAATACTCAAGTATTTGCAGGGCCTGTATAAGAATTTTGTTATAAATTTTTAATTCTCTAATGTAGCATTTAGTGTAATCTCGAAGCTGAATGCTCCGCTTACCGGGCAGGTTTCTTCAGCGCCTTTGGCAATTTGCAGAAACTGTTCTTCAGATATTCCCGGTACCTTAGCTGTTAAGGTTAATTCCGATTTTGTAATCTTTCCATTTTCGAGGCTAACCACAGATTTGGTCTCCAATACTTCCGGAGTAAAGCCCGCTTGCGTCAGATCAAGACTTAATTTCATGGTAAAGCAGCCTGCATGTGCTGCTGCCAATAACTCCTCAGGATTTGTTCCTACTCCGTCTTCAAAACGGCTGCTGAATGAATATTGGGTATGATCCAATACAGTACTTTGAGTTGTAATATTCCCTTTACCTTCTTTAATGGTACCGTTCCAAACGGCTGTTGCATGACGTCTCATAAATTTTTATTTATTTGTTTCTGATGTTTACAAAATAAAGGTAGTCTTATTCTCCGGACATTCAATATTAAAAATTGTATTTCTTATTTTTTGAAGCATCTAGCATAAGTAATATTTTTTCTTTAACCACAGACTTATTCTTACCAGTAAAATTAGAACCGGAACCTCTACTAAAGGGCCAATTACTCCCACAAATGCTTGTGGCGAATGAATACCAAATACAGCTATTGCTACGGCTATCGCCAATTCAAAGTTATTTCCCGTAGCAGTAAAGGCAATTGATACATTTTTATCATATGGAATTTTTAAAAATTTATTGATTAAAAAGCTTACAAAAAACATCAGTATAAAATAAGTTACAAGTGGCATAGCTATTTTAATTACATCCATTGGCAATTCCAGTATTTTATCCCCCTTAATACTGAACATTAATATTATTGTAAACAATAAAGCATACAATGTAAATGGTGATATTACAGGAGTAAATTTTCTGTTATACCACTCTTTACCTTTAATCTTAATAAAAACAAGGCGGCTTATAAAACCCGCAAAAAAAGGGATACCTAAATAGATCAGTACACTTACCATAACATCTTTCATAGATACATGGATATTAAAACTTGCAAGACCCAATTTAGAAGGCAATACATTAATAAATAACCAAACCATGAAACTATACATCAGAACCTGAAAAATACTGTTTAGTGCTATTAAAAGAGCAGCATATTCTCTGTTTCCTTTAGCAAGATCATTCCATACCATAACCATAGCGATACATCTCGCCAGTCCAATCAGAATAAGTCCAATCATATAATCGGGTTCATTTTTCAAGAATAAAACTGCAAGAACAAACATTAATATCGGTCCGATAATCCAGTTAAGTAGTAATGAAATACCTATTACTTTCTTATTTTTGAGAGCTTTGGGCAATAATGAATAATCAACTTTTGCCAATGGCGGATACATCATAACAATCAGTCCAATTGCCAAAGGAATATTTGTTGTACCAATACTTAGTTTATTAATTAAATCTGAAACCTCCGGTATAAAATAACCAATACCTATTCCCAATAACATTGCAAGGAATATCCATAAAGTAAGATAACGGTCTATAAATTTTAGTTTCGGCTCCATAGATCATATCTTAATCTTAGAAAAAACATACAGCATTTCTGCTGCTATTTGCAAGCTCCGCTCTGCATATACCTGTGCCTGTTCCGAAGTGTTATCTGATATTTTGGGATCTTCATAGGTAACAGGTATTCTGACTTCTGCACCTGCTATAAAAGGACAAGCTTCATCCGCCTGCGAGCAGGTCATTACTGCTGCATACAAATTTTCAGGGTTAAACGGGTTATCATATTTCTTCGAAAAACCAATAACAGGCAGAGTATTGGCATTATACTTTATCGCATATACAGGATTGCTGCTCTCTGATATCTTTAAAATATTAAACCCCTGTATTTTCAGGGTTTCTGTAACTTTAGGAAAAAGTGCAGTTTCTTCGGTTCCGCCGGAATAACAATATACTTCTGGAATATTAAAATATGCAGCCGCAGCCTGTGCCCATATTTGTGAAAGATGACTTCTTCTGGAATTGTGTGTACAAATAAAATTAATATTTATACGCTGTTTATTATTTATTTTCTTTTGAATAAAGCTTATTAATGGCAATAATACATTTTTGCGTTCTTCATTAATGTTAAATGCTTTTTGTATTCCTTGAATATTTTCTAATAATGGCTGATACATGAGAATTCAATTATAAATTTAACAACATCCAGAACCCGGAGCACAAGAAGATTGATTTACAGATAAATCAGACAGGCTTTTCTTTTGCTTAGCAGGAGGGATTCCACAGGCATCCTGAGCAAGACATGCTGTTGCTTTGTTTTTCAGAACAAACGTCTTTCCGTTAAAATCCAAATCGTATTTGCCAATAGTCTCACTCTGATATTCAACTTCTATTTCAGCATCCTGTATCCCCAGTCTATCTTCCGAAAGTTTAATAATATGCAATAGCTTGCCTGGCTTCAGGCGATGCTCGTAATCATCCGCATTCCAAAGCTGAAAGTTTACTGTTCTCTCATTTCGGATTGCCCCGCCACAATCGATAAAGTCTTTAATAATCTGTCCTACTTCTGTCACATGAAAATGCTCAGGAACAAATGCTCCGTTTTCTAACTGAAATTCTACATTTTCCAATGCAGGCAGAATTTCTTTAATTTCTGATAACTTCATAATATTTATTTTTTATGGTTTACAAATATCACTATCATCGCAATATTACGATGATAGTAGGTAAAAAAAATGCTTTTAACAGCATTGATTAGTTTTTACTTCCTGGTTAAAAAAAGCATTGAATTCTTCCTGCAACTGTTTCCATACATTTTCTTCTATACAATAACATACTGATTTTCCTTCTATAGACCCCTGTATAATACCTATGTTTTTTAGTTCTTTTAAATGCTGTGAAATAGTAGCCTGCGCAAGACCTAGCTCATCCACAAGATCATTACAGATACAAGCTTTTTGATTGATAATGTATTGCAATATCGCAATCCTGGCGGGATGCCCTAAAACTTTAAAAAGAGAAGCAAGTTTATTATGTTTATCTGTATAAATTTCTGTTTTGGTAGTTCCCATTTTCTTATTTCAATATCGCAATATTACGATATTAAAATTGAATACACAATATTCTCACTCAGAGAAACTCCGGAGTATTTCTTATTTTTGTATCTGCATTTCATTGTGCAATCTAAACCTCGCAGGTTGTACAAGAGCTTATCTCAATATAACCACGCGAAACAAAAAGTAAAATATGGATAAAGAGATTTTCATTTGCCACAACTGCCCCATGACACGTACCATGGCTACAATAGGAACAAAATGGAAACCCATTATTATTTATACAATAGGCCTTAAGAGAAGACGTTTCGGGCAAATTTTCACTTTAATGGATATTATCTCGAAAAAGGTTCTGACTGAACAACTGAAAGAACTTGTAGCAGATGGTATTGTACTGCGGGAAGAATATGAAGAAACTTTGCCAAGGGTGGAATATTTTCTGAGTGAAAAAGGAATAGAACTTCTGAAAATCCTAAACCAGCTTTCTTTATGGAATATGAAGTACAATCATCCTGAAAATACTTCAGCAAAATAAAACTGCTTAACCGAAATCCAAGTATAGAATTTCTGATTAAGCAGCTTAGTTCTTTTTAATCGGTTATATTACTTTGTTCTTCCTTTAAGGCTGAAAGGTACAGGATACCATACATATTTATTGCCTTCTTTTTTCACACGCCCCATTCCCGGATACGAAATATGGGAAGCTCCTATCAGATAATTGTTTTTTGCTGCATCATTGTAATACTTTTCACGATTCTCAATTCCCGATTTGTGATCAACATCAAAGTGATTTTCCAGTGCAGGTTCTGCAAACTGTAATCCTTCCATATGCACCAGGTCTCCCCAGAAATACATTTTTTCGCCCTTACTTTCCAGCACATATACAGTATGTCCGGGCGTATGTCCTCCGGTAGGCATTGTATAAATATTGGGTACAATCTCCTGTTTTTCTCTTTCAAAGGCTTTTACTTTCCCTGCCTTCAAATAAGGATCCAGCATCTCCTTTGCATTTGAGAAGGTACGCGGATTTGCACCCATTGCCTTTTCATCCGCTTTTTTAGCATTCTTCTCATTCAGCCAGAAATCCGTTTCAGCTTTGTTTACGTGGATGACGGCATTGGGAAATATTACTTTTCCTTTCATTACCAGCCCGCCGGAATGATCTGCATGGATATGGGTAAGCAGAATATCGGTGATGTCTTCCGGAGCTACAGCAATTTGTTTCAGACTTTGTACCAGTTTTCCGCCTGCATTTCCAAATAATTCTCCGGCACCTGTATCTATTAATATCAGTTTCCCGTTTGTTTTTACCAGATAAGCATTCATACTAACCTCTACAGGGTTTTTGATAAATACATTTTCTAATAATTGCGTTGGCTTTCCGGGTTCGTTGGTAAAGAAAAGCTGTTCTGCATCTACAGGAAGTACACCATCCAGTAATGCTGTTACCTCTGTATCTCCTACTTTTACTTTATAGGGAACAGGCATTTGCCCGTATATAAGACTGCTAACAAATAATAATACATAAAACAATACTCCCGAAAAACGGGCTTTTATTACTTCTTTCATATGACACATAATTTAAATTCTGTTGCAAAATTAGACTATGCCGGTATGCCTTTGAAGCTATTTTGGACAAAGTGGTTACATTAAGGTTATCAGTTTTTTACAGACATTCTGTGATCTGAATTTTCGGTTGACAGGGAATTTTATTATTATACGTTAAATCATAAACTGTATTAAAGTTTCATTGAGTTCCCATAAAAATTATACTTTTGTGAGTGTATTCAATCACTCTGCTGAGTTTGAAAATAAAACAAACGAATTACGTCGTAATAATCTTTTAACAAATAAATTATGACACAATCGTACGAAGTTATTTTCGAAAACAACAAGAAGTGGGCGGCATCCAAACTTTTAGAGGATCCTAATTTCTTTCAGGAACTTGCCAAAACACAAAACCCCGAGTTTTTATATATCGGTGGTTCGGACAGCAGAGTTACAGCGGAAGAAATGATGGGAGTAAAGCCCGGAGAAGTGTTTATCCACAGAAGCATTGCCAATGTTGTCAATACTCTGGATATGAATTCTACAGCAGTTATTCAGTATGCTGTGGAACATCTTAAGGTAAAGCACATCGTGGTATGCGGGCATTACAACTGCGACGGCGTAAAATCAGCAATGACTCCTCAGGATTTTGGCCTTCTGAATCCATGGCTTAGAAATATCCGTGATGTGTACCGCTTACACCAAACGGAACTGAATGCCATTGAGGATGAAAAAAAACGTTATGACAGACTTGTAGAGCTGAATGTTCTGGAGCAATGTATTAACGTCACTAAAATGGCCTGCGTACAGGAAAGATATCTTTTGGAAGAATATCCTATAGTACACGGTTGGGTGTTCGATCTTAGGACAGGTAAAATTATTGATCTGGAAATAGACTTCGAAAAAGTACTGAAGAATATCCAAAAGATTTACAATCTTACAACCTCGGACTGGGTAATGAGAAAAAAAACTATTTAGTTTTTTAAAGGATGTGAGATGAAATTTTGGAGTATTATTACATTAATGTGTTTTCTAAACTTTACAGCTTTGCCCGGCATTGCTGCAGTTATGGATTGGGAAATTCCCAGAACAGATGTAATAGTAAACGAGGAAGAGCCTCATTCCGGTCCCGCTTCTCTTATTGTTTATGAAAAGATGCTTCCAAAAACTCTGGAGGTCTTTGACTACCTGAAGTTTTTTGAGCCCCATGCAAAGGGCCAGGCTTTTGTGCTGGTAGATGATGCTTTTCATCTGTCACCTTTACTCACCATATTTTCTCCGCCACCGGAAAATCTGATCTAAAATCAGAAAACAAAACCTCCAAATCCTAAAATTCAGAGGTTCCAAATCTCCTCAGCTCTCTGCTGAAAAATATTTTCTATCTCAAGATTATTTCTCTCTAATCAGCCGTTCCAGTTTATCAATCATTTCTCTTTGCTCTTGCAGTATACGCTCGTATAGCTCTACCATCTTATCAATTGGGTCATTGATACAGATACTCTAAAATATAAATGAAATTTCAATGTATATTTTTAATTTCCAAAAATTATTCTTTTCCTTACTCTTAATTAAAATTAAACATTAAATTTGTCAGAAGTCAATCGCAGTCAAAAGATTAATATAAAATCCATGCTCTGTTTCTTTATCCCTCCGATACTGAATATGTATGGATAACCAGGAAAAAAATGATATTTTTTGTCATCAAGTAACTTTAAAAACTGATGACTCCTATAAAAATTTATGGCTTTATCTGTTGATATGAATGTGAAACTAATTGAAAAAGCCACAGCCCGGTTATAATAGCCGGGCTTTTTATTTCAGTTTTGTTTTAAAAAATCAGCTCAATTTTAGCTAAAAAACTTATTACGAAATAACAATATAAATGAAATTTCAAAGTATATTTTTAATTTCCAAGTGCTATTCTTTTTCTTATTTTGCTTAAAAACTCATGTGATATTCCCAGATACGAAGCAACCTGCTGCTGGGTTATCCGCTGTTCCAGTCCGGGATATTTTTCCAGAAATTCCAGATAGCGCTTGTCTGCTGTCTTATTCATTAAGGAAAGAATCCGCCTTTGCAGGGCCACCGATGATCTCTGATTCATAATTCTGAAAACTTTTTCCACTTGTGGCAATGTCTCATACAGCTTTTCTTTATCCTCTTTAGAAATCAGCAACACTTCGCTGTCTTCCAACGCTTCAATATTCAGCATACTTGGTACATCATTCACAAGGCTGTCAAGATCAGTAATCCACCAGCTCTCTACTGCAAAATATAAAATCTGCTCTTGTCCGTTCTCGTTCAGAAAATATATTTTGAAACAGCCGTTTAGTACAAAGCCTTCAAAATTACACCGCTCTCCCTCACATAGGAGAACATCTTTTCTTTTGAAATTTTTAAGCCGGAAAGGCGCTGCAAACTGTTGAAACTCCTTTTCTTTAAGCTCTACATGTTGACTGATATTTTTGTGAAGTAGATCCAGCATTGTTTATATTTAAGTAAATAAAGGTACCGAGAAAACCGGTACCTTTACAAAATAAGCTGCTTATTTAAAGTCAAAACTATTTTCCTTTCAACAAATCTTGTGTATTGACAATACCTGTATACAATCCACCTAATGCTGAAATCCCTGCCAGAAAAGATTTTTGCACATCAGCAGCTTTTACAACCTGTCCATCTAATTCCCGATCTCTTGTTGCTGTTGCATCTCCTACAATAGTATTACTAAAACCATAATCGAAAGCTGCTCTTGTTGTTGATTCCACACAGACATCGGTCATCATTCCTGTAATAACAAGATTTTTTATTCCTTTTGAATGCAGGTATTCCAGCAATTCGGTTTCTCTAAAGCTATTTGGATAATGCTTTATTACAACTTTCTCATCAGCATTTGGGGTTACTAAAGGCGAAATTTCAACACCTTCTGTATCTGGTAAAAAGAAAGTTGCACCATCATTTGTTGCAATATGCTTGATGTGAACAACAGGAAGACTATTTTTTCTGAAATATGACAGAACCTGTTGTACATTTTTTCCGGCTTCTTCAGCACCCACCAGTGTCATTCTTCCACCTTTGAAATAATCATTCTGAACGTCAATAATTAATAATGCAGTGTTTTCCATACTTTTTTTCTTTTGCGCGTTAATTGTTACAATTGAGATTAATGATAGGCATATAGTTATAATACCTTTATGTAAATTCTTCATTTTTATTTAAATTTTATGGTACAAAGCTATAGCCAAAAAAAGTCCTGACATTTGAACTAGTTCAAAAAACAGTGTTTATTTTCCTGATTCTAAATGCAAAAACCGACAAATAATTTTGCCGGTTTCCAACTGTCAAAAAACAAGTAATTGGAGAGTATAATAAAGTTACAACTACCTAGCTTAAAAATAATATTGACAGTTTTCTATGGAATTCAAATATCATTGTAGTATTTTGGCAAGGTTATTATGGGACATATCCCACTACACATCTACCAACTGATGGATTAAAATTAGAATTGGCAGGACAAGAATAAACATAATAATACCATTGACCACTTATTTGTACACACTGGAGATATTTATCACCTACATTAGGATATGGATAAAAACCAGCAGCGACACATCTGATAAGCACACCCCTTGCCAGATTTATTTCTACACTTATTATACATGTTCTGCCTCCAATCGTAATAGTAAAAATAGCCGGCCCTTCTCCAAGAGGTTTACCCGAAATCGTAAGTATAAGGTTAGCATTTCCATTGACAAAGCTTCCTGCTGCTAATGTTGCTCTTAACCCTGTAACACCTGTAGACTGAACAACCTGACCAGGATATGTTCCTCCATTCCCTCCCTGATAAGGAATTGTAAGCGTCGTATTTGCAGCAACATCTTCATTATTATAGAACGTAGTATTAAAAACTGCACTTGCACAAATTAAATTAGCTATTGACCCCACAGCCTGGGCTACTCTTACGTTTGCCGTATACCTGACTCCGGGAGTAAGCTGCAAATTATTATAAGGTATAACATTGGTTGCTGTTACCCCGCCTATTGTTAAAGTTGAAAAGGCCAAAACGCCTGCATTGGTGGCATTACTGTTGATAATGGTTGGTCTGGAAGTTACAACCTGTGCATTAAGCGTTGGAAATACGATAGGAGATCCCGCTGAGTTTGTTGCTGTCCTTGTAACAACCCCATCTGCAAGATTCATCGTCCATTGTCCTGTATCCGAATGTGGGCTATAATTACCTGTAACAGCTGTTACATTAGCATTTCTTGCAGAAGCATCTATCACCGTTGTAATCTGGGTGAATCTATGTTTTAATATAACATTCAGATAATTCGTCTGGCTTCCTGATACAGTAAGGTTTGTTTTAAAATACATCATATCCCGGTTTCCGGGTGTATTACTAATCCTGGCTGTTGCCAAAGTAGGAACTGCCGGATTTGTATAGGTTATCGCCGGCAGGTCTGTCACATTGGTGGTATTAACAGAATACACGACAAAAGTATAGGTACTGCCACCATTCAAATTCATACTTACAGTACCCTCATTCCCTCTGGTATAATCTTTACTCTCTACAAATGCCCCGTTATTATTGTATACCGCTACCCTGTATACTGTACCATTCGGCAAAGGATCTTTTACAATTGCATCTATTGCACCTCCTTTTATTGTACGCTGTCCCCTCTCTTTACTTTCTACAGGAGTAACCTCTGTTATAAGATCGAGCTCATTGGTAAGCTTAATACGATTCACTTGCACATTCGGATCAACAGACTGAATTCCACTTTTTGTATTACTGTTATCAGAAAGAGTTTCAAATTCACTATCCGTTAGATTTACTTTTACTACGGCCTGATTTTCGGAAATCTGACGCTCTGTATCTGCGCTTCTGCATGAGAATAAAAAGAATGATACACCCAGAAATAAACTTCCAATACCCGTTATTTTACCTTTTGAAAAAGCAGAATTGTATTTTAATATTTTTTTCATCTTTCTGGTTTTAAAAGTTAATAGTTGTATCTCTATCCGTTCCGGTTTCCCATTCTTGTTCTACCTGGCTGGTAGCACTTACAGGTGTTACCCGCGCAGATCCTGCTGCAACCCCTTGTTCCATTTCAATCAATGTCACTTCTACTTTTGGAGGGATATACTCTTTCTTTTGTGTTTTTGTTTTCTTCATAATTTTTGCTATTTGTTTTCCTATTTTTTAAACGACTGCAAAATTATGACTGACATTTCTCTGTATTGGTAACATATGTAACACGTTATCAATTATTTTGTGTTTTGAAATTGCTATTAATTAACCCTGATGACGGTAATCTATGGTATTATATCTGTTTTATAAGCTGCATTGACATCCGACTGTCAATATCATCCGTTTCTAAGTAAAAATCTATACTATATAAAAACAAAAAAACAGGCAAACGGTGCTGCCTGTTATAACCGCCAATAGTAGTAAACAAAAATATAATGAAGTTACCTGAACTACATATAAACACTATGGACGACTTCTATGGATGTTAGTTATAATTAAAACATTATTTAAGGTATTGAAATCTCTTTCTTATTGATAAAAAGGGTGAATAATTGTGAATACATCCACCCTTTACAAACAAACAAATTATGAAATTTTTATCATTTTTTTAAATTGAGGCTGATAAGGTCTCTAATTTTTATACTATTGTGCAATGCAACGAATCTGGTGTCCTTCTACATTAGTATTAATACTACGGCTTACAGTATTATTGGGCATAAAGTAATTAATAGTACTTACACTTGTCCAGTACTGACCGGCAACACCCCGGCGATTTAAAGATCCATCACTAGCATCTCCTCCTCCTCCTCCTCTCCTATAGCCTGTTGACATAAAAGTCATTTTAACAGAGCTATTGGTATTACTTGTAAAGACTTTTGCAGCAGAAAAATTATTTACATCATTCGTAGCTGTCCATGTTCCAATATTAGTCTGAGTTGTAGCTGCTATCAATTGATTGAACTCTGTGTCTGTTGGTATCCTATAACCCGCTGGACAAGGATCCGCAGATGTCTTTACAGGAGCTGCTACCGTTCCGCTATTCCATGCGTTAGCCGGAGAAGGATTCGTTGTATTCCATCCAGGTATAGTACCTGCACCTGTAGAAGCTGTTGCAACCGCCGTAATAATCCCCCATTGATAATAGTTTCCGGCAATAGCCTGACTGGGAACATCGGGATCATTAGAAGTTGTAGCTCCCAGAGTATGCCTCATCCATATCTTTCCATTAATCCGCGCCGCAGATTGCCCCTGATGGGTTAAATAAATATCAGTTGGGGTAATCGCAACATTCAGATTATATTTAACACCTGGCTTAATCGTTAAGTTATTCAATGTTAAATTCGTCCGTGTTACAGTCCCTATTTTAATAGATCCAATTGTTAAAGTACCTGTTGTCGTATCTACATTATATCGGTTTGGGGCCGATGTTACGATCATTGTATTTAATCCTGCAAAACCAGCGAACAAGTTTGCACTAGGGTTTGCACGTGCAGTAATATTTCCATCCGACAACTGTAGGGTAGCAGATACGTTAGTTATCATACTTAGGTTAAGTACAGAAGAAATAGTATAGCCTGTAGCTGTAGCGTCTATTTTGGGGGTAACCTGGCTAAATTTATGTTTTAATACAATATCCAGATAATTGGTTCCGTTTCCGGATACTGCCATATCTTTTCGAAAGTACATAAGATCATTCAAACCCATTGTTGGTGAGGCTAAGCTCGCTGTTGCCAAGGTTTTGTTATTAGGATTAGAGAAAGTAACAGGTGGCAGGTTTGCAGAAGTATTAATCGAATAAACAATAAAAGTATAACTGCTGCCTCCGTCAAGCATTAGCGCCTGGGCACTATCTTCCTGTCCACGGGTATAGTCTCTTTCCGTAACGTAGTTTCCATTAGCATCAAAAACCACAACTTTATAAAGGACGCCCATTGCCAAATCACCAGTCTCTACAGCTGTAATACCATTCCGCAATGTTTTGGCTTTATCCTGTGCAGAAGCTGTATCAGGTACTAATTCGGCTGTCAGCACTAAGTCTTTGGTCAGTTGGATATTCTGGCGTTGCACCGATAATCCGATGCCGGCACTTTTTCCGGAAGAAGCTAATGATCCTAAATTTCCGGCATCGTTATATTCAGTACCTTTCATATTCATTTTTACAGCTACCGGCTCATTTCCTAAATGATGATCCGTATCTGAATTACGGCACGCTGTTACTGTTATCAATAACACAAACAGGAAAGCCTTTATTTTATAAAATCTGTTTTTCATAATCTATATCATTATTTTGTTGTTTATTTGTATTACCACTCAATAGTACCTGATTGGTCTTCAGTATCCCATTCATCTTTAACTGTTCCGTTAGCAGTATCCAATGGACTTACTCTGGCTGACCCCGCAGCAATTCCCTGCTCCATTTTTACAAGTACGACTTCTATTTTCGGAGCTTCATACTTCTTCTTTTGTTTTTTCGATTTTTTATTCATCTGTTTTTATTTTAATTGTGCGAAATTCTAATTAATACTCAGGAAATTTTGTAACAAGTGTTACACAAAGACATTATTTATTTCCTTCCGTATTGTGTTTGCAAATCTACCTCCGTTGTGCCAAAAACCTTGTACTGCAATTACACTTCAAAATCACAACTAACTTAAACACAATAGATTGCAAGACAAGAGAAGTGATAATGAAGTAATATCTGGTTGTTAATTTTTTTGTGAATAATGGTTTAATATTGAAGATTAAACATGCCGGCAGACTTGTATAATTTCTAAGTCGGAAATCATGTTATGAGCTCTTTATTCTTTATTTAGCCACCCTACCTTTTTTCATTACTTAATGTTGTCATGAATCCGAAATTCATTATTTAGAAAGATGTCCGCTGAGTATGTATTAGAATAATCTTTGTTGTTCTTTTTCTGTACTAATGCATTTAGAATTCCCACATCTGGATTACTCTGCAAAAGTGTATATCCTAATGATGCTTTAAACTAAGAAACTATTTAAAATCGATAATAAAAAAACAGGCAAACTCCGCTGCCTGTTATAGATTCTCAAAAAGTAAATAACAAAAGTATAATGAAGATATTCAATGAGCTTCCGTAGACTTCTGATAATACTTTGGAATTTATATAATTATTTTATTTCTATAAAAAGGGTGGATAACTCTTATCGATATATACCCACCCTCCACAAACAAATAAGTTATGAAATTTTTATAATTAAACTGTTATACACTGAAAATGTACTTTAGTATGGATATGTAGCTACGCAACGCACAGGCATTCCTCTTTGAGTTATGACACCACCAGCTGAAAAGAACCCTGTACCACCTACACTAAAAACTCCAAATACATTTTGACTGGACGACCAATATTCTCCTTCTATATCAGAGGTAGTAGTTCCATTGATCGCAAACGAACCATCAGGACCATTTCTAAAACCTGTAAAAGGCATGGTAACCTTTACGTTTGGATTAAATTTACTGGTAAAGACACCTGCTGCAGAACTCGTACTTGTAGTTTGCGTATTTCCTATATAAGTATAAGTTGTATTAACTGGATTTGCCAAAAATCCCAATTCTGCACGACTCGCTACCCTCCAATTATCCGGACAGGGATCATTTGTCCGATTTTTCTGAGGAACAGAGAGACTGCCAAGATTCCATGCATTGGCCTGAGGAACTGTTGTATTATCCCAGCCTGCAATAGGTCCTGTTCCTGTGGTCGCATTTGCAACCGGTGCAATTCTCCCCCACTGGTAATAATTCCCTACAATATCAGGACTTGGAACATCAGGATCAGCTAAATAATTTGATCCTAAATTATGACGCATAAAAATCATCCCATTTATTTTTACTGCCGGATAACCTCTGAAGGTTAAATATTGGTCATTCGGGACAATAGCCAGATTAAGATTATATTTTATACCCCTGCCTATCCTAAAGCGTGAAAAGGCAAACTGGTGAGATATCTGAATAGGGTTGGCTCCGTTTGCCTGTAGTGTTAAATTAGCTATAGAAAACACCATATCACTTTGATTTGCAGTTTCAAACAGTGGATTAATCAGCACTGGATTTGCGGTTGCAATTGCAGTACCAAGAGTGGGAAATGTTAAATTTCTACTAGTATTTCCACTGGCCGTTACACCTCCATCCGACAATTTAAGCGACGCGCTATTATAATGCGGAAAAATCTGAGGTGTTGTAATCCCCGTAATAGTAAATACTTGCGTAGGGGAAGCATCTATTGTTGTGGTGACCTGGCTAAACCGGTGTCTTAGTACCGTATCTAAATAATTAGTCCCATTTCCGGAAACTGTCATTGTTTTAGAAAAGTACATCAGATCATTATCTCCTGATACATTATTCACTGATGCAGTAGCTAAAGTTTTATTGAGTGGATCAACATAGGTCACAATAGGTAAATCTGTAGAAGAGCCAATAGAATAAACAATAAAAGTATAAGCACTGCCACCATCTAATCCCGTGATATCTGAACCCGCCTGACCACTGACATAATCCTGCTCTGTAAGATAGTTTCCACTATTATCAAATACAACAACTTTGTATCTCGTACCATTGGGTAAAGGATTGGTTTCGGTGGCTGCAATAAGATTTGCTTTGGAAGACGCTTGTGAAGTATTAACAGATTTCGCCGGCGTAAGTGTTGCCACTATTTTATAGTCATTATTATTTTTTAAAGCAATCTCCTGTCTTTGCTCTGTCTCCGCTGCAGAATCAGTACTATTTCTTCCACTAGAAGCCTGTGCTCCAATATTACCTGTATCACTAAAATCTTCACCTTTTAAAATAACCTTTACTGAAGCCGGACCTTGTTCACTTTCAACAGAATCATTTGTACCACGACAACCTATAGCTAATGAGAGAACAAGACTTAGTATAATTCCTGTTATGGAAAATTTTATATAATTCTTCATTTTTGTTTGTTTTTAAATTACCAATCTATAGTTCCTGACTGATCTTCGGTATCCCATTCGTCTTTAACAGTACCGTTAGCGGTATCCAGCGGACTTACTCTGGCTGATCCTGCAGCGATTCCCTGCTCCATTTTTACAAGTACGACTTCTATTTTTGGAGCTTCATATTTCTGCTTTTGTTTTTTCGATTTTTTATTCATCTGTTTTCATTTTAATTGTGCGAAATTCTAATTAATACTCAGGAAATTTTGTAACAAGTGTTACACAAAGACATTATTTATTTCCTTCCGTATTGTGTTTACAAATCTACCTCCGTTATGCCAAAAATCTTGTACTGCAATTACACTTTAAAATTTTAAAATACTGAAAAACAGCTATATACAAAATAACATAAGTGATAATGAAGTAATATCTGGTTGTTATTTTTTTTTGAATAATGGTTTAATATTGAAGATTAAACATGCCGGCAGACTTGTATAATTTCTAAATCGGAAATCATATCATGGGTTCATTATTCTTTATTTAGCCACCCTACCTTTTTTCATTACTTAATGTTGTCAAGCATCCGAAATTCATTATTTAGAAAGCTGTCTGCTGAGTCTGCATTAGGATAATCTTTGTTATTCTTTTTCTGTACTAATCCCATAAATCTGTAAGCATTTAGAAACTCCACATCTGTATTATTTCTATAAAAACTTATATGCTAATTATGTTCTAGACTAAATAGTAATACAATACCATGAATGCTATCATTAATAATAGTTCATAAAAAAGTCCCGGTTTCCCGGGACTCACAACTAAATCATAAAACAGATCTATGAAAAACTATTTTAAAAGCAGGGTATATACCTGTTGTTCTCCTGTCTTACTATCCAATCCGGTATGTACCTATACTTCATAATTTAGTTGAGGTGAAAATATTACAGATTCGGATTACCTGAAGATATAGGTGGCTCCTACACTGAAAACCTGTTCTGACTTATTTCGGTTACTGAGCTCATTCATTAAGCCTTTATAAGTATTGGAAAGACCCACATCATGTTTAATAACAATTTCGAAATCTCTGTTGATGCTGTATCCTACGCCTAAACCTATTGCAAAGTTTAGACTTGCAGCTTTTCCGTTTAATCCGTTAGGATCACTATAATCAGGATCGTACCACGGCCTGCCTGTCGGGATATTCTTTACATTTTGATCGATCAGAAAATTAAATCTGGGTCCTGCCATTGCAAAAAATGATGAAGCTTTTTTTGAAAAATAGGCTTTGAAATATACAGGTACACTTATATAATTGTTGGCATACAATGCATTATAACCATCCTGTCCTTTAAAATCAGGATCTTTTCCTGTTTCTCCCGCACCGTGATATAACACTTCGGGCTGTAAGAAAAGCTGATGGGTTTTGCTAATCGGTATAAGCGCTAATCCCCCGGCCTGAAAATTATACCGTGGACCTGAAGGTCTGTGGGCATTACTAACGCCGGAACGGTTTACTCCTGCTGTAATACCAAATCTGATTCCGTCTGAATCTGTTTGTGCATATGAAAATGCAGATATAGCCAGAGCGAATACTAAAATTGTTTTTTTCATAATTGATATTGATTATTTTTTATATACTTCTGTTATTTTAGTCAAAGCCCCATCAATAGAAGAATTGGCTAAAAGATAATGCCTATGATAGATTGATCTTATCTGTACTTTTCGTGCTTTATTTTTCCAAAAGAACTGATCAGGCTTATTTTTTTAACCTTAAAACCATCAAACTTTAACAATAATGAGGTACACCTTCCCCACCATGTTTTATCTATATCATAAATCCATGTATTATCGGGATAGAAATTAAACCCTTCCCCTAGATATGATAACACATCTCTTTTACTTTTTCCTAATAAGTAATTATACTCAGTAGCATTTTCTTTCATCGGATTTCTATTTGTTGTTGTTTTATTATGGTCTATGTTTATGGGTACATACAATCGGTTGTTGTATAGTTAGGTCTATTCAGAATCAATTCACCGGTACTTCGTTGCATCTGCAAAACTATATCAAAGCTCCTCAAAACAGTCTACTACAATTACACTTCAAATTCACAAACAGCACATTAACAATTATTTACAAAACAATTGAAGTAACAATAGGGTAGCACAAAATCAGCCTACTATAAAAGCACATTATTATAGCCATTAATTAAAAGAGTCCTGATTTCTCAGGACTCTCATTTATAGATAAACATGTTTATGAAAAAATATTGGTATAATGTATTCTACTTTTAGCTGCAATATTAATGGATAAGTTTTATGGTTTCTGTTACATATGTTACAACATTTCTAGTTTTAAATTGCATTAAAGCTTTTAAAAACCCGGATTTCCACCTACTTCTTATCTGTTAAAGCATTATAGTATTATCATACCTTAAATGGTCTCAAAGTTCCAGTATCCATTTGTTAAGACTGGTTTCGGAATCTAACTTCAGCTTCTTTTTAAGTCTGTATTTTCTGCTTTCAGCAGTCCGTAACGAGACATTTTCATACTGGGCAATTTCCTTGGTATTAAGCCCCAGTTTTATAAAAGCAGCCAATTTTAAGTCGTAATCTGTAAGATTAGATTGATGGGACAATAACTGATCTATAAAATCGGAATAGGTTTCCCGGAAGCGCGTCAGGAAAAAGGGGCTATTGGTTTTTGCCAATTCTATAATCTGATCGACAGAACCGTCCAATTGCCTTTTCAATTGCATATTTTCCATTGTCTGTTGTTCCAGTAAGTTTTCTTTTCTCAGTTGTTTTGTCCGATAAAACCTTAGGATAGCATAAATGATAATAAGAACTAATACTACAAAGCCGGAGAATATAAAATACAAGTTCTTTTTTTGTTTTTGTTTCTCTTGCATTTCCTGTTGAAGTAATTTGTTTACAACAATATTTACCGCAGCTTTTTCTTCATTTTTTATAGTGTCATTTATGGCTTTATATTTTTTCAGATATTCATTGGATTTCTCAGCATTATTAAGATAGCCATAAGTATTGGAAATGGAATCGAAAGCAGTTCTGGTATACGTCCTGAATTCCGTCTTTTGCAAAGCCGAAACAGATTTCAGATAATATTCCAAAGCTTGATGATAATCTCCTTTTACCTGGTATAATTTTCCGTAACTAAAAAGAGTAATTCCACTTACCGCCATACTATTGTAATCTGGAGCAGCGTCTGCTTTGTTCAGATAATAAGCAGCTGAATCCAGCTGAATTCTTTTGTCGATAAAACCATCGGCTATTTTGCTATAAGTAATAGCACTGGGCATAATACGGATCAGTTTTTTCTCTATATTTCTCAGAGAATCCTGCTGATTGAGAAAATTAAGGCGCTTCCATGTATAAATGGAAAATAAAGAAAAGGTCTTTTGCTTTTCGTTGGGTATCTTTTTAGCATAATCTATAGCTTTCTCAAAACTTTCATTGGACTGTTTGTGTAAGCCCAACCTGGTATAAATCCGTGCATACTCACCATAGAACCTTGTCTGAAATAAAGGATTCTTGCTTCCTTTCATTTCCTCTCCGGCCTTATCAAGGTAATGCATACTTTCTTTCAGTTTGTCTACAGAAAACAACAATGATGCAATATTGGTATATGCTGTAATAATTCCGTCTTTATCATTTAGCTTTTTATATTTTTCCAGAGCTTTAACATTGAAGTCCATTGCTTTCACCAGTTCTCCCTTATCATAATATTCAAAGGTCTTTTTTATAGGCTCGGGAAAAAAGGAATAATCCTGAGCCGGATATTTTTGAGACAACAGAAAAAGGAATAATAATAAAAATTTTACAGAAGAAATTTTGCCAGGCATTAGTGATGATTTTACAACGATTAAAGATAAACAGAATTATGATTCAAAGTTTTCAAATTTTGCTTTCTAAATAAATATCCCATCTTCAGAAGCAATGAAAATTGATAATAATTCTCTCAAACAAGATTCCCCTTTTCACTTCATCTATACGTTACACCAAAAGTCAAGAAACTGTATTACAACACATTAAACAGATGAAGTACAATTGCAGTAAAAGTTTTTCATGATAACGGAAATAGATTTGTACCAGAAAAACAAAATATTCACACCTCCAAAGGCAGCAAATTTTAGATCGATTAAAAAATACCAGATACGTAACATATGTTACAAAAAGCACCAGCTTTTAATATCAGCTTTGCAAATTCATAAACACAATAACAATTATTTAAAAAAAATGAATATGAAAAATGAAGTGAAATTTATTACGATATGGGTGGTCCTTATATTTCTATTTTTATTAGCCATATCATCCTTTAGTCCAAATAACAACGCTAAAAATGAAGAAAGCAATATTGCTTTACAAGCAATTACTAAAAAGTAATAACAGGTCACTGGCAACATATTACTCTTAGCAATACATACATTAAAAAACTTCCCAATGACCTCCTTTTCTGATGAACTGCCTCTAAGGTTAAAAGAGTAACAATTACACTTGTTTATACAAGCTTTAAACATATCTGGTAAGCATTAGAAAATAAAAAACACAAAAATGGAAAACTTACAACAAATACCAGCGTTTAAATCATCTCCTGAATTAATTAAAAAGCTATATGAAAATAGTATAAAAAAAAGCTACAAAGCAGGAAGTGTTATTCTGAAGGAAAATGCTTATACACTATCTATACCTGTAGTTACTAAAGGTATTCTGAAAATAGTACGCAAAGAAAATGAGGATAAAGCTATCCTTCTGTATTACGTAAAAAAAGGAGAAACCTGTATCCTTCCGTTTTGGGGAAGCATATACAATATTACCAGTAGTCTGCGGGTAGAAGCAGAGGAGGACTCTGAAATCTATTTTCTCCCTATTCAAAAAGCCAGGCTCTTTATAAAAGAGCATCCACAGTGGCTGGACTATATTCTTCTACTTTTCATAAAGCATTATGAAGACCTTATTAATGTAGTAGATTATGCGTATAAAAAAACTGATGAACGTTTGCTGTATTTACTAAAAAACAAAGCTGAAGTAACACGATCCAGAGTAATACCAATAACCCACAAACAACTAGCTTATGAGTTACTTACATCACGTGTAGTTATTTCCCGCCTGTTGAAACAATTAGAAGAAAAAGGAGTTTTGAAGCTCAACAGAAATCAGATTACACTGATATAGAAAAAACAACATTTCCATTTTTCACTTTAAATATATATTATGTCAGATTCATTCAATACTACTATAAATTCATCATTAAAAAATATTTTATTCCCATTACTTACCAGTACAGGATCAATACTTACAGGCTTTTATATGCTTAGTCTTTTAATAGAAAATCAGATAGCATCTTCTCAGATTCCCGGAATTCTTTTTATAGCATCAGGTTTATCTCTGAGCATCTTCTCTGTTCAGAATTACAAGCTTATTAATGGCTGGGGGCTTTATCTTTTATTCGGATTATTAATACTGCTAACAGGAATTTATATTACTGTATCAGAACCTTCTGTATACGTTACAGGATTGGCTTCTTTGCTTCGCTCAGGTATTTTACTGGGTGCTGCGTGGGATCTTAAAAAGCACGAACATGCTGATTGGGGCAATATAGGTATTGCAAGTATTACCGGACTTATTTTTTCTGTAATACTGATTGCCGACCCCGATACTCTGGAGCTTCCTGTAAATTTTGTAATGGCGGCCTTATTTATATCAACCGGAATTGCAGGTCTATTATTATACTCGGAGCTAAGAAAGGTAAACAGATTCTACGGGCTACTAAAGAAACTGACAAAAAGTACAAAACTGGTGTCGATTGCATAGAAAGTACTGTTCTTCAGATCTCTGAATATATATTTATATAAATAATATAGTGTAACAATAGTTACCAATGCCAATATAATTTAATTACATATTTGTATTCAAGATACAAACACAAATAATCATACAATAATAAGAGTAGCAATACTCGTCTCTTTTAATCAATTTAAATTTTAAAACTATGAAGAAGTTATTTTTAGTTTGGGCAGCAGCGCTGGCCATGGTCTTAATCTCATGTTCGCGTGACAATGATAATACAGACATCCCGCTAACGCCAAGCCAGATTCTGGCATCTACACCATGGGAAACTACAGGAGCTAAAGATGCTGCCGGTGGCAAAGTAGATCTTAACGATCCTAACGTTATCAATTTTGTAGGCTTCGCTTATTTCAAAGACAACGGAACTTTTACCATGTATAACCTGGATGATTCTCCAAAGATGCGAGGCGACTGGTCTGTATCTCCTGATGGAAAAACAAGAACCATTGTAGCTAAAAATGCTAATGGTGAAGTAATATTTACACGCGTGGTGGACATTACGGTACTAACGAAAGCTGAGTTTACCTACAGGGTTTATCCAAATGCTGATGATAAAACTGTTTATTATGATATTATCCACACTCCTACCAATCATAAGGAGCCAATTACAATAAATCCGTAATACAGAAATATCATACAACTAAAATTATATTCTCTCCGCTTTTTCAACTAATAACCGACTCATATAAAACTATGATGTTCCGATATATTTCATAAGCAATTTTATTCAGATGATAACATACTTTTATCAATCCGGCGGAGAGGATTTTATATAAAATTTTCATCATTCATTTGTGTTTCGTGATCAGCTAACTCCGGAAGGCTGGTCACTTTTATAAAAAATTAAAATTTATGGCTTTATCTGTTGATATGAATGTGAAACTAATTGAAAAAGCCACAGCCCGGTTATAATAACCGGGCTCTTTTATTTAAGTTCTGTTTCAAAAAAATCTGCTTAACTTTAGCTGTAGCTAAAACACTTATTATGAAATCTCCTCTTTTTAAATTCTTGTTTCCTTTATCATTATTCCTGCTTATTACAGGAGTTGGAAAACTAACTGCACAAGACACCACGCCTCAAATATCTTATTCAAAACAATGTCTGCAAATGTTAAAACTAAGCTCGGATAAAATGATTTTCACAAAAGATAAAACAGAGAAACCTGTAAAAGCCATATTTATCATTAATCCACAAAAGCGCACGCTGGACTTTAGCATTAGTGAAAACGGCAAATCAAGCGCCATGAGGAAAACTGAGATTACGGATATGAATTGTACTATAAATCCGGATTTTACACAAGGCAAAATTGTATATAGTATAATTGAAAGTAATAATGACGGCACTTATTCGGCAAATGAAGTTTTACTGGAAGCAACACCAACCGGGCTTTATTTCTCTAACAATATAGACTCAATAAATAATAAAGTGCTTTTCGTTCTAAAGAAGGAATAAATGAGCTGTAAATTTTCACATACAACTATTATAAACAGGCTTATTATAAGTTTTGTAGTTACGATACTGTCCTTATTTTCTATAGTCTATGCCCAGCATAATCCGTTTATAAAGACAACATGGAAAATAGACCATATTGCTCCCAATGGTAAAGCGATCTTGATAAAAGCAAAATGGATTAACCTATCAAATGAACGGGCCAAATTTCATTTTATACAATTTGAAGATAATATCAATTACCAGACAGGTATTTCATGTTATAATGCCTTAGGTCTTTATCGCGTAAGGGAGAATAATATTATCGAACTTGCTACAAGCGATGGTGCTATGAGTCCGGATTGTGAAGAACCTAAAATTTTATCCGGATCCTATTATTTTAAGGAGAATAACAATATTATTGAATTAACACCTCTATACGAAGAAGCGCCATCCGGTATAGATGCTATAAGTAATGTAATATCAGTTCAGACTGATTCGGCAGTAGTAACCCCTACTCCGCAACCGTCTAAAAGAGTAAAAAATTTACCGATATATAAAAAGAAGATAAAAAACAGAAAGTAGAATTTATACTACTTTCAATAGTATTACAGAAGCAAATACATTCTTTTGTATCTATATCTAAACCTCTGTTTTAGTATGAAATAAAAAAGGTCCCGGTTGCCCGGGACCTACCAAATCACAAAAAATTTTATAAAAAAAATTTATTCACTTCAAAAGTACAAATTATTTTAATATATGCAACAGTGTTAAGAAAAATTTAATACAAAAAACATATCTCCCTGAATAGAGAAATTAAAAACAAACAAAAGAAAAGCCCTGTTTTAGGGCATAATCAGAACATAGAAAATATTTAATTTTCATTTTTCACTTTTGAGACATTAAGAACCTTTAAGAAAAACATTTGACATACAGTACACTATATTGCCCTGACAACTCTTTCTGAATTTAGTTAGCTTGTCCAATATCCAATCTTTCAAATTTCCCATCAGCATTCTGATGAAACTTAAAAAATACACGAAATGTACCCCATTGTCCGGCTTTAAAATTTCCGTATAAAGTTTTCCCCTCATCTTCTACTTTATCTATACTCAGAAACTTTTCATCTCCCAAAGCCTTCGCAAAAAAAGATTTAAATTCTACTTTATGATCATCATCAGTCATCTCCGGGTTTTCTATAAAGTAAGAATACCAGCTTTTATTACCGCTCTGCAAGGCTTCTATAGCATCTTTCACCTGATTGTTTGTAATTTTTGATAAATCCATCGTGTGTGTTTTTGGGGATTGTTGTTTTATAGTTGATTCTGAGTTTTGTTTCTGTGCACAGGCTGTCAAAGAAATACACAGACTGTAGATAAATAAAGCTTTCATTGCTTTTAATTTTTAAGGGGATGCTGCAAATAAATTATTAATAGGTTGAGTAACAGGAATGGCAATTCTATAAGTGCTCCTTTAAAATCTCTTTCTGAAACCTGAAAACATATAATAAGCAATATCCCTGCAGCCATTAGAAAATTTCCCCATACAAAAGTTTTCGGAAAAAGAATTAATACCGCAGACAGCATAGTAACCAATCCGTTTATCATTACTCCGGATTTTCCAATATGCCATTTTCCAAATAATTCCAGCATTTCAGGTTTTCCTGCAAACATAGCAGAACCTTGTTTAAAGCCCATAAATACAGCAAATAAAATCAGAACAGCATTTATAATTTTTAGTACCATAATTTTCAGAAATTAAAAACAGAAAACTCCTAATTAAAAAAATTGAAGAGCTTTCTGTTCCTGGATTAGTTATCTTGTGGTATAACCACCATTAGCAAAAATTGTCTGTCCGGTAATCCACCAGCCATCGCTTACCAGAAATTCTACCAGAGGCGCAATGTCTTTAATATCCGTTAGACCTCCTAAAGCTGAAGCCGACTTATGATAAGCTACAGCATCAGAGCTTTCCTGTCCGTAGAAGAAAGGAGTATCCATAGGCCCCGGCGCTACAGCAGTTACAGAAATACCTCTGTCACCAAATTCTTTAGAAGCTGCTCTTGTAAAATGTTCTACCGGAGCTTTCATTCCCTCATAAGTAGAATACAAACCTGTATAAGCAGCCAGAAGAGAAGTTACAATAGTACAAATCTTTCCGTTATCATTTAACTTCTTTCCAGACTCCTGAATAAAGAAATAAGCCACTTTGGAATTAATATCGGACATTTGATCGTATTCTGCTTCTGTTGTCTCAGTAAATGGCTTTTTAAGTACCATACCTACTGTATTAATTGCAATATCAACCCCGCCAAATCTGGAAACTGTCTCATCGAACAGCTTGGTAATATTTTCTATTTTTGTAAGGTCACTCTGGAACAGAAATGCTTCCGCTCCTGCTGCCTGAACATCTGCAAGCGTTTTTTCGGCATCAGCCTTTGTAGCATCACTATTGTAATGGATTGCCAGTTTTGCACCTTTGGCAGCAAAATCACGGCTTAACAGACCACCAAGGTTTTTCGCACCACCTGCAATTAAAACTACTTTGTTTTTTAAATCATTTTTTGACATCATATATATATTTTAAATTAGTGTTACAAAGGTGCATACTGCTCACTGATAATTTATGGTGAACTTTTCGGAACTTATCAAAGTTAAAAACAATTTGGTCCAAATAAATTCACCTAAAACAATTAATCAACTCTTTTACAACACATGTAGGATACATGTAGTATATAAAAAGGGAAGCCATCATATCGATGCTTCCCTCTTTCTGTAATTATTAGTCCTTGTATAAAATTACCAGCCCGGATTTTGTTTGAAACTTTTATTCAGTAATAGCTGATCTTTAGGCAATGGGTACAGATACATTTTATTGTCCCATGCTCTTGCTGTAATATTAGGATATACACGGACATTCCCCTGTGCATCCAGCAATACATTATCCACTTGTGACTTTCCATTTGCATCTTTTGGATAAGTAGCCTTATAGACATCTGTAAGCTTCATTCCCTGTATTGTTTTAGGGTTATTTATCAGCTCTCCGGCTCTCCATCTTAGCAAATCTTTGAAACGGAAACCATCTCCTGCTAGCTCAACACGACGCTCCCGTCTGATCTCCTGAAGCGGAAGACTAATTCCCGGAAAAGGTGTATTAGGATCAGGAGTAAGGCTAGCTAAAGACATATCCGGCATCCCTACCCTTTTTCTTAATTTATTAATCGATATGTCCAGTACATCCTGAGTAAGCTGTCCCAATTCGGCTTTAGCTTCTGCATAATTTAGCAATACCTCTGCATAGCGAAAAATAAAGCGGTCTATATTATCCTGATTGGCATTTTGCAACTTTGCATCAGAAGATCTCCCTTTTATAATCTGGTAACCTGTAGAAGTAGCACTGGTTCCAAGATTAGGTCTCTCTAATTTAGTAGTTGATCCATTTTCATTAATAAACATAATATAACCTGGCGTAGCAATTGTTTGTGGATATCGGGGATCCCTGTTTTTCACTTCATTTTCCGGTGTATCATCACCAGCATATAATGGTGAAACCGAAATTGGCTTCCCGTCTGTACACAGATATGCATTTATCAGATCTTTACTATAACCATCACCATTTCCTGCTCCTCTTGAATAATTTGTTGTATTGATATTGGTAATAAATATTCTGGATAAAATACTCTCTCTATTCTTAGACAGATCATCCTGAATAAACAGGCTGTTATAATCAGCATCTGGCCTGCCTGTAGAAAAAATTTCATACCTGTTTGAATTTATAATCTGAAGCGAAGCATCTGCTGCTGCTTGTAGAAAAACCTCGGCATCTCCCAGGCTATGATATTTTCTAAAAGTTCCTTCCCAGAGAGCTACCCTTGCTTTCAGGGCCAAAGCAGCATATTTATGTACCCTGTTTTCAGTTGTAGGATCGGGAAGATTCGCCACAGCAAAATCAAGATCTTTTAAAACAAAATCCATAACTTTTTTATGTGGGTCACGAGGGTTATACAGTTCCGGTGAGTTTTCATTTAAATCGGTTTCATAAATCGGAACATCTCCAAACCGAACCACTTTGTCCCAATAATACATCGCTCTGAAAAAACGAACCTCAGCATTGTATTTGTTTTTTATATTCTGGTCTAATTGAGGATCGTTGTTCTTTCTTAAAAAATAATTACAGGCTCTTATATTGGACCAATCACCTGCAGACCATCCGCCACCCGAACCCGGAACCTGATCTGTTCCTGCCAGAAAACTATTGACACTATTAGGAACCTGATTATCTGACTGAGAATCCTGACTGGAATATTCTACAGGCAAAGTTTCATAAAACTGATTATTGTATAATCTTAGATCATTCTCTGTTTTAAAGAGTATATCTTCTGTAGGTTTATCCTGTGGAGCCCTGTCCAGAAAATTATCCTGCTTACAGGAAGACAAACTAACCAATGCCAAAACAGCGGCCGTATAAATGAATTGTTTTTTATTTAGTTTCATGATATTAAATTTTTAAAAACGAAGCTGTGCTCCAAATGAAATAGATTTACTAATTGGGTAAGTAGCTCCCGAAAGGAGATATTCCGGATCAAAGTTTTTGAACATACTGGTAAATGTAAACAGGTTTTGCCCGGTAATATAAAGCCTTAAATGCTTAAGCTTAATACTCTCCAGAACTTCCTGCGGAAGAGTATAACCAATGGTAATCTGCTTTGCTCTGAGATAAGCAGCACTCTGAATGTACTTGGTCTGCGTTTGGAAATTACCACCACCACCAAACCTGAGCCTAGGAAAATACGCATTGGTGTTATCAGGTGTCCAATATTGTCCAATATGTGCCTGTGTAGGTACATCCCATTCGCTTGTATATCCCCAGAAAGCATTCCCTCCTGGCATCCAGTCAGCTTTTCCAACCCCCTGCAGGAAGATGGTCATGTCGAAATTCTTGTATTGGAAATCCAGATTAATACTATACTGATATCTTGGTGTATTATTGCCAATTATCCTGCGGTCACCCGAATTGTAAATTGTATTATCACCCTGATCTATTTTACCATCTCCGTTCAGATCTTTATACTTAATATCCCCGGCCAGCCATTGGCCACCAAAAAGAAATTTTTGGTTCCAACTCTGAGCCTCGGCATCTGTTTTAAAATAACCATCTGTTACATAACCCCAGATCTCTCCCAATTTCTGACCTACATAATAAGTTCCTATATTTCCATTGGGATTTTGTCCGAATTTGGTAATACGTGCCTGATAATCGGATAGGCCTAAAGTAGCTGAATATCTGAAATCTTCACCAATCCTATCTTTCCATGAAAGACTGAGTTCAAAACCTCTGTTCCGGAGATCTACAGAATTCTGGCGGGGCACACTGGTTCCTAATACAGCAGGTACAGCAGATCCCGCATACAGCATATCCTTGGTATCACGGATATAGTAGTCAAAACTTCCGGTTAATCTGTTACTTAACATAGAAAAATCAATACCAATATTCTGAGATGTTACCTTTTCCCATGTGAAATCAGGACTTACTAAGCCTGGTGTGCTTAAATAAGCTTGCTGATCCATACCAAAAATATAATTCCCAGGATTAACACCTAAAGTAGCCAGATAAGGATAGTTATTCGCGGTTCTGTCTTTGTCGAGTTTTTGGCTCGCAGATGTTCCATAGGAAGCTCTGACTTTTAACTCATTTATTACTTTTTTTAAAGGGTTGAAAAATCCTTCTTTTGAAATCCGCCATCCTACTGATGCAGAAGGCTGGAAAGAGTAGCGATGTCCTCTTGCGAATCTAGAGGTTCCGTCATAACGTCCGTTTACTTCAAACAGATATTTCTCATCGTATACATAATTAATCCTTGAGAACGAACCTGCAACAGCCCAATCATTAATTCCTCCACCAACTATAGGCTTCTGATCATAATTTAGATTAATAGAAGGTAAATCCTGATTAATAAGATTTTTAACGCTCACATCAACACTTTTAAATTGTTTCAGTTCCTGATTGTATCCTACCATTGCTTTTACATAATGCTTCCCTCCGAATGTATTTTCATACTGCGCATAGGCATTAATAGCCTGATAACGGTCATTATAATTAACCTCAGTTACTCGCGCCGGAGTTGTCCATGGATAAACACCCAGCAAAACTCCATTAGCACCATATTCATTAAAAGCTTTGGTATTGGTCGTTCGGTTATAGGTATAGTTATTCCATGTGTAATCTGCAATAATATTCACATGCTTCATCGGCTTCAGGTTGATCCCTCCGGTAAGCCAGATATCATTGTCTTTAGCAATATTCCGCCCGTTATACTCCAGAATAGCAAAAGGATTGGTAAATCCGCCTTGCCCTGAATAATGACCATCCGGATGTTTAATTGGCATCAATGGCCTTAAATCGTTTTTAATAAGCTCTGCACTTCCATATCCTACACTCGCAGGGTCGTTATTATCTGTTCTGTTGAAAGTAACTCTTGTATTAACATCCAACCATGGAGCGAGTTCCGAGTCTAATTTAAAAGAAACATTGTACTTCTGAAATTTTTGCTTAGAAGCTTCAAGCATCCCGGCCTGATCCAGATATCCCAAAGAAGCATAGTAAGTTGTTTTATCACTACCACCGCTTAATGATAAATTATGCGACATCTGCGGTGCCCAACTAGGATATAATGCTTTTACCCAGTCTGTATTCCCCGTATATCTGTAAAGTCGTGGGGTTCCGGGATCTACATAAACTGCATTTTCGGGAGATGGATTCTGTAAGTAATACTCTGCTCTTCGTAAATCTTCAGCTGTAAAAGGTGAAGATGCCCCTCCTGCTCCGGTAGCTGCTCCGGTAGCACTAGCTTCCATATGACTTTTGATATAATCAACGGAATTCATGGTGCCAAAAATTTTTGTAGGCCGGCTCAAAGTATAGTCGTAATTATAGCTTACAGCCATACGTGCATTTTTCTTTCCCGTCTTTGTGGTAATCAGTACCACGCCATAAGCTCCCCGTACCCCATATATAGCTGTAGAAGCAGCATCCTTAAGTACAGTCACAGTTGCTACATCTGCCGGGTTAATCAGGTTAGGATCCATTTGAACATTATCCACCAGGATTAACGGATCTCCGCCATTAATAGAAGTTGTTCCCCTGATATTAAAAGTCGATCCCTGCCCGGGCTTTCCTCCTGCCATATTAATATTGAGGTTCGGAATTAAGCCTTGAAGTCCTTGCCCCAGATTGGTAATAGGGCGGCTTTCCAGTTGTTTTGCAGAAACAGAAGCAACAGCTCCGGTAAGATTGACTTTCTTCTGTTTACCATAACCTACAATAACGACTTCATCAATGTCTTTCGTTTTGTTGGTTGAATCTTTCTTTTTCTGAATTTCTTTTTTAGATGGAGTTTGCTGCGCGCTAAGCATCTGTACTCCGCCAAAAGAGCACAGGAAAAACGCTATAGCAACCCCCGGGCTGTAAGAAGCCCGACAGGTTAGTGTTTTCATATTTTTGTTATTTGAGTTTGGTATTTAGTTTTTAAGACAGGTGTATTAGCGCTCTATGACCATTACTAGTCAGAGCACTAATATCCTCCTTAATTTTTTGTTTTTATTAATTTCTGAAATGATGAACATTGGATATGACATCAAATCTGAATATCATAAACAGGCATTCATAAGTTCCTCTGCAGTCATTTATACTAACGAATCGTTTCTTCAATATTTATACAGAAGAAAATATTGTTCTGTGCAATCAGGTTTTGTGATTAAAAGAAATCGAGTTCAGCAATTGTCAGAGCCTGAGAATTTCCGGCAACTTCCTGAGCCGTTACCCTTACATAGCGTGCTTTAACAGCTTGTTTAAAATAAAGATCTCTCTTTGACGGGTCATTCACAAGGTTCCCAAATTCAAAAGCAGATGCTGTTTCCCATTTTTTACCGTCTGCACTTATTTCCACAATACCTTTAGCCATCATGCCACCACCAAATGCGGTTTGTGGAGTGTACGCCATACCGGTTAAGGTATACAAAGCGCCAAGGTCCAGGCTCAGACTTTGAGGAATAGTCTGATTTACCGACTGCCAAAAGGTTTTAGGATTTGCATCAAAAGCAGCTTCAGCAGAATGATTCTTCGTTCCGTCCTTAGATTCGGAAAGTTTCCATTTATTTTTAGCAATGCCGACTACTTCAGTTTGTACAGCACCAGGTTCTCCCTTCAGAATAGCAACAGCCTTTATTATACCCTGCTCTTTTTCAAATGGCCCGATATATTTTAATGAATTGATGCCAGGCTCGGAACCATCGGTGGTATAGTAGATATTAAAATTTTTATCCTTGTCTTTTTTATCTTTTTTATCCTGATTCTTCCAGTCAAAAGGTTGCTTCTTTTCATCAATCGAAACCTTTCCTGTTTTATCTTGTAGAATAGTCAATTGTGGAGGCCTCATCTTATAATAATATGCAGCTATACTACTGATCGCTACACTGCCACGATCCTGCAATACACGCAACCTTATCTTACGGGTTGTTACTTCGGAAAAACGAAGAATACGTTTGTAACCGATATTGGTTGCCGCAGCTATTTCTTTCCATTTCCCGTCTATCCATGCGTCTACAGCATGGATTTCCACACGTTCACCATGTGTGGATACTGCTTCCTGCAATACAATTCTGTTAATTGTTATCGGCACTTTACTCTCTACAACAATCTGGTTATTAGAGAGTAAAGAATATGTTGTATCGTTATGATCTAATACCTGCTTAGAGCCTTTAGCCCCCTGTAGAAGATCTTTACTATAAGTTTCTTTAATACGTTTTCCGGTTTCATCCAGCACTTTTACATCCTGATCCGAAAATTTGCCTTCTCTGTTTGGCGGGACATTAAGTATAAATGTTGAATTTCCACCTACAGAGCGTTCATAAATATCGAATACATCATCTGCACTTCTTACCTTCTGGTAAACATCATCCCGATAGAACCAGCCTTCTCTGATAGAAGTATCTACTTCTGCCTGTTGATAATGCAGAAAATGGGCATCATATAATCTATCACGTCTTCCGATATTATCTTCCTCCCAGTCTGTCAGTCCCGTTATTTCCGTTAAATCTTTATTGTTAAACGGTAATACATTCCATTCTGTTTTTCGGGTAACCCCAGCTTCATTGCCACACCAACGTACATCCCCCTGACCAAAGATTACAGCTTTAGGAGCCAATGTATGGATTAGTTTTTTCCAGGCTTCGTAGTTGTATTTCTGCCCTCCTTTCGTTTTAGGATGAGCGCCGTCAAACCAGACTTCATGTATTGGACCATATTCGGTAAGAATTTCGAAGAGCTGATTCAGGAAATATTCATTATAATCATCGACTTCAAATTCAAATTTGGTTTTGTTGGAAAATGGTCTTCCCGGAACTTCCCGAGGAATTGTTCTTTTGGTATACTGACTGAGATTACCATAAAGCCCATTTGGATTTTCGATCTGATATAGATCTGCAGGAGATAGATATAGTCCGAGTTTCAAACCATATTTCTGACAGGATTTGGAAAGATCGCGCAGTATATCTCCTTTTCCGTTTCTAAAATTAGTAGACATAATTCCATGATTGGTATAGCGGCTTTGCCACAATACAAATCCATCGTGGTGTTTTACCGTAAGGATAACCATTTTCATTCCGGCATCTTTAAGAGATTTACACCACTGATCGGTATCCAGTTCTTTCAGGTCAAATATTTTAGGATCTTCCATTCCGTTGCCCCATTCCATACGTGTAAAAGTATTGGGTCCAAAATGAATAAAGGCAATAAACTCATTGCGCAGGGCATCTAGTTGATTTTTTGTGGGAATTACATGAGCAGCTTTTTCTATAATAAGCTCTTTGCTGTCTGTAGGAGTTATTGCAATAGTATTAGCAGGTATAATCTTTGCGTTTTGCGCAGATATACAGACTAAACCTTCCAGCAAAGCCAGAGAGGTGATACAGGTTTTAAGTTTCATGGTTGGTTTTAGTTTCGATGGTTATTTAAGTCTTTATCTCATATTATTATTTTTTTATTGTTTTACCACTTTTATTGATTCTCTCTTATCCAAATTTAGAAAATAATATAGAATACGCAAAAAAAATATTTAATTATTTGTCCGTATACACTAAATGCAGAAGCTGTGTAGTATCTGAACACCAGGTATATTACGCAAAGTTTATATTAAAAATCAAAATAATATGGCTAATATAGATGCCGATTAATAATTTTAAATACAGACGCAACCTTTAAGAAAAATAAGCATCTTATTGAAAGAACATCAAATTACCCATGCTAAATTTTCTGAAATCCGGAATCGTTACAGTATACTTCGGTATATGTTTTATAAGTTGCTCAGATGTTGACAAACGGGATAATATTACCTATGGTTACCTCGCAGCTACTCAAGTAGAAGCTACAGAAATAAGCCCCGTAGGAGAAATTAATAAGCTACAGGTGACTTATAGCACAAACAATACCTGCCAGTCTTTCGCCCAGTTCCGAATACTGAAGAATACAGATAATATAACGAATGTAGGGGTAATTGGTTCTCAGGTTTATGGGAAGCAATGTACTGATAAAAAAGAAGAGAAAAAGCAGGAATTTACTTTTCGCCCAACTAAAGCTGGAGAATATACCTGGAAATTCTGGGCAGGAAGAGATAGCGACCAAAGCAGTAAATATGTGGAAGTTACAGTTACAGTTCCTGAAAAAAAGTAAATAGTCTGACAACTTTCTGTTTAACAAACTTAAAAATCAGAATCATGACAGAAAAACAAAATATTTTCAAATTAATTATACTCATGATAGTATACAATATTTTCAAAACATGCGATCGTTTTCTGGATTTTCTGTTTATGAGAAATACACAGGAATATCAGGAATAAAATATCCATAGAATTATATCAAAGGCTACTGCTAAATTTTACACTTAATCTTTCATCTATTTTTTGATAAGCAGTAGCTCTTTTCTTTCAATCAAATTCAATGACTTATTTCGGTTTCAATCGATTTGCAACTGATTTATACCTAAACTTCAGCTATTGCCACTTGTTTCTTTCTGCAGGTTTCGTGATATTTGCAATACTGGTAATACAATTCCTGATCTCATGGCAAAAATTTTACTCATAGAAGATGATGACAGACTTTCCAGACTGATTTCAAAAGGCTTACAGGAAGCCGAATTTGAAGTAAGTACCGCATACGATGGTATGACCGGAATGAAACTAGCTACACAAAAAGATTTTGATCTTGTAATTACTGATATTGTCTTACCCAAAAAAGACGGTTTGGATTTCTGTAAGGAAATAAAAACATTAAAACCTAATCTTCCCGTAGTAATGCTTACTGCACTGGGAACTACGGATGATAAACTGGAAGGTTTTGATGCCGGAGCCGATGATTACCTTACCAAGCCTTTCGAAATGCGTGAGTTGGTAGCCAGAGTCAAAGTATTGCTAAAACGTTTTTCACAGCAACAGCAGCAAAAAGTATTTGTATTGCGGTATGAAGGTATTGAAATGAATCTGGAGCAGAAAATAGTGAGCAGAGATAAAATTCCGGTTAAACTAACTCCTAAAGAATTTAATCTCCTGAAATTTATGTTAGAAAATCCTGAAAGAGTTCTTTCCAGATCCGAAATTGCTGAAAAAGTATGGGAAACTCATTTTGATACCGGAACCAATTTTATAGATGTTTATATTAATTATCTGCGGAAAAAGATAGATAAAGATTTTGCGGAAAAGCTTATTCATACTAAAGCCGGAATGGGTTTTATTATGAAAAAGGATTATGAATCGGATATTTCATAAAACGCCTAAAGATGAAAATAAGAACCCGGCTTACACTACTCTTCACCCTTGTTACGGCAATGCTTCTTGGTATTTACAGTATTACAGTATACTATTCTTCCAAAGAAGCCCGGGAAAAATCTTTCTATGGAGAATTACAGAATGAGGCTATTGCAAAAGCTGATCTCTTTTTTAAAAGTTCGCTTTCTGAGCAGGAAATGCATAAGCTATACAGAAACAACAACAGAACACTCAATGAGGTTCAGGTTGCTATTTATAACTCCGATTATGATCTGATTTACCATGATGATGCAAAAGTAGATTATGTAAAGGAAAACGCTGAAATGCTTTCTGGTATCTTTAAAAAGAAGAAGACCAGTTTTTTTCTTGGTGATCTGCAGGTAACAGGTATTACTTATAATCATTCCGGAAAAACATATGCCATTACAGCCGCTTCTTACGATAAATATGGACACGCTTACGTTACAAATCTACTGACTGTTAGTATTATTGCATTTTTCATTATTCTTATTCTGGTCTATCTTGCAGGGATTTTCTTTGCTGGTAAAGCTCTAAATCCGGTAAGTGAAATGGTGAGCCAGGTGAAAAATATTACCGCAGGAAAACTTCAGCTAAGGTTAAAAACGACGAAAGAAAAAGATGAGCTAAATGAACTCGCACAAAATTTCAACGGAATGCTGGAACGGCTGGAAAACTCTTTCGATGCGCAAAAATATTTCGTTTCTAATATTTCACATGAGCTCCGTACACCTCTGGCGGCTATCACTGCAGAACTGGAATTAGCCTCAGAAAAGGAACTGACAAAAGAAGAATACCAGCAAACCATAAATCTCGCTTTGGAAGACGCCCGCAATATGAGGCGCTTATCCGACAGCCTTATGGATCTGGCCAAGGCCAGTTACGATCCGAATGAGATCAGCTTTTCCGAGATACGTCTCGATGAAGTTCTTCTGGAATCCTACTCAGGAACTATTAAAGAAAATCCACAATATAAAGTAGCTCTTCATATAAATGATGCTGTAGAAGAACAGCAACTGACCATACAGGGAAATGAATACCTGCTACGTGTGGCATTTAACAACCTTATTGATAATGCCTGCAAATACTCTCCGGAACATTCCTGTTCTGTAAATATCTCCGTTGATTCCAATAATCTCCGCATTGATTTCACCAATACAGGTGTCACCATTGCACAGGAAGATTTACAGCATATTTTTGAACCTTTTTACAGAAGTGAAAATTCCCGGACAGAGAAAGGTCATGGAATAGGACTATTCCTCACTGAAAAAGTCATTAATCTTCATCATGCAGAGATATCAGTAACATCTGAAAATCATAAAACCTCTTTTACAGTTGTATTTCGCTCCGGGGAAACACCTAAAATATAAAGTAAAATCCCTTTAAAACTCTAGCTTTAAAGGGATTCAATAATTATATTATTATAACAAAATTAGACAGCTCTCGTCATTTCATATTGTTCAATGAAAATGCTTAAACCTGAATTTTGTAAAAATTTGTTTGCAGCAACCGAACTCTCATCAACATTAATAACAGAGATACCAGCACCCACTCTTTCTTTAAGTGCAGCGAGCAGCTGTGTTCCTATTCCTTTACGTCTGTGTTCCGGTATTACAGCTAGTTGATATATTTTTTTTGCTTCCGGATTAAAAACAAGGTAACCTACCAATTGTCCGCCAATAAAGGCACCCAATATTTTACAATGTTCTTTTATTTCTTCCAGCACATTTATAGAATTTTGCCATGTTGGCTGAATATCCCAGAAGGTTTTCATTTTTGCCCAGCCAAAATCTGCAACTTCACGAATTTCTGCATCCTTCTTTACAGCGTTGATATTAATGTCTCCACGATAACATTTAAGTTTACGACTGACCGTGTAACCAAATTTTTCATAGGATTTAATTGCCGGAACATTTTCGGTAATAACTTCCAGCACCAGCTTTTCCGCTCCATGCTCTTTCAGCACAGGAAGAATAAGATCATACATTTCTCTCACCCATCCTGATTTTCTGTTTTCCGGAATAACACCAGTACCACCATTATAGACAACCAATTTGCCATCTATTAATTGCTTACCATGCAAAATAAAAGCAACAGGTTTCTCTCCGTCCTGTACTATTACCGATAGGCTTTTATCTGTTTTATCCGATCTCATTTTAAACTCTAACTGCTCTTCAGTCAGCTTCATAGGTACCAGATAGTCTGCAAATGATTCATTGAATACCTGAAGAATTTGTGATATATCTATTTTTTCCAGGGTCTGAATTTTCATTTTTTTACTTTTTTATATTATTTATTATTGATTAGAAGCTTTACTAAAAATAGTAGTTCCTATGCTGGCCATTATTACACAGGCTATAGAAATCCATTGCAAAAAGCTTAGGCTTTCGGATAAGAAGACCAGTCCTGAAAGAGCTGCAAATGCTGGTTCCAAACTCATTAAAATACTGAAGGTTTTTGCAGGAAGTTTCTTCAATGCTACCATTTCCAAAGAAAATGGTAAAGCACTGGATAAAATAGCGACACCCAAACCTTTCAGAAAAATGACAGGTGTAATACTGAAAACAGCCCCATCCCAGATTGTGAAAGGAAGAATCACAAGACTGGCAAATAACATCCCTGTAGTAACAGCATCTTTACCGTCCATTATTTTGGCAACCTTACCTCCCATTACAATATACAATGCCCAAAACACACCTGCCAGGAAAGCAAACCCAAGACCTAACAGATCAACATGGTCATTGTTCCACGGAACGATCAGTAATATCCCGGCACAGGCCAGTAAAGCCCAGACAACATCCAGTAATTTCCTTGAAAGTGCCAATGCCAGAAATAAAGGTCCTGCAAATTCTACAGTGACAGCCAGACCTAGTGGAATCCGCTGTATAGCCATGTAAAAAATAAGATTCATCACAGCCAAACCTGTTCCATAGAACCCGCAATAAATCCACATTTGTTTGGTAAACTGTGAAAATTTCGGACGGTTAATCAACGTTAATATAATAGCTGACAGAACAATTCTTAAAGTAACTGTTCCTATAGCACCAATTGCAGGAAAAAGCTGCTTGGCAATGGATGCGCCACCCTGCACACATATAATCGCTAATAGCGTAGCGGATATCGCAATATTTGTATTTGATTTTTTCATTTGAATAGTTATATTAATTTATAAAAAATATACCCCTGAGAAGCAAATTCTCAAGGTATAAGAAGTGTACAATCACTTTTTATTTGTCTTTTATTAATTAAAAACTACTACTGAATTCATTGTGTAAAGGTTTATCATCAAATTTACTGTTTTTTATTTATAACAAGCTTATATTGTATCAATTAACTATGGTTTTCAGGGTTGTATTTTCTTCTTCTGCCATATCTGGTCTTTTCTTTCATAAAGTATTCTGTCATGAAATCTTGACTCGCTGAACACTAAAAATTCTATACGGAAAGGAACAATGGCATAACCTCCCCAATTATCCGGTCTCCGGATTTCCGATATTTCCGTATTGTTTGCTACAGTATCAAATTTCAGAATAAGCTCATTTAAATCGTGCAATTCTTTTCCCTGATCACTGACTACAGAAACGATCTGGCTTTCCCGATTCCTCTCGCTGAAGTAGCTGTCCAAAACCGATCCTGAGATTAACCTTGCTTCACCCTGAATCCGTACCTGTTGCTGTGTTTCAGGCCACCAGAATGTTAAAGCTACTTTATTATTATAGTTAATTTCCTCTCCTTTTCGGGAAGTCAGTGTGCCAGTGATTACAAATTCTTCATTCCTAATTTCTTTTAAAGACACAAAACGCGCATTAGGAAACCCATCCAACCCTTCCGTAGAAAGGCAGCATGCGTAAGGCAGTTTTTGTTTATGCACCTGCATTTCTCTTTCCAGCCCATTATTAAACAAGCTAATTATCTCATCAAATCCTGTCTCAACTATCATTTCGCCTATTTTTTGAAATTTTTATTCTTCGGTACCAAGGATCATTTCCAGTATTGGATAAGCTTTTCCGAAATCGTCCGTTGCCCTTCTGCCCGTTTGCACAAATCCGGTTTTCAGATAGAAATCTACGGCTTGCAGGTTCTGCTCATTAACATCCACCTTTGATATTCCAAATGTCGATTGTGCATATTGAAATAGTTTGCTGCCAATCCCTTTCCTTCTGTAGTCAGGGTCGATAAACAACATATCCAGTGTATTTCCAGAAATTCCCATAAAACCAGCTGTGTGCCCTTCACTTTCATAAATAAAAAGTTTTACCTGGGGCAAAGCCTCAGGTATAATACTCTTATAAAATGTTATATCTTCAGGATCCAGAAAGTGATGAGTAGCCCTTACCGAAGCTTCCCACACCCTTATCACATCTGCATAATCTTTAGAACTGGCTTCTCTTATTAATTCACTCATATCTTCAAGTTTACATGATTAAATAATATCAATATAACAACCTGGATTAAAATACTCTATATCAAAACAATCAACGCTTCCGGGAATTTATAATCCGGGAATTGTCATGTAATATTTCGGTTGAATATAATTGATTTAATAGCATTGCCGTATTTTTCATAACCTGTTTAGGTTAACATATTCCGGCTCATTGCTGAAAGTAATCAAAGATACGAAATCCTATGGATTTTCAATCAGGAAACACCTGTTTTTTAAGGCTTTGACTGTTATTTTTTTATTTTATTAAAACACTAATTAATAAAGCCGAAAAATACAAACCGATACCATATACAAGGTGCGTACAAAGACTTCTGATCCTTGCTATACGCGGATTAGGCGTTTTGGAAGCAGCAATACCAAAACCAAATGCAGGCTGCATCATAAAAAAAGGTGCTACTGTTGTGCTAAGACCTATAAATATAGCCGGAAAAAGTGTAGGATCTTCCAACCAGTTTATTCCATAGATAAATAATAATAAGATAGCAAAGGTTATCCCGATTCCGTAATGAGCCATCCATCCTATTAATTTTTCATTCGTAACCGGTTCTGTCTGAAGAATACTCTTGTGAAAGAAAATTCCTTTCCGGAAGCTCCCGATCCATCGACCCAGCAAACGATAGTCCAGAGAAGGAATATTAAAAAAACTCCTTAGAATGACTGCATAAGCATCCATAAATAGTGTAGCTCCTACCCCCATTAAAATACCATAAAATATCAATTGCATAGCTTTTACTTTAATGATAAACTTTAGACCGCCTGCTAACGCATTGCCTTTAACTGCTCCTCCAGCTGCTTTTCTGAAAGCACTCCGGAGCTGCGCCATACTTCCTGGTTATTTTTTAGTACCACAAACGTTGGGACTGCACGTACTCTGTACTGTATTGCCATATTCTGCTCTTCATCCACATCCACCTGATGTACATTTAGCCAGTCTTCCAATTTATTTTTCAGTGTATTTACAACCGGCATCATCATTTTGCATGGATAGCACCATTCTGCATAGAATTGCAATAAAGTCAGTGAATCAATCTCCTGAATTTTGTTGTCTGTATTGTTCATTGTTTTAAAATTTAGTTATACAAATTTAGACTGAGCTTCGGGCATCATCCTGACACAAATCGTAGAAGAAATGGTACAAATCACAGATTATATAAGCTAAACACAAAGGCTCCCGTTATTATATTATCATCGGAATTTCCAGAAATACGTCTGGTAATAGGATATAAGGCATTGTTGGTACATTATATGAGCCTATTCAAATTTTGATAAAAAATATATCGTACATTTGATATTCACTTTGATAAGCTATTCACTTTTCTATTTCCGGAATCATCAGATAGTCCTTTTATTCAGATCCGGATAAACTCCCCGACAAAATAATTACAACTAAAAAACAATTTAAATTCATCAACAATGAATAATTTTTATATCATTACCGGTGGTCCTGGCTCTGGTAAAACATCCCTTATCAATGAGCTAAACAATAACGGATTCCTTACTGTTCCGGAAGAAGGCCGCAGAATAATAAAAGAACAGATCGAATTTGCCGGCGAAGGTCTTCCATGGAAAAACAAGGCTGCTTTTGCCGCATTAATGCTGAATGCTTCATTGGAAGCTTACCATAAAATACTTCAGAAAGCAGAACATTCTTTAGTGTTTTTCGACAGAGGAATACCGGATACCATTGGTTATATGGAATTGGAAAACATTCCTGTTCCTCCGGAAACTGAACAAATTATACGTGCACATCCTTACCATACACATGTATTTTTACTTCCGCCATGGAAAAGTATTTACGAAACAGATAACGAACGTAAACAAAACTGGCAGCAAGCTGTGGACACTTACGAAATAATGAGGGATATCTATATCCGATACGGATATAACATCATCAATGTTCCTTTTGATACTATAACGAATAGAAAAAATTTTATCCTTAATAACCTTTAGTCCATATCTAATCGTTCCAGCTCTTTTAAGACAGCTTCAGATACATATTCTGCCTGCACTTCAATAATCCGGGTAAGTTCTTTAAGATTATTAAAATCCGGAGTATCTGTTAACACAGCCTCCAGAATAGAGTATTTGGGCATTTTCTTTTTACCTTTATTCCAACTGCTGTTTTTCAAAAGCTCCCAATAAGCTTTCTGTATTCCTGCATTTTGTCCCATCAGCCATAATTCGAACTTCATTTTTTCATGATTAAGGACTATTCCAAAACGTAATTTCCGCTCTCTCAAAAATTCATTATGAAACGGGAAATAAGTAAAATCCATATAACCAAACGAAATATTTCCATAGCTAAAGCGATCCGCTTGTACTCCGGACAAGCTGGTTTTCAAGCTCATCATATACTTCATCAGATTATGATATGCTTTCTGAATATCTTTTTTTACAAGCTGTTCCTGATATACGTTTATATAGTCGTTTAATGTTTTCATTTTCAATTGCATTAGATAATACTGTCTGAAGCGATAAGATCCCATTTTCCATACAGGGTAAGCCCTGAAGCTGCTGCTAGTGCTACAGATGCAAAATTATCGATCTGGCAGCGATACTGAGGTTCATAGCCTTGTTGGAGTGTATATTTACAAATAGCCTGTACCAGATTTCCGGCATGTCCTTTTCCTCTGTAATCAGGCAGTGTCAATACTCCCAAATCTGCAATTTTTTCATTATCTCCCCACGGATACATACTGGCAGCACTTACCAGTTTTCCGTCTTCGAAGGAGCCAAATACAACCCAATGATCCAGTTCTACATAAGCATCATCAAGATCTTGTTCAGAAGCAGAGGAAACGAAATGTTCAAAAACTTCAGCATCTGACGAACTTAACTGACGAATTGTTTCAATACTTACTGTTTCTAATAATTCCTTTTTATCCCCCTCCTGATAATAATAGATATAGTCAGCTCCATGCAGAGAGATTCCCACATCTTTTAGCAGCTGAAGGAACACAGATTCTGATAAAGAATCACTTACTGTCAGCCCTATGCGTTTCATGATAGCAGGTGTTACAACTGCACTTACACTCTGATTATCTGCACTTTCAAATAGCATAATCTGACCATCTTCTTCCAGGTCTTCATTAATCATAAGTGTAAAACTTTCGTCTTTATACCAAAGATCTCCATTCATTTCCTTTTCCCAAAAGGCCGTAATCTGCCTCGAAAATTCATTCATTCTCTATTTATATATTTAGTGTTTATGTTTTTTTCTGTACTGTAGCGGGGTCAGTCCTGTTTGTTTTTTAAAAAAGCGGCCAAAATAAGAATCATCCGTGAACTGAAGTTCCGTAGCTATCATGGATACTGTATCACTGGTTTGTATCAGGCGTGATTTAGCTTCCTGAACAAGCTGTTTCTGTACAAAATGACTTGCCGGATAACCTGTAATTTCTTTTACTACATCATTGAGATAATTGGGATGAACATGCAATAGCTCTGCATATTCATTCACCTGTTTTTTATCTAGAAAATATTGATTCACATACATCTGAAACTTAGCCACCAATTGCTCCTGCCTGGAGAGATTAAAAGTTTCGTCAGCAGATACTTTATGATATATCCTTTCTGCTTCCAATAAAATAACATTCAGAAACATCCTTACCAAAAGATCATCGTTAAATGTAGATTTCTGGCATTTCTCACTGTTCAATTTCCAAAAAAGATGTTCCATCATTGAGATTTCCCGCTCAGAAAGCTTAATGAATGGCTTCTGATCTGTTTGAAAAAACGGAAACTGATTCAGTTTAATCTGGTGTTTAATACATAATAGAAAATAATCTGCATCGAACATACATAAGATTCCTTTCACATTTTCATCCCATTTTTCGGTAGCATAAAGCTGGTTCTCAGAAATGAAATACATAGATCCTGGTCCGAAACGATATTTTTTGTGTCCTATAGTTTCTTCAGTTTCGCCTTCAGTAAGCAGTACAATACTGTAAAACTTTCTTCTTGTCCGGTCTCCGAAAGTTTTTTTCTGTATTTTCTTCAGCTCTTCCAATGCTATAACTTCTAAAAAGCCACTACCATATATATACTCTATTGTATTGCACTCTTCACAGAAAGAATGATGAGCATCGTTAAGGTAAAACTCTTTGAATTCCTGTGGATTACTAATTTCTTTGATAGCGATGGATTTGGACATTTTTATATTTTTATGATATGATTTTTACAAATTTGCGGTAGAATTCTTTGGGCTCCAGATTGTGATAAATATTGAGAAAGTCTGTTTCCATATCTATACTTTCCAATCCTGCTTCAATAGGCATATATAAAAGACAAAAGTCTACTTCTACAACCTCAGCAACTACAGTTGTCATTTTTACTCCATTTCTTTCGTAGAAAGCGATCCGCTTTTCTCTTATCACCTTATCTTCTTCATTTATGGCTTTTTCCGGTGCCTCACATTCTATAATAAAGCCTTTTGACTTTATACTTCCTGCTAATTCCTGAAGAAAAACAGAGCCTATTCCACTACCCCGTCCGGCCTCTTGTGTTACAGCAAAATAATCTAACAACAGCAGATCTTTTTCTTTCCACATAAAAGTAGCATAAGCTTTTATCTTGGAATCTTCTTCCAGTACATAAGCAGTATACTTATTAGCCGAAAAGGCGTTCTCTACAACATATAAAGGTTTCACCTCTTCCTCCGGAAAGTCTTCCACAAGGTATCGGCTGTATATATCACTGAATTCTGTAAAGCTAATTTCTCTAACTTCCTGCATTTTTTTTCTATCTTTCTTGTCTTATTAATCTTCTAGTCATCACTACCACTCTCTTCCTAAATCCACTTTCCAGTCATAAGGAAGTATTTCTCCCAGATTCTTAAATATTCCATTTTTTACTTCTACAATAGCCTTAAGATTTTCTCTGGAGAGCTGGCTCATCAATTCTCTGCATCGTCCACATGGAGGAACCGCATTTCCATCGTTGTCCACAGCTACTACAGCCTGAATAACAGATTCTCCATGCTTCAGCATTTCTGCCACTGCGCTATGTTCTGCACAAAATCCCATGGAACATGCTGTGTCTATACTAATACCTGTATAAACATTTCCGGCAGCCGTTCTTATTGCCGCTGCAACTCCGCCATATTCTATAAAGTCATTCAGGACTTTAGATTTAGCGTACTGATATGCTATTTGTTTTAAATCCATGATGTTATTCTTTTATTTTTACTTAAGTATATGATAAATTTCTCATGTATTAAAAACCTCATCAAGGTTTAATTTCCACTATTATTTTCTTTATACCAGAGAATTGCTTTTTGTTCTTCATCTTGTATAAAGTCATTTTTAGCGTCATTATATTCATTACCATCCTTCCATTCTTGTTTCCCTAGCTCTTCTTTTAGTTTCTGGTATTCAGTTAGTACGACAGGATGTGTCCGCAAGTAATCCCGAAATGCAATATGACGCAGCCAGTGTTCGGAACCTGTAGGTATTACATGTATATGTGCTAGCCTTAAACTATGATCGTGCAGCTTCTCCGGAATCTCATCATCTTTATTAATTTGTTCCGGAAAAAACCATTTGGAAGGATTTTCTTTTAGCTTTACAAAAAATCTTCTGTAAGGCATATCCTCATTGTATTTTTCATAATATACATACTGTCTTCCGGCTAATAAAGGTGGAATTTTATCTAAATCTTGTTCCGAATTAACACCTATCATAATATCGATAACAGGTTTTGCAGAAAGCCCTTCTACAGATGTACTTCCTATATGCTGAATATTGGTATATACCGGAGCTGTTAATTTTTCCAGTTCCTGTTTCAGTTCTTCAAACTGTTTTTTCCAGTCAGGATTATATTTTTCTATTGTAAGATGCATGATTGGAGAATATTTATGAATATAATGTTCGGAACTTTTTTCTGCTGAAAATAATATCTTCCAGCTTCTGAAGTATTTCTTGTTCAGTATCTCCGGAATCTGGTTTATTACATAACAAAATGATAGATATCCCGCTATTCAAATATAATGAATTATAGGTAAAATATCCAGGCCATCCTCCCGTGTGATAGACCTGTTTATGACCGTTACGCTTTTCATCCAACTCCCACCCTAATCCATACTGAAAAATCTGGCCATCATTATTTACCGTAGGTTCAAACATAAGGTCCAGATATTTTTCATCCACTAAATACTGTTCCAATATGGCATTATTCCAGATCAACAGGTCATCCAGTGTGGAATTAACTGCTCCGTCACCTTGTATGCCATCCAGATAGTAAGCATATTCTTCTCCTTTTATCTCATCCGGCAGCTTCACTTTTCCTGTTTCCGGATCGTGTAGAACACCGAAAGCATAATCAGGAACTAACAGTGGATTTTTCCGCCTGTTATATACCATTGTATTGGTCATTTCTAATGGTCTGAAAATATACTTCTGTAATACTTCAGGGAATGTAAATCCTGTTATTTTCTCCAGAATAATGGCTAATATTACATAACCAGTATTAGAATAATCCCATTGTTCGCCCGGGTTAAAATAGACTTTAGGACGGATAGCTGCCAATAACCCCAATACATCCTGGTTATCCGCTATAATTGTTTTATCCCAAAATGTTTCAAATAGTTCCATATAGTCCGGCAATCCGGATGTATGGTTGAGCAGCTGATAAACAGTAATATCATTATAGGGAAAATCCGGAAAAAAATACTTTACGTCTGTATGCAGAGACAGATTATATATATCCAAAACCTTTAATATGGCAAAAGCAGTAAATGGTTTGGAAACAGACGCAAGTTCAAAAACCGAGGCTCTGCTCAGTTCTCTTTTCTCTCCCGGATGATAAGTATTGCCGAAAGACCCGGTATACAATACTCTTCGTCGATCGGCAATCATTATATTTCCATTAAACTTTATTTTCTTTATATAATTTTCAAGTATATCAAATACGTTTTTCATTAATTTTTTAATTTGAAATTTTACGCATCAGCATTTCCAATGGCCCCTGTTTAAACCTCTTATTCCAAAATATACTGAAGTAAATACTGACGATAAAGTAACCTATAGAAAACAAAAGAATATATACAGGTTTTAAAGGAGGCTGCCCGCCTAATTCTCCCGAATAGTAATCACCCCGTAAAAGAGCCAGTATTACAAGACCAATTGTAAGATGAGATACGTAATGCGTAAATGTCATCTGCCCTGTTTTTGCCAGATCTATTGCCCATTGCTTATTTGAAATATACTGACTTACATACATAAAAGCGGCAATAAGCATCATTCCAAAACTTATGGTATTGATTACAAAAGGTAAAAACGGAGGAATATAATCGGCATGAATAAACTCCATAACCTCAGGACTAAGATCCATATAAACACTTATAAAACGGATAATCTCAATAAAGACAAAGAGTATAAGTCCTGTTATGAACATTTTACGCTGAGTTTGTTTTTGTGTCCAGTCCTGTCTCCCCAAATATAAACCCACAGCAAAGTATGCAAACCATGGAAATACAGGATTCCAGCCATTGTAAAGTGTATTGCGGAGAAAACCTTTTATAGTCCAGAAATCCAGATATTGTAAACTTCCAAAATCCCATCCTGTTTCGTAAGGAATAAACAATAATAAAAGATGAAAGACTGCCACAGTAATAGCAGCAGCTATTAGGTAGTACTTTTTATCCATGAACACCAGTAAAGCACCTATACTCATATACCCACCATACAAATGCAGGATATCTGCCGGCCACCACAGATAAAAAAGTACTCCAAAAACAAACAGGAAAGCAGCACGCTTCAGAATTGTCGCTCTTAATCTTTTTCTGTCTTCTGCCGTGTATTCCTGAGTACGATTTGTCATCAATGCTACTCCCATACCCGCCAACATAACAAAGACCGTACTGGAATGTCCGCTAAACAGTGTCAGAAACCTGCCCATGAAACTATCGTCATCTTTTCCGAAGACAATATTAAAGTTTACAATAAACATCCCAAAAATAGCATAAGCTCTGGCCAGATCGAATCCGATAATCCTTTTCTTCATGTTGCATATATTCCGCAGCAAAAATCACGATTACCAGCCAACCTGCCTTTGACAAATGTCAAAAAAAACAGAAATTACAGGATTTATTGACTATAAATCTCACTGAATAAAAGAATCTTTTTAACCACATAGAATATAGCCTCACAACCTCCTGTAAGGTATCTTCGATACTGGCATAGATCACATAGCTGATGTGCGAAAATTTATTTCCCCAGGTATTATCTGTTTTATAACATTAATCCTTTATTAGTATGTTGTTTTATATAAAGAAATAGTATGAAGAATATTGATTGGCCATTAACAATAAGTGTTGTTAAACTAGCCTTCCTAATATTAGGTCCGTTGGGCTTAAATTATTTTATAAGAACCCATATGGGTTATTTATTAAAAGATGCAAATGTATCTATACTACTAAACAGTAAGGAATATACTTTATTAAAGCAAAAGGTATTCTGATAATAAACATCAATCTTAAAAGATAAATTTATTGAAACAAAAATGGAATTAGTTGATTTTTTTAAATAAAGATTAAACAATCGTTCATAAAATAAGGGGCTTAATTGCCCCTTTATTTTTAATATGTTCTAACAATATCTTTACCCGCAAATCCTCGTACTTTATTAGATTGTATTATTGATTCTTCTTTAAAATAATAAAATTGGAAAACTTCAGGAGTTGGAATATGTCTTAAATCTCCGTTATCTAATAAATATACCTTCCCATTTGATTGATCTCTAATTAATTTGGTATCCATTGTGAAATTCTTACCCCTTGGACCTATATAATCAGCTATATCTACATTAAAAATAGGTTTATTCTTCCGTCCTCTAATACCAGTGCTCTCTTCTCTAAAATCGAACACTCTTTTTAAGACATCCACATTTTCAATAAGTCTAATTGTACTTTCAAATGTTATATAATATTGTCCTGTATTTCTATCACGATAAAATTCGCCATCACGTATTCTTGCTTTCTGTGCTTCAGAATCTTTTAGATAAAAAGCTATTCCTTCGTAAACAAAACCGAATTTTCCATTTCCTAGTTCATTAAAATCTCTAGTATAAAAGTGTGATGTTGTTTCTTTTCTAAAATATCGATATATGGGAAAACTACCCGGTTCATTACCATTATAACTTTTACCTATATCACTAAACCACATCCATCCATTTTGTCCGTTAAATTCACTAGGATTAGTTGTAAGTACATAATCATCATTATTTTTATTAAACCATCCAGTAATTTCTTGACCACTTCCATCAGCTGAGCCTAAAAACCTATCATAAATATAATTGTAATTTCCAATTTCTGCATGTGGTAAAAATAAACCTGAATCACTGGTTGAGTAAATATGTCTATTTTTAGCACTACTATAATAACCGTAAATAGGTTTAGGTATAATTGCATCTTTCCAAAAAATACCACTTGAAGGGGGTTCTTCATCAAAAGTTCCACTTCCATCTCTAAAACCTCCTACTGCTAATTGATTAAGATTTACTTTGTCAAAATTTTGTAAGTCATCATTTGTAGAACAACTTGCTAAGGACATAAAACATAACCCAATAAAATAAATTTTCTTCATAAATATTTTTTTTGCTAAAATACAATTATCTCACAGGTTAGAGACATACATTAACAATTACACTGCTAAAATTTATTTTTAGAAAATAAGTATACCGGCAATACCGATTCTTACTAGACTATATATTTTGCTCAGATTTGAATTTTCCTTATCGTAAGATGATATGCAAGTTTTAAAATAAACACAACAAAAAATTGATATTTTATAAATACAGTAAAATGATATATATTTGTTTCTGAAAAATTATTTATGAAAACACAAAACATCTACTTATTATTTCTTCTTTTTTTATTATTTAATTTTCAATGTTCATCTCGTGACAGTGTTGAAGATAATAATATAAACAATAATCCACAACAGCAAGGATGCATGGTCCCAACTAATTTAAGTTTTAAAAATTTATATAATATATTTTCGTGGTCAGATCCTAATGTTGATGGAGCTGGTTACTTTCAAGTACAATATGGAGCAGAAGGTTTTGTATTAGGAAGTGGAACTTCAATTGAAACGAACCAGAAAAATTTTGATGCCCCACTATATAGCGGAAAAAAATATGATTTTTATGTAAGGAAAAATTGTGGTGCAAAGGGTTATAGTAATTGGTCGAAACCGATAACTATCTTATCAAATAATACTACTGCGTGTGTGAAACCAAGCTATGTGAATTATACAAAATCTTCATATACTCCATCAACTTTTACAGCCCAAATTACCTGGGAAAATGATGGAATATCTGTATATGAAGTAGGCTTCGGATCTTTAACAACTCCTCCTTCTTCAGGAAACACACAATTAATTTTAGCTCCATCTGGTGCGGCTTATCAATTAAATAAAAATATTGACTATCAATTCTATGTTAGAAAAAAATGTGCAAATAATACTTTCACAGAATATTTTGGACCTTATATTATTCGCTATAATTAAAATATGCTCCAAATAATAAGTACGGATTGCTAAAATATATACAATTTCTATTGCTATGGATTCAGCAAGAGTAACCCCTGATAGCATAAGTATAAAGCCTAAAAATAGAAAATAATTAAGTATAATCATAAAAACAGAAGATTCTGGCGGTTTGTAATTAACTTTATATATAAGATTTACCCTCTTAATTGAGGGTCTTTTTATATCCTATCGTTACAGGTTTCCGTATTAGTTGGATATTTTATCTGATTTCAATTATTTTTTTATGTTAAATCACTGCATTGGGAAATTGTCTATATTTACACCTTAACCAATTAAATAAAAATTATTATGAAAAAATTATCTAAGATTCAATTAAAGAACGTAAACGGAGGTGAAGGTTTTGCATGTGTATGTGGTACTACTTTCATGGGGTTTGTTAACACTGTTGAAGGATGTGTTTACATTTGTGATAAAAAAGTTGTTAAACCTTCTGAAAGCACAGATAGTCTAGATTAATCTTTCTCCCCTCAAAATGAGGGGATTTTTATTTCCTTATATTAAATATTTTTTTTTTATATAAATTCTATTTTATGTAAAAAGTTGTCGTGCAAGGTTTTGAATATTAAATACATCATATGGATTTAAATATTTAGTATGAGCAGAAAACTTATGGGCAGAATACCTATTCATTAGTCTATTAGCATATAATAATGCTTCTGGAAAAGTCATTTGTTTGTTCATAACATTATTTTCCACATCATACCAAATAGAATAATCTCCATAATTTAAATTTAGTTCTTCTTCTATTTGAGTTACTTTACCTCTAAAAACCCATTCAATAGTCTTTTCTTTACCAATGCCAATATGTGATAATTTTTTCTGAATATTGTTTAGTAGTTCTTCGATCTGATTTAATAATTCTTCTTGACTTTCTTGGATATGCAAGTTTTTTTGACTGTGGATTTCAAGGTTTCCCAGTTTTTAGGATAAACCTTCATTTCTGTAAATGATTTCATTTTTATACAATTTTTTACACGATTGAAATCAGATGAAAAAAAATGTAACTTAAAAAAAAACGCAAACCTATTATGGAAAGTGGCTTACGGGAATTGCACCCAGTATCGGAATCGAATCGGCACGCTTCGCGGCACTAGAGTTTGAGTCTAGTACTCTATTAGATTTCGTTTATATTTTCGCTCTGATCCGGCTGAGTGTTTCCAGAGAAATTCCCAGGTAAGATGAAATATGGGTAAGCTTGATATGATGAATGTATTCCGGATATTTTTTCAAGAGATTGAGATAACGGTCTGTAGCACTGCGAGCATGAAAATCGAAAATACGATCTTCCAGCCAGATAACATATAATTCTGTAATCAGAATTACATATTCCATCAGCTGTGGATACTGTCCTCTTATTTGATAAAAAGCATTATAATCTACTGCTTCAACCGTAACATCTGTCAGGCATTCTATAATTTCTTTACTAGGTTTCTGACTTACCAGACTTTCAAATGATACAGCAATATCTTCTTCAAAAAAGAATTCTGTTGTCACTTCTTTATTGTCCAGAATAAAAAACTTTCGGGCAATTCCGTTTACCATAAAGTAACTTTTCCGGCAAACTTCATCCTCCTGCAGCAAAAGCTCACCTTTTTTCAGGTGTTTAATCGTCGTTAGTCGATCCATTACATTTGTCGTTTCTTCATCAAAACTTTCAACAAGTATCCGGATCTTCTCAATATGTTCAGTCATTTATGGCTGTGATTTATTTTGATTAACTTTTTCTGCCAGAATATTATTCAGATATTCTTTCAATACCAGAGGATGACAATGTTTCTCATCTTTTGCCGCATATACAAGGGTAATTACTTCTTCGTTTTCTAATCTGTGCAGAAATGCAATTCCCGGATTCTTATCCAGTAATTCCGCTTTATATTTTGCAGAGAAATCCTTCCAGAGGGCAGGATCATGATGAAACCACTTTCTTAGCTCTGTAGAAGGGGCTAAATCTTTATTCCATTCAGCAATATCAGCTTCCTGTTTAGAGATTCCGCGTGGCCATATTCTGTCTACCAGAACTCTGTAACCATCTTCCGGAGAAGGCTTCTCATAAACTCTTTTAAGGTGTATTGTCTGCATAACTGTAAAAGCAATGACTAAATTTATGAAAAATTATACAATATTTATTTTCTAATGATTTTCTAATTACATTCTAAGACCTTTCTAACAGCCATTCCAAGATACTCACCCTACCTTTGCAGCAAAGAAAAACAGATATGGATACCGATCCGCATTATTACAACAACTAAGCATTCCGCCGCTTCACTTTTCTGTAAGCCGGCCGGATGCTAAAACAGAAAGGTTATGAATACATCAGAATTTACACTTCGTCTTTTTATTGCATTCGCTTTGGGAGCCAGTATTGGTTTTGAAAGACAGTGGCGTCAGAAAAGTGCAGGACTACGCACCAACACATTAGTATGTCTTGGATCTGCGGCATTTGTACTGCTTTCTATAAGAATAGGTGGCGATGCTACCGGCAGAATAGCATCTTATATCGTTAGTGGCATTGGTTTTTTAGGCGGTGGAGTCATTATGAAAGACGGGCTCACTGTAAGAGGGCTTAATACTGCTGCCACCATCTGGTGTTCGGCTTCGGTTGGAGCTCTATGTGCAATGGGACTGCCACTTGAAGCGGCTATTACCAGCGGATTTATTATCCTCACTCATTTAATTCTGCGCCCGCTAGGAATAACGCTTAGTAAAAATATCAATAGCAGAAGCCATTATACCGAATACCTGTTGAGCATTAAATGTAAAACAGAAGTTGAAAACCATGTACGGGTACTCCTTATGCAGTCCCTAGGTGGCAACGATAAGGTTTTGCTAAAATCCCTTACCAGTGATGACAACGGAACACCTGAAAATGCTATTATCACAGCTGAAGTTCATGCTTCTGTGCCACAGGACAGCTTCATGGAAAAAACAGCCAGCAGACTTACTATAGAAGACAAAGTAATTAAAGTAAGCTGGGAAATTGTAGGTACCGAAAACGATTTATAACATTAAAAACAGCATTGAAACAATGTTAAAAAGATCCACAAACAAAAATCTTAATTCAGCAGCACTTGTAAAACTTAAAGAAGCAGCTGTACTGAATGAAAAGATGGTGTATGCTATGCTGGAAACTTCAGAAGAAGGGCTTAGCGACAACACGGTAAAAGACCGCGTAAAAATTTATGGTAAAAACGAAATTGCAACGCAGAAGGCTCCTTCATGGTTAAAGCAGTTTGCGCATTCATTTTTCAATCCATTCAATTATATACTGGCCTGTATTGCTATTATTTCGCTATTCATTGATGCTATACTAGTCCCTTCCGAAGAGAAAGATTTTAGTACCTGTATTATTATTACCATTATGTTGCTGTTCAGTACAATTCTTAGATTTATTCAGGAATTCCGAAGTAACAAAGCTGCAGAAGCCCTGAAAAAAATGGTAAAAACAAGCTGCCTTACTAAGCGGAAATTTAAAGACAGCGAGGAAATAGAAATTGCGGATATTGTTCCGGGTGACATTATTTTGCTTTCTGCAGGTGATATGGTACCCGCAGACTGTAGAATTCTAAAAAGCAAAGACCTGTTTATCAGCGAATCTATCCTCACTGGTGAAGCTCTTCCTGTAGAGAAAAATGCTTTTGCTATCAAGAATGCCAAAGAGCAAAATCCACTTACCCTTCAGAATATCTGTTTTATGGGAACTAATGTGGTAAGCGGCTCCGCCACTGTAGTTGTTACCAATACTGGTATCTTCACTTATTTCGGAAGTATCAGCCGGAATCTTGTTTCCAAGCGGCCTGAAACTTCTTTCGACATAGGGGTTAACAAAGTAAGCTTCCTTCTTATTCGGTTTATGCTGGTTATGACTCCGGTTATATTCCTGATTAATGGTTTTGTAAAAGATGACTGGATGCAGGCTTTATTATTTGCAATAGCTGTTGCTGTAGGATTGACTCCGGAAATGCTGCCTATGATTGTTACTGCCAATCTTGCAAAAGGTGCCGTGAATATGAGCAAAAAGAAAGTCATCGTTAAAAGGCTCAATGCCATCCAGAATATTGGTGCTATGGATATTCTATGCACAGATAAAACCGGAACACTCACACTGGACAAAATCGTACTGGAAACCCACCTCAACGTTCGGGGAACAGATGACGATGAAGTACTAAAATGGGCATATCTCAACAGTTTCCATCAAACCGGACTTAAAAATCTTTTAGATCAGGCTGTCCTGGATCATGCTGAAGTACATAACCTGATGAAAGCCGATGAGCTGTATATGAAAGTGGATGAAATTCCTTTTGATTTTGAAAGAAGAAGAATGTCTGTAGTTCTGAATACGTCTAAAGGCAAACATCTGATGATTTCTAAAGGAGCTGTAGAAGAGATGCTTTCTCTGTGTAAATATGCTTTAGATCCCGGAGACGATCATAGCCTGCATATTGAGAATGATAATATTGTTCCGTTAGATGAGGCAATGAAGCAGAAGATTCTTAAAATGTCTGAGAAATTAAATGCTGAAGGGCTTCGTGTTTTACTGGTGGCTATCCGTGAATTTGAAGGAAATCATCCGCTGAACTATTCAGTAGCAGATGAAAACAATCTTACTCTTACCGGATTCATCGGGTTCCTGGATCCTGCAAAACCTTCCGCAGAACCTAGTATTAAAGCTTTGCATAAGTTGGGTGTAGAGGTAAAAGTAATTACCGGAGACAATGATATTGTTGCAAAAAAGATATGCCATGATGTTGGTATTCCTATCAATAATATCATGCTGGGTGAGGAACTGGATCATATTTCGGATGAAGAACTTAGCAAGAATATGGATCTTTATTCAATTTTTGCTAAAGTAAGTCCGCTGCAGAAGCAACGTATTGTAAAAGTATTAAAATCGAAGGGACATACTGTAGGTTTTATGGGAGACGGAATTAATGATGCAGCAGCGATTAAAGAAGCTGATGTCGGAATTTCTGTGGACACCGGAGCAGATATTGCCAAAGAAAGTGCTGATATTATCCTGTTGGAAAAAGACCTGATGGTACTGCGCAGTGGTGTTATCTATGGCAGAAGGACGTTCGGAAACATTATTAAGTATATTAAAATGACAGCCAGCAGTAATTTTGGCAATATGTTCAGTATGATTGGAGCAAGTGCTTTTTTACCTTTCTTACCTATGCTTCCGTTACAAATACTTACCCAGAATCTGCTTTATGATGTTTCACAATCTTCTATTCCGTGGGATACTATGGATAAGGATTTTCTGGAAAAACCTAAAAAATGGGATGCCGGCAGTATCAAGAAATTTATGTTGTATATAGGTCCTTTAAGTTCTATTTTCGACTATATAACTTTTGCGGTAATGTTCTTTATCTTCAAAGCCAATACTCCGGAACATCAGAGCCTCTTTCAGACCGGATGGTTTGTAGAAGGTTTATTATCTCAGACTTTGATTGTGCATATTATCAGGACAAAGAAAATACCATTTATCCAAAGCTGGGCTGCGGCTCCTGTGGTTGCACTTACCAGCCTGATTATGCTTATCGGACTCTCTATTCCGTTTACACCTATAGCCGGATATTTAAAAATGCAGCCATTACCTCTTTCGTATTTCCCCTATTTACTGGGAATTCTTACCGGGTACTGCATCCTCACCCAGTTGGTAAAACAATGGTTTATTAAAAAGTTCCAGCAATGGTTATAAAATAACAGGTACATAGAGCTTTTGAAATTCAGACAGAGGTACCTTAACAAGTTTTTCTATGTGTCTATGTGGTTTGATAAAAACATCAAAACCCGATTATATAATTAAGTCAACTAAAATTATTTATTTCTTTTCCATATTAAAACAGTCCCCTGCAGTTTTCACTACAGGGGATTGTTTTTGTTTTATATCAATTCTTTAATCATCATTCAGCCATTCCAGAAAATTCTGAACCCTTACTCTGCTCACAATAATTTCATGTGGACATTCAGGTTCAAAATCAATTCCCAACCGGCTGTTCACAACTTTCTTAATTCCTTTTATAGCCTTAATATTAGCAATGCAATTACGTGATACCCGGAAAAATATATCATCGGAAAGCTGGCCTTCCAACTGGTCCAGAGTATAGTTGATAATATATCGTTTATCATCGAATGTATGCAGCAACACTACTTTTTCTTCACTGTAGAAATAAGCTATATTTTTTGATTCTGCATATAGATAGCCTTCACGTGACTGTACCAGAAAACGGTTTTTCACTTTTTTCATCAGAGAAGATTCAACCATACGGATGCCTATTTCTTCCTGTTCTTTATCAAAATGAAGATCTTCAAGCTTGGCTATAGCACGTTCCAAATCCTCTTCAGAGACAGGCTTCAGCAAATAGTCTATACTGTTTACTTTAAATGCCTGTATTGCATATTCATCGTAAGCTGTTGTAAAAATAATGGGTACCTCAACTTTTATATGATTGAAAATTTCAAAACAGCTGCCATCCGATAAGCTTATATCCATCAGGATAAAATCGGGTTTACTCTGTTGCAGAAATTCAATAGATTCCAACACACTTTGTGTTCTTCCCAGCAATATATACTCCGGACGAAGCTTATCCATCATTCTCTTTAACTCGGAAAAAGCCAATCGCTCGTCTTCAACAATTAAGTATTTTTTCATTCTACGAATGGTATTTTAACTACAAAAAAATTATCTTTCTCTTCTATCATAAGCTTTTTTTGGTGACGATCGTACTGGGTATCCAGAAAAGAAAGTCCTATTCCCTCTCCTTTAGGAACATCATTCCGTAAAGATATTTTGTTTCTGAATGCAATACCATTATCATCTATGGCAATATAAATAAGCAAAGGATCTGCGGCTGAACTTACATTATGTTTGAATGCATTTTCCAGAAGAAGCTGAAAACTAAAGGAAATAATCTTGCGATTTTCCCATTGTTCAAAAGAATCAATCTCTATTCTGAAGCCATTTTCAAATCTTATTTCCATCAGAAAAAGATATTGCTTAAAAAAATGCATTTCCTCTTTCAGGGTACTCAGTGGCTTTTTACTTACTGACAGTACCTGCCGGTATACCTGAGATAGCGCTTTGGTGTATTTATTCGCCTGGTCCTGATTCTCGTATATAAGTGATGATAACACATTAAGAGAGTTGAAAAGAAAATGTGGATTCACCTGCGCACGCAAAGCATTGTACTGGTACATCAGCATATCCCGTTTTGATTTTTCCGAAGCTTTAATCGCTCTGCGTTCAGCCTGAAAATAGAATAATAAATCAATAATCAGAAGAATGGGAAGATTTGCAGTAATATTCAGTATCAATCCTGTTTTATAGGATAAAGACTGCCGAATTCCTACATCCAATACCTGAGTAACAATAAAATTAAACGCCATATTCAAAAGAATACATAACAGGATATTACTTAAAAACAATGAAGAAGCATGTCTGTATAAGCTACTGTGTAAGGGAATAATCTCGTTGATAAATTTTATCAGTAAATAATCCAGAAAAGTCATCATGAGTACAATTGGATATATAATTGCAAACTGTAGCAGAAAATGATCCCACATAATGTTCTTAGACAGGATACTGCTTTTCATGATGGTATTGAAGAAAAAGATCTGATAAACGGTATAAATAGTAGTTACAATAAAATAGCAGGCAATAACTACATATTTTTTATTTTTCATTTCCTGATCCCGGAATATTTCGGAGAAAACCATATTCGATATTCTGTGTGTAATCGTATTACAGATTGGTTTTTATTGTTCTTTTTACCAAAGGCTAATGTAATCTATTTTTGCTTTCTGTCGAAGTTATATTTAATACCGGCAGAAATATAAAATGACGGATCAAAAGTTGCACCTCCCCATTTCAGAAACTGTTCAGGTTCACGGTCTCTATAGCGGTCTGTGCGTCCGAAATTAGTACCAAAAGTACCGCTTATTGCCCAATTATTAATTCTGTATTCAGGTTCCAGTCCCATACTTACATAGTGATGATCAAAGTATTTCTTTTTACCATCTATTTTATCAGGCGCAAAGAAAAACTTAGGACGGTTAACTATTCTTAAAGCAAATGCATCGTTAAATCGGTAGCCTATAGAAAATCTCGGATTATAACTTAGTTCTGCATGATATTCCATGCCTGACTTTTCTTCATTATGATACACAAAATACGGCACGGGAATAAGCATTGGTTTATCAAAAGCATTATTTCCCACAATTGCTATTCCCGCTTTTATTTTCGGTCTTACCTCCCATATGAATGCTGAATAAACATTGATAATAATATTATCCTTATCCAGTTTTTTAAGGTTTGTGTCTGTCGTATACAGGCCTGCAGAAATTCCTCCTACAAAGGTGAGCTTCTGGTGTATAGGTGTCATGTATAATACACCCAAATCTGCCGATCCTATTTCTTTTGGTAAAGCCTCTGCAGCTACACCTTCATTACTAAAAGACGTATAAGAAGCATTCAGTGTCGCCGCCCATATTTTGGGCTGGGGATAAGCTGTAGGCTGTACACTAACGGGAATAGTGGCTGTAAACGAAGTTGTAAATGCAGCGCTCTTACCACCTGTTTTATCCCCACTATCATTAATAAGTTTTTGCTTCGGCAGGTATTCAGACCTTAGTTCTATCTGTGCATAAGAATAAACCGCTTGGAACAAAGCTGCTATTATAATCCATTTTTTTCTCATTACTTTTTCATTTGAAAGCACAAAGAAAATACATGAAACACATAACAATTTAACAATCAACAATGTAAATGACAGAAGAGCAAAAATAGCAGATGAACTTTATTATTCCGGGGATGAATTTTCAGTTCTAAATTATTTATGTGAATCTGAATTTCTAATAGTTTTCTAATAGTATTCTAAAGCTTTTCTAACAGCGTATTCTAAGTGATGAAAATACCTTTGCAACAGCGAAAAAAAGACTATCTTAGTTACATCTGAAGGGATAGTGCTGAAGCTAAAAAACAAAAAATTTATCTATTGTTACAAATAACTACTATATATGAGAAGAACAGTACTAGCAATGGCACTTTTGGTGTTCGTTATCTCTTGCAAAGACTCTAAAAGTGAAGCGCCTCAGGATCAGGATCTCATCATTAAAGGTGATAATGTTATCGTTCCGGAAAGCAATCCTGTCTTCAGAAAAATTAAAACCGAAACAGTTTCCGAACAGGAACATAGCGACGGTGTTGTTTCTGCAGGTACAATTCAGGCTATTCCAAATCATTATGCGGAAATCGCAAGCCCTTTTTCGGGAAGAATAACCAAATCTTTTGTCCGCCTCGGGCAGAACGTTTCCGCCGGAAGTCCTATTTTCGAGATTCTTTCATCTGATTATTTTTCAGTTCAGAAGGACTATACCGATGCTGTAAACGATGTCCAGCTCGCAGAAAAAAATTACCGCAGACAGCAGGATCTTGTAAAACATGGTGTTGGAATTCAGAAAGAGCTCGACGAAGCTGAAACAGATTTCAAAAACAAAAAGACATCTCTTTCCAATGCTTCTTCTGCACTAAAGGTTTATAACAGCAAAGGCGGTGGTTTAGGCAGCCCCCTTATTGTAAGATCACCTATTAACGGTGAGGTTATTTCTAACCAGATTGTAAATGGTCAGTTTCTGAAAGGAGATGCAGATCCGGTTGTCATTATTGCTGAATTATCCAAAGTATGGATTACCGGGGAAGTAAAAGAAAAAGACATACGTTTCGTAAGTACCGGAGACCGCGTTTCGGTAAAAGTAGGTGCTTATCCGGACAGAAATATTACCGGCAAAGTCTATCACGTTAACGAGATTGTGGATGAGGCAACCCGAAGCGTAAAAGTATTAATTGAGTGTGATAATCCTGACAGAAAACTAAAGCCCGGAATGTACGCTACAGTTAATTTTTCCACAGCACCTGTTAATTCCATTATGATTCCGGTTACTGCTTTGATGCAAAAAGACAGCTCTCAGTATGTATGGATAAAAACCGGGAAAAATCAGTTTGCCAAACGTTCGGTCACAGTAGGAGAAACAGATCAGAAACTGGTAAGAGTTACTTCCGGTCTACAGTCTGGTGACGTCATTATGACTGAAGGCGGAATCTATATGCTGGACGCAAAATAATCTATAACATTTTTATCATGAGACTATTTTCAGTTTTCACAATCTGGTTGTGAATACATGAATGGTGAATAGTCAATTTAAGGTCCTGCAGGATCAGGTACAAAAATTAAAAACATGAAACAATTACTGACACTCTCTATACAGAAGAGATGGCTGATGCTGGCACTCTTCCTTTTACTGGGATTCTTCGGATATTACTCCTGGACCAAACTATCTGTAGAAGCTTACCCTGATATCGCTGATGTTACCTCTCAGGTTGTAACACAGGTTCCGGGGCTGGCTGCTGAAGAGGTAGAACAACAAATTACCATCCCTTTGGAAAGATCTCTGAACGGACTTCCCGGAATGCACGTTATGCGAAGTAAAAGTACTTTCGGACTTTCCATTATCACTATAGTTTTCGAAGACGGTGTGGACGATTACTGGGCAAGACAGCGAATCCAGGAACGACTATCCGAAGTCAATCTTCCTTACGGAGCCCAACCGGGACTCGATCCGCTCACCTCTCCTATCGGGGAAGTTTACAGATACATTATTGAAAGCAATAATCATAGTCTGCGCGAACTTACAGACCTCCAAAACTTTGTTATTATTCCGCGGATCAAACAGGTTTCCGGAATCGCAGATGTAACGAACTTTGGCGGAATTACAACACAGTTTCAGATAGAACTGGATCCTCACAAACTCGAACAATACGGATTGTCTCTTTCCGAAGTGACTGAAACGATTTCCAAAAACAATGTAAGTGCCGGCGGAAGTATGCTTCCACGTGGTGACCTCTCTTATGTTATCCGGGGTATTGGTCTGGTAAAAGACCTGAATGATCTTGGAAAGATTGTTGTAAAAACAGAAAATGGTGTTCCTGTTTTCCTGAACGATGTGGGAACTCTGAAATATGGCAACCTTGAAAGAAAAGGAATTCTGGGATATAGCGATAAAAAACGCAACTATTCCGAGAGTGTGGAGGGTATTGTACTTTTACTAAGAGGTCAGAATCCTTCGCAGGTATTGGAAGGTGTTCATCAGGCCGTTGACGAACTGAACAATGAAACCCTTCCGCCAGGAGTGAGAATACACCCTTTCCTAGACAGAACAGATTTGGTAAAAACCACACTTAATACTGTATCTCATACTTTAACTGAAGGAATTGTACTCGTAATTATTGTACTTATCATATTCCTTGGAAGCTGGAGAGGGGCCTTACTCGTTGCGATTACAATTCCGCTTTCATTATTATTTGCATTTATTTTAATGCACTTCACCAATATTCCGGCTAACCTTCTTTCGTTGGGAGCTATAGATTTCGGTATTATTGTAGACGGCGCCATCGTAATGCTGGAAACCATTCTGAAGAAAAGAGAAGATGATCCGGATGAAGAACTGGAAGAGAAGAGCATTACTAAAAGAGTAATAGAAGTTGCCAAGCCTATTTTCTTCTCAACAATCATTATTATCACCGCTTATTTGCCGCTATTCGCATTTGAAAGAGTAGAGAAAAAACTATTTACACCAATGGCATTTACAGTAGGTTATGCACTTTTTGGTGCATTAGCAGTAGCTCTTCTTCTTATTCCGGGGCTGGCTTATGTTATCTACCGGAAACCACAAAAGCTTTACCATAATAAATGGCTGGAAAAAATAAGTACTGCCTACGGAAAGAGAATTGAAAAAATTATGCAGGCTCCTAAAAAGGTTATCTTACCGGTCAGCATTGTTCTGGCAACTGCCGGAGTATTATCCTATACGGTTGGAAAAGACTTCCTTCCGGAATTGGATGAAGGTTCCATTTGGCTGCAAGTACAATTACCTCCGGGGATATCTTTAGCAAAAGCAAAAGAAATGAGCGATACTCTGCGTGCCAGAACGCTGAAACATCCCGAAATTACTTATATGATGGTTCAGGCGGGACGAAATGACGATGGTACCGATCCATGGACAGCTTCTCACTTCGAAGTTTCTGTAGGAATAAAACCTTATAAAGAATGGCCTAAGGGAAAAACTAAAGCTGATCTTATTCAGGAACTAGCAAAAGATTATAAAGATATGCCAGGCTTTACCGTTGGTTTCTCTCAACCGATGATAGATGGTGTAATGGACAAAATATCCGGTGCACACAGTGAACTTGTTGTAAAAGTTTATGGTGATGATTTTAAAGAAACCAGAAGAATTGCTGAAAATGTATTATCCACTTTGGACAAGACACCGGGTTCTGCCGATTTAGCAATCGACCAGGAACCGCCTTTACCTCAGCTGCAGATTATTGCAGACCGTGATAAAATTGCCCAATACGGACTAAACGTATCGGATGTAGCAGATCTTATTGAAGTAGCATTAGGTGGAAAGGCTATATCCCAAATATTCATCGGCAATAAAGTATATGATATTTCATGTCGTTATACCGAGGACAGCCGTGATACTCCGGATAAAATCGGTAATCTGATGCTAACCTCGGCTTCAGGAGCTAAAATTCCTTTGTCTCAGGTTGCTGAAGTAAAATTGAGTACCGGAGAAAGTACTATTACACGAGAGATGAACAAACGCCACCTAACGGTAAAACTGAACCTTAGAGGCCGTGACCTTTCTTCCTTCCTGAAAGAGGCACAGGCTAAAATCGAAAAGGATATTAAGTACGACCACGAAAAATATCATATTAAGTGGGGTGGCCAGTTTGAGAACCAAAACAGAGCTTATTCAAGGTTAGCATTCATTGTTCCGCTGGCATTGGCTATTATGTTCCTGTTATTATATGGTGCCTTCGGAGATTTCAAACAGGCATTGGTTCTTATGTCTATTGTTCCACTGGCCTTATTCGGCGGTATGTTGGCACTTAATATCCGCGGAATGTCACTCAATGTATCGTCCGCTGTAGGTTTCATTGCCTTATTTGGGGTAGCTATTCAGAACGGTGTTATTATGATCTCACATATCAACGATCTACGAAAGAAAGGACATGAACTGAAAGAATCCGTGATTAAAGGAGCACGGGACCGTTTCAGACCAGTATTAATGACAGCTACCGTTGCGGTAATCGGATTATTCCCGGCATCTATGGCCACAGGAATCGGATCGGATGTACAACGACCATTGGCTACTGTAATTGTTTATGGACTGATGTTCTCTACGATTCTGACATTATTTGTGTTACCGGCAATTTACTACATGGCTGAACGCCGTTTTGGAAAAAAGCAAAATTTGAAGTCCGATGAAGCACCACAATAAAAGCCAAATGTCTAAGATTACAACAATCTTCGACATTACATCTGCCCCGTTCAATAAATCGCAAAGCGTTGAATCAAAAAAGAAACAGATGAAATTGAATATTCATACCATCATAATTTCAGCTATCACATTCCTTGGAATGAGCGGTATAGCAAAAGCACAACAGAAAGAGCTTTTAAGCTTTGACGAATACCTGAGCATGGTAGGGAAGAAAAACCTTACTTATGCGGCACAGAAGTATAATGTAAGCATGGCTGAAGCTTCTATTCAGACAGCTAATATGTTCCCCGATCCACAATTGGATATGGAAGGTTCCAATAATGGAGTTTCCAAAAATATGGGTTATACCTATGGCGGTTCATTAGGTTGGACTTTGGAACTCGGCGGAAAAAGAAGAGCTCGTGTAGATCTTGCGAGAAATCAGTCGGAACTTAGCAGAATCTTACTGCTGGATTTCTTCAGGAATCTCCGTGCAGATGCCAGCTTAGGTTATGTGGAAGCATTAAAATCCAAGGCTCTGCTGGATGTTCAGCAGGATTCCTATAAAAATATGCTACAACTGTCCAAATCCGACAGCATCAGATACCGTTTAGGTACCATATCTTTGGTCACTTCCAAACAGAGTAAACTAGAGGCTGCTTCTTTGCTAAATAGTGTTTATCAGGCGGAGAGTGCAGAACAACAGGCTATAACTGCTTTATCTGTATTTCTGAGTGATAACAAACTTACCGGAAGAGATGTTGATGGCGATTTTAATGCCTTTAACCGTGATTTTGGAATTGAAGATCTTCTGACGCAGGCATTAAATGAAAGAGCAGATTTGTTAGCTGCAAAGCAGAACACTCAGGTTGCTAAAAGCCAGATCAATCTGGAAAGAGCTAACCGTAAAATAGATTTAGGCCTTACTGCCGGGGTTTCACATAATACAACTGCAACCAATGAGATTGCTCCTTCTCCTGCTGTAAATGCTGTAAAATTAGGTGTGAGTATTCCGTTGAAATTTTCTAATAACCGGAATGCAGGGCTGAAGATTGCTGAAATGGCACATTCCCAGTCTCAGCTTGAGTACCAGCAAGTTGAGCAAGGTATCCGTGCAGAAGTAATGCAGGCTTATCAGCAGTATATAGCAACACAGAAACAGGTTAAACAGTTCCACAATGGCATGCTTACAGAAGCTAAAAATATTCTGGATGGTATTATCTACAGCTACAAAAGAGGCGAAAGCTCGATTCTGGAGGTATTAAATGCTCAAAGAACCTATAATGACGTAAGAAAAGATTACTATCAGGCATTGGCAGACAATGCTACAGCCCTGATAGATCTAGAGCGTAAAACCGGTATCTGGGATATCTCTTTCTAAATCACTTTACTTAATTATATAGAAATGCTCCTGTTGTTTATTCACAGGAGCATTTTGCTTGAAGTAACCTTGTCAAGATTAGTAAAGCAATAATCATTAACCTTGACAAGGTCTAAAATACTATAACTGTACTCAAAATCCAATCTTCGTAAAATTCCAGTTCAGGGTATCTACAATGGTTAGCTGATTGGTGATTACCGGAAGATCTGTAATAATCTTTAAAGCCTGCATCGCCATCATGGTTCCTACAATTCCGGGTAATGGTCCCAGAACTCCATTTTTATCACAATTGGGGACATCATCCTGATTTGGTGGCTCCGGAAAAAGATTCCGTAGATTTTTACTGCCTTTATAATTGAATACCGCTATCTGTCCTTCGAATCCAAAAATACTTCCGTAAACCAAAGTTTTACTGAGTGCTACACAGACATCATTCACCAGATACCGGGTGGTAAAATTATCGGATCCATCTACAATCAGATCATAATCCTGAAAAATCGACTGTATATTTTCAGGTTCTATTTTTTCATTTATAGTAAGAAACTTAACCGAAGAATTAAAAGCTGAAACAAAAGCTGCTGCACTTTCAGTCTTTAGCTTTCCTATATTGGATTCGGTATGAACTACCTGTCGGTTCAGATTATGCAGTTCCACCCTGTCAAAATCCGCAATTCCAATAGTGCCGACTCCCGCCGCCGCCAGATACTGAATAACCGGACTTCCTAAACCTCCGGCACCTATTATCAATACTTTGGCATTTTTTATTTTCCGCTGTCCGGCAACACCGATTTCCTCAATAAAAATCTGACGGCTATACCGGCTAAATTCTTCATTCGTTATAGAATCTTCTTTCATATAATAATTGTAATAATTATGAGATACATCAATATCAACCACAATTGATTTTTAAGGTTTAATAAAACCACATAAAAACATAGGAAAATAAATTTTTACACATAAGCTACGTACTCTATGTTAGTATCGAAGATACCTACTTCTAATACAAGAAAACTATGTATCTATGTGGTTAAAAAAAACTTTACAACATAAAAACACTATTAATACTCTTCAACAAGCTCAGAGTGACAAATGCAAATAATACAATACCTAATGTCTTTCGTGTCCTTGCGATAAATCTGGTTTTTATCATTATCAGTTAACGGATATTTCGTACTTCTAAATTCTAACTTCATATTAAAAAAACTTTATCCCAGTCTTTCATTACGGGATCATAGCCTGAGTTGCGGATTATGTTTTTCACTTCCTCCATGCTTCTTTCATCACTGGTTTCAAACTGCTCCAGAGACTGCGGATCCACAGCATAACCTCCAGGATTGGTTTTAGAAGCGGCACTCATCGTTGTTACTCCCAGCGGAATCACATGATTTCTAAAATTTTCATTCTCTCTGGTAGAGACCGAGATTTCCAGATCTTCATTCCAAATCCGGTAGGCACAGATAAGCTGTAACAAATCCCTGTCACTCATAATAAAATTAGGTTCAATAATTCCTTCTGCGGGTCTTAACCGCGGAAATGAAACCGAAAACTTAGTCTGCCAGTATTGTTTCTGGAGATAATCTATATGCAGGGCATTAAAGAAACTATCTACCCGCCAGTCTTCAAGTCCGAGTAAAACTCCCAGTCCTATTTTATGCAGTCCTGCCTCTCCTATTCTGTCGGGTGTATCGAGTCTGAAATCGAAATTAGATTTCTTTCCTTTAGGATGATATTCTTTGTAAACAGCCTGATGATAAGTTTCCTGATATACCAATACCGAATGTACACCGGCATCATGCAATAACTGGTATTCTTCTTGTGATAAAGGCTGAACCTCAATAGAAATATTGGCAAAGTAAGGCCGAAGCAATTTAATGGCATTTAGAAAATATTCTATTCCTACTGTTTTATTGGCCTCACCACTCACCAGCAGGACATGGTTTATACCCATTGTTTTCAGCGCCATCGCTTCTATGATAATTTCCGTGTCGGACAGTGTTTTGCGTCTGATTTTATTATCCAGACTAAAACCACAGTAAGTACAGATGTTCTGACATTCATTACTCAGATATAAGGGAGCATACATTTGTATAACCTTACCAAATCTCTTCTGCGTAAGGCTTTGTGCCATTTTAGCCATAATTTCCAGATAGGGAGCTGCTGCCGGAGAAAGCAATACCATAAAATCTTCAACAGTTCTCCTTCTCTTATTCAATACATTTTCCACCTGCTGTGTTGTCGCTGTATAAATTTTATTTTTTATACCCTCCCAGTCATATTGCAGAAATGTATTTTTAAATGTTTTCATGTATTCGTTTTTTATAATTCATTTAATATTGGAAAGTAAACTTTCACATATACACTATGTTAGTATCAGAGATACCTCTATCCGCCTCTTAAAAACCATGTCTCTATATGGTAAAAAATTATTTTCTAAATCCTTTGTCGCTTTTCACGCCTTAGAGTTTTGATTTATCATATAATAAGTCAAAAGCCATTCCTATAAAAATGACGTTAACGGGCTGGATGCTACTGCTCCGGAATGCACAGCTCCCAGCTGAGCTTCATAACCTCTTCTTCCGGCTATAACTGCTTCTTTAAATGCTATCGCCATTTGTACAGGATCTCCTGCCACTGCTATTGCAGTGTTTACCAGAACTGCATCTGCTCCCATTTCCATCGCTTTTGCCGCGTCCGACGGGGCACCAATTCCGGCATCTACTACTACGGGTACATTGCTCTGCTCAATAATAATCTCCAGAAAATCCAGTGTTCTCAAACCTTTATTACTTCCTATGGGTGCGCCTAAAGGCATAACCACGGCAGTTCCGGCATTTTCCAATCTTTTGCACAACACCGGATCAGCATGTATATAAGGCATAACGATAAAACCTAATTTAGCCAGTTCTTCAGTAGCTTTTAAGGTTTCTATAGGATCGGGTAACAAGTAACGGGGATCCGGATGTATTTCCAGTTTCAGCCAGTTTGTTTCCAAAGCTTCTCTTGCCAGCTGTGCTGCAAGCACCGCCTCCTTTGCGTTTCTCGCTCCGGATGTATTAGGCAGAAGATGGACATCCGGCAATTGTAAAGCAGTTAATAGATCATCGGAATCCGACTGATGGTCTATGCGTTTTAGTGCCATTGTTACCAATTCGGATTCTGAAGCTTTTACAGCTTCTGTCATTTGGGACATATTCCCAAACTTTCCTGTTCCCAGAAATAATCTGGATGTATAAATTCTGTCTGCTATTTGTAAGTTATTCATTGAATATTGTTTTAATGGTTGAAACCAATTCAGGTTTTTTAGCAATTAGTCCGGATACAGCGATGCCATATAGACCAATATCTTTTAAAGCGCCGATATCCTCTACCTGAATACCGCCGATAGCAAAGATTGGTGGCAAACTGATTTGCTGTTCCTGGAAATGTTTAAAAATATTTTTATAACCTTCCAGACCGAGAATTGGACTTAGTTTTTCTTTTGTAGAGGTAAATCGAAAAGGACCTAAACCTATATAATCACAGTTTTCGTCGATACGCTGCCTGATATCCTCAATAGTATTAGCCGTCCCGCCAATAATTTTATGATCTCCCAGAATACTTCTGGCTTCCATTACCGTGGTATCTGTTAATCCCAGATGTACACCATCTGCATCAATTGCTTTGGCTATACTCACATGGTCATTGATAATGCACTGAGCACCAAATTCTCTACAGTGCTTTTGTACTTTCATACAAAGTTCCTGCAATGCTTCCGCATCCGAATCTTTCCAACGTACCTGAATCCAGTCTGCCCCGTTCAACAAAGCTTTTAGAATATTCCTTTCCTGTTCTTCGGCATTTACACCCTGTGATATATATTGCAGTTTACTCAACATAATTTTGATTCTGTAATTGATTTAAAAATTTGTTTTTACAATTCAAAAATGCCCGGAGCGGATTTGAACTTTGCCAGATATTTCCAAGCATAGCTATTCCGTTTGCTCCTGATTTTAATACTATATCTATATTATTTTCATCTATTCCCCCCAGTCCTATCAACTGTACATTTTTATTGGTTCTTCGTTTCAGATCAGCCAGAATATTGTGTTCTGCTCCATAACCTTGTTTGGAGATACTTGGAAATACAGGTGATAAGAAAGCATATGTCCACTCATTACCCAGTGTATTAAATTCTTCGATAGAATGAGTGGAAGTCGACAAAATATACTTTCCCTGAAAGTTTACATACTCTTTATTTAATCTGCTTTCTTCCCTGAAATGTAATCTTACAACTCCAAATTCTTCTGCAAGATTATAGTGAGAATGCAAGACCAGCCGATTTCTGTAATCTTCGTCAATTTGACTCACATAACCATGCATGGCTTCATCAGACAGCCAGTATTTCCGGATATGAAAACAATTGAGTCCGCTGGCTAGCAGTTCATTGATCCAATAGGCTTCTTGCATTGCTTCTCGCTCCGGGGAGAGTACAATAATCATAAATAGATTTCTTTACCTGCTTCGATAAACTCTTTTGATTTTTCATTCATACCCTGTTCAGCAGCATCTCTGATCTCCTGGGTAATCTTCATGGAACAGAATTTAGGGCCGCACATGGAACAGAAATGGGCTACCTTGGCTCCATCTGCAGGTAGTGTTTCATCATGAAATTCCCTTGCTGTATCCGGATCTAAAGAAAGGTTGAACTGGTCTTCCCAACGGAATTCGAATCGGGCTTTACTCAATGCATTATCCCGATACTGCGCTCCCGGATGTCCTTTCGCAAGATCTGCTGCATGCGCTGCAAGTTTATAGGTAATTACACCGTCTTTTACATCTTTTTTATTCGGTAAGCCTAAATGTTCTTTTGGGGTAACATAACAAAGCATTGCACAGCCATACCAGCCAATCATAGCAGCACCAATAGCGGAAGTAATATGATCATATCCCGGTGCAATATCCGTTGTCAGTGGCCCCAATGTATAGAAAGGCGCTTCATCACATTCTTCAAGCTGCTTCTCCATGTTTTCTTTAATCATGTGCATCGGTACATGCCCAGGTCCTTCTATCATTACCTGTACATCGTGTTTCCAAGCAATCTTGGTGAGCTCTCCCAATGTTTCCAGCTCAGCAAACTGTGCTGCATCATTGGCATCGGCAATAGAACCCGGTCGCAATCCGTCGCCCAAAGAAAAAGCAACATCATAACGCTTCATAATTTCGCAGATCTCTTCGAAGTGCGTGTACAGGAAGTTTTCCTGATGGTGAAACAGACACCATTTAGCCATAATAGATCCGCCACGCGAAACAATCCCTGTAACACGACTGGCAGTAAGATGAATATAACGCAACAATACACCTGCATGAATGGTAAAATACGATACACCCTGCTCTGCTTGTTCTATCAGCGTATCTCTGAAAATTTCCCATGTAAGATTTTCTGCAACACCTTTTACTTTCTCCAATGCCTGATAAATAGGTACTGTACCAATGGGAACCGGAGAGTTCCTAATAATCCATTCTCGTGTTTCGTGAATATTTTTTCCGGTAGACAAATCCATAATCGTATCTGCACCCCAACGACAAGCCCATACGGCTTTTTCTACCTCCTCTTCGATATTGGAAGTCACAGCACTGTTACCGATATTGGCATTAATTTTCACCAGGAAATTACGGCCGATAATCATGGGTTCGCTTTCAGGATGATTGATATTATTCGGTATAATTGCTCTACCGGCTGCGATTTCACTGCGTACAAATTCCGGGGTAATCTTTCCTTTAGGTGTATTGGCTCCAAAGCTGTCACCACGGTGTTGCGCAGCCATTCCTTTGGTAGAGGTTTCTAACTGCTCAATTTTCTGATTTTCACGTATGGCCACATATTCCATTTCAGGAGTAATGATGCCTTTCTTTGCATAATACAGTTGGCTTACATTCATTCCTTCTTTGGCAACCATTGGTTTATGGCTATACTCAAATCTCAGATCATCCAGCTTAGCATCTGCAAGTCTTTGCTTTCCGTATTCAGAAGTTATTCCTTCCAACACTTCTATATCTCCTCTGTCCAGTATCCATTGTTCACGAATTCTGGGTAATCCTTTACGAACGTCTATAACTGCCTGATCATCGGTATAAGGTCCTGAGGTATCATATACCGTAACCGGGGGATTCACTTCTATACCTCCCGAACTCAATTTCGTCGGACTCAATGTAATCTCACGCATCGCCACTTTAATCGGGAAAAGCTGACCATCTATGTATACTTTCTTAGAATTGGGTAATGATGTTTGGGTGATTGTCTTCATATTTTCTGTCTTTTTATTGTTTACTTAGTATTAACCTCCTTGTGTAGCGGTAATGATAAGAACAGAATCTTTGTCCCGAAGAATAGTATTACCCCAGTCGGCCTTAGGAATAACAAGACTGTTAACAGCCACAGCAATACCTTTAGATTTTCCGGGAGCTTCCAGTTGCATCAATATTTCCAGTGTGGAAGGCAGATGCTCGTAATTTCTTTTCTCGTGATTAATTGTTAGTTCCATTCCTGATAATTTTTAGATATATAACTTCAGGAATGGCCACAAAAGTGCAGAAAGCACCAATGAAGACATTTTACTTTTCCCTACGCCAGTATGACCCGGATCAGGTTCAAAGGGTAAAATCTCAGCCTGCAAGTTTGCAGACACCCCTAAAGTCGATTACAAAGATAGAAAAAAACCGACAGGTTGTGTATAATCTCTGAAATTCTTCAGCCTAAAGATGTTTAAATATCTAGATCGAAAAATTTATATACACAAGAGCATCAATTATTATAATATATACAGCGTTTTAAGCACAGGAAAAATCATAGATTTTCAAAAATCAATACATAAAAACATTGGCTGTTAGATTATTAATTTCAGGTATTTATCTAATAATTAGCACTCTAGATGTTTTACGTTCAAAAAAATAATAATCTTTACTTATTATAAGTGCAATTATTATATTTGTATTTTAAAAATATATACTATGTGGAGAAAATCGTATTCAATAATTACAAAAGAGGTAACAAAAGAGCAAATCTGGAAATTAACAACTGACATTGATAATTGGAAAAATTGGGATAGCTCAGTGGAGGATTCAAAACTATTAGGAGACTTCAAAGTGGGAAGCTTATTTACATTAAAACCTAAAGGTGGGCCAAAAGTAAAGATAAAACTTGTTGAAATTGAGCCTTATAAGAAATTTACTGATCTGACAGAATTTCCCTTAGCAAAGATGTATGGTGAACATCTTTATGAGGAAACAAGTGACGGACTGAAAATAACTGTAACTATGACTGTAAAAGGACTGCTAAGCTTTGTATGGGTAAGATTGGTTGCAAAAGACATTGTCGATAATTTGGTAGACGATATTGCTAACCAAATAAAAAATGCTAAGAAATTATGATGCGATTTTGGATAGCTTCTATATCAAAAGAACATGCTATGCGTGGTGTAAATGGAAATTTTATTCAGGTTTGTCACGGTAAAAAAGCTCCATTAAAACGAATGAGTAAAGGAGATATGATTCTTATTTATTCTTCTAAAATCACATTAGATGGAAATGAGAAGTGTCAAAAGTTTACTGCAATTGGACAAGTGATTGATGATGAAATTTATCAATTTCAGATGTCTGAAAATTTTATTCCATTCAGAAGGAATATAAGATTTTATGAATGTAAAGAATACTCGATTGTGCCATTAATTGCTGAACTTGATTTTATTGAGAATAAAAAAATGTGGGGCTATCCTTTTCGCTATGGATTTTTTGAAATCAATAAAAAAGATTATAATTTAATCGCTTCGAAAATGATTATGAATGAAAAATAAAGATAATACATTTAGCTTCGAAAGATCCGAAGACAGTACAGGCTTTCTACTATGGCAGGTAACCAATCTGTGGCAGCGGGAAATAAAGAAGGCATTGGAAAAATATGAATTAACGCATGCCCAATTTGTATTACTCGCAAGTGCGCATTGGCTTTCATTACAAAAAAAGGATGTAACACAGATTTTACTTTCCAATCACACCCAAATAGATCCGATGACTACATCTACTGTATTAAGGACTTTGCAGACAAAAGGATTTATCAGACGAACGGAGCATAAAACAGATACCAGAGCTAAAACGGTTGAGCTAACGGATGCAGGACTAAAAAATATAAAACAGGCTATTGTGGTGGTTGAAAATTTTGACCGACAATTCTTTGGAATGCTTGATGGAAAAGCCCATGATTTTAACAGCAAATTAATAGCATTGTTGGGAAATAAAAATAATATATAGATACAGTCCCTGGTGCATTTAGGTAATTATCTAATAATTAACTGATTCCTTTCTTTTTCTAAATGCACCACGGGTTAAGAAATGTAAACAGTGTTTGTGTCATAGTGTTGAATGAGATACTTTGTATAATTTTTAATTCATCTGACATTGAAATTCTTTATTCAGTTCGTCATTAATTACTCCCTGCTATTATTTTAGAAATAGAAAATTTCATGTAAATTTGGAGTTATTTATTACATAATGAAGAAGTTTATATTTCCTTTATTAGTCTTTGGGACACTAACATTTGCCCAGAAAAAGTATGTAATGGTGATCCACGGAGGTGCCGGAACAATAACCAAAGCCAATCTTTCTCCTGAAAAAGAAAAAGAATATCGCGAAAAACTTACAGAAGCACTTCAAAAAGGATATGCCGAGATCAAAAACGGTAAATCTTCTTTAGACGCTGTCTCTTCAGCGATTATGGTTATGGAGGATTCTCCTTTGTTCAATGCCGGAAAGGGCGCTGTCTTCACTAATGAAGGAAGAAATGAACTGGATGCATCCATTATGAATGGAAAAGATCAGAAAGCAGGTGCTGTTGCTGGTGTTACCACTATAAAAAATCCAATTCTGGCAGCAAGAGCTGTTATGGATAAATCGGAACATGTTATGATGGCCGGCCCCGGAGCGGAGAAATTTGCAAAGGAACAGAAACTGGAAATTGTAGATCCTAAATATTTCTGGACTGAAAAGGCTTGGAACAGCCTGCAAAAAGTAAAGGCTATGGAAACTGCTAAGAAAACAAGCCAGAACAGTAAAGAGCAATATCCTGACTATTTTATTGTTGACCATAAATTTGGTACTGTTGGTGCTGTAGCACTGGACAAAAACGGTAATATTGCTGCCGGAACTTCTACAGGCGGTATGACCAACAAAAAATACGGGCGAATTGGTGATTCACCTATTATTGGTGCTGGAACCTATGCCAATGAACAGGTGGGAATTTCCGGAACAGGATGGGGAGAGTTTTTCATCCGTACAGTAGCTTCCAAAACAGCGGCAGACCGCATGAAATATCTTCATAAACCTGTTACTGAAGCAACACAGGAAAGTATCGATGAAATCGGAAAACTAGGTGGCAATGGAGGCCTTATCGCGCTGGATAAGGACGGAAATGTAGCAATGCCATTTAATACCGAGGGGATGTACCGCGGAACAGTAACCGATAAAGGTGAAATAGAGGTATATATCTACAAGTAAAAACCACATAATCATTAAACATAAGGTTAAATTTTTTACACAGAGCCCAATATTATAACTTTTAATAGCTCTGTTCTGCCCAGGCAGACTATCTTAAACCTATGTATCTATGTGGTTAAAATGAGATCTGATCTCTGTAACAAATTCTGAAAAGAAAGACTAACAAGAAAAAATAATAATGCTAAAAGCTATAAATGTTACCAAAACCTATAATGCAGGTAAAAAGGTAGCACTCAACAACTTCAGTATTGAGGTTCCAAAAGGAAGTATTTACGGTCTTCTGGGTCCTAACGGTGCCGGAAAAACATCATTTATCCGTATTATCAACCAGATTACCCAACCGGATAGCGGAGAAATTTTTATTGATGGCCAAAAATTAAGCCCTGAGCATATTCAAAAAATTGGATACATGCCTGAAGAGCGTGGTTTGTATAAAAACATGACCATCGGAGATCAGCTTACTTATTTTGGAGAACTGAAAGGTATGTCCAAGCACGATGCCATTACACAAGCTAAATACTGGTTTGAGCAGCTAAATATAGACCAGTGGTGGAAGAAAAAATTGTCTGAACTGTCTAAAGGAATGGCTCAGAAAATACAATTTGTGGTAACCGTTCTACATCAGCCTAAATTGTTAATTCTGGATGAACCTTTCTCAGGATTCGACCCTGTAAATGCCAACCTGATTAAAGATAAAATTCTTCAACTGAAAGAACAGGGCACAACAATTATTCTATCTACACACCGAATGGAATCAGTAGAAGAAATGTGTGATTATGTAGCGCTGATTAACCAGTCGAATAAAATACTGGACGGAAAGGTATTCGATGTCCGCGAGCAGTTTAAACAAAACCTGTTTAATGTAGTATTGACAGACCTGCAGCCAGACAACTTTGAAAACTTTAAGACCAGATATACACCGGATAATATTATCCAGGAAAACGGGCTTATTAGTTTCCAGATTAGAAATGAAAGCAATTCTAATATCCTGCTTGAAGAGCTGTTAAAAACTGGTAAGGTGAGAGTTTTCGAAGAGAAAATCCCAAGTATGAATGAAGTATTCATTAATGCTGTAAAGTAAATCTCGAACCCAACGACTGAACTTATGAAAAATATTATACTTATTACCAAAAGAGAATATCTTACCCAGGTAAAGAAAAAATCTTTTGTTGTCCTTACGCTAATGGCACCTATCCTACTTTTGTTATTTGGTGCTGTCATTACTTATATGTTCAAAGCGAACAAAACCCATTATAACATCGCAGTAGTAGATAACAGTCAGAGTTTTTCTAAAATGAAAAATTCAGGTGATATTACCTACCAATATGTCTCTGAAAAAAGTGCCGGCACAATAAAAGGAACATTAACAGAAACAGAAGCTATAGATGGGCTCTTGGTTATTCCAAAACTGGAAGATAACAATTACAGTAAACTGGAATCACAAACAAAACTGTACACAAATAAACAGATTGGCTTTGATTCCCGTAAAGAAATTTCTTCCGCTATTTCTGATGAAATAAGAAAGCTTAAAATACAACAACTGGGTATAAAAGAATCACAAATCCTGAATCTGAACCAGAATTTTACACTGAATACAGAAAACCTAAAGGAGAAAAAGCAAGATGATGATGCATTTCTTTTTGGCGTAAAATCTGCATTAGCAGGCATCCTGATGTATGCTACATTTATGTTTATCATTATGTATGGTGTCCGGGTAATGCGCAGTGTATTGGAAGAAAAAAACAACCGTGTAGTAGAGATTATTATTTCTTCTGTAAAACCTTTTGAACTGATGATGGGAAAAATTCTGGGGGTAACCTTGGTAGCCCTTACACAGTTTATTATATGGATCGCTATGACGGTAAGTGCTGCTGTATTTTTCAATCAAAAATACTCGGTCGCAGCAGCCGGTCCAATGGATAAGCTAGGAAATATTCAGGAGATTTTTACGATGGTATCACACAGCCTATTGGGTATGGATTACGTGACCATTATCGGTGTATTTATATTCTATTTTCTTTTAGGATATATATTCTACAGCTCTATTTATGCTGCTGTAGGCTCTGCTGTAGACAATGAAACAGAAACCCAGCAGTTTACCTTATTTGCTATTTTACCACTAATGCTGAGCTTATATGGCAGCTTTAGCATTATGAATAATCCTGAAGGTCCTTTAGCTTTCTGGCTGTCTATAATTCCGTTAACATCACCAGTTGCTATGATTGCCAGAATACCATTTGGTGTACCTATGTGGCAATTATTACTTTCCATGGCATTACTTGCCGCATCAGCTCTGTTTATGATCTTTGTAGCTGGGAAAATCTACCGTGTGGGTATTCTGATGTATGGTAACAAAGCTTCGGTAAAAGAGCTTTGGAAATGGATCAGAAGCTAACTAATTATGAAGTTAGAAATATTAAAATTCAACAGACAGATTTATAAAATAAAAAATCCCGGATGACCGGGATTTTTTTATGTCTTAATGTTATTTGTCTTATTTGAAGATATAGCTAACACCAATGCTCGCTACTTGTTCAGACTTACTCTTAGAGCTTAGTTCGTTTACTAAACCTTTGTAAGTGTTGGTAAGTCCTAAGTCATACTTAATTGTGAATTCCCATTCTCTTTTAAGGCTGTAACCAAGTCCTAATCCTATCCCAAAGTTAAAACTTGCTGCTTTACCGTTAAAACTGCTAGTCCCGCTATAATTAGGATCATAATATTCTCTTCCCTGAGGAACATTTTTAACGTTCTGGTTTACCAGGAAGTTAAATCTAGGACCTGCCATTGCAAAAAACTCAGATGGTGCTTCAGAGAAATAAGCTTTGAAATATACCGGAACACTGATGTAGTTATTTGCATATACTGCATTGTAACCATTAGCATTACGATCTCCGTTCTTAAAATCGCTATCCTTTCCTGTTTCACCAGCACCATAATATAGTACTTCTGGCTGTAAGAAAAACTGGTTAGCAGTTCCTATTGGGATTAAAGCTAATCCACCTGCCTGGAAAGTATATCTTGGTCCGGAAGGCCTGTGTGCATTGCTCACTCCTGAACGGTTAAACCCGGCAGTAACCCCAAATCTGGTATTGTTGAAGTCAATCTGGGCAAACGAAAGCGTAGATAATGCTAATGCAGAAGTAAAAAGTAATTTCTTCATAAAATTTCTGTTTTTTTAATTTTATATGGCAAATATAATGAAAACTTTCACTACATAGGCTCTTTGACTATCACATTTATACTACATTGCCTATAGGACATAAAAAAATCCCGAAAATTCGGGATTTTATTTATGTTTTTAGCAAACAATTATTTGTTTAAAACTTTTGCTACAGTAGCACCGATATCAGCAGGAGAAGCTACAACGTTGATTCCGCATTCTGCCATAATCTTCATTTTAGCCTGAGCCGTATCATCATCACCACCTACGATAGCACCTGCGTGCCCCATTGTTCTTCCTTTAGGAGCTGTCTGACCTGCGATGAAACCTACAACTGGTTTAGTAGAACCAGAAGCTTTGTACCATTTAGCAGCATCACCTTCTAGCTGACCACCGATCTCACCGATCATAACTACAGCTTCAGTTTCTGGGTCATTGATGAATAATTCTAAAGCTTCTTTAGTAGTAGTACCAATGATTGGGTCACCACCAATACCGATAGCTGTAGAAACTCCGAATCCAGCTCTTACAACCTGATCAGCTGCTTCATATGTTAAAGTACCTGACTTAGATACGATACCTACTTTACCTTTCTTGAAAACGAAACCTGGCATAATACCAATTTTAGCCTCGTCAGAAGTAATGATACCAGGACAGTTTGGACCGATTAAACGGCAATCTTTATCCTGAATATAGTCCTTAACTTTTACCATGTCAGCTACAGGAATACCTTCAGTAATACAAACGATTACTTTGATACCTGCATCAGCAGCTTCCATTACTGCATCAGCAGCAAATGCCGGTGGTACGAAGATAATACTTACGTTAGCTCCTGCTTTTTCTACAGCTTCTGCAACAGTGTTGAATACAGGCTTTCCTAAGTGCTCAGAACCACCTTTTCCTGGAGTTACACCACCTACTACATTTGTTCCGTATTCTATCATTTGACCTGCATGGAAAGTACCTTCATTACCGGTAAATCCTTGTACGATTACTTTCGAATCTTTGTTTACTAATACTGACATTGTTGATTTTTTGTAAAATTAATATTTTTTATTAGATTTTTGAAATTTAATTAAAGCCTGCTCAGCTTCACCGCTTTTTTATAGAACTCTTTTGCAGGCTCAGCAGGGGCACCGAAATATGTACCGGTTTTCAGGTCTTTAGAAACACCTGAAGTTGCCAGAACAACTGTTTTATCTTCAATAGTTACAGAAGATGCAACACCTACCTGTCCCCATAATGTAACCTCGTTCCCTATATTACAACATCCGGCAATACCTACCTGTGATGCAATAAGACAACGTTCACCAATAATAGTATCGTGTCCTATCTGTACCTGATTATCTATTTTAGTAGATTTTCTGATTAGTGTAACATCAGTAACACCTCTGTCTAAAGTACAGTTAACACCAATCTCTACATCGTCCTCCAAAACAACATGTCCAACGGATTGAAGTTTTTCGAAACCATTAGCTGTTTTACGGTAATAAAAAGCATCACCTCCCAAAACAGTTCCGGACTGGATAATCACATTATTACCAATAACTGTTCTGTCACCAATAACCACATTGGGATGGATCATACAGTTATCCCCTATTTTCACATCATTTCCGATTACTACAGAAGAGTGAATAATAGTAGCATCTCCAACTTCAAGATTATGTCTTTCTTCTTTGAAGTCCTGAGTTCTGGTAAAGTGAGTATTGATTAAGTTGAAATCGCGGAACGGATCCTCAGAAATAAGAAGTGCTTTTCCTTCCGGGCATTCTACTTCCTGATCTATAAGAACAATAGTAGCAGCTGAATTTAAAGCTTTGTCATAATATTTTGGATGATTGACAAAGACAATATCTCCGGCTGTAACACGATGTATTTCATTAGTGCCTAAAACCTGAAATTCAGCATCACCAACATAGCGTGCCCCGATAAGATCGGCAATTGTTTTCAGATTCTGAGCTTTTTTAAATTTCATCCGTTTATCTTTTATTTTTTGTTGCCGGACGGAACGGAACTTATAATGATATTACCTGTTTGGAAAAACTCATTATAAGTTTCGTTTCATTCGTATATTTTTTTTAAGATCTGATAAGATGCAGTTGTTCAATTGTAATCAACAGCTACATTCTATCAAAGTGCCATCTTATTTAATTCTTTCGATGTAGCTACCGTCTTCAGTATTGATTCTGATTTTTTCTCCCGGTTCGATAAATAAAGGAACCAGTACTCTTGCACCTGTCTCAACGATTGCATTTTTCAATGCGTTAGTCGCTGTATTTCCTTTTACACCTGGATCAGCTTCAATAACTTCTAAAGTTACAGTTGGTGGAATTTCCGCTGATAACGGAGACTCATCTGCTTCTTTTAAAACGATTGTAACCTCCTCACCTGCTTTCATAAACTGCGCATTTTCAATCATTTCTTTGTTGATATAGATCTGAGAGAAGTCATCATTGTTCATGAAATGGAAGCCATTTTCATCGTCATAAAGGTACTGAAATTTTCTGGTAATTACTTTAACCTCTTCGATCTTGTGTCCTGCAGAAAATGTATTATCTAACACTTTTCCGTTGGTTACACTTTTCAGCTTTGTTCTTACGAAAGCAGGACCTTTTCCTGGCTTTACGTGAAGGAATTCAATTACCTTATAGATATCATTGCTAAATTCAATACAAAGACCTTTTTTAATGTCTGAAGTTGTTGCCATTGAGTATTTTTATATTTTTTTTGTTTCTTTATTCTAATCTTTTGAAGAATTACCGTATCCTTTTACAATACCTCTTGGTGAGTTCTGGATAAAAGTAATAATCTCATCTCTCTCCGCAGTAGAAAGAAGCTCTTTTTCAATATATTCTATTGCCTGAGTAGCGTTTTTCTTCATTTGGAAAATAGCGCGGTAGATAGACTGGATTTCGTAGATTTTCTCGTTAGTAAAACCTCTTCTTCTTAAACCGATAGAGTTAATACCAGCATATGAAATAGGCTCTCTAGCCACTTTTATATAAGGCGGGATATCTTTTCTTACCAAAGTACCTCCGGAAACCATTACATGTTTTCCGATTCTGGAGAACTGATGTACCGCACTAAGTCCGCCGATAAAAGCATAATCATCGATTTCTACGTGACCGGCAATACCACTTCCGTATACTAATACTACATGATCTCCAATGATACAGTCATGTGCGATATGTACATTAGCCATAATAAGACAGTTGCTACCAAGCTTGGTATATCCTAGTGCTTTTGTTCCTTTGTTAACCGTTACATTTTCTCTGATAGTGGTATTATCTCCGATAATTACCTGTGTATCTTCACCTTCATATTTAAGATCCTGAGGAGCAGCAGCTATTACAGTTCCGGGGTAAATTTTACAATTATTCCCGATACGTGCTCCGTCCATAATGGTTACATTTGGTCCGATCCACGTTCCTGATCCGATTTCCACATCTCCTGCGATGGTTGTGAAAGGTTCTACAATAACCTGACTTCCTATTTTTGCTCTTTTATCTACAGCGGCTAATTGATGTATCATCACTTACTTATTCGGTTTTATTTTTTGCTACCTGTGCCATTAGTTCTGCTTCAATAGCTACAGTATCTCCTACATAGCCATATCCCTGCATATGAACAATTCCTCTTCTGATAGGTTCCATTAATTCAATCTTGAAAATAACGGTATCTCCCGGAACAATTTTTCTTTTGAACTTTACATTATCCATTTTGATGAAATATGTAGAGTAATTTTCCGGATCTGGTACGTTAGCCAATACTAAAATACCTCCTACCTGTGCTAAAGCTTCTACCTGTAATACACCCGGCATTACTGGTTCTTTAGGAAAATGTCCTACAAAGAAAGGTTCGTTCATGGTAACATTTTTCAACCCTACCACGTGGCTGTCAGATAATTCTAAGATTTTATCTACTAATAAGAATGGCGGACGGTGAGGAAGAAGTCTCATAATCCCGTTTATATCATAAACAGGATCTGCCTTCAAATCAAAATCCGGCACATTTTTCTTTTTCTGCAATTTATATTGTCTGTTTAATTTTTTAGCAAATTGTGTATTTACAAAGTGCCCTGGTTTGTTAGCGATAACTTTACCTTTTATTTTAACACCTACTAAAGCAAGGTCACCAATAACATCTAGCAATTTGTGACGTGCGGCTTCGTTTGGATATTTAAGAGTAACATTATCTAATATACCGTTTGGTCTGATAGAAACATCTTCCTTACCAAAAGCAAATTTTAATTTTTCTATAGTTTCAGGTGTCAATTCTTTATCAACATATACAATAGCATTGCTGATATCTCCACCTTTAATTAATCCGTGATCTAAAAGCATTTCCAATTCGTGTAAGAAACTGAATGTTCTTGCGCTGGAAATTTCATCTTTAAATTCAGAAATATGTTTCAGACTTGCATTCTGAGTTCCCAAAACTTTAGTCCCGAAGTCTACCATACAGGTAATTTCGTAGTTGTCTGCAGGGATTATTGTAATCTCTGAACCTGAAGCCGGGTCTACATAATTCAATACCTCTTTAATAACAAGGTAATCTCTCTGTAGTTCCTGTTCTTCTACGCCAACAGATTCAATGGCTTCGATAAAATATTTGGATGACCCATCTAAAATAGGAGGTTCTGAACTATCCAGTTCGATAATAACATTATCAAGATCCATACCTACCAATGCCGCTAAAACGTGCTCTGAAGTATGAATACTTACTCCTTTCTTTTCAAGGGAAGTACCTCTTTCTGTACTGGTAACATAGTTAACATCTGCTTCTACTGTAGGGTGTCCTTCCAGATCAGTACGTACAAACACAAAACCTGTATTTTCTTTTGCAGGTTTCAGTGTCATGATTACATTCTTACCAGTATGAAGCCCAATTCCTGAAAGGGTTACTTCTTCTTTTAAAGTCTTTTGCTTATCACTCATTAGTGCTATCTTTTGAGTTTATGTTTTCTAAATTATTAATTCTTTGTACGATATCCGGGAAATTACGGAAATGAACATAACTTCTTCTGAAGTCAGTTGCTGAAATTGCAGGTGATCCGTAAAGTACCTCGTGATCGCTAACGCTGCTGTTAACTCCACTTTGCGCCTGGATTTTCACCTGGTTCCCGATATTAATATGCCCTACAATCCCTGTCTGGCCACCAATCATGTTCCAGTGTCCGATAGTTGTTGAGCCTGCAATTCCTGCCTGAGCCGCAATTACATTGTTCTCCCCTAATTTTACGTTATGGGCAATCTGAATAAGGTTATCCAGTTTAGTTCCTTTACCTATAATTGTTGAACCAATCGTAGCTCTGTCTATAGTACAGCCAGCGCCTATTTCTACATTGTCTTCAATAATTACATTTCCTAATTGTGGAATCTTCTTGAATCCATCTGCTGTAGGTTGGAAACCGAATCCGTCTCCACCGATTACAGTATTGGAATGGATCACACAATTGTCCCCTATTACACAGTCATCGTAAATTCTGGCACCACTATCAATCTGACAGTTTTTACCAATTTTCACATTTTTACCAATGTAAACTTGCGGATAGATTTGTGAACCTTCACCAATAACAGATTTATGAGAAATATAGGTAAATGCTCCGATATAGACGTCATCCATTATTTTAGCAGATTCACTGACAAAAGCAGGTTGCTCTATCCCTGTCTTTTTTGACTGTAAATCCTGATACAGATTCATCAATACCTGAAAAGCTAAATATCCATCTTCCACAGCAATCAGGGCAGACGGATATTTTTTATCTTTATCTATTAGATTTTCCGAAATAATAACGACCGAGGCCTCAGTATTATCCATCAGGGGTAAATACTTAGCATTCGCAAGGAAAGAAAGATTACCTTTCCTACCCTCCTCGATCTGAGAAAATCCGGACACTTTTGTCTCAGGATCCCCTATAACTTTACCTTTAACTAGGTTTGCAATTTGCTCTGCAGTAAATTCCATAGTTTGCAAAGATACTAAAAAAGTGAATAATTTTATCTTTTCAGATCCTGAATTACAACAGGTAAAACTTCTCTTGGAAAAGATAAGATATATTTAGTGCTGGACGTCTTTAAATGCTGGGTTAATATCTGATTTTCGGACTTATCTAAAGCAAAAACATCTTCGGATTTACTTTTCAGAAAAATAGGTTGCTTGTTCGTATCATATGGCAGCAAAGTTCTTTCGATTTGATCCACCAGCCATTCTGCATTGTCTATCCCGTAGAACTCATTGGTCTTTTGGATAATTTTGTCCACAGTTTCTTTGTTAAATGCTTTTTCCGAAATAATATTTTTAGGAAAATGTCTTTGAGTAATGGATTTACATAAATGGCTCAATACAAGATCCGAATGGTTCTGCCAGTTTTTAAGCCCAAACATAATGTCTGAATCGTCCATCTCGGTAAAGCGTCTGAGATCCTCCTCAGTCATTTTATCAAATTTATTTTTCTTCAGGAAATAGCTCAGATTTTCTGTAGCAATAAGATCCTCACCCTGTGCAGCCAATTCTTTTGCTCTTTTCAGTACTTTTATAAGTAAGTGCTCTGCAACTGCAGATGTCTTATGGAAATAAACCTGCCAGTACATAAACATTCTGGCTGTTAAGAAATTCTCTATAGAATAAATCCCTTTTGCGTCAATAACCAGTTCATCCTGATGTACATTCATCATAGAGATAATCCTCTGGGTATTTACATTACCTTCTGTAACACCTGTATAAAAACTATCCCGTTTCAGATAATCCAGACGATCCACATCCAGTTGAGAAGAAACTAATTGATTGAAAAATTTACGATGGTATTTTCCCTGAAACATCTGTATTGCCAAATCAAGCTGGCCATTAAAATGCTCATTAAGCTTTTCCATTAAAAGAATAGATAAACGCTCGTGGTGGCAATCATTCATCAGTACAGATTCCAATGCGTGAGAATAAGGGCCGTGCCCTACATCATGCAAAAGTATAGCCAGTAAAGCTGCTTTTTCTTCTTCCTGAGAGATCTCTGTCCCTTTCATCTTCAAGGTTTCCAGAGCTGTAAACATCACATGTGTTGCTCCCAGTGCATGGTGAAACCTGGTATGCATAGCACCCGGATAAACCAAAGAAAGTAATCCCGTCTGTGAAATTCTGCGTAACCTCTGAAAATACGGATGTTCAATAACATCAAAAAGTATTTCGTAAGGGATTTTTATAAATCCGTGTACCGGATCATTAACGATTTTCAGTTTATTAACCATTCAGAAATTTTTAGCATCAAAAAGCTATACAAATGTAGTCAATTCCATACAGAGTTAACGGTTTTTAACGCAATCAATTGTCATTTTAGCTATTAATTAAGAACTTTTGGTCGTATTTTTGAAGAGCATAAAAAAGTTATGATGATTGAGACATTACAAATACTTTTCAAAAGAGATCTTCTGAAGCTGAAAACTGAGATCGAATCTTATCAGTCAGAAGAAAATATCTGGAAAATATCAAAGCATATCAGCAACTCTGCGGGTAATTTGTGTCTGCACCTTATAGGAAACCTCAACCATTTTATCGGCGCCATTACTGGTAAAACAGGTTATATAAGAAACAGAGAGGCTGAATTTTCTCTGAAGAATGTCCCAAGAACTCAACTAACAGAAATGATAGACAATACCATTCTGGTAATAGAGAGTACGCTGAACAACCTTAATGAAGATGATCTGAAAAAAGAATATCCACTTGTTGTTTTCGAAGATAAAATGAGTACCGAGTTTTTCTTTACTCATCTTACAGCACACCTCGGCTACCACCTTGGGCAGATTAACTATCACAGAAGATTATTAGAATAAAAAAGAAATAAAAAGAAATTATGTCAGGAAAGATATTATGGGTAGATGATGAAATCGATTTACTAAAACCTCATATGGTATTTCTGGAGGCTAAAGGCTATGCGCTGACTCCGGTAAATAATGTAAATGAGGCGCTGGAAATTCTGGAAAAAGAAAAATATCAGCTGGTACTTATCGATGAGAATATGCCGGGAATTTCAGGATTGGAAGCAATCCCGATGATTAAAAATATAGACTCCACTATCAAAATTGTAATGGTTACCAAAAGCGAGGAAGAGCACCTGATGGAGCAGGCTATTGGTTCTCAGATTTCGGACTATATCCTAAAACCGGTAAATCCCAATCAGATTTTGCTGTCATTAAAAAAGAATCTTCAGAGCGAAGATCTTGTGGAACAAAAGACCATATTGGAATACCAGCAGGAATTCAGAAATCTTAGTATGGAGCTTTCTTACCTGAACAGCTTTCAGGATTGGGCGGAATATTATAAGAAAATTCTGAACTGGGAGATAAAATTCGATAAAGTCCTGAACAATGAATTTTCAGACCTTTTACTTAGTCAAAAGGAGGAAGCAAATATTCAATTCGCTAAATTTATTGAGAACAACTATGCAGACTGGCTAAACTCTAACGAAAAGCCATTAATGTCGCATACTCTGTTTAAAGAAAAAGTAAAACCAGAGATAGAGAAGGACAAAGTACTTCTTCTGATGATAGATAACCTACGTTATGACCAATGGAAAGTTATAGAGCCTTTGTTTACCCGTTTTTATAATAAGACATCGGAAGATTATTATTTCAGTATCCTACCGACTGCAACACAGTATGCAAGAAATTCGTTCTTTGCGGGGCTGCTTCCTTCAGAAATAGAAAAAAGATTCCCTGAATACTGGTTCAATGATAATGAGGAAGGAAATAAAAATGAACATGAGAGAGACTTCCTGGAAGATCAGATGAAGCGTTTAGGATTATCCGGCAAACACCTGAAGTACCTAAAAATATTAAATGCTGACTTTGAGAGAAAAATCTACGAAGACTTTAATCAGCATAAAAACAATGACCTTTTAGTGATTGTTTACAACTTCATCGATATTCTTTCTCATGCTAAAACTGACAATGTTATCGTTGACCAGCTTATTCGTGATGATAAAACTTTCCGCTCGCTAACCGAGCATTGGTTCGAGAATTCTTCTCTGATGAAGATTATCCGACTTGCTGCGGAAAACAAGTTTAAACTGGTAATTACAACAGATCATGGTACTATTTACGTAAAAAAACCAAGTAAAGTAATTGGTGACCGTGAGACATCCACCAACATCCGTTACAAAACCGGAAAAAGCTTAACATACGAGGACAAAGATGTATGGGCAATAGATTTCCCTGAGAAACTATTCTTGCCAAAAGGAAATCTTAGCTCCAAATATATTTTTGCCAAGAACAATACTTTCTTAGCATATCCTAAGAATTACAACCATTTTGTCAACTATTACAGGGATACCTATCAGCATGGTGGAATTTCTCTGGAAGAAGTAATTATTCCGATTGCTATTTTGGAACCGAAATAAACAAGACAAAATTTAAAATACCGAAACATACTGTAAACAAACGCCTTTACAGCCAAAATGATAAAAGCCGGGTAAATAATTTACCCGGCTTTTTTGTTTTGTAACATTAAAAAATACAAATTTGCAGGATTAAAGAATAAAAAATGCTGGAAATTGAAATTTCTTCCATAGAACAATGGCAGGAAGTTGCTGAGAAAATCAAGCAACATCTGAAGCATAATATCCTGTTCCTGAAAGGTAATCTTGGAGCAGGAAAGACGACCTTTACACAACAGCTTGTAAAATCTCTGGGAAGTAACGACGAAGTTACCTCACCCACTTATTCTATTGTAAATGAATATGAGAGTCCAAAAGGCAAAATTTTTCATTTTGACCTTTACAGGCTGCGCAACTTAGAAGAAGTATACGACATTGGCATCGAAGATTATTTGGACAATGCCTTCCTTAGTATTATTGAATGGCCTGAGATATTTCAGGATGAAATTTCTGATCTGCCACACCACGAAATGGAAATCACAAATTCTGATAACACAAGAACAATAAAATTTAAATAGTCCTATCTTTGTTATAAGGATTGATATAAAAGTTAGAAAATGGGTACAACAATTTTTACACCTTTCACAGAAAAAGAACTCATTCCCAAGGAAGAGAAATTAGAAATTGTACGAAAGGAAAAAAAGTTCAGCATCGGAATTCCGAAAGAAACATGTCTTGACGAAAAAAGACTTTGTCTTACTCCCGATGCAGTACAGGTATTAGTACAGGCCGGCCACCGCATTATTATGGAAAATGGTGCAGGAGAAGGTTCTTTTTTTACCGATTTGCAATACGCCGAGGCTGGTGCAGAAATGACAACAGACACTCAGGAAGTATTTAATCAGAATATTATTCTGAAAATCAATCCGCCAACACTGGAAGAGATAGAATTCCTTAAGCCTTGTTCTTATATTATCTCTGCATTACAGATTAATCTGAGCTCCAAAGAATACTTCAAAAAATTATCCGAAAAGAAAATCAATGCAATTGCATTCGAATATATTATGGATGAGTACAAGCAGTATTCTCTTGTGCGTCTTATCGGAGAGATTGCCGGTACGGTTTCTATTCTTTACTCTTCCGAGCTTCTTGCACAAACCAATGGACAAATGCTTGGTGGGATCACTGGGGTAAGACCTACAGAGGTTGTAATTGTGGGTGCAGGAATTGTAGGTGAATATGCAACAAAAGCAGCTATTGGATTAGGTGCCAGCGTAAAAGTATTCGATAACTCTTTATCCAAACTAAGAAGACTGAATGTGATGGTAGACAGCAGAGTACCTACTTCTATTATCGATCCAAAAGAATTGAAAAAGAGCCTGAGACGTGCAGATGTTGTAATCGGTGCATTACCTAGACTTAATATGTTCCCTATCGTTACCGAGGATATGGTAATGCATATGAAAAAGGGCAGCGTAATTATAGACGTTACTGTAGACAATGGTAAAAGTGTCGAAACATCAGAACTTACCACTCTTTCTAAACCTACCTTTATAAAGCACGGTGTTATCCATTGCGGATTGCCTAACCTTACCTCCCGTATGTCCAGAACAACGACAAAAGCTATAAGTAATTTCTTCTTAAGCTACTTACTGGATTTTGATCAGGAAGGCGGTTTCGAAAATGTTCTGGTAAAAAATAGTGAAATGAAGCAGAGCCTTTATATGTACAAAGGCAGACTTACGAAGCAGGCTATTGCAAACAAATTCGGAATGCAGTACCACGATATCAACCTTTTAATTTTCTAAATGCGGAGATTCAGATTTTATTTAATAGGCCTTATTCCGGGCATCATCATTGTATTCTTTATTCTAAACCAAAAAGGAACCAGTTGTTCATATTTTCCAAATGACCGTGTGGTTGCTGAAACCCTTACAAAAGACTTTGTTCTTTCTCCGGATTTCCAGCAAGAACTAAAGGCATTGAACCTGAATGAAAAATTCCTAAAGGACAGTATTGTAAGCAAAGGAAAAATAGACTTTGATAGAAGTGAAGCTCAAAAGCAGCCTTGTCCAAAGTATTTGCTTTTCTACCCTTCCAAAAAACCTGTATATGAAGTACAGTATGAAAAGTGCAAGGAAAATGCTCAGTTTATCAACATCAAAAAGATAAATTAATCATAAACAAATGACCGGAATTTCTTCCGGTCATTTTTATTTATAATCACAAGTCTTTTATGAAGGTTAATACTTAGAAAGCTCTTCAATTTAAGAATATACATAAAGAATCAAAATACAGAGCAACGTCAAATTATTCAGATTCAATTCTGTTATCAATTACAAAAGCTGATCTGGGCTTTATTGGATTAAAAATTTGATTTACTTTAGGTAATCCTTACCTTTAAGTTATGAAAATCCTAAACTCCGATCAAATTAAGCTTCTGGATCAGGAAACTATTGCCATTCAGAATATTTCTTCATGGCAATTAATGGAACGTGCCTCCGAAGCAGTTACAGATGCCATTTTACACAAAGCAAAAGGTTTGCGGCTCTCGTTTAGCATATTCTGCGGAAAGGGAAACAATGGTGGTGACGGCCTTGCAATAGCCAGAATTTTACGTCGGAAAAATTTCAATATTACAGTGTTTCTTCTTCAATCAGACACTTATTCGGACAGCAATATTGAGAATCAGAAGCGTCTAAAGAATATAGGCTTAAATGTTATATTATTCAATGAAAACAGTCTTCTTGAAATTCCACAAGGAAGTATCGTTATCGATGCTATTTTCGGCAATGGATTGCATTCTCCACTGAATTCGGAATGGAATCTTATTTTTCGGCAAATTGAAAGTTCTTTACCTCGGCATATATATTCTATTGATCTTCCATCGGGCTTTATTGCAGATCATCCTATGGAAGAAAACTATCCATGCCTTAGAGTCGAACATGTATTTACTTTCGAGATCCCTAAATTAGGTTTTCTATTTCCCTCATCATACCAGTTTTTAAAAGATTTTTCTATTGTAAAAATAGATCTTGATGAAGCTACCAGAAATAGCTTCACATCATCTTATTACTTTACAGAAAAAAATAAGATCCAGGCACTATTAAAGTCTGTTTCCAAATTTTCGCATAAGGGAAGCTTCGGTCATGTCCTGGTGATTGGCGGAAGTCTTGGTAAAATAGGCGCTCCTATATTAAGTGCAAAAGCTGCTTTAAAAACAGGAAGTGGATTGGTCACTGTATACGTTCCGAAATGCGGCTATACTATTGCACAAAACAGCATAACCGAAGCCATGTGTCTTACAGACTCCGAAGAAGAGTATCTATCCACTATCCCGGAGATTTCCGGCTATCAGGCTGTAGCTATCGGAATGGGAATAGGACAACATAATAAAACAGGTACAACAGTCCTGAAATGTCTTATAAATAATCCTAATATGGCGTTTGTTATTGATGCAGATGCTCTTAATCTATTATCCAAATACGAAGATCCATTCAGGCATATTCCAAAAGATTCCATCCTAACACCACATCCAAAAGAGCTACAGCGACTGATTGGTGATTGGAAAGATGACTTTGAAAAAATTGAAAAAGTAAGAGATATCGCCTTAAAATATGAAATCAATATATTAATAAAAGGAGCTTATACCGCCAGTATATTGTCAGATGGCAATTGCTATTTCAACTCTACAGGTAATTGGGGGATGGCAACTGCAGGCTCCGGAGACACACTTTCGGGAATACTTGTTTCACTTTTAGGGCAAGGTTATTCATCCCATGAAACCTGCCTTTTAGGCACCTATTTACATGGACTGGCCGGAGATTTAGCAACAGAAAAAATACATCCGCATTCTTTGGTTGCTTCTGATATTTCAAATTTCATAAGTGCTGCTTATTTTGACCTTACCAAATAGAATTGACTTTACACAAATTTTAAAAGGAACTAATATTTTTTGAATAAAAAATTTTGTCACCTCATCCTTAATTTCTAATTTAGCCTCGTGAAAATGAACAACGCATATTATTATTCTAATCTTAACGACCGTTAGGACAAGAATGATATGTCAAAATATTAATGAACCCTGTCCTTATAAGACAGGGTTCATTTTTTTAGTATAATAAAGAAAACAGAATCATGAATATCAGTATTATTGGAACCGGGCTTATCGGCGGATCGATGGCCCTGAAATTAAAACAAAAAGGACTTGCCTCTAAAATTATTGGAATCGACAAGAATGAAGAACATCTAAAAGAAGCTAAATCTTTAGGGATTATAGACGACTATATGCCTTTTGAAGAAGGTGTAAAAAGCGCTGATCTGATTATTGTTGCTATCCCTGTAGATGCGGCCAGGATGATTCTTCCAAACATACTGGATTTATTAAATGATCAACAGACTGTAATGGATGTAGGTTCTACAAAAGATGGTATTATAAAAGCTATTAAAAACCATCCAAACCGTTCCAGATATGTTGCAACCCATCCGATGTGGGGTACCGAGAACAGCGGACCTAAAGCCGCAATGGCAGATGCTTTTACCGGAAGAGCGGCCGTAATATGCAATCAGGAAGAATCGGCAGAAGATGCTGTAAAACTTGTGCAAAGAGTTTATGGTACACTCGAAATGAATCTTTTGTACATGGATTCCGAAGATCATGATATCCATACAGCTTATATCAGCCATATATCACACATTACTTCCTATGCGCTTGCCAATACCGTTTTGGAAAAAGAGAAAGAGGAAGATACTATTTTTCAGCTGGCAAGCACCGGTTTCTCGAGTACGGTACGTCTGGCGAAATCGCATCCGGAAATGTGGGTACCTATCTTCAGGCAAAATAAAGAGAATGTACTGGATGTTCTAAACGAGCATATCTCCCAGCTGAGAAAATTTAAATCGGCACTGGAAAAGGAGAATTATGAATATCTGGAGGAATTAATTCTTAAAGCAAATAAAATAAGAGGAATCCTGAAATAGGTATTCGAAAAAGCTGAATAAGCAAGAATCGGGTTGTAAAACATTCTGTTTTGAGCAAAATTTGTCAGAAAAAAGAATGAGTACAAATTTTAAAATCCAGGGACTAAACCACGAGATATTCTCCCCATTATTTGCTTTGTCAGACGAGGAGTTAGCAAAGCGTAATATTGTCCGGAAAACAGTTGATAAAGCCAATGCTTTCCCCTGTCGTGTTAGTCTGGAGGATGCAGAAATTGGAGAAAGTGTTTTGTTATTATCATTCGAGCATTTAAAAACCAATTCGCCCTATAATTCAGCAGGAGCCATTTTTATTCGTGAGAATGCCCAGACAAAAGAAATAGCGGAAAATGAAATCCCGGATATGCTTACAAGAAGACTTTTATCCCTTCGTGCTTATGATAAAAATGATACAATGATACAAGCTGATGTTCTAAACGGGACAGAACTTAAAAATGTTTTACATCAGTGGTTCGAAAATACGGATATTGACTATATCCACATCCACAATGCCAAACCAGGCTGCTACAGTTGCCAGGTCAAGCGTTCAGTTTAAATTAAGGAAAAAGGCTTCATTAATTTGAAGCCTTTTGTTTTTGTTGATATTCACTGATTAAATCCAATGTATGCTGTATTGATGTTTGATCCTTCCAGTCATCATGACCTGCAACAACATACTGAACATCGGGAAATTTCTGCTGAATATTGTGTATAGACTGTGTCCAGTCGTTTACATAAGCTTCTCCAATAAACCCAAGGTCTTTCGAATCACCACTTTTTACAATGCAGCCTCCCACTAATACTTTGTCTTTAGGGAACCATACCACCACATTATCTGCTGTATGACCTTTTCCCGGATAATAGACCTGAAACTCAGTCTTTCCTACTTTAAAGGATTTATTATTATCAAAAGTGTACTTTGCTCTTGGCTTATTCTCTTTTGCTAAAATAGAATCTGTCATTTTAGTAGAATAAGTTTTTGCACCTAGTTTACCAAAATATTCAAGACCTCCGGCTCTATCGTCATGAGAATGGGTAGCAATGTTCATGATGACTTTCTTTCCGTGCTTTTTATAAATCTCGTCTGTAAAACTTTTAAATTTATCTTCTCCCCATGGAGAGTCTATCACCACTACTCCTTTATCCGTTACCATATATACCGCATTAGCCGCATATTTAGTTCCTTTAAAGGTATTATAGGTTGTATAAACATACAGATTATCTTTTAGTTTCTCAATTTTAACATCAGGATTCTCCTGTCCAAAAACCTGTAGTCCTGTAAAACCTAAAGCCAGAACCAATAATCCTTTTAATCTTTTCATCATTATCTTCTTCTTTGTATTATTAACACTCTGCGACATTCACTGCCACAGCAAGCCCACCTTCCGATGTTTCTTTGTATTTGGTATTCATATCCAAGGCAGTTTCCCACATCGATTTAATCACCTGATCCAATGAAACTCTCGCATTATCCGGATTAGATTCCAATGCAATATTAGAAGCCGTTATAGCCTTTATAGCTCCCATTGAATTTCTTTCGATACATGGAATCTGAACAAGCCCTCCGATAGGATCACATGTTAATCCTAAATGGTGTTCCATTGCGATTTCTGCTGCCTGTAATACCTGTTTTGGTGAACCTCCCATAATTTCTGTTAATCCGGCTGCTGCCATTGCTGAAGATACTCCGATCTCCGCCTGGCAACCTCCCATTGCTGCCGAAATTGTTGCATTCTTTTTAAATAGTGTTCCTATTTCTCCGGCTACAATTAAGAATCTTACAATATCATCGTCTGAAATATGCTCAGTAAAGCACTGTGAATACATTAAAACAGCAGGAATTACGCCACTGGCACCATTTGTAGGTGCAGTGATAATTCTTCCAAAAGAAGCATTTTCTTCATTTACTGCCAGTGCAAAGCAGCTTACCCATTTATTAATTGTACTGAAAGTTTCTTCGGCATCTACAACTAGCTGGAACCATTCATTTATATTTTTATAAACTTTATCACCCAAAAGCTTTCTGTTAATACCTGCTGCACGGCGCGTCACATTCAATCCGCCTGGAAGAATACCTTCACGGTTTACTCCTTTGTAAATACATTCTTTAATCTGTTGCCAGATATACAATGCCTGCTTACGGGTTTCTTCTTCTGATCTCCATGATTCCTCGTTTAAAAGAATAAGGTCCGAAATCCTGTTAAGGCTTAGTTTGTCTATATATTTTTTAATATCTTCGGCATGATGACATGGATAAAGTGTACGAACACAGTTATTTTCTATTGAATTTTCTTCTTGCGTCGCTACAAATCCACCACCTACGGAATAATAATCTTTGGATATTTCCTCACCATTATTGAAAACAGCACGGAAAATCATTCCGTTAGGGTGAAAGTCCAGAGCTCTTTCCATATTCAGGATTAAGTGATGTCCATATACAAAAGGAATCACATGCTCTCCACCAAGATTTAACTTTTGAGATTCTTTTATCTCAGCTACTTTATCATCTATTTTAGAAGTATCTATTAACTTAAAATCTTCACCACTCAGCCCCATCATCCCGGCAATATCAGTACCGTGTCCTATTCCCGTTTTAGCCAGTGAACCAAAGAATTCTACAAAAACTTCTTTTACATCTGCTATTTTATATTCGCGACGGATATGATCCAGAAACATTTCTGCTGCATTCCATGGCCCCATAGTATGAGAACTGGAAGGACCTATACCCACTTTTATAATTTCAAAAACACTAATCGATTGCATAATCTGAATTTATACAAATTTAGCATTTTATCTACAGGTAGTCAATGATAAATATGGGTTATAGCAGGTGAATTTGAAAATTTGGAAATATGCTAAATTATTAAGTGGTTCTTAATACGCTGCATTTCATTCCGCACTCGAACTGACGAGGTTTTATAATAAATATTATAAGCTTATTTAAATTTTATTTTCAATATTCTTCGATAGTTCCTCAAGCTCACTACAAACTTCACTCAGAGTGATATTTCTAATTCTAAACATCTTTCTTTCAGGAGTGTCAGGCTAAGCATGTCGAAGCCTTATTTAGAAATTATATTTCTATACCATGTGATGCCGCATCACTTCAAGTGAAATTCTGAAAGAATTTTGTATCGAGAAGTTATTTTTTAAAGGTTCTATCCGACTGTTTGAAATTATATCAACTAAAAACTTTCCGTAAAATATCCGATACTTCCTTTGCTCTGGTTACGGGGAATAAATGAGAAGCCCCTTTAATAATATAATCAGGAGCAGAATTTTTCACAGGGAATACCACATCCTTATCAGCCAGAATCTGAACAACTTCTTTTTGCTCCTCACCTTTCCAGTTTAAAATCTGATGAATACACCATTTCAGATAATAAGGCTGTCTGACTGTAAAGTATTCATACAGCTTATCTATTCTTTTATCGTTGGCTTTACGGAAAAAGGCATAGGAAATGGCTTTCTTATTGGAGAAAAAACTCATCGGAACTACTTTGTATAGCCGCAATAGCTGGTTCCAATTAAAAAACCTGGATTTCTCATGACAGGATTTAATACTCCCCAGAATAACAATTTTTTTAGCGGGTTTCAGTTTATGAATTTCCTGTACCAAGACACCACCAAAAGAATAACCCAATAAATAAAACGCTTTGCTGTCATCTATTTTTTCTGCCATTCTGGAAATATAATGATCAAATTTTTCATCCCTCTCCGGCATAAGCCAATCGATAAAAACAGGTTCAATATCTTCGCTAAAAGTTATTTTGTCAAATACACGCGCATTGGCTCCCAGCCCGCTTATGATATAGAGTTTTATTTTAGAATCCTGAGGTTGCATTTAACTACAAATATAATATAAACCGAAAGCAACTCCTTTATAAGGTTACTCCACTTTCCAAAATACTAAATGTTTTTCTTTCATTATCAATTTCCGCCATTACACCGTAAGGAATTGTAAATACGGGGCAGGTATGTCCAAAATTCATTTCAGTTACAATAGTCAGATCATCCCTACCCTCCTCGTTTCTTATAACCTGCAATAATATTTCGTTATACTCCTGAACATATTTATTATCATAAGGTCTTCCTAAAATCAGTCCGCTAATTTTATTAAAAACACCCTGTGCAGCATAATTTCTTAATGCCCGGCAAAACTGAAGCGGAGACATCATCTCTTCTGAAGTTTCCAGGAATAAAATCTTTCCATCCCAGTCAGATTCTGAAAACCAGAAATCCGTTCCTTTCAAAAATTCCAAAACATCTACGCAACCACCAATCAGCTCACCTTTAACCTTCCCTGTGCCTTGCAGAAAATTCCATTGACTGTCTTTTACAAGGCTACGTTTAGTATTCTGTAATTCCGGTTCTCCCCATTCTAAATATTCCGTAGTCCATCCGTCATGATTAGGTAAAACCTGACCTACAGGTTCTGCAGAGAAAAGAGTTCTTTTAATATCCTCTATCTGGTATTGATGCATACCTCCATTTTCGGCAAAACCAACCAATACTGATGTTCCGTAAAAAGAAGTTAAACCTGCTTTGTAACAAGCCACATGGGTAACTGTTGTATCTGAAAATCCCAGAAATATTTTAGGGTTATTGCGGATTATTGAAAGATCTGTAAAAGGCAGCGTCCTGAGACTATCATCTCCACCAATATTGGAAATAATGGCTTTCACAGATGAATCCGAGAAAGCTTCCATTAAATCTTCTGCCCTTGCCTGAGGATTTTTATAAATATAATCAGCAGATTTCAGGGCATTTTTTGTTTCCATGACATTGAGTCCGAAAACATCTTCCAGCTGTTTTTTTCCGGCTTCATATCTGGGCGGAAAAGTTCCAGCCCCACCCCATGAAAGAGAAAGGGTAGCAACAGTATCTCCTGGCTTCAATAGTTGTGGTCTGGTAAGTATCATGTTTACAAAAATATAATAAAAAAACGGGAAGTAGAGGCTACTTCCCGTTTCATTAAAAATACTAACTATATTTTATTTATTTCGCAGTCACTTTTACAAGCATATCGATATCATCTTTGATAACAACATCTTTCATTCCAGCTTTATAGTTTACTCCAAACTTCTGTCTGTCGAAAGAGAACTTGTTAGACACGATGCTTACCTGTCCTTTGCTATTATTAATTCTTGCAGGGAAAGAGATAGCTTCAGTTTTACCTTTTACAGTAAGGTTCCCGTTTACTACATAGTTGTATACTTTATCATTGTTAGCTTTTACAGAAGTAATTGTAAAGCTTGCAGTCGGGAATTTTTCAACCTCAAAGAAGTCACCATTTTTAAGGTGTCCGTTTAGTTTTTGCTGATCTTCACCAGCAACATCAGTAGCATTGATACTCGTCATATCTAATACGAAAGTACCTCCTGCAACCTGATTGTTTTTCAAAACGATATTACCGCTTTTCAGATTTACTTTACCATAATGTGAAGAAGCATCAGACTTCATCACTTTATAGCCCCACCACTGGATATCAGAACCAACTACCTTTTTGGTTTGTCCAAATGCCAAACCTGCTGTCATTAATAATAGAAAACCTAACTTTTTCATGTGTTGAATTTATGTTGATGCAAAAGTATACCTTTTTTATAGACGATTGCCTTATCCTATGATAAGTTTTCAACAATGACTATAAAAACTGCATTTTCACCTTTTACGCTCTTCCATAAGCTCCATAGTAAGCAGCTCCCATTAAAGCAGTTTTACTATTCAGGATTAAGTAGATCGGAATATCTTTTAGTATATGTTCCATTTTATCACTTACGATAAAATTCTGGTGGAATTTATCTTTGTTCAGCAAATTAAAAATCTTCGGAGGAATACCACCGCCTAATAATAATCCGCCTGTTGCTTTTAGCTTTAGTACAAGGTTTGTCGCCTCACGTGCCATAAAGTCCACAAACATCTCCATTGCAAGAGAACATGTAGGATCCAGTTCACGCATTGCTGTATGACTAATAATTGCTGACGGGTCTCCTTCTTCCTCAAATTTCTGAGTAAGCCATGCTGGTTCAGGATGTTTTTTCACATCGCGCAGGAATCTGTAAATATTAAAAATTCCAGGACCTGAGATTACAGTTTCCCAGCTTACAATACCATAAATAGAGTTCAGGTATTCGTAAAATTCAACCTCTGTTTTATTTCTTGGAGAAAATTCTGAATGGCCGCCTTCTGTCGCAAATGGTCTTAGAGCTTTGCCATCCCAAAATAACCCAGCCTCACCAAGACCTGTTCCGGGAGCCAGAATAGCCACGTTACCGTCGATATTAGGATTTCCTTTGTGAATTGTTGCCAGATAACCATCGTTTACCTCTGCTAATCCATAAGCTGTAGCCTCCAGGTCATTGATCATTTCCACACGGTTAATACGAAGTTCATTTTTCAACAATGACACATCCAGAGACCATGGAAGATTTGTAGTGATACATTTACCATCCACAACCGGTCCTGCTACACCGATTGACAAAACATCCGGAAGTTCCAGTTTATAATTTTTGATAAAGTCTTTGATAATATCACTAAAGGAGCTATAATCTCTTGATGGATAGGTAGCTTCTTCTTTTAATACCATTTTATGATTCTCAGAAACAAACCATCCCAAGTTTGTTTTGGTACCTCCAATATCTGTTGCAATTACCGAAAGTCCGTCATTATCAGCATTTTTCCAACCAGGAAGGTGCAATGGAAACCTCATTAACTCCATATTAAATAATTATTTTTCCAAAAATATAAAAAAAGCACTTAACATTTTGTTCATATAATATAAAAAAACATCATACCTTAAAAAAGCAAACAAATCATTGACTGCAAACAGGTTATAGCATACTCCAAAATCAATTTCAAGCGATATTTATTTCTATATAACAAAAAAGCTCTCCCCAAAAAAGGGAGAGCTTTTGCTATTAAATATTAAAAAACTATTTACCTAATGGAATGTTGTATGCTACACCAGCGCCAATTGTTCCGGCGTTGAATTTAACATCATCAATCTGTCCTTTGCTACCTGTGAATACTTTAGTATAGTGAACAAAGAAGTTCCAGTTTTGGTTGTGGTAACCAATTTCAGGCTTCAAGTAGAAACCGCCATTTGGCATTTCAGCGTTGCGAGAAGAACCATCTTTTGCTACATTGTCTTTACCTACGATAAATCCGTAACCTAAGTCTGCTCCACCATAGAAACCTGTACGAGCAGGGTAATATCTTAGTAATGCAGCAACCGGAATTACTCCAAAGTCATTGTATTTAACATCCCCACCTGGCGAAAAAGTTTTAGTTTTTCCGAAAAACTGGTTGTACCCCGTTGCAATACCTAATCCGAAACCAGGAGTTACAATATTTTGGTAAGATAAATCAAACCCTACGTTTGCAGAAGTGTTACCTCCGGTAGAAACACCACCGTTAACACCTACTTTAAGCATATTATTCATATCAGCACTCTGAGCACTTACTAACCCTGCTGCGAAAATACCAGCTACTAAAGCTGCTTGCTTAATCATTTTCATAACATCTATTTTTTTAAATTTTACTACTATACACCTGTAAAAAGCGTGCCAAAATTAACAAAACATTAACAAAACCTTTATCCATCAGACTTCAACTCATGTTTAAGTATTATAAAAAAGACCTGTTTTTTATATATTTTTATAAAAACTTAAAGCAATTTAATCTTTAACCTTAACGTTTAATATTAATCATACCAAAAACAATAAAGCGATATGCTCACAAATTTTGTAAAAAATAAACATCTGTTGTGGCGGGCAGGCTTTGGTCCCAAAAGTGACAGTCTTAATCTACTCAGTTTTGACACACTGAAACTATGGAAACAAATTCTGGCAGATTCTACAGAAGCTGATGTCCCTGCAATAAAAGTTGTGGACGATAGCAATCTGCTTGTGGATGGTAATATTAAAAACGATCCGGAGGCCAGAAAGCTCAGAAACCAGCAGCTGAATATGCAGACCAATCAGATCGCTCTGGACTGGATAGACAAAATGGCATATTCACCGCAGCAACTTCGAGAAAAGGTTTCTTTTTTCTGGATGGGACATTTTGCTTCCCGTATCCAAAACAGTAATTTTAATCAGGATCTACTGAACATTGTACGACATAAAGCTCTGGGAAATTTTGGAGACCTGCTAAAAGCAGTTAGCCAATCTGCATCTATGCTGAGCTTTCTGAATAACCAGCAAAACAGAAAAGGCCACCCAAATGAGAATTTTGCGCGCGAGGTCATGGAACTGTTTACAATGGGCAGAGGTCATTATACCGAAAAAGATATAAAAGAAGCTGCAAGAGCTTTCACAGGATGGGGTTATGATAAAACGGGAATTTTTCAGGAAAGACCAAAGCTTCATGATGATGCTGAGAAAACTTTTCTGGGGCAAACCGGAAACTTTAACGGAAACGATATCCTGAATATTATTCTGCAGCAAAAAGCAACCTCCAGATTTATAGCGGGCAAAATCTACCGCTTCTTTGTGAATGAAAATATCAACGATCAGATTGTAGACGAAATGGCCGCAGTTTTCTATAAAAGCAATTATAATATTGCCAAATTATTTGATCATATTTTTACTTCGAAATGGTTCTATAATGAGGCTAATATCGGTACCAGAATAAAATCGCCTATAGAATTATTTGTAGGCATACAACGTACTTTGCCATTAAGCTTTGAAAAACCGGAAGTTATTATTAACTATGGCAACCTGCTCGGGCAGGTTATCTTCCGTCCACCCAACGTTGCCGGGTGGCCAAGTGGTACCAACTGGATAGACAGCAGTACCCTACTCCTAAGAATGCAGATACCACAAATATGGAGTGGCATTATTCCTATGGTATATAAACCTAAAGAGGATGATGACACTTATATGGGACAAAAGCAACATTTTAATCCAAAGAATGCAAAAGCAAATATCAACTGGACACAGGCGGAAACTGTATTGAAAGATCAGAATCTTGCAGATTTGCTTCTCCAGAAAAAAGTAGCTTCTTCTTCAAATGTTATTAAAGAATATTCCGGAAAATCATTTGAGGCAGATGTTATTAATCTTATGTCTGTTCCTGAATACCAACTATGCTAAATTCCTGATATTATGCTGATCAATCGTAGAAATTTTCTTAAAATAAGCTCATTAGCCAGCGCATCTCTTATGATGCCTAAATTTCTGAAAGCAATGGAATTGCCGCAGGCACTCCCGACACAGAACAAGATACTTGTCGTTCTCCAGCTTAGCGGAGGTAATGACGGCTTGAATACAATTATACCGGTAAGAAATGACCTGTACTATAAAAACCGAAATGGCATATCTATCCGCAAAGAAGATGCACTCTCTTTAACTGACGAAGCTTCTATACATCCGTCTCTGACATTCTTTAAGGAATTATATGATAACGGGGAACTTGCAGCACTGAACAATGTAGGTTATCCCGATCCTGACAAATCACACTTCAGAAGTATGGACATCTGGCAGTCTGCCAGCAGTTCAAAAGATTTTTGGGAAACCGGATGGTTGGGCCGCTACCTGGATGAAGCCTGTCATACCTGCGCGCATCCAACCCAAGCTCTGGAAATAGACGATATGCTGAGTCTTGCTTTGAAAGGTTCACAGAATAAGGCAATAGCAGTTACAGACCCTAAAAGACTGTTTAATTCGAGTAATGAGGCTTTCTATAAAAAGTTAAATGATTCTCATTCTCATGATGAGCAGGTGGTGGATTACCTTTATCAGACTTTAGGCAATACCATTAGTAATGCATCTTATATTCTTGATAACACAAAGGCAAAGCCAGCTTCGTCTACCTATCCTACCACAGGACTGGGCAAAGATTTTAAAACGATTGCTTCTCTTATAAATTCAGATATCAACACACAAGTATACTATCTGTCTGTAGGAAGTTTTGATACTCATGTTAACCAGCTTCAGACACAAAAAAATCTGTTTACTCAGATCAACGATGCTGTAAAAGCATTTATAAGTGATCTAAAAGCCAACGGCAGATTTCAGGATGTATTATTGGTTACTTTTTCTGAATTTGGCAGACGTGTAGCTCAGAATGCCAGCGGAGGAACAGATCACGGAACAGCTAATCAGATGTTTCTTATTAGTGGCGGGCTAAAGAAAAAAGGCCTGTTAAATCCATTGTCTAATCTGGAAAGACTAAATGACGGAGATCTTATCTACACCGAAGATTTTCGGAATGTATATGCTACTATTCTGAAGAAATGGCTAAATGCCGATGATCAGAAAATTCTGTCGAGACAGAATACATTCTATGACTTCATTTAGTTAGTATTAGGAGAGATATTAAGTCTTTGATATAATTTTGAAACAAAATAACTCCTGAAAAATTCAGGAGTTATTTCTTATTTTATCAATTATGAATTGGGTAAAGTTGCCGGAGACTGATCTCTTTTATCTTTACGCTTTTCAGTAATCTTTTTTATAACAAATTCAATTGCAATTGGGATCAAAAAGGCTAAAGCCGCTCTTACTATTCTTTTCATAATATTTTGTTTTTCAGCAATAAGGTACAACTTTCACGCCAAATAAAAAATAAAAGCATGGTAAGGTTTTATAAAACTATATAGCTATATAGAATAGTCAATATAAAAAATTTCATATAGGAAAGTAAAATTTCACACATTCATTATACACATCCTGCGTTAGTATTGAAGGTGGCTTTATCTTTAATCTAATACTAAAACACGATGTTTCTATGTGGCTTAATTGATCACAAAAAAAGCCGAAATTTATTTCGGCTTTTCTACATTTATAATGTAATTTCTATTTTTATGCTTGTTCTGCAGGTTTGTCACCTTCAGTTTTAGCTTCTGTTGCTTCAGCTTTTGGTTTTCCTTCCGGCTTTGGAGGTCTTGGAAGAAGTACTTTTCTTGAAAGCTTCATTTTTTTACGATCGTCGTAACCCATGAATTTCACTTCTACTTCATCACCTTCTTTGTACGGAACAGTATCCAATCTCTTCCATTCGATCTCAGAGATATGAAGAAGACCTTCAGTACCTTTTTTAAGCTGAACGAAAGCTCCGAAATCCATTACCTTAACAACTTTACCTTTGTAAACTTCTCCTACAACAGGAACGAAGGTAATATCGTTAATTCTTGCAATCGCTTCGTTGATCTTCTCACGGTTAGTACCTGCGATTTCAACTCTTCCAATCTCTCCGATTTCTTCAATAGAGATAACAGTATCTGTATCTTTTTGTAATTGCTGGATATTTTTACCTCCAGGCCCGATAATAGCACCGATGAAGTCTTTAGAAACTTCCAGCATTTCCATTTTCGGAGCGTGTGGTTTAACATCTGCTCTAGGTGTATCAATTGTTTCAAGGATTTTTCCAAGAATATGAAGACGCCCTTCCTTAGCTTGCATTAAAGCGTTTTCCATGATATCCATAGATAATCCCTGGATTTTGATATCCATCTGACAAGCAGTGATTCCGTTTTCTGAACCTGTTACTTTAAAGTCCATATCACCTAAGTGATCTTCATCTCCTAAGATATCAGAAAGAACAGTCCACTTACCTGATTTAGGGTCTGTAATCAATCCCATTGCGATACCTGAAACAGGCTGCGAAATCTGGATACCTGCATCCATTAATGCCAGTGTACCAGCACAAACAGTTGCCATAGAAGAAGAACCGTTAGATTCTAAAATATCGGAAACGATACGGATAGTATAAGGAACTTCTGCCGGGATAACGTTAGCCAAAGCTCTCTGAGCAAGGTTACCGTGACCAACTTCTCTTCTGGAAGTACCTCTTAAAGGTCTTGCTTCACCTGTAGAGAATGGCGGGAAGTTATAATGTAAAAAGAATTTCTCGTCGTGTTGCGTAATTACGCTGTCCACCATGTTAGCATCTTTAGAAGAACCTAAAGTTACTGCTGTTAGAGACTGAGTTTCCCCTCTTGTAAATACCGCTGAACCGTGAGCCCCAGGAAGGTAATCTACCTCAGACCAGATCGGACGGATAGTTTTAGGATCACGACCATCCAAACGGATATTTTCGTTAAGAATCATCTGACGCATTGCCTCTTTTTCTACATCGTGGTAGTATACTTTAACAAAAGGTGTTACACGTGCTAATTCTTCTTCGTCTGTATATTGAGCTAAAAATTCTTCTAAAACAGCTTTGAATTTTTCGCCTCTTTCTTCTTTGTTAGATGGAGATTTAGCTACTTCATATACTTTGTCGTAGCACTCTTTCCATACTTTCTCACGAATTTCTTCATCGTGATCTTCGTGGCTGTATTCTCTTTTAGGGAAAGCTTTTCCTACTTTAGCAGCTAATCTTTCCTGAGCTTCGATCTGAATTTTGATCTCTTCGTGTGCAAATTTAATTGCCTCTAACATTTCCTGCTCAGAAATCTCTTTCATCTCCCCTTCTACCATTACGATAGAGTCTTTTGTAGCTCCTACCATAATGTCGATATCAGCTGTTGAAAGCTGCTCGTAACTTGGGTTAACTGAAAGTTTTCCGTCGATTCTTACAACTCTAACTTCAGACATTGGTCCGTTGAAAGGAATATCTGTAATAGCAATAGCTGCAGATGCTGCAAGGCCTGCTAAATCATCTGGAATAGATTGTCCATCATAAGAGATAAGGGAAATCATTACCTGAACTTCAGCATGGAAATCTTCAGGGAAAAGCGGACGTAAAACTCTGTCTACTAAACGCATTGTTAAGATTTCCTGGTCCGAAGGTCTTGCTTCTCTTCTGAAGAAGTTCCCAGGAATTTTCCCACCAGCATAAAATTTCTCTCTGTAATCTACAGTAAGAGGAAGAAAATCCACTCCCGGATTAGCTTCTTTGTTTGCTACAACTGTAGCCATTAGCATAGTGTCGCCCATTCTAACGACAACTGAACCGTCTGCCTGCTTTGCAAGTTTTCCGGTTTCGATGGTAATCTCGCGACCATCTCTTAGTACAATTTTTTCTGTAATTGCTTGAGGTATACTCATAAAAAAACATCTTTATACTCCGTATTGAGTATGTTATTATTTAAACTCTTTAAATTTTCGTTCGCAAAGGTAATGAATTTGTTTTGTTTTAGCTGAAAAAGCTGGTGCAATATAACAACAACTTAACATAAGTACTATTGAGTGCTTTTATCCCTCTCACACTACTTTTATAGCTATCTCAGCCAATTCACTAAACAAATATTACCGGATTCTGAAAGGACCAAATATACACTATTCTCCCTGTTCTTTTTTCAGGTTTTCAATAAGGTTTTCTAATTCTGTTATTTTATCTTTCAGAATTCTGATATCGGACTTATTACTGGAGACCTTACTTTTCAGCATTACTGCCCTTGCTCTTCCATTATGATCCTCGTCGTCGTCATCTTCGCTAATCTCTTCTACATCCTCCTGAATCTCTTCAACGTCTTCCTGGATTTCATCGATATCCTCCTGGATTTCTTCAATATCTTCCTGAATCTCATCGATGTCTTCCTGAATAATTTCAACATCTTCTTTCAAATCTTCAATATTTTCTGAACTTCTGTTAACAGACATCTGAATGAAGATGGCAAGATAAATAGCTTCCAGGGAAACAACAGTCGTAAGCACCAAAAGCATTTTGTCAAAATCTACAATCCCCAGAATTGGTAGTGCAAAGCTTACTATAAAGAAGATAGTATGTGCAATAAGAGAAGGTATAGAACCTATCCACCACATTGCACCATTGGCTATTTTCTCTAAAGCACTAAGTTTTTCTATATTGTTTTTGGTTAGATTCATAAATATGTTTTTGTTACAAAATTAAAAAAGCAACCCTTTCGAGTTGCTTTAACAGAATTTCTTATATCTTATTTTCTGATACCTAATTCAGCGATGATTGCTCTGTAACGCTCAATTTCAGTATTTTTAAGATAATCTAACAATCTTTTTCTTTTACCTACTAATTTTACCAATGATTTCTCAGTAGCGAAATCTTTATGGTTCTTTTTAAGGTGTTGAGAAAGGTGGTTGATTCTGAAAGTGAACAAAGCGATTTGTCCTTCAGAGCTACCAGTGTCAGTTGCGGATTGTCCGTGTTTTGCGAAGATCTCAGCCTTCTTTTCTTTAGTTAAATACATTCCAATATTATTTAAATGATTATTATGTAATTCGGGTGCAAATATACGACTAATTTCTTCATTCACAATACTGATTCTGTTTTAAAATTAAAATTCAAATAATTCAAAAAACTTTATAATTTTTTATCAAAAACTCAGTAATTGGCTGTATTTTTGTACTCTGTAAAAGAGATGAAAAAAGTACTACTTTTTGGGACATTAGCGATTATTACGACAGGACTACTGGTTAGCTGTGCTAACTTTGGTGATAGCCTGCGTTATGTAAACAATGATATCAAGTTGGGTAAGATTGGTAAAGTAGTCTACCTGAATCCTGAGATCTATCCGGAATTTGAAGGTATAGAAGAGCCTACTTACCAGGCATTTTTCAGTGCTGTAACCGATAAAATGTACAGCATGGGTAATATAAAGGTAAACAGGATTGACACTCCGATGCCTTATGACACTATAGATGTGCCCACTCTAAAAACACTCTGTAATAACAATATGGCCGATCTTATCGTGGTGCCAAAAGTAAAATACTTCAAAGTAGGTCTAGGAAAGTATGTACTTTCCAATCAGGTTGTTGTAAGTATGAAAGCTTATAATAAGATGGGAGACTTTGTAATGGAAGTTGCCTACGACACCTATAGCGGAAACGGACGCCTTGTTGGTTCTGCTGAAAACTCAGTGAAAATCGGAACTACCGGAGCTATTCAGAAAATGTTCAAAGAATTTCGCAAGAGAAAGATGCTTGGAGTGTATATTTCCTAAGGTTACAGAAAAATAATATTCCATTATAGTACTTTTTTGACAAATTCACGTTACTTTTGCAGCGAAAAATTTTGCTGTGATGGAAACAATTCTAAATCCAGCTGATGTAGCTGAAAAACTAAGCGAACTTCATGCAGATGAAAGACTGTTGGAGTTCTTAAAAGTTCCGAAAGAATATAAAGCTGACGTTTTTGCGCATCTGGACCCCAGTTTTCAGGAAGAGACCATACGCAGTATCGGCAGCAATGATGTTGCCGACATTCTTAATGCAATGACGCCGGATGACAGAACTCAGTTATTAGAGGACTTTCCCGACGAACTCATTAAATACTCTATTAATCTTCTTAACCCTTCTGAGCGTTCGGTAGCACTAAAACTTTTAGGCTATAAATCGAATTCTATTGCCCGTCTGATGACACCTTATTACATTCAGGTAAAAAAGGAATGGACGGTAAAGCATTGCTTTCAACATATAAAGAAAGTGGGTCAGAAAGCTGAGACCATGAACTTCGTATATGTTGTGGACGACCACAACAGGCTAATCGATGACATGATTATTGGCACACTGCTTCTCGCTGATGAAGATCAGAAAGTTTCTGAGCTTATCGATAATCATTTTGTTGCGATTACAACTACAACCACCAAGGAAGATGCTATTCATTATTTTGAAAAATATGACCGTGCAGCTTTACCTATTATTACTGAAGCAGGTGTCCTTGTAGGCATTGTAACCATAGATGACATCATCGACGAAATAGAACAACAGACCACCGAAGACATTCAGAAATTTGGGGGATTGGAAGCCTTAGACCTTCCCTATACCCAAACCAGCTGGACAGAAATGATTAAGAAAAGAGCTACCTGGCTTATTATTCTTTTTATTTCGGAAATGCTTACAGCTTCTGCTATGGGTTATTTTGACCACGAAATTCAGAAAGCCGTTGTATTAGCTTTATTTGTACCGCTTATTATCTCCAGTGGTGGTAATTCCGGTTCTCAGGCTGCAACACTTATCATCAGAGCCATGGCTCTTCAGGAAATTACTCTGAAAGACTGGTGGTATGTAATGCGTAAAGAAATTATTTCCGGATTGTGCCTGGGTACAATTTTGGGTATAATAGGATTTATCAGAATTTACACATGGCAACATTTAGGATTATTCGATTATGGGGTACACTGGTTATATGTAGCGCTTAGTGTTTCTTTATCCTTAGTCCTTATTGTATTATGGGGAACCCTTTCAGGATCTATGATTCCATTTGTACTAAAGAGATTAAAGCTGGACCCTGCAACGTCTTCCGCTCCGTTTGTAGCTACACTCGTAGACGTTACCGGGCTGATTATTTACTTCACTGTTGCCGGACTATTACTAACCGGAAAACTTTTGTAAATTTGGGATAAAACCCAATCATGCGCATTATTTCTCTGGTACCTTCTCTTACCGAAAGTCTTTTAGACTTCGGCATTCCGGATATTGTAGGACGGACAAAATTTTGTATTCATCCTAAAGATCAGGTAAAAGATATTGAGGTTATCGGTGGAACCAAGAATATTCATCTCGAAAAAATCAGGGCCTTAAAACCAGATCTTATTCTCGCCAACAAGGAAGAGAATATGAAAGATCAGGTTGAAGCTCTTATGCCTGATTTTAAAGTATGGGTTACCAATATTGAGAATATAGAGGACAACTATTATTTTCTGAAAAATCTTGGAAATATGTTTAATCAGAAAGAAAAGGCTCAGGCATTCAATCTGAAGATCTACGATATTTTCAATCAGTATAAACTCAATAAAAGAATAAAAGTCGCTTATTTGATCTGGAAAAAGCCTTATATGACGATTGGAAGTGATACTTTCATTCATCATTTGCTTCAGCAGCTGGGTTTTGACAATATTTTCGCTGAACAGAAGCGCTATCCTGTTATCGAAATGCAAGATCTGGACAAGGCCGAAATCATTATGCTTTCTTCGGAACCCTACCCTTTTCAGGAAAAGCACCTGGAAGAATTCAGGGCTATATATCCGGATAAAAAGATTATGATTGTGGACGGAGAAGCTTTCTCGTGGTACGGAACTCATATTGCGAAATGCGAAGCATATTATAAAGAACTTGTCACTACGATAGAAGTTCGCTAAGTCATATAAGATTCAGAATAAAATATCCCCATAGCGATTAAAAGCTATGGGGATTGTATTTAATAAGAGCATTATAACCTGCAAGAAATGGAATAAATATTCATTCACATTCCTGTTATCTTTCTGAAGGTTTTATATCTCTGTATTTCTCTAAAATAACTTTAAATTTCTCCGGATCAACAGGCTTAAAAATAACCTTTTCACTAACCGGATATTTTTCCAGAAAACTCCGCGGACGTACAGGTCTTTTCTCGAATCCGCCATTGCAGTTAGGGCATACATTTTCCAGAACTTTTTCTACACAATCTTTACAAAAGGTACATTCGAAAGTACAAATCATGGCCTCCTCATAATCTGGCGGAAGTTTTTTGCCACAATTTTCACAAATTGTACGGAGCTCCAACATTATTATTCTATAAAATTTTAGCTACTTCTCCACAAAGCCATTCCAAAAGCTCAGTATCTTCATCTGTAAACGGATCAACAGTATGACTATCTATATCGATTTGTCCTATGTTTTTACCATCCTTAAAAATTGGTACTACAATTTCGGATTTGGTATCAATAGAGCAAGACAGATAGTTATCCTGACTGTATACATCCGGAACAACAAAAGTTTCTCCGGAAACAGCTACCTGTCCACATATACCCTTACCAAAAGGAATTACAGTGTGATCTGTTTCAGCTCCAACATAAGGACCTAATACAAGTTCTTCTTTGTCTCCGTTTCGGAAATAAAATCCGGTCCAGTTATAGTAAGCTACTTCCTGATCCAGTAATACACATACTTTTTTCAGTCTGTTTTCTACACTTTCATCTGCTGCAAGCAAATAGGAAAGTCTTTGTTTCAAGTTTTTCATTATTCTTCGAAAGCTAATTCTTTGTAACCAAACATTCCGCGTTCTTTGATGATCTCTACAACACCATTTGGCAGTTGCTCTTCCCAGCCATGTTCACAATGAGCAATTTTCTTCAGGATTTCTCTTGAATAAATTTCCAGATACTCCAGCTTGAAACTATTGATATCTACAATACGCTTGTTTAGTTTGAAATATTTATATAATTCTTTAAGATTCGGGTGTACTTTAAGGTTTTCAGAGTTTAGTAACTCTCCTGTTGTTGTATCCTTGTATGGGTAAAGGTATACACGCATTCCTTTTTTGAAGAACTTACCAAAGGCTTCAAGGATTCCTCCCGGAAGCAGTTCATAGAACTCTTCATCGAAGACATCCAACAGGTTGTTTACTCCCATTGCCACACCAATTTTTCCGTTGGTATAGTTACTGAAGTAATCTACCATTCGGTAGTATTCGGAGAAATTAGAGATCATTACATTGTATCCTAGTTTTGCAAGCACGTCTACTCTGTCCAGGAAATCACGTTCGTCAATATCTCCGGCTGCACGTAAGTTGGCTATTGTAATCTCGAATAAAACCTCTGTATCTTCAATAGTTGTATTATTATCTTCAAGGAACATTTTCAGCCCATTCTCGAACATATCTACATTCACCAGTGTTACCGGGCGGAAACTTCCTCTTACCGCAAAAATATTCTGTTTGTACAGAATATCTGCCGGAAGCATATTATTACCTTCGGAATTGAAAATTACAGCATCTGTCATACCCATTTTCACCAACTGAAGGGACATTAGACGATTATCAACGTACTCAAACGCAGGACCGCTAAAGTCTATCATGTCCAATTCCAATTTGTCTATTGAGATATCGTCATATAAAGACTCTATTAATCTTCTCGGATTATCTGAATATCTAAAAGCCCCATAAATAAGGTTTACACCAAGGTTACCTAATGTTTCCTGCTGTAATGTCGCATCGTTCTCTCTGAATTTTACATGGATAACAATTTCATTATAAGCTTCATTTTCATGCAGCTGAAAACGCAGACCTACCCAACCATGTCCTTTTTGGGTTTTATCATAATTGATGGTTGTTACCGTATTGGCATAGGAGAAGAATTTTCTTCCCGGATTTTTTTCTCTGTCCAGACGTTCTTCAATCAAAGAAACTTCATAACGAAGCATTTTTCTAAGACGGTTCTGGGTAACATACCTGTTTTTTGTTTCTTTTCCGTAGATCGCGTCACTGAAATCTTTATCGTAAGCAGACATGGCCTTTGCAATCGTATTAGACGCACCACCTGCCCTAAAAAAGTGCCGAACAGTTTCCTGCCCAGCACCAATTTCCGCGAAAGTTCCGTACACCGACGGATCTAAGTTTATGTTTAAAGCCTTTTGCTTTGGGGTAAGAATTTGCTTTATTAGGGACATTTTTATTTTTTTGTAAATTTATCAAAATAAATACCATCTTCAAAAAATGCGTCTTAAATTTTTAGGAACAGGAACTTCTCAGGGAGTTCCGACTATTGGATGTACCGATCCTGTTTGTCTGTCGGAGAATCCTAAAGACAAAAGATTACGGTCTTCAGTCTTAGTAACAACAGATGATAACAGAAAAATATTGATAGACTGCGGTCCGGATTTCAGGCAGCAGATGCTTACCCAACAAGAGCATAATGTAGACGCTGTACTCCTCACCCATGAGCATAATGATCATGTAATTGGATTGGATGATATGCGCCCTATTATCTTTCGGAGTAAAAGGGATATGCCCATTTATTGCAGACAACGTACAGGAGACGAAGTAAAAAAACGATTTCCTTATGCTTTCTCTGATGAAAAATATCCGGGGGCTCCTTCTTTTGAAATGCATTTTCTGGACAATAAGCCTTTTACACTTTTAGATACCGAAATCATTCCTATAGAAGTTTCACACTATAAAATTGATATTTTCGGTTATAAATTTAAAAATACAGCATACATTACCGATGCCAGTGCTATATCGGCTGCAGAGAAAGACAAGCTAAGAAATCTCGATTATTTCATCATTAACTGTCTGCGAAAGGATAATCCACATCCTGCACATTTTATTTTGCCTCAGATTTTGGAGTTAGTGGAAGAGCTTCAGCCAAAGCAAACTTACCTCACCCATCTGAGCCATCATATTGGTTTTCACGACGAAATGAATCAGGAGCTGCCATCTCACATCCAGCTGGCTTTTGACGGGCAGGAAATTGTTTTTTAATTTTTTAAAAAAACTCTTTTCAGAAACAAAAATATGTCTATATTTGCACTCACAATTTCGAGTGGCCCAGTTGGCGGAATTGGTAGACGCGCTAGACTCAAACTCTAGTGCCGCGAGGCGTGCCGGTTCGATTCCGGCACTGGGTACAATTCCCGCAAACCACCTTCCACATTAGGTTTGCGGGATTTTTCTAAAAAAGTTTTCTTCTTGTTTGATTTCAATCGTGCAAAAAACCGTGCAAAAATGAAATCGTATTCAGAAATGAAGGTTTATCCTGTTAGCTGGGAGACTTCAAAAAAATCAGTGAGCAAACAATGGGTAGTAAGGTATGAATATACCGACAAGTCAGGAGTAATTCATCCAAAGGCTTTTAGAGGCATGAATCATATTAAAGATCATGGAGAACGTGTCTTATACACAAAATTCTTGTTGAAACAAGAGCAAAAGCTACTCGACGAAGGGTATAACCCCGTAACAGAAGAATTTGAAGGAGTTACTGAGACTTTAATACTAACTCCTCGCACTCCCTTTATGCGAGCGTTAGAAATTGCAATGAATTCTAAGAAAATGACTGAGGACTCTAGGAAAGACGAACTTAATACCCTAAAGCATGTTAATAAGTATGCTACTTTACTTAGAATTAATGCCAAGGATATACAAGATATTACCAAAGGAGATATAAAACAATTACTCCTTTCAATGATGAATGATAATCACTCAAATTATAGAGTGAATAAAACAAGAACACATATCTCATCTTACTTTACAATATTTACCGAATTAGATTTCTTTGGTGAGAATTTTGTCAAGGGTATAACAAAATTAGAACACACTCCTACTGTAAAGAAAATAATAAGAGAAAAAACAGACTGGGAACGTTTTGAAGCCTTAAGGAATATCCATTATTATTTACATAGATTCGCAACTATATTTTTCTATTCCGGAAGTAGAATTGTAGAAGTTCTAGGAGTAAAAAAAGAAGATGTAGATCTTGAGAAAGGAATATTTTGGATTACTGTAAAAAAAGGAGGTAAGCACATAAGAACTATGCGAGCAATAAATATGCATTCTTTCGAACTCTGGAAAGAAGCTGTTTATGAATCAGGAGCAGGTCAATATATATTCAGTCATAATATGCTGCCTGGTGATGTTCGTGAAAATAAACAAAGTGCTTACAAACTTTGGAAAAAATATTCAAGATATGTAGGGTTAAATGTAACTTTATATTCTCTAAAGTACGCTTTCTTGAATCAAGTATCTAAGACGTTTGGATTGCAAAAAGCGCAGGAATTAGCTGGACATACTAATAATAGAACAACTAAAATATATGCAATTGACCATAACGAACATCAGGTTGAAAGAAATAAGAATATTGACATTAAAATAGGATAAAAATTAAGGAGTACTTAAGTACTCCTTTTTTAATAAAGTCCTAATTTCTCAGGACAAACCAAATCACATTCCCATACAATAACCTTCTGGGAATTTATAACACTATTCAAAAGTATATAGA